>NZ_QKLW01000001.1:0-576226 GCF_003208215.1 Marinomonas alcarazii
ACAGTCAAAAGTCAGAACCTAAGCAACTCAGGCACTATCCTAGCCCAAGACAGCAGTTTATTAATTGAGACAAATAAAATTGAGAACCAAGGCACGCTTTCTGGTAAGGGTGTTGTCATTAACGCAACAGCTCTCGATAACCGTACTGAAAATGGCAAGATACTCTCATCCGGAGCCTTGGGCTTAACCATTGAAGGTGATATCAGCAATTCCGATGGTGCACTAATCCATGCCGATAAAGCACTGGTAATAGATGCAAAAGGCGATCTTAGTAACTCAAACTCGATTATCGAGACCTTAACTAGCGCTTGGGTAAACGTTCAGAATCTCTTTAATACTGGAACGGTGTTGGCCCAAGACGAGAGTTTGTCTGTTGAGGCTGTAACGGTTGATAATCAAGGCACGTTGTCTGGTAATGGTGTTGCTATTAAGGCGGCCGAACTGGATAACACAACCAGCACTGCACAAATCTTTTCATCCGATAAGCTTGATTTAATCATCGACGGTGATGTTACTAACACTGATGGAGCGCTAGTTCACGCCGATACTGATTTGACTATCGATGCTAAAGGCAATGTAACCAACAGTGCTACTATCGAAGCCGTTGAATCGACAACAGTCAAAAGTCAGAACCTAAGCAACTCAGGCACTATCCTAGCCCAAGACAGCAGTTTATTAATTGAGACAAATAAAATTGAGAACCAAGGCACATTATCGGGTAATGGCCTTGTTGTTAATGCTGCAGCCCTCGACAACCGTACTGAAAACGGAAAAATACTT
The DNA here is from genome assembly GCF_003208215.1 of Marinomonas alcarazii. Classification (GTDB taxonomy): domain Bacteria; phylum Pseudomonadota; class Gammaproteobacteria; order Pseudomonadales; family Marinomonadaceae; genus Marinomonas; species Marinomonas alcarazii. The sequence goes on from NZ_QKLW01000001.1 coordinate 781, forward strand.
TCATCCGATACATTAGACTTAACCATGGAAGGGGACATCACCAACACCGATGGTGCATTAATCCATGCCGATAAAGCGCTGACAATAAATGCTAAAGGTGATCTTAATAACTCAAACTCGATTATCGAGACCTTAACCACAGCTTGGGTGAAAGTTCAGAATCTCTTTAATACTGGAACGGTGTTGGCCCAAGACGAAGATCTGACTATTGAGGCTGTTACGGTTGAAAACCAAGGCACACTATCGGGTAATGGCCTTGTTATTAAAGCTGGCGAGCTTGATAACACAACCAGCACAGCAAAAATTGTTTCGTCTGACAAAGTTGATTTAACTATTGACGGTGATTTCAATAATACCGATAGCGCCTTGGTTCACGCTGGAAGCGACGTGAAATTGGACGCGAAAGGCAACCTAATCAACAGCGGTACGATTGAGGCCGTTGAGTCTGCCACGGTTAAAAGCCTAAACCTTACTAACTCTGATACCGTCTTAGCGCAAAATGGCGCGTTTGCCATTGAGACTAATCAAGTTGACAACCAAGGCACTCTTGCTGGTAATGGCATCACCATCAATGCAGCGTCACTGAACAACACATCAAGCACAGCGCAAATCTTTTCTTCTGATAATGTGGATTTAAACGTTGAAGGCGACATCAGTAATGCCGACGGCGCTTTGGTTCACGCTGATAAAGACTTAACTCTCGATGCCAAAGACGACCTAACCAACAGCGGAACCATCGAAGCGGTTGAATCTGCCAAGGCTAAAAGCGCAAACCTCACTAACTCCGGTACCGTCTTAGCGCAAAACAGTGCTTTATCTATCGATACAAATAAAGTTGATAACCAAGGTGTATTGGCGGCTAACGGCATTATGATTAATGCCGCGTCACTGGATAACGACACAACCACGGCGCAAATTTTTTCCTCTGACAAGGTCGATTTAAATGTTGAAGAGGATATCAGTAACACCGACGGTGCCTTGGTACACGCTGAAAAAGGCATTACACTGGATGCGCAAGGCAACGTGACCAACAGTGGTACATTAGAAGCCATCACCTCACTGCGGACTAAAGCGAAGAACGTCTTTAATACGGGCACCGTTTTGTCTCAAGACGGTGAACTGACCATTGATACTGCCGTCGTAGATAACCAAGGCGTACTTGCGGGTAACGGCATCACCATCAATGCCGCCGAACTGGATAACACAACAAGCACTGCGCAAATCTTCTCATCCGATAAGCTTGATTTAATCATCGACGGTGATTTTAATAATACCGATAGTGCCTTGGTTCACGCTGGCACAGACGTGAACTTGGATGCTAAAGGTAATTTAACCAACAGTGGAACCATCGAAGCGGTTGAATCTGCTACGGTTAAAAGCCTAGACCTCATTAACTCAGGTACCGTATTGACCCAAAACAGTGCTTTATCTATCGACACAAACAAAGTTGATAACCAAGGTGTTCTTGCTGGTAACGGCATCACCATCAATGCCGCCGAACTGGATAACACAACAAGCACTGCGCAAATCTTCTCATCCGATAAGCTTGATTTAATCATCGACGGTGATTTTAATAATGCCGATAGTGCACTGGTTCATGCTGGAACCGATGTGAGGTTGGATACTAAAGGCAATCTAACCAACAGCGGATCGATTGAAGCAGTTACTTCGGTATGGGCTAACGTTAAAAACCTATTCAATACGGGAACGCTATTAGCCCAAAACAGTGCTTTATCTATCGACACAAACAAAGTTGATAACCAAGGCGTACTTGCGGGTAAAGGCATCACCATCAATGCCAATGGATTATCCAACAGCACCGCCAACGCCAAAATCTTCTCGTCTGACAAGGTTGAATTAACCATCGACGGTGATTTTAATAATGCCGATAGTGCCTTGGTTCATGCTGGTACTGATGTGAATTTGGATGCTAAAGGTAATCTAACCAACAGTGGAACCATCGAAGCCGTTGAATCTGCCACGGTTAAAAGTCAAAATCTTACTAACTCTGGCACTGTCTTAGCGCAAAATAATGTTTTGTCGATTGGCACTAACAAGGTTGATAACCAAGGTGTATTGGCTGGCAATGGTATTACCATTAATGCCAATGGATTATTTAATAGAACTGATAACGCAAAAATCTTTTCTTCTGACAAGGTCGATTTAATCATCGACGGTGACATCAATAATACCGATGGTGCCTTGGTTCACGCTGGCACCGATGTGAGGTTGGATGCTAAAGGTAACTTAACCAACAGCGGCACGATTGAAGCAGTTACTTCGGTATGGGCTAAAGTTAAAAATCTATTTAATACTGGGACAGTGTTAGCTCAAAACAGTGCTTTATCTATCGACACAAACAAAGTCCATAACCAAGGTGTGTTGGCCGGTAACGGCATCACTATAAATGCAGCTTCACTAGATAATAAAACAACCAATGCCAAAATTTTCTCTTCTGACAAGGTTGATTTAACCATCGATGGTGACGTCAATAATATAGATGGCGCGCTGGTTCATGCGGGCACTGATGTAAACTTGGACGCCAAAGGAAATCTAACTAACAGCGGCACGATTGAAGCCGTCACTTCAGTATGGGCTAACGTTAAAAATTTATTAAATACTGGGACAGTGTTAGCTCAAAACAGTGCTTTATCTATCGACACAAATAAGGTTGAAAACCAAGGCGTATTAGCAGGCAATGGTATCACCATAAACGCTGCTTCACTGGATAACGACACAAACACGGCGCAAATTTTCTCTTCTGACAAGGTTGATTTAACCATCGATGGTGACGTCAATAATACTGATGGCGCCTTGGTTCACGCTGGCTCCGACGTGAACTTGGATGTTAAAGGCAATCTAACCAACAGCGGCTCGGTTGAAGCGGTTACTTCGACATGGGCTAAAGTTAAAAATCTATTTAATACGGGAACGGTATTAGCGCAAAATAGCGGCCTGACTATTGATACGAATAAGGTTGAAAACCAAGGTGTATTAGCTGGCAATGGCATCAACATAAATGCTGCTTCACTAGATAACAAAACAGCCAATGCTAAAATCTTCTCTTCTGATAAGGTTGATTTAACCATCGATGGTGACATCAATAATACCGATAGTGCCTTGGTTCACGCTGGCACCGACGTGAACTTGGTTGCGAAAGGAAACCTAACCAACAGCGGCACGATTGAAGCAGTTACTTCAGTACTGGCTAAAGTTAAAAACCTATTTAATACTGGAACGCTATTAGCTCAAGATGATGGTCTATCTATTGAAGCTGAGACCATCGATAACCAAGGTGCTCTTGCGGGTAACGGCATCACCATCAATACCAATGCATTATCCAATAGCGCTGATACTGCTAAAATCTTCTCGTCTGATAAAGTAAATTTAACCGTTCAAGGAAATATCACTAACACGGATGGCGCTTTGCTTCACGCTGATACTGATTTGATTCTTGATACCAAAGGCGATGTAACCAACAGTGGAACCATCGAAGCGGTTGAGTCTGCCACGGTTAAAAGTGAAAACTTCACTAACTCAGGTACTGTCTTAGGGCAAAATAGCACCTTAAAAGTTGATACTAGTCAGCTTGATAATCAAGGTGTGCTCGCTGGTAATGGTATTACCATTAATGCCAATGGATTATTTAATAGAACTGATAACGCAAAAATCTTTTCTTCTGACAAGGTCGATTTAATCATCGACGGTGACATCAATAATACCGATGGAGCCTTGGTTCACGCTGGCACCGACGTGAACTTGGACGCCAAAGGCGATGTAACCAACAGCGGAACCATCGAAGCCGTCACTTCAGTATGGGCTAACGTTAAAAATCTATTTAATACTGGGACAGTGTTAGCTCAAAACAGTGCTTTATCTATCGACACAAAAAAAGTTGAAAACCAAGGCATGCTTGCTGGTAACGGCATTACGATTAATGCGGCGAAACTTGATAATACATCAAACACGGCGCAAATTTTTTCCTCTGACAAGGTCGATTTAAATGTTGAAGGAGATATTAGTAACACCGACGGCGCTTTGCTTCACGCTGATACTGATTTGATTCTTGATACCAAAGGCGATGTAACCAACAGTGGAACCATCGAAGCGGTTGAGTCTGCCACGGTTAAAAGTGAAAACTTCACTAACTCAGGTACTGTCTTAGGGCAAAATAGCACCTTAAAAGTTGATACTAATCAGCTTGATAATCAAGGTGTGCTCGCTGGTAATGGTATTACCATTAATGCCAATGGATTATTTAATAGAACTGATAACGCAAAAATCTTTTCTTCTGACAAGGTCGATTTAATCATCGACGGTGACATCAATAATACCGATGGTGCCTTGGTTCACGCTGGCACCGACGTGAACTTGGTTGCGAAAGGAAACCTAACCAACAGCGGCACGATTGAAGCAGTTACTTCAGTACTGGCTAAAGTTAAAAACCTATTTAATACTGGAACGCTATTAGCTCAAGATGATGGTCTATCTATCGAAGCTGAGGCCATCGATAACCAAGGTGCTCTTGCGGGTAACGGCATCACCATCAATACCAATGCATTATCCAATAGCAGTGATACTGCTAAAATCTTCTCGTCCAGCAAAGTAGATCTCACTATCGGCGGTGACCTTAATAATACCGATGGTGCCTTGGTTTACGCTGGCACCGACGTGAACTTGGTTGCGAAAGGAAACCTAACCAACAGCGGCACGATTGAAGCAGTTACTTCAGTACTGGCTAAAGTTAAAAACCTATTTAATACTGGAACGCTATTAGCTCAAGATGATGGTCTATCTATCGAAGCTGAGGCCATCGATAACCAAGGTGCTCTTGCGGGTAACGGCATCACCATCAATGCCAACGAACTATCCAATAGCACAGACAGCGGGAAAATCTTCTCATTGGATGCCGTGACCCTAAACACAACGGGGGATGTGAGTAACACAGACAGTGCCTTGATCCATGCGGGTACTGATGCCACCATCACCGCCGCCGCTGACCTGATCAACTCGGGCACAATCGAAGCCGTTGAAATTGCCACAGTCAAAAGCCAAAACCTCACGAACTCAGGTACTGTTTTAGCACAAAATAACGCGTTATCTATCAACACAATTCAGGTTGATAACCAAGGCGTACTGGCTGGTAATGGCATCGACATTACAGCCAGCGAACTGACGAACGAATCGAACAACGCGAAAATCTTCTCGTCTGATAAAGTGGATTTAACCATCGATGGTGACATCAATAATACCGATGGTGCCTTGGTTCACGCTGGCACCGATGTGAAGTTGGATGTTAAAGGTAACTTAACCAATAGCGGAACCATTGAGGCGGTTGAGTCGGCTACGATTAAAGGTCAAAACCTCACTAACACAAGCACCGTTATGGCGCAAAATAGTGAACTGACTATTGATACAAACAAAGTTGAAAACCAAGGTGTTCTTGCGGGTAACGGCATCACCATTAATACTAATGAGTTATCTAGCAGTACAGCCAACGCCAAAATCTTCTCCTCAGATAATGTTGATTTAACCATCCAAGGGAATATGACTAATACCGATGGGGCCTTGGTTCACGCTGGCACCGACGTGAACTTAGACGCTGAAGGCAATGTAATCAACAGCGGCACAATTGAAGCTGTTGAATCAGCCACGGTTAAAAGTGAAAACTTCACTAACTCTGGGACAGTTTTAGCGCAAAATAGTGAACTTACTATTGATACGAACAAGGTTGATAACCAAGGCGTATTGGTTGGTAACGGCATCACCATCAATGCCAATGGATTATCTAACAGTACTGCCAGCGCGAAAATCTTCTCCTCAGATAACGTTGATTTAACCGTTGAAGGAAATATCACTAACACGGATGGCGCTTTGGTTAACGCTGGTACAGATGTCATTCTGGATGCTAAAGGCAGCGTAACCAACAGTGGAAGCATCGAAGCCGTTGAGTCTGCCACGGTTAAAAGTGAAAACTTCACTAACTCTGGGACAGTCTTAGCGCAAAATAGTACCTTAAAAGTTGATACTAATCAGCTTGATAACCAAGGTGTGCTTGCTGGTAATGGCATCACCATCAATGCCGCGTCACTAGATAACGACACAAACACGGCGAAAATTTTCTCGTCCGATAAAGTAGATTTAACCGTTGAAGGAGATATTACCAATACAGACGGTGCCTTGGTTCACGCTGGAACGGATGTGAACTTGGACGCTAAAGGCGATGTAACCAACAGTGGAACCATCGAAGCAGTTACTTCGGTATGGGCTAAAGTTAAAAACCTATTTAATACTGGAACGCTATTAGCCCAAAACAGTGCTTTATCTATCGACACAAACAAAGTTGATAACCAAGGCGTGTTGGCTGGTAACGGCATCACCATCAATGCCAATGAATTATCTAACAGTACTGACAGCGCAAAAATCTTCTCCTCAGATAACGTTGATTTAACTGTTGAAGGAAATATTACCAACACGGATGGTGCCTTGGTTCATGCAGCAACGGACGTAACGTTGGATGCTAAAGACAATGTAACCAACAGCGGCACGATTGAAGCCGTTGAATCTGCCACGGTTAAAAGCCTAGACCTCACTAACTCTGGTACTGTCTTAGCGCAAAATAGCGCACTAACCATTGAAACAAACAAGGTTGACAACCAAGGCGCTCTTGCTGGTAACGGCATTACCATCAATGCCAATGAATTATCTAACAGCACTGCCAGCGCGAAAATCTTCTCTTCTGATAAGGTTGATTTAACCATCGACGGTGACATCAATAATACCGATGGTGCCTTGGTTCACGCTGGCACAGACGTGAATCTGGACGTTAAGGAAGACCTGACCAACAGCGGAATTATTGAAGCTATAGCCTCGGCAGATATCAAGACCAATAACATTATTAATAAAGGGAAGCTGTTTACACAAGAATCAGGATTAACGCTTGATACTACTTATCTAGATAACCAAGGTACGATTCAGGGTAATGGCCTAAGTATTTCCGCAGATATAGTTGACAATAGCACAGCCCAAGGCAAGGTTTATTCGACCAATGCCCTAGACCTTGTCGTCGATGGTACAGTAACGAATAAAGACAATGCTCTAATTCATGGGGATAAAACGGTTAGTATCACCAGCACTCGTGGAAATTTAGTTAATACCAATGCCACGATAGAATCGGCCACTAATGCCACTCTTAATAGCCAAAACCTTACTAACAGTGGCACTATTTTAGCCCAAGATGACACCCTCACCATTCGAGCTCAACAGCTTGATAACCAAGGGCTTTTAGGTGGGCGGAATATCGACATAGAAGCTCTATTATTAAATAACAGAGGCAACACTAGTCAAATTTATGCTAACAATAATGTAAATTTAAAGACCACGGAAGGTGCGATCACGAATAATAGTGGCGCACTTATCCATGCTGGTAATGATCTTGTTCTAAATGCTATGGGTGATTTGATTAACAGCAACGCCACCTTAGAGTCTGCGACTAATGCAACTTTTACCAGCCGCAACTTGAGTAATTTTGTTAACAGTACTCTATTGGCACAAAATGGCACTTTAACTATTAATACAGATACTTTGGATAATGATGGTACTTTAATAGGTGAAAATATTAATGCAACTGCGGCAGTTGTTAATAACATAGAAAGCACCAGTAACATTTTCGCCACAGGTGATCTTATCCTCAAAGCAACCCGAGGCAATATCAACAACATTAATGGCGCGAACATACGTGCAAATGGAACTCTTACACTCAATGCCGATGCCGATATTATTAATACTGGATCTAGTATTGAATCTATGAATGCTATTAATTTATTAAGCCATAATTTGACTAACTCAGGTAATGCTTTAATACGATCCAATGATAATATTATTACAAATTGGAACGGAGATTTTGTAAATTATGATTCTAAGTTTGAAGCAAAAAAAGACATTACTACATCACAAAAAAACGGTAATTTAAAAAATACCAGTTTAGGACTTATTACAGCCCAAAACGGTACTTTTGGTTTGACATTAGGTAGTTTAATAAATCAAGGTAACATTGGTGCAAATCGTGTTGAACTCAATACTGATGGTGTTTCTAATATTGGTGATAACGGGTTAATAATTGCTAATGAGCATTTTGACATACGATCTACAACTGACATTGATAACTTTGATGGTGGGGTATTATTAAGCTTAGGGAGTGGATATCTTCAGGTGAATAATACTATCACCAATAGTTCAGCTGAAATTGAAGCTAGAGGTGGTGATCTTATTATTGATGCTAGGTCAATAGTTAACAAGAGGTCATCTGTTGAAGTTGGATTTAGCTCTGTCACTGAGAAATATGTAGAAGAAGGTGAGGTTAAGATAATAGACAAAGGTCAGAATGAACGTAGACCATTGATAACAAGTCAAAAAATAAAGACTATAACTAAAACAGTATCCACCCCTTATGTATTAAAAAATAGCTCAGAAGGCAGAATAATAACAGGAGGTTTTCTTGAATTTAAAGGGTATGTTAATAATATATACTCCCTTATTAGCTCTGGAGGAGGATTGGCTTATAACGATGGGATTAATAATGAATCATTAATAGAAAAAGAAAAGACTTTATTCAATGGCGTTGAACGAACAATAAGGATTGAACATGCTTTTAGGTTTGAAAGTAAAAGTGGAAAAAGCAACTTTAGGCAAGAGAGGAGAAGAGAAAGCACTAGACCTTTCTATAATGAAAACTCAAGTTCTATTATCTTGATGTCTTCAGTTATAAATAGTAGTGGGGATATTACCGGTAAAGGAGGTCGACTCAATAATTTTAATGAAAGTTCTAAAGTTGATAGAGCTAGCTTGTACGAAATTGATTATAATTCATTGGGGGAAGCTGATGGGTTTATAGATAAATGGGAGGGTGCTAATGAAATAGAGTTAAACACTTCTGCAAGTGATGCTTATTATTTTAATTTGATTCCTGCCCCAGTAGTGAAAATAACTGATAATATTGGTGTAAAAGCATCTATAGATACTATAGCGACGAATGATTCCGATGGAGTGCAAGTAGCGGTAACCGAAACCACTGCCAACACCAGCGTATCGGGTCAAACATTTGTTAACAAAGCCACTGGCACGACAAATGTAAAAGCCACTGATGGTATCCAAGTAGCGATAACAGAAACTTCCGGCAATACCAGCGTATCGGGTCAAACATTTGTTAACAAAGCCACTGGCACGACAAATGTAAAAACCACTGATGGTATCCAAGTCGGTGTAAAAGAAACTTCCGCCAATACCAGAGTATCCGGTCAAACGGTTGTGAATACGGCCACTGGCACGGCAAATGTAAAAGCCACTGACGCTATACAAGTAGCGGTAACCGAAACTTCCGCCGATACCAGCGTATCCGGTCAAACAGTTGTGAATACGGCCACTGGCACGGCAAATGTAAAAGCCACTGACGGTATTCAAGTGGGTGTAAAAGAAACTTCCGCCAATACCAGTGTATCCGATCAAGTGTTTGTGAATACGGCCACTGGCACGACAAATGTAAAAGCCACTGACGGTATTCAAGTGGCGGTAAAAGAAACTTCCGCCAATAGCAGCGTATCCGGTCAAGCGGTTGCGAATATCGCCACTGGCACGACAAACGTAAAAGCCACTGACGGTATCCAAGTGGGTGTAAAAGAAACCTCAGCCAATACCAGCGTATCCGGTCAAACAGTTGCAAATACGGCCACTGGCAAAACAAACGTAAAAGCCTCTGGTGTTGATGGCGTACAAGTAGCCGAAAAAGGCAGCGCGACGACTGTTGTCGGAAGTGGAACAACAATAAGAGCAGGTTCTAGTACGTCGCCGACCGTAAAAAACGATGCCTCAGCACCAGGTGCCAATGTCATTGATCTAGCCGTGGTTGCTGCACGCCGTGATGAAATTTTTGGTGATAACCTAGCGAACGATCTGGTTTCCAGTGCCTTGTTTAAAGAGTCTGATTCTCCAGAACAAAACTACCTAATTGAAACCAACCCCTTACTTACCAACTACAAAAGCTTTATTTCTTCTGACTACATGTTGAACAAAATGATTGGCGACGAGTCTGGTCGTACTGGTAAAACGACCTCGCGTTTAGGTGATGGTTATTTAGAACAAAAACTGGTAAGAGATCAGATCCTGTCCTATACCGGTTTTCAAACCTTGCCAAATGATGTGGACATAGAAGCGACCTACGCCACCTTGATGAACAATGCTGTAGAAGAATATCAAGACCTTGGCTTAAGTACAGGTATTGAGCTTAGTGATGAACAAATAGCTCAGCTGAAAAAACCGATTGTCTGGATGGTCACTGAAACCGTGCAAACAGCCTCAGGCCCACAACAAGCTCTGGTTCCCAAAGTGTATTTCTCCAATACCTCTGATATGACGTTAAGACCCGATGGTGCTTTAATCGCCGCGACTAACATAAATATTGACGCGCAAGAGGGCATTAACAACTCAGGTACTATGCTTGCCAAGGTCGACTTGTCGTTAAAAGGAAATTCAATCGACAACGCTGGCACGATCAAAGCCGGTGGTAATGCAGGCTTAACCGCCACGACCGACATTACCAACAGCGGCACCATGCAGGCTGGCGGCACATTGGGCTTAGTGGCTGGCGGCAATATCACCAGCGAAACGTCAACCAATGTTTTGACATACAACCGTGGAAGCTACAGCGCGACACAAACCCTAGTGGGCGATACGGCTACCTTGCAAGGTGCAAATATCAGCTTAACTGCAGGCAATGATATTACCCTGATAGGCAGTGAGGTTAGCGCTAGTGACAAGGTTTTTGCTAATGCAGGGAAGGATTTTACCTTAGCAAGTTTGGCTGTTACCAACAGCACGAAAGATGGTGCTCATTACAATCAATCCAGCACGACGAACCAAGTCACTAGCCTTTCTGGCAACAACATCCAGCTTAGCGCTGGTAATACTTTAACCAGCCAAGGGGCACAAATTAATGCCTCTGGGGATTTGGGTCTATCGGCGAGCAATATTAATTTATTCGCAGTGACCGACAGCAAGGATCAATACAGTTTTGTCGGTGGTGGCGGTAACTCTACTAAAAAACGCAGCCATAACGAAAGCCTCACTGGCTCCACACTCAGTGCCGGTGGTAGTCTTACTCTTGTTAGTCAGCAAGACATTTTTTCACAAGGCTCTGCTCTGAGTAGTGGTGAAGGTATGACTTTGGCCGCTGGCGGCGATATAACGTTAGCGGCCGCCGAGGCTTATAACTCCAGCTTCAAAGAAGTGAAGAAGAAAAAATCAGGCATGTTTGGTTCGAAACGATCCACCAAAACAACCACCTCTGAAAGCCTTACCAACCTAGGTACCAGCTTAACCTCTGGTGGTGATATCCAAATGGTATCGGGATCAGACATTCTCTTGTCAGGCACTAAAGCCTCTGCTGCAGGCAACATTGGTCTGCAAGCCGTGGGTGGTATCCAGCTCTTGTCGGCGGTGGATCAAACGTCCTCTCAATACCAAGAGCAGAAAAAAGGTTCTTTTAAAGTCAAAGCCAAAGATCAAGGCTCGATCAAACAAACCGCCGTGACCAGTGAGCTTGCAGGCGCTAACATCAGCCTAACCTCTGGCAGCAGCATCGCATTACAAGGCGCAACTCTCTCAGCGAACAACACTTTGTCCATGGGCGCGGCCACAGGCACACTACAAGCTGTCACAAAAGATACTGATGGTAACTATATTAACGACAAGGGCGAACAAGTCGGTAACGTCACTGTCGGTACGCAAGCCCTGCAAAGCAGTGAGTGGAGCAAATCGTCTTCTGGCTTCCGCGGCATATTTAAAGATCTTGCCAAAGGCTTAGCTGTGGTTGCAGCAGTGGGCACAGGCGGCTTAGTGCATGGTGACATCAAGGTAGGGGAAGCGGATGCGACTCGTACCGATAAACTGACACAACAAACCTCAACGCTTGCTGCGAATAATCTCGCTATTGAGGCACAAAACAACCTCGCATTAATCGGTGCGAAGGTGTCGGTTGCGGATACTGCGAGCCTGAGCGCCAACGACATCACCATCGATGCGGCCCATGAACAAACCGTCGTCACCACTTCCCACACAGACGAAACTGTGTCGGGCAAAGGCGCGACCTTACAAAAAGATCAAATCAGCCTCGCGAGTATCACCGAGACCGACCAAACCGAACGCACCACGACCACTGCCAACACCTGGCAAGGTAGCAACATCAGCGCGGGTAGCTTAAACCTTAGCGCCAATAACAACCTCGCCATCCTCGCCAGTGATATCAACGTTGACAGCAACGCGAATATCAAAGGCGAAAACATCCTCGTCGGTGGCCGTGACGCCACCACAGACACCACCCACGACAGCATCACTAAAACCAAAACCCTAGATATTGGCATACGTAACTCCTATGTGGACGTCGCCCTTGCCACAGAGGGACTAAAAGACGCCAAAGATTCAGTCAAAGAAGCAGAGCGTAACTACAACGACGCCAAGCAAAAAGTCGCCGACGGCAAGATACCCAAAGAAGACTTGGATCTTTATCAACAGAAACTGGACTCCGCCAAGAAGAGCGAAAAGCTGGCGAGCTTAGCCGTGGTCAATGCTGGTGTTACAGCCACACTGAGTTCTGCAACCGCAGGCTTCACGGCAACCGCAGGCACGAGTACACAGGTAACGAGCAACACGACGACCGCCACGCAAAGTAACTGGAGCGGTTCAACGATCAAGGTGGGCAATAATGCGTCGCTGAATGGTCAAAACAACCTCACTGTTGAAGGTTCCGCCATTTCGTCACAAGGCACACTGGAAGCCAATGCGAAGAACATTGACATCTTAGCGGGCAAAAATACCTATGCAGAAACCACAAGTAGCCAAACAAAAGGTGCGAGCGCCAGTGTGACCGCTAGCCTCGGTGTTGGTGTTTCAGGGTCCGTCGGCGTCAATGCCAGTGAAAGCAACAGTAACAGTCAAAGTACTCAATACAGCAACAGCAGCCTAAGTGCCGGCACCTTAGCGAGCAACAGTGACAACCTCAGCATCAAAGGCGGTAACTTGTCTGGTAATGAAGTGGTCATCAACACCAATAACTTGGACGTGATTAGTCAGCAAGCTACCTCAACCAGCCACAGTGAAAGCCAAGGTAAAGGCATTAACTTAGGAGGAAGCTCAAATAGCGACTCTGTGTCTGTGAGCTATATCCAATCACAAACGGACTCCGACTACGCCAGCGTTACCCAACAAAGCAGCATTACTGCGGGCGATAAAGGCTATCAGATCAATGTGGCAGGCAATACCAACCTTGTTGGCGGCTTGATCACCTCTACAGACAAGGCGGAAGCCTCCGGCAACAACGCCTTTAGCACTGGCACCTTGACCCAAACAGACCTAGCGAATCATGCCGTATACAGTGGTTCTAGCATGGGCGTTGACGTGGGCATTAGCTCCAATACGGATAGTAAAGGCAACAGTGGGTTGGGTTTTTCCAACTCGATGGGTCAGGGCTCGGCTGGCGACAGCCGACAAAGCACCACCCAAAGTGGCATCAACACCGCGAACCTAGCCATCACGGATGCCGATAAACAACAACAGCTCACCGGACAAAGTGTTAGCCAAACTCTTGCTGACGCCCACACCACAACCAGCACCGACACCGCAGAAGCTAACAGCGGCGTGCTGAAAAACACCTTCAACCAAGCTGAGGTTGAACAAGAGATCAACCAGCAGCGCGAAGTGACCCAAGCCTTTAGTAAAACGGTGCAAGAGGCTAAAGGCGCAATAACCAACTCGATCAACAAACAAAAAGACGCACTCAACGAGCAATTGGCAGACGGCAAGATTAGTCAAACCGAGTACGATCAACAAAACGACAAGCTGGACAACTATAGCTTATTGGCGAACACCATCAGCGCCGGACTCAGCGTCCCCACCGACAGCCTCGCAGGGCAAGTTGCGGCTGCTGCTTCGCCTGCCGTTGCTAACCAAATTGGCCAATACTTCAAAGGTCTTGCTGCTGACAATGAAAACGGTCAACTCAACGCAGGACAAGAAACCGCCCACGTCTTAGCGCACGGCATACTGGCCGCCGCCGTCGCCTCCGCAGGTGGCAATGACGCCACCACCGCAGGCATTGCCGCCGCCGGCTCCGAAGCCGCCGCTCCAGCTCTCGCCAAATGGTTGTACGACAAAGACAGCTCAGACGACCTAACCGCTGCGGAGAAACAAACCCTCACCTCAATCATGGGCGCCGCATCAACTACAGTGGGCGCCACCACAGGCAACGTCAACAACGCCATCGCCGCAGGACAAGCGGGACAGAATGCCGTGGAGAATAATTTCTTAGGTCCCCAATCTTTAGAGGCGTTGAAAAAAGCCAGAGAGAAGCTGACTGTAGGGAATGCGAATATAGTCGTCAAGCTAGATGGTGCGAACCAACGTAGTGATCAGCTATTAAAACAATACAATGAAAGCCCTGATAGCCTGTCTAAATCAGAGAAAGAAAAGCTTGGTCAATACCTCAATGACTATTACAACGAACTAGTGACTGAATATGGCGTAGAGATTGCTGAAAAGTTAACGCAAAACCTCTTTTCAGACAGCCCTACCGTATCGGACAGTGCTCTAGCTTATAATTTCCCTTATGCATTAGATTCGGCGACAAAAACGGCGGCTGCGGATAAAATTAGGGACGCAAATAACCCAAGCGTGTTGGATTATTTGACAGGTTTTAGAGACAAAGGAGAAAATGAGCAAACCTATCAAAAAGCCGTCGGTATACTACGTGTAAATGCCGTCAATGAAAGTAATGCAGAAGTTGGTGATACAATACTTCTGGTATCTGGAATAGGCGAAATCGCGGCAGCGACTAAAGCCGCACCAGCGTTTTTGAAAGGTTTTTTTGGAAGTTCGGACAAGGTTGTTAAAGGGCTTGGTGGTGTTACTGACACAACTGAAATAGGCATGAGATGGGGGAAAGGTATTCAGAATCAAGGTAAACCTTTTGAAGGTTATGTTCAGAAGAATTTGCCTAAGGGGACAATAGATTTAAATACAGTTAAAAACAACTTTAAAACCTTTGACCATTTTAATCCCATTGATGGCGCAGCGTACAGCACTAAAACATTGGATACCATAGGAAGTAAAACGTACCAGAACCCATCTAAGATTACTTACACTTTAAATAATTATGTAAAGGAGATGGCAAATTTTACAGAGGAAGGGGCAAAGAACGGGTTTAATTTAGTAAATTCCGAGATAAAATCTAAAACAATGCAGTTGGGTATCCCCTCCGAAACCAGTGCAGAGCAAATGACTGCTATTCAGAAGTCTATCGACTATGCAGCTAAGTTGCCAACCCCTATAAATATCATTGTAACTAAGGTGAAATAATATGGAAAATGATTATAAGTCTGCTAAGGTTTATTTTAATCAAGATATTTTTTATATCATAACTATATCCTCTGGGGGAATGAGTTTTTCTGATTTTGATGCCGAACGCTATTACCACGCTAAAGACGTGAGTAATGAAAAGTTGGGAGAAAGTATATTTAAAGCATTACGAGCAAGTCGAAAAATTACTCCAGAATCATTTTTAGAGTTATTTCATTCTGGAGTCATCCAAAAACGTGGCGAAGAAGAAACCCAGTATGCGATAAATAGATTTGGTTATAAAAATAAACGCCAACTTTGCCGTAAAATGGATGGATGTGGTGTTAGTTTGACTAGTAATAAAATAGAAATAACCCCAACTCATCATGATAGTCTAGAAGGATACAGCTCTGTTAAAGGGCAGTTTGAATCCATCTTTTTAAGTAAAGATGTGTCAAATGAAGAATTAGGTGCGGCAGTAAGAGAAGGTTTAAGCCGATGTACTAGTTCTGTTAAATAAAAGATAAAGGATTCCACAGGACATGCATCTCAAGAACCTAGTATTTACAAGGCCTCTAGCTTTTTCTTGACCATATTTTAATATGCTGTATATAATCACAGTATATTTTCTCAAGGAAGAGAGGTTGGATATGCCGAGGTCTAGGAAAGAACAAGTCAGTTTAGAAGATACTCCTTATTATCATTGTGTGGCTCGTTGTGTTCGACGGGCTTTTTTATGCGGTGATGATCCTGCCACAGGAAACAGCTATGAGCATCGCCGTGGCTGGATAGAGAAGAGGTTACTTTTTTAGCGTCTGTCTTTTCTATCGATATATGTGCTTATGCTGTGATGAGCAATCATCTTCATGTTGTTTTGCATGTGGATGCAGAGAAAGCGAAATCATGGTCAACACTAGAAGTATTGCAGCGTTGGCATCAACTCCATAAAGGTACTTTGTTTACTCAGCGATATTTAAGAGGAGAGACCTTACCTAATTACCTCGTAGAGCTCGTTGAAAAAGCTGCTGAAACCTATAGGGAGCGCTTGATGGACATCAGTTGGTTCATGAAAGAGCTAAACGAACCCATTGCACGAAGAGCGAACTACGAAGATAACTGCACAGGTCATTTCTGGGAAGGTCGTTTTAAGTCTCAAGCCTTATTAGACGAAGCCGCATTAATGGCTTGTATGGCCTATGTTGACTTAAATCCACTTCGAGCCAGCATGAGTAAAACCCCCGAAGACTCTGATTTTACCAGTGTGAAAAAGCGCGTTAATTCTGCAAAAAGAAAACATCAACCAAAAACCTTATATCCTTTTATTGGAAACCCAAGAAAAGACATGCCATCCGGTTTACCTTTCAAACTGAGAGATTACTTGGAACTGGTTGATATGACAGGTCGAATCATACGAGAAGACAAACGAGGCTCAATAAATGCGTCGTTACTTCCTATCTTGAAACGTCTCAATATTGCCTCTGAAAACTGGTTATGCATCGCAACAGAATTTGAGAAAAGAACAGGTAACTTAGTTGGACAAGAGCACTCCATAGATCATTATTGTGAAAGGCACCAACGACAAAGAAAACCTAAAAGGCAAAACCTTCAACTCATCGCTTAACTTGCCATAAAAACATTTTAAAACCCATTCATCAAAAAGCGTGATTTGCTTCAGTGTGCCTGAAAGTCAGCTTTTAAATGCCTTTCTGTAATGTTCTTCCTTCCAACACAATAAAATAGATATTTTGGTAACCGATGTGATCTGCTTTACTGACTTTTTATATCGTGTTTTTATTGTGTGTGTCCTGTTTAATACTGTTTCTGTTTAATACTGTTTAATAAAATTGCTTTTAAATGCCTTTCTGTAATGTTCTTCCTTCCAACACAATAAAATAGATATTTTGGTAACCGATGTGATCTGCTTTACTGACTTTTTATATCGTGTTTTTATTGTGTGTGTCCTGTTTAATACTGTTTAATAAAATTGCTTTTAAATGCCTTTCTGTAATGTTCTTCCTTCCAACACAATAAAATAGATATTTTGGTAACCGATGTGATCTGCTTTACTGACTTTTTATATCGTGTTTTTATTGTGTGTGTCCTGTTTAATATCCTGTTTAATATATTTAATAAGTCTATTTTTGCCAGTGATGAAGACATTAAAGCTTATGCTTATTGGCTTGGTGAATAAGCAGTTCATGAGTTTAATAGGTCGTCTATACAAAAGAGGCTAGTAAGAAAAAAAAACCAAAGCAACATTGGTATGCGCTTTGGCTGGATTTTAAACAAATAATCAATGCTTTTCGCCATTACTAGGTATTATTGCTTCTGTTTAGGGGGGATGATGCTTTCATTATGCAACACTTCAACTCCAACGCAGGATCTTATTACACCGCTGTAATCTCCGTTACTCAGTTGGACTATTTTTCTAACGGCTAGTCTGCACATTGCATCGTAATCAAATTTAATAGAGGTTAATTTCGGGCTGACCATCGAGGCAATTTTCAAACCATCAAAACCAATGATCGAAATGTCTTCAGGGACACGAATACCATTCTTAGTTAAAGCATCCATTAAGGTAACGGCCATCATGTCACATATACAAAAAACAGCTGTTGTATCAGCGAAATAGCCCTCAGAAATCATTCTATCAATAACGGTATGAAGTCCGAAATCTGATCCTGCTTTGCCCGATCTTATTGATTCTTCTAGCTTCAGTTCAGGAACGAACTTATTAGAGAATTGAACGATATCGATAATATTATCCTGACTAAAATCAATGTTAGACATTTCCATGCATCGACTGAAGCCATTAGATCGTTGGTAAATAGAATGCCTTATATTGGCTGTTATGATTTTGATTTTTGTATGGCCATGCTTAATAAGTTCTTTGGTGGCTAAGAATGCGCCATTTTCATAATCAGGCGAAATGCTATTTATCCGCATTTCGTCATCTTGTCCATTAATGATGAGTACAGGAATGGAGCAAGCTCGAAGCTTTTCTAAAATCGCTGGCGTGCCGACACCAACGATGATGATCGCTTCAGATTTCTTAATGATTCCGTCTAAAGATGCCGAACAGTCTTCGTTTAGGTAGTTAATGGCAAATAGTTCCGTTTCTAAGCCAATCATCGACATTTCTTTTTCTAAAGAGATGATGATTTCGTTATAAAAGCTATTTGGGGATTTGACTGCATCTAGACAAATAATAGTAATTTTTTTGAGTTTCACTTGTATCTTGATGTATGAGTCTTTGACATACCCTGTCGATTCAATGAATCCCATTACTAGTTGTTTTGTATGTGATTTTACGCTTTCAGGGTTGTTCAGCACTCTGGATACAGTCGCTTTTGAGACTCCTGCCAGCCTTGCTATTTCACTCATGTTTATCTTGTTATTACTCATCTTTAGCATCAATTTTTAAGGTTGTAGGAAAAATGAACACAAATCTTGAAACGTTACATTTTTTGTGAAATGATTCATTTCTATTGGCTCAAGACGTTCGTTATGTAGGTTCTTTTGTTCATAGTCTACAAAAAAGTACATAGGGTCAAATAGTTAATGGCGCTAAGAATTTATCTCACCTAAGGGCATAAAAATGTTTAAGGAATTATTGAAAGTTAAGGCTGATATTCTTTCGAGTATTGAGCGGAACTCAGTCATGATCGGCAATCGTAATCCAATGGTTGGAGCGGGACCTGAAGCTCATTATTGGCTTTACCCTGAGGATCATTTTTGGACAGACTCATTTTGGACCGGTGAACTTTGGCTGAGCTATATGCTGACAGGCGAAGATAAATATAAAAACATGGCAAGAATGCGCTATGCGCATTGCCAAAAAGTTTTAGATACGCCTCTTTGGATGGATCATGATTTGGGCTTTCGCTTCACCCTTACCGCAGTAGCAGATTATAAATTGACAGGAAATCAGGTTGCTCGAGAGCTTGGACTTCGTGCAGCAGATGCTTTGCTTCACCGCTTTAATTGGAATGGTAATTACCTAGTGGCATGGACAGCCGGCTCGAATGGTAAAGAGCACGCAGAAAAGATCCAAGGCAAAATAATCATTGATTGTATGCAAAATTTATCTCTTTTGTTCTGGGCCTACTCTGAAACCGCGAATCATAACTACCGTGATGCTGCAATTCTACAAGCGGAAACGTCAATGAAATACCTCATACGAGATGACTATTCCACTTACCATACTTATGATTTTGATACCAAAACGAATGAGCCAATAGGTGGAAATACTTTTCAAGGCTATGCCGATGAGTCTTGCTGGAGCAGAGGGCAAGCTTGGGCTGTACATGGGTTCGCTCAGTTAGCCATGATTACTGGTGATGCAAAATATGCAGATATTTCAGCGAAATTAGCTGACTGGGTAATGGATCATATTACAAGTGATTTAGTTCCATTATGGGATTACAGATTACCTGCGCATGAACCTCAATATAAAGATACCTCAGCGGGGTCTATTACGGCTTCTGGTATGTTGCTTTTAAGCGAATATTTCACGAGAAAAAATCAGGAAAAACAAGCCGCGAAGTATAAAGATTTCGGCGTGAGAATGCTTTTAGCATTACGTGAACAGTATGACTTAACTGCACAAAAAGATGCACAGGGATTGCTTTCAAATGCAGCTACTTTTGTTCGTTTGGCACATGAAGAAAATAAAGATTATTTAGCCAATGGCATGCTTCCTTACGGTGATTATTACTATTACGAGGGCGTACTACGTGCTATTGGATTTACTCATAGAGATTTTTTTTGGTAAATCGATCTTTTAATAAAAAGAGTACCTAATTTGAGAGTTTTAAAAAACTCTCAATAGATACATAAAGTATATTTTCAAGTAATTCGTATTAAAAAAACAAAAGAGGAATTTTATGAAAAAATTAACCGCTACTTTACTATTAAGCGCAGCTGTACTGACAGCATCGATTTCTGCACATGCAAAAACGTATCGATTAGCAACGAATACTGTTGAAAATGCTATCACTGGCTATTTGATTCAAGATTTCGTTGAGGGTGTGGCAGAGAAAACAGACAATAGAGTCAAAATTAGAGTGTCTTGGAATGGGGTGCTTGGTACACAAAGCCAGTATTTACAAGCTATGCAAATTGGCGTTATTGATATGGGTATGATAAATAGCGCAACGCTTGAAACTCTTGCTCCAGAAATAGGGGTTATTAACCTACCTTATATCTTCCGCAGCAAAGAAGAGTATGGTTTGGTTTTAAATAATCCAGATATTCAAGAAATGATTAATAGCTATGTTGCAGACAGTGGATTGCTTCAAATTGGCTATTTAAGTAATGGTTTTCGTAGTATATATGCCGCGAAACCAATGAAAAGCATTGACGATGTAAAAGGGCTTAAGCTAAGAACACTATCAAGTGACTCTTACATTAAAATGATAAATTTATTCGGTGCTGTACCTACACCACTTCCATTTGGTGAGGTATACCCATCACTTCAACAAAAAATTATCGATGGTGCAGAAGGTGGTCTTTCCGCTTTATGGGACCTTAAATTTGGTGAAGTTGCCAAATATGGTTTGAAAACTGAGCAAACTAGGCTGACTGACTTTATATTGGCTAGTAAGAAGTTTATGGATAAATTGTCTCCAGAAGATAGAGAGATTGTCTTGAGCGAGATGAAGCGAGTTTCTAGTAAATCAATTGAGACGATCGATGAAAATATTGAAGAAAGAACGAAAATAGCAGTAGAAAAAATGGGCGTTGAAATCCATGAAGTGGATAAGACACCATTTATTGAAGCTGTTAAGCCTATGTACGTTGACGCTATGAATGATGATAAAAAGAAAGCGTTTATTGAAAAAATATTTGAATTAGAAAATCGTGAAATGTAGTTGAAAATAGGGGGTGGTTGTCTACCCCCTTGATTTTTTAATTGAGGCATTTATGAATTATAATCAAAATAAAAATGGAATAAGCCAAATTCTATTGAAAGTAGAATCTTTCCTAGAAGTGCTATTGAAAGTTTTTCTTATGGCGCTTTTATCTGGAATGGTTTTTTTAATTGTATATCAAGTGTTTTGTCGATATTTTTTGAACTCTCCTAGCAGCGTGTCCGAGGAATTACTCAGATATTCAAATATTTGGCTTGGTATTCTTGGTGCTTCATTGTGCTTTCTAAAAGAAAAGCATTTGAACCTTCCAATATTTATAGACCATATTGGAGAAGGGAAAGCTATTTTTTTAGAGTCATTCATCACTGTGATTAATGTTTTTATAGGAGGCGTGATCTTATATGGAGGAATATTAGGTCTTAATAACGCAGCAAACACTCCTATTTTAAAAATCAACTTCGGTATTCTTCAGTCTGTAATGAT
Organism: Marinomonas alcarazii; assembly: GCF_003208215.1. Taxonomy (GTDB): domain Bacteria; phylum Pseudomonadota; class Gammaproteobacteria; order Pseudomonadales; family Marinomonadaceae; genus Marinomonas; species Marinomonas alcarazii. The sequence goes on from NZ_QKLW01000001.1 coordinate 22,518, forward strand.
AGTTAGTGGATCTATTATTACGGCATCACAATTTATAAAGATCATCAGGAAAGGATTAATTAATAAAAAAGCTTTTCTTTATTTCTTTTTCTGTTCTGTTTTTCTGTTGATTTTCGCATATTTATTTGGCCTTTTTAAAGGCAGTGATTCATTTGAATCTTTGATTTTTGAAAATCTGGAAAGTTCATCTTTTATAATATTGTTTTTTAGTTTTTTCTTCATGTTGTTCATAGGCGTTCCTATCGCGGTAGGATTGGCTATATCCGGCATTTTAACACTTAGTCTGCAAATGGACTTTAGCGATTTGTTGTCAATGTCTGGGCAAACTATTTTTAGATCTCTGGATAATTTCGGTTTTCTAGCGCTGCCTTTCTTTATTCTCGCTGGTAATATTATGAATCAAGGAGGAATTGCAAGGAAGTTAATTGATTTTGCTATGTTGCTTGGTAGAAAAATACCAGGGAGTTTGTGGCAAACCAACATTGTAGCGAATATGTTGTTTGGCTCTCTTTCTGGCTCTGCTATCGCTTCGGCTACGGCCATTGGGGGGATTATTTCCCCTATGGCAAAAGAGAAAAATTACAATATGCCTTTTACAACAGCTGTCAATGCTAGTTCCTCTATATGTGGCATGCTGATTCCACCAACAGGTGTATTTATTGTCTATTCCTTGATTACAGGTGGCGAGGCATCAATTGCATCATTGTTTTTAGCAGGTTATGTTCCTGGGATAATCCTAGGTTTATCCGTAATGATCGTCGCTTATCGATATGCTAAGAAAAATGGCTATGAAGTATCGGCAGAGCGTATCAACCTTAGTGAATCATTGGCTATTTGCTGGGGGGCTATTCCTAGCCTTACGCTCATTATAATTGTCATCGGTGGAATTATCGGCGGTGTTTTTACTGCGATCGAAGCATCTGGTATTGCTGTTCTTTACAGTCTTATTCTGTCTCTTTTTTATAGAAGTCTTAGTTTGAAAAAAATATTTTCTATACTACATGACTCTGTTTTAAGCTCGTCCGTTATCTTGTTTCTAATTGCCTGTTCTAGCTTGATGAGCTGGAGTATGACATTTGCTTATATTCCAGATGTTGTTGCTGACTTCCTATCAGGTATCAGTGAAAATAAATATGTTATTTTGCTTTTTATTAACATTACTCTTTTGCTTGTTGGCGTATTTATGGATATGTCGCCAGCATTACTGATTTTTACCCCTATATTGTACCCAATCGTTACGAGTTTAGGTGTAGACCCAATTCATTTTGGTGTGATTATGGTCTATAACTTGTCTATTGGTGTGGTAACACCCCCTGTTGGAACTGTTTTATTTGTCTCATGTAGTATTAGTGGAGAAAAGATAACAAAAGTTATTAAGCCTTTGTTGCCGATTTTCTTTTTCCAATTTATTGGGTTGCTTATCGTTACTTACTTCCCAGAGATTTCTTTATTTTTGCCAAAGTTTTTTGGTTTAATGTAGGTTATAAATAAAATGATTTTTTTTAATCCTTTTGATAATAATGCGCTTTCGACTAAGTCGGATTTCCAGAAATTAGTTAACGATATGTTTAAACCCCTTGTTCCTTACTTTAAAGCGCAAGGGGCGGCAATAGATTTTAATGAAGGTTCAGCTTCTTTTGATCAAAAAGCAAGTTCTTTAGAAGGTGTTGCTAGACCATTATGGGGAATCATTCCTTTAGTTCTTGGTGGAGGAGAGTTTCATTATTGGGAACTCTATAGAAACGCTTTAATAAATGGCACGAATCCCTCACATAGTGATTATTGGGGGAAAACGGCTTATTTTGATCAGCGTACTGTTGAGATGGCTGCCATCGGGTTATTACTGGCTACTTTGCCTGAACATGCTTTTTACCCACTCACAGATACAGAGAAAAGCAATCTTGTTCATTGGTTAGCTGATATTCAAAACCATGAATACCCTCAAAATAATTGGCTATTCTTTACCATTATGGTTCAAGAGGGCTTAAAGAAAGTGGGCTATGGGCATTTAGTGGATGATGACCTAGCCAATGACTACTTAAATAGATTAGATAGTTATTACTTATCCGAAGGCTGGTATTGCGATGGTACGACGAGAACCATTGATCATTATGCTGGCTTTGCTATGCATTATTATGGTCTATTGTATGCGAAAGTTATTAAAGGCGATAAAAAAGACTGGGCTGACAAGTTTGTAGAAAGATCTAAATTGTTCGCTAGATCTTTTCAGTTTTGGTTTGCTGAAGATGGCGCTGCTTTACAGCAGGGTCGATCATTGATTTACCGTTTCGCAGCTAGCTCTTTTTGGGGAGCGCTTGCTTTACTTGATGATAATGAAATGCCTTTGGGAGAGATCAAGGGAATATGGGCAAGACAAATTCGTTGGTGGAAGGATAAAAACATATTCACCAATGATGGTCGATTGACCAGAGGATACACCTATCAAAATCTTAGTATGTGTGAGGTTTATAATTCTCCAACGTCTCCTTATTGGGCGATGAAAGCTTTTATCCCGTTATTATTAAGTGATAATAGTGAGTTTTGGTTGGCAGAAGAGTTACCTTGTAAAATTCGTGATGGGATCTATCCAAATGTCGCTAATGAAACGCTTGTACAAAGATATAAAGGTGAAAGTGTTATACATTTTTCGGCCCCTATACATCCTTTCTTTCAAAAAGATAAATACAATAAATTCCTTTATTCAACAAATAGAGGGTTTGATGTCAGCTCATTGCTCTACTCTGAACAAGGTAGTTTTGGGGATAATATTTTAGCCATCAGTTTTGATGATGGAAGTAACTGGCAATACCGTCAAAAAATCATTGAAACAAAAATTGAAGGAAATGTATTGACGCAGGTATGGACATCAGGGCGACAAGAGGTAACTACAATCATAGAGCCTTTTGATGATGGCACATTTCGTAGAACTCATATCATTGACCTGAAACAAGACGCATGCGTGGTTGAAACAGGTTTTTCTTATCCCATATACAATGAAAAAATGGAGCTATTTGAAGATAAAGAAAAAGATCGAGCGGTTATTTTGCAAAGGAAAACGAGGGAAGGTAACGTGCTTGAGAATATTACTTGTTTAGCTCGGTTAGATGATTACATTCAAGAGAAAGGTGTTTCACTAAGAACGAATTCAAATACAACAGATCCAGTAACTGCCGTACCCTATACAAAGATCAAGCTTAACAAAGGACGTCATACGATTAGTGCTCTCTTTTACCTTTAAGCTTTAAAGATTCCTACTTGATTGGTAATTAAATTTACAGCAAAGTTTGGCCGAATCACGTGAGTGATTCGGCCAATGTGTTTATTGCTTAGGCCATAGGGAAGGGTTCTGAAACGTATTATCCAGAGCAGTACTAAACCAGCGTCCATTTAATACCTGATTGATCATTTGCATTTTTGCCTGTTCTGGAAGGTGGTTATCATTCTTCATTGCCTCAAGTAGCGCATTTTCATCGTATGACTTTGATGACATTTGGATGAGCGCTTTGTGTTTGTTGGCGTTCAGGATAAGTAACGATTGACCTTGTTGTTCATGTTTAGGTGACCAGGTTAACCAGTTGACTTGTTCTGGGTCATTTGGATTACCTGTACGGATAAAACGTTTTAAATAAGCTTGAAAATGTTTGGCTAGATCTCGGGTTCCAGCTTTCTGAAATGTCTCACCTAAAAGTCCTTGTTGCCAATTTTGATCTAGGAGTGGCATAAACACGCCATGAAATGATCCGATCAATTCCATTTGTGGGTTTTGTGCGACAAAAGGGTTGGTTCCGAAGGCAATTTCAGCGCCATAAATAGGTGACTGATAATGTTCAAACATCTGTTCTGCTGATTTTTGAACATTAAATAGGCTGTAAAGTTTGCTACCGTAGTTTGAGGTAAAACGGTATTGGTTCAGTAATGCTGGGTCTTTGCTCAATGCGCCAGAATGCCACGCTTTGACAAAGTAGGGATCACTTAACGCAAAGAAAGAGAATTCGGTTTGCCCAGATAGCATGATGACTGGGACGTTATTGTAAAGGGCAGTATCAAAGCCTTCTTTTGGTATTACGACGCCATCTCTATATAAATGTGGGAAGTGGCTCATTCGTATACCAGCGCCTTTCATCAGTGGTGCAAGGCGTTCGGTGGATTGCTTTTGTAGGTAGTTCAGAACATCGTCACCACCTTTTTCTAACCATTTCTTCGCAGCCATCAGATTTGGTTTAATCTTGTCCTCTACAATAAGTGGAGCAAACGCTTGGCGGAAAACTTCTTGGCTTGGTACGACGGGGGCTGTTGTCATGCCGCCACTGAAGACAATTGCTTGCTGGAATTGGTCTTTAAATAGGGGAGAGATTAACATCGCCATGACATCTCGTCCGCCCGCAGAAAAACCGGATACGGTAACCTGATCAGCGCGCCCTCCGAAATATTTGATGTTTTTTTGTATCCATTGCAGTGCGGCGTGTTGATCTAACAGTCCAAAATTACCTGAAGCTTGGATTGGGTCTTCGGTTTTGATGGCTTTGAGAGGGTTAAATCCTAATACTCCTAGACGATAATTTACTTGTACTATGATGGCGTCTAGTGATTTGGCCAGCGCTCTAGGGTCGAATTCATTAGCTTCGCCTGTTTGATTATTTCCCCCATGGATGTAAACCAAAACGGGTAAGTTGTCTTTACCGTTATCTGGTCTATAAATGTCTAGGTTTAGGCAATCTTCTTGGCCTTTAAATTGGTTTTGATGCCACTGAGAGCAGATAGCGCCTTTTTGTGTGGCTTGCAAAGTGCTTTGTATAGGCTCTACAGGTTGAGGCGATTGCCAGCGCAATGAGCCAATCGGTGCTTTTGCGTAAGGGACACCTAAAAAAGAATCAATGCCTTGGTTGTTATTTCCTTCTATCTTCGCTGTGTCTGATAAAACCACCACTGGGTTGGAATAAGCCGTTACGGTAAAAAGAATGGCTATTGCGTTTATAAGCCAGCGTTGTATTGAATGTATGGTTCGCATACTCATCTCTCCATTTATTTTTAGATTTTTGTCTGATGATATCCATTGCGTGTTTACTGACTTCCTCAGTAAGGGATTTTTCTCCTAGAATAAATGTAACAAGAGCCCAGTTAAAGATTCTTTTATGAGAATCCAAATTATCATCCACAGCCTATTGTGCTGGATTAATTGCAATGAAAGGTCTAGTAACGGTATTTGGTACCAACGATTTAATTTTTTGGGCTCAAATTGGAATATAAAGAGCAAGTCAAGGCATGCTATGATGCAAAATACGCAGTTAACTTTTAATTTTAATCAGGTTTACAGATCATGTTGAGAGGCTTTGATACTTTTCGGAAGCGAATTACTTTATTGTCAGGTGGTTTGCTTCTTTCTTTGAGCTTGGTACTCATTGCTTCTTTTTACCAGCTGACTTCAACTCGTCTTTCGCAGGCAAGTGGCGAGTCGTTAGTCAGTCTTAGTCAATCTGTTTCAAATATGCTAACCGCAAATTTGCTTGAGCGCGAACGCGAAATTTTTTTACTTAGTCAGCGATCTTCCTTATTTAAAAGCCAAAATTTAAATGAGCTACAAGAGGCGATAGATCAAATTAAAAGCTCTTATAAAAATTACGCTTGGATTGGTTTTGCCGACGCGAACGGAGTCGTGCTCGCGTCCGGTGATGGCATGCTTGCAGGTGCAGATGTTAGCCAACGACCTTGGTTTATTCATGGTAGTAAAGGTCCTTTTGTTAGTGATGTACATAAGGCGTTACTGCTTGAAAACTTACTGCCTAAGCCGAAAGACGGTACACCAATTCGTTTTGTTGATTTTTCGGCCCCTGTCATAGGGGAAAACGGAGAGTTAAAAGGGGTAGTTGTAACACATGCTGATTGGGTGTGGGTAAAAGAGGTTCTGGAGTCTTCCCTGACTGAAGCGTCTAAAAGAAGAGCAATCGATATTTTTATTATCGATAAAGATCATAATATTTTATATCCCGACAATTCTCTGAATGATATCAAAGTGCCTGAGGGGCTGCCTGGTAATAGCCAATTCAAATCAGTGACTTGGCAAGATGGTCAAAAATATCTGACCAGTTTAGTGTCAGTGACACCTCCCAAATCTACAAATCTAGGTTGGCAAATTGTCGTACGTCAGCCTTTGTCTATTGCGATGGCAACCGTTAATGAGGTGCATAAACTATTGCTGTTGTTTGGTGGGCTTGCCACCTTGTTTTGTATGTTTTTGGCATACCGATTTGCGAGCACTTTAAGTCGTCCACTAGAAAGGTTAGCGCTTACTGCTCAAAGTATTGAGCAAGGCAACCGTAACGCGACTTTCCAAGATGACAGTAAGTTGAGCGAGGTTGCCAGTCTGAGCTGTTCATTGGAAAAAATGATGTCTTCTTTGTTGGTGCGAGAGCAGTCATTAATGCAAATGAATGTCACACTCGAGACAAAAGTACGCACTCGAACGGCCGAGTTAGAAGCCAGTAATCGGTCTCTAGAGGTGATAATTCGGAAAGATCCATTAACCCACAGTTATAATCGTTTAGCGTTAGATGAAGCCCTGCTTGGTGAATATAACGTGGCGAAGCAAACACAGCAGACGTTCGCTGTGATCATGGCCGATGTCGATTATTTTAAAAAAGTAAACGATGTATATGGTCATACGGTTGGCGATACTGTGTTAAAAAATATGGCTGTGCTGTTTGCTAGTCTTGTCGGAGATAAAGGCATGGTTGCTCGATTTGGCGGAGAAGAGTTTACGGTTTTATTGCCAAAATTCAGTGTCGAGGAGGCTAGAGTTATTGCTGAGTCTCTTCGGGCCGCGCTTGAAAAAGAAGAGATGAGCGATGGCCTATTTGTTACAGCAAGCTTTGGTGTGGCTATTTACAAAGAAGATGATTCACTCTACGAACAGGTGCTTAACCGTGCTGATGCCGCGCTCTATGATGCTAAAGAGCAAGGGAGAAATAGGGTTGTTGTGAATAAGGCTTGCTAATTAATTGTTTTGATTAGGCCGCGTTTTGGTTACTTTGCCTTATTCACCATGATGTTCATGGCGAACATCGTCTATGTCTGATTCTAGCGCTTCGAGTATGGTGCAATGCTCGGCGCTTTCTTCTCCGCCACAGCAGGCATCTGATAAGCGTTTGAGTGAGGTTTGAAAGCGAGTGAGTTCCGCAAGTTTCCTTTCGACATCTGAAAGTTTGGTGTCGACAAGCACTTTTACATCAGCGCAGGCGTTGTCAGCTTTGTTTATTTCAATAGAAAGTAGCTCACGAATTTCGGCAAGAGTGAAGCCAACACCTTTCGCACGTAATATAAACTCTAAGGTTTCTTTGTCTTTTTCTGTATACAGCCGGTAGCCGGACTCTGATCGGCTTGAAGGGCTTAATAATCCATTTTTTTCATAGAAGCGTAATGTGTCATTATTGATGTCACAGGCTTTCGCTAACTCTCCGATTCGGTACATATTTTCTCTCCTACATATTATTGAGAGTATAAACCTTAGAGATAAGTCCTAGGTCAAATAGTTGAGGCTTTTTATTGCTATTTTGTGGTGGTGGCTTTTGTTATAGGGCTGATGTTTATGGTATTTTGCTTGATGTTTATTGCTGCTTTTTACTTTATACCTCAGTTGGTTTTATAGGGAATCTTGTTTATGCGTCGTTATTTGCCTTGGGCTATTCTAGCTCCTTTATTGATTGGTGGCTGTGCCTCGTCAGATAACACGCCAGCCTATCGTTCGTTAGATTCCTTCAAAGGGGATTCTGCTTGTTATGATCGTGAGGTGGAGCCTTACACTCCAGTTGTCGATACGCATTTACATTACCGACCATTTGATGGACGGGCGATTCCTTTTAACGAGGTAAATGACTATTTGTCTCGTACTACGGTTCGATTTGCCAATGTCTATGGGATTGGGCAAATGTTGCCAGCGAATTCTTCTTGTTCTAATTATTTGAAATGTCCAGGCACGCCTGTGGCACCGACGACGCGAAACGATTTTGTTAATGCCGCAAACATGGTGGAGTACAAGCCCGATGACCTTCATCTTACTCTGTCGATGACGTTCACGGATTTATCGAACCCAGAGCCAACTGTTGCGTTAATGGAGTTGTATGAAAAGGAATACCCTAGTTTGTTCCATTGGATGGGGGAGGTCAATTTAGTTAAGCAAGCTCAGTTTAATAATCGTCATAAAGCTGCCACACCAAAAGACATCACTAAGTGGGCGGGTTTTATGGCCGAGTTAAGAGCCAGAGATTACCCGATAACGATTCACTCCGATATCGGTAACAACGCAACGCCAACCTTATATTTGCCCTTAATGGAGAGGGCGTTGGCGCTGTATCCCGACAATAAAATTGTCTGGGCTCACATGGGTATTTCTTATGAACAAACCTCTTTGGATGCGGCAACGCACATTGCCATTTTATCGCGCTTGTTGGATCAATACCCGAATCTGATGATAGATATTTCGTGGCGTGTACTAGAGGATTACTATTTTAGTAAGTTTGGGAATCGGAGCAAATACGTTGCTTTTATGAATCGTTACTCTGATCGTATTTTGCCTGGATCTGATTTTGTCGCCTTCCGGAATAATAGTTTTAAGGTGTATCAGTCTGAACTAGAAGCGACTAGCCGAATTCTGCAATATATTGATGATGATGCCTTTCGAAACATCGCCTTGGGAGAAAATTATTTTCAGTTATTGAATCTAGATTTTCAGGCTCCAATGGTTTGTCAGAGTTAGTGTGTAGGTTTTTGTTGTTGGTTTTTCATTGTTTATTCATTCTCTTTCGTTGTTAATTTTATCGACTTGTACCATGCTGGTGTAAGTCAAATTAATGATAGGTAGGGAAGTATGGAAAAGCTGGCGTCTAATCGTCATCAATCGATTGGAGAAGAAGTAGCGAATAGCATTAGCCATGGTCTAGGTTTGATTGCTGCCATTGTTGGTACTCCGTTTCTTATTTTGAGCGCAATGCGCTATGCCGATGTGAGCTATGTTGTTGGGGTCAGTATTTTTTCAGCAACGATGATCATACTGTATTTAGCCTCGACTCTTTATCATGCAATGCCTAAAGGCAAACTGAAATATGTGTTTCGAGTGATCGATCACTCAGCAGTGTATTTATTGATTGCTGGAACCTATACACCTTTTATGTTGGGAGTGTTGGAAGGTGCTTGGGGCTGGTCATTACTGGTTTCTGTTTGGGGGCTTGCAACGATTGGCGTTGGACTTAAGGCATTTGGTAAAGTCTCTCACCCTGCTGTTTCAACCATTCTTTATGTCGTATTGGGATGGCTGATTCTGATTGCAATTAAGCCACTTGTCACTTTAATGGCACCGACCGGGTTGCTTCTGTTGGTCTTGGGCGGCGTGCTTTACACCCTTGGCGTAGTGTTCTTTATACTGGATTCACGATTGCGTTATGGGCATTTGGTTTGGCATTTATTCGTACTTGGCGGTACGGTTTGTCATTATTTTTCAATCTATTTTTATGGTGCTTAGCGAGATTTTTGACAAAAATCGAATGCGCTATTGACCTGTTTTTGTTTGCCATTTGTGCAATGTTTTTAATTGCTCGAGCAACAAGGATTTGTTGTTTGGTGTTAGTTCGTTAAATAAGCTTAATACCATTTTCGCTTCATGAGTGAAGTGAAAATCGGCAGGGTTCCCCTCATGCTTTTCTTTATCATCTTCTTGTCTTAAAAAGTCGACTATGTCTTCAGGAGAATGCTCGCTGGCAGCGTATAAGATAGATGGTTTGGTATCTAAAGCCATAGCCAGTTTTTGTAAGACTTTTTGCGAGGGTTGTCTTTGACCTTTTTCAATTCGTGAGACATTGCTGGTGGCCATGTCAGCTTCCAGTGCGACTTGTTCCTGAGTCATCTTGCGATGAATACGCAAAAATTTTATAGCTTGGCCAATATTCATGGCAAGATTATCCGTCTAATTTTGCCTATATGGCAAAACCTGACAGGCAATTTGCTTGACACTATTTGCCATATAGGCAATATTGACAACATTTTGTGTCTAAAAGACAAAATTTTGATTGCGTTATGTACGAATCGAGACATGCAGTTGAAGGTTTTTTTGTGAAAAATGATGGTTCAAATATTGAGTGTGATCAGCATCATGCACAAGAAGCGAATGGTGACTTTATTGTATTGAACAGTAAAGGTGTGATTGTTTTTGTAACAAAGAGGCAGAATTAGCTCGTGTCAATTTAAAAGCATGGTCAATTTTACCTTTTAATCGGTTTCGGTTAGATGACAAAAATCAACTGTTTGAGCTGAGTAAGCTTAAAAAGTCCGTCATGAAGGAGGCTAGGCTTTTATTTATGGAAAATGGAGTGAATACACATAAAGTGAAAATGTGGGTTAATGCTTTTTGGCTATTAGGGAAGCACTATTACAGTCTGTTTTTTCAAAAACGTTTTGTGGAGCCAGAGTGGCTTGCTGCATTGTCGTCTGCTAAAAAAGCTCAGGCTTTAAAGGCAGATTTAAATGGCGATTTGCTCGACCTACATTATCAGCCTCAGATAAATATTTTAGATGATAGTCTTCATGGCGTGGAAGCGTTGGCCAGGTGGACAAGCAAAGCGTTTGGCAGGGTTGCTCCTGACGACTTTATTGCTTTGGCAGAAGAAAATGGGTTAATTGCAGATTTGGATCTATGGGTTCTCAATCGTGCTTGTCAGCAATTGGCGCTATGGCGAAAGCAGGGCATTAAAATTCCTACTGTTGCCGTTAATTTTTCACCGCTTACCTTTACTTACGCCCACTTAGAACAAAAGGTACAAGCTATTCTAGAGGAAAATAGCTTATTGCCTTCGGATTTGGTTATAGAAGTGACTGAGAATAAGTCCATTAACACATCATGCAGTTTAGCTAATACTATTGCACGAATTCATGCGATGGGTGTGGCTATTTCTTTAGATGATTTTGGCACAGGGTATTCGAATCTTAAACGCTTACTGAAATTTCCCGTGTCACAGTTGAAATTAGACAGAGTGTTTGTGGATGGCTTATCCAATGAGTGTTATAGCGAAATGTCTCAGGAACTTAGCAAGGTCGTGTTATCTCTTTGCAAAACGATGCGTGCAACAGCTATTGCCGAAGGGGTCGAAACACAGCAGCAGTTATCCCATTTAACCTCAATGGGTTATGGGGTTGTACAAGGGTATATTTTTTCTCCTCCTCTACCACAATTGGAATTTGAGCATTGGTGCTTTAAAAGGAATTAAGTGTGTTAGGGAAATATAAGCGTTAATCAGATTTACAACATAGTATCTAAAGGAAGTACACATGCTACGTAATATCAATATTAGGTCTCGATTATTAATGGCGTTTACTGTCATTATATTTTTGCTTGTTTGCCTCGGTGGCGTGAGTATGTCAGCGATGAAAAGTATTCGAGCCAATTCAGAGATGATTGAAACGAATATTGTACCCGCTATTGCAAGCTTGGGTGACGTCAACAGTAATTTAATGCGAGTGAGGATATTTACATTAAGGCTGTTAAACGGGACTAGCCAAGAAGCAAAGAAAGCCACAGTCGCGGACCTAGAAAAAATTATAAAAGACGTTGAGCAATATCTATCAGAGTATGAAGCCACTATATATTTAGAAAGCGAGCGGCGCTTATTCGAAGAGTTTAAAAAGTCGCAAGCCAGTTATTTTAACGTCCAAAAAGAAGTGGTTTCTGCCTCACTACAAGGAAATACAGACGCTCTATCAGTGTTAGTTCCTAAGATGAATGACGCTGCAGATAACATGGTTGTGGTGTTGAGAAACATAGTGGCAGCAAACCAGGAAGGTGCTGAGATCGCCAGTGCAGATTCACGGGAAATGTATAATGAAAGCTTCATTCTCATTATTATTATCGCTGTTATTGCAGCTGCAGCGGCTTCAGTTATAGCTGTGGTCCTTTCTCGAAGCATTAATAAACCTTTGCAGGACGCTGTTGCCTCCGCAGAAGTGATTGCTAGCGGTGACTTGACTCAAACTATCCACGTTGATGGCGATGATGAATTAACTCGTTTAACCACTGCTTTGAAAGCCATGCAAGGGAACTTACGAACAGCGATTGTTCATATTGCAGATTCATCCGGGCAACTTGCATCGGCCGCCGAAGAGCTAAATACGGTCACAGAAAACTCGTCAAATATCCTCATGCAGCAGAATGAGGAAATTCAGCAAGCCGCGGCTGCGATTACTCAAATGAGTACGGCAATAGACGAAGTGGCTCAAACGGCACAGCAAACGTCTGAAGGTTCAGTCGAATCGGCATCATTGGCGGAAGAAGGCAAGGCGCGAGTAAGCGAAACGACCGCTGTTATTCTTGATATGAATAAAGAAATGACAGCCAGCACTGGCGTTATTAATCAATTGGCAGAACAAGTCGCATCGATTAGCCAAATCTTGGATGTTATTCGCGCTGTAGCAGAGCAAACGAATTTATTGGCGCTAAACGCTGCCATTGAAGCGGCAAGAGCGGGTGAAGCTGGAAGAGGGTTTGCGGTTGTGGCTGATGAGGTAAGAAGCCTTGCTCATCGTACTCAAGAGTCGACAGGTGAAATTGAAACCATGGTTCGTCAAGTCCAGATTTCGGCAAACGATGCTGTTTCGTCAATGGAAAACACTAGCCACAAAACGAACCAAGCTCAAACCGTTGCTGCTGAAGCATCTCAAGCGCTAGAAAAAATAACGGCACGCATTCTTGCTATTAGTGACAGCAATCACGTGATTGCAAGTGCTGCGGAAGAGCAATCTACCGTATCGAAAGAAATCGATAGCAACATTTCTACGATTAGCGATTTAGCAACGCAAACGGTAGTTGGTGCCAATGAAACAAGTTCAAGTGCCGCTGAATTAACGCGTTTAGCTGTCGAGCTGAATGAACTGGTTGTTAAATTCAAAGTATAAATAATCATTTTTACTGGTCTAGCCTGCGAAGTGTGGTGGCTGTGTCTGCTTTTAGGCTAGATCGGTAGTATACTGTTTCCTTTCTATGATCAAAAAGATCTGTTTTTGATTCTCTGTCTGCCTTCGACACTTTCTTTTAGGTAACTTATTGCTTTTATGACCATCGACCTAAAGAACATTACTGAGCATGATATTACGTGTGCAAACTGCCAAGCTTGTTGCTGCCGAATGGAAGTGATGATAATTAGTGATACTGGTGTGCCAGATAAGCATGTTTCAGTGGACGAATGGGGTGGAGAAACCATGTTGAGATTAGACGATGGCTGGTGTTCTGCCGTTGATAGAGAGACCTATCTTTGTACCATTTATGAAAACCGCCCTTGGATCTGCAGAGAGTTTGAAATGGGTTCTGAGGAGTGCGTCGAAGTGTTTAACGTGGTTGATTAATAGTGTTTGAAGGAGGGAGTGTTATGCAAGCCAGTGTGATGGGATTTAATCCAGATTATTCAAAAGAGGCTCCAGCATTTGAAGACCTTCAGGCGCTTGATGGATCTGCTGTTTTGGAGTTCGGCACACCTTGGTGTGGACATTGCCAAGCGTCTAGGACTGCCGTCGAAAGCGTTCTGAAGGCAAGGCCAGACTTGTTTCACATTAAAATTTTTGATGGTAAAGGTAAGCGCCTTGGTCGCCAATTTGGTGTAAAGCTTTGGCCAACGCTTATTTTATTAAAAGACGGTCAAGAAGTAGACCGAATAGTTCGCTTTACTTCACCTGATGAGGTCATGGCGTTGCTTGCTCGGCAGTGTTAATTCATTGTTGATCATTTTAAAAATGTTCAAACAGTGATGTCTATCAACCGACCAACCGTTTTATCTGAAGCCTCGATTACGTTTGCATTGGCTTGAGCTTCTAGCACGCTACTTTTGGCTTCAATTAGGCCATCTTGGACCTGTGAGCCATAAAGGTCAGGCTGTTGCGCTGCTTTGGGGTCAAGTGTCGGTAATGAGGCACTTGCCACTTTTTGGCTTGCTTGATCTAGCTTGTCTTGGCTGCGCTGTAAGCCTTGTTGACCATAAATAAATGACGAACTATTGATTTCCATAAGCGGCCTCAATTTCAATTAATAGGTAAATACTAGCACAATAATATGATTGTTTTTTATACAATGGTTGTTTTTTTATGTATCAGGTTAAAAATTTTATCATGTGGGCTAAAGCGAGTATGAAGTGCATTATCCGAAAAGCGCTAACGGCGTTGTCGATTACTTTTATGTGTTCGTCTGCGATGGCCATGAATCAGCTGGATTCAGCAAACAGAGCGGTCTTTTATAAAACGATTGATGATTTTTCTGCTACCGCAGCCTCCAATGCCGATAAAATTGACGCTTTAAGTGCGACCTTACTTGGAACTGAATACCTTGGTGGTAGCGTTGGAGAAGGCGATCAGGGCAAGTATGACAAGGACCCTTTGAGTCGTTTCGACGTGTTTGATTGTACTACCTACGTTGAAACCATATTGGCAGGCGCTATTTCGTCGACGTCTGAGGAATTCCAGTCAAACTTACACCGTATTCGCTATCGAGATGCAAAAGTGGATTTTGTTTCTCGTAATCATTTTCCGAGTGTTGATTGGATTCGCAACAATCAAGATAAGTTAATGGACATCACGCCAGATGTTGGTGATGGCAAAGCGCGGGTTGCGAAGGCAATGATAGATAAGTCTGCATGGTATCAGGCACTTACTGGATATGTACTAAAATGCGACCCTGAATCGTCTCGCCAGTGTCTAAACTTGCTAAAACAGTTGCATGAAGAAGGCCGTATTTATAAAACTGAGCCTGCTTATATTCCATATGTGCCATTAACGGCGCTATTTATTGGTAACGAGAATGATGTTAACCAGGCGCTTTTAGACCGTATTCCTTCTGGAAGTGTAATCAGTATGGTTCGTCCAAATTGGAATATAAAGCAATACATTGGTACGAATATGAATGTCTCGCACCAAGGTCTAGCTATTCGAAAAAACGGTACCTTATTGCTGCGACATGCTAGCTTGACGAACAAAAAAGTAATGGATGAAAACTTTGCAGAGTACTTTTCAAAGTACTCTGAGACCTCTTCTTTGAAAGGTTTTAATGTCCAAGTATTACGGCGTTAACAGCGTAACTATTTTTTGCGATTACGTTGCTTAAAGTTCGTGCTGAAATGTTGCAGATGCAACTCTAATGCATCGCATGAGATGGTGATTTCGCGCACGGATAAGTACAGAGAGTACATTAAGCAAACCAAACTAGCGCCAAAAATGTAACTGCCCATTTGTTGATACTCAAGGTAGATTGCCATCATGGATAACACACATAGGAAAAAGCTAATTACCCCAGCTTCTTGCATGCGTCGTATCAAGTATATGCGTTTACGTAAATTGGTAATCTGTTCTGTAATGTTGGCATCTTCGAGTTTAGGGTCAAAATTACGAATAATCGATGCTAGTGTGACAAAGCGATTCGTATAAGCCAAAAGCAATAATGAAACGGCGGGAAACAACATCGCCGGAGTCGTTAGGGTAATAATCATGCTGGATCCTGTTGATCATGAAATAAAGACAGTGTTTTACGCTGTTTGGTTGTTTCATATTACGCCTTGAGTGTGTTTTTTTGAATACTATTCCTCCCTTCTGAAAGTATAAAAAATAAGCATTGTATCGTAGCAACTTCCTTCTATAATGCGGCCTATTGACGTTCTGTCTTTCGGTATAAAGAGAAAAAAATGAGTGATGTATTTAGTATAGGTTTGCTAATAATTGCTGGGGCCTTGTTTGCTATGGCTGAGATTGGCGTGGCAGCAGCTAGAAAAATAAAACTTCGAGTTTTAGCGGATGAAGGCAATGTGAAGGCGCAATCTGTGCTGACTTTGCAGCAAAAGCCAGGTGCTTTTTTTGCTATGATTCAAATCGCGCTGAATGCCATTGCTATCCTGGGCGGTATCGTTGGTGAACAGACCTTAACACCTTACATAAAGCAATTTGTTAGTTTGCTTTATGTTGGGCCTTTATTGGAGCAAGTTAGCTTTGTCATTTCCTTTTTGTGTTTGACGTCACTTTTTATCTTGTTTGCTGATCTTTTGCCTAAGCGTGTGGCCATGATTATGCCGGAAGCGGTTGCCGTTAGAATGGTGACTCCTATGCTTTGGGTGACCTTTATCTTAACGCCTGTGGTTTTCGTGTTTAACGGCTTCACCAATTTGGTTCTGCGTCTTTTTAATATGCCTATCGAACGCCAAGAGGTGGTGACCACAGAAGACATTGTTGCCATGATGGATGCGGGCGCTGAAGATGGCAGTTTACAGAGTCAAGAATATCAGTTAATTGGCAGTGTATTTGAATTAGAAACGCGTAATATTGCCAGTACCATGACGCCACGAGATCAGATTATTTATTTTGATATAGATGACAGTAGTGAAGAAATCAGCCAGAAAATCATTGACCATCCGCATAACGACTTTTTGGTTTGCAATGGCAGCTTAGATAAAATCGAAGGCATTATTGAATCGAAAGAAATATTACGCTTGGTATTAAAAGGCGAACCTGCGCAAATTAAGCCAGAAAAAGTCGATAAGGAAGTGTTTTATCTACCAGAAACTTTAACGCTTTCTGAAGCACTTAATGCTTTTCGTGTTGCACCTCAAGCTTTTGCTGTCATCGTAAATGAATACGCAACGATTGTTGGGATAGTGACGGTGAAGGACTTATTGGGTGGCTTTATGGGCGGCTTACTAACTCCTCACGATGAAGAGCAAATAGTACAGCGCGATCCGAATTCTTGGTTGATTGAAGGGTTAACGCCGATTAATGACGTGATGCGCAGTTTGAATATAGAAGAGTTTCCTGACCGAACTCAGTATGAAACACTCGGTGGCTTTATCACTTACAGCTTAAAACGCTTGCCCAAGCGTACAGATTTTTTTGTCTATGAAGGCTACAAGTTTGAAGTATTGGATTTGGAAGGTGTGAGAGTCGAGCAGCTGTTAGTGACCAAACTAAAGTAATATCCATATTGTGCCGCTTTTAGTGTATAAATAGGTTTTTTATGGTTCATATAAGAACCATACGTCAAGAAGCTAAAGAATAGTTCGAGCAATGGGGAAAGGGAGTTTCTTTAGGTGTTGCTGACGGTTACTTTAGTTTTTCAATGCTAGGATGATGTTTCCAAAATCATGAAAGATGAGGAAGCAGAAATGTCACATTTAATTAAAAAACTAATGAATGTATCAGTATTTAGTCGACGTGCTAAAGAGCCTGTTGATATTGATACAGAAGGCTATTCGGATATGGATGATTGGAAAGGTTGGGACGCTTGGGTAGATGTTAAACAATAAAGTGCTCCAGTTTAAAATTTGACAAGCTATCTGTGAATAGGAGTCTATATGAATCTATTCTAAAAGGGCAAAAAGCATACTGTTTGGTTGTATGTCTTTTGCCCTTTTTTGTTATCAAACGGTTTGAAAAGAGGGAGTTGGCTAAACGCTATCGGTTTAATCTGTTGGTATTATGTCGAGTTTTGAATAGTTTAAAGATTAACAATAAAAAAAGGAAAAAATGCGTGTTGTGGTGTGTCTCTTTGACCATTATAGATTAAGCGCGTAAGGTAAATAGGGAAAGGTAAGTTGATTTTTAATTTAAAGCTTTTGACTTTTGCGTAAATATTTAGCTTTAGATAATCTAGAAATGATATGGAAGCCTTTCTAATGTACACGCTAAACTATATTCGTTTAGCTGAGTTTTTTGTCGCTACATTGGCGTTGAAAAGTTAATTTCAATTCTACAAGGAGAATAAAGAATGGCTACAACAACCAAGAGCACGACCCAATCAAAAGCACACGAGAAAGTAGACAGTGCCGCAGAGGCTGCACATAAAGGTGTAGATAGTGCTGCAGAAATGAAGGAGCAGAGCCAAGAACGCATTGAAGAAGTTGCTCACCAGATCAGTGAACAAGCACACAAAATTGCAGACACAGCCAAGAGCCAATCTGAAAAGGTTACATCGGCAGTGGGTGAATACGCTAAAGAACACCCAGTTAAAACAATCGGCATTGCGTTTCTAGCAGGCGCTTTAGCTGCGAGTCTTCTAAGTAAGCGTAAATAAAATTAGGAATAGTATTGATGGAAACACCGCAGCACTCTGAGGCTGAATCTCAGCAAGAAAAATCGGATTTTGATGAGGTTATTGATACTCATAAAAGTTGGCTGAAGAGTGTATTAGGGCTAGGAGCGTTAGAAGCTAAGTTATGGGTAACGTCTAGTGCCCAGCTCCTTGCCTTAATGTGTGGCGTGATTTTCTTGCTGCTCACTACTTGGTTATTAATTATTGCCAGTATTGCAGCTGTTGCATGGAGCTATGGTTTTTCTTTGGTCGGGATTTTGTTAACGGCAACATTTGTGACTTTTCTAAGTTCTATTGTTTTGCTGTATTTGGTGAAGAAAACCTTGAAAAGCATGGATTTCACTCGTACTTTCGATGCCATTATTCCAACAGACGATGAGTAATATATGTTTGGTTTAAAGCGAATGCGTCAACAGCGAGAACGTCTATATTTTCGCACACAAATTTTAGAAAAACGTGCAAAGGCGTCTCGTGACAAAGCGGTTGATAATTTACTTGATACAGCAACCAGTCCAACAGGCTTACTGGCTAGCTTTGCCTTAGGGGCAAGTACTCAGCTTGATATTACAAGAAAGGCCCGAAAAAACTTACTTAATGGCGCAAGTCGAGATGTGGCCAGCTTTTTGGTGGCTCAGGTTGCGGCTTACATGAATAATGAGCCAACTAAGAATGAGGCAGAAATGCCAGTAGATGAAGACGATAAGGCGCCTTCTGAAGCAGCCATCCCTCCCGAAAATACGAATGTATAACTCAGTCTTGTGAGATTTTTAGAGTAATTTCGCACCGAGAATGAGCATTATGGGTTCGTTAAATAATCAATAGCCTTTATTAGACCGACTTGTTCAAAAAAACGGCACTTAATCCTCGACTTTGGGGCCTTAAGTCTCTATATTCGCCCATCTTTGTGTTTGTCTTCTGACCCTGCTTTTGTGGTCTGTATAAACGTTTTTCTTTTCTTTTTGTTTAGGGCTTTATCCTTTGATCTCCACGGCTAATATCACCATGCAATTTGGCGCAACGCCATTGTTCGAAAACATCTCTGCAAAATTCGGTAACGGTAATCGCTATGGCTTAATAGGCGCGAATGGATGTGGCAAGTCTACTTTCATGAAAATCCTCAGTGGGGCGTTGACGCCAACGTCTGGTAACGTGTCTATTACGCCTGGTGAAAAAGTCGGTACCTTAAGTCAGGATCAGTTTGCTTTTGAAGAATACACGGTTGTCGATGCGGTTATTATGGGCGATGTGGCGCTATGGAAGGTTAAGCAAGAGCGAGATGCGATTTATGCTAAACCAGAAATGAGCGAAGAAGACGGCATGCGTGCTGGTGAGCTAGAAGCTGAATTTGCTGAAATGGATGGTTACAGTGCAGAAAGTCGTGCAGGCGACATTTTATTGGAAGCGGGCATCGCAGAAGAATTGCATTTTGGCTTAATGAGTCAAGTTGCACCGGGTTGGAAACTTCGTGTTTTGCTAGCACAGGCATTGTTTGCTAATCCTGATATTTTGTTGCTAGACGAACCAACTAACAACTTGGATATCCATACCATTAACTGGTTAGCAGGTGTGTTAAATCAACGTAAATGCACCATGATTATCATCTCCCATGACCGTCACTTTTTAAACTCTGTGTGTACTCACATGGCGGATATCGACTTTGGTGAGTTGCGTATTTACCCAGGTAACTACGAATATTTCATGGAAGCCTCGTCTTTGATTCGTGAACAATTATTAACTGAAAATGCGAAGAAGAGTGCTGAAATGGACGATCTTCAAGCCTTTGTTAATCGCTTCTCGGCCAATGCTTCTAAGGCAAAGCAAGCCAGCTCACGGGCGAAAAAGTTAGAAAAAATCGAATTGGCGGAAGTAAAACAGTCGAGCCGTATGACGCCTTCTTTGACCTTCAAGCAAGACAAGAAGCTTCATCGTCATGCGTTGATCTTAGAAGATTTGGGGCATGGCTTTGATGAATTGCTGTTTACCGGCGGCAATATGATTCTAGAGGCGGGCTCTCGGTTAGCGATTATTGGTGAAAACGGTGCAGGTAAAACCACATTCTTACGTTGCTTGATGAAAGAGCTAGAAGCCAAGCAGGGTGAAGTGAAATGGGCTGAAAACGCGGTAATTGGTTACTGTCCACAAGACAGCACCGAAGACTTCGATTGCGATTTGACATTATTTGATTGGATGTCGAAATGGCGTACTGCGAAACATGATGATCTTAAAGTTAGAGCTATGTTGGGGCGCTTGCTCTTTACGGCAGATGACTTCAATAAAAAAGTACGCGTTTGTTCGGGTGGTGAGAAAAACCGCTTGTTATTTGGTAAGTTGATGATGATGGACCTAAACGTTTTAGTGATGGATGAGCCGACTAACCACATGGATATGGAAGCAATTGAAGCGTTAAACAACGCCTTGTTAGATTTTGATGGCACCTTGATCTTTGTTAGTCACGATAGGGCGTTTGTCTCCTCTTTGGCAAATCGAGTGATTGAAATCAAGGGACAAAAGGTTATTGATTTCCAAGGAACTTATGACGAGTATTTGGCTCATCAAGGCTAATCTTAGATAGATTTCACCTCTGTTTAAAGCCACTTACTGAATGTCAGTAAGTGGCTTTTTTGTTTTATACTGATGACTGTTTTGACGCATGATAAGGACGCTATTTTGGATTCAACATCACTTAAACAATATCTGCTTTCTAAACCTGAGGCAGAAGAATATTACCCATTCGATGATTATACGGCCGTGTTCAAAGTACAGGGAAAGATGTTTGCATTGTTAATAAAGAAACAGGGTGCGCCACTCTTAAACCTGAAATGCCTTCCAGATCATGCTATTGAGTTGCGTGATATTTTTACTGATGTCATTCCTGCTTATCACATGAATAAACGACATTGGAATTCGATTGTTCTGTCTGGTGAATTGCCTATGGGCGAAATTCAAAGGCAAATCGATCACTCCTACAGTTTGGTGGTTAAGAGGTTAAAAAAGTCTATACGAGAAGGCTTAGAAGTTCGACACGGAAAGTCGAATTTGTACTCCGAAATAATGGCTGAAAACAACCACAAGCAACATTGATCTATTATATAAATGCGACTGCTGGCTTTAGGCTTATCCATACTATTTTTTAAAGCGTATATTTTTTCTACGGGTTGAGTGATAACCATCCTTTCCTATGTAATCCTGCCTATAAATCATAATTTCTCAACACTGTCATTTTCATGTCATCTTTTCTCGGTAAGTTACTTTTCAGTTTCCTTGCCAGAGGAAGAGTGACATGAGCAATACCAAAAAAGAGTATGCCTAGGTATCAATCTCGCCAATGGCTATTTTTAATCATTAATAGGGCAGTGTTATGAGCATTAAAAACGATAGAAAGCTAGGATTTGATGAGTTAGATGAATTGGTGCGTCCCGCTCCTGAAGTGGTCGAATTTGAAGAAGTTGCGCATAAAATGGTGTCACGTCGTGGCTTTTTAAGTGGTGGTGCAGCAGTCGGTGCCGGAGCTTTCGTCATGGGCTCAACAACATTAGCAGCAAGTAAAGCACTTGCCGCAGGAAGCACAGAATCACGCCTTGCATTTACCAAGGTGGCAGCTAATACATTAGATACTGTGACTGTCCCTGAAGGTTATAAATGGGAGGTTTTGGCCTCTTGGGGTGATCCTTTATTCACTAATGCTCCTGCTTTTAACGCCGCTACTGGTGGTACTGGCGCTTCACAAGAATTGGCTTTTGGCGATCATAACGATGGCATGGCGTTCTTTTCCAAAGATGGCAGACAAATTATGGCCATCAACAATGAATACACAAATGGCGATACCCTGCATGCTAATCGTGCTGATGGCATGCCTGCTAATGCTGATGATGTGCGTAAAAACAAAGCGGCTCACGGCGTGTCTATTATTGAAGTAGCAGAGCGCGGCGGAAAATGGGGGATTGTTCAGGATTCTCCTTACAATCGTCGAATCACGGCGGATACGGAAATGGATATCACAGGGCCTGCTCGTGGTCATAAATGGCTACAAACCTCAGAAGATCCTAAAGGACTGGTTGCCAAAGGAACTTGGAATAATTGTGGTAATGGACAAACGCCTTGGGGCACCTATTTGACGTGCGAAGAGAACTTTAATGGTTACTTCAGCGCAAGTGACAAGAACTACAAAATGCCCGAAGCGTTTAAGCGTTACGGCGTGAGTACGGAAGGTCGTTATAACTGGGCGATGGCGGACGATCGCTTTGATCTTGTCAAAGAGCCTAATGAGCCAAATCGTTTCGGTTACATTGTTGAAATCGATCCATTAGATCCGACTTCTCGCCCGAAAAAACGTACTGCTTTAGGTCGCTTTAAACATGAAAATGCCGAATTAACTATTGCTGCGAACGGTCACGTTGTTGTTTATCTTGGCGATGATGAGCGTGGCGAATTTCTGTATCGTTTTATCTCCAAGCATAAATACTTGGCTGGTGGTAACAATCGCGACCTACTGGAAGAAGGCACTCTTTACGTTGCCAAATTCCATGATAATAACCGCGGCGAGTGGTTAGCGTTAACGCCTAAGACAACGGGAATGACGGAGGCTGAAATTGCCATTCATACCCGCATGGCGGCTTCTAAAGTGGGCGCGACTACGATGGACCGTCCAGAGTGGGTGGCGTCTCACCCGCATAAAACAGAAGTGTATTGCTCATTGACGAACAACAAAAACCGTGGAGTTAAGCCAAATGCAGGTGGAGATGCTACGCCAGCTGGTGGTCCAAACCCGCGAGTTAAAAACAACTTTGGTCAAATCGTGCGTTGGATGCCAATGGACGCAGATCATACTCACAAGGAATTTAAGTGGGATTTGTTTGTATTAGCTGGTAACCCAGCGGTTTATGACGATGCGAATGCGGGTTCTCAAAACATTAATCAAGACAATATGTTTAACTCGCCAGATGGTCTGAAGTTTGATTCTAAAGGCTTATTGTGGATTCAAACAGACGGCAATTACTCAAACGAAAATGGTTTCAAAGGACAAGGTAATAACCAGATGTTGGTTGGGGATCCTGAGACTGGCGAAATTCGTCGATTCCTAGTGGGTCCAAAAGAATCTGAGATTACTGGCTTGGCTTGGAACGCGGCTAAGACCACTATGTTTATTAGTATTCAGCATCCGGGTGAAGGTGGGAATTCACATTGGCCTGATGGAGGACTTTCAGTTCCTCGTTCTAGTGTCATTGCTATATCGCGCGAAGACGGTGCCGTGCTCGGCTAAGATCTTGTGTTGCAAATAGTTTTTAGCACTTTAAAGCCAGTATAGTTAATATGCTGGCTTTTTTTATGCCTTTTTTAGGGGGGATAAAATGAGCAAATTATGATTTAAGTCATGGCTCCTATAAGAGTTTTTTATAGATTCTTGTGTCATTGCTCATAACATGTCAATCTTATAAAAGAGCAAGTTAAGAATCAGTTGTTAGGTGCGGTAGCGTAGGATAAACACCAAAGAATATAAGCGAGTGAGAATGGGTGTTGTTTTTTCAAAATCTTTATTCGTTAAGCAAACGTTTTTAACGTTAGTACTCGCTATTGTTCTAAGTTTGGTTAGCAGTGCCTTTCAATTTTTTGATGGAATTAGTGAGCAAAAGGCCCAAATAAATCAACATTTCGAAGAATTACTCGCCGTTGTCGAAAAACCCTTGTCTGAAGCGGTTTTTCGTTTAGATGTTGCGTTTGCACAACAACAGGTGAATGGTTTACTTGTTAGCCCTAGTATTTCCCATTTGGAAGTAAGAGACGAGTCTGGACGTCTTTTTGTTGAAGCCACAGCCGCCAAGCGCGATTTTTACTTGCCAGAGTTTTTTACTAACTACTTTTTGGTTGATTTAGAAACTTATGAGCGAGAATTACACTTAGAAAGGCCTGCTTTTTATGCGGGGAACTTATATCTCTGGCCAGAAAAGCGTTATTTATTGGATGCGATTTTCAAAGAACAAGTTTCTGTTTTAATCTATAACTTATTTAAAGATGTGTTATTAGCCTGCCTGCTTTCCTTAGTGTTTTATTTTTTGGTTACTTATCCACTAATGCGCTTAACAGAGTCTTTATCAAGTGCTGGCTACAATGAAGACATTCCTCTGCCAAAATCCTTTCATCGATACCATAAGTCGGATGAGTTAGGTAATTTATATACTACTTTTGCACACCTATGGAAAAAGCTCCATAAGGCCTTGAGCGATTTAGAGCGTAGCGATAGTCATAGTAAGGCGACGATTGAACACGCTGCTGACGGTATTTTGTTATTAGACGAGAGCAATAAGATTACTCTGGTCAATTCAACAGCAGAAAATATGCTGAAAATGAGTGAAGATGAGCTTAAATCAAGTCCGCTGAAGGCTTTGCATACCTCCTCGTCATGGCCAGACTTTCTTGAAGTTCTAATGAATTTAAACCTTGGCTCCCCTCAAACGGTAGAGGCTGTATATCAAATTCAAGGTGTTGAATTGCCGGTGGAGATACGCTTGGCGAAATACCGAATTCAAAGTCGAGTCGAAACAATACTCTTGGTACGTGATGTCTCTGAACGAAAGGAAGCTGAGGCTCATATTCATCGCTTAGCGTATTATGATTCGGTAACCAACTTGCCAAATCGTCAATATTTATCAGATAAGCTTCTGGATGTGTTGAAGAACTTGCGAGCGACAAAAGCAAGCAGTCATGCAGCGGTTGTTTTTATGGATCTTGATAGGTTCAAAATCATTAATGATTCCTTGGGTCACAATGTCGGTGATCAATTACTTTGTTCCGTGGCGTCGCAACTCGAATCTGTCGTTAAAGATAATATTGTATTTGCCCGCATGGGCGGGGATGAGTTCGCTTTTTTATTGTCGCACCTTGGTGATGATAAGAGACGGGTAGAAAAAGTAATAGAGACTTTTATTAGAAGGGTGATTTACGCATGCCAGCAGGTTAAGAAAGCAGGTCATCATGAAGTTCATATAACGGCAAGTTTAGGCGCGACAATCTTTAATGGTGATGAAACATCAGCCGAGGCAATTTTTAAGCAGGCTGATACAGCGTTATATCGCGCCAAGGAATCAGGGAGAAACACTTTTGCTCTTTATAGAACAGAAATGCAGGCCATATCTGATATGCGTCTTGAAATGGAAAAAGCCCTTCATCACGCTACCGAAGCTAAGTTGTTTGAACTGTATTACCAACCCCAGACGAATGACAAGAACCAGTTAATTGGGGCGGAAGCGCTGATCAGATGGAAAGATGAGCACAAAGGGTTCATTTCTCCTGCGGTGTTTATACCGATTGCTGAAGAAATAGGTTTGATTGTTGAAATTGGTCAGTGGGTTTTAGATGAGTCTTTGTCCCAAGTGGCAACTTGGTTAAAAGAGGGGAAATGGGATCCATCTTGGCGGATGTCTATAAACGTTAGCCCAATTCAGTTTCAACAGGCAGGCTTTTTACCCATGCTGAAAGAGCAGTTAGAAAAGCATGAAGTACCTTCAAGTTGTGTTGATTTGGAAATTACCGAAAATATGCTCTTTAATGACCTCAACTCTTCTTTAGAAAAAATGCACGCTATAAAGCGCTTGGGGGTTCATCTTTCTATTGATGATTTTGGTACAGGTTACTCTTCTTTAAAATACCTAAAATCTTTGCCTATCGACCGTCTAAAAATAGACCAATCCTTTATCAGAGATTTATTGACTGATAAAAGTGATGAAGCAATTGTGCTTGCGGTGATTGCAATGGCGAAAGCGCTCAATATTAATGTGTTGGCAGAAGGGGTGGAGACCTTAGTGCATTTTGATCGATTACATGAAATGGGTTGCTTCTATTATCAAGGGTATTATTTTGGTCACCCTGTTCCTCCAAAAGAGTTTATTGCTCAGTTTGTCCATGATTTGCCCACACAGAGTCCTTCTTCATAGCGTAATATGACTGCGTATACGACTGATTTATATTAAGGGCTTGCTATGGACTTCTTGTCTTCGTTAGCAACGGTGACCATTCATTGGGGTGCATTGTTGTTTGTGTTTTTGCTGTTTGTGGCTGCGGTCTCTGTGGTGGTGATGTATTGGGTTGATACCCATCAAACGTCTCATACCATTAGACGGAACTATCCTGTTATTGGCCGCTTTCGTTATATCTTTGAGCATATGGGAGAGTTTTTCCGACAATACTTTTTTGCTATGGATCGGGAAGAGCGCCCCTTCGACAGGGCAGAACGCTCTTGGGCATATCGTGCAGCAAAAAATGTCGATAGCACTATTGCTTTTGGCTCGACTCGTTCTCTTGAAACCCCTGGTGATATTTTCTTTTTGAATTGTGCTTTTCCAACTTTGGAGGAAGACGCTGCACAGCCAAAAGAGATTTGTATTGGTGAATACACTGCCAAAAAGCCTTATAGAACTCGCTCCGTGGTCAATATTTCAGGGATGAGTTTTGGTGCCTTGTCGAAACCTGCGGTACAGGCTCTATCAAGAGGAGCACGTAAAGCAGGTATTTGGATGAACACAGGCGAGGGTGGGTTGTCCCCTTATCACCTTGAAGGTGGTTGCGATATTGTTTTTCAAATTGGAACGGCAAAATATGGTGTGCGCAATAATGAAGGGCATCTGGACGATACCAAGCTGGCGAGTTTAGCTGAGCATCAAAATGTGCGAATGTTTGAAATTAAAATGAGTCAAGGGGCTAAGCCAGGCAAGGGTGGTATGTTGCCAGGAGCAAAAGTCACGGAAGAGATTGCGCATACTCGTGGTATTCCAGTGGGTGAGGATTCCATCAGTCCAAATGGTCATGTCGATATAAAATCCATCGATGACTTATTAAATATGGTTCATCATGTACGCCAAGTTACTTCTAAACCCGTTGGTTTTAAAATGGTGGTTGGGGATTTGACGTTTTTTGAAACCTTATGCGAGTTAATCCATAAAAAAGGCATCGAGTATTGTCCTGACTTTATCACTATTGACAGTTCTGATGGTGGCACAGGAGCCGCTCCACAACCTTTGATGGACTATGTGGGGATGCATTTGCGTGAGAGTTTACCGACTGTTGTGAATATTGTGACTTCGTATGGTTTGCGTCGTTATATTAAAATTATAGCTTCTGGTAAGTTGATCGTTCCTGGTAAAGCGGCATGGGCTTTAAGTGCTGGTGCTGATTTTGTTGTAACGGCGCGAGGTTTTCTGTTTTCACTTGGTTGTATTCAAGCATTACAATGTAATAAAAACACTTGTCCAACCGGTATAACGACTCATAATCCCGATTTACAACAGGGCTTAGTCGCGGCTGAAAAGTCTGAGAGAGTGGCAAATTACGCAGCCGAACTATTTCATGGTATCGGTATGATCGCCCATTCTTGTGGCGTAAAAGAACCAAGAGAATTAAACCGTTCCCATGTTCGAATTATCGAGAACCA
This sequence comes from Marinomonas alcarazii, assembly GCF_003208215.1. Classification (GTDB taxonomy): domain Bacteria; phylum Pseudomonadota; class Gammaproteobacteria; order Pseudomonadales; family Marinomonadaceae; genus Marinomonas; species Marinomonas alcarazii. The sequence continues at coordinate 50,027 of NZ_QKLW01000001.1, forward strand.
AAGCCGTTCACAGCTATTTTCACATGCTAACCCGCTACCTAATGTTCGCCCTGAATACATTAATATGACAGCGTTGAAAGAAGAGGCTATTTCGAAAGAAGAGCGCTTACAATAAGTTGTTGTGCCGGTCTATGTCCTGTATTTTTTAATTTAATGACAAGTATATGAGGTCTCTTTTGGGCCTCATGTTTACTTTTTCCCTTCGTGCTGTATGTTTTAGTCTCAATTTTTTGTTAGGGGCATAGTATGTCTGCTTTGTTTCATTACGCTTTTCATGTTACTTCTTTGGAAGAAACTCGCGACTTTTATACGCAGGTTCTAGGTTGTACAGAAGGGCGAAGTACCGAGACTTGGATCGATTTTGACTTTTATGGACACCAACTGTCACTGCATCTTGGTGAACCAAGCCCAACGACCAATACAGGGCGTGTAGGAGAACATTTTGTTCCTATGCCGCATTTTGGTTTGATTCTACCGTTGGAGGAATGGCAAAAGGTCGCCAAACGATTAACGGAAGCAAATGTCGCATTTGATCTCGCTCCGAGTGTCCGATTTGAAGGCATGCCTGGGGAGCAATGGACACTCTTTTTTAAAGACCCAAGTGGTAATGCTATTGAGCTAAAAGGTTTTAAGGATATGGCTCAGGTGTACGCCAAATGATTCCTTTTATTAGTCGAAGTGCTTTATCAGAGCAAGCCGTTTGGGTTGAGGAATTGTCTAAAGCCATGCCTCATGAAGAGATTGCTTTGCTGTCTGAATTAACCGCAGAGCAAAAGCAAGACTGTGATGTTGCGATTGTTGCCAATCCTGATCCTCAAGATTTGCTAGAGCTCCCTTCTTTACGCTGGGTACACAGTGTATGGGCTGGTGTTGAACGTATGGTGCAGAAGCTATCTTCCCCTAGGTTTTCTATCGTTAGGTTAGTTGATCCAAATTTGGCAGCGACCATGTCAGAGGCGGTATTAGCGTGGACATTATTTTTGCACCGAGATATGCCAACTTACGCACAGCAGCAAAGCAAAAAGCAATGGATAGGGCAGCCGATGGTTTTCCCCCAAGATAGACGAATTGGCGTGTTGGGATTAGGTGAGTTAGGCAAATTGAGCGCGCAGCGATTAGCGAATAACGGTTTTTCGGTTTCGGGTTGGAGTCGTAATCAAAAGCAGGTTGATGGTGTTTCGTGTTTGCATGGCGAAAGTGGGTTGATTTCATTATTGAGTCAAAGTGATATCATTGTTTGTCTGCTGCCTTTAACTGCACAAACAAAGGGGCTATTGAATCGCGAGAGATTGGCGCATTTACCTGTTGGGGCAAGTATTATTAATTTTGCTCGGGGGCCGATTATCGATGATGACGCGTTATTGGAAAGGCTAGACTGCAACGCATTGTCTCACGCGGTATTGGATGTTTTTATGCAAGAACCATTGCCGCAAGAGCATCGTTATTGGGAGCATCCTTCAGTCAGCGTATTGCCACATATTTCAGCCCCAACGAGTCCTTCCAGTGCAAGTAGCATTGTTGCCAAAAATATCAATCACTATCGATTGACTGCTGAAATACCTTTAGCGGTAGACCCTGTTTTAGGGTACTGATTTAGAAAACCAACTTTTAATTATCAAATCTATCTAAAAATGGAGTTTGCTATGCCGCATTGTATTGTTGAGTACAGCCAAAATTTAGAGCAAGAAGTGCCGCCTGCTGACCTTTTAGAAGCAGTGAAAGACGCATGCATTGCCTCAACACTTTTCTCTGTTGAAGATATAAAGTTGCGCAGCTGCCCGTATAAAAACTTTTTGACCGGTGGTCAGGAAGATGCTTTTGTCCATGTGACATTGAAGGTGTTATCAGGGCGAACGGTAGAGCAAAGAAAGCAACTTTCTCATTTGGTTCTAGAAGCACTAACACAATTTCCACTAAAGAATGTTAGTTTCTCTGTGGAAGTGAGTGAAATGGAAACAGATACCTATGTAAAAAGGGTCGTTCTATCTCAATAACAATGACATATAGGTCGCTTGTAAGGATATATTGATGAAAGCCATTGTATGCTCAATGATGCTTATTCCTAGTTTGCTTTGGGCTGAGACTAATACGGAAAATCTTTCTAAAGAATCAACGCTAGAGCAAGGTGTTAGTCATTCCCAAGAAGAGGTGTCTGAGCCTTATTCGCCAGAAGAACCAGAAGTGCCTGAATCTATTACCCAGCGAGCAAGAGAAGCCAACGGGTTGTTTAAACAGAGAGAAAGCAGAGAAACGGCGACATCCAGCAACCCTTTTGTATTGACTCCCCATAAACCGAATTATTTTTTGCCAATTGCCTACACTTCTAATCCGAATGATCGTGCATTTTTGGGTGATCAAGCGGATTCTGAAAAGTTAGACAGCGTAGAATTCAAGTTTCAGTTGAGTGTGAAATTTCCGGTCGCTTATGACATTGTTGGGCGTGACACCAGTTTGTGGTTTGCTTATTCACAACAGGCATACTGGCAAGCTTACAACAGCGGTATTTCCGCGCCATTTCGTGATACCAATCATGAGCCGGAAGCTTTTATTGTAACCAAGCCCAAAAATGGCTTTTTAGGCATTAAACCTAATTATATCTCCTATGGCTTTAATCATCAGTCGAATGGTCAATCGGGTGACTTGTCTCGTTCTTGGAATCGGTTTTACGTGGACTTCATGTTTGAGAAAGGCGATACCGCTTTTTCTTTCAAGCCTTGGTACCGCATTCCTGAAAGTGCAGAATTAGATGATAACCCTAACATTGAAAACTATTACGGCTATGGCGAATTTAATGTAATTCATGTTATTGATGATTACACGATCGATGTGATGTTAAGAAATAACCTAAAGTCATCGGATAATCGAGGTGCGATTCAAGTTGGTTTTACCTTCCCATTGTGGGGAAAAACGCGCGGATATGTACAATATTTTAATGGATATGGACAATCTTTATTGGATTACAACCATCAGACACAGTCTTTGGGAATAGGGATTATGCTTACCAATTGGTTATAAAGTGATATCCGTCATACCCATATTAATAAGAGTCAAAAGTGCGAGTAGGATGGTCTGATCGCTTAATCTAGCTGTCACTAAGTTGTCACAAGAATGCCATGGAATGGACATTTTATTGGTTTATGTTGAAAACAAGACAAAAACCAGTGAGGTGATAAGTATGAACCTGCTTCAGAATATCCACGCCGTTGACGTACTAACTTTTTCTTGGTGTATGGCCCGCAAACATAGGGCGGTGTTAACTCGCTTAGGGCGTGCTATTTCATTTTCTGCCGATGGCCCATTTTATGCCGTGGCGGCGCTTTTATTCTGGTTTACTGGCTACAAGGAGCTGGTACTGGTAATGGGTGTGGGCTTTTTGCTTGAGCGCATTGTTTACCTTGTAATGAAAAAAGGTTTTAAGCGCAATCGTCCTGCCGATGCACTGGATAACTTTAGTAGTTTCATTATCCCCTCCGACCAATTTTCTTTTCCTTCTGGGCACACATCTGGCGCATTTTTCATCGCATATTGTGTGTCAGAATGGTTCCCGAGTATGAATCTTATGCTGTATTTCTGGGCTGCAAATGTCGGCTTATCACGCATCTTTCTTGGTGTGCATTTTCCAACGGATACAGTAATCGGCGCCTTGTTAGGTAGCACCTGTGCCGCTGTGGCTATAGGGATGTTGGTATGAAAATTTTGTATGGCGTTCAGGGAACCGGCAACGGTCATATTACTCGTGCGCGGGCAATGGCGGCAGAAATGCACTTAGCGGGTATTGACGTTGATTTTGTATTTTCAGGCCGACCACCTGAAGACTATTTTGATATGGCAGTGTTCGGTAATTACAGAACATTTCGGGGATTAAGTTTTGTTGCCCGAGATGGTCAGTTGGATCTCTATTCAACGTGTAAAAGAGCAAAGTTTGCTAGATTGTATCGTGACATCCGCTCGTTAGATACGCGCGGCTACGATCTGGTGATTACGGATTTTGAGCCAATAGTTGCATGGGCATCAAGGCGACAAGGTGTTCCCTGTATTGGGTTCGGTCACCAGTATGCGTTCAAATATGACATACCTCGCTATAAGAAAAATCGTGTGGCTCAATGGGTGATGGCGAACTTTGCACCAACAACAACCCAGTTAGGCGCCCATTGGCATCATTTTGGCTATCCTATTTTACCACCACTTATTCACGCTCAAGAGATAAACAATAGGCCAGATTCTGGCTCTGTCTTGGTTTACCTTCCCTTTGAAAACAGTGAAGCGGTGCTGGAGTGGTTAGAAGGTGTGCCTAATTACCGCTTTCGATTGCATTGTAAAGATATTGACCCTGGTGTTTATGGCAATGTGGAAGTCTTTCCATTTGGCCGAGACTTGTTTCAAAAGAATCTTAGTGAATGTGAGTCGGTATTGTGTAATGCAGGTTTTGAATTGAATTCAGAGGCGTTACAACTTGGGCGTCGTATTTTGGCCAAGCCTTTAAAAGGTCAAATTGAGCAGCATTCGAATGCAATCGCCTTAGAATCATTAGGCGTGGCAAAAACGAGTGATGTGTTGAATTCGCATATTATCCAAGAATGGCTCGAAACGAGTCGAGTGGTTCAGATATCGTATCCTAATGTGGCTCGCGCCGTGGTGGATTGGTTGCAGTCTGGAAATGATGTGAGTTTGTCTGACTTATGTGAGTCTTTGTGGCGACAAACCCCTAATGTTCGTGGCATTGATTTTTCGTTACCAGTGAACAAGAGTGCCGCAATAGCCAAGCCTCGAGTGAAAAATGCTACAGCCTAATGTTAGGCTGTAGCATTGTTTTTACGGATATCTAGTGTTTAGCTGTTAAGCGTCTGCTGGAAAAATTCCACAGTACGATTCCACGCCAGTTCGGCATTTTTCTCATCGTAACGTGCGGTTGAGTCATTATGAAAACCGTGGTTGGTTTTAGGGTAAATGTAGGCGGTGTAGTCCACGTTATTCGCTTTTAGTGCTTTTTCGTAATCAGGCCAAGTATCGTTAACGCGCTTGTCTAATTCAGCGAAATGCAACTGCAGTGGTGATTTTATCTTATCTATTTGGGATTTGGCTGGCGTTCCATAAAAAGGCGCACCCGCATGAATGGTATCCGGCATAGCCGCCGCTAACGTATTCGTTAAATAACCACCATAGCAGAAGCCCACCATACCGACTTTACCTGTGCTAAATGAATGGTTTTTGAGTAGGCTGGCTGCGTCCATGAAATCCCCTTCAATTTTATTACCATCTAGGGTTTTCTGCATGGCTCGGCCTTCATCGTCATTACCAGGATAGCCACCTAACGGAAACAATGCGTCTGGTGCAAACGCAATAAAACCTACTTTTGCTAAACGGCGCGCGACATCTTCAATATAAGGGTTAAGACCACGATTTTCATGAGCCACTAGGACAGCTGCTGCTTTGTTGTCTGCATTTACATTTTTGGGCACTACTAAATATCCACGAGCTCGACCATGGCCATTTGGCGAATCATACTCAACATAGCTTGCGACTATGTCTGGATCGTTAAATGACACTTGTTCTGCTAATGCATAGTTTGGTGTGAGTGCCCCTGCAACGACAGAGAGTGTTAAGCCAGTAACACTTAGTGTGCCCAGTCTTGATAGAAATGTTCGGCGATCAATATCACCATGTGCGTATTCGTCATACCAGTCAAATGCCTCTTGCGGAATGCTATCGGTTGATAGTGGTTTCGTTGTTGATTTCTCTGTCAATAAAGTCATTACAATTCCCTTCCTTTTAGCTGATAAAAGTGAGTAACGCATACTTTAGAACTGGGTTCTTAAAAGTGGTTCAATAGATACGCAGATAAAACGTGCTTAGATGATAATAAGATGATCTTTTTTTTGATTGAGTACGTATTGAGATTAGCAGAAAGAAAATATTAGACTAAATCAGGCAATATTATTTGATGCGGTCAACACAGCAAACTTTGTAGGAATGGACGCGAATGATACGTAAAATGCCGATTATTATTACCGGTGGGGGACAACGTTTAGGTCTTGCTTGTGCTAAGGCATTGGTGGCTAAAGGCTACAACGTCATTATCACTTACCGGAAAGCACGAAAAGACATTGCGGTTTTAGAAGAACAAGGTATTACTTGTATACAGGCTGACTTTTCAACTTCTGCAGGGGTTGATTCGTTTACGTCTAATATATTGGAACGGTATTCGGCGCTTGGGGGCATTATCCACAATGCGTCAGAGTGGGAGTCTGAAGAAGGCTGCTCGAATACGGCAATATTAATGGAAAATATGTGGCAAGTGCATGTATTTGCACCTTATCGTATAAATCTCGCCTTTGAAGCATTATTATGTGCGGGCGCTGAGCAAGATGGGCAAGCAGATATTATCCACATGACCGATTATGTGGCTGAAAAAGGCAGTGATAAGCACATTGCTTATGCGGCAAGCAAAGCAGGCTTAGCGAATTTGACCAGCTCATTTGCCAAGCGATTTGCACCACACATTAAAGTGAATAGCATTGCCCCATCATTGCTGATGTTTAACAGCGGTGATGATGACGATTATCGTAGCAAAGCATTGCGTAAATCTTTGCTTCGCAAAGAGCCAGGTGAGCAAGAAGGTGTGCTAGCCGTACAGTACATATTAGACAGTCTTTATATGACAGGTCGAACCTTGTCACTAGACGGAGGACGACATTTGGTTTAATCGCCAAATTAAGACTTCTTTATTTTGAACGCCTTCATGTCATGAGACAGGGTTATGAAACGTAGGACAAAGAGATGGAAGCTAATCTAGCTAAGCAAACCAATTTAAATCGCCTTGAGTTGTCTAGTGAGGCAACCAAAGTGCGTGATGCCCTAATCAAAAGTGGTTTAGAAACCCCTATGATTGATAACGGCCTAACAAGCGAAGAAAAATATCAGCGAATTAAAAGCGCATTTGAAGATGTGGTATCGACTCTTGGGTTGGATCTGACCGACGATAGTTTGGCTGAAACGCCTCATCGTATTGCTAAAATGTACGTAAAAGAGATTTTCTCAGGTTTGGATTATGCCCAGTTTCCAAAAATCACTGTGATTGAAAATAAAATGAAAGTGGATGAGATGGTAAAAGTGAGTGACATCAGCTTTACCAGCACTTGTGAGCATCATTTTGTTACGATCGATGGTTTGGCGAAAGTAGCGTATTTGCCTAAGAACAAGATCATTGGTTTGTCTAAGATAAACCGTATCGTTCGTTTTTTTGCGCAACGTCCACAAGTTCAAGAGCGTTTAACACAGCAAATTTTGGTGACATTACAAGCCCTGCTTGAAACAGACAATGTAGCGGTCAGCATCAATGCTGTGCATTATTGTGTGAAAGCGCGTGGCGTAATGGACGCAAGTTCATCTACTCAAACGACAGCATTAGGCGGTTTGTTTAAACGCAGCGATAAAACACGCGGTGAGTTTCTAGCTCGATAAATGACAAACCAGTGTTGTGTCTATAATGTAAAAAGAGCCATTTAAGAATGGCTCTTTTTTTATGGCTTGCACTAGCGCTAGAATGCTTATTTTAGTTGGTAGTATGAATGATATAGAGAGGCGGATATGACCGATAAAAAAAATGTGTGGTTTCCCGCAAAAGACAATGGTTGGGGCTGGGGGAAGCCTGCTACGTGGCAAGGGTGGAGTGTGCTGGTCACCTATTGCTTGGTTGTGATGCTGGTGAGTTTCAAGTTCGATCCAAAAGTTGAGTTGCTCAACTGGGCTATGGCTGTTGTTGTTTGTACGATTGGCTTACTGGGTATGTATGTCTGGAAAGGCGAAGCACCAAATTGGAAATGGAAAACCATCGAAAAAGAGAAACGTAAATGGTTTAAGTAGCCGCATATTACTGATCATTTTAAGAGCGGAAAGCCTAAAATGATCAGTAAGGGAAACGCTGAACACTTTAAGGTGTTTATTGTTCCAAGGTATCTCGTTTTAATAAATTGGGGAACAAGTACATCCATAATCCCACAACCGCAATGGTGCCAACACCGCCAACTATAATCGCGGGCACAACGCCAAACCATGCTGCGGTGACCCCAGACTCAAACTCTCCAAGTTGATTCGAACTGCCAATGAAGACAGAGTTGGCTGCGCTGACTCGGCCCCGCATGTCGTCAGGTGTTTCTAATTGAACCAATGTAGAGCGTATGACCACGCTTATCATGTCTGATGATCCAAGCAAGACCAGCGCGATCATAGATAAAATAAGATTTTCAGATAGCCCAAATAGAATCGTCGCCACGCCGAATACGGCAACCGCAGCAAACATGATTTTGCCCACGCTATGGGTCAAAGGTCGGCGTGCCAAATAGATAGACATGAGTAAAGCGCCAACCGCTGGTGAACACCTTAGTAAACCAAGCCCCCATGCTTCGGTATGCAAAATGTCTTTTGCCACAATAGGCAGTAAGGCGGTAGCACCACCTAATAACACCGCAAACATATCCAGTGATACAGACCCCAAAATGACTTTATTACCTCGGATGAAGCGCAGCCCACCAAACAAATGCTCCATACTTATAGGAGACTTAGTTTTCACGGTGAAGTTGTAATGTAAGAAAAACATAATGACGCAAGAGACTAAAAAGCAGCTCATGCTGGAAAGGTAAAGCGTGGTTGGTCCAATTAGGTAAATTAAGCCACCAAGCGCAGGACCCGCAATCACCGAGATTTCACGTGCAGAGGCGATGGCGCTAACAGCGCGAGACAATAATTCATTGGGTATAAGATTTGGAAGAATGGCTTGATTTGCTGGCATTTCGAATGCCCTTGCTGTGCCAAGAAGCGCGGCACAAAGGTAAATCATATTGGCGGAAATGCTGTCAGTGATATTTCCATAGGCCAAAATGCCAACCGTCATCGCCATGGTAAAGCGTGTACAAACACAAATAAGGCGACGGTTATAGCGGTCTGCTACGTGACCAACAACCAGTGTTAGTAGTAACTGTGGGAGAAACTGGCAAAGTCCCACTAGCCCCAATGCCATTGGGCTATTGGTGAGATCATACATTTGCCATCCAATACCAACACTGAGCATTTGAAAGGCAAATGAAGAGGCGATTTGCCCAATCCAGAAGTGAACAAAATTAGGGTGTTTAAACAGTGGTGGCATGGACTTTTTATCGCCTTATTCGTGAATGCTTGCACAGATTGAGCCATAAACTTTACCAAGAATATGGTAATATAGTCGTCTGCTTTATCAGGATGATAAATTGCCCTTAAGAAACTAACAAGCTTATACCCCAAGCCTGTTTTAAGTTAATCGACACTATTTGTGGGTTAATCGATCAGTTTGACACTAAGGAATCACATTGGATACCTCTCAAAATCCTAATGCTTTTAATGAAAAAATATCCCGCTGGCTCTTGCTGTCTTGTTTGATGGCGGCGGGAATCGGGCAATCGTTTATTTTCACCTCGTTGCCACCTATTGGTCGTGAGATTGGTTTGGCTGATGTTCGAATTAGTACACTCATCACAGCGGGCGCAGCGACATTTGTAGTAGCTGCTTTTCTATGGGGCGGTATTATTAACCGAATTGGTCGAATGCGTTCTGTCATTATCGGGATGAGCAGTTACGCGGTGACGATTGCCTTAACCGGTTTTGTTCTGCAAGAAGCGCTCGCTAGAAATTTGTCCGCAGAGCAAACCTATTATTTTGTGTTTGTATTACGTATTGTTTTTTCTCTTGGTATTGCGGGGGTTTTGCCTTCTATTCAAACCTATTTGATTGCGCATACTGATATCAAACGCCGTAGTTCAACAATTGCGATGATCGGTGCATCTTTCAGTATAGGAATGATTTTAGGTCCTGCCTTTGCTTCTTTACTGAGTAGCTTAGGATTGACGGCGCCTTTTTATATCATTGCTCTTTTGGCTGGAAGTGCGGCGTTGTTGGTGGTGTTGTTCGTAAGAGATTCTAAGCATGTTCGACAACGAGAAAAACCACCGGCAATAAATTGGCTTGCTCAGCCCGTCATGCCATTTTTGTTTATGTCCTCTTTATCGATTTTATCAATGACTGGCGTACAGCAAATCATGAGCTTTTTGATTCAGGATAGGTTTCAATTAGACGTCGCGCAAACGACTCATCAGTTAGGGTTTGCGATGATGACCATGTCTTGTTTTAGTATTTTAGTGCAAATGATCTTGGTTCCACGATTTCAGCTAGGTGTTGTCACGCTTATGTTTTCTGGTGTGGGGATTGGAGTGCTTGCACAACTGGCGTTTATCTATTTGGATTCGTATACAGGTGTGCTGATCGCGATGGGGTTATTTGGTGCAGGTTTTGGCTTCTTATTTCCTGGGATAGTGACCGCACAAACTCTTTTGGTAAAAGATGAACAACAGAGTCGCTTGGCCAGTATGAACGCATCAATGCAAGGGCTGGGCGCCGCGCTAGGTCCGGTTATTTTAGCGTCACTGTATCAGCTAGGGCAGTTGGTGCCATTTTTTGGGCTGATGTTTGCGTTACTCTTTATGCTGGTGGTTTTTGTTTATTGTAAACAGAAACTAAAGCATGTTTTTTAGCTAATTTTTTTAGGAATTGAGTTTGGCTTGAGTGACTTGTCTTGGGGATATCCCAAAGTGTTGATGAAAGCGTCGACTAAAGTGGCTCAAGCTTAAATAGCCCACTTCATAACTTACCTCTGTCACTGAACGTTTTTCTTGTAAGCGTTCATAGGCACGGCTCATTCTGCGCTGGTGCTGATACTCTAACGGTGTACAACCAAGTTGTCGTTTAAAGCTTTCGTAGAAACGGCTGCGACTCATGCAAGCCATCTTAGCCAGTAAGTTAATATCCATTGGTTGGGCGAGATTTTGTTCAATCCATTGGATGACGCAGGTTAAGCCTGTTGCGTCAGGTGAATGCTGCGTGAAACGCAACAGGGCATCTCTACCATGATGCCTAATAATGCGAGTAACCAACTCACTAACGCCAAAATCAACAAGCAAGTCTCTGTCTGGGTCATTGCGTAGAAAGTCACTGGTAAGACGGTCGATAATTTGTTGGGTAGCTTGAGTATGTAATGTATGTAGATGTTGGTTTGGGTCGATAGGGCTACCTGAAGGCAATGCGGATACCATGATGTCATTCATGCGGTCACATATTTGCGCGACTCTTTCTTGTGAAATAGCGATGGTCAAACAGGTGGTTGGGTTCTGGTATTGAGCCTCTGGGAAATCGATAAAGACTTCCTCTTCAGGCGCTAGGATGAAAGATTCGTGGGGCAGAAATGGAATATTGTCATGCTCTTTGGTATGCATGACCTTTGCTCCAGTGACCATGCCGCAATAAAGCAAGGTATCGGCTTTTAAGCTGACTTTTTGGGCCTGCTCATAGGTATCGTAAATACTCAATTCTGAATGCGGTCCTGCGAAGCAGACACGGTTTTCGATCAGTTGAATTGGCGCACGTTTGTGTTGCATCAATGTTTTCTCTGTCGAGATAGAGCGACTCATTTACACACCCCTTTCGTCTTAATATTTTTTATTCTAATTGTGTGACGTAGCGAACTCTCTTCTTATCATCACTCTTGGTTGCTCATGGGTCAATACAAAAGCAGAGCAGAAATGGATTGCTAGACAAACTTCATGGACTCACAGGCAAGTTTTCTGTTCGCTTTCTTCCTACTCTTAGTTCCAGTGTTAACGAAAAACAACAAAAATGGAGAGTGTTATGATCTACGCCAAACCTGGTACTAACGGTAGCCTTATTTCCTTTGAAGCTCAGTACGGTAATTTTATCGGCGGCGAATGGGTTGCCCCTGTTAAAGGTCAATACTTCGACAATATTAGTCCTGTTAACGGTGAAGTGTTCTGTCAAATTCCTCGTTCTACTGAAGAAGATATTAACCTTGCATTGGATGCGGCACACGCTGCACGTGCTGCATGGGGAAAAACATCAGTTACAAATCGCTCCAATATTTTGCTAAAAATTGCCGATCGCATCGAGCAAAACTTAGAAGCCCTTGCTGTGGCAGAGACTTGGGATAACGGCAAAGCGGTTCGTGAGACTTTAAACGCGGATATCCCACTAGCCGCAGATCATTTCCGTTATTTTGCTGGCTGTTTGCGAGCACAAGAAGGCAGTACGGCTGAACTAGACGAACATACTGTGGCGTATCACTTTCATGAGCCATTAGGGGTTGTAGGTCAAATTATTCCGTGGAATTTTCCGATTTTGATGGCTGCATGGAAACTGGCTCCAGCGCTTGCAGCAGGTAACTGTGTGGTTCTAAAGCCAGCAGAGCAAACACCTGCGTCTATCCTAGAATTAATCAAAGTGATTCAAGACTTGTTGCCGCCGGGTGTGCTGAATATCGTTAATGGTTACGGTAAAGAAGCTGGTGAAGCGCTTGCTACCAGTAAACGTATTGCCAAAATCGCCTTTACTGGCTCGACGCCAGTGGGTTCCCATATCCTAAAATGCGCTGCTGAAAACATCATTCCGTCTACGGTTGAGCTGGGCGGAAAATCACCTAACATTTATTTTGCTGATGTTATGCAGCAGGAAGACGCTTTTATTAGTAAGTGCGTGGAAGGTCTAGTGTTAGCCTTCTTTAACCAAGGGGAAGTGTGTACTTGTCCTTCTCGTGCTTTGGTTCATGAATCAATTTATGATGATTTCATGGCGCTAGTTATTGAGCGTACCAAAACCATTAAGCGTGGTAACCCTCTTGATACCGAAGTGCAAGTTGGGGCTCAAGCGTCGAAGCAGCAATTTGATAAAATAATGAGTTATATCGACATTGGTAAGAAAGAAGGCGCAGAGTTATTAATTGGCGGTGATATTGAAGCTGTCGATGGCTTAGATAAGGGGTTTTATGTTCAGCCAACCTTGTTTAAAGGTTCTAATGAAATGCGTATTTTCCAAGAAGAGATTTTTGGACCAGTGGTCAGTGTAACCACTTTCAAAGATGAAGCGGAAGCACTTGCTATCGCCAACGATAGTGAATTTGGCCTAGGTGCTGGCGTTTGGACGCGTGACACAAATCTTGCCTATCGCATGGGGCGTAACTTAGAAGCGGGTCGCGTTTGGATGAATTGCTATCACCAATATCCTGCTCACTCTGCGTTTGGTGGATACAAAAAATCGGGTGTGGGTCGTGAAACGCATAAGGTTGCTCTAGAGCATTATCAACAAACAAAAAATATGTTGGTTAGCTACGACATCAATCCTTTGGGCTTTTTCTAACCCTGTGGACGTTTAAGTTCGGATAGAAGGATACAAATAGTCTGCATTTCTATTTGTTGACTGTTTTGAGCTAAGCCAGTGTGTCACCCACACTGGCTTTTTTTGTTTTTAAGCAGGCTTTTATTTTTTGTACAACTAGTCTTGAAACGTCATAAATTTGCCTCTTTGCTAGATGTGCCGTTATATAGCTGAAAAAATGAAGTTTCCGATTGGAAACTTCATCTAAGAAGTGATAATTTCGCCTCATTAGTAGTCCGTGTTATACAACTTAAATGCCGTTCGAGAAACATTGATCGACAGAGGAATAAAGCGATGGCAATCAGTTTATTTGATCTTTTTAAGGTAGGGATTGGTCCCTCTAGTTCCCATACTGTTGGCCCTATGATTGCGGCGAACCAGTTTGCTCATCAAATACAAAACCTTAATCTGGAATCAAAGGTAAGTCGTTTGAAAATAGACTTATACGGTTCGCTCGGTGCAACAGGCAAGGGACACGGAACAGGTGTAGCTGTATTGATGGGACTGGAAGGGGAGTTGCCTGAGCTGATTGACCCAAGCGGTGTCAATGAACGAGTAGCGGCAATTGAAGCATCTTCAAAACTGAATCTATTAGCACAGTACCCTATCTCGATTAATGTTTCGGCGGATCTTATTTATCATCGAATTGATCGCCTCGATTTTCATGCAAACGGCATGGTGTTGGTTGCATTTGATGAACAAGGCAATACGCTTCATCAAGCGACTTTTTACTCTGTTGGCGGTGGCTTCATTGTCCAAGAAGACGAGCATGGAAATGTAGAGTTAGTTGAAGACACAACAAGGCTTCCTTATGAATTTCATAGTGCTGAGGAGCTTATTAAGCTTTGTCGAGATAATGACAAAACTATCGCTCAGATTATGATGGAGAATGAGAAGTACTGGAGAACGGAAGAGGAAATAAAACAAGGCATTCTTTCTATCTGGTCTGTGATGAAGTCCTGTGTTCAAGAAGGCATTCGTCATGAGGGGATTTTGCCTGGTGGCTTGAAAGTTAAACGAAGAGCCGCGAGCCTTTATCGAGATTTAACCAGCAAAACTCGTATGGATATGATTACTCCTTCTTTAGGGGCAATGGATTGGGTTAACCTTTATGCCTTAGCAGTGAACGAAGAAAATGCGGGTGGTGGGCGTGTTGTTACTGCTCCAACAAATGGTGCTGCGGGTATAATCCCTGCTGTGTTGCATTATTACTGGGAGTTTTGCCCACGTTCTTGTGAAGAGGGGGTTATAGATTTCTTTTTGACCGCAGCGGCAATCGGTTTACTGTTCAAAGAAAATGCATCTATTTCAGGTGCTGAAGTCGGCTGTCAGGGAGAGGTTGGCTCTGCTTGTGCTATGGCAGCAGCAGGACTTGCGGCGGCAACGGGTGGCTCACCTGAGCAAATTGAAAACGCTGCTGAAATCGGTATGGAGCACAATTTGGGATTAACATGTGACCCCATTGGCGGGTTGGTGCAAGTACCATGTATAGAGCGGAATGCCATGGGCTCGATAAAGGCCATTAACTCGGCAAGTATGGCGCTTCGTGGAGATGGTACTCATTATGTATCTCTTGATAAGGTTATTCGTACGATGCGAGATACAGGCAGAGACATGAATGACAAATACAAAGAAACATCGCGTGGTGGTTTAGCTGTGAATGTGATTGAGTGCTAATTTTTTTATAAAACATGGCTTGTAATAAATCGGTCATATTTCTGTAGTATCTTTGCAACAAGTGCCTTTGATAGGCACTTTTTTTTATCTCAGCGCGTACCATTGTACTGAAAAAGTTTAGGGGTTTTTATCTGTAGACTCCCAGTGTAGAATGACGCGAAATTTACATTTCACCAAAATGTAATGGGATGACTTGAGAGCCAGATGAAATTTAAATGCTGGGATGAGCATGTCATTACCTACTCAGGCTAGCCTTGGGTCAGTAGTGGTTTGGCAAAGATTAATGATAGAAAGAAGAGCCCTTATGGATCTTACAAATAACCCGAAAGAAGAATCCACTTTACTGAGTGGTCATGAGTACATCCGTGTACTAATTGCGTTAGCATTTGTGATGCTATCTGGATTTTATGCCTCAGCGAATGGCGTAGGGATTTCTAACTTATCTATTTTGGCTATTGCTGCTGCCATTGGTGCTTACATGGCCATTAACATTGGCGCAAACGACGTTGCCAATAACGTTGGTCCTGCCGTTGGCTCTAAAGCTTTGTCGATGACAGGTGCGATATTAATTGCTGCTATATTTGAAGCTGCTGGAGCGTTAATTGCTGGTGGTAATGTCGTTGGTACGATTAAAAATGGCATTATTAACCCTAACTCTATTGGTGATGCTGAAACCTTTATCTGGGTGATGATGGCAGCACTATTAGCGGGTGCTATTTGGTTAAACTTAGCCACCTACTTAGGCGCACCCGTTTCAACAACTCACTCTATTGTTGGTGGTGTACTTGGCGCTGGTGTTGCCGCTGGCGGTTTGGATATCGCTAATTGGGACAAATTGATTGCTATTGTTGCTAGCTGGGTTATTTCACCTGTCATGGGTGGTGTCATCGCGGCGTTGTTCTTGTTCTATATAAAGCGTTCTATTACCTACAAAAATGACATGATTGATGCAGCCAAAAAAGTTGTGCCTCTACTTGTTGGCATGATGGTATGGGCGTTTTCTACTTACCTTATCTTGAAAGGTTTGAAAAAGCTGTGGGAACTGGATTTCATCACCGCAGCCTTGATTGCTTTTGCTATTGCATTAACCGTTTATTTCTTTATTCGCCCAATGGTAGACAAAGCTGCGGCGGCATTGAAAAATGATAAGGACGCTGTGAATAGCTTATTTACTTTGCCTCTCATTGTGTCTGCTGCACTGTTGAGCTTTGCTCATGGTGCAAACGATGTCGCAAACGCAATTGGACCATTAGCTGCGATTAACGATGCTTTGTTGACTGGCGCTGTATCTGGAAAAGCCACTATTCCGCTATGGATTATGATGGTAGGTGGTATCGGTATTGCCGTTGGTTTGGCACTATTTGGTCCTAAGCTGATTAAAACTGTTGGTTCTGAAATTACGGAATTGGATAAGACCCGTGCTTTCTGTGTGGCAATGGCAGCAGCGATTACCGTTATTATTGCTTCGCAACTAGGCTTACCTGTTAGTTCTACGCATATTGCTGTGGGTGGTATCTTTGGTGTGGGCTTCTTGCGTGAGTATTTGAAGCAGTCTTATGAGAAAAAACTGGCGTCAATTATCTCTCACTCTGAATCTGCAGGTCACAATGGCCAGCAAACACAAGAGTTCGTAAGACGATTCACGCAGGCTGATGTTGCTGAAAAGCGCGCAATCTTGAAAGAATTGAAAGCTGCACAAGCCGCTTCGCCAATTTCTTCCGCTGAACGTAAAGGCCTTAAGAAAGCGACTAAGAAAGAGTTAGTTAAACGTTCTGCTCTGTTGCGTATTGCTGCGGCTTGGGTAATTACAGTACCTGCCTCTGCAATATTATCGGCAGCTATCTTTTATATGTTGCTTGGTTTTTCCGTTTCTCGATAGAAAAGCCCTCTCTATAAACAACAAAAGATCAGTATTTCTGGTCTTTTTTTGTTTTCAAGAGGGAAAGGGTGTTATATAAACTAGTATTGCTTGTTTAAATTTAGACTAACCTTCAATCTACTTCAGTCTATACTTAAAATACCTTCCAAAGTATTGTGCTACTCGGTGATACGATATTGCTGTTAAGTGATGCGTGTTTTGATAGTGAGACACGTTGGTTAAGTTAAGTAAACTCGATTAAATGTAGAAGACGATTTGTTCGATTGTGCTTTTCTCTTTTGGGCTACGAGAATGTTTTCCATGACAAGCTTTTTTAAAAAAAGAGACGGCGCGCCTTTAAAACCGATACAGGATGTTGAAGAAGTTTTGTTTGCAAAAAAAGGATAAGGCAGAGCTTAAGCAGAAATGATTTGGGACAATCTATTTTGTTAGAAATAGCGCAATAAAACGGTTCCATTAACAATGTTAAGGTAAAAAACCTACTATATGACTGCTGTCACCATCACGGTACTTTTGCTGGTTATCGGTGGATTTATTGCTTTTGCAATTTTTCTACAGCTTAAAGAGCAAGCAAGATTAGAGAAGTTACGTAAAGTGGCAGCTCTAAACAATCAATTGCGCCAAGTGCGTCGATATCTTGATGAAATGCCTCCTCAGTATCAACCTAAGGATATGAAGCTGTGGCTTTTTTCTAGGATGATTGCTCTTCATGATCAGCTTATTGCCTTGCAGCCCGATGCAACCTTGACTCGTCGTCGACAGAATTTGGCCACTGAGATGAAAGAGTTTCAAGCAAGTAAACAGAAGCGGCGTGCTAAACCGATGAATGATGAGTTAGCGATTATTGAAGTCAGACGTATGTTTGAGTCCTTCAAATCGTACTTAATCCTCGCGCAAAAAGAAAAGAACATCGATGCAGATGTAGCTAATCGCTATAAAAAGCTGCTTGATTTTTTTCATTACAAAGTAAACTCCGATTACCATTCCCATCTTGCTCGAAAGGCATTTCTAAGTGGGCAGATCAGTGACGCTTTAGAAAAATACAAAGAAGCGCTTGCACAGTTAAACCCCATTAAAGACTCTGCTGAAGCTCAGGCTACCATTCTGAAATTACAAGAATTGATTCAGGAAATAGAAGATGACCTTATCTTGCAAAAGGCGGAAGAGGAAGTTAGCCGTGATATGGATACCGCAGGCGAAGAAGAACTTGACGATGAATGGAACAAATTTATGGAAGAATCTACTTTCCAGCAAAAGAAACGCTTCTAGTAAAATCTAATCGCCTGATTAACCTTATTATTGATATTTTCTGCTTGCTAGTTAATCGCAGTCGTGACAATTTTGTCATTTCCCAATACTAACCATTTTTATAAAGGACTTTCTGTGAATTTTGCGCTTTTGTCGGCTTTTATACCGACCTTCTTTTTCGTGTCTGTTACACCGGGTATGTGTATGACATTAGCGATGACGTTAGGAATGACGATTGGCGTTAAACGTGCTCTATGGATGATGCTAGGCGAGCTAGTGGGTGTTGCCATGGTGGCTATTTTATCGGCTATTGGCGTTGCTGCATTGTTACTGAATTACCCTAGTGTATTTGTTGTATTAAAATATCTTGGCGGTGCTTATCTTGCCTATGTCGGTCTGCAAATGTGGCTGTCTAAAGGCAAAATGGCGATTAAAGCCGACTCAGAAGAAAGCAAGCCTGCATCGCGTGTGGATTTGATTTCCCAAGGTTTTGTTACTGCAATTGCTAACCCGAAAGGCTGGGCTTTTTTTGTCGCCTTATTGCCGCCATTTTTGGATGCGAGCCATTCTCTCGCAAGTCAGCTTATTGTGCTGATTAGTATAATCCTTACTTTGGAATTTATTTGTTTGCTGATTTACGCAACAGGTGGAAGAACTCTGAAGTCGCTTCTTATGCAAAGCGGAAATGTGCGCATAATGAACCGTATTGCCGGTACATTGATGATCGGTGTGGGAGTGTGGCTTGCCATCGGTTGATTGTTAACCGGCTTAAAACTTTCTAGTTTTATTAAGAAGACGCTTTCGAGCGTCTTCTTGTTTTTGTGCTGCTGCTTTTTGCTCCTGTTGTTTTTCTTGTGCTCGGTGCTTTTCTACTGGTTGTGTTTTTACGTTTGGCAAAAGGGTTCTTCGTTGGAGGAGGCAAGTTTTGCAAAGCGGAAGTGGGCATGTCTCTGGAAGCGTTAAGTAGTTGGTTTAAATTGACTTCTAAGCTCTCCATGAAAGCTTGATAGCTTGCTTCACCTACACTGATACTGTTAAGAGCTGACTCCCATTTTGCCGTCATATCAGGGGTGACCAGCTGTACTGGTAGACAATCAATAAAGCCCCGACCTGTTTGGCTGGCGTGAATTTGTTTTCCCTGTCTTATTAAAAATCCGCGTTTGAACAGTAATTCTATGATGCTGGCTCGGGTTGCTTCTGTGCCAAGACCGTCGGTGTCCTTTAATATGGCTCTAATGTCTTTGTCTGTGACAAACCGACTAATGCCTGTCATCGCTGCGAGTAAGCTGGCATCAGTAAATGCGGCGGGAGGTGTGGTGACTTTTTCTTGAACTTGTCCCTGTGTGCACCACAGCTCTTCGTTTTTATTTAGTTTTGGGAGTTCATTTTGATTTTCATCTTCCGGGTCATTATTTTTCTTTTTACTTGGTAAGAGAGTTTTCCAGCCAAGTGCGAGCGGTGTGTTGCCTTTTGCTTCAAATTGACCGCCTTCGATTTCCAGCTTGATATAAGACGCTAAGTAATCGTATTCAGGGTAAAACTGCATGAGATATTGACGAGCAATCAAGTTAAAGACTAAAGCTTCTGTTTTGGATAACGATGCCGCCTTGTGTGCCTGACTGGTTGGAATGATCGCGTGATGGGCTGTGACTTGTTTATCATTCCAAGCTTTGCTTTTTCTTGAAGCGTCAGCATGTTGGGCACCTTGTTGGATTTCACCACCGGATTTAGCCAGAGCGGCAAGAATAGCAGGCGCGTCTTTATGCTGTTGTGTCGGTAAATAGCGGCAATCAGATCTTGGGTACGTGATCATCTGATGGCGCTCATAAAGGGTTTGGCAAACATCTAACACTTGCTGTGCGGAAAGAGAAAAGGCTTTTGCAGCATCGATTTGTAGGGCTGACAAGCTGTAGGGCAGTGGCGCGGCTTGCTTTTTTTGCTTGTAATTCGCTTCCATTACAATCGCTGGTTTATTAGTAATACGGTTAGCAACGTTTTTTGCCAGTGGCAAGCTGAGCACTCGATTCTCTTCATCCATATAGGGCTGGCATGCCTCGCTAGGCAGCCACTTGGCTTGGAATACAGCGCCTTCAGGTGTCTGAATGTTTGCCCATACTTGATAAAAATCTTTAGGAATAAAAGCGTCTCTCTCCTTGTCTCTAGCAACAACCAGCCCTAATACTGGAGTCTGAACTCGTCCAATTGATAAAACGCCTTGATAACCTGCTTGGCGACCTTTGATGGTATAAGCGCGGGTGAGGTTCAAGCCAAATAGCCAGTCGGCACGTGCACGACCTAGTGCTGAACGTGACAAGGCCGCAAATTCATTGTTTGAGCGTAAGTTGTTTAGTTCTTTTTTAATGGCCGAGGGTGTTAAATCGTTTACTAACAAGCGTTTCGTGTTCTTTAATTTTTGCGCAGGAACCTTGGTGTAATGCAAAACCTCATCGACTAAGAGTTGCCCTTCGCGGTCTGGGTCTCCCGCATGTACTAATGTCGTTGCTTTTTTGATCAGCTTTTTCAGAATACCAAGTTGCTTTTTGGTGTTGGCTTTTTCTTGCCATTGCCAATCGGTTGGAATAATAGGGAGGTGATCTAGGTTCCAAGACTTATAGGCAGGGTTGTATTGATGAGGCTCCGCTTGCTCTAGTAAGTGACCGATACACCAGCTGATGCAATCGCCATTAGGTAGCCAAATACAACCTTCTTCTTTTTTCTGAGGTGAAGGGAGTGCGGCGGCGATAGCTCTAGCAAGGCTGGGTTTTTCTGCAATATAAAGAATCATAAATACACTTACTGTTTATATATACAGTAAGTGTATCGAACACGGAGAAGTGTGACCAGAGTTGACTGTTATTTAATTGGTACAACAAGTACTGGAATCGTACTGGAATGAATGACTTTATTGGCAGTTGAGCCAATAATCATTTGACTAATTCGACCATGTGTTCGGCTATTCATTATAATTAAATCCGCATTTTTTTCTTTGGCGAGGCGTTGAATAGATTCAGATGGAACGCCATTTACGATCACGGTTTCAGGCGGTGTTGCTAGGCTAGAAAGTTCTGCGGAATATTTCTCCATGAATTCAGCCAATAATCTTTCCATGCGAGCTTTGATGTCTTTGATGGCATCTTTTCGCATTGTTTCTCTGATGTCTTCGCTAATGTAATTATTCATCATATTGGATGCTTGAGCGTTCAATGGCTCTATTGCATGCATCAATATGACTTTGGCTCCATGTGTATTGGCTAGGCTAAGAACGAGCTCCATAGCGGCTTGTGTTTTTCCATCTAGATCACAAGCATAAACAATAGTGTTTATTTTAGGTAACATAACAAGGTCCTCTTTCAATGTACCTATAGCTTAATCCTTTTAGCTATGCCTGCTCTGATTTAGGTCAATCATTGTTGAGCTTGTCGATCAACTGTGATTGGCGAATAAAAAACAACTCATTGATGACAGAAAAATAAAACCAATAAACAGCATGCCCCAATAGTCAGTGGTTTTTTTGGTCTCAGCGTAATTATGGTGAGGTTGGACAAAGTTCTTGGATTTCATAATGTACTCCATAGTAAGAGGTTGACTTAGATGATAATGAATATCATTTATAAAGTCTATTACATCGATTAATATATTTTTCTGGGGAAGGTTTTTCGGCGTCAATTGTTTGAAACACAAGCCCATGAGATTTGCCTATGTTATGATGTGCACTCAATTTTTTAGTTAATGAATAAGAGAGTGTAATCATGTCTGAACTGTCGTTCGACTCTAACGAATCAAAAATCGCATACGGCATTGGTCGTCAAATTGGTGATCAACTACGTGGTAGCGATCTTGGTGAATTGTCTCTAACACACCTTTTTGCAGCGATTGAAGATGCCCTAAATGGCACTGAGATGCGAGTTCCTGGTGCAGAGCTAGAAGCTGCTTTTGCTGAACTACAGCAAAAAATGGAAGAAAAAAGCCGTGCAGCGTCTGAAGAGAACGTAAAAGCAGGCGAAGCTTTCCTTGCTGCAAACAAAGAAAAAGACGGCGTTCAAACAACTGAAAGCGGTTTGCAGTTTGAAGTACTTGAAGAAGGTACTGGTGCAACACCAAGCCGTGAAGCGACAGTTCGCGTACATTACGAAGGTCGTCTAATTGATGGACAAGTATTCGATAGCTCAATCGCTCGTGGTGAGCCAATTGAATTCCCTCTAACTGGCGTTATCGCTGGTTGGACTGAAGGTCTTCAGTTGATGAAAGAGGGCGCGAAATACCGTCTTACTATTCCTGCAGAATTGGCTTACGGTGCTCAAGGCGCTGGTGCATTGATTCAACCTTTCTCTGTATTGCAATTCGATGTTGAGTTAATTGCGATTGTTTAATCGTCGCATAAACTTCTAGCAGCAAGCAGAATGTAAAAAGCGAGTCGATCCAATCGGAACGACTCGCTTTTTTGTATAAAATAGATCGGTAAAGAGAAAGGCTATATGTCTCTTTCCATGCGAATGTGCATTTTTCCTGCCTCCAAAAAGACTTTCCCATCTGTGCGAAAGTTTTGCTTTTCATAGAAGGTTTGTACGTCAACTTGAGCGTTTAAAAATACTTTGCGAATGCCCATTTCTCTGGCGACTTTCACAGCACGAATTAACAGCATTTCACCGTAGCCCTGATGTCGATAGGCGGGTAATACTGCCAAGCGGCCGATTTGCCCTTCCTCGGTTAAACGGCAAGTGCCCGTAGGAACCGCGGTGGTACCAAAGGAGACAAAGTGCACAGCGTCTTCATCTCGATCGTCCCATTCGTCTTGCGGATCGATACCTTGTTCAATGATAAAGACCTGTTTGCGAACAAAGGTCAGTTGATCCTTGCTGCTGTTCCAGTCTGATGTTAAAACCTTCATTGCTTATCCTTATTCTTCAGGTGCGACTAATTCGATAAGCCCTTGCTGACCAATCAGAAAACGCACAAGAGGTTCTAGGTCGCTGTTCTGTTGTAAATCTAGGCCTGAAAAATCGAATTCAACTTGATGACAAACCGCTTCCACGAAACCGATTAGCTCAGCATCAACCTTTAGGTTTTCACCGTTACAAAATACGCGAATGGAGTTGTCATCGCTTTGTGGTGTGTAATAACAAATTCTGGCATCGCCAGGTCGAATAAAGGTTTGACCCTGTGTTGCGTTGGCGAATGCTTCGTCTACTTCTTGCTGGTTTAACGGTGTTAGATATTCAGGGTATTTGCTTTCACTCATGGTTTCACCTAACCATTCTGCAAGCAGATCAGGTTGACTAATGAGGTTTGCCAATTCGCTTTGTAAGTACTGGATATCGTCTTTGCTAATGTGCGCGCTGTGCTGGCGACTTGCGGTTTCTGGAGCCGCAAAGCGATCTTTAACGTTATCTGTTTCGCATAATTTATCGCGAATACCGGTTAAGACATCCTGCAAGCTTGGCGCACGAAATCCGATGGAGTAAGTCATGCACTCGTCATCCAGTGAGCGTCCATTATGGGCAAAGTTAGGTGGTAAATAGAGAATGTCACCGGCTTCTAATTCCCAGTCCATTTCAGGGTTAACCGGAAAGTTATCGAGAATATGCAGCTTAATGTTTGGAATAGCGGAATCTTGATATTCGTCTGGAGCCAATACCTGCCAGCGGCGTTTGCCTGATACTTGTACTAGGAATACATCGTATTGGTCATAATGTGGACCAACGCTTCCGCCTTCTGTAGCGTAGCTGATCATGACATCGTCTAAACGCCAGCTTGGCAGAAATTCGAATTGTTCTTTTAGAGCTTGGACTTCTGGAACCCAATGGTCAACGGCCTGAACTAACAGTGTCCATTCTTTTTCTGGTAACGTGGCAAAGGTATCTTCAGTAAAAGGACCTTGGCGCATCTCCCAAGGGCTAATTCCTTTTTCGATAACAATGCGTGACTCAATCTCTTCTTCCATGGCCATGCCTGCAAGCTCATCCGCTTCTAATGGTGGAGTGAAATCGACAAGGCCGCCACGAATCAATAATGGCTTTTTTTGCCAATATTCATCGATAAAAGTTTGGGCTGTCATGCCACCAAGAATAGACAGTGGTGTGTTTAGATTTGTCATAAGTCGCTCGTTAAAAAGAACAAAGAAAATGGTCTGATGCTTTAGTGTTTACTGCCTAAAAGGCAAAAAGAGCCGATAAATCGGCCCTTTTCATTACGCTCGTTAAGAATCCCAATATACCATTGGGAAATCCCGTAGAGAAAATTAGTTGCGAATTGCTTTTGCTTGAGCGGCCGCATTACCGATATAAGTGCTTGGCGTAAGCGCTTTTAATTCGGCTTTGGCTTGCTCTGGCATTTCTAGCGTATCAACAAAGGCTTCGATCGTCGCTTGATCGATAGTGCGACCACGAGTTAGCTCTTTTAACTTCTCGTATGGAGATTCGATGCCGTAGCGACGCATGACCGTTTGGATTGGTTCAGCAAGAACTTCCCAGGCATTGTCTAGGTCTGCTTCAAGACGAGGCGCGTTGATTTCCAACTTGCTGATGCCTTTTAGTGTTGCTTGATAAGCAATTAAGCTGTGCGCCAAACCAACACCAAGATTACGTAGAACCGTAGAGTCAGTTAGGTCACGCTGCCAGCGAGAGATAGGTAATTTTGCGCTCAAATGACCCATAATGGCATTCGCAATACCCAAGTTGCCTTCGGAGTTTTCGAAGTCGATTGGGTTAACCTTGTGCGGCATAGTAGAAGAGCCGATTTCGCCTGCAATGGTTTTTTGCTTGAAGAAGCCCATGGAAATGTAGCCCCACACATCGCGATCGAAATCGATCAAGATAGTGTTGAAACGGCAAATCGCATCGTATAGTTCAGCGATGTAATCGTGTGGTTCGATTTGAGTGGTGTAAGGATTCCAAGTCAAACCTAGAGACGTCACAAACGCTTCGGCGTGTGCTTGCCAATCAACATCTGGGTATGCAGAAAGGTGAGCATTGTAGTTGCCCACTGCACCGTTGATTTTGCCTAAAAATTCAACGTTTTCGATTTGCTTAAGCTGGCGCTTCAAACGTGCAGCTACGTTCGCCATTTCTTTACCAACAGTGGTTGGTGATGCTGTTTGGCCATGTGTACGAGACAACATAGATTGCTCAGCGTGCTCAATAGCCAGGTCTTCAATGGCGTTGATGACGTTTTTAAGCTCTGGAGCAATGCCTTCTTCCAATGCTTCACGCAGCATCAAAGCGTGAGATAAGTTGTTGATGTCTTCAGACGTACAAGCGAAGTGAACAAATTCAGAAATAGCGGCAAGTTCTGCGTTGTCCGCCATTTTGTTCTTAATGAAATACTCAACCGCTTTGACATCGTGGTTAGTTGTTTTCTCAATGTCTTTAATGGCTTGTGCATCAGCTTCACTGAAGTTTTCCGCAAGTTGATCCAATAAAGCGCTTGCTTCATTGCTTAATGCTGGAACTTCGATAATTTGTGGGTGTTTGGCAAGAGCCTGTAGCCAGCGAACTTCGACTATGACTCGCATACGCAGCAAACCATACTCGCTCACAGAGCGACGTAGTACGTTGGTTTTCGATCCGTAACGACCGTCGATAGGGGAAATTGCATTTAAGCTAGTTAATTCCATTGAGATAACGCCTCGAACATGGTTTTCAGGGAGCCGCTATTATAGGCAAAAGGGCGAAGGTAATACAGGGATTCACGGAAGGGATTGGCATAAAAAAGCCCAGATAGTATCCAAAGGATACTATCTGGGCTTGGTTTTTCGAGTTTTACTTTACAGTGTTGCTAATGCAGAGTTGAAGGTAGCGCTAGGACGCATGATCTTAGCAACTTCATTTAGGTCCATGTGGTAGTAACCAGATAGGCCAGAAGGTTTGCCTTGAACGGCTGCCAGTTCAGCGACAATCTTATCTTCGTTATCAGCAAGTTGCTTCGCTAGAGGTGCGAATTTCGCTGCAAGATCCGCATCTTCTGTTTGTGCAGCAAGCTCTTGAGACCAGTAAAGCGCTAGGTAGAAGTGGCTACCACGGTTATCGATTTCACCCACTTTACGAGAAGGAGACTTGTTAGTGTCTAGCAATTTGCCTGTTGCTTTATCTAGGCACTTCGCAAGAATTTTTGCTTTTTCGTTGTTGTGCTTGATACCAAGCTCTTCGAACGATACGGCTACTGCAAGGAATTCACCTAGCGAATCCCAACGAAGGTAGTTTTCTTCCATAAGCTGTTGAACGTGCTTAGGAGCAGAACCGCCAGCGCCAGTTTCATACATACCACCGCCATTAAGCATTGGTACGATAGACAACATTTTCGCAGATGTACCCAGCTCTAGGATTGGGAACAAGTCAGTTAGGTAGTCACGTAGGATGTTACCTGTTACTGAAATAGTGTCTAAGCCACGAATGATGCGTTCCATAGAGAAACGGATCGCTTCGTTGTAAGACATAATGCGAATGTCTAAACCGCTAGTGTCGTGATCTTTTAGGTAAGTTTCTACTTTTTTACGAAGCTCGTTGTCGTGTGGACGAGCATCTTCTAGCCAGAATACCGCTGGAGTATCAGACTGACGAGCACGAGTAACGCCTAGTTTTACCCAATCTTTAATCGCCGCGTCTTTGGTTTGACAAGCGCGCCAGATGTCGCCTTTCTCAACGTTGTGTTGCATTAGGATGTTGCCGTTTGCATCGACAACGCGCATCACGCCATCGGCTTTCATTTCATATGTTTTGTCATGAGAGCCGTATTCTTCTGCTTTCTGAGCCATTAGGCCAACGTTTGGAACAGTACCCATTGTTACTGGGTTAAACGCGCCATTGGTTTTACAGAAGTTGATTGTTTCTTGGTAAATGCGAGCGTAAGTGCTGTCTGGAATAACCGCTTTGGCATCGTGTGCTTTGCCGTCACGGCCCCACATTTTGCCAGAGTTACGGATCATTGCAGGCATAGAAGCATCAACGATCACGTCGCTTGGTACGTGTAGGTTAGTGATGCCTTTATCAGAGTCAACCATCGCTAATTCAGGACGAGTTTTGTAAACGTCTTGGATGGCTTGTTTGATTTCTTCTTGTTTCGCTTCAGGAAGGCTTTGAATCTTGTCGTATACGCTACCTAAACCGTTGTTTGGGTTTACGCCGATTTCTTTGAAAAGCTCACCGTATTTTTCAAAAACGTCTTTGTAAAAAACGGTTACCGCGTGACCAAATACGATCGGGTGAGACACTTTCATCATGGTTGCTTTAAGGTGCACAGACCACATGATGTTGTCTTCTTTCGCTTCTTGCATTGTCGCTTCAAAGAATTCACGTAGCTTCTTAGTGCTGATGTTCATGCTGTCGATGATTTCGCCAGCGAGTAGAGGAAGTGATTTTTTCACTTCTACCGAGCCATCTTTTGCAACGAATTCGATCTTAACAGTTTGAGCAGTTTCCATAGTGGTGGATTGCTCGGAAGAGTAAAAATCGCCTTCACGCATGTAGTCAACGTGAGAAATAGAGGTTTTGCTCCATTTGCCCATTGAGTGAGGGTTCTTACGAGCGAAGCCTTTTACTGCTGCTGGAGCACGACGGTCAGAGTTACCTTGGCGTAGAACTGGGTTAACGGCACTGCCTAGTACTTTAGAGTAGCGAGCTTGGATGTCTTTTTCTTCGTCTGTTTGTGGGTTTTCTGGGTATTCAGGAAGACCGTAACCTTCAGCATTCAATTCTTTGATTGTCGCATAAAGCTGCGGCAAAGACGCACTGATATTAGGCAATTTAACAATGTTTGCTTCTGGTTGTGCAGTTAGATCGCCTAGGAATTTTAGGCCGTCTTCTACTTGCTTGTCAGCTGGAAGAAGGTCTGAGAACGCAGCGATAACACGACTTGCTAAAGAAATATCGGTTAGTTTTAGTTCGATGTCTGCTTCTTTCGCGAAAGCGCCAAAGATAGGAAGTAGAGACGCTGTAGCTAACGCTGGCGCCTCATCAGTAAATGTATAGTAAATGGTTTGTTTCGTTGACATGTAATTCCCCTAACATTTCAGGCCTTAGCCCATTGAATCGAAGATGACTTTTAGCCGCCATTCCCTAATTTAAACTGCTCTAATACGTTAACCCACAAAGGTTAAAAATTTGCACGATATACTACATAAAAAACCAAGATAGAGATATCGACCCTAAGATATACTGGAAATTGATTTCAATTATTCCACTGTTTAAATAAGAATCTTTAGTGCTAAAAAAAGGCCTAATAGGCCTTTTAAATAAAATTAATGACGAGCTTCTAAAGCGCTTAGTAACGCTTTGCGTTTGAAAATTAAATGCCAGCGTTTACCGCCAAGTTGTCGCCAGAGCATTGCGGCTCTAATGCCGGCCATTAAAATGGCTCTGACTTGATTGGATATTTGTGGCTGCTGTAAGAAACGACTGTCCCCATGCACTTGAATACGAAACGGTAACTTGCTCAGTGTGTCCTGATACATGCCCGAAATAGACGCCAGCATATTGTCGTGTAACACGCTTTCGTAGTGGGCTTTTTTCTGTTCGATGTTGATAATGCTTTGGCCGATCTGTGACAGCATTTCCGGTGTCTTAGACAGCTTGTTTTCTAAGTGAATTAAACTTAATGCGTATCTAAGTGTGTCTGGGTTGACACTGCTGCGTTCTTTACCAAGAGCTTGTTGTGCAATACGTCGCCCCAGAGCAAGATTGCTTCGACAATCCCATTGCCCACCATAAATATCTTCTGTAGAGGCAGCGTTCAGCATCAAAATACTGTCTAAAAGTGGCTTTAAGCTTTCGTTATCGACTTTTCCTGTTTTGGCTAAAATAGACACCAGCTCCGCTGCTTGAAAGACAGCGGATAGGGCGATAGTTTGCTCTTTTTCTCTACTCACGTTTCGTTACTCTCAAAAACTTAGGTTAGGGTGGTGTTTCATTTGGGAGTGTTAAACATTACTTATTAAAAGCCACATTAATGATTCCACCGCCCAAGCAGACGTCATCTATATAAAATACCACAGACTGTCCTGGTGTGATTGCACGTTGTGGTTCAACAAAAGACACTTCAACACGCCCGTCGGCCAACTCGTTAATGGTGCAATCTTGGTCTGCCTGACGGTAGCGACATTTGGCTTTACAGGTTAATGGAAAGCTAGGTTTCTCTCTCGCGACCCAATCGAAGTTATCAGCGATCAAGTGGGTTTTGAAAAGAGAGTCGTGCTGACCACCTTGTGTGACGATCAAGACGTTTCGCTCTAAATCCTTTTCAACGACATACCATGGGTCGTCAGAGTAATTCGCCAAACCACCAATGCCTAAACCTTGGCGCTGGCCAATGGTGTGGTACATTAGGCCGTGGTGACGAGCAATTTTGTCGCCTTCTAGGGTTTCGATATCGCCTGGTTGAGCAGGTAAATACTGTTCGAGGAAGTCTTTGAAGCGACGTTCTCCAATAAAGCAAATGCCGGTACTGTCTTTTTTGTTATGAGTGACTAAGCCGTACTCTTCCGCTAGGCGGCGTACTTCCGGTTTTTCTAGTTCACCAACAGGAAAAAGTGTTTTGGCGATTTCATCTTTACCAACAGCATACAAAAAGTAACTCTGGTCTTTGTTGCCGTCTAAGCCCTTCAAAAGCAATGGCTCACCGTCTTTTTCACCACGACGAACATAGTGTCCAGTGGCAATATAATCGGCATTGAGTGCCATGGCGTATTCCAAAAATGCTTTAAACTTGATTTCTTTATTGCACAAAATATCTGGGTTTGGTGTACGTCCAGCTTTGTATTCGGCAAGGAAGTGCTCGAAGACATTGTCCCAATATTCTGCTGCAAAATTGGCGGTATGCAGTTTGATACCTAATTTATCCGATACGGCTTGGGCATCGGCAAGGTCATCTTTTGCAGTGCAATATTCAGTGCCATCATCTTCGTCCCAGTTCTTCATGAAAAGACCTTCAACCTGATAACCCTGTTGCATCAAGATAAGTGCAGATACAGAGGAGTCGACGCCGCCGGACATGCCGACAATGACTTTTTTTGAGCTGTTTGCGTTGT
This sequence comes from Marinomonas alcarazii, assembly GCF_003208215.1. Classification (GTDB taxonomy): domain Bacteria; phylum Pseudomonadota; class Gammaproteobacteria; order Pseudomonadales; family Marinomonadaceae; genus Marinomonas; species Marinomonas alcarazii. The sequence continues at coordinate 80,092 of NZ_QKLW01000001.1, forward strand.
TCGCAATAGGACTGTCTTTCATGTGCTGTTATTTCTCGGCTGTTAATTTGGTCAAGCGAAGAGGCAAGACCACAGATTAATTTAATATTCGTTATTGTATCACTTTCTCAGGTTGAAGAAATTGATCCGATAGGAAGCATAAGGAGATAATGGGGTTATTCAATGAATCTTCAATGCAGGCCTTAATTAATGGGCTGCGATGAGGCAGTGCCATAATTTCTTCATAACTTAGCCAGTGGCTAGAAACAATGTCATCGTCGAGCGGTTCGTCGCTTTGGCTTACGGGCTCGCATAAGAAACACAGGCGATGATAAGTGTCGGCGCCTTCGAAAGGGGTAAATGCATACATACCCAGTAAACCGACGGGTTTTACTATCCAGCCAGACTCTTCTTTTGTTTCACGGATAACGGCTTCTATAACGCTTTCATTATTTTCGACGTGACCTGCTGGCTGGTTTAGAACTAGGTTTCCGTCTTGCCACTCCTTCACCATGAGATATTTTGTTGCCTTGGGGTCTTGAGTGTCCTTTCTCACTAGGGCGGCGACGGTTAGATGTGGCAGTCTTTCTCTTTCTTTGCTCTTCAAACTGAGTGACCTCTTTTAGTAAAATGTCCGTTGGCTCTATATGTTTCCATTGGCCAATTTCTGTGTTTTCTAAAGTGTATGGGCCAATGGCATAGCGAATTAATCTGAGTGTTGGAAAGCCAACCGCGGCGGTCATTCGGCGTACTTGTCTATTTTTTCCTTCTCGAATCTGCAGTGATAGCCAACTGGTTGGGATGGCTTCACGGTAGCGAACGGGCGGTGATCTTTCCCAAACATCGGGTTCTGCCATGCGTTCCGCCTTGGCGGGTTTGGTCAGCCCATCTTTTAGCTCAACGCCTTGCCTAAGTTTTTCTAATGCGCTATCTGAAATATCACCTTCTACCTGAACCCAATAGGTCTTTGGCATTTTAAAGTCTGGAGACGCGATAATATGCTGTAACGCACCTTGGTTGGTAAGCAGTAATAATCCTTCCGAGTCAAAGTCTAGTCGTCCTGCAGGATAGAATTCAGGCGCATCAATGAAATCTGCAAGGGTGGATTTATCTCCTTCTGCAGAAAACTGACTTAGAACTCGAAAGGGTTTATTAAATAAAATTAAGTTTGAAGGCATGGAGTAAATAGATGCTTATAAGCGGGCGTTTTGAGGTTAATAAAGACTCGAGTGATCGTCTCACTCCCCGTAAAGGGAGTAAGATAACAAATTCGTCTAAGGATAGCGATTAGGCTTGATGCTATGCTGGTTGTGTTTTTGAGTCGCTCTTGGCTGAATCCTCTTGATTTGAAATAGTTGGATTTATTTCAATAGCGTGCAACCCTCTTTCCCCTGGTTCGACATCAAATGTCACTGCCTGTCCTGCTTTTAGGGTTTTATATCCTTCTACATTGATCGCAGAATAATGAATGAATAAATCTTCATTAAAATCCTCCGAGACAATGAATCCATATCCTTTCGCATTATTAAACCACTTTACTGATCCGTGATGCATGAGCCACTCCTTATCCACTCAGAACATAGTTAGCCTGTAATAGCGAGCTGTTAGATTTAAAAATATAGTTCGGATAGCTTAGATTGCTAAATAGGTGCGAATTGTTTTGGTCAATCAGTGCTAGAATTTCATCAATAAGCATTGATTGCACATTTGGTCGCCCCAATAAAAGCGTAGAAGCCCTTTTGGTATTTGTAAAATTCAAGTGGTAATCTGTTTTTAAGAAACGGCCGTATATGAGTGATAATGTTTCATATTTGGCTGTTTATGTGAAAAATTGTAGCCTCAGAGGCGTGGAATGATTGTAGATCAGAAAATTAGACTAGTATCAGAAGATGATGAACAACACGGGCATTCGAGTATTGCGATTGCTCCAGAGGAAACAGAACTAAAACCGCCTTCTATGTATCAGGTGGTGTTGTTTAATGATGATTATACGCCAATGGATTTTGTCGTATTTGTGTTACAACGTTTTTTTTCTATGGATGGGGAGAAGGCTAATCAGGTAATGTTAGAAGTACATATGAAAGGGAAAGGTGTTTGTGGAATTTATCCCTTTGATATTGCTGAAACCAAAGTAGCAATGGTACAACAGTTCGTGGAACAAAATGAGCACCCCTTAATGTGTGACCTACAAAAGGTCGACTGATTCAGAGTGAGGGAATAGCAATGTTAGATAAAGAACTAGAGCAAACCCTGAACACAGCTTTCAAGGCGGCGCGTGACAAGCGCCATGAATTCATGACGGTTGAGCATTTATTATTAGCTCTTATCGAAAATGGCGCTGCTTCAAGCGTCCTAAAAGCATGTGGTGTCAATTTAGACATCTTAAGTAAGGAGCTTGAGGAGTTTGTTAATAGCACAACGCCTCTTATTCCTGAAGACGACGAAGAGCGTGAAGTTCAACCTACCTTAGGCTTTCAGAGGGTATTGCAGCGTGCTGTTTTTCATGTTCAGTCCTCTGGTAAGCGTGAAGTGACTGGTGCGAATGTGCTGGTGGCGATTTTTAGCGAACAAGAGAGTCAGACGGTTTATCTTCTTAAGCGACATGGCGTTGCTCGAATAGATGTGGTCAATTATGTGGCGCATGGCATTTCTAAAACAGGTGACGCGGCTTCTCAAGACTTGGATCATGATGACGAAGCTGACGATACAACAACGGCACCTCTACAAAAATTTGCTACCAATCTCAACGAAGAAGCTAAAGCTGGAAAGATTGATAAATTAATTGGTCGTGAATACGAAGTAGAGCGAGTGATACAAACACTTTCTCGTCGTCGTAAAAACAACCCTCTTTTAGTTGGTGAGTCTGGCGTTGGTAAAACAGCCATTGCTGAAGGTTTAGCAAAACGTATTGTTGATGGACAGGTGCCTGATGTTATCGCTGATGGCGTTGTCTATTCCTTGGATTTGGGTGCGTTATTAGCAGGCACAAAATACCGTGGTGATTTTGAAAAACGCCTAAAGCAGTTGCTCGGCGAACTGAAAAAATTACCGAACGCCATTTTGTTTATCGATGAAATTCATACCATCATTGGGGCTGGTGCGGCTTCTGGTGGCGTTATGGACGCCTCTAACTTGCTTAAGCCTGTCTTGAGTTCTGGTGGTTTGCGCTGTATTGGTTCGACCACGTTCCAAGAATTCCGTGGCGTATTTGAAAAAGACCATGCACTGGCGCGTCGTTTCCAAAAGATCGATGTAAACGAGCCAAGTGTTGATGATACTTATCAGATTTTGAAAGGCATCATTGGTGCTTTCGAAGAACATCACAAAATTAAGTATGAAGAACCGGCTTTATTGGCTGCGGCAGAGCTTGCTCAGCGCTATGTGACGGACCGTCATATGCCAGATAAAGCCATTGATGTTGTTGATGAGGCAGGTGCCTATCAGCGCCTTCAGCCGGAAGACAAACGTAAAACAGTTATTACTGTTGCCGATATTGAAGACATTGTTTCTAAAATTGCCAGAGTACCAGTTAGAGCGGTTAACTCAGACGACAGGCAAGTGCTATCTAACCTAGAGCGCAACCTGAAAATGGTGGTGTTTGGTCAGGATAACGCGATTGATTCCCTATCAGCTGCGATTAAATTGTCTCGTGCTGGGCTGAAAGCTGAGCAGAAGCCTATCGGTTCTTTCTTGATGGCTGGCCCAACGGGGGTTGGTAAGACGGAAGTGACTAAACAGCTTGCTAAGCAGCTGGGGCTTGAGCTTATACGCTTTGATATGTCCGAATACATGGAGCGTCATGCGGTATCGCGTTTGATTGGTGCGCCACCAGGTTACGTTGGTTTTGATCAAGGCGGCTTATTAACCGAAGCGGTAACAAAGAATCCGCATAGCGTGGTGCTATTGGATGAGATCGAGAAAGCTCATCCAGAAGTCTTTAACTTGCTTTTGCAGGTAATGGACCATGGTACTTTGACCGATAATAATGGGCGCAAGGCGGATTTCCGTAATGTGATCCTGATAATGACGTCAAATGCTGGTGCAGAAGAATTAGCGCGACGTTCTATTGGTTTCTCAAGTCAGGATAATTCGACAGATGGTATGGAAGTGATTAATCGCACATTCACGCCAGAATTTAGAAACCGCCTTGACGCTGTTATTCAGTTTCAGCAGCTTGATGAGCGTATTATTTTCAATGTTGTTGATAAGTTCTTGGTGGAGTTGCAGGCGCAACTGGATCCGAAAGGGGTCTTGTTAGAGGTCTCAGACACAGCCAGAGGCTGGTTAGCGAACAAAGGTTATGATCGTCAAATGGGTGCACGTCCGATGGCGCGAGTGATCCAGGAGCATCTGAAGAAGCCTTTGGCGGATCATATCCTATTTGGGGAGCTACACGACGGTGGTCATGTCAAAGTGTCTTTGGATGAGAAAAGTGATGAACTGCAGTTTGAGGTGATTAAAGAAGCTGTGGTTCATTAGTTGATAACCCTCCTTCCTAAATCAAAGGGAGGAGGGAGATGGTGAAAAGCAGACATAAAAAAACCGGACAGTGTCCGGTTTTTTTATGTCGTTTACTTTAAGTTGCTTTGTTAAGGCAGCTTAAATTAACGTGCGCGATATACGATACGGCCTTTAGATAGGTCGTAAGGTGTTAGCTCAACTTTAACTTTGTCGCCAGTTAAAATACGAATGTAGTTTTTGCGCATTTTACCAGAGATATGTGCGATTACGATGTGTCCGTTTTCTAATTCAACACGGAACATGGTATTAGGCAACGTATCAATGATAGTGCCTTCCATTTCTAAGCCTTCTTCTTTTGCCACAATATGTGTCCTATAGTGTTAACTTACTATTTGTTTAGTAGACGCCGACCTTAAGAGCGCCAAGGTCTGCAGACGAAGAAAAAAGATGTTTCTCTTGGTCGGTTGAGCGCTAAATATCTAAATCATAATTGTGTATTTAGCGACGTCTGAATTTTGATCGAGCGTATTTTGCCTAAAAATGCAGCGTAAGGCAAACCTAGTTGCATTCTGATTGCGTCTATTTTTGTATCACAGTGGGCATTTGCCTGAATTTTTTCCGATGTTGATGAGTTTTAAATTCTTTTCTATCTTGGGAATGAGGTCAGTAAGTGCTGCGCAAAAATCATTGCGAGGCAGCTGTTTAGCCCCTAGCGAAAGTAGATGCTCTGACTCGACCTGGCAATCGATGAGCTCAATATGACAATCCTTAGCGAGGTCGCAAAATGTTTTTAATGCAATCTTAGACGCATTTGGATGCAGTGAAAACATGGATTCGCCAAAAAACATTTTGCCCATAGCTACCCCATAAAAACCACCAACCAGTTTTTCATCAAGCCAAATTTCAATTGAATGGGCATAGCCCAGTTTATGGAGTTTTGTATAGGCTGCTTTGATGTCATTGGATATCCAGGTCCCTTCCTTGTCCGCTCGTAAGGAAGAGCAGTAGCCGATAACAGACTCAAAAGCCTGGTTGACCGAATACATCCAGTTTTCTTTTCTGCAGGCTTTTTTGAGTGATTTAGAGGCATGGAAATGTTCGGGAATCAACACGCACCTCAGTTCTGGGTGCCACCACAGAATAGGGTCTGGGTCGCTAAACCACGGGAAAAAGCCCTTACTGTACAAGTGAAGTAAGCGTGTTGTTGTCAGATCCCCACCAACGGCAGAGAGGCCTTCAGGCTCTTGAAGGGCTTTATGAGGGTCCGGCGTGTCGTAGGGTGACTCTGAAAGTAACAAGAGTTCGTGAGCGTCGTTATTTTCGGAATCTGACATTTGTCTAGCTAGCCTAAATGTTTAATGTGGTCTGAGGGCGTCAATTATAGTTTTTTTAGCGCGAAAAACTATCGTAGAGAAAAAAATGACAAAAAAATTAAAGAAAAACAATCTAACTCCGATATTTGAACTGAGGAGGAAAAAACATTCTACTTGCGACTTATTGACACAATGTTATGCTTAAAGCGTAAGAATGTGCATGAATAATTAGAGCGTTTTGACCTTTGTTGCCTTTATTGGGTGTTTTTTGCTCAATAAAGGGGGCAAAATGAAAAAAAAAAGAAAAAAAGTGCAAGGAAAGCTTGACCAGTAATGGAAAACTTGGTTTTAATCGATGCAGTCCTAAACGGTAGTTCGAAAAGATTATGGAATACGGTGTTGGGAACTGCAGATAATTTACTTTTTTGGCAGGTGTCACAAAAGTGAAACTGATCGGTTTTAAGATACATGAGTCGTTGATTTAGCAACGTTTCTTGGTTAGACGAAAATCAGTAAAGGGTCTACAAGGCCACACAATATAATATAAAGGGGAATCTTGAATGAAAGCGATTAAACTTGCTTCTGTGTTTGCAGTGTCTGCTGTTGCGGCTGCTGTTTCTACTGCTACTTTTGCTGCTGAGCCAGTTTTTACTGGTACTGCTGGTCTTGAATATCAATCTAATGCAGAAGGTAGCGGTGAAAGCGATGCTGCAGCTTCTCGTGGTGAAGTGAATATCATCGGTGATACTGGTCTTGTGTACTTTGATCTTGACATGGAAAGTGGTCCAGATGGTTTTGATCTAGACGAAATCTACGTTAAACAAGGTGCAGTTCAGTTTGGTGACTTCGATGGCACTATTCTAGACTCTGTTGCTTACAATGCTGGCGTTGAAGAAGATAATGACAATGCTAAAGAAGATTTTGGTGATGACCTAGGTGTTCGTTACATGGTTAACGAAAACCTTACAGTAGCACTAGAAATTGAAGAAGGTACAAATGTAGGTTCTTTGGCTGCTGCATACACAACAGAATTTAGTGGTGTAACTTTGGGTGTATCTGCTGGCTACAAAATGTCTGACGACGTCGATAACCAGCTTTTAACTGTTGGTGTTAAAGCACCTCTTGGTATGGCAACATTGTCTTCTTTCGTTCGTGTAGGTTCAATCGATGATGCAGATGTAATGAATACAGGTATTGGTATTGATCTACCTGTTACTGAACAGCTATCTTTTGCTGCTCAATATTACACTCGTGGTGGCGAAGCAAATGCTACAAACTCTGACGATGCTGGTTTGGTTGTTGGTTCAGATCTAGTAGATCAAGGACGTACTGAATTTACTGCTTACTACACTCCAGGCGATGTAACATTCTACGCTTCTTACCTATCATACGAAGCTGATGATTCTGACTACTCTGTAGTTGGCGCTAAAGTTTCTTTCTAAGCGATTCCCCTAAAGGTCTTCTCTGAAAATGGGAACACCTTTACGAGTTAAAGCGAAAGCCAACCCTTTGGGTTGGCTTTTTTTATGGTAAGCTTAGCAAACTTATGGCTCCTTTGAATGGAGCTTATTTTGTTTTGGTTAGCATGAAATAGGAAGGCGCGTTTTGTCAGAAAAAATGAGTGAGTCTGTACGATCACCAATTTGGGAGTTGTTTGCCAAACAGGCGGCCTTTATAGCTGCTTTATTGTGTTTATTCTTTTTTGGTTTGGCGACCTATACTTATAATCCAGACGATGCTGGTTGGTTTTATTCTGGCAGCGGAGCCGCTATCCAGAATTCTATGGGGCCAATTGGCGCCATTATTGCCGATTTGGCGTCCGGCTTTTTCGGGTCTTTATTCTATTCTTTACCGCCTTTGTTCTTTTGGGTGGCGATCATTTTGTGGCGTAACCCACATTCCTTATTGCCTCTTAATAACGCCTTGCTTTGTACCATCGGTAGTATTTTGTATTTATGTTTTGGATCCGTACTGTGTTTTTTGCATTCAGTCGGTGAACCTTCTTTGCAATATGGCACGGGTGGCATTTTAGGGCGCGCACTTGGCATTTTGATGTATGGCTTCATTGGTTATGATGGTGCGACTTTAGTTAGCTTGGCGTTAGTGATTTTGTCATTCACTCTGCTTTCTCAGGTGCATTGGTTAAGTTTGATGGACCGCTTAGGTGAAAAAGCGTACAACTTTGCTATGTTTGTCCGTCAAAAATGGATTAGCAGACGAGAGCTAAAGGCCAATAAGAGGAATGAGCTTGTTGATCTAGAAGCTGTTTCTGATGAAGTAGAAGAGCCTGCTATAGTCCGAAAAAGAAGAAAGGCACAGAAAGAGCAGCCAGCGGTGGATATTTTGTTTGAGGAATCGGTTGCGGAAAATGAAGGCTCAAGTTCCGATGACTCTAAGAAATCCAAATTTAGTATGTCTGCTTTGTTTTCAAAAGTGCGATCTTCAAAAGCTAAGGAAGATAAATCCGATAAAGAATTTGTCGCTCATACGGAGCCAGAGCTTGGTGGTTTTGATGATTTAACTTCCGATGGTTTAGCCTTTGACGATAAAGACGTTAACTTTGGTGACACGCTTTATATAGAAGAGTCTTGGTCAGATCAAAGTGACGACGTAACAAAAGCTACGAGCACACCGCAATATAAACAGCCAGTAAAAGAGCCTCAAACCCAACCTGAGGCTGCTGCTGTTTCGTCCGGTATTTCCAAAGAACAAGCTGATGCGATGTTGTTTAGTTCTGATAAAGCGGCACCAGCAGAGATCCCGCCAGCACACAAACCTGCTTTTCGTACTTTGTCTGAAGCGAAGCAGTTGGATTCTCTTGGCGGTCCTTACTCTGATGAAGCGGAAAGCAGTAAAAAAACAGAGGCTTACTCTTTACCGGATCGTTCCGTTTTGACTAAGCCAAAACCTAAGCAGGGCGGTTATTCTGAAGATGAATTATTAGCCTTGTCTGAATTATTAGAGCAGCGCCTACAAGATTTTGGTGTCAAAGCCGAAGTGGTTGAAGTGAACCCAGGTCCGGTCATTACACGGTTTGAAATTCAGCCAGCGCCAGGCGTGAAAGTCTCTCGAATTACCAACTTAGCAAAAGACCTTGCGCGCTCCTTGAGTGTGATGAGTGTTCGTGTGGTTGAAGTGATTGCCGGTAAGTCGACGATCGGGATTGAAATTCCGAACCAAGTTCGTGATACCGTCTACTTTTCAGAAGTGATTAATTGCGATGCCTACGAGCGATTGTCTTCGCCATTGACCTTATCATTGGGTCATGACATTTCTGGCGAGCCTGTTGTTGTCGACCTAGCTAAAATGCCTCATGTGTTGGTTGCTGGTACGACAGGTTCTGGTAAATCGGTGGGTGTAAATGCCATGATTTTAAGTATGTTATTGAAATCGACACCTGATGAAGTGCGTATGATCATGGTCGATCCGAAAATGCTTGAATTGTCGATTTATGAAGGTATTCCGCACCTATTAACGCCTGTTATAACTGACATGAAAGACGCTGCCAATGGCTTGCGTTGGTCGGTAGATGAAATGGAGCGTCGCTACAAACTTATGTCAAAGCTTGGTGTGCGTAATATTGCGGGTTACAACAAAAAAGTTCGTGATGCTATTGAAGCAGGCAAGCCAATCGAAGATCCATTGTGGCAGCCAGAAATGGCTATGTTTTCAGAAGATGGTGTGGCGCGAACGGTGCCGTATTTAGAGCCTTTGCCGTACATTGTTATTATAGTCGATGAATTTGCCGATATGATGATGATAGTTGGTAAAAAAGTAGAAGAGCTGATTGCCCGTATAGCACAGAAGGCGAGGGCAGCGGGGATTCACTTAATTCTAGCGACCCAGCGTCCATCTGTGGATGTTATTACAGGTTTGATTAAGGCGAATATTCCAACACGTATGGCGTTTCAGGTATCGTCGAAGATTGACTCAAGAACCATACTTGATCAAGGTGGAGCGGATCAGCTTTTGGGTATGGGCGATATGTTGTACCTTCCAGCTGGCTTGCCAACCCCAATTCGTGTGCACGGTGCGTTTGTATCGGATGAGGAAGTTCATGCGGTAGTAGAAGAATGGAAACAGCGTGGAGAGCCTGAATACATTCAGGATGTTGTTGTGAACCCAGAAGACTTAATGACCGATGGTGGCGGTGAAGACAAAGATGCACTTTATGATGAAGCTGTGAAAATTGTCATTGAAACGCGTAAAGCTTCGATTTCTTCTATTCAACGTCGATTGAAAATAGGTTACAACAGAGCAGCTAACTTGGTTGAAGCAATGGAGGCCGCTGGTTTGGTTGGTCCAATGGGAACCAATGGACAAAGAGATATATTGATTCCAGAGTAAAAGTCGATGGCCCTAGTTTCGTTCTGGGGCTTTATGTTTATATGAGTGGAGATACATTTTGGTTAATAAATTCGTCACTTTCGCGCTGTTTGGCTTTTTAGCTATTTTTCAATCGACGCTAGTGCAGGCAGAGGACAATGCGTCTGGTTCAATAGAAAGTTTACTGGAAATGAACCGAAATATTGAAGGTGAGTTCCGACAAGTGACATACGATGAAAAGGGGAAGCAGCTTCAAGTGAGTGAGGGTGTCTTTCTCTTGGCTAAACCTAATCAATTTGTTTGGGACAGTGTGACGCCTTTTTCCCAGCGTATTATTTCTGATGGCAAATACATCACTGTTTGGGATGTGGATTTAGAGCAAGCAACGAAAAAACCATTGTCAGGTGCGGTTGGTAATTCGCCAGCGGCTCTTTTAGGACAACCAGCAGCGGATGTGCTTCCTCATTATGATGTGAGTGTATTGGGGGCTGAGAAATTTCGCTTGGCACCAAAAGACGATCAAGACCTCTTTCAAGCACTGACTCTGTCTTTTAAAAATAAAGTGATCAGCGCCATGAGTATTTTAGATACCCTTGGGCAAACCACGGTTATCGAATTTAAGAATGTTGAGACGCATGAAGGCGTAGCAAAAGAAAACTTTGTGTTGGATTTGCCAGCTAACGTGGATGTTATTGTAGAAGGTCAGTAATGAAAGATCTTTTTTCGGATGTGCCGCCAGAGGCCTATCAGCCTTTGGCCGCAAAAATGCGGCCAGCGAGTCTGGATGATTATATTGGCCAGTCGCATTTGGTGGGTCCGGGAAAACCGTTGCGCAGAATGGTAGAAACAGGACACTGTCATTCCTTTATTCTTTGGGGTCCTCCCGGTGTTGGTAAAACGACCTTTGCCCAGCTTTTATCTCACGCCCTTGATGCGCAATTTATTGAAATATCAGCGGTCATGTCTGGTGTTAAGGAAATTCGTGCTGCGGTAGATCAAGCAAAGCAACTACGCATGATGAATGGCACTCAGACCGTTTTATTTGTTGATGAAGTACACCGTTTTAATAAGTCACAGCAAGACGCCTTTTTGCCTTATATCGAAGATGGCACGTTTTTGTTTATCGGTGCTACTACCGAAAACCCTGCTTTTGAATTGAATTCCGCTCTGTTATCTCGGGCGCGAGTCTATCGTTTAAAAACACCAAGTGTCGAAGAAGTGGAGCTTGTATTGGTTCGGGCCCTAAAAAGCCTCGAAAATGGCTTTCAGATAGAGGATTATTTTTTATCTGTGTTGGCTCAGGCTGCTGATGGCGATATTCGACGAGGGCTTAATTTTTTAGAGATTTTGTCGGATTTGGTTGAACCTGGTTGTAAAGTTACCCAAGAACAGCTTGAAGACGTCCTTGGAGGAAGTCTTCGCCGCTTTGATCGTAAAGGCGATGTGTTTTACGATCAAATTTCCGCCTTTCATAAATCGGTTCGTGGTTCTTCTCCTGATGGTGCCTTATATTGGATGGCGCGAATGCTGGATGGTGGCTGTGATCCTTTGTATATTGCACGACGTTTATTGGCGATTGCCTCAGAAGATATTGGCAATGCCGATCCACGAGCCTTACAAATCGGTCTAAACGCATGGGATGTTTTTGAACGTGTTGGCCCAGGAGAAGGGAATCGTGCGATAGCTCAAGCGGTGGTTTACATGGCGTGTGCGCCTAAGAGTAACGCGGTATACAAAGCGTTTAACCAAGCAATGTCAGATGTTGCGGCACAGCCTAGTTATGAAGTGCCTGCGCATTTACGCAATGCTCCCACTTCATTGGCGAAAAGCATGGGGCACGGTGATGAATATCGCTACGCTCACAATGAAGAGCATGCTTACGCTGCTGGCGAAAATTATATGCCAGAAGAATTGGCGGATATGCGTTATTATCAGCCGACAGATCGCGGCCTAGAGAAAAAGATCAATGACAAACTGGCTTGGTTGTCAGATTTAGATGACCAAAGTCCATTACAACGCTATGGTTTCTTGTCTCAAGAGGACAAACTATGATGTATCTAATGATAGCTGTTGGCGGTGCGCTGGGCGCATTGAGTCGTTATGGTATGTCTAAGTGGGTTAATACCCACTGGCAATACCATTTTCCCTTCGCCACTATGGTAGTGAACGTCTTGGGTTGCGTGTTGATGGGAGTGGCGTTTGTGCTGATTAGTGAGCGTCTGCCGTCACTTGAACCTTATCGTCCATTAATTATGGTGGGTTTTTTAGGTGCATTTACTACTTTTTCCACTTTTTCATTGGAAATTGTCTCCCTTATTAACATGCAGGCTTGGCTAACTGCAGTAAGCTATTTATTATTAAGCTGCATTTTGGGTATTGTTGGTTTGGCGGTTGGAATGACGCTCGCGCGTTTGTTCTGATCTCTTATATTATTTGAAAATACCCTAATTTATTTTTATACACTGTTTGAAGGATATTGTTGCAGAGATGTTAGACATTAAAGCATTACGCGCTGACCCAGAAGCCATTGCGGCTCAACTTAAAAAGAAAGGCTATGAGTTGGATGTGGCGACTTTTTCTTCCTTAGAAGAGCGTCGTAAAGCCATTCAAGTAGAAACGGAGCAGCTGCAACAAGCCCGAAATTCAGTATCCAAAGAAATTGGTCAGGCGATGAAGTCTGGCGATAAAGAAAAAGCGGCTGAATTAAAAGCGCAAACAGCGACGCTGGGTGACGACCTTGAAGCGGCAAAAGCACAACTAACCCAAATTCAAGACGAGCTGGAAAGCTTATTAGAAGGTATTCCAAACTTACCGCATGCTTCTGTTCCAGAAGGAAAGACCGAAGACGATAACGTAGAAGTACGTCGTTGGGGTACACCTAAGCAATTCGACTTTGAACCAAAAGATCACGTTGATCTTGGTGAAGCGATGGATATGCTGGATTTTGAAGCAGCAGTGAAGATTACCGGTTCTCGCTTTGCCGTTATGCATTCTGATTTAGCGCGTCTACACCGCGCTCTAACGCAATTCATGATCAACACTCATGCTGACTTGCATGGTTATACCGAAGTGTATGTGCCTTACTTGGTGAACGCTCATTCCTTAAAAGGAACAGGCCAGCTACCTAAGTTCGAAGCGGATTTGTTTAAAGTGCCAGTGGATAAAGAAAGCGGCAACAACGATCTTTATTTGATTCCAACAGCAGAAGTGCCTGTAACAAACCTGGTGCGTGATGAAATTTTAAACGATGCGGATCTGCACAAGAAGTTTGTTGCACATACGCCTTGTTTCCGCAGTGAAGCAGGCAGCTATGGTCGTGATACTCGCGGCATGATTCGTCAGCACCAATTCGAAAAAGTTGAGCTAGTCCACGTTTGTCGTCCAGATATCTCTGAGCAGGTGCTGGAGGAATTGGTTGGTCACGCAGAAGTGATTCTACAGAAGCTAGAACTTCCTTATCGTACTGTGATCTTGTGTGGTGGTGATCTTGGTTTCTCTGCGCACAAAACTTACGATATTGAAGTATGGTTGCCTGGTCAGGGCAAATACCGTGAGATTTCTTCTTGCTCTAATATGTGGGATTTCCAAGCCCGCCGTATGCAGGCACGTTGGCGTAATCCGGAGACGGGTCGCCCAGAGCTTGCTCATACTTTAAATGGTTCTGGTTTGGCTGTGGGTCGTACTTTGGTTGCTGTGCTAGAAAATTACCAAAATGCTGACGGTAGTGTACGTGTCCCGGATGTCTTGGTGCCGTATATGGGCGGCAAAACAGTATTGCAAAAAGCGTAATTGATAGGCTTGCAGTGCAGGTAAACCTTTCAGCTGGATGGGTTTGGTTGAGAGTGTTTCGTACTGATAAGTAAATTGCTTTAAAACAAAAAAGCCTCTTAAAGAGGCTTTTTTATGTGATTGGGTAAGAAAGATTATGACGGGTAAGGTGTATTTGATCGGTGCGGGTCCGGGTGATCCAGAATTGCTGACGTTGAAAGCGCATCGATTATTAATAAAGGCAGATGTGGTGCTGTATGATCGCTTGGTTGGCAAAGAAATTATTGAGCTAATTCCTGAGTCAGCAGAAAAAATGTACGTAGGTAAAGCCAAGTCTTTGCACAGCCTTCCTCAGGATGAGATCAATAGCTTGCTCGCAAGAAAAGCCAAAGAAGGGCACATGGTGGTGCGATTAAAAGGTGGAGATCCATTTATCTTTGGGCGCGGCGGTGAAGAGCTGGAAGAGCTGATCGAAGAGGGCGTTCCTTTTGAAGTGGTTCCGGGTGTCACGGCGGCGGCTGGTTGTGCTGCGTATGCTGGGATTCCGTTAACCCATCGTGATTATGCCCAGTCGGTTCGATTTTTAACGGGTCACTTGAAAGATGGTACGACGGAGTTGCCTTGGGAAGAATTGGTGCATCCTGCGCAAACTTTAGTGATCTACATGGGGTTAACTGGGCTTAAAGACATTAGTCAGTCGTTGATACGCTTTGGTATGAGTCCGTCTATGCCAGTGGCAATTGTCGAGAAAGGTACCACGCGTGAGCAACGTGTTTTTACATCCACAATTCAAGATGTTTATGACGTATCTGTGGTAAATGAAGCTAAATCACCAGCGTTGCTTATTATTGGTGAAGTGGTGGCTTTGCAGAGTAAATTAGAATGGTATGGTAAGTATTAGTAGTCGCAAGATACCATTTTGTAATTTTTTAGGTCTTCAGACCGACAAAAAAGCACTCTATATTTAATCTGAAACCTTGTCGCGCTAAAGCACGACCTACAAAAATCAGTCACCTGTAGGTCGGTCTTTAGGCCGACAAAAAAGCACTCTATATTTAATCTGAAACCTTGTCGCGCTAAAGCACGACCTACAAAAATCAATCATCTGTAGGTCGGTCTTTAGGCCGACAGAAACATTTACAAGTGACTCACAGGCAGTTCGCGGGTTTTGGAAGACCAGCAATTTTAGCGGCTAGCTTAGGTGGGCTACCCGGGAAAAGCGTCATCAAATAAATGCTACGGCCTTTTTCCGCGCCAAGTTTTTTGGATACGGCTTTGACTAATGGTCGCATGGCGGGTGACACTTCAAATTCTTCATAGAAATCTCGTAATAAATAAATGATTTCCCAGTGCGCGTCCGTTAGCTCGATTTCAACCTCTTGGGCGAGTTGGTTAGCAAGTTCTGGTGTCCAGTCTTGCAGGTTTAGCAAATAGCCTTCTTCATCTAAAACCAAAGTATTGTCTGTCATATTGATTACCAACTTATATTTGCTTCTGCTGCAAACGTTAACTCTACCCATTCTTCGTCTGTAAGTGCGACACCGACTGTTGGCGATAAGCCATAGGCAGCAACATCACTTTGCAAATAATAAAGAGTGATCTCTTTTTCTTTTATAAGAGTTTGCATCTTCTCAGCGTACTGAATGCTTTTTAGAAAACCGTCTTCAATCAGTAAGACTTGGTCACCTGCTTGCAGGCTATTTTGCCACGTTGTTTCTAGTGAGGCAGGGTAATCGAGTTGATTTATCTGGTGGAGTCGCATAATTAAAACCGAAAAACCTGTTGGTATTGTGAAAACATTGTCTGCCACTCGGTACTATCCAGTGGTGTGACGCCTTGCCATGAAGTGGTGCTATTCAGCCATGAATGGTTTTTTTCTATATAGACGTTTTCAATATCATAAAACTCGAGTCCAGCGAGCAGCTTGTGCAGGTTTTTGCCATGTTCCGCTGTTGGTTGTTGAGCGTCAGATAAAAGCGCCAACGCCGCGCCGGATAAGCATAAATCAACAGGTTGCTCGAATGTGGCCAATACGAGAGCTAGATCTAGTCCTTCTTTACAAGCCAAGCTCGAATAGGGGCTGGTATTTAGGTGGATCAAAGTGTGTTTCATGAGGCTACCTAAACTGAATAATTTTGTTGGTTGTGTTCATAAGATCAACAAGAGTCCCCAAGCCTTCAAGCTGAAAGTGCTCCGCAAGCGTATGCTGTTCTAGTTCATAGCGACGACTTTCACCTTCATTGATAATGCCACGTCTTACCGCCGCGGCAATGCATAAATACAGTGGAATGTTATTTTGTTCTGCTATTTCTTGCCATGCTCGGGTGAGGTTGATTTCATCCCTGGGCGGCTGTGCCACTTGGTTGCCAATTAATACAGCATCTTCATAAAAGAAGACACCTTTGATGCTATCGGGGGATTTATTCAGAGCAGCACGAATGAAGCGCAGTGCAGTGTGACAGGCTTTGCTGTGATAAGGCGAACCCGTAATGAGCAGAGTGTATTGCATTAAAAATAACCTTGGCATGAGATACGGTAAATTTTACACACAAAAAAGGCCGCAGTCAGCGGCCTTTTAAAAATGCTAATTAGGATTAATCGTCGTTAGCCATGCCAAGTAAAGACAATACGCTTAGGAACATGTTGTATAGAGAAACATACAAGTTCACAGTAGCCATGATGTAGTTAGTTTCACCACCACGTACGATTTCGCTAGTCTGCAATAAGATAACCGCTGCAGAGAACAAGGCAAAACCTGCAGAGATGAAGATTTGCAACGCTGGCATCTGAACGAAAAATCCGGCAATGACAGCAAACAGCAAGACAAAGAAGCCGACTGTGATGAATCCATTTAGGAAACTAAAGTCTTTCTTAGAAATAAGTGCGTAAGCTGACAAGCCTAGGAAAGATAGGCCAGTGATGCCTAATGCGCTCATGATCAAGCTAGAGCCGTTTGATAGGCTCAAGTAAGCCGTCAGGATTGGACCAAGGGTTAAGCCCATGAAACCAGTCAGAGCGAATACACACAAAATACCAGCAGAGCTGTTTTTAAACTTGTGTGTTAGGAAAAGTAAGCCATAAAAGCCTACAAGAGTAATAATGAGTCCCGGATGTGGGAGGTTTAATGCCATGCTCATGCCCGCAGTGAAGGCGCTGAACAAAAGGGTAAGCGACAACAGCCCGTATGTATTGCGGAGCGTTTTGTTTGCCGCTTGTGACGTATGTGTCGAAAGGGCTTCTGTGTAACGCATGAGATTACTCCTTTAAGGTTTAAGACATTCAATAGACTTAATATGAGGCTGAAAGTTCCAAACTTCAAGCTAGATTATTTATTCTATGCAAAATACCAAAAAAGCACCGAGGATATCGATGCTTTTTTGGTGTTTTGTTTGCTTGGCTACGACTTGTTTCGAAACCCGTGATTAAGATGTTAACGACTTGGTTGCAGAGGCTTGTTTGGTTTTGTGTTTGTCTACCTGTCTGGTTAATTTGTCTACCATTTCATCTATCGCGTAAAACAGTCTGTCTTCTGAAGACGCCGCCGCGAAAATTTCTTTGCCCGGTAAGTGTATGCAAGCTTCTGCTTTTTGGGATTTATTGTCTTTAAGAAGAGTGACTTGAACAGAAGTAATTTGATCGGTCAGTTTTGACACTTTCTCAAGTTTTTCATTGATGTGGTCTTTAATGGCTGGGGTGACGTCGATATGGTGTCCAGAAATTTTGGTAGTGTGCATACTACTTTCCTCCAGAGTAACGTTCGCGATGCAGCACGGAGAAAAAATCAAATGGCTCGATACATGAAGACTTGATGTTCACCTTGCTGTTATTTCAGCATAGGTGTGTTTTTTTATGCTGTCAAAGACGGACTATTTTTATTAAAAGAAGCGCAGTTTGCATGTAAGGTTGTCGTGCTAATGGCAAAGCCTTTTGATAGACTGTTGTGCTAATTATGCGAAGCGAGATTTATGTTGGATAACGACTATTCATTACCGATATCATTTTCAATGGCCGCCCAGATTGGTCTAGAAGAGACAGTATTGCTGACCTTTCTAAAGCAGCATACTTACCTTTCAGGCGCGAACGTAGTGCGAATTGAAATGAATCGACTTAGTGCACAGCTGCCTTTCTGGACAGTGCCTATGCTCATGCGTTTATTAACAAATTTGCAGATTAGTCAGTTGCTAAGTTTTCAGCGCCAAGAAGAAGTCCTAGAGATTCAATTGGCGTCATCCCAAAAAGTCGCTCAAGCGATGAAACCGGCAGTAGAAAAAGTGCCGAAAGAAGATCCATTGATGGAGAAAATGGACAGATTGCATCGAGCTTCTCGGGATAAGACGGAAGAATTTACTCCGCAACCAAAAAGCTATCCTGCAAAGCAACCGGTTCGACAATACGAAACGCCGTTCACTCCCCCTGTGGTGAATGACAGACGAGGCGTGACGGATTTTGATTTATACTTAGAGCAGAAAGAACGCGCTAGGCAACCCGACCAATGGCAGCCGGAAGAGGCAACATTAGAACAAATTGGTCAGGCTGGCATTGCTCGTGATTTTGCGCTGTCTCTACAAGCCGAATTTTTGCTAAGAATCAAAGAGCAGCGGAAAAATGTCAGAACTTGGAACAGCGAATTTTTTAAATACGTAAAACGTCAGTGGCAATACAAACAATCGGATAGGTCTTCATATGAAGGAACCTCAGGCAGTACAAAATTTACTAAAACCTCTAGAGAACAAGTTAGCGACGCCCTCAACAACATCCACGACACAGACTGGTGAGTATGGTTCGGCCGGAGCTGCCCGTGATTCCGGCCCGACAGAAGCAGATCAACAAACTCGCGTACTAGTAAATATGTTGTTTGCGCGCTTTAAAGCAATTTATACCCATAAATTTGCGTCAGCTTACAGCACCACAGATGAAGTGAAGCTTGCAAAGCGTGAGTGGGCCATTGCTTTAAAAGGCTTTCAAGAGCCTCTGTTGGCGTACGCAGTAGAGCGAACCAAAGAAGTTCATGCTTGGCCTCCGACCATTGCGGACTTTTTGAAGCTAATTAATACCGCATACAAAGCCTACGGTTTGGTAGATCCTCGTTCAGCTTACCTAGAAGCGTGTGCTTGTCGCACGGATCCTTTACGGTATAAATGGAGTCACCCTGCGGTATTTTTTGCGGGCTCTGAAGTGGGTTGGTACAAATTGAAATCCGAAGAAGAGCGTGTGAGCTGGCCTTTGTTTGAGCAAAGCTACCTGAAAGTCGTCGATCGAGTGATTGCTGGTGAACGCTTAGTCATTCCTAAAGTTGTCATGATTGAAAATAAGCAAACCCTCAACGTAAAAGACTTGGCAAACGTAATCGCCAAAGAACTCTCTGTTGATGAAGAACAGATCACGCCTTTGCTTTATTACACCCAAAAAACCAGCGGAACGGGTGTACGTGCAAGGTATAGAGAAATTTGTCAGCAAAAGCTGAAAGAAATGGGTTATAAAGGCCATCTTCCTGATTAAATGAGTTTTTCGGAAAGGTTGTTATCAATATAATTGGTTATCAGCAGGATGCTTTGTGTTTTATTCTTCCTTGAAGGAGAGGCGCAGATAGAGGACAGTTTGGTGAGGTTGTTATGCTAAAAGTATTGATTGTTGACGACCATGATGTGGTTAGCCAAGGAATTGGTCGCGTATTACAGGATGTAAAAGGCGTTGATGTAGTCGGGGTTGTACATTCTGGGGAAGAAGCAA
This sequence comes from Marinomonas alcarazii, assembly GCF_003208215.1. Classification (GTDB taxonomy): domain Bacteria; phylum Pseudomonadota; class Gammaproteobacteria; order Pseudomonadales; family Marinomonadaceae; genus Marinomonas; species Marinomonas alcarazii. Next base: position 99,669 of record NZ_QKLW01000001.1, read on the forward strand.
TAGCGCACAGTAAAACGCTTCAGCCAGATATTATACTCATGGATATTCATATGCCTGGAATTGGTGGATTGGGTGCCACAAAAGAAATTAAGCGCATTATGCCGAGAATTAAAATTATCGGTTTGTCCGCATTGGACGACAACTTGTATCCAGTAAAATTGCTAGAAGCTGGAGCGTCAGGGTATTTGACGAAAGGCACAAAAACCTCCGAAATATTAGAGGCGATTGAAATGGTGTCCAGAGGCGAGCATTACATATCCAAAAATATCGCCCAAAAAATGGCACTTTCTAAGTTCTCGATTGATGAACAAGGTTCGCCTTTAGGGCAATTGTCCGACCGGGAGTTACAAGTAGCTCAGATGATTATTGATTGTAAAAAATCCCATGAGATAGCTGATCTACTCAATGTTAGTCCAAAAACCGTGAGCACATACCGTACTCGCATTTTTTCCAAGTTAAACATAGACAGTGATGTGGAATTGATTCATCTAGCGATACGTTACAATGTACTTGGTATGGGCTAGGCGAAAAACGAGGTTTGTTTGAGCCATTCAGAATTTGATCCTAAGCATTTTGTTAGCAACTTAACCACACGTCCGGGCGTATATCGCATGTACGACGTAAACGGTGAGTTGCTCTATGTCGGAAAAGCAAAAAATCTAAAAAATCGTGTTGCGAGCTACTTCCGTGTGACAGGGTTAACGACCAAGACCATGGCCTTGGTGAGTCGTATTCACTCCATCGAAATTGCTGTTACCAAAAGCGAAACGGAAGCCTTGCTTCTGGAGCAAACGCTTATTAAGCAGCATCGTCCGCCTTATAATATCTTGTTGCGAGACGATAAATCTTACCCATATATTCTGTTGTCGAATCACCATCATCCGGCCTTATTGTTTCGTCGTGGCGATAAAACCGACAAAGGTACCTTGTTTGGCCCGTTTCCTAGCGGCAGTGCCGTCAAAGAAAGTCTGAACACCATGCAAAAGGTCTTCAAAGTACGTCAGTGTGAAGACAGCACGTATTCGAACCGATCTCGCCCTTGTTTGCAGTATCAAATCAAACGCTGCTCAGGGCCATGTGTGAACCTGATTAGTGACGAAGAATACGAAAACGATGTGCGTCATGCGCGCATGTTCTTACAAGGCAAAGACCAAGAGCTGACCGCTGAAATAAGCGCGCAAATGAGTGCCGCCGCCGCAGACATGGAATTTGAACGCGCAGCGGAGCTGCGAGATCAAATCATCCAGCTAAAACACATCCAAGAACAGCAGCACGTTTATGGGCAAACAGGCGAAGCCGATATCATCGCCGCCATTATTCAGCCGGGTGGCTTGTGTGTGCATGTGATGATGGTGCGCAAAGGTAAGGTGGTTGGCAGCAAAAGCCACTACCCAAAAATGCCGATCGAAATCACAGAAGGCGAATTATTATCGTCTTTTATCGCTCAATTTTACCTTGGTGGTATTCAAGAGTTACCTAAGACGCTTATTATTAGTCATCAACTAGACGATGCGGAAGCGCTGGTGGAAGGTATTTTTGCCACCACGCAGAAGAAAATCGAAGTACTAGATAACGTAAGAGGCCAACGTGCTCGTTGGTTAGAGCTAGCAAAACTCAACGCAGAACAAGGCCTGCAAGCAAGGCTTTCTGATAAACGTAATCATTTTAGTCGTATCACCGCGCTGCAAAAGCTATTAGGTTTTTCAGAAGCGCCAATGCACATGGAATGTTTCGATATCAGTCACTCTAGTGGTGAAGCCACTGTGGCATCTTGCGTGGTGTTTGGCCCCGACGGCCCCGATAAAAAACGCTATCGATCTTTTAACATCGAAGGTGTGGAAGCAGGGGACGATTATGGTGCTATGAAGCAGGCTCTAACTCGTCGTTACAAACGCGTGAAAAGTGGCGAGTTGGACGCACCAGATGTTTTGCTCATTGATGGTGGTAAAGGGCAATTAACGCAAGCCGAAGCCGTATTAAAAGAGCTTGGTCTGGTCGATATCTTTTTATTGGGTGTAGCAAAAGGCGATACGCGCAAACCCGGTCTTGAAACCTTATATATTGGTTCAAAAGAAGATGAAGTGGTGCTGCCGCCAGATTCGGCCGCATTGCACCTCATTCAGCATATACGAGATGAAGCTCATAGGTTTGCGGTAAAAAGCCATCGCCGCAGACGTGACAAGAAACGACGTCACTCCGTCTTGGAAGAGATTCCCGGTATTGGGCCAAATCGCCGTAAAGAGCTACTGACGGCTTTTGGGGGCTACCAAGAACTGTTGTCAGCGAGTCAGGAAAATATCGCAAAGGTAAAAGGGATTAGCGCGAAAAAAGCGGAAGAAATTTATCTCTACCTCCATAAGAGTTAAGCTTGGCTAAGTGTTGGTGCATTTAGCGTAATAACTAGGAATGCTTTAAAAATTAGGAATAACATGAACATACCGAATATATTAACTTCCGTGCGGATCTTTATGATTCCTGTTTTGGTAGCGATCTACTATTTACCATGGGAAGGGCGTTATTACACCAGTGCGATTATATTTGCTTTGGCCGCTTTTACAGACTGGTTAGATGGTTACCTGGCTAGGAAGCTGGATCAAACCACACCCTTTGGGGCGTTTTTTGATCCCGTGGCGGATAAGTTGATGGTATCCATTGCTTTGGTGTTGTTAGTCGCAAGCTACGCAAACCCATTATTGACCTTAGCCAGTGCCGTGATTGTTGGACGAGAGATCGTTATTTCAGCATTGCGAGAATGGATGGCGGAAATGGGGAAACGCGCCAGTGTTGCGGTGTCTTTCATTGGTAAGCTGAAAACCACCATGCAAATGTTGGCGATTTTCATTTTATTGGGCAGTCGACCAGACACGGTTTCTGCTCATGTTGGGGAAGCGGTTCTAATCGCAGCGGCCTTATTAACGCTTTGGTCTATGTATATTTACCTAAAAGCGGCTTGGCCTGCGCTAATGCCTAAAGAGTCGAACAAAAACTAAACAGATTTAGAAAAAGTGCCTAAGTTAGTTATTTATTTGGATTTTTTCCTTGACGTGAAAGCTCAAATACATAGAATAGGCACCGTCTTTTGAGACGCGGGAATAGCTCAGTGGTAGAGCACAACCTTGCCAAGGTTGGGGTCGCGAGTTCGAGCCTCGTTTCCCGCTCCATCAAAAGATAATCTGATAGAAGGCCGGATGGCAGAGTGGTCATGCAGCGGACTGCAACTCCGTGAACGCCGGTTCGATTCCGACTCCGGCCTCCAAAATCAGATATGCCCGGGTGGTGAAATTGGTAGACACACAAGACTTAAAATCTTGCGCTTTAACGAGCGTACCGGTTCGATTCCGGTCCCGGGCACCATTTATGGTGCCTTTTTTTATGCCTGCACTTTCTTATCTTGCTCAATCCCTTTAAATATCTACTCTCCAGCATTTTCTTAGTGTTACTTCAAATTGTAAGCTTTTCCGCTTATATGCTATCTTTTCTGAAATTCTGCACCGAAACTGCACCGCACATTGCACCGGAGAATATTCAGTGGCGTCTATTTTTAAAACCGATGATGGATCATGGCGCGCTCAAGTGAGCGTGAAAGGTAAGCGTAAGACGAAGCGAGGCTTCTCTACAAAGCGCGATGCACAAGCGTGGGCGTCAGACTTAGAGCGCGAAGCAAAAGAAAGCACCTCTTCTGATATTCCAGATCGTCCCTTTAGTGAAGCACTAGAACGCTACCGTGATACGGTCAGTGTGACCAAGCGTGGCCAGAAATTCGAAATCCGAAGAATCGAACGCTGGTTGGGCAAAAGCGCCGACGAACCAGCAGACCCGCTTTGTTTTATTTCCCTTCAAGACCTTCAATCCGAACATTTTGCCGAATGGCGAGACAGACGCCTACAAAAAGTGGCCGTTGGCACTGTGTTACGTGAATGGACCGTGTTGTCCTCTATTTGCAGTCAGTGTGCGAAAGAATGGGGCTGGTTGAGAGAAAACCCAATGACAAGGGTAAAGCGTCCCAAAGAGCCAGAAGCAAGAACAAGACGGCTGTTACCAGGCGAATTTGAACAACTGATGATCGCCACACAATACGACATAGACATACCGCCAGAATCCAAAAGCGAGCGCATCGGCGCGGCCATCGTCTTTGCAATAGAAACCGCCATGCGTGCCGGTGAAATTTGCGGCATAACATGGGAAGACGTGAATTTAGAAAGACGGACTGTTCATCTACCCAAAACAAAGAACGGTAACCCTCGTACCGTGCCGTTATCCACCACAGCGGTGAAAGTGTTGGAAAAGCTCAAAACCTTAGATGACTGCAGGCTAAAAGCGTTTAATCTAAAATCAGATTCGCTTGATGTGAATTTCAGAAAGATACGTAACAAGTGCCTAATAGACGATCTACACTTTCACGACCTGAGATGGGAAGCACTAACGCGACTGGCCACCAAAGTGGACGTACTTAATCTAGCGAAGATATCAGGCCATACTGATCTAAGAATCTTGCAAAGGGTGTACTACGCGCCAGATATGGGTGATATTGCGTTGATGTTGGATTAACTTGATGGATTTATATATATGGGGAGTAATAGCTTGGCTTTAGGCAATATGTCAGAAGGGCTAATAAGGCAGAGGAGAAATTTGATCTCTGTTTCTGGAGTTTTGATTTTTTTAAAGTTTGCTGGTGTTGAAATTAGTAAGTTAAGTTTTCTTGGGTTAGATTTTGATGAATTAAAAAATCCTTCTGCTTTTTATTTGCTTATATGGGTAGCGTACTTCTACTTTGCACTACGTTATTACCAGTACTTTTGGCAGGAAGGCAGGTCTAAGCTAACAAGTTATTATATTAGTGGTGTGGGGCATCTTACTATTGATAAAGTATGGACCAATGCGAAAAAGAACAAAATAAATGGAGAATTTCGTACATATGAACCTAACACTTTAGAAGAATTAGAAGGTAATGATTGGAAGTATGAAGCAACTTATAGAAAAGCTGATGGGACAGAGACTGTCGTAGGAAAGGTTCTGGAGAAAAAAGAACGTGTTAAATGTAGAGTGAATACAATTATTAATCTTACATTCCATACCAGTGCGGTGACTGATTACTTACTGCCATTCTTGTTCGCTATAGGTGCGCTTTCTTATTGCTTTACTGGGTCCACATCAAGCTTGCATTGGGCTTTTAAGGCTAGTTTTTTTTAAATTAGAGGTAAACAATTTTGAACTTGAAACAAGTCCCATTTTGGACATCAGAGACTATTGTTACTTCAGTATCAATAGGAGTATCAGTTACTTTAGCTATTGCTATCTTGTTAGCGAATCAATGGTATTCGAATCGTCGAGAACGAAAGAAGTTAACGTGTGAAAAAATCGAAGCTTTTTATGAGGCTACGATAAGTTATGAAAACGCATGTGATCAGCTACTTACAGACATTCAATTGATGAAATACAAAAGGGAAAGTGGGTATTATGAAAATGATCCATTCGTATATGCTCAATTTGAGAATGCTCTAACTAAGATGACAATGTTGCATGAACTATATTTTCCTTCCGCTGATTTTGATCCAAAAGCATATGGTATAGAAAAAATGTCAATTATCTGGGCCGCAAACTCAGGAGAAATAGCTAGAAAGACAGTAAATGCAGAGGAAGAGTTTTCAAAATCACGTCAGTATGTAGAGTCCAGCTCAAAGCATTTACGTAGTTTGTGTCTTAAATTGATGCGTGAACATATGGTATAAGCCGCCAAAACGATTTACTGTAAAGGAAGTGACAACAATATGAAGCAATCGTACACTCAGATTGCAGTGCATCCACTCCAGAAAATCGCAGCACGTCACACCAGTAGTACAAGGGAAGTTATGGCTAGCAATGATAAGGGACGTGTCTTCGGCCATATTCCTAGGACCACAGTAGGTCAAATCTTTAAAGATCATGCCGCTTTAGCGAAAGCCGGCATTCATAAGTCCAACCAAACCGGGTTGTATGCCGAAGCTGTCAACATCAAACAATTAGGTCAGCCTCACAATGGGCCCGATGTAGAAAGCAACATCCTCTGCCTTTGCCCAAATCACCACGTACTCTTTGATAACGGTGGGTTCACCATTGCTGATGACCTAAGTTTGATCGGCATAGAGGGTGAATTGAAGACAGTAACAAAGCACACAGTTGATCTAGCGTTTATCCAGTATCACCGTGAACACTATCAGGTAAATTAATAGTATTTTAACTTTATAGATTCCTTGGAGGATCAGTTGGATTTAGATTTTATTAGTGATTTTTTTAAGAAAAACATAATCGTGTTGGTGGTTTGTATTTTTATTTTTTCAGGAGCTTTTGTTTTTGTCTATGATGAATATAAAGAAAATCAGAAGAATATAATTTCTTTATATGATCTTAGGTCTGATTTTGAAAAAGAAAAACAAGATTTTGAAAAATATAAAATCGAAATTAATAAATCTATTTATGATGAAAGATTGGCTTTATCTAATTTAAAAAATGAATTTGAAAAAGAAAAAAATAAAGAAAAGTTAGATCTTATTGATAAGCGTAATTTAGTTGAAAAAAGAGAAAAGGCGCTTGATGAAAGAGCGCTTGATCTTGAGATTAAATACAACGAATTAAGAAAATCTTTCGATTCTGATAGCGCTGAAAATGCATTGTTGATTTCTGAAAAAAAGAAAGAGCTAGATAGATTAATTGCTGAAAATAATGAGAAATCAAAGGATATAGAGTCTTTATATAAACACTTTTCAGAAGAGGCATTGAGAGAAAAAGCAGAAAATCAAATTCAAGAATTAATAGCGGAGTTTAGGGTTCTAGGTGTGGATTTAAGTCGTAGGAATGAATGTGATGAAGAAGGTATGAAGAAATATCGTCAAGCTCAGTCTATATTAGATCAAATATCTGCAATTGCTAACAGTCAGAAAGTTGGTGCGGGATATATGCAATTCATAAGGAGTAAAAGCGGTGGGATGGTATCAGTGTATAGTTTTGGGTGTAACTAATTGAATTCAGAATAATTGGTTGCGCAGCCGGTATTTTATTATCATTAGATTTATAAAAATAACACCTCTTCAGGTTTAAGGAGTAATCATGGACAGTACAACACCAAACTACGCGTTTTCTAGCAATAAGAAAAAAGCCATCTACTCTTTGAAGGGGATTTTGCAAGGTGTGGCGGCGGACGCCACATTGAACACGATGGAAGCCCTTTACCTAAACACTTGGTTATTGGATTCTAAGGCTCTGCGCGATGACCCCGATGTATTTGATTTGCTGGAGTTGATTAGCGATGCATTGGCGGATGGTAAGTTCACTGCGGAAGAGCTGGACGATCTAAGCGCACTCATTACCGATATTATCGAGTTTCGATCCTATGAAGACGTCACCGCTTCTGACTACCTGAACGAGTTTCTAGGGTTGATCAGTGGTATCGTGTCAGACGATCAGATTAACGCAGACGAATTTGCCTACCTCATCGAATGGCTAAATAAGCATGCCGACCTAATAGACGACGCCACGGTAAAAAGCGTTGTGGCGAAAATGGTCGAGTTTTCCGCGCTTGACCAGGTCACGCCATCCGATAAAGAAGCCTTAGTGTCTTTCCTAAAACAGACAGTTGGGATTCGCTTCCTAGAAACGGGCGCCGCCGATGCACACCCCATGGACCACATCGCAGACAGCATCGAATCCATGAACCACGAGCGTGCGGCCATTTGTTTTACCGGTGTATTCAACACAGGCACCCGCAAAGAAGTAGAAGCCATTGCCATCAAGATGGGCGCTACGCCTCGCCAAGACCCGAGCAAATCGATTCATTATGTGGTGATTGGCTCTCAAGTGTCGCCAGATTGGAAACACACCAGCTTTGGCCGCAAGATACAAAAGGCAATAGAGCTAAGAGAAAGCGGGCATCCGCTTATCATCCTAACGGAACAAGAATGGGTTAGGTTTATTTAGTCTATTATCAATAGCTAATAAGTGATGCTTAATAAGTCGATTACAATTAGGTAAAGAGCAGAGCTAACAGTTAATTTTACTCTGACTCTATTTATTAAAAGAGAGTGATTTTAGGTGTAATAGATGGAAAGTATAGATTTTTGTACATTTGTAGAAAATAGCTCTTTGTATGAAGAGGCTGAAATTAACATCGATCTTATTAACAATCATGGATATGTTAGTTTAAATGCAGAAATGATTCCAAATTTTTATTGTTCTTCTTGTGCTAGAAATCAAAAATTTGATCTGATGAATAATAACGAATCTGAAAATTACTGGAAGAAAACCTTAAGTAATATTTTTAGGGTGGTTTATCGTTGTAGAAATTGTAAAAATAGTTATAAGACCCTTAGTCTAAGAGTTGTTTCACCTAGTGACCGTTATAACTTAGGCACAGGTACTCACTCTGTTAAAGTGCAGAAGGTTGGTGAGTTTCCTGAAAGAGTTATACCTATACCAAAAAGAATAGAACGGTTGATGGGAGGAGATAGAAAGCTATTCTATAAAGGGCTTAAGTGTGAAAATCTAGGGATGGGGATTGCTGCATTTGCATATTATAGGCGAGTTATAGATTCTAAAAAAAATGTGATATTTGATGAAATTATCAAAGTACTAAAAATTGATGGTTCTGATGAGCTATTAATTGAAGAGTTAACAGCTGCAAAATCTGAAACCCAGTTTACAAAAAGTATTGGTAGAATAAAAAAAGCATTACCGAACTCTTTAAAAATACAAGGTCAAGACCCACTTAAATTGCTTTACGCGGCTTTAAGTGAAGGGTTGCATTCTAAGCAAGATGAAGAGTGCCTGCAAAATGCAAAAGATATAAAAATCATCATTTTTTACTTGATAGAAAAAATAGAGCTTGCCTTAAATGATGATGATGCGTTGAAAGAGGCAGTTAAAAGACTAAGGAAATAATAAGCTTATAATATTTCTAAATGCATAAAAAAACCGATCTTGAAGTGACCTCCAATAGTTGGACTATCCAATAACTGGGGGTCTTTTTATGTCTGCTGTAAATCATTTCAATGTGTCATTTTCTGCGCCAGTGCCCAGGACATTACGTCGCTGGCGACCCAACGCCAGCTGGTGTTTCTTCTTCTCAATACGTCTCATTTTCCGAGTGAACGGAAACGGAGGTTGAGCCATCAAAGGCAGTGTCGATGTTGAAGACAATCGGTCGGCAGCAGACTTGGCAGTCTTCGATGTATTCTTGGCTTTCGTCTAGCACTTCTATGACGACGTCGATGCTTTCGCCGCAGTAAGGGCAGGAGATGTCTTGTTCTATTAATTCGCTCATTTGGGTCTCCAATATTTCTCTTTTTTTGATTATTACTGTGTCTGTGTAAGTGTCTAAAGTTGTTTTGTAGCGTTTTGCAGTCCTGACTATTTATCCGTCAATAACTTTCCTAAACTCAGCGAGAAATAATCAACTCTTAAAGGTTTGTAATGGATAAAATTCTCTCTTCCCTCAGTGTGCAAAAAAAGCTTTTTGTCCCTGTTGTTCTGCTTACTTTCTTGCTTGTTGTTGTGGCTGTTTTCTTTTATAGAAATGAAGTCGTTGTTGATAACGCTAAGCAAGAGTTGTCAGCAAATAAGAAGACGACGGATGCCATCTCTTCTTATTTTTCTAGCGCTGAAAGTTTTATTCAGAGCCAAGAAAACTATGAGGGCGTATCTGAAAAATACAAGTTGGTCACATCTAGCTTCTCCCAGTCGAATTTGCCTGAGAAAGCGTCTTTGTTGGCCGAAATGGCAAGCATTAACAATAAGCTAGAGCAAATTCATTCGATTTACCAGGATAATGGTAAGACGGCAACGGAGCTTGTGCAGAAGCTTAGAGAATCATCAAAGGTGTCTGATGACTATCTTTATTTACAATTTGAGAAGTTGGTTGATGAGGATCAGCGTAAGGATGTAACGACGTTTGAAAGGAAGATATTGACGGCTGCGTTGATCAATACGGTGGATAATTTTGAGCTAGAGTTGATCTTCCAAAAGGTGCAGAGTGATATTTCATATGCTTCCAGATTACTTGATTACATAAGTGGTCTAGAGGCTAACAATAAAGAGGCGATCATTCAGCTTGAGGGTTCACCCGCCAAAGCAGAGGCGGAGAAGGTGCGCGACTCTTTGGTTGGAATTCGTGCGTTATCTGAGAAGTACATTGAAAACTCCAAAAAAGTGCAGGCTTTGAATGCTGAGATAAGTCGTTCTCTGGGGGCTGTGATGAGTTCTTTTTCTCAGATTGAGGATGAGAATCTACAGGTAACGTTTGAGAAAATGTCAGCAAGTTTGTTGAATATTCTTATTATTCTGTGTGTTGTTGTGGTTGTTACCATTGTTTTGTCGGTATTGTTTGCGTCCTCTATTTCTAAGCCTTTGAAAGATTTAGAACAACATATTAATGATTTGGCGAAAGCGGGAGGGGATTTAACCTTCCGTATTAAGTTGGATCGTAAAGATGAAATAGGGAAGTTGGCTGTTGGTATTAATGCTTTTATCGAAACGCTTCATGATGTGTTTAAAGGTGTCGCAACGAACAGTAACCATATTGCGCATTCGGCTAAGGAGTCTTCGCAGTTAAGTAAGACGACCTTGAAAAGCATGATGCACCAAAATTCAGAAACAGAAACAGTGGCAGCGTCTTTTGGTCAGATGGAGAGTTCTATTCATGAGATCTCTAGTAATGCTTCGTCCGCAGCGCAAGTGGTTCAGGGCGCGGTAGATAAGGCGAAGTTGGTTGTAGCGAGCATTGGCTCTACCATCAGCAATGTGGATAGCGTAAGTCGTAATCTAGAAGAGGCGACGGCGGTTATCAATAAGCTAAATGGCGACACTCAGAACATTGGTAAAATTCTTGATGTGATTCGTGATATTGCAGAGCAAACGAATTTGTTGGCGTTGAATGCGGCGATCGAGGCGGCTCGTGCTGGCGAGCAAGGGCGAGGCTTTGCTGTTGTTGCGGATGAGGTTCGTTCTTTAGCGCAGCGCACGCAGTCTTCTATTGATGAGATTGGTTCTATGATCTCGAACCTTCAAGGGGCGGCTAATCAAGCTTCAGAGGTGATTGTTCGTAGTAATGAAAGCATGGGGCAAACAACGGATCAAAGTAGACAGACTGGTGATAATGTCGACGAAATTGCGCATATGATCTCTACGATATCGGATATGAACCTGCAAGTTGCAGCCGCTGTAGAAGAGCAAAGTGCTGTTGTTCAGGAAATCAATAAATCGATCAATGAGATTAATCAGTTGGCGATCAGTTGCAGTGACGCGGCTAGATTGTCTGATCAATCTGCTGATGAACAGGCTAAGCATTCTCAGGCGCTGCAAGGTTTAATCGGTCGCTTTAAGGTGTAAAAATACCAAGAACAGTCATGTGATTGAAGAGCGGCTCAGCTAGGTTGAGCTGCTCTTTTTTATTGGATGGATATTGGGTTTGATAGTGGTTGAGTCAAAAATTCATACTTTTATCGATCTGCTTGCGTTGTCTTTGTGCAACACTGTTATGATCTGATAGTCAAAATGAGGTGCGATGATGAGTGCTATTAAATATCTATCCGTTTTAGCGTTGCCTGCTTTGTTGTTTGGTTGTTCTTCTGGTTCTCATGTTGTGACTGGGCAGCAGTTGCCCGAGATCGAGGTGGAGGAGGTGACCGTATTTGAAGAGGCGCCAGCGTTTGACTATAAAGTGATTGGTACCGTGCGCGCGTCCAGTGATGGTGGTTTTACGGAAGACGCTAGAAAAGAAAAAGCCACGGAAGAGCTAAAGGAGCAAGCCGCTAAAATAGGGGCCAATGGCGTGATCTTGGATGAGGTAACGCAGCTTTCTTTTAGACGTTTAGGAACTGGTATTGGTGTGAGTGGCAGCAGTCGAGGTGGTCTTGGAACGTCGATAGGCTCAAGTTTTTCTTTCCCAACGACAGAAGCAAAAGGAACGGCCATATCTTACGATGTTTTGATGACAAAATAGTCTTAGGCTGTGGTGTGTCTTGATGAGTATTTTTAGTTGCCTGTGATATTATTTTGCAGTGAAATTTTACACTAAGTTTTTGAGAGAGTGTTATGTCAGGGTTAGAAGAAAAGGCAAAAGGTCGTCTTACGACTAGGACGGTTGCAATGCCGGGGGATACTAACCCTGCAGGCGATATTTTTGGTGGTTGGGTGGTGTCGCAAATGGATATCGCGGCCGGGATATGTGCAGGACAGCGTGCGCAATCGCGTGTGGTAACGGTTGCTCTAGATGGAATGAGTTTTATCCGTCCGGTAAAGGTGGGCGATATCTTAGGCGTCTACACAAAGGTTGAGTCCGTTGGTCGCACTTCTATGAATATTTTGGTGGAAGCTTGGGTGCGCCGTGGTCGTATTGGTCACCGTGAAAAAGTAACGGAAGGCATGTTTAAATTCGTTGCTATCGATGAATTTGGTAAATCGATGCCGATACCGAAAGAAGAAGATTTGCCCGATTATGTTATGCAAGGGTTTGATGACTGAGCCTGTTTTTCAGGCTATTTCTTCAAGACGAAAAAAAAGCGCTTACCGAAGTAAGCGCTTTTTTAATGTTGGTACCAGTAGGCGGACTCGAACCGCCACACCCGAAGGCAACGGATTTTGAATCCGTCGTGTCTACCAATTCCACCACACTGGCCTTGAAAAGGTGAAGCGCATTCTATATTTTTTTGTATGGGTGTCAATCATTTAACGTAAAAAAAAACATTTTATTTAATTTGCCCCTATTTTTAACCATATATGGGTGAGGCGGTACTCGTGCAGAGCCCTTAATTTATCGATTGCATGACCTCTTCTGACCACAACATGGCATCTAAAAATGCTCTGTTTAGCTGCGCTCTTTCTGCTGGGTTCATGGATTGTATGTTGTCCCAATGCTGCTCTTCGCAGTCGAGTGCCAAAGAAAGATAGCTTCCTAGCTCGCCTGTGCGGTGCATGATGGCGGCACGGGATAGGTTATCTAATGCGATTTGCTCCAGCACCACGGATTTTTCTACATTGAAAACGGCGTCTATGCCAGACATCAATCCCACCATGAATGCCGAGTCAGCAAGGGCAGGTTGTTTATTTTGTGCTAGCAACTGACAGCAACGTCCACGGGTCAGCAGAATTTTAAGCAATGCTTTTGGTTGGGTCGATGAGGAGGTAAGAGTGATGAGAAGTGCCCATTTTTTCAGTTGTACCAGCCCCAAGAAAATAATGGCTTCTTGGATCGATGTCACGGTTTTAGACAAACCGCAGACGGGGCTGTTGATGATGCGTAAGAGTTGATAAGACAGCTTGGGATTTTTGGTGACTAGGTCTGACACAGTGGCTATATCGACGTCTTTTTGTTGCAGCGCATTAACTAGATGAATGGCGCCATGTGTTGCCGAGTCAATTTTTTTGCCTTTGATGATTTCGGGGCGTTGCAGGAAGTAGCCTTGAAATAAATCAAAACCAATCTTTTTGCAAAGCTCAAACATCTCTTCGTTTTCAATCTTCTCTGCCAGTAATATTAAGCCGCGCGCTTTTAGCTCGTTAATTTCCTTAATGAAATTTTCTGGCGGTGTTAAGAACACATCTATTTTGACGATCGAAACCCAAGGCAGCAGTGCCTCATAATCGGCATTGAATTGGTAGTCATCCAGTGCAAACCGATAACCTGCACCGCGCCACTTTTTCAACGCTTCGAAAAACTCAGGGGTGAGCTTTTGACTTTCGAGTATTTCTATATAAACCGTGTCTGGGGAAATCGGAAAGAAAGCGTCAGACAGCATTAGCTCTGTTGTCATATTAATGAAGAAGGGCTTTCTTAGCTGAGATTCTAGGTTGGTAATCCCAATGCATAGGTTTACCAATACTTGGCTAGTTGCAGATTCACCGTCTGAAACATTGGCGCTTAATGCGTCCTTTCCACGGAATAGCAGCTCGTAACCAAATATGTCTTTGGACTTTTTCAATATTGGTTGCTGAGCCATCATTAGATCGTCTAAGACCGTTGGAAATTCGACCATATATCTCTCTTACTCGATTGCTTCGGGGAAGTGGTTCATGTTCAGTAAAACAATAACTTATAAAAACACATATTTCTTAATTTAGGCAATCAGGATTATGTAGCAATAAGTATATTTATGGCTCGATAAAAACTGAGATGAAGTGAGTCAAAAAGGTTGACAGAGCCAAAAAGCATCCATAAAATCCCCCGCTGTCAAAACATCTTTGAAATCTCAGGACATCATGTCCACCTACGCTTATGCGTTTTGTGGGGCCTTAGCTCAGCTGGGAGAGCGGTTCGCTGGCAGCGAACAGGTCAGCGGTTCGATCCCGCTAGGCTCCACCAATAAACTTCTTTATTACCCTTTTATTTAAAGCATTCAGTCCTTCTTTTTTGGTGCGTCCAAGGTTAGGCTTATCAGTATCTTATTAAGCTCCTTTCTAACACGTAGGATTCTTGCATGTTTCAACTTTACACAGGTAACCGTCTAGAGGATTTAGCCGTGTTGCTTGCGAAGATTCTGGCTGTTTCGCCGCCAGAGAATCCGTTTGATGATGAATCTATCTTGGTGCAAAACCCAGGTATGGCGCAATGGCTGAAGATGTTCTTGGCTGAGTCCCATTCGATTGCCGCGGGTTTGGTGTTTCCGTTGCCTTCTACTTTTGTTTGGCAGACGTTTTCTCAGACACTTAACGATATTCCCGCGCAAAGTGAATTTAATAAACCTTTCTTAGTGTGGCGCTTGATGCGCTTGTTGGATACTCGCCTTGGCGAACCTGAGTTTCAGGCGCTCAGTTGGTATCTTGAAGAAGACGATACACAAATTCGTCGCTTCCAGTTATGCAGCAGCATTGCGGATATTTATGACCAATATTTGGTTTACCGTCCAGATTGGATCAAGCTTTGGGAGTCTGGCGATGTCTCTTATGGTGGCACGGACAAGGCCTTAGAAGCCTTGTTTGAACAACAGCCTTGGCAGGCGATCCTCTGGCGAGATCTGGTGGCTGATGTGAGCCAGCAGGGCACCTCGCTTTATCATCGCGGTAATCTTATTGAAGCCTTACATGACGCGACTCAATCTTCTACGCGACCTGTTGGTGTGCCTGAGCGTATCTTTATTTTCGGTGTGTCTTCTTTGCCGCCAAATACCCTTGAATCTTTGCGAGTGTTGGCCGCTTCTGGCTGGATTGATGTGCATTTATTTTTGCAGAACCCTTGCCGCTTTTACTGGGGCGATGTGGTTGATAAACATTACTTAGGTCGGGAAATAAAACGCCAAACTCTCAAGCCTGGGTTGAGTACGGATACATTGCATTTGGATGCTAATCCGCTACTGGCGAGCTGGGGGCGTTTGGGACGAGATTATATTGCTCAGCTGCAAGAAATGGCCGACAACGAATTGGAAGTCTTTGAAGATTATCTGAGCGAGCAATCGAGTGGCTTGTTGCAGTGGGTTCAGCAAGATGTGCTGACGTTAGAAAACCACGGCTCGAAAGAAGAAAGAGACGCGAATATCGACAATGCTATGTATCGACATCCCGTTGCGGTGGATGATCAAAGCATTCGTGTTCATCTTTGTCACAGTCCGTTACGGGAAGTGGAAGTCTTGCATGATCAGCTGTTGCAAATGTTCGAGAGCGATCCAAGCTTGACGCCAAAAGACATCATCGTCATGTTGCCCGACGTCAACACCTACAGCCCGTTCGTGAAAGCAGTCTTCGGTAATGTTAAAGGTAGCGCACAGGGCAGAAAACAGATTCCATTTGCTTTGATTGACCAATCTGGCGGTATGGAAAACCCAATTGTTGATGCCTATTTGTATTTGCTTGGTTTGGGCGAAAGCCGTTTCACTTTGTCTGAATTAATCAGCGTACTTGAAGTTCCAGCGGTGTTGGCGCGGTTTGAATTAACCGTTGAGGAATTAGAGCGTATTCGCCAATGGTCGACAGAAGTCGGTATTCGTTGGGGATTGGATGGTAAAACCGCTCAACAGCATGATTTGCCAATACAGGAATCACACACTTGGCTAAATGGCGTGCGTCGCATGTTATTGGGTTACGCCATGGGCCACGACCATATTTGGGAAGGCACGCTAAGTTACGGTGATGTGGAAGGTTTAGAAGCCTCGGTGGCGGGGAAACTGGCTGAGTTTTTAGTTGCCATTGACGACGCTCAAGCTAGGTTGATGGAATCCCTTGTTCCAAAAGACTGGGTTTCGACTTTGTATTATTTAGCAGAGCGTTTCTTTTTGTTGGAAGAAGATGATGCTTTTCAAGTTTTGCTGACTAAGCAACTCGACACTCTAACCTTGCAATGGCAACAAGCGCATTTTGATGCCCCATTGGATCAGCAAGTGATCCGTCAGTTGTTATCGCCTTTGTTGCAAGAGTCTCAAGGTGGTCAGCGCTTCTTAGCAGGTCGAGTGAACTTTTGTACCTTGATGCCTATGCGTTCCGTGCCCTTTAAGGTTATCTGTGTATTGGGGTTAAACGAAGGGGATTATCCACGCAGTGTTGCGCCTATGGGCTTTGACCTTATGGTTGGGCAATATCGCAGTGGCGACCGAAGCCGACGCGAAGACGATAAATATTTGTTCCTTGAAGCGCTGATGTCAGCACGAGATTGTTTCTACATCAGTTATGTGGGGCGCAGTATTCAAGACAACAGTGAGAAAAATCCGTCTATCTTGGTGAGTGAGTTATTAGAATATATCGGTCAGAGTTGCGTGTTTGAAGGCGATCAGGCATTAGCGCCAGACGAAGCGCAGAAAGCCTTGCTAGAGCGATTGATTCTGGAGCATCCTTTGCAGCCCTTTAACGCAGCCTATTATTATCAACCACAACAACATGTTCAGGAACAAGAATTGGCTGTTGCGTTTGATAAACGTCTTTACAGCTATGACGAACAATGGCTGCCAGCCTTGCTTAGCGCTCCTGTGGACGATGAACACGCTGAGTTTTCACCGCTGGATGGTTTGGAGCAGCCAAGGCTGGATCTTGCTCTGGACGAGCTGTCGCGCTTTATTGGTCATCCGACGCGTTACTTTACGCAACGCCGCTTAAAAGCCTATTTAAGCTTGCAAGAAGAGGAAGAAAAAGAAGATGAACCGTTCGCCTTGGATGGTTTGGCAGGCTATCAATTACGCGAAGGTTTGCTGCAAGCCATGCTAAAAGGCGATGAAGATCAGTTTGTCGAGCGTTTGTCCTTGATGGGCGCTTTGCCTTATGGCGCGCTCGGGCGTTTGTCTTTGGAGCAGAGTCGTGGGCAATGCCAGCGGTTGATGACTGTGTTGCAAGGTTATGCGCTGGAAGAATGCGAACCTATCGAATTGAACTTGACCCTTGGCAGTGTTGTTTTGCAGGCGTGGTTGGATTTACCAACGGCGACCACGCGTTTGTCTTATCGCATTGGCGACTTATCCGCCCATCAAAAAATGCAGGCGTGGATAGAGCATTTGGCTTTATGTGCACAAGGAACGCCAAAGCAACATCATCTTATTAACTTGAGCAAAACGGGCAAATTGCTTCAGCACAGTTTTATTGTTATCCCGCCAAAGGATGCTCAAGACTATCTAAACACGATGCTGGCGTTAATGCAGCAAGGCTTGTGTCAGCCGATTGCCTTGCCTGCCAAAAGCGCCGACGCATGGTGTAAAAGTTATTGTTCGAGCAAAACGCAAGAAGACGCAGACATAGCTTGGGAGCAGGCGTTGAAGCTGTATCAAGATAACAGCAGTGCTTTTACACGTAGTGAAGTAGATGATGCTTATTGGCAACGTTATTTCCCAGATTTGAATCGCCAAAAAGAACAGTTTGTCGCCTTGTGTGAGCAGATTTGGTTGCCCATGCACCGTCATTTGGAGGTGATCGAATGAGTCTTTCTAACGACCTAGCTTCTGTTAATGAGTCTTCAGCCAATGCCGAAGCCTTAAGTATGATACCTGAGCCGCTCGACGCCTTAACTTTTCCATTGTTTGGCAAGCGCTTAATTGAAGCCAGCGCAGGCACAGGAAAAACCTATACCATTGCGAACTTATATCTGCGATTGTTGGTGCCAACGGGTCAAGCGGGCGATTTAGACAAGGCGCTAACAGTCGATCAAATTTTGGTGGTGACCTTTACCGAAGCCGCCACCGCCGAGCTAAAAGCCCGAATTCGTGGGCGCATACGAGCGGCACGAAAAGCCTTGTTACAAGGTGAGAGTAGTGATGTGTTTTTGGCGGTTTGGCTGGCGCAAATGTCAGACGAACAACGCGCTGGTGCCATTGAAAAACTGCTGTATGCCGAGAAGCAAATGGACGAAGCGGCAGTGTTCACCATTCATGGTTTTTGTCAGCGTATGCTGAGCCAGAACGCCTTTGAAAGCCGCATGTTGTTCCAGCAAACCATTGAGACCGATGAGCTGGCGCCATTGTCTATGGCAGTGAAAGACGTTTGGCGCAGTGTGTTTTATCCGATGGACGACACCAAAGCCGCCTTGATTCAGCCCATTTGGTCAAATCCAGACGCCTTGCTGAAAGATTTGTACTTACTGAACAATCAGCCTGACGCCAAAATCGCCGTGCCAGATTACGATTGGGAGAATGCCATAAGCGAGGCGCAAGAAACCATGGCGGCGGTGCGCGCTATGTGGCTTGCTCAGTCGCAAGATATTATCGATGCTCTTGAGCGCAGCGGTATCAAGCGAACGTTTTGGCGTAAAGATCCTTCAAAAGACATTCACGCCATGACGCAATGGGCGAACTCAACGCGTTTTGAACTGGATAAGAGTTTAGAGAAATTCGACACAAATGAGCATGCTAGCCGATTGAGCAAAGGGGGCGATTTGCCCGCTCACGAATTCTTTGGCTTGGTGCAGTCTTTGCGTGAAAGTTTTCCCGATGCTGGTCGATTAAAAGCGGTCTTGCTGACTCAGCTTTGGCAGCAGACCCAAGAGCGTATGAAACGCTGGAAGCACAGTACTCAATCGCTGACGTTTACCGATTTGCTAACCTCTCTCGATGCGGCATTGTCTCAAGACGAAGCCGGTAAATTAGCCGAGCGTATTCGTCATCTTTACCCCATCGCCTTGATCGATGAGTTCCAAGACACGGATGCCGTGCAGTATCGGATTTTTTCATCTATTTATGCCCCAGCTCAAGTGGATCAAAATGCCCTTGGCTTGATCATGATCGGCGACCCAAAACAGGCGATTTATGCCTTTCGCGGTGCGGATATTTATACCTATTTGGCGGCCAAAAAACGGGTCGATAGTGTGTATTCTTTGGCAACCAATTATCGGTCTTCCGCGGCGATGATTCAGTCGGTGAATGGGCTTTTTAGCACGCAAGCGGAGCCCTTTCGAGTGGCGGGTATTCCCTTTGTTGAAGTGCAAGATCGTGGCGTTGCCAGTGGTTTTGCTCGACAGGGGCAAGCGCAAGCAGCGCTGCAATTTTTGTATCAACGCAGCGATGAGCCCGTGTCGACAAAAGACTATCGTCAGACCATGGCGGAATCTTGTGCGGCGCACCTTCATGAACTTTTGCTGGAAGGGCAGCAAGGAAAGGCGCTGATTGATGGCAAAGGCGTACGACCCAAAGATGTTGCCTTATTGGTGACTAATTTTAGCCAAGCCAATGCCCTAAAAGACGCGTTACGCCAACGCGGTATTGCCAGCGTGTATTTGAGTGATAAAGGTTCCGTGTTTGAAACCGTCGAAGCGCGAGAGCTACTGATTGTGCTGACGGCGATTTTATCCAATGGACAAGAAAGTAAACTGCGTTCAGCGTTGGCAACCAGTTTGGTCGATTGGTCACTGGAAGATTTAGACACGCTCAACCACGACGATGTGGTGTATGAAAAATGGGGACAAGCCTTCCGTGATTATCTAGAAATTTGGGATAAGCAGGGCTTGCTGCCTATGTTGCGTGAATTCATGCAGAACGTCGCTCTGGCTGCGAATATGCTCAGTCATACTGGTGGCGAGCGTCGCTTAACGGATTTTCTGCATCTGACCGAGAAATTGCAGCAGAAATCCCTTGAGCTGGATTCCAAAGAAGGCGTATTGCGTTATCTCAGGTTGGCGATTCAAAACCCGAATGGTAACAGCGACGAGCAAAAGATCCGTCTTGAAACCGATGCGGAACTGGTTCGAATCGTTACCATCCACAAAAGTAAGGGCTTGGAATACCCACTGGTGTATTTGCCGTTTGCCTTTACGCCATATCGAGACCAAGACAAATCGGCTTTATATCATGATGCGCAGCAGCAATTGTGGATTGCTATTGACCCCGATGAAACGCAAACCGACATGCATAAAGAAGAGTTATATGCCGCGGAAATTCGCTTGGCTTATGTGGCGTTAACGCGCTCTAAAGAAGCGTGTTTTATTGGCTCGATGGATGTGGGAAAAAGCGCGAATAAATCCCGAGGTGCTGTGTCAGATGTTCATCTTAGTGGCGTTGGTGCTTTGATTAGTGAAGGCGAACCAATGGAAGCAGGAGACTTGTACCCGAGTATCGAGCGCCTTTGCGAGCGCTACCAAAATGGGCAAATGTGTTTGCTGGAATTGCCTGATGAACCACCGCGCTTGCCGCGATTTAAAATGGCACAGGCTGAGTTAATTGAACCTCATGCTAGACACTTTACGGGGCGTGTAGAGCGTGATTGGTGGGTGGGGAGTTATTCCTCCTTGGTGGTGGAAGATAAAGAACACCACGATGAAAGTGTGCCAGGCTTGGATGAAATGACGCGTTTTGTCGATCCTTTGCTGGATGATATGGAGGCGCTCGATCAGGCATTAGAAGCGCAACAAAAAGAGCCACAGAAGAATCGCTTCACTTTCCCCAAAGGCGCAAAGCCGGGGACATTCTTACACGATACATTAGAAGGTAAAGCCCTGCATGATGTGTCAACTAACCCGAGCTTTAAGGATTTATTAAAAACCAGCCACCATAAATTGATGGTCGATTTTTACCAACGTCAGGGCTTTGATGAATGGCAAGATGTGCTCAGCGAATGGTTACCAGATATCGTGAATACCGAGTTAATGGACGGTATGAGCTTGGGGAGTTTGTCCCCATCGGCTTGCCGAAAAGAGATGGAGTTTTTTATTCCGGTGACAGGGATGAACGCCTTGCAGTTGGATCGGATTTCTCGTGAGCATGATGAGGTATCGCGTGTTGCACCTATGATTCAAGATCGTCCATTAAAAGGCATGCTAAAAGGCTTCATTGATTTGTTGTTCGAATATCAAGGCCGTTATTACGTGTTGGATTATAAGTCGAATTATTTGGGCGATGACTTTGCCGATTACGAAGCAGACAAACTGGTTCATGCCATTGCGGAGCACAGATACGATCTGCAATACCAGCTTTACACTCTGGCTTTGCACCGATTATTAAAGCAACGATTGCCAAATTATGATTATGAAAAACATGTGGGTGGCGTGGTGTATTTGTTCCTCCGCGGTATGCAGCCAGAACAGCAAACAGGCGTATTCAAAAGCCGATTAAGCATTGAACATCTAACCGCCCTAGACAAGCTGTTTAGCGGTGAAAGCGATAAGCCAGAAAATCACGAGGCGGTACAATATGGACTTTTCTAATCAGCTAGGTTTGCTCGACGCTTTTGAAGAAAATACCGCTAAAGTTACGTCATTTAGGCTTGCTGATTGGCAGGCAAAAGGTGTTTTGCGTGCAATTGATTGTCAGTGGATTACGCAGCTTGCGCACCATGCTAAAGAGGACAATCCAGGCAAGGGTGACAGTGCTGTTCATATCGCAGGTGCTTTGTGCAGTGCGTATCTTGGCGCGGGGCATATTTGTATCGATCTAGCCACCATTTGGCAACACCCACCAGAAGGTGTTGAGCTTGAAGAATTAAGAGCGGCATTGGCAGATTCTGGTGTAAACAGCGTGTCTTCTTGGTGTAATGCTTTGCAAGGGAGCCGTTTGGTGTCCTTGGCTGGCAATGTTGCTGAACGACCTATGGTGCTGGCTGGTACTCGCCTGTATTTATATCGTTATTTCCAATATGAGCAACAGGTGCTGAATTATCTTAAGAGCCAATTTTCCGTTGTACCTTTTGATGTTGATGCGAATTTGTTGGCGCAATTGTTCCCAGATACATCCCAGTCGGTAGATTGGCAAAAGGTCGCGGTTGCCAACGCAGCAAGTTTGCCTTTCTCGGTGATCAGCGGTGGCCCTGGAACAGGCAAGACAACCACAGTGACTCGTCTTTTGGCGCTGCTGGTGGCTCAATCATTGGCGGAAGGGAAAGTACTGCGAATTGAGCTTGCAGCGCCAACAGGTAAAGCGGCGGCGCGGCTAACAGAGTCCATCTCAAAAGCGAAAGCGGATTTACCATTAAGCGGTGACATTAAAGACGCCATACCAGAGCAGGCCAGTACTTTGCACCGCTTGTTAGGAAGCGATTTTGGTCGCAGTCGTTTTAAGCACAATAAAGCAAATCCTTTGCATTTGGATGTGTTGCTGGTGGACGAAGTATCCATGGTGGATTTGCCGATGATGGCAAAATTGATCGATGCAATGCCAACCCATGCACGACTGATTTTGCTTGGTGATAAAGATCAGCTTGCTTCGGTGGAGGCGGGCAGTGTGCTCGGTGATTTATCTTACGGCATTGATAATGTGTACTTTCAACCGGAGTGGGCCGATCGCCTTACGAGCCTTACCAGAGAAAATATTGTGCCGTTTGGTAACCCTTCAGCACCGCCAATTAGCCGAGCGCTGACGTTATTACGCACCAGTTATCGCTTTGATGCAAACAGCGGTATCGGACACTTGGCGAAAGCGATGAACGCTGGTGATAGCCAAGCGGTATTGAGCTGCCTTCAATCTGGGTACGCCGATGTGGAGTGGCGAGTACCAGAAGAAGGGCAAACGAAAGCAGACATTGCGGCATTGGCAAAAGGTTATGACGATTATTGGGACGCTGTGCGCCAGAATCTTGATATTGCCAAACTCTACGAAGTGTTTACTCGCTATCAAATTTTGACAGCGGTTCGACAAGGTGAGTTCGGTGTCGAGAAAATTAACGCACAATTAGAGAATTATTTTTATCAGCGTGGACGAGTGAAAGATCCCCATGTTTGGTATCCGGGCAAAGCGGTGATGCTGACCAGAAACGATGCGGCATTAGGCTTGTTTAACGGCGATATTGGCCTTTGTATGCCCGATGAGTTTCAGCGCCTTCGGGTGTGGTTTATGCAGCCAGATGGCTCTTTTACTGGCTTGTTGCCGAGTCGCTTAAGTGAGTTTGAGGTGGTCTTCGCCATGACGGTACATAAATCCCAAGGTTCTGAGTTCGAGCAAGTAGCCTTATTGTTGCCTATGACACCCTCGCCAGTATTAACCAAAGAATTGCTTTATACGGGCATCACTCGGGCGAAAAAGTCGTTTAGCTTATGGGGATCGAGCGGATTGATTCGGGCGGCAACCGGTGCGTGTATCCAACGTGACTCTGGTCTTATCAGCGAGCTTTGGCATTGATATTTCATTATTCGGATCCATTATGGATAAGATATTGAATATAGGAATAAATAATCTTGTTGTGCGATTCTTGATGTGATTTTTTTATGTTAGGGTAAGCGGCATTTCAACACTATAAAATTTCAAATTTCGACATTATGTAAAGTAGGAAAGAGTAGCAACAATGGCAAAAGAAATTGTTTTAACCGGTGTTACCACCACAGGCACTCCTCACTTAGGTAACTTTGTGGGTGCAATTCGTCCTGCGATCGAAGCAAGCCGTCAAGAAAATACGGAATCTTACTTCTTTCTTGCGGACTATCATGCGTTGATCAAATGTCAGGATCCTGAACGTGTGAAACAGTCTCGTTTAGAAATTGCGGCGACTTGGCTAGCGTGTGGCTTGGATACGGATAAAGCAACTTTTTATCGCCAGTCCGATATTCCTGAAATTGCTGAGCTCAATTGGTTGCTGACTTGCGTAACCGCAAAAGGTTTGATGAACCGCGCTCACGCTTATAAAGGCGCAGTGGATGAAAACCTTGCCAATGACCAAGACCCAGATTTTGGTATTACTATGGGCTTGTTTTGCTATCCAGTATTAATGGCGGCGGATATTTTGGCGTTTAATGCGCATAAAGTGCCTGTTGGTCGTGACCAAATTCAACACATCGAAATGGCGCGCGACATTGCTGGGCGTTTTAACCACTTGTTTGGTGAGCATTTTGTCTTACCTGAAGCGGTTGTGGGTGAAGAGGGCTCTATCTTGAAGGGCTTAGATGGCCGTAAGATGAGTAAGAGTTACAACAATACGATTCCATTATTTGATACCGAAAAGAAACTGCAAAAAGGTATTAATAAGATCAAAACAAACTTGCTAGAACCAGGTGAAGCGAAAGATCCTGACGACTCTACCGTGTTTGATATTTACAAGGCGTTCGCCACACCTGAGCAAACGGCGCAGATGCGTCAGAATTTTGCTGATGGCATTGCATGGGGCGAAGCGAAGAAGGAACTTTTTGCTCTGGTCAATGGTCAACTATCTGAGCCACGTGAAAAATACCTTGAGTTAATGGCTAATCCATCTCATGTAGAAGAAGTTTTACAGGCAGGGGCGGAAAAAGCACGAGCTCGTGCACGTGGAATGATTTCAGACTTACGCAATGCCGTTGGTTTGGTCAATTTTAAATAAAGGAGAGTTTTGTGAAAACAACAGTATTTGCCATGTTAATGGCGTTTGTTTTGGCAATCGGCGCTGGCGGTTATAGTGCAGATGTTCAGGCAAAGAAGTTTGGTGGTGGTAAAAGTTTTGGTAAAAGCTTTTCTATCTCTAAACCTAAAAGCACAACGAACAGCACAGCCGGTACAACCAATACAACAGCTGGCGCTAAAAAGCCTGGTTTCTTAGGTGGAATGGGCGGTGGTCTGTTAGGCGGATTGTTAGCTGGTGGTATTTTTGCTGCTTTGCTAGGAAGCGGTGCTTTTGACGGCATTTCTTTCGGTGATATTCTGCTATTTGCCTTGATTGGTTTCTTGGTTTACAAGTTCTTCATCGCACCAAAACGTCGTGCAGCTCAAGCGAACGCGGCAGGTGCTAATGGTATGTTCCGCGAAATGCCGAACTCAACCCGCGATGGTTCCCAGCCTTCTCCAATGTCTGGTATCAGTGGTTTTGGTTCTCAGCCAGCGATTCAGCTTCCGCCAGGCTTTAATGAGCAAGCGTTTGTTGCTGAAGCGAAAAACCATTACATCACTTTGCAAAAAGCATGGGATGACAATAATTTCGATGAGATTCTAGATTATGTCAGCCCAGAACTATATAACTTGTTGGTGACTGAACGTGCTTCATACGGCAATGATAAGCCTCGTACAGAAGTTGTTTCCTTGATGGTTGAGATTGTTCGTGGTGAGTATATTGGCTCTATTGCCTCTATATCTTTGCAATTCTCAGGCTGGATCAAAGAAGGTGATCAGACTTCCGAAACCAATGAAATTTGGCATTTGGAAAAGAATATGTCTGATGCAAATGGAAATTGGACAATAGTTGGGATACAACAAGACAACTAATTGTTACTTAACTTTGCTCGTAGACTCATCACATTTTGTTTACACTAGACAAAGCTCGTGATGAGTCCTACATTACTCTTATTAAACTAAATATGGATGTGAGCCATGTCTGAATTAGCGCCTATCAAAGAAAACGGGAAAGCCTTATCTGAATCGAATAAAGGTGAGTTGTTACAGTATCTAACTTTTAAGCTGATTGACGAGACTTATGGTATTAACGTCATGCAGATAAAAGAAGTACTACGCTATAGCGAAATAGCTCCGGTTCCTGGTGCGCCTTCCTATGTTTTAGGTATCGTTAATTTACGTGGTAATGTCGTGACGGTAGTCGACACTCGAGTTCGTTTTAGCTTGCCTGAGTGTACAATTACTGACGACACTCGCATTATTATTATTGAGCACGATGGTGAGCAAGTTGGTTTGCTTGTTGATGCTGTTCAAGAAGTGTTCTATTTGTACCAAGGCGAGATTGAGCAAAGTCCTAGCGTTGGTAATGACGAAGCATTGAAGTTCATTCAAGGTGTTTATCAAAAAGAAGAAGAGTTGGTTATTTTGCTTGAGCTTAACCGCATGTTTGAACGCAATGATGCACTTGGCATCGAAGCGATGAGCTAAGCGAAGCGCTTCTTTTTAAAACGATTCTCTTTTAAAGATCGAAAAAAAACCATGCATGGCATGGTTTTTTTGTGTCTGTAATAAGCGCGGTAAGCTTATCTTTCCCAGTACGCTTCTTCTAAGCTGTCTTCTCGCTCCGGCAATCCTTTTGATAAACGAGACGCGTTTTGAGCCAGTATTTCATAACTCACACGGTTTGAATATTTGCAAATTTGCGCGAAAGAAGAGTATGCCAAAAAGGGCGCTAAATGCTTGCTAGAGTTTGGCACCACTTCTTTGTGAAAGTGATTAGCAGATATGTCGTGAAGCAAGGCGGATAGAGCGCCGTCACCTGCACCATTGGTATTGCGAATTTTTTCAGGTCCGCCCATGTATGGGTCGATGTGAGAAAACACTTTTACTGGTTGCTTGCAGGCTTCTCGTAACATTGGTCGACTGAATTCCCAGCGATTGAAATCGGCCAAGCTGCCAGATTTAATCGGATTGGTGGTCTCGCGTTTTAGCTCATCATCGGTGTAACCACATAAATACATGCCATCCGGACCTGCTGTCAGCAAAACAATATCAACATACTCTAGAATCGCACTGGCGGCTTGTAGCGGATCAGCTAGACCTGTTAATGCTTCGGCTTCCAGTTCATTCATGGCGAGCACATTAACGTGCTTTTTGATGATCTCGAGTAGCTCGTCTCTGTTTTCTTCTACTAGGTGTTTGGTGCCTAGGGTTAAGACGGTTGGAACCTGATTGTTATGGGCGTATTCCAAGGCTTTCAGCATGGCTTTTTTGATCGGTTTGCCTTGATGGCGTAGTGGGTACGCACAAGTTACCAATGCGGCACCGCCTGCTATGATATGCTCTGGAATATGGTCTTCGTCCAGTTCGTCCATGTCTCCTGGGGCAATGGCAAAAGTTCGTTCGCCATCTGGTGTGATTAGGGTAATACCGCGACCAATATCACCAGCGACACCTTGTAGATGATTCATATCTACTTTGCTGCTGGTATGGCAGATATAATGGTAAGCTGGTGAGCCTAAAGTGATGTTGGCTGACATAACGCCCAGTAGAACCGATTTATCATCGGCCAATACAGAATAGTTATGGATAGTGTTGCCAATCGTTCCGCCAGCAAAGTGATCTGAGATGCTGTTCTGTGCGGTTAACTCATCATAGATAGCAGACGCTGTGTCCGCATCGACAAGGTTGGATAATCCTTTTTGGATGTTGAAAGTTTCTAAAAATTGATCAGACACATTGGCGACCACATCGACAATGGTTTCATCCAAGCCAACAATGTAGGTGTCTTTATCGGGTCTAACTTCCGATGTCGGCAAAACAGGTTTGGCTTGAGAGACTGGAAAATAGTGTTTTAGTTTGCGTCTACCGGGAAACTTCATACTGGTACTCGTGGGTAAGGTAATTAAGCGAGTTTAGCAAAGAATTGACCAGTCGGGCAGGATGATTGATAAGAAAGTAAGGTGAAAATGAACGAATCAGAGTTAGATCGTTATTGTCGACAGTTACTATTGCCGAATTTCGATATTCAAGGGCAACTTAACCTTGCTCAGACCAAGGTATTGGTTATTGGTTTGGGCGGGTTGGGGAACATTGCGGCAACTTATTTGGCAACGTCTGGCGTGGGGCATCTGATCCTTGCGGATGGGGACCAGCTAGAAAGCAGTAATTTACCTCGCCAAGTCCTTTACAACGAACAGCAGCTTGGCTTGAACAAAGTTGATGCGGCGGCGGAGCAAATAGCGCAGAAAAATTCTGCGGTTCATGTCGAGGTTTTGACGCAAAAGTTATCTGGTGAGCTTTTGTTAAACACGGTAGAGCAAGCGGATGTGGTATTGGATTGCACCGATAACTTCACTGCTAGACAGGCGATCAACCGGGCTTGTATGGCACTAAAGAAGCCTTTAGTAAGCGCCGCTGCGATTCGCTGGGAAGGGCAGTTGGTAAACTTTTTATATGATCAGCAATCGACGCCTTGTTACGAGTGTTTGTATCCATCATTGTCGGATCAACAGTTAAGCTGTAACGAAAGCGGCATAGTTGCGCCTGTGGTGGGTATGTTAGGGGTTTATCAGGCACTGGAAGCACTGAAGCTGGCAAGCGGTTGTGGAAAGGTGAAGCATGGCGTTCTGAGGTTGTTTGATGGTTTTGAGGGAAGCTGGCGTGAAATGCGTTTAACCCAAGACCCCGAGTGCTCTGCTTGTGCAATTGAAAGCAGTGAGGCGCTTGAAAACTCATAGATAGTCCCTATGTTAATAATTAATATTTTTCTCTAAGAATTTCAGTAGATTTTCGTTAGAATTCATCACAGTCTTTTTAGCCGACCATTTTAGAGTCTGGCAAGCATACATTTACAGGAGCAATAACATGAGCGATGTTAAACACGCTAAATTAATGATTTTAGGCTCTGGCCCAGCAGGTTACACAGCGGCTGTATACGCGGCCCGCGCGAACCTTAATCCTGTGATGATTACAGGTATGCAAATGGGTGGTCAGCTGACGACGACAACGGATGTAGACAACTGGCCTGGTGATGACCAAGGCGTGCAAGGTCCAGAACTGATGGATCGTATGCGTAAACACGCTGAGCGTTTTGAAACAGAAATTATTTTTGACCATGTAAACAAAGTAGATCTTAAGAATCGTCCTTTCCGCTTGGAAGGCGATAGCGGTGTTTACACTTGTGATGCCTTGATCATTTCTACTGGCGCAAGTGCTCAATATTTGGGTCTAGAAAGCGAAACGAAATTCATGGGCCAAGGTGTATCAGCTTGCGCAACCTGTGATGGTTTCTTTTACCGTAACCAAGACGTCGCTGTGATTGGCGGTGGTAACACGGCTGTAGAAGAAGCGCTTTACCTTTCTAACATTGCTAAAACGGTTACGGTTATTCACCGCCGTGACAAATTCCGCTCTGAAAAAATTCTTGCGGACAAGTTGATGGAAAAAGCGAAAAACGGCAATGTGAAAATCGAATGGCATTCCGAGCTTGACGAAGTGTTAGGTGATGACGCTGGTGTAACGGGTGTGCGTATTAAGAACACTCAAACAGGTGAGAAAAAAGAGCTAGCCGTTGCTGGTTTGTTCGTTGCTATTGGTCACAAGCCTAATACTGATATTTTCCAAGGCCAGTTAGATATGAAAGATGGCTACTTGACGGTGCAGTCTGGTTCCCATGGCAATGCGACTCAAACAAGTGTTGAAGGTGTGTTTGCTGCAGGCGATGTGTCTGATCACATTTATCGTCAAGCAATCACTTCTGCTGGTACGGGTTGTATGGCAGCGTTAGATGCAGAGCGCTTTTTAGATTCTCAAAACTGAGATCAAAGTCTCTAAACAAAAAAACCGATCCTAAGATCGGTTTTTTTATGTCTGTAATAAAACGTTTAAAAAAACGAATTACTGTGCGTTGTAAGCTTCGATGCCTTCAACGATGGCTTTTCTAGCTTCTTCAGCGCTCGCCCAACCTTCTACTTTTACCCACTTGCCTTTTTCAAGGGTTTTGTAGTTTTCGAAGAAATGTTCGATCTGATCACGTAGTAATTGTGGAATGTCGTTCA
Source organism: Marinomonas alcarazii (assembly GCF_003208215.1). GTDB lineage: Bacteria > Pseudomonadota > Gammaproteobacteria > Pseudomonadales > Marinomonadaceae > Marinomonas > Marinomonas alcarazii. The sequence continues at coordinate 129,373 of NZ_QKLW01000001.1, forward strand.
CATCTTGGATATGACCGTATTCTTTGCTTAGTTTCTCGTGAGGAACGGCAACCAATTTAGCGTCCATGCCAGCTTCGTCAGACATGTTCAATACGCCAACAGGGCGGCAACGAATAACAGAACCAGGAACCACTGGGTAAGGAGTGATAACCAATACGTCAACTGGGTCACCGTCATCAGCCAATGTGTTGTTAACATAGCCGTAGTTTGCTGGGTAAAACATCGGCGCTGTCATGAAGCGATCAACAACAAGAGCGTCCATGTCATGGTCCACTTCGTATTTTACTGGGTTCGCTTGAGCTGGGATTTCGATGATTACGTTGATGTCGTTTGGAGCATCTTTGCCCGCTGGGATCTTGTTATAGCTCATTTTATTTCTTCCAATGTGGTAAATATTGGCGATATTATAAAAGCTAGAGTGCATCTATGCTAGTTGTGGAAGCTGTCCATTCGTAATATTCTCTATTTCTTAGGAATTAAATACGTAAAAACAGCCTTATAATACGTTAACTTATTGCTTTCTTTCTGAATTTAGCTAGTCTTACAGTGTGATCAAATTATAGTCGCGAGGACAGTAATGACAAAATCTGAGCTGATAGAGCTACTAATCGATCAGCAATCTCATTTGCCAGTGAAAGATGTGGAACAAGCCATCAAGGCGATGCTTGAACATATGTCTGATTCTTTGGCAAATGGTGAGCGCATAGAGATAAGAGGCTTTGGTAGTTTTTCTCTGCATTATCGAGCACCTAGAATAGGCAGAAACCCTAAAACAGGCGAGTCTGTTGATCTGAGCGCGAAGTATGTGCCGCATTTCAAACCGGGTAAAGAATTAAGGGAGTTGGTTAACTTGGCTCCTGGTGAAGAGATTAGCGAACTTAACTAATTTACATCTTATGCCTCGAAATCTTTGAGCTATCACGGCATAATATCGCCATTCTATTGTTGGTAGGTTGTTTTATGCTTAAATGGCTGAAAAGAGTTATTTACATCGTTCTTGTTACTTTTTTTCTCGCTGTTGGTGTGTTTTTTGCCATCCGTAACCCACAATTGATTCACCTTGACCTTGTTTTTTGGCAAGGCCCAGAGTTGAGCGTTGCTCTTTATACTATTTTGTCTTTCACCGTTGGGGCATGTTTGGCTCTGTTTGTGAGTTCGGTTGCTTATTTGCGCAGTGAGCGTCAAATCCGAGTATTGACTCGTCGATACGAAAAAGCACGTGATGAAGTAGATGCCTTACGTAAAGCTTCTATTACCAAAGAGCTTTCTGTAGGGAAGGAGTAATTGCGTTGACCGAAATAGGATTGTTTCTGGTTCTTTTTGTCGCGCTCTTTGTTGGCTGGGCAATGGGGCGAAAGAGTCCGACTAAAAAAAATAAGCAAATAAAGAAGAGTATTCCAACAGACTACTTTCGTGGTCTTAATCATCTGCTTAATGATCAGCACTCCGAAGCGATTGACGCCTTCGTTGATTCCTTAGAAGTCAATTCTGATACCTTTGATATTCACCTTACATTAGGGAATTTGTTCCGTAAGAAGGGCGAAATACAAAAGGCGATTAATATTCATCAAAGTTTGTTGGCACGCCCTGAAATATCTCAACGTGAGATGCGCATGGTGCAGCTAGAGCTAGCCAGCGATTTTATGTCTGCAGGCTTGCTCGATAGGGCGGGGCGTTTGTTGTTGAACATGGCCTCTACGTCACGAAAAAGTGAGTTTCATCCCAAAATTCTAGCCTTGTTGGTTGACCTGTACGAGTTTGAACAAAGCTGGGATAAAGCAATCCAGATCGGATTGGAGCTAATCAAAGAAAGCCCTAACAAGAAAGAAATCAAGCGTCTTGCTCATTTCCATTGTGAAATGGCGCAAGAGCTACAGAAGAAAGAGCATTGGAAGCCTGCTTTTCAACACTACAAAGAAGCCTTGGGTGTGGATTCCAGCTGTATTCGAGCAAGTATTGGGGCAGCGGACGTATTGAACAGTCAAGGCCGTTATCGTGATGCTATCAAAGAGCTTAAGCACGCAGCGGAGCAAGACCCTGAGTTTATTTCAATCATTATTCCTAAGTTAAAAGAGTGCTACCAGAAAGTCTGGGGAAGCGGTGGTTATATCAAGTTTTTGCAAGAGCAAAACCAAAAAAAGCCCTCTACCGCATTGATTATGGCGCTTGTACAACATTATATGGAAACAGATAAAGATTATGCCGAGATGTTTTTGGTTGAGCAGCTTAGACTGCACCCAACGATTAAAGGTTTTAAGGAATTAATTAGTCTCCAACTTGCTGATTCACATGGCTATAACCAACAGCACTTAGTGGTCTTGTTTGAGCTTATTGACCAGTTAGTGCAGGTAAAGCCGAAATTTCAATGCCGCCAGTGCGGTTTCCCTGGGCATCAATTGCATTGGCAATGTCCAAGCTGTAAAAACTGGGGTGTGGTTAAGCCTATTCATGGCTTAGAAGGCGAGTAAAATACAGCATTTGTATGTAGATGCTATTTATATAAATAACACTGAAATATTGATAAAACTGAAAAAAGAGGACACTGAATGAGCTGCCAATCCCCTATTGTGGTTGCCCTAGATTATCCAACCATGGCGCAATCAATCGAGATGGCGAAACGACTAGATCCAAAGCAGTGTCGAGTAAAAGTCGGCAAAGAGTTGTTTACGACATCAGGTCCTGCAATTTTAGATGAGCTACACAAACTAGGCTTTGAAATATTTTTGGATCTGAAATTTCATGATATTCCAAATACGGTAGCGAATGCCGTTAGTGTCGCGGCGAGAGCGGGTGTATGGATGGTCAACGTGCATGCGACTGGTGGTCGTCGAATGATGGAAGCTTCTGCCAATGCTTTGCAGCAACTGCCTGATAATAAAACATTGCTTATCGCTGTGACGGTACTGACCAGCATGGATCAAGCGGATCTTTTGGAAATCGGTATAGATTCAACACCTGAGCAACATGTTAAGCGTCTTGCTGCGTTGGCGAAATCGTCTGGTATGGATGGTGTGGTTTGTTCGGCTCAAGAGTCTAGTGTGTTGTCTGCCGATCTTGGCAAAGACTTTGTTTTAGTGACCCCAGGCATTCGTCCTGTTGGATCTGAACAAGGTGACCAGAAACGAATTATGACACCAGCTGAGGCAATGGCGGCTGGAAGCCATTATCTTGTGATGGGTCGTCCGATTACTCAGGCGAGCGATCCTATTGCTGTGCTGACTCAGACAAATACAGACTTGGGTGTAATCGTTTAAATAGTCGTGTTAGCGGTTGAAGTCTGGATAAAAAGCTTTTAATCTAAAAACCACTTACTTGTTTTGGCTTGGTTGCTGATTCGGTGAGTGGTTTTTTTATTGGCATGATGCTGATTTTTGTTATCAAAACAGTTTAAAAGGAATTTAATATGACGAAACTTAATCGTACCTTCCGTGTTTTTGTGTCTCGCACACTTTTGGTTATTTCATTGGTGCTTGCACCTTTCTCACTTTTTGCCGCGACGCCTTTAGATATTAATACAGCAACTGCAGCACAGCTGACCGCTGTGATGTCTGGTGTTGGCACTAAGAAAGCAGAGGCGATTGTTGCTTACAGAGAAGCAAATGGCCGCTTTGAATCTGTTGATCAGTTATCTAATGTAAAAGGGATTGGTGGTGTGCTATTGAACCGCAATCGAGAGTTACTGCAAGTCGCTACAGCTGATGGTGATTCAGATAAATAGTTCGGAGCATTATTAATACCGAAAAATAAGCGGATTGAGGTCCGCTTATTTTGTTGTTAGGGATTTTGTCGCCTGATGCTGGGTCAAAAAAACTTGTCCACTTAGGTTTTTGATTAAACTTGAGCCTGTCAGTTTATCCATGACGGGGCCTTTGATCTCAGAGAAATGCAAGGTAACTCCCGCTGATTTTAATCTATCATCTATGGCTTCTAGGCTTGCCAATGCACTAGCATCAATCATATTAACGGCATTACACATAAGAATTAAATGCTTAATGTCGTTGTGCTGAGATACAAGGGTTAAGACATAGTCTTCTAGTACTCTTGCATTCGCAAAGAATAGATTTTCATCGATACGAACGGTTATAACGCTTGGTGTTGTTTCTACATCAAAGCGCTTAACGTTACGAAAATGCTCTGTTCCCGGAAGGCGACCGACTACAGCAATATGTGGGTGGCTGGTATGCCAAAGAAAAAACAGTAGCGACAAAGAAACGCCAACGATTATTCCTGTCTCCATACTGATAAAGAGTACAACAAAGAAAGTGGCCAATAGTCCCACGGCTTCCTGTTTAGAAAAATGATATAACCGAGTAAACTCTTTAAAATCGATAAGTTGCAAAATAGAAGTGATGATACAGCTTGCTAATACGGCTGTTGGTAGGTAATAAAACAGCGGTGTTAAAAACAGCAGGGTAAAAAGCATGAGTAGCCCTGTTAATATCCCCGCCATTGGGGTTGTCGCCCCCGCACTAACGTTGACGACTGAGCGTGAAAAACCGCCTGTCACAGGAAACGAACCACTGAATGCCGCCCCTAAATTTGCTAAACCTAATCCGACAAGTTCTTGGTTTGGGTTGATATTTTGTTTGCGTTTTGCTGCAAAGGATTGGGCTACCGAAACAGAGCCGACGAAGCCAACGATGCTTATTAAAAACGCCCCAGGTAGCAGATCAATCATATTGTCTAAGGTGAAATATTCGACAGGAATAATGGGTAAGTGGTTATTAATATCTCCGACGATTTTGATGCCTAACGAATCGAGTGAGAAGGCGCCAACGCAGCTGGTGGTTGTTATAACTACAATGACCGGACCAGACTTGCCAAGCATATTAGATGTGCTCTCTGATAGGCCAAGTTTGCTTAACATAGGTGTTAGGTGGCGCTTGAATAGAAGTAAGGAAAAGATAGAGATAATGCTTAAAATCACGGTGGGGAGATTAATGTCATTAATATGCAAGATCATGCTTTTACCAAGCTCGATTAGGTTGTTGCCTTGAGCTTGAACACCTATTAAATGTTTGAACTGTCCAACAGCAATCAAGATGGCTGAGGCGCTAATGAAGCCAGAGATAACTGGGTGGCTGAGTAGGTTGGATAAAAAGCCCATTTTTAATAGGCTCATTAATATCAAAAATATACCAGATAAAAACGCCAGCATTATTGCAATGGCTACATAATGCTCGCTTCCAGCTATGGCGAATGGTGCCAGTATCGTTGCTGTCATCATGGATGTTATGGCGACAGGGCCAACGGCGAGAGTGCGGCTAGTACCGAATAAGGAATACAAAATAGAAGGGATGATGCCTGCGTATAAACCCACTACAGCGGGCAGCCCTGCTAACAAGGCATAACCCATACTTTGTGGAATCAAAAGTATAGTGGCAATAAAGCTGGCCATGGTATCGGCTTGTAGCTTGTCTCTTGAATATTCTTTGATCCAAGCCATTGCAGGTAAGTATTTTTCAAGCTTATTCATGAGGCGTTCTCAGGATAGATGCAGAAAAAGGCGTCATAAGAATACAAGAATCCATCTGGTGTCTATTAGGAATATGAATATTTCCTTATGTTATATATGGTGGCTTTGATGGTAAAGACGAATCTCTGTTGTTTTCTTTTTTTATGTTCTTTTTTGTTTTAAAGGAATAAGAATAAAGGCGTAAACATCGGACGCCTTAAGCAAAATTTGTTAATCTATTGCGTCGATTGTAAAGCTTAGGGAAAATATCCGTGTCGCAAGAGTTTCAAGTTGTTTCATCTTATTCACCTGCAGGCGACCAGCCAAAAGCCATCGAAAAACTTGTGAGTGGCGTAGAAGCTGGTTTAGCACATCAAACACTGCTTGGTGTTACAGGTTCAGGTAAAACCTACACCATTGCCAATGTGATTTCTCAAGTGAAGCGCCCAACCATTGTAATGGCGCATAACAAAACCTTGGCGGCACAGCTTTATGGCGAATTTAAAGAGTTCTTCCCCAATAATGCCGTAGAGTATTTTGTTTCCTACTACGATTATTACCAGCCAGAAGCCTACGTTGCTGCATCTGATACTTTTATTGAGAAAGACGCGTCCGTCAACGAGCACATAGAGCAAATGCGTTTGTCTGCGACCAAGGCTTTGTTAGAACGCGATGACGTTATTATTGTTGCTACTGTTTCGGCGATTTATGGCTTGGGTGATCCGCAATCCTATTTAAAAATGATGTTGCACCTTGATCGTGGCGATCGTATTGATCAACGAGATGTGCTGCGTCGTTTGGCCGAGCTGCAATACAGCCGCAACGATTTGGTTTTAGAACGTGGTAATTTCCGAGTGCGTGGCGATGTGATTGAAGTCTTTCCTGCTGACTCGGAAGACACCGCAATCCGTATCGAATTGTTCGATGACGAAATTGAAGCTTTGTCGATGATCGACCCTCTGACGAACAAAACCATTCGCAAAGTTCCACGAGTCACTATATATCCGAAAACGCACTATGTGACGCCAAAAGAAACCGTACAAGCGGCTATTGAGCGTATTAAAGTGGAGTTGGATCAGCGCCTTGAACAGCTTAAATCTCTAAATAAATTAGTGGAAATGCAACGCCTTGATCAGCGTACGCGATACGATTTAGAAATGATGCAAGAGCTGGGCTACTGCAACGGCATAGAAAACTATTCCCGTTATTTATCGGGTAGGGAAGAGGGCGCGCCACCGCCAACGTTATTTGATTATCTGCCAGCCAATGCTTTGCTTGTTATTGATGAATCCCATGTAACCGTGTCGCAAATTGGCGCCATGTATAAAGGGGACCGATCTCGTAAAGAAAACCTTGTTGAATATGGCTTCCGTTTGCCTTCGGCCCTTGATAATCGTCCTATGCGTTTTGAAGAGTGGGAACAAATTAAACCACAGACGATCTTTGTGTCGGCTACACCAGGAAAATACGAAGAAGAGCATCAGGACTGGATTGTTGAGCAGATTGTTCGCCCGACTGGCTTGATAGACCCTATTTTAGAGGTGCGTCCTGTCGCCACTCAGGTGGATGATTTATTGTCTGAGATAAACTTACGACTGCCTGCCGGTGAGCGAGTATTGGTGACGACGCTGACGAAACGAATGGCGGAAGATTTAAGTGATTACTTGAGCGATCACGGCATTCGCGTACGTTATCTTCATTCTGATATCGATACTGTTGAACGTGTCGAGATCATTCGAGATCTGCGTCTTGGCGAGTTTGATGTTTTGGTCGGCATCAACTTGTTACGAGAAGGTTTGGATATACCAGAAGTGAGCCTAGTCGCGATCCTTGATGCCGATAAAGAAGGCTTCTTACGCTCGGAAAAATCACTGATTCAAACCATTGGTCGTGCGGCTCGTAACGTTAACGGTAAAGCTATTTTATACGCAGACCGAATTACCGGTTCCATGGAGCGTGCGATAAGTGAAACCGATCGTCGCCGTGAAAAACAAAAAGCCTACAACGAAGAACATGGTATTACGCCAACAGGTATTACCAAATCCGTTGAAGATATCATGGAAGGTGCCTACAACCCAGGTGCAGGCAAACGCGGTAGCAAAACGAAGAAAGTGGCTGAGACGGCAAAAGATTACCAAGTGGAAAGCATGGAAGACGTGGCTCAAGTTCGTAAAGCCATGATTCAGCTACAAAAAGAAATGATTCAAGCATCTGAAGAGCTGAAATTTGAACTGGCAGCGGGTTATCGTGACCAGATTCGCCAGCTGCAGAAAAAGTTAAAAGACGTTGGTGAATAATAGAATCGGAGAGAAAAACGTGGCGATTACCTTAAGAAACTACAACATCATCCGAGTCATCGACAACGGTGTTATCGTCAACTGCACCGTGATTGAAATGTGCTACGACTACGCACTGGTTCGGTTTAAAGACAAAAAATACAAAGTGCCTTATGGCTTAATTGATGAAGTGATTGGTCACGAACTACTCGTTCCAGTTAGTGAATAACAGTTTTAAAACAAAGGCTTCAAAAAATATCAACGAGGGCTTGTCAAAAGCAAACCTCTGCGTATAATAGCCAACACTTTTTAGGACTATAGCTCAGTTGGTTAGAGCGCTACCTTGACATGGTAGAGGTCAGCAGTTCGAATCTGCTTAGTCCTACCAAATTACGAAGCCTCGACAGTTAGTGGTCATTCACAACGTCGGGGCTTTTTTGTATCTGAAAACGATAAAGCCTCTTCTGCTTATTTTACTGACCTCCCAAAAAACGATTTCCTAAAACGCTTAAACTCGAAAATCCTCATGAAGCCTTTGCCAATGTTGTCTTAGCTGTTGTTTGTGATCTTCATTCATTGGTAGGTCTTTTAGCGCGTTTGGCCAAAGGCTTCTGGCTTTTTCCATTACATCATCCAAATGCGGTTTGATCGCTCGCCATGGAATATCTGATTTGGTTGCCCAATGTTCAAAGTGTTTATAAAGGAGGAAATGCTGTACTAGATTGATAGCTTTCAGCAAAATGAAGAAGATTACGCCCATTTTTTGCTTGCCAAATACCCCACTAGATGACCATGCAACGTCAACTTAAGAACACTAATTTCCGTTGTCATCTTCGTCTACATCTTTGTCTTCTAGTAGTCCTTTCCATGGATCATCCGATAGCTTTTTTGGTCATCCCTTTCAAGTACGGCCAAAACGGCTGTGAGCTTTTCTTTTGGGATTAGCATGATGTCGCTGTTTAGGTCTTTGGCAATCAGTTCAAGCGTATCGAGTCTTGGATTGCCTTTTACTTCAAGTCGTTGGTAATTGCTGCCTAGTAATACCAACACGCATTACCATGTCATTCTGTTTGAGTTTCAGTGCTAAACGGCGGTGTTTGATTTGCTGTAGTAGATTTATCATAAGGAAACTAATAAGTTGCTTTTTATAGAATAGAAATATATTAGTTTCTATTTTCATGTAAGGTAACTTAAGAGTTTCTTTTTCCGATATCTACAAGTGCGGAAATATGAGGAAGTATTTTTAGTCTATGGGGTTCCTGAACAGCAGGTTAAACGAACTCCCCTAGATCTACTTTTCGTAAGATGTGCCTTACCAACTCGCGTCCAGCGTGAGTATCAAGTATCTTCGCCGGTACTTCTCCACCTAGGGGCAGGAATAGATGAGTGAATCCATTCTTTTGCCAAATCTGCTGATTCATAGAGATTTACTACTTGTATATACACGTAATGTATCAATTAGGCTGTCAGAAATAGCAGAAGAAAGTCGTTTAACACGATAGCTTTTGCTTACACTTGAAGCACTCTTTCCTTTCGCGTGAGCAATCAGCTCTTTTTCACCTGTTAACTTAATGATCGCTTGCAAATTTTCTCCACTAACACCGGATCTAACAATAGAAAGGTAATCTGTTGAAGACATGATATTAAACCCTGGAAAAAGGCTATTAATAAGGTCAAGTTGTGATTGAAGTTCTAGCGTTTTCATTTTGAGCTCCAAAATCATAGTCCCTTTTTGCTAAGTTTAGGCCGTATTAGAACAGACAGACATATATATAGGTTCTGTGTTTACTGAACGAGTAAATATCGCGTACTGCGTCCACCTGATTCAGATCTGACCAAACAACCTTGTTCAACTAACGTCGCTAAATGACGTGTTGCTGTCGGTTTACTGACTTTGGCAACTTTATGATATTGAGTCGTGTTAATACCCTGTTCAAAGTCCCCATCGAGCATGCGATTCAAGACTTTGACCTGCTCCGACGTTAGCTTTGTTTGGTCGATTTTTTGCCAGTAGTTTGATTTGAAAATGGTCTGATCTATTTCTCTTAGCACGTCATTAAAGGTTTCGTTTAGCGTGTTAAGAAACCACGCTAACCATGCTGTGATGTTTACGCTACCCTTCTGCGTCTGTTCAAGTGTTTCATAGTAGCTTTTACGCTTTGCCGATATGCTCACTGACATAGCGTAAAATCGAACCGATTGGCTTTCAGCTTGAGCTAATGCTAAGTCTGTAAGCAATCGAGTTATACGACCGTTTCCATCATCTAGTGGGTGTATAGTGACAAACCAAATATGAGTGATGGCGGCTCTTAATAATGGATCTAATGATCCTTCTTTTATTGATTCATTAAACCATCGGATAAAATGCTCTAATTCTTTATCAAGCACTTCTCGTGGAGGGGCTTCAAAGTGAACGGTAGGTCGATCAATTCGACCAGAAACCACCTGCATGGGTTCACTTCCTCGTAACTGGCCACCTATGATAGGGCTGAGCATGGTATAGCCTTTAGGAAATAGTTTTTCATGCCAATGTAGAATTCTCTTTAAACTCAGTTTTGAATCAAGGTTCTCAATGGCATCGACCATTATCTCAGCGATACCATCGGTTTGTTCAGTAGTAGGAAACGAGTTTTCTTCTGTCAAACCGAGTTTATTGGCTAGTGAGGAGCGTACTGAAAAGGCATTCAGTTTCTCACCTTCAATGGCGCTTGAGTTTATAATGTTAGCCAAAAGTGTATCGAGCATGTTTTGCTTTGCATCGTGAGATTGACTGGCCATCTTACCTAATAGTATTCCTTGGTTAAGGCGAGCTTCTCTTAACATGGGTTCTATAGTGTTTTTATCCCATGTAAAGTGAGGCCAATTTTCTTGCTGCCATATCCACATAACATCCTCTATGATTTGAATAATATGATTAATCTACTCACACTTTAGTGTGAATATTGTAGTTAATCAAATCAAAATTTAAGTTGAATGGTGTCGGTAATCACATCATAGACGTTCTGAAGAGTGATTAAATGGAAGTAGCTATAAAGGAATATTGAGCGTGAATAGAATGGTGGTCTTGAGCAAATGCTGGGAAGTCCAGTTACAGATCTCAAAGATAACAACGTTCCATATGTTTGGTTGTACGAGTGGTGTCGAAAAGCCTGACCCAGGAGCATGAGAAAAAGTTAGCAAAGCAAACGGAAGAGCTTAGATTGCATCGAATTCGTAGTGCTTACAACGCCGCCTTAACGATCGAAAAAGAAAAAATATACGATTGCCTGCGCTAGAACAAAAATTTATTTATGAAGCAGATGGTTATCGTTTTGAAAAATAGAGAGCTTGGTTTTATGTTTGATGCGCCAGACATAACTGGTTGGCACCTGAAGCTACTTGGACGCTTTGGTGATTGACGTGTATGAAGTTGAGAGTGTCCGCACACTACTAAAAAGTAGTGTTGGAAATGTCGAGTTTGATCACCCTAAATTTAAGGAAAAGCCTCCCAGTGATAAAAAGCCTATTAAATAGGTGAAGGGGGAAACGCCACCTGTGGATATAGATCCGGAACTTGATACGGGTGAAGTCTTGAACCAACAAACGTTATTTTTTCTGATTCGGGTTCAGTTGGGTTCATCGGTTACCCTGACCCTTATCATAGGTCGTGTTTGTGCCGTTAGAACAATTGTTAGTATTCTGTTGTTTTGCGGTGATGTTTTGTTAGACATAATGAGCTCCAAAATTTATTTATCTAAAACTGATACCTTCATGCTTGAGGGCTACTAAAGTATGTAAAAATTGCCTTTGTCGCGAAATGAAAAGTAACGTCTCCTCCCTAGAAAGCTGGATCCATACCAATTGAAATAGCACAGATAGATACAGACATTAGAAACAGGAGACCTGTATTGGTGAATGTAGCGGTGATCAGTACAGTAGTGTCGCAACCGCGTATGAAGTCACTGATTCAGGTCTTAGATAACCTTTTTAACTTTTATATCTTTTGTTTTGTATGGTTTTATTTTTCATTGTTTAATCGCGCTTTTTTATCTATTGAAATAAATATTCCATGATGTCATCATGTTTGGAATGAAAATATTAAAATCTGTATATTAATGATTTACTTAGTTTGGTGTAATTAATACAGCAGGATATGAGGTATGGTTGAAACAATAAAAAAAATGCGTGTTGGCTTGGTTGGCTCAGGCTATATGGGAAAAGCTCATGCCATTGCCTACCGAAATGCGATGGCAGCTTTTGGTATTCAACAAAGCCAATTACATTGTGAGATGTTAGCTGACGCGACGCCTGAATTAGCTAAAATGAAAGCCTTGGAATTGGGTTTTAATCGCTCTACAGGGGATTGGAAAAGTCTAATTAACGATCCGGTTATTGATGTAGTCGATATCTGTGCTCCGAATTTTCTACATAAAGAAATCGCAATGGCTGCCATTGCAGTAGGTAAACATGTTTATAGCGAAAAACCGCTAGCACTAAATGCTTCCGATGCGAAAGAAATGACTGAGGCTGCTGAACGAGCAGGAGTAAAAACACTGGTTGGTTTTAATTACATCAAGAATCCAACCGTGCAATTTGCTAAGCAGCTCATCGATCGTGGTGATATTGGTGACGTGGTACATTTTCGAGGTGTATTTAATGAAGACTATCTTGCTGACGCAAATCTACCCTTTAGTTGGCGTTTGCAAAAACAGTTTGCCGGAACAGGAGCGCTGAACGATTTAGCGTCTCATTTAGTGCAACTGGCGACTCATTTGGTCGCTCCAATCACGTCATTATGTGCCGATCTTAAAGTGGTGCATCAACAGCGTCCTTTAGTTCAAACTTCAAGTGGTTCTAAAGCCAGCGCTGGCGAAGTTGAAAACGATGATCAAGCTCATATGATGGTGCGCTTTGCCAATGGTGCGCAAGGCACATTAGAAGCGTCTCGCATTGCATGGGGAAGAAAAAATGGTTTGTTTTTTGAAATCACAGGCACCAAAGGAAGCTTGATTTTCGATCAAGAAACCTTGTCTGAATTGTCTTTGTATGTCGCCGAAGGAAACCCACAAACTCAAGGCTTTAAGCGAATTTTAGTTGGGCCTGAGCATCCTGATTATCAAGCATTTTGTGTTTCAGCTGGTCATGGCTTGGGTTTCAATGACATGAAAGCGGTTGAGATTCGAGACTTATTCCAAGGGGTTGTTCATGGCGCTCCTTTATGGCCGGATTTTCGAGCAGCAGCTCAGGTTAATGTCATTCTCGATAGTGTAGTGGAATCCCACGAAAAAAGAGCATGGGTTGAGGTAGAGCAATACGATGTGAGTCGATAGCACTTTTGTCGACTGGAAAAATGTTCTCGATAAAATAACTACGATAGAGGTTTGTATGTCACATTTACTAAGTAAGAAACGCCAACTTGACGGCACAACATTGACGCAACATGTAACGCCACAAAGTGCGAATTGGCGTTATATAGGCTTTGAAGCGCATCTGCTTAAGGCCGGCGAATCTGTAGTGATTCAGACTGAAACGGATGAGGTGTGCGCGGTGGTTTTATCAGGCAAAGCGAACGCCAGTACCAAGCAGGAAGCGTGGAAAAACATAGGTGATCGAATGAGTGTATTCGAGCAAAAAGCACCTTATTCGGTGTATTCGCCTGCACAAGACGAGATTCGTATTGAAGCCATTACCGATGTGGAAGTGGCTTTTTGTAAGGCGCCAGGCAAAGGCGGATTCCAAGCGAAATTGATCACACCGGAGCAATGCCAATACGAAACGCGAGGCGTCACCAGCAACACTCGCCATGTGTGCAATATTTTATTCGGCAACGAACCTGCCGATAGCTTATTAGTGTGTGAAGTGATTACGCCAAGCGGTGGCTGGTCAAGCTATCCACCGCACAAACATGATACCGATGCGGCTCCCGCTGAAACTCAGCTGGAAGAAACTTATTATCACAAGATTGATCCGCCACAAGGCTTTGCTTTTCAGCGAGTTTATACGGATGACAGAAGTATTGATGAAACCATGGCTGTGGAAGACGGAGATCTCGTGATGGTGCCAGAAGGCTATCATCCAGTAGGTGTGCCACATGGTTATCAATCCTACTACCTGAACGTTATGGCAGGGCCTAGTCGTAACTGGATTTTCCATAATGATCCGGATCATGAGTGGATTATTAAACGAGATAAAAAAGCTTAAAAGCACAAATCGAGCTGCGCGCTTTAATATTCTGAAAAGTCCAATCGCAGTCATCAGTGTGGCTGGTTTATTACTGTTTTACCACTAAACGAGACAATTGAGCCTTGTTTAGTGGTATTTAAACGGATCAATCTCTTACAGTTCTTGTCATCATCTGGTCAACTCTAAACATAATGGTAATAGCAAGCAACATGGCGAGCTTTCTGTTATTTTTTGTCTGCCTACAATAAATAGCTTTTCTAAAACTAAGCTGACACTTGATGATTCTAAAGGAAGTCCGACTTTTGCTCGAATACTGGCTTTGGTACCTTTTAGCTCTTCACGCTTTGAGCTCCACGATAGCCAGAATCCGCCGAGACAAAACACTCTTCGCTGTGAAGAAGATTGGCTGCTGTTGTTATGAGTTAACTCCGTTCTAGCGTTAATAGCAATATGGGCTTTAAGACAAATACCTGATCTATTCACTTTTTTAAAAAACTGACTCGATAGTTGAATCAGTGCCGGCAATTCATGATTGTGGTGTGATCAGGAATGGAGTTATTTAACGATGAGTCAGTAAATAATCGCTTCAAGTTGACCCCAAGCATAAATTTATTCATGCGAGAAAGGAACATTTCTTCACGTGTTTGATAATGTTTGTTGTTAAATTCGATGCCGACAAAGGTGGGTTAGTGCGACATGGCAGAGTGCTCGAAGCGCTCTTTCTCATAAGAGAGCTTATTTTCATGATTCCTAGTTTTTCATCGCAGTTCGACAGTTTAAGCCCTGACGCCATTTAGCAAAAGGGATATTACCAATAATGGTACCGGTTAAAATCAGTATCAAGGCAATTATTAACCCCAGTGTCCAATGCTCACCAAACAGTGGTACGGCTAATACGCTGGCAAACACAGGAACCAAGGCCATCAACCCACCCATTTTCGTCGCACCTAAAATATGTACTGCGCGTCCGTAAAATACCATTTGTACTGTGGTTGCCATCACTCCTTGGTAGAAAGCCTGTAAACCGATCATTTCCCAAGAAGCGTCAGTTAAATGATGTGGTAAAAACAATATGTAAACCGGTGCAAATAGTAGCGTTGTGACAGCAATAATGCCTAATGTTGCCTGCCAAGGCGCAAATTTCCAACGGCGGAGCAAAACAGTAAAAATACCCCAAAAGACACATGCGATTACAAAGCTGATATCCCCTAACCAATAAGATGCGTCAGATAGCATTGTCTCGGTTAGCAAGGCAAGAATACCTAAACTGCTTACCAGAATACCAACCCAAGATGCTACTGTGTGGCGCTCGCCCGCTAAGAAGTAAGCAAATACCGCTATCATAATAGGCATTAACCCTGGCAAAAGCAGCGCAGCGTGTGTTGCTGGTGCATGTTGAAATCCATTAAACACGGATAGCGCATAAGCCAAACCACCAATGCTGCCTAAAACAAACATACGCCATTGCAAAATTGTTTTACGGTGTTGCCAAATGAACGGAAAAAATAAGATAAACGCTGTTCCAAAGCGCACTATCATCATGTCTGGCAACGCTAACGCGGCCAATGCCCCTGCTTTAGATACCAATATAAAACCTGTCCAAATGGCCACAGCCGCTAAAGCGTACACCAGCCCAGCAACTGGCAAGGGGGATTTAACCGTTGATTGATTCATTTTTTGATCCTCTTGTTTGATTTTTTTACATTATAGAGTTATCTTATTTTCATTAATAATGAATAATAAAGAACAATACCTTCATTTAATGTGAAAGAGTGAGCCATCATAGATATTTCAGACCTGATTGTTTTTAAGGCCGTTGTTGAACATAAAGGCGTCACTCGGGCAGCAGAAGCCTTGCATCGAGTGCCATCTAATGTCACCGCTCGGCTTAAAAAACTGGAGAGTGAGCTCAATATAGATCTCTTTTTAAGAGAAAATAATCGCCTTTCTGTTACCTCCGCAGGTCTTCGCTTGCTGGACTACACGGATAAAATTTTGCAGCTGCAAAAAAGTGCCATCGCAGAATTAACACAGGCGGAACCGTCTGGATTATTACGTTTGGGATCTATGGAAAGTAGCGCTGCCTCTCGCCTGCCAAACATACTTTCGCGTTATCACGATAAGTACCCAGCCGTGCAAATTGAACTGATGACCGCTGCGTCTATGCCGTTAATAGAGAGAGTTTTAGAAGGCGAACTTGATCTTGTTATGACCTCTGATCCACCAAATGATCCAAGGCTTTCTTGTACTCATTGCTTTGATGAAGAGTTGGTGCTTATTATGCCGTTGGCTTGGGGAGGGCAGGAAGAACTGCCTGATTCTTTGACTATGGTGGGTTACAACAAAGGGTGTTCTTATCGCGATAGGCTCGAGAAGTGGCTTAAAGGTCAAGACCGTACTTGCGAACGTATCATCGAAATACCAAGCTATTACACCATGATCAGCTGTGTGATTGCTGGAATGGGCATTGGCATGGTGCCGCGCTCGTTATTGGCATTACATAAAACCGGAGGGTTAGCGTTTCGTCCCGTCGAAACAGAAATAGCTCACGCGCAGACGTATCTTGTATCGCGTAAAGACAATCCATCCAGCGCGATTAGCGCGTTTGTGGAGTGTACTTTACAGACTTAGTTTTCATTGTGCATATGAACTTTTTATTTCATACCGCCAACAGGCATTGCATATCGTAAACTAATTACATTATAGATTTTCATAATGGGTTCAATGCTTTGTATTACTCTATTTATAAGCATTCTTTTTCGAAGAGCAGCAGAGCAAAATATCCTCTTTACAGATGCTTTTTATTCCAATTAATCTTTAATAATTAAAAAAAGCCCACCAAATGGTGGGCTAAAAAGTCGCTTACTAGAGAGTTAGACAATAACAATCTGCGACTGAGCTAAGGTATTCCCATTACTTTGAAGAGTATTGGGAAAGATTCTGTTTTGTTACCAGTTCAAATGGCACCCAAAGGTTACGATCTACAGGGTCGCCATGAACCATTTTGTAAGCGGTCTGAACAGCTACTTGGCCTTGTTTAGTTGCATTCTGAAAAACGGTGACACTCAGTTCACCAGATCTCATAGCCGCTAAGCCATCAGCTGTTGCATCAATGCCAGCTACAACAATATTGTCGATGTTAAGACTGGATGCTTCTATTGCTTGAATGGCACCGATGGCCATTTCATCATTGTTGGCAATGACTGAATTAAACTCTATGCCAGAAGTAATCCAATTGGTCATTAGGTCATAGGCTTGTGTTCGAGACCAGTTCGCCACTTGCTTATCAAGAATTTTAATGCCTGAGCATTCAGGGCGTGACAATACCTTTTCTACATCTTTAGTACGTGTTAGCGCTGCATGATTCTCAAGAGGACCTATGATGACCAACGCGTTACCTTTACCATTTAATAGACGACAAACTTCTTCTGTTTGTAAGGTGCCTGAATCTAGCTCATTAGAGCCGACAAAACTGGCGGTATCAGGTAATTGATGAATGTCAATAGGTGGATGATTTACATAAACTAAAGGTATGCCCGCTTCATTTGTCATTTGCGTGATTGCCATAGTGGAATCACCATCTACAGCGTTAACGATAATGGCATCAACACCACTTGCAATAAAACTTTGGACTTGGTTTAGCTGACGTCCAATATCACTATTGGCGTCTTCAAATTGTAGTGTTATATCGTCATTAGATTGGTCCGCGGACTTCATTCCGTTGATCAAAATATTTAAAAAGGGGTTATCAAAGGATGTCATGCTTATGCCTATATTTGTGGCCTGAGCATTACTCATTGTTCCTATTGATAAAAGTAGTAATGCTATTTTATTTATTTTGTTCATGCATAACTCCTGTTAAATAACGATATAAATATTGAAAGGGAATGAGCGGCGTAGATACACCGCCCACTCATGCTTACTTCATCGTTGGCATTGAAAACTCTGCACCAGCGCGAAGACCTGTTGGCCAGCGTGCTGTGATGGTTTTCATACGAGTGTAGAAACGAACACCATCTGGTCCGTGCATGTGTAATGGGCCAAATAAAGAACGTTTCCAGCCACCGAAACTATGGAAGGCCATAGGTACTGGAATTGGCACATTCACGCCAACCATTCCTACTTGAACGTCTTCACAGAATTGACGAGCTGTATCGCCATCACGGGTGAAGATTGAGGTGCCATTACCGTATTCGTGGGCATTAATCATATCCAATGCTTCTTGGTAACTGTTGGCGCGAACAACACATAAAACAGGGCCAAAAATTTCTTCGTTATAGATGCGCATACCTTGTTTCACATTGTCGAATAAGGTTGGTCCAACGAAGTAACCATTTTCATTGCCTGGATAGACAAAATCACGACCATCACGAACCAAAGTAGCGCCTTCTTCCACACCGATACCGATGTAGTCTTTGATTTTTGCGCAATGTTCTTTGGATATGACTGGGCCCATGTGGGCCTCTTCTGGTAAGCCAACCCCCGGGCCGACGCGCATTCCGTCAATTTCAGTACTTAAACTGTCGATCAGATTATCGGCAACGTCATCACCAACACAAACTGCGACAGAAATCGCCATACAGCGCTCACCAGCAGAACCATATGCAGCACCCATTAGGGAACCAACAACTTGGCTTGGGTCCGCATCCGGCATCACGATCATGTGGTTTTTGGCACCGCCAAGCGCTTGTACTCGTTTGCCATGGGCAGAAGCTGTGGCGTAAATGTATTCTGCAATAGGTGTTGAGCCAACGAAGCTAACCGCTTGAACTCGTTCATCCGTTAGCAACACATCTACCGCTTCCTTATCACCATTAACGATATTGAAAACGCCATCAGGAAGGCCTGCTTCAGTAAGTAGCTCTGCCAATCGTAGTGGTACAGAAGGATCTTTTTCTGATGGCTTCATCACAAAAGTGTTGCCGCTGGCAATGGCAACAGGGAACATCCACATTGGAACCATGGCTGGGAAGTTAAACGGTGAAATGCCCGCACACACGCCAAGCGGCTGCATCAAAGACATACTGTCTACACCACGACCAACGTTTAGGCTGTGTTCACCTTTTTGTAGATGTGGAATGCCGCAAGCAAATTCCACTACTTCGATACCGCGCGTTAATTCACCTTTAGCATCAGAAAACACTTTGCCATGCTCATTAGTGATCATCTCTGCAATTTCATCTGCGTGTTGTTCTAGCAATGTCTTAAATTTAAACATGACTCGAGCACGGTTAAGTGGTGTGACTTTACTCCACGCTTTGAACGCTTCTTGTGCAGATTCAATCGCTGTGCGAGTTTCGTCGGCGCTAGAAAGCGCAACGCTAAGGCTTTGTGCGCCAGTAGCTGGGTTGTAAACTGGACCTGTGCGACCACTTTGGCTGGCAATTTGCTTACCGTTAATGTAGTTACCTAATGTTTTCATGAGAATACCTAACGTTTGCATGTGTTTTTTGTTGACGCTAAAGCCAGTAATCTAGAATTAGCGTCATGAATAAATATCGTCGGTTATTTGACGATTTCTAACCCGGACTCGGCGCACAACGCTTTCAGGTTGTTTGCCCCAAGTGTTGCGTACGTTAATGGGTGCGCAACACTTGGATCTTGCTCTGCTTCCACAACTAACCAGCCAGAATAGTTACTTGCTTTTAGTTGTTTGAATAAACTGCCGTAATCAATAAAACCATCGCCCGGCACAGTAAAAACGCCATTTAACATAGCATTCAAGAAGCTGATGTCACGGTTCTTAGCATCTTTTAGGATTTCAGGGCGAAGGTCTTTGCAATGCACGTGAATAATGCGATCGGCGTGTTTTGCTTGAACTTCTAATGGATTACCGCCAGCAAAAGTCATATGGCCAGTATCCAAAAGTAGACCAACAGAAGGACCTGTGTATTTCATTAGTAGGTCAACTTCGTGTTGACTTTCAATGACAGTCCCCATGTGATGGTGATAAGCAATTTGTACACCTTGAGATAGGCAGTAGTCTGCAACTTGAGTAAGCTTCTTACTCATTTCAGCGATCTTTTCTTCGCTAATAATAGGGCGGTGTGAAAGAGGTGTTTCTATTTGCCCATGGACACAGTCTGTTATCTCGCAGTAAACCATGGCTTTAGCACCAAGAGATTTTAGCAAGTGAAGATGAGGTTTTATGGCCTCAATTTCTTCTTCTACACTGCGAGTCAATAATTCACCACTGAACCAACCAGAAACCAAGCTTAAATCGTGCTCTTGTAAAATAGGACCAAGCGCTTCTGGTGTGCGAGGGAATTTGTGGCCTAATTCAAAACCACTAAACCCGGCTTGTTTACCTTCGCTTAGGCACGTTTCAAGCGGTGTTTCAGCACCCAGAGTTGGTAGGTCGTCATTAGTCCAAGTCAGCGGGTTTATACCGATTCGTACGTTCATTTTTATTCTCCAATCAGTAATAGTGTTTTATAGGTTTTTAAACTGACGTGCTTTGTGAGCGTCATAGGTTTTTCTAGCCTGACGTACTTTCTCGCGCTCAGATACTTCTGGTACAGCTACATCCCACCAGTGACCACCATTTTCTGTTGTGATGTCTGGGTCTGTGTCAAGGGTGATCAGGTAGCTAATTGGTGATGCTTTGGCACGTACTAGAGCTTCTTCAAGTTCCGCTATAGTGGTCACTTTTTCAGAGCTTGCACCCATTGATTTGGCGTGTGCGGCAAAATCTATCTTTGGTGCGCCTTCAGGAATGGTTAAGCAATCATCCAGCATGTTATTGAAGCCAGGGCCGCCACAGAATTGCTGAAGGCGGTGGATACAACCATAGCCTCGGTTATCTAGGACGACCATAATGATTTTTTGTCCTATCATTACGGATGTAGCAATTTCAGAGTTCAGCATTAGGTAAGAACCATCGCCTACCATAACAAACACTTCAGATTGAGGGCTTGCCATTTTTGCCCCTAGCCCGCCTGCAAGCTCGTAGCCCATACAGGAGTAGCCGTATTCCATGTGGTAGCCACGACTGTAACGGGTGCGCCACAACTTTTGTAGTTCGCCAGGCAAACCTCCAGCAGCACAAACCACCATGTCTTTTTCGCCTGCAGCGCGGTTTACCGCACCGACGACTTCACCATCGCTTGGTAAATCAGTTCCTCGATCTGTGGTGACTTTATCTATGACCTTTTGCCATTCAACCCGTTCTGCTTCAGCTTTATCGCTCCAACTAGTATCGATTTTCCAACCTTGAAGCGCTTTACTTAAGTGAGTAAGTGTTAGTTTTGCATCACCAACTAAGGCTTGACCTTTGTGCTTAATAGCATCAAAAGATGCCACGTTGACACTGACGATTCTGGCATCTGGATTTATCATCGAGCGTGAACCCGATGCAAAATCACCCAATCGAGTTCCAACGGCAATAATTAAATCTGCTTCAGCACACAATTTATTTGTTGATGCCGCCCCCGTAACACCTATGGTTCCCATGTTATGCTTGTGATCCCAAGGTAAAGTACCTTTGCCAGCTTGAGTTTCGCCAACAGGGAGCTGGAACTGACTAACAAAGCTGTCAAATTCTTTCAGAGCGCCGGAATAATGCACGCCACCGCCAGCAATTACGACTGGCTTTTTAGCCTGACGAATCAGTTTTAGGGCATCATTTAATTCATAAAAATCCGGCTCTTGGCGGCGTAGACGATGTACTTTTTCATCAAAAAAGCTTACTGGATAGTCGAATGCCATGGTTTGCACATCTTGCGGTATGGCAAGTGTCGCAGGTCCGCATTCGATAGGATCCATTAAAACTCGCATCGCTTGAGGTAGTGAAGTCAATAATTGTTCAGGACGAGTAATACGGTCAAAGAAACGACTAACTGGGCGAAAACAATCATTTGATGTGATTGTCATGTCTTGAAAGTTTTCCACCTGCTGTAACACCGGATCTGGCATACGCGTTGCGAAAGTATCGCCAGGAAGAAACAGGACTGGGATACGGTTCACATGAGCAACTGCGGCGGCGGTTACCATGTTAACAGCGCCAGGACCTGCAGATGCGGTACAGGCCATCATTTGCTGACGGTTTTTAGTTTTTGCATAAGCAATGGCGGCATGTGCCATACCTTGCTCATTGTGTGCACGATAAGTTGGAAGTTTATCTTTTACATGGTAAAGCGCTTCACCTAAACCGGCGACGTTACCGTGTCCAAAAATACCCCAAACACCGGCAAACATAGGTTGAATACCGTTGTCTGTTTCTACTTTTTGCGCCATCATGAATCGGACGACGGCTTGCGCCATGGTAAGTTTTATTGTTGTCATGTGGGTTTCCTTTAAGCCTGTTTCTGTTGTGGCTGAGCGCTGTGTCGTTCTTTCCAGTAGGATACGAGTTCCAAATAATTCGATACGATAGCGTCTATAAGTTGCTGATCGCTATAACGATTTCCTAACCATGCACGGCTTGGTTCGCTAAAAATAGATCTTCCTACAGCGAAGCCTTTACAAATATCGAATCCTGCACTGTTTGAAAAACCTTCTTTGAGCTCGTTCATTGGAGCATCTAAACCTAACATCACTACACCACGGCAATGTTTATCATGATGATTGATAATTTCAGTAATTGCCCTCCAATTTGACTTAGACTGAGGTGGAAGTTTCCACCAATCTGGGCGCACATCTAAGTGATAGAAGCGTTTGATCGAGTCAGTGAATAGACTGTCGTCAAAGTCCTTGTCGCGTGGCGGAATAATTTCCAGTAAGAGTTCGTGGCCAGAAGCACAGCAGGCTTTATACAACTCTACAACTTGACGTTCTTGAGCGGCACGCATTTCTATTTCATCTTGAGAGTGATAGAAAACAAGGCATTTTACGATGTGTTCTTTTGGCCAGCTTTTTAGACGTGAGCCAATACTGCGACCACCTTCTAATTCGATAGGACGAGAGCTTGGCAACTCGACAGGGCGACCAATCCAAAGACCACGACCTGTAACGGCATTTAGTGCATCTTGACCATAAGTGTCGTCGATTAATACGCCGTATTGGCTACCGCCTAGCTCGCGAGCGCCAACATCTAATGCATCAACCAATAGGCGTTTGAGTCTTTTAATGCGAGAAGGATCTGCACCTTCTTCACGAGCCATATCAAAGAGTTGTTTACGATGATCAAAAGCAAAAATACATAGGTCTTGCCAGTCGTACGGTAATCTTTCTGTGGTGACTCGATGTAAATGGTTGAGTTCACGATCCAAATCTGGACGTTTAATTTGTGCTGCACGAGCTATGTAATTATCTAATTCTTCTGCACTTGGAATCGCTGGAGCACAACCATGGCGAGATACAACCAAAGCGCCACATGCATTTGCATAAGTGCAAGATTGCTCTGCTGACTCGCCTCGAATCCAGCCTCGCAAGAAACCACTCATGAAAGCATCGCCAGCACCAAGCACGTTGAGTACATCTACGCGAACGCCAACATGCAGTTCAAATTCATCCATAGAGTCAGGGATTGTACCTTCAAGTACTGTACAGCCTTGAGAACCAAGTTTAAGTACGATAGTGGCACTACTTAGCTCACGGATCTTTTTCAGGGCCGTGATAGTGTCTGTGCTGCCACCTGCAATATGAACTTCTTCTTCTGTCCCAACGATAAGATCAAAATCAGCCAAAATACTTTGTAAGTGAGCAGAGACTTTTTCATTGGAAATAAAACGTGTTTCGCCATCGCCAGGGCTGGTTAATCCCCAAAGAACTGGACGGTAGTCGATGTCCAAAGCGCATTTTGTGCCCGCTTGTTTAGCGTAGGCAATAGCTTGTTTACTGGTTTCGTAAGTGCTTTCTGTAGAGAAGTGAGTGCCAGTAATAACAAGCGCTTTTGCAGAGCCAATAAAATCAGCGTCAAAGTCGTCTTTACTGACGGCCATGTCGGCACAATCATTGCGGTAGAAAATAAGTGGAAAA
The DNA here is from genome assembly GCF_003208215.1 of Marinomonas alcarazii. GTDB lineage: Bacteria > Pseudomonadota > Gammaproteobacteria > Pseudomonadales > Marinomonadaceae > Marinomonas > Marinomonas alcarazii. The sequence goes on from NZ_QKLW01000001.1 coordinate 153,184, forward strand.
GTGTCTTGATCTTTAATGCCAAGAACGACTAAAGCGGTTAAGCGTTCAGGGTCTGTGATGACATGGCTGGTATCGACACCGGCGCGGGCTAATTCTTCTTTTACGAAGCGCCCCATGTGCTCATTACCAACGCGCGTTAACATGGCGCTTTTTAAGCCAAGACGCGCTGTACCAAATGCCATGTTGCCTGATGAGCCACCAAGGTATTTTGCAAAACTGCTAACGTCTTCTAAACGGCTGCCTATTTGCTCTGAATACATATCGACTGCTGCGCGTCCAAGACAAATAAGATCTAACGTTTTATCTTTGAGCATGGTTCTTCATCTCCCATATCAGCCGAAATGACAACAAGGTGAGTAGTACTTTGTCAAAAGTGAAGTGGCTGTTTTTTTTATTGTTAATATATCTACAATGATATTAGAATATATATTCTATATTATCAATAGATTGGAATGAAAAAATCATAATTAGTTTTATTTTCAAAAATATTTTTAAAAAACAAAAGCTTGCATTTATTTTTTCGTGTTTATATGCTCTTTTTATGGCATATAAATGAAACATTTTTTTATTTATATGAAAAATCTGTTTTTTTCTAAATTTTTGACAACGAATAAGTTTCTTGCCAAATGTCTTCGGCCATTTTCTTTAGTATCAAGGACTCATTCCAGCGATCTGTAATGTCTTGATTATGTTGATCTGTTATTGAATAGGGGCGTGTTCCTAATTCACAGGTGAACGACAAGGTATCACCTTGATTGGCACGTTGTTGCCAATTAGCGAAGCCCCATTTCCATAAATCATAAAAAGCATCGACCCAGAGTTTGTGCTGAGGAAAGCTGATAGGGATTTGCACCTGCTCGCGATTGGCAACTCTGCCATGGTAGGCATGGCAGTGAGACATAATGATTTGCAAGTGTTTGATATCTTCACTGGCGTCTTCATCGAGTGGTATTTCATGCCCTGCAACATAATGAGAGAGGTCACCTAGCAACTTCAGATTGGGCATTTCTGCTAATATTTCTAGAGTGAAAAGTAAGTCATTCGTAAGTCGGTAGCGGTGAGTTTCAACTAATACAGGTGTGTCAATTTGTTCTGCTAAGCGCTGCCAGCCTTCTAACAGCTGAATCGCTTCTTTCATATTGCGAGTACGGATATTGGGCTGGATGGTGATGTGATGGGGCTTATAACGAGCGGCTAATTCAATGGTGGGTTTTAGTTCATCAATGTTAGCTGGAAAACATTGCCCTTCCATGGTTAATCCATGTGCTTTTAGTTCAGTCATCAAAGGTGCGACTTTTTTAGCTTCCATCATATGGTCTGTTACACCATGGAATCCATGTTGAGCAATGCGAGTCACTGCGTCAGGCATAGGCAGAGTTTTACCGTTAGGTAATATGTTTTCCATTGCCCACATGGACTGCAAAATAATTAAATTCATTGATAGCCTGCTACTTTTTCAAAAGGTCTTTAAGTTTGAAGGACGGATCTGCTAACTTTTCTATTGATACTGTTTTTCTTTGGTTAATAAGGCGTTCAGAAAGTTTTATGTCTTTGGCTATTTGGTTTCCGACACCGATACCGCAAGCGGATAAAAGCTGATTTTCGTCGTTTACTTCAAAATGTAGGCAAGATGAGGTGCCTAATGTGCGAGTAACTGGATGCGCTGCGCCCTCAGGCAATCCCACCATTTGTAAGCCTAAATCGTATTGATCAGACCAGAACCAAGGTGCAAGATCATAAACAGTGTTATTACCTAACATATTCTGCGCCGCAATGGCGGCTTGTTCTTGGGCACAACGCCAAGACTCTAGACGAACTCTCTGCTGAGTAAGGGCATAAGGAAAGGAACACACATCACCAGCGGCATAAATATCTTTGTGTGAGGTTTGCATATGAGTATCCACTTTGATGCCGTTTTCAATGGCCAGTCCTGCTTGCTGTGCAAGATTGACGTTGGGAATCGAACCGATGCCGACCACAAGCCAGTCGGCCTCTATCTGCTTTCCTGACGTTAGTTTAATGTGTGCTTGATGATCAAAAGTGACATTTTCAATAGACGAATTAAGCTTAATTTCGGTACCGTTTTGATGGTGCGCTTTGTGCAGTATTCGAGCAACCGCTTCAGGTACTGCTCTTTGTAGAATTCGTGGCTGAGTCTCGAGTACAGTGACCTTTATTTGTTGTGCTCGAAGGCTAGCTGCTAGCTCTAAACCAATAAAACCTGCGCCAATTAGAACGACTTTTTGTCCTGCTAATACCTTGCTACGTATGCGTTGGCAGTCGCTTGCGGTTCGTAAAGTAAACACGAAGTGCTCAAGATCCTCTTCAGAGGTATTGGCGAATGATAGGGTGCGTGCAGATGCCCCAGTGGCTATGAGTAACTTACCGAACATTAATTTTTTGTGATTAGATAAGGTTACCTGCTTAGCTTGAGCGTCAATGGACGCAACAAACACACCTGTTATAAACTGAATGTGTTTCTCTGCAAGCTGAGCTTTTGTCACAATGCTTTTAGGTTCGAATAACGCGTCGGTTAATCCCGTTTTTGACAGAGGTGGACGTTCATATGGATCGCCTTTTTCGGTTTCAACTATGGTGATTGGAACATTTGAGTCTAATTCGCGCAACGTAATTGCGGCTCGGACACCAGCTTCTCCCGCCCCGATGATTAACATTGAGTTCATGGAATATTTACCTTTAGGCAGTGTAATTATAGGTTTTGTAGTTCAAGATAAATAACGTCATTTTCAACCTTGGTAGGAAAGGTTTTCAGGTGTTCGCAAACAGGGGCACCTAATGCCTTGCCGCTTTTGTAATTGAAACGGCCATTGTGCTTAGGGCATTCGATGATGTCATCCATGACCAAACCATCTGCAAGGTGAATACGCTCATGAGTACACAAACCACTGGTAGCAAAAACCTCGCCTTTTGGGCAACGATAAATAGCAAAGGTTTGTTCACTGTGGTTAAAAGGCATGACGTCTTCTTCGTCGATGTCATCCAAAGGGCATACTTCAATCCAGTTAGACATAATGTTCTCCCGTTTTTTAATTGCTTTTTAATGGAATAATTAGGCGTTTTTTTAGTATTGAGTCGGCTGATGCATTAAGCATGCATCATGATTCGTAGCCATTAGGGACTTCCCGTTTCACGTAATAGCCTGGATCCTTGCGTTGTCGCCACATCGCGGCAACTACTTCTTTTAATGCGCTCCAAGTGCTTGGGTAAACGGGTGGGCAGTCTTCTTTCATCAATTTGTGAAGTTGGGGGAGTTGATGGTAGGGCACCATTGGAAACATATGGTGCTCGATGTGGTAATTCATATTCCAATAGAGGAAGCGTAGCACTGGGGGCATGTAAATTGTGCGGCAATTTTGGCGATGATCTAAGACATTTTCGGCCAATCCAGCGTGTTGGGTTAAGCCAAATATATAGGCTAACCATACACCAGCCATCGCAGGTAATGGGCCAATCATCATGGCAAAGTACCAAGAGCGAAAGTACAACGCTGTCGCAATGACAACTACGTATAGAATCAGCATGAGACGCGCAGTTTGAAATATAGACTTATATTCAGAGGCCGGAACAAAACTGTTCTCATCGGTAGATAGTCGGCCTAACGCATGACGAGTTAAGCTTTTTAATGTTTCCCATGTTTGTGGAAGACCAAATAGGGCAAGAATATGACGTAATACACGCGTTGGGCGACGCCCCATAATTTCATAATCACGTCCAACCACAATAGTGTCTGTATGATGGCGGGCATGGCTCCATTTCCAAATTTTGGGCTCGCGAATTACCATAAAGCTCGCAATATAATAGACAAGATTATTCATCCAAGGGGTTTTGAATGCTGTGCCATGACTACATTCGTGCCAACGAGAATCTGAGGCTGTCCCATAGAGTAACGCATAGATAAAAAACAAAGGAGCCACCCACCAAGTTCCCCAGGCGAAATTTATCATCCCTGCGAAAACAAAAAGCGCAATAAACCAAATTGAGGTATCGCGAACCGCAGGCGCATCCGAACGCTTCATCAAAGCTTTCATGGTTTTTCTTGGAATGTCTGTTTGATACCAGGTGGCAGACACGAGACCTTGTTGCTGTGCTTTTTGGCACGCATCGCCCGTCAAACTGTAGTCATAAGTTACTCTGGTTGGCATATGGAGCTCCATAAGTAATATCAGGTTTGCATTAAGCAACTGATATCAGTTGTTATTTTTTTTTGGCTATAAGGTGATATTGAGTGCGGCATCACGCTTATCTTATGGTTTTATTGTGCGCCACTTATAATGTGTTGGTACATGACTGGGATTTTGAAATAGATATCTAGGATCACATAGAGTGCTAATTTTACGATGCGATTCGCTTTATCAATGCAGCGTTAGAGGAATTCAAATTTACTTACTTATAAGGTTATTCAGTTTTAGCTTGGCGATACTGGCTGGGCGATAGCTGATGCCGAAGCTTAAACAGACGTGAAAAGTGAAAGGGAGAGGCAAAGCCGCATTGTTCTGCAATCACTGAGATGGGTAGGCTAGTGTGACGCAGCAAGCCTTCAGAACGGTCTAGCCGAAATTGCCAAAGGTAGCGCATAGGTGTCATGTGAAAGCTGGCTTTGAACTGGTTGATCAAATGATTAATTGAACAATAAGAAGCAGAGGCTAGATCTTCAAGTTGAATGTTAGTTGAGAAATTCTGTTGTATATAGTGAATTGCACATCTGACTACACGTGAGGTGGGATGAGGGCGAGCACTTTTGTCTAAGTAAGCAATTTCTTGATAATATTGTAATAAGGTTTCGCCCAGTCGATATAAAATCGTCTGATTATTAACTGTTTGTGTATTTGTGATACTTAACCCTAACTCCACTAATTGCTCAATCTCTTGGGTTACAGGTAAAATACAAGGTAAGGACGCTAAGTGCTCGATAAGTTCATCAGGACATTCGTGAAAATCTAATTGGCACCAAGAATGTTCTGTTTGCTGTTCGCTATGAAAAATAAACAGTTCTTCTTTTTTTGGAAGTTGCATCGCCATATGACCTGGCATTAGAGAGTATTGCTTCCCATCAACAACAATGTCTATTTTGCCTGTTAGTACATATACAAACTCTACACCTCGTTGAATGCGAGGTCCTAAAGTGCTTTTTGCTGGGTGTTTGACAAAACCAAAATAGACTTCGCGCACGCTAGGGATAAGAGATAAATCTGGTTGAGTCACCATAATTCAGCCTCTTATAGATGATCTGTCAAACAATTTTTGTATCATGAGGAAAAGTCGCCACGCTTATTTGCGTGGCGACACAAGCCTAATTATTAACGGTAAAACTCTGGGCGATCTGGCAAGTTGATTGGTTCAATCAAACCGCTTTCCTGTGCTTTAACGCATGCATCTCCAGATACGGCTGCAGCAAGACCATTCCAAGAAGATGGGCCAGTTAATTTACCTGCTTGAACACCATTCACGAAGTCTTGTAATTCAACGTCGTAAGATTCAATAAAACGGTCTTTCCAGTCGGTTAAGATAGACTGCCCTAAGTTGGCGTTTTTACGCATGCTTAGTGCTTGAGGTTCAGGTAAATTTACTACACCTTCTTCACCTACTACAGAACACTGGATGTCGTAACCGTATTGACAATTTACGAAAACCTCAACGTCTATACGAGTGCCTTTTTTAGTTTCCAGCATAACGATTTGTGGATCAGCGACTTTATCGTGCGCGTATTTAGATTTACGAGGGAAAACGACTTGTGCAGATACATACTCGTCATCTAGTAACCAGCGGAATACGTCCAATTCATGTATTAGTGTGTCATGGATTGCCATCGGAGTGATGTACATTTCTGGTACGCTTGGGTTTCTGTGAGCAGCATGAATCATTAATGGCTCACCAATAGCACCAGAGTCAATGGCCTCTTTTAGCATTTTGTAGCCAGAGTCGTATGGACGCATGAAGCCAACTTGTACAAGGCGTTTTCCTGCGGCCATTTCTGCATCAACTATGTTCTGACAGCCTTGTGCTGTTGTGGCCAAGGGCTTTTCGCAGAAGACGTATTTTCCTGCCTTGATCGCAGCCAGCACGTATTCTTCATGAGTGCCGCCCCAAGAAGTAACGAGTACTGCATCAACACCACTTTTTTCAATAAGCTCATGGCCATCTTTATAGACAGTGGCATTTAGTCCTAGAGATTGTTTTACTTTCTCTGCCTGTTCTTGGTTCACGTCTGTCAGTGCAATGACTTCTGCACCGGTTAGTGTATTTGTGATGCGTCGAGTGTGGTCCGCGCCGATAGCGCCTGTGCCAATTACGCCAATTTTAAGTGTCATGTTGGTTTCCTTTATCATTATTTTATTAGTGATTGTCGTTTATAGGTGTCTATTACTTCCAATACTTGTCGACGTAGCGTTGGATTTCATCGCGCATAAAGCGAGAGGATTGTTCTGCTCTTTCATCCCAAGCAAAGACACAGCTAGACAACACGCCATCAAACCCAATTTCGTGTAGTGTCTTAAAGAAAGTATCCCAGTCGACTTCGCCTTCGCCCATATCTAAATGCTGATGTACTCGAGCATTAGAGCCTGGCGGATTGACGATGTAACGTAATTGTGAGGAGCCTTTATGGTTGTAAGTATCTGCTACACGAGCGTGTTGCAAGATGCCCTTTGTTGAGCGAATTGTCTCTGCCAAGTCATCTCCGTAATAAAACGAGTGAGGTGCAATGTATGAACACTGGACTGCAGGCGAATTAATAGTTTTGATAATATCGATAGCAGGAGCCATCTCTTCCACCCAGTCTTCTGGGTGAGGCTCCACACACAAGGTTAAACCTTCTTTTTCTAGCAGAGGGACAAGCACATCCATAGAGCGCCAAAATGCATTTTCACAAGCTTCTGGTGTGTGAATACCCTGACGGTCAGCATTGGAGCGTTCGGGAGATCCGCCACGACCAAATTCAGAAATTAGTAACGGATTATCCAGTTCAACGGCAATTTCTATGGTTCTTTTCCAGTTATCCATAGCCATTTTCCATTCGTCTTCGTATGGGCTGGACCAACGATACATGGGTTGGATAGTGGACAAAGAAACGTCATGATCTTTCATGGCTTTTTTAAAGTTTTGCAAACGTTCAGGATAGACGCGTGGGCGCGTCCACCACTGTAAGAAATCTGCTCGAGGCGACAGTTCGATGTGGTCGTAGCCCATTTCTTTCGTCGCTCGGCACAAATCTTCTAAAGAAAGGTGACGGTGCATATAGGGATCGAGTGCTATCTTCATGTTAAAACCTACTTTTTATTTTTAATTTTTTCTCAATTAGGACAATAAAAGGTCTAGTTTGTCAGTGCTTTATTGACGTAATCGATACTATCTTGGACTGCCTGTTTTGGATTCTCTACATTCCAGACTTTCTTAGAAAATGGTTCAAATGAGACTGGGCCATTATAGCCAGCTGCAAGTAGGGTACGAAGCTGCCCAACGTTATCTAGTCGATCATTTGGCCCGACTAAAACACGGTCACCATCAAGCATGTCGTTAAAGGTAATGCTATCTTCTAATCCTGATATGTGAACTAAACCTGTACGTTCTGGGAAGAATTCATCTTCACCTGCTCCTTTGTGGTGGAAGGTGTCATGAACCAAAGAAAAGAGGTCCTGTTTACCAACTGCGTCAATCGCTTCGAGGGCAACTCTTTTAGAGCGCAGTGAGGAAATAGGGAAGCCTAGTGGCTCAACAAATCCTTTAAGGTTAAATTCTTCTAAGATTTTTGCCAGTTCCGATAAGGCGTATTTAAGGTCCTCAAAGCTGACCTCATTGCCATCATTTAAAGGGCAAACAACTAATCCTTCTGCATTGGCTGCTTTTGCAAGCTCTGCCATTTCTCTAGCCTGCTGAGCGCGTTCGTCATTCCAAACGTTAAATGGGTAGAGTGCATTAATGGATAACACTTTGATATTGAGCTCACCGGCCAGCTTTCCTGCCATTTTTGCAGAGGCTAGGTCTGTTAGGCTGTTATCGCCAACATCGTTGCGAAATTCGACTGTTTGAGCTTTAAGTTGAGACGAAAGGGTTAGGAAATCTTTAAGGGAATAAGAAGGACAAACCATATGGTTTAAGCCAAATTTAGGTAGCGTAGACATGTAATAATACCTTTATTAAGTGTCGCTTATCATCAGCCCTATTGAGGTGAAGAATACGCGAAAGTGGTTTTTTAGAATTATTTTTCTATTCGCATAGTACAGCTGAGAAAAAAAAATCGTCAATCAAGTTTGTAGAAAACCACTCACAATCTATCAAAACACATCATTTTTATGTTAATTCATCAAAATGGTTCGAATACGCCTTCTAAATGCGCCTTCTATCGATGTAGACTAATTTCGTGAATCATAGAGTTCAGGTGGAAGTTAATGTTGGTAAAAAATACCCTCAAATTTTCCTATCAAATTAAATCAAAATTTAAGCTTGACAAAGCACATCACATGAAGCAAATTGGAATATATATTCCATGATTGTCTATTATGGAATATATATATTCGAATCGCTTGTGTTAATTAAATATAAGCAAGTCGGATGTTTAGAGGTGGATGGTCAACTATGAGTTTTTTGGCTTGATCTCTAAGCGCGTTTTACCGGAAAAAATAAAAACAACTAGAGCGTATCAGCGCTCGCTTTCGAGGAAATCGCATAATGAAAAAATTACTTCTCACAGCTATTACATCTTCACTTTTGGCGACATCTGTTTCTGCAGCTGACATGAAAATCGGTGTCTCAATGGCCCTTTTTGATGACAACTTTTTGACGGTTTTGCGTAATGGCATCCAGGATTCAGCAAAAAGTCAGGGCGTTGATGTTCAGATTGAAGATGCTAAAAATGGCGTTGGCAATCAATTGAATCAAGTTCAGAACTTTATTGCTTCTGGCGTAGATGCCATCATTATTAACCCTGTTGATACCGATGCTACTGTATCCATTTCGGATGATGCTCAAGCAGCAGGTATCCCTCTTATTTATGTTAACCGTCAACCAATCAATGTTGATTTACTTCCAGAAAATCAAGCATTTGTAGCGTCTGATGAACGAGTATCAGGGACACTTCAGACTAAGGAAGTATGCCGTTTGCTAAATGGCAAAGGCAAGGTTGTTGTAATGATGGGTGAATTAACTAACCAAGCCGCATTGCAACGTACTCAAGATATTCATGATGTGATTGCTACACCAGAATGCTCAGGCCTTAAAATCGTTCAGCAACAAACTGCTGAATGGTCTCGTACTAAGGGTAGTGATTTGATGACTAACTGGATAGCAGCAGGTATTCAATTTGATGCTGTTATCGCAAACAACGATGAAATGGCTATTGGTGCGATTCAAGCATTAAAAGCATCAGGTCGTTCAATGGATGATGTTGTAATTGCTGGTATCGATGCAACTACCGATGCGTTGGCTGCAATGAAAGCGGGTGAACTGGATGTTACTGTTTACCAAAGCGCAGATGGTCAAGGTCGTGGTGCAGTGGATGCGGCAGTTAAACTAATTAAAGGTCAGAGTGTTGATCGTAAGGTTTGGGTTCCATTTGAGTTGGTTACACCTCAAAACCTGAAAGATTACCTTTAATCACATTTGTTAGAAAACTCATTCAATTAAAATAAAAATAGGAGGGATTGCGTTATGAATAGCGCAGCAGTTGAGGAAACCGTGTCTGTAAGTGGCGCAACTCCTCCCAGAGATCACTCGTGTGAATATGTATTAGAAGTCGTAAATGTTTCTAAGTCGTTTCCAGGTGTGTTGGCATTGGATGACGTGCAGCTAAAGATTCGCCCAGGTACTGTCCATGCTTTAATGGGGGAAAATGGAGCTGGAAAATCTACTTTAATGAAAGTTATTGCAGGTATTTACCAGCCAGATAGCGGTGAAGTTAAGTTGAGAGGTGAGACTATTACTTTAGAAACGCCTTTGAAAGCACAGCAGTCCGGGATTGCCATGATTCATCAAGAATTACTCTTGATGAATCAGATGACGGTAGCTGAGAATATTTGGATTCGCCGTGAACCTAAAAATGCCTTTGGTTTTATTGATCACTCTGAAATGCATAAGATGACTGAGGATTTGTTTGACCGTCTTAATATACATCTCGATCCAGACGCTGAAATCAGCACGCTATCCGTAGCAAACCGTCAGATGGTGGAGATAGCGAAAGCCGTCTCTTTTAACTCTGATGTGTTGATCATGGATGAGCCAACGTCAGCAATTACCGAGACGGAAGTGGCTCATTTATTTGAAATTATTAGAGGCTTACGTAAACAAGGTATTGGCATCGTTTATATTACTCATAAAATGAGTGAGTTGTTTGAAATTGCTGATGAGTTTTCTGTGTTTCGTGATGGAAAATACATTGGGACGCACGCTTCTGCTAACGTCACTCGTGATGAAATTATTCACATGATGGTCGGCCGTAATGTTGACCAGATGTTTCCAAAAGAAGAAGTCGAGTTAGGAGAAGTTTTACTGTCTGTAAAAAACCTGACTTTAGAAGGTGTGTTTAATGATGTGTCGTTTGACGTAAGAGCCGGTGAAATTTTAGGTTTTGCAGGCCTTGTTGGTTCAGGTAGGTCTAACGTCGCGGAGGCTATTTTTGGCGTAACTCCGGCAGATTCAGGTACAGTCTGGATTGAGGGTGAAGAAGTTCATATCAAAAATCCAAATGACGCAATTATGAAAGGCATGGCTTTTCTAACAGAGGACAGAAAAGAAACGGGTTGTTTCTTATCATTAGATATTCAGGAGAATATTCAGTCTGCTGTTTTGCATGAGAATTTTGTTAATGGCGGTGGTTTTGTTGACCAAGCAAAGCTAAATATAGAGTCTGAAGAGCTGTGTAGAAAATTACGCGTAAAAACCCCAGATATGGAAGAGGCCATTGAGAATCTTTCAGGCGGTAATCAACAAAAAGTATTAATTGGCCGTTGGTTGCTTACCCACCCACGTATTTTGATTTTAGACGAGCCTACTCGAGGTATTGATGTCGGAGCAAAAGCTGAAATCCATACCTTGGTCACGCAGCTGGCTCACAAAGGGGTGGCGGTTATCATGATTTCTTCCGAGTTACCGGAAGTATTAGGTATGAGCGATCGTGTGCTTGTTATGCACGAAGGGCGTGTTACTGGCATTTTAGATCGCTCTGAAGCAGATCAAGTCTCAGTGATGAAATTAGCAGCACAATAATACAGAATTAGAAAAATAAGAGGTTTTTATGTCTACAGTAGATAACACCATGAAAGAGGCTAATGACGGCCAGGAAGTCTGTAAGAAAAAACGTATTCCTGCAGAAGTTAGTATTTTATTAGTACTAGTCGGTATATCAATTATGTTTGAAATATTGGGCTGGATCTTCGTAGGCCAAAGCTTTTTAATGAACATGAGCCGCCTACAAATCATAATATTGCAAGTCTCCGTTATCGGTATTATTGCTATCGGAGTGACCATGATCATCATAACTGGTGGCATAGATTTATCCTCTGGGTCCGTAGTCGCCATGTCAGCCATGATTGCTGCAACTTTTGCGCAATCAAGCAGTTGGCCTAAAGTGATTTCACCATCGTTAACAGATCTACCATTTGTTATACCTTTAGCAGTTGGTTTAGCCGTAGGTGCTGCTGCTGGTTTTGTTAATGGTTGGTTGGTTACAAAAACACGTATACCTCCATTCATTGCCACATTGGGGATGATGGTATCTGCTCGTGGTGTGGCTCGCTGGTATACTGATGGTAGCCCAGTATCTGGTTTTACAAATGAATTTGCTATGTTAGGGAATGCATTAGACCGTTGGATGCCTGTTGTTATCTTTATAGTTGTGGCGATTATTTTTCACGTGGTCATGCGATATACACGCTTTGGTAAGTTTACTTATGCCATTGGTGCAAACCCTCAAGCGGCCCGTGTTTCAGGTATCAATATTGATCGTCACCTAATCAAGGTCTATGCCATTGCTGGTTTGTTGGTTGGGTTGGCGGCCATGGTTGCGATTGCACGTATTAAAACAGCTCAAGCTGGTATGGGGCTGATGTATGAATTGGATGCCATTGCCGCAGCGGTTATTGGTGGGGTTTCTTTATCTGGTGGACGCGGTCGAATTGCTGGAACTGTGATTGGAGCCTTAATTCTTGGGGTGATGCTTTCTGGTTTTACCTTCCTTCGAATTGATGCTTATTATCAAGATATAATCAAAGGCGCCATCATTGTTACCGCTGTTATTATTGATCAGCAACGCCAGAACAAGCGTAAGAAAACTACGTAGCATTATTGTTTACCATAACATTGCAGGAATCCGAACTCTCCCGTTACCGCTCAGTGTTTCATTGAGCGGTTTTTTTGTGTTGGTCGAAAACTTTCGCATTTCGCATAAGGGCGGTGGTCGTTAATACTTTATTAAAACAGACTATTGAATATTTCTATAACCCATAAATTCGGTTTTGGTGTTGCTGAAAATTATGGGTTAGAAAACATAGAGCGGTTTGACGGATTCTATAGGTTTTCTGCGACGTGTAGCTCGACTGATAGTTTAACTGGTGCAATTGTTTGGTGTTTTTTACTGCTGAATGCTTCTGCAAACAGGTCGGAAAGTCTATAGGCTAGCTTTTGTACTGGCGTTGCAATGATCATGTCGATTGTGTTATCACTCAGAGCTAAGCGAGTGTAAGAGGTGAGTTCGTTACAAATGAGCGTTATTTTTTGATCTTTTTTGTCTTCTTTTAATGCTCGTATTATGCCTTTTACTCCACCGCCAGCGCTATAAATAGCGGTCAAATCTTGATGTTTTGCCAAGAGTTCTTTTGTGGCTTGATAAGCCAGATTTTCGTCATCTAAATTTGTCAACGGCGGAAGCAAATGAAAATTGTGCTGAATTTCTCGAAAATAGGATATGAAGCTAATTTCGGCGATATCTTGATTTAAATAACGATGACTGCCCAAGAGAATTCCAATTTTCCCTAGTGTGGTCGTTAGTCTTGAAATAGCCCATGCTGCGGTACGTCCTGCTTTTCGATTATCAACTCCAATATGGCCTGTACATGTATTGGTTGATAGAGGGGACAAAATAGTAAAAACGGGAATCCCCCGTTCAACGAGCTGTTCAATATGACGATTTAATGTGTGGTCGTCTAATGCCACAAGCGCAATGCCATCTGCATGTTTGCCTTCTTTAATGACTTGTTTGGTAATGTATTCAGGCGTAACTTCATCCATAAAAACAATTTTCGTTTCGAACTGAAATTGTGTTTCTTGCGAGCATGCGCTACAAATCGTCATGCCAAGTCCTTCATAGAATTCATCATTACTGCGTTGCAGTAAAATGGACAATCGTTTAACTGGTTTCGATTCGCGAACACGCCTTTTGAGTAAGCCGGAAGCATGATAACCAATGTCTTCAGCTGCTAATAGTACACGCTGAGATGTTGACTCCCGTACTTTAGAGCGCTTGTTCAATACTCGATCTACAGTTGCGATGCTAACGCCTGCTGCATCAGCTAAATCGTGAATAGTCGGTCTTTTAGACATAGAAAATAACCTGATATTATGCAGTTCGTGGTTGTTATTAGGGCGGATATCTTAGTGTGGAATTTAATGTCTTATGCACCTTGGTTTTCATCGAATTTATAAAAAAAGTGCCATAAACAATAAAAAGTGATACCTGCAGCAATGATCCCCCAGAATGGTTCTTCTGATAACCACTCGACCAATGTCCAGCCAAAACAGAATATAGTAGTTGCAACACGACGCCATTTTGGGCGAAAAAATTTACGATCTGTTTCGTTCAATTTCAATATCCTATTTCATAATTTTTATTGAATAAATATCTTTGTCTAGGCGTTTTGATACTAGACATGTTAGTAATTACTAAGTTAGAATTTTTATTCTAAAATTGCAATAATTACTTCTCTCTATAGGCTCACTATTTCCCTATGTGTCTATGCTTGGTTTTTGAGAGAACTTTGAATAGAGAGAGTATTTTATGTCAGATGTCCTTGCCCCAAAATCTTTAACAGATTTGAAAGAGGCTATTAAACAGCATTATTCAAAATTAAGTAAACGACTTCGCCAGGTGGCTGAGTTTGTATTAGATGCGCCAAGCGAAGTTGCCTTTGGCACCGTTGCTACCTTATCTAAAGATGCTGGAGTGCACCCTTCTACTTGGGTTCGATTTGCTAATGCTTTCGGATTTAGTGGCTTTAGCGAAATGCAGAAATTATTCCAGCAGGATTTGATGGAGGAAGCACCGAGTTATCAGGATCGAATTCGTTTGGCGAGAGAGGCATTTGGGGAGGAAAATACTGAGCAGTCTCCGTCTCAACTACTGACTCGTTTTTCACACGCTAATGCAATCGCCCTTGGGCATTTGGGTGAAACGACAGCTGCAGAGGATTTGGATAAGGCAATACAAATATTGTCTCAAGCTCATGCCGCGCATATTGTCGGGGTGAGACGGGCGTTTGTTGTCGCCAGCTATTTTGCTTATGCCTTGCGTCATATTGATCAAAAAGCGTATTTGGTCGATGGAGTGGGCGGGATGTATAAGGAACAGGCTAGTGCTTTAGACAAGAATGATGTGCTTATTGCTGTGAGCTTTCACCCTTATGCTGAGGAAACGCAAAGTGTTGCGAAAGCGGCGGCAGAGAAAAATGTTCCTCTTATTGTTATTACGGATAATCAAATTAGTCCGTTGGCTTCTATTGCGACGGTGTGCTTTGTTGTAAAAGAAGCAGAGATAGATTCTTTTCGTTCTTTATCTTCATCACTTTGTCTGGCGCAGGCATTATCGATTGGTTTAGCTTATGAACTGGAGAAAAAGAACGCTTAGACTAGGGAATATGCGAATAAGTCCTAGCCATACGATAATCGCGCTTTAAGTCTTAGAGCCTCAACCATGTCACACCAACTCACTTTTGTCGACAGCGAGTTCAACAACAAACGCCGTAAAACACGTAAGGAAATTTTCCTTTCTCGCATGAATGAGTTGATGCCTTGGGATCAACTAGAAGCGGTTATTGAGCCGTTTTATCCTAAACCAGGGAATGGCAGAAGACCTTATCCGCTATCAACCATGTTCCGCATTCACTGTATGCAACATTGGTACAACATGAGCGATCCAGCGATGGAGGATGCTTTGTATGAGATCACGTCCATGCGCTTATTTGCTGACTTATCGTTAGAGAATCCAATTCCTGATCACACCACCATCATGAATTTTAGGCACTTATTAGAGAAACACAAACTCTCGCGCCAGCTTTTTAAAGAAGTGAATAGGTGGCTGTCTGATGCAGGTATTTACCTCAAAGAAGGCACCATTGTGGATGCGACTATTATTGAAGCGGCCAGCTCTACGAAAAACAAAGCCAAAGAAAGAGACCCTGAAATGCACCAAACTCAAAAAGGTAAGCAGTGGTTCTTTGGCTTAAAAGCCCATATTGGTGTTGACGCTAGAACAGGGTTAACTCACAGCGTGAGTACAACGGCGGCCAACGTTCATGACATCACGGAAACAGTGAACCTTCTTCATGGCGAAGAGTGTTTTGTTTCGGCTGATTCTGGCTATCGTGGTGCTCAAAAGAGAGAAGAGTTAAAAGGTGTCAAAGCAGACTGGTTGATTGCGGAGACTCCGAGCAAAATAAGAATCTTAAAAAAACATCCTAGAAAAAATAAACAGCCCATCCGAACGGAATACATCAAAGCCAGCATTCGCGCAAAAGTCGAACATCCGTTTAGAATCATCAAGTGTCAGTTTGGTTTTAGAAAAGCTATTTATCGTGGATTGGCTAAAAATGACAGTAAGCTCACCATGCTGTTTGCTCTTGCAAACGTGTTTCGAGTTGATCAGATGATCCGAGCCGCAAGGGGGTAATCCGTTAAAAAACCACTAAACAAGGTTTGATTATCTTGTTTAGTGGTAGAAAAGTGATAAACCAGCCACATTAGTTAGTGATTATTCACAACGTCGGGGCTTTTTTGTATCTGAAAACGATAAATCCTCTGTTACTTACTTCCCAAAAAATGATTCCTAAAACGTCTAAACTCGAAAATCCTCATCAAGTCTCTGCCAATGCGCTCTTAGCTGTTGTTTGTGTCCTTCATTCATCGGTAGGTTTTTCAAAGCTTCAGGCCAAAGGGGTCTGGCTTTTTCTATCGCATCGTCCAAATGCGGTTTGATCGCTCGCCATGGAATATCTGATTTAATTGCCCAATGTTCAAAGTGTTTATAAAGTAGGGCGAGCTGTACTAGATTGATAGCTTTCAGCAAAATGTAAAACATTACGTCCATTTTTAGCCTGCCAAATACCCTACTAGATGACCATGTAACGTCAACTTAAGAACACTAATTTCCGTTGTCATCTTCGTCTTCTAGTAGTCCTTTCCATGGATCATCCGATAGTTTTTTTTGTTCATCAGAATGATCAGGCTGTTTGTGCGTTAAAGATGTGTTGTTACCATCACTTTCAAGAACTGCTAAAACAGCATTCAGCTTTTCTTTTGGAATCAGCATGACGTCACTATTGAGACCCTTGGCAATCAGTTCAAGAGTATCAAGTCTTGGGTTGCCTTTTGCTTCAAGCCGTTGGTACTGCTGCCTAGAAATACCAATACGCATAGGCATGTCATTCTGCTTGAGTTTCAGTGCTAAACGACGATTTTTGATTTGCTGTAGTAGATTTATCATAAGGAAACTAATAAGTTGCTTTTTAATATATAGAAACATATTAGTTGCTATTTTGATTAAAAGCAATTTAAGTGTTTCTTTTATGCACTTACAGGTGCGGAAATATAAAGAGGTATTTTTAGCCTACTTATAAAAAAATTACAGGTGGTGATGTTAGAGAATTAGTGTCTTCCTAAGTCGTAGACAAGGCATCTTATTAGTCATCTAACTCAAGCAAGGCTTTAGCGGTAATCCTATCTGTGATCAGCACATCTAAATAGCCTCCTTTTAAAGCGCCATGAATAGATGACACTTTTTCATTTCCTCCAGCAAGACCAACGACACGAGGGCATTTTCTTAGCTGCTCTAGTTGCATTGAAATAACTGGATCTTCGTCTTCTGCAAGTATTGCTACGCCGTTTTTATCGTAATAATGTAGGCCAATATCGCCAACCGCACCGCGATTACTTAATAGTTCAGTCATTTCTTCGTGGTAATAGTTGCCTGAGTTGCGTAATAAAGACGATGGCTCTGTTGAACCTATCCCTACAATTGCCAAGTCTACCTCATCAAATTTATTTACAACATTGGCTACTTCAATGCTCTGCAGTAGGCGCTGTTTGTCTTCAACAGAACGCTCGATACTTAATGCTGGAAGTAAAAAGGATTCGCAGCCAAGAATGTTGGCCAGTGACTGAGTGAGCATGGTGGACTGTAAGTTACCATTTTGTCCCACTCCGCCCATAAGCTGAATAACCCCAGAAGCACTTATTTTTAGCGGGTGTAATGCATCAATCATGGCTCGAATGGTAGTGCTCCATGATGAAATGCCGATTAATTCATCTTTCATTAATGTTGTTTGTAGATAGTGGGCTGCCATCGAACCTATGGCTCGTTTGATTTGATCATCGCTTGGCTCTTCATCAACATCAACAACAATGACTTGTCTTAACCCATAAAGTTGCTGAAGTTGGTGCTCAAGACCAATAAAGATATTCGGCGGTTGAACGACGGAGATTTTTACAAGTCCTTCTTTCAGGCAACGGGTAAGAGCACGTGAGACTTGGGATTGAGATACATTTAACAACTGCGCTACTTCAGACTGTTTTTTGCCTTCGTTGTAGTAGAGGCTGGCAATTTTAACCAGCAGGCGTAATTCGCTTTGTGTCGTCATAATGTTCTCCTGAGCAGCGGGCTTTGCATCAGGTTACGTAGGTTAGTTACCTGTATCTGATTGCCGCATTTGGGGTCTAGTTACACGTTGTGTCTATGGAGTGGAAAATCCGAGTAGTATACTAGAATAAATATTCACAATTAGCATCTTAAATCCTATATGATTTTTTATGCAAAACATTCCAAATAACGCTTGTATGCTCTTAGTTTACTGGATCTTGCTGAATCAGCAGTGAAGAGATATCAAGCTAAATTGTAAGGATTCCCCAAATAAACTATAGCTACGTGGTTATTGTGCTTTGTTCTTTTACATCCTTTCTAATTCGTTTTGTAGAGCGTGCGTTCTACTGCTTCTTTCCAGCCTGCGTAGCTATTTATTAGGTCACTTTGTTTGCTAGTAGGTTCGATAATTTCAATATCACGTTTGAGTGAAGCGAGTTGTTCTCGGCTTGACCACCAACCTAACGCTCTGCCTGCTAAATAACCTGCGCCCATTGCTGATAGCTCTTCGGTAAGGCTGCGAATAACTGTTTTTTGTAACAGGTTTGCTTGTAATTTCATTAACCAGTGATTTCGCGTGGGACCTCCGTCTACCAGTAATGTATCAAGTTTCACGCCGCCCATTTTTTCCATTAAATAGAAAACGTCAGCTACTTGAAACACTATAGCTTCAAGTGCTGCTCTGGCTAGAATGGCAGGGCTGGAGTTGTCAGTTAAGCCTGTAATTAACCCCCGCGACTTTGAGTTCCAGTGTGGCGCACCTAAGCCTGAAAGTGCGGGAACGAAATAGACGCCATCATTATTTTTAGTGGACGCTGCTAAGTTCGAAAATTCGCTTAAGTCGCTGATACCTAGGAGCTTAGACATAAAACCAACTCCTGCACCTGTGTGAGTAATGTTACCCTCAAGCGCATAGCTCAGAGCCCCATCATTCCAAGCAACTGTGCGTCCTAAGCTAAAATCTGTACTCTGGCTAAGTTCTGCTATAGGTGTCATTAACGAACTGCCTGTGCCATAGGTCGTCTTGATCGCTCCAGGGGAAAATCCACCTTGACCATAGAGTGCGGCATGTGAATCACCAATTTGCGATAGCAATGGAATACCATCGGCTAGATTGTCAAAGCCAAGTGTTTCTCCACGATGGCCAGAAGATGGCATGATGTTTGGCAAACAGGCTTTAGGGATGCCAAATACAGCGAGGAGTTCGTCATCCCAGCTTTGAGTGTAGATATTAAACAGCTGGGTTCGAGAAGCATTGGATACGTCAGTACAGAATGTTTGTTTGCCACTTAGATTCCATGCTAACCAGGTATCGACAGTGCCAGCACAGAGCTCTCCGGATTCAGCACGAGACATGCCATCTGTTAAATTGTCTAGCATGTAGCGTAATTTTGCTGCTGGGAACAGAGGGTCGATTGGTAGGCCTGACTTTATTTGTACCCGTGATGCGTTATCACTCTTAGCCAGTGTTTCACAAAAAGGGGCTGACCGACGGCATTGCCAACTAACGAGAGGCGTAATAGCTTTACCTGTTGCTCGCTCCCACACCAAAATAGATTCACGCTGGTTACTAATGCCGATTGCTTTGACATCGGCATTAGGTATTTGCGCTAATGCTTGGTCAATGGCGCTAGATACAGCTGTTATTATTTCATTTGGATCTTGTTCTGACCAAGCCGCTTTAGGGTGGCTGATCGTCAGTGAAACGGATCCTTTAGCAATGATTTCTCCATTTTGGGTAATACAGACGGCTTTCGCGTTTGTAGTCCCTTCATCAATGGCGATAATTATGGGCACGGTCATTATTATTTTTCTCCGGCTAATTGACGTTTAGTCGTCGCCTTTACGACTCATTAGTTCTATTAAGTCATATTGTTATTGATTTTAGTAAGTAGGTGCATAGAGCTTAGCTAGTCTGTTTTGCATTTTCACTTACATAGGTCGATACAATGTCGATTGAATATATATTCATTTTTGTATTTATATTCAAGCAGGCTAGCTTAAGTCTGTCAAGAAAACGAATAACGAGGCGTTTGAGTTTGCATTAGAGGAATGTGAGTCGTTAAAAATAGTTATGCCAATTGCTTGCCTCAGGTAAATTATTGCTCAGATACTGTGAATTTTGTGGCAAAAAAATATTAGATTCAGGTATAGAGCGGCGATGGTTAGAGCTAGCCATTCCTGTAGGAATGGCTGTTTTTCTTGTCTTTTAGAAAAAATATATGAGGAATAAAACCAAGTAGATAAACATCAATTATCGAATAAAAAGCCGTGATTATAAGGGTATTTAAGGTTTTTTAAGACTTTTGGTGGATATTTTTTTCGTTACTTTATCCCTAATAATTTAATAAATTCAAAGTGTTAAGAGGGCTTAATCGCTTTGATTCACGCTTTTTATTCTGTTTTGCAGCTAAAAAATAGGTTTATAGCACTAGACAATCATCAGGTGTAATCCTAAACTCTCTCATGCATAAAAAATTGAATGTGCATAAATATGCAGGAAAATAAAAATAAACGCATAATTAGAGGGTAAAAATATGAATAAGAAAATCCTTAAATCAACGTTAGTGGCAGCTGCAATTGGTTTTTCTAGTCTTGTTTCAGCACAAGGCTTAATTGCGATTATCACCCCTTCCCATGACAATCCTTTCTTTAAATCAGAAGCTGTCGGTGCGCAACAAAAAGCCGAGGAGCTTGGTTATACCACTTTAGTTGCTTCGCACAACGACGACGCAAACCTTCAGGATAACTTGATTTCTACTGCTATCGCTCGTAAAGCGGTTGCAATAATTTTAGATAACGCAGGGGCAGATGTAACCATAGGGGCTCTTGAAAAAGCGAAGAAAGCGGGTATTCCAGCCTTCTTGATTGACCGTGAAATTAACGCGACAGGCATTGCCGTCTCGCAAATCGTATCGAATAACTATCAAGGTGCTCAGTTGGGCGGCGAGAAGTTCTTGGAGCTGATGGGTGGTGAAGGTAAGTATGTTGAATTGCTAGGTCGAGAATCTGACACCAACGCCCATGTACGTTCGCAAGGTTACCATGACATCCTAGATGATTACCCAGGCATGGAAATGGTTGCGCAGCAAACAGCTAACTGGAGCCAAACTGAAGCATTTACTCGGATGGAATCCATCCTTCAAGTAAACCCAGATATCAAAGGCGTAATTGCAGGTAACGATACCATGGCGCTCGGTGCAGAAGCGGCATTGAAAGCCGCTGGCCGTAATGACGTTATTGTTGTTGGTTTTGATGGTAGTAATTATGTTCGTGATTCCATTTTAGCGGGAAGCAATATTAAAGCGACTGTCCTTCAACCAGCTTGGGATCAAGCGCAAATGGCTGTTGAGCAAGCACACAAATACATTACTACGGGTAGTACTGGTTTGCCTGAGAAGCAGTTAATGGACTGTATTCTTATTGACGAATCCAATGCTAGCCAACTTGAAACCTTCGCGATGAATTAATTGCGAATCGATATAAATGGACTGGTTACTGTTAGCCAGTCCGTTATTTCAAACAAGACTTAGTATTTAGGTGTGACCATGCTTACTTTAACCAAAGCCTTAAAGTTCACGATGTTATGCGCAATGGTGATTGGAGTCAGTGCCTGTAAAGTCGTCAAACTAGACGAAAACAACAAGCCAATTATTCCAATGAGTGCGGCAGAAGCTTCGAAGATCAAAAATATGGAGCCGGATGTCATTGCTCAAAAACTCTGGCCGCAAGTTACTGCGCAATACCAGGACGCAGAATCCATTGACCGTTTAGATTTTTCTGTCGATACGAGTACGTTCGTTAAGGTCGACGGAACTGTTACCGATTTCCAACCTAGTGCGCTGGGTAACAAGATGACAGTCAGTTCTGGTGATTACGTTATTCCGCTTCAACTTGGACCTGTAGTTAGAGGTAATACAATCCGTGATGCATTGGATTTTATTAGCTTCGACCAATTTAAAAATCAAGTGCAGTATGCCCGTTTATCTAAGGAGCTTAGTAAGCAAGCTCTGTCTCATATTGATGCACCAGACGAAAGTTGGGTTAGCTCTAAAATAGACCTGATTGCGGCGATTACACTGAAAAACGGACAAATTGTCTCTGCTGTGCCACTCAAAATGGCTAGGAGATAAACCATGATGATCGATGACGATATTATTTTAAAAGCCGAAAAAGTCTCAATGCTGTTTCCTGGCACAAAAGCCTTGAATAATGTGGATTACAAGGTTTATCGCGGTGCCGTAAATGTACTGATTGGTGAAAATGGCGCTGGTAAATCCACCTTGATGAAAATCATTGCTGGTGTCCAACAGCCTACGGAAGGACATTTATTTTTAGAGGGGCAGCCTATTCATATGGCGAGCACGCGAGTTGCGGCTGGCCTCGGTATTGGGATGGTTCATCAAGAGCTGAATCTTTCAGAAAACCTAACGGTAGCTGAAAACCTCTTCTTGGGGCGGGAAGTTCAAAAAGGTCTTACGCCAATTAATAATGCAGAGCAACGTAAAGTGACTATGGAAGCAATGGCTCGCCTGAAGCAAAACATTGACCCTGATGAAGTTGTGCACAATTTAAAAGTAGGGCAAAAGCAATTGGTTGAAATTGCTAAAGCGCTTATTGGCGATATAAAGATTTTAATCTTGGATGAACCGACTTCGGCATTGAGTAAAAAAGAAGTTCAGATCCTATTTGATGTGATTCGTGACTTAACGTCTCAAGGAATCACCATTCTATACATATCACATCGATTAGAAGAGTTAATGGAGATTGGCACTCACATTACGATATTACGAGATGGTAATTTTCAATCGGAAGCCAAAGTCGAAGATATTGATGTTCCTTGGATCGTTAGAGAAATGCTGGGTAGCGATCCGGTGAGTGATTTCTTACCGCCAAACCGACAGTTTGGTAAAAATGTTATGGAAGCCAAGAATATCACCTATGTCGATAAGTCTGAACGAACTTTGGTTGATGATGCTTCGTTCGAGCTTAAGGCTGGAGAAATTGTCGGGATCTATGGGCTGATGGGCGCAGGTAGAACCGAAATGTTTGAATGTATTTTAGGTAAAACCACCTATCAAGGCACCATCCTCATTGATGAGGTGCCAATCCATTCCAAAATGAAAACAGCACAACGAATTAAATTGGGCGTTGGATTGGTGCCAGAAGATCGTAAGCAATCGGGCATTTTTCCAGTCAGTTCTGTTTCTAATAACCTCAGCGTTGCTAGCCTATGGAAACGATTAAAATTCCGAGTCATTGCGGATAAAGATGAATGCGAAGCGGTGAAAAAAACCATTGCAGACCTATCCATTAAAGTTTCATCACCAACGGTAGAAATACAGGCGCTGAGTGGCGGTAATCAGCAGAAAGTCGTCATCGGACGGTCACTGCTTACTGAACCTAAAGTCTTGCTTCTAGATGAACCAACGCGGGGCATTGATATTGGGGCGAAAAGCGATGTGTTTGAAATGATGGTGAAACTATCAGAAATGGGAATTGGAATCTTGTTCTCGACTTCTGATTTAAAAGAAATTATGGCCATTTCTGATCGCATACTCGTGATGTCGAATGGAAAAATTACCGCCAATGTTGAGCGTAGTAAAACCAATGAAGAAGAATTGGTTTTTGCTAGTGCACAAGGATTTTAATTATGCAGACAAATACAACAACAATGAAAAAAGCATCAGGAATTAACGCGAGCCACGTTGGCCTAGTACTCTTAAAAATGCGGACCTTTATCGCACTTTTTGCCATTGCTGGTTTTTTCGCATTTACTGTAGATGGCTTTTTAGCGCCAGCGAGTTTGATCATTATGATCAAGCATATCTCTATTAATGCCTTGTTAGCACTTGGGATTACCTTTGTCATTATTACCGCTGGCATCGATTTATCGATCGGCGCCATCTTGGGGTTTTGTGGCATGGTTGCAGGCTATCTCATTTCACAAGGTATCGTTTTACCGATGTTTGGGATCGCTATTTTTCCGAGCGTTTGGCTAATCGTGCCACTGGTGCTCGTCGTAGGGGGATTAATTGGCGCCGCCAATGGCTTCATCATAACTCGGTTTAATGTGGCTCCGTTCATTTGTACATTGGGCACTATGTACATTATTCGTGGCGCAGCGCTTCTGGTTTCCGGTGGTGAAACCTTTCCTGGTCTACAAGGTAATCCTGAATTAGGTAATACAGGTTTTGACTTGATTGGTTCTGGCTCATTGTTTGGTGTGCCTTTCACAATTTGGTTGATGTTCATCGTTGCCGGAATCATTGCTTATATTGCTAGAAAGCTGCCGTTTGGTCGTCATGTGTACGCGATTGGCGACAACGAGCGTGCGGCTGAATTGTCTGGCATCAAAGTGAACAATGTAAAAATCTGGGTTTATACCATTGCCGGATTATGTGCTGCTCTTGCCGGCATTGTTGTTACCTCGCAGTTAGTTGCGAGTCACCCTTCTACAGGTAATGCATTTGAAATGAATGCCATTGCTGCTGTAGTGCTTGGTGGTACGTCATTGGCAGGCGGTCGAGGCACCATCAGCGGAACATTAATCGGTGCGTTTGTCATCGGTATTCTTGCTGACGGCTTGGTAATGATGGGCGTGAGTGAATTCTGGCAGATGGTCATCAAAGGCATCGTTATTATTGTGGCGGTCGTGATTGACCAGATGCAAAGCAAGATGCAATACAAAGCAGCGATAAGCTCTCAAGCCAATAATGAATAAAATTTTTTAAACAAGGGCCGGCGCTTTGCCGGACATTTTTTAAACATTCAGAATATATATTCTGTGTAGAATAAATAACGAGATACGAGATGAATCCATATAATCTATCTACAGCAGACTTGAAAAAGAAGGCGAACGATGTGCGCAAACGCATCATAGTGCTGAACTCGGAAAGCCCTGCCGGTGGTCATACTGGTGCAGATCTTTCCCAAGTTGAGATGGTTACTTCGCTGTATTTTCGAGTTTTGGACTGCGCACCTGACCGCCTAGAAGATCAGGAACGTGATATTTACATTCAATCAAAAGGCCATGCCGTAGGAGGCTTGTACTGCGTATTAGCAGAAGCTGGTTACTTTCCTACCGAGTGGCTACCAAGCTATCAGCATGCAGATTCAAAACTGCCAGGTCATCCTGTTAGACAGAAAACGCCAGGCGTTGAATTGAATACGGGTGCCCTAGGGCATGGCCTGCCTGTTGCTGTTGGCCTTGCTATTGCTGCTAAACGTTCTGGCAGTAAGCGAAAAATTTATGTACTTACGGGAGATGGTGAACTAACAGAAGGCAGTAACTGGGAGGCGGCGCTTGTCGCTGCACATTATGGTCTAGATAACCTAATCATTATTAATGACAAGAATAAATTGCAGTTAGCGGGTTACACCAAAGACATCATGAATACCGATCCTCTGGCAGAAAAATGGAAAGCCTTTGGTATGCAAGTTACCGAGTGTGAAGGTAATGATGTTGAAGCGGTTGTCTCTACCTTAGAAAACCTGAAGCAAGAAGGTAAACCGAACGTCATTATCTCGAATACCACTAAGGGGGCTGGTGTTTCTTTTATTGCGGGGCGCCCTGAGTGGCATCACCGTGTTCCTAAAGGAGACGAAGTAACACACGCACTGGAGGAGCTATCAAATGTCTAGTAGCGAACATTTAGCAAGTGTCATGGTTGAAGAGTTTATTCGCGCTGTTGAACAAGGCGTTGATCTTGTACCAGTGGTTGCTGATTCTACTTCAACCGCAAAAATTAAGCCTTTTGTAGAGAAATTCCCCGATAGATTGGTGAATGTTGGGATCGCTGAACAGGTTATGATTGGTACGGCTGCTGGCTTAGCGTTAGGTGGCAAAGTCGCGGTAACTTGTAATGCGGCTCCCTTTCTCATCTCCCGTGGAAATGAACAGGTCAAAGTTGATATTTGTTATAACAATACTAATGTTAAATGCTTCGGTTTGAATGCCGGCGCGAGTTATGGGCCTTTGGCGAGTACTCACCATAGTATTGATGACATTTCTGTGATGCGTGGCTTTGGTAATATTGAAATTTATGCGCCAGGTACACCAGAACAGTGCCGACAAATTATCCGCTATGCACTTGAAAAAATCGGCCCTGTTTATATTCGATTAGATGGTAAAGCGCTACCTGAATCAATGCCGGAAAACTACCGCTTTTTACCTGGAGCGATTAATGTTTTGGCTGAAGGTAAGCAGGTGGTTTTAGTCGCCATGGGGTCAACCTTACACGAAATTGTTGATGCTGCTGCACGGCTAAAAGAAGAAGGTATTAGTGTGGGGGTTATTGGTGTGGCATCTATTCGTCCGTGCGATACCTCAGCATTGGCTCGAGAATTGGCTAAGTATAAATCGGTCATTACCGTTGAAGAACACAACGTTAATGGTGGGTTAGGTTCATTAGTAGCGGAAGTTATGGCCGAAAATGGCCTAGCGGCTAGGTTACAGCGTCTTGGCTTTAAAGATGGTGAATATGCCATAGCCGCAGACCGCACGAGTATGCGTAAACACCACGGCTTAGATTCTGAGAGTATTTGCAGCGATGTTCGTCAGCTTTTAAATAGAAAAGTAGAAGCAACCGCCTAAATTTGTTATCACTTTAGAGTGTCCTTTGGAGAATAAAAATGAAATTAATAAAAGACAAAAAGATTTTAGTTGCAGCCGATTGGGCTGGTTTTCCGCTTAAAGAAGTTATTGTTAAGTATTTGGAAAGCAAAGGTTGGGAAGTAACGGATATTGGCGTAAAAGACCCAGATGATCCAAACGTGGAAATGTTTCACCGCATTGGTTTACGTGCAGGCTCGATGATCACTGAAAAAGAGTTCGAACGTGCGATTATTTTCTGTGGTACTGGTATGGGCGTTCATTTGGCTGCGGCTAAGTGTCCTGGTGTTCGTTGTGGCGTAGTAGAAAGTGTTCCTGCTGCTCGTCGTTGTGTCATTGGTAATGATGTTAACGTGTTGTCTCTGGGTGCATGGTATGTCGCGCCAGAAATGGGCAAGGCAGCCGTTGATGCGTTCTTGAGCACAAAATTTGGCGATGATCACGAATGGTGGCCAGACTTTTATGAATATCACAAAATTGCCGTTGATGAGATGGAAGCATTTGATTATGACGAATACAAAGCTAATAACTTTGAAGTGCACAAATTAGGTGACTTGACTCTAAGCTTAGTGGATCGACCTGAAGAGTCATAATCCTCGTTAGTTACTTTTAAAGCGCCCATCAGGGCGCTTTTCGTTTGAGCACCACAAAAGGTCAGTATTTCTTTTACTGTTTTTGTTATTCTGCTTTTTTATGGATGTTTATAGATAGGACGTAAGATGCTTGGTCGAGTTACTTTGCTTGTTTTTCTATTGTTATTCAGCCGAGTTTTATTCGCTGAAGTGCTTGTCTTCCCAGAAATCGATGGTGCTATTTTTCCTCAGTTAAGCCGAGAGGAAATGGCGTTGATGGAAAGGGAAGACTTGAAAAAATTGAGTGCGGAGAATTTGCATACCGCATCTGGAATATCTTCCTTTATCCAGTTGGTCACTGGCGAAAAAGTGAAAGCACCACACATAACAATCGCTTTTACTAAGCAGGATTATATCGACAATATTTTGAGTCTAGATAGGTGGCTGCTAAAGAACATTGATAAGTCCAATGACGCGAGAGCGGTTTCTTTGGTTAAAAAAGACCCTGTTCGAATAATGATTTCCGATATTGTTGTTTCTGAGGGAGGCGCCTCTTGTGAAGCTCGACCTATTACTGAGACTTTGTACGTTGGCGACGTACACAAATTTGAAGTGGGTTGTGAGTTAGACCGAAAACGAGACAACGTTCTACAGGCCAGTTTTCTATTGAGTTATTCTGCTAATTATTCTTTTCGCACGATAGGTCGTCAATTACAGGCTATTGATATTTTTGCTAGCGAGCCTCGGTCTTTCCTGCATACATTCGAAGGCAATACTTCCGTTAAAATGAAGGTTACCTATAAGCCAATATGACTTTTGAGTGAGAGGTTTTTTTTATGGCTTCTAGAGAAGGACAAGACATTGTGCGGGGAGAAGGTTCGAAACCTACATGGCTTGATTAAAGGGCATCGAGCCTTACTTTTGTTATCATTCGATATCATGAATGCATGAGTTCAATATTAAGGTCTTGATCAATATCAACTTACTGATAGTTTAGTAATTAATAAAAATAACACACAGCTAGTCAGTGGATGTATCTATGATTGATCGCTTGCACGAGAAAGGCGTTAGTGCCTTGTCAAAATTCAAAGTTCCTCACTTATCTCTTGGTGTCGTTGCTGCTTCGCTATTAAGTGCATCAGCAATGGCCCAAACAGAGACCACTTATAATACGGCTCATTCAAACGACGAGACTCGCCCTAATATTCTATTGATTATGGCAGATGATTTGGGGTATTCCGATTTAAGTGCCTATGGCAGTGAAATACACACTCCAAATATTGATGCGTTAGCGACTCAGGGGCGTATTTTAACCAATTTCCACACTTCGGCGGTATGTTCGCCTACTCGAGCAAGTCTGATGACAGGCGTTGATCATCATTTAGCGGGTATCGGTAATATGGGGGAAGTAGTTGGCATAAATATCATTAAAGATAATCCGATTACTGCACCTTGGGGGAAATCTAATACTTATGATTTTGATCACATTCCAGAAGGATATCGTGGTCATTTAAGTGAGAAGACTGTCACAATGCCAGAGTTGTTATCCGATGCTGGTTATCATACTTATATGGTTGGAAAGTGGCATTTGGCATACGATGTTAAGGCGCCAGATAAAGATCATAAAACTTGGTACAGAATAAATAAAAGCGCTTTGCCATATGCGCGTGGGTTTGATAAATCATTTATATTGGTAAATGGAGGAGGATCGCATTTTGCTCCATCTAGTCCACCGACACCGCTAGACATCACTATGTATGCGGAAGATGATCGAGTGTTTCCATCTAAAATGCTGCCTAAAGATTTCTATTCTACAGAGTTTTATACCAATAAATTAATAAGCTACATAGATTCAAACTTGAAAGACGGTAGGCCTTTTTTTGCTTATGCTGCTTATACGGCACCCCATTGGCCATTACAGGCACCTCAAGCAGATATTGACGCACAAAAAGGGCGCTACGATGCAGGTTACGATGTTATCAAGCAGCAGCGTTTGGCTAGAATGAAACGCCTTGGTCTAATTGACAATGTAATGTTACCGGCTAAAGAGTCTCTTGGTGAAAAACATTGGAATGAGTTGAATGCCGAAGAAAAGTTAATAGAAGCTAAATCCATGGAGATTTACGCAGCGATGGTAAGTAATTTAGACCGACATGTTGGTCGGTTGGTTTCGCATTTGAAGGAAATAGGTGAGTATGACAATACTATTATTGCCTTTATGTCAGACAACGGTGCTGAGGGGGCAGCGGCGTTTATGCCTCGAATTCCTGGAACTAAGGTAGATAACTCATTAGAGAATATGGGTAAACCCGGCTCTGTTGTCGCTTATGGCTCTCGTTGGGCTGAGGTGGGTTCTGCACCTTTCCGTTTGTTTAAAGGTTTTACTGGGGCAGAAGGAGGAACTGCCTCTCCACTAATAATTAAGCTGAATGCCCAGAAAGAACAAAGGCCGACATCGTCTGCTCGTGTTCAAGTAACGGATATGCTGCCTACCTTTTTGGAAGCGGCGGGCGTTGAGATGCCTAAATCAACTTATCAAGGTAAAGCTATTTATTCCCCAGAAGGCGTTTCTTTGCTAACAGCTTTACAGCAACCTCAAGCTTTTTCAATAGTTCACCCTGAAGGAACTGTTTTGGCGGATGAGTTGATGGGGGCAAGTTATGTTGTTCGTGATAATTGGAAGTTGAGTCAGCAAGCCACGATGAGTAAAACGCCAGTATTTAGGAAAGATGTACCTTGGGCACTTTATGATTTGTCGAAAGATCGAGGTGAAACTCTGGATTTATCGGCCCAACACCCAGAGCTTGTACGAGAGCTGAAAGGTGAGTTTGAAGAGTATATTCGACAAAATAATGTTATTGAGCATGCAGCGTCCTACAGTGGTCGATAAGTTCTGAAGTGACGACTGATGCAGTATTTAAGCTTTTAGCTGCTTCAGTCGTATGTTTTTATTGAAGGCGGTGTTATGAATCAGATTGTAGATCGAATTAATCACTTTGGGGTGATGGCTAAGCCAAGTGGCTCGGTCTGTAATATTGACTGTACTTATTGCTTCTATCTGGAAAAAGAGAACCTTTATCCAGATAGAAAAAAACAGTGGCGTATGAATGATACGACATTGGAAAATTACATTCGTGATCAGATACAGTCACAAAAAGGTGATGTTATTGAGTTTGTTTGGCAGGGAGGTGAGCCTACTCTTCTGGGCTTAGACTTCTTCCGTCAGGCTGTGACCTTTCAAGAGCAGTATAAAGGACGGAAAACGGTTACTAATGCTTTACAAACTAATGCTACTTTGCTGGATAAGGAATGGGCTTTATTTTTCAACAAGCATCATTTTTTAATTGGAGTTTCTATAGATGGTGATCGCATAAGTAATGACACTTATCGCCTTTCCCGAAAGGGCAAGAGTACCTTTGATGATACGCTAAAAGGGGTTGAGCTGCTGAAAAAGCATAACGTGGATTTTAATACGTTAACCGTGGTCAATGCTGAAAATGTGAGACGTCCCTTAAATGTCTATGCTTTCTTAAAGCGTATAGGCAGTCAATATATGCAATTCATTCCCTTGGTTGAACGTAAAGCCATTGTGCCTGATCGCGACGGTTTGATATTAATACAGCCTACTTTTGAAGGTGAATCAAATCTTGCTGAATGGTCAGTTCAAGCAAAAGCATACGGTAAATTCTTGAATACTATTTTTGATTATTGGATTCAAAACGATTTAGGAAAAGTTTTTGTGATGAATTTTGAGCAAACCATGAGCCAATTAGTTGGTCGGCCTGGTTCGTGTGTTTTTAATGAAACGTGTGGTAGCAGTGTCGCAATGGAATCTAATGGGGATGTTTATTCCTGTGATCATTACGTATACCCAGAGCATAAGCTGGGCAACATTAATGAAACCTCTTTGATTGATTTAGTTAATTTGCCGCAAAATCGTAAGTTTGGTCAAGATAAACGAGATAACATTAGTGTTGATTGTTTGCAGTGTGAGGTGCGTTCTGTATGTCATGGTGGGTGTCCAAAACATCGGTTTGAACCATCCAGTGACGGTTTGTTAAATCGCAATTATCTATGTGATGGGTTTAAATCGCATTTTTCTCATGCTGTACCAAAAATGTTGGAAACCATGAGATTATTGAATCATCAGTTGCCCATGAAAAAAGTTAAGCAAGAGATAAAGGGAAGATTTTATTCATAGCATAAAACGGTCCGAAAGGTCTTTTTTCTTTCTACTTAGTAGTGTATCGAGTAGAAAGAAAAAATCCAAAAAACAAGCATATAGGTGTCATTCTATACTAGTTAATTTGAATTGTTTGGGCCAATCGCGGTAGTTAAATACTTGGCCTTCTTTACGAATGCGGGCGATTTCGGATAGGTCTACAGTGGCGTACACCCAGCCTGCTTCGTTATCTTTGCCTTCTGCCAAAATGCCATTATCAGGAAAGCCATAATCCACTGGAGTGTAAATACTGGCGCGTCCTGTATTGACGTCTACCGCTTCTGACCAAGGCGCGTTGCCAATGGTTGGGGATTGCACCACGTAGCATTGGTTTTCTAAAGCGCGGGCTTGGCAGCCAATGCGCACTCGGTGAAAGCCTGCTTGAGTATCGGTGCAACTTGGCACCAATAGTAAATCAGCGCCTGCTGCGACTTGTCGATTAGCGATCATGGGAAATTCTGAGTCGTAGCATATATGAATGCCGATTCGACCAAGGTCAGTATCAATGACTTTAATCTCTTTGCCACCACTGATGTGCCATTGTTCATTTTCAAAACGCGTCATCATTAGTTTATCTTGATAATCAATCAGGCTTTTAGGACCAAATAGGTTCGCGCGATTTAGAAAACGTCCGTCTTGTTGTTCTGTTGGGAAGCTGCTGGCAAGAATCAATACATTGTGACGCTTTGCCAGTTCAGTATGTAGATCATGCCATTTAGCCAATAAAGTTTGCATGGCATGAAGCTGTTTCTGCAAGTCACTATAAACGGCTTTGCCAAACAGCGAGGCCAATTCCATGCTGCCGTATTCTGGGAAGACCAAAAGTTTAGCGTCTTGCTGAGCGGCATTGGTTACCCAGCGGTCTAGTTTTTCAGCAAACTCTTCCCATTGTGTGAAAAAGCCAATGTCGTATTGTGCCGTCGCCAGTTTAAATGCGCTCATATTATGTTATCTCGCTCATAGCAAGGACTTCATCCAAAAGGTCATGGGTTTAAGGGATTCTTCTTGTTCGCCAATTTCTTTCCAACTGAAATGAGTCGCGAGCTCTGGGCGCTTTTCATATCCACGATTACGCCAGAATTGATCCAGCGGTTGGTAATCAGCGGGGCGTGATGGGTGATCGTCTGGACGTTGTACGCCACAGAAGCAGGCGTACTTTATGCCTTCAAGGTTTTTAGCATGCTCTTCGCGATGATCGAAGAAGGCCACACCGGCACCTTGGCCGCGATACTCAGGTAAAAGTACCGATTCACCACAATAGAAAATGTCATCAAGGTTGTAACCGGCGTTGATAAAGGGCTGTGTTACTTCGTCGGTTTCATGGCGTAGTGGCAAACCGGTTGAAGCTCCAACAATTTTATTGCCATCAAAAGCCAAGACGATCACGCTATTGGGCGCTTCAATATAGGTTTGAAGGTAGCGTGCTTCGTAGTGTGTATCGCCATCATAAAGATAGGGGAAGTCACGGAACACGCGCATACGTAGTTGAGCCAGTTCATCAATGTACTGGTTCAAGGAAGGGCCAGATAAACGTTGGAATGTCAGCATAAGGGGGCGCTCTACGGTTTATCAGTTATTCATCAGTAAGCGTATTTTACGCGGATACTTGTGCGATCCAGTCTTCTAAGTTGTAGTAATTCGTGACGCGTGCCACTTTACCGTCGCGAATATCGAAGAAAGCGCCAGCCGGTAGTGTATAAGTTTGGCCGTTTGCTTCTGGCAAACCTTCGTCGGTGGCGATGTATTCACCCAATACCGTAAACTCAACCGCAGCACGATCGCCCGCAGGGTTGGACATAACAACGATATCAGTAATGGTTTCCTTGTAGTTTGTGTTCATGCGCTCCATGAAACGAGCAAAGGTTGCTTTGCCTACTTCGCGGTTGCCTTGGTTGATATCGTGAATGACATCCTCGGTTAGCAAAGACAGAAAGGTGTCCATGTCTTGAGCATTGAAAGCATCGTAGTATGCGTGCAGTAGTTCAACGGTAGTCTGACTCATGGCAAAGGCTCCTAAACATAAAAAAAGCAAAGGCAGAATGTTAATTATTTACGGAGCGTCGAGAAAGGTTTTTTTAAGGGATTGGCAAAAACAAGCAATTGCCTGTCGTCTGTGTAGGTTATTGTCGGTGATAAGCAACTGAGTGGTGTAGTTTGCTGATTAAAAAGTGACACTAAGGTGTATAAATCTGACTGCTTCGGGTAATGTTTTAGTGGAACGATGACTTGAGCAGGAAAATGATATGAGCATAGAGAAATCAAATGACGGTGTCTGTGAAGCGATTGAGACTATTATCAAGCCGCGAGAAAAGGACCTTGGTGAGTTTTCGGTAAGACGGACGTTGCCAACAACACAGCGTAAAACGGTTGGTCCATGGATTTTCTTTGATCATATGGGGCCAGCGAATTTTTCGGCGGGTTCCGGTGTTAATGTTCGCCCACATCCACACATCAATTTAGCAACAGTGACTTACCTGTTTGAAGGGGAGATATTACATCGAGACTCTTTGGGTAGTTACGCCACGATTACGCCAGGCGATATCAATTTAATGGTGGCTGGCAAAGGCATTACTCACTCGGAACGAGAACGCCCTGAGGTGAAGAATGTTCCTCATACATTGCATGGTTTGCAGTTATGGCTGGCTTTGCCTGAGAAAGATGAAGAAATCGAGCCAGCTTTTTATCATTACCCTGCGGCCAGTATTCCTTCTATAACAGTTGAAGGTGTACCGATTAGGGTTCTAATGGGAAGCGCTTATGGAGTGACGTCGCCTGTAAAAACCTATGCTGAAACCTTGTATGTCGAAGCGCACATGCAAGCGGGACAACGTTTAACCTTACCGAATACAGAAGAACGCGCCATTTATGTGGTGAAGGGCGGTTTAAAAATAAAAGAAACTGTGATCCCTGAGTTTTCCATGGTGATCTTGTCCGCCGCTGATGAGGTGGTTATTGACGCTACAGCGGGTTCGAGAATCGCATTTATTGGCGGTGAAAAAATAGGTAAGCGCTTTATCGAATGGAATTTTATTTCCAGTCGTAAAGAGCGTGTAGAACAGGCGAAACGAGACTGGCAGGCAGGGGTGTTTCCAAAAGTTATTGGCGATGAGGACGAGTTTATTCCGTTACCTTAAAAACATGTTTAACCATTTTATCGAGGGAATACCATGACGATTCATCTAGAAAAAAGTGAGATTGGTCGTTACCGACAAACGATTCGTATAGACCAGCACAGTATTTTTTCCGATGCCGCTGTTGCTTTAGGCGGAGAGGATAGCGCACCAGACCCTCATGATCTTTATGATGCTTCATTAGCAGCATGCAAAGCGATCACTTTGCTGATGTATGCCCAACGAAAAAAAATAGCATTAACCAGTGTGGATATCGATATTGAGCGAGATAACAGTCGTGAAGGCAAAGGTATTTATGTGCTTAATGTCAGCCTTACATTAAACGGTGATTTAACCGATGAGCAGCGTCAAAGCTTAGGGGTTATTGCAGAGAAATGTCCTATTCATAAATTGATGACGTCGGTTAGTACGGAAATTAATACCCTAGTCCGTTAGTAAATGTCTGATTCTATGCCCGTTTTAAGTTTGGATTTGTGGGTTTTAACGAGCTGGATCTTGGCGATAAAATTGACACAGTAGTCGGTAAACATCAGGCATCTCTTTTTTCATCATTTTAGGGTCTTCAAAAAAGGTCTCACTGCATACCGCGAAAAACTCGGCTGGATTGGTGAGAGCATATTCGTCTAGAGGTAGGTGTTTATGATGTTGCCAGTCATTTTGAAGGCGCTGGAAGGCTTCGGAGAATATGTCGTGCCATTCTCCAGGTTTCATATTTGGGTGCATAGGCGGAGCGCCATTGGCGCCATCTCGAAGCATGTCTAGCTTGTGGGCAAATTCATGAATGACCACATTACTGGCTTTGCCGTGACGGGCATGATCGCCTGTTTCTAGAATAGACTTCCACGACAAAATCAGTGGACCCCTCAGCCATGCCTCACCGCTTAATCCTCGACCTTCTGTATGTACGACACCATCTTCACTTTGATAAGGATGGTTGGCGATAAAGTCACTTTCGTACAAAATGATGGTTTTGCAGTGGTCGTACCAATCTAAGCCGAGATGTAAAATGGGCACGCATGCCATGGTGGCAAGCCTCAGGCACATGGCTTCAGTGAATTGAAATTCGGCACCAGGAATGACACCTTTACGAGCAAGGAAATGAAAACTCATCTCTCGAAGTGTGTCACGTTCTGTGTCTTGATAACGATCCATAACTGGCCAGTCAGCAATGGCGGATTCCCATTGTTCTACAGTAAATCCCATCGCTTTGATTCGCCTGTTTTCACACCAATTTTTTAGTTTTTTGAACATGGTTTTATCTCTACTGGATTCGAAAGTTTTTGTAATATGTTGTTCAATAACAGTCATGTAAGTGTCTTTTTATCACTCTTTAATGGGGCTAAAAGCTATTTTTAGTGATCATGAATAACAATAAACTTCCTTAGGCACAATCTATCCTTAATTCTTATGAATTCCTCCGACTTTGCTGGCTTAATCTCTTGTGAGTTTACTTATATCATAAGTGTCAAATTTATGACGTCATCCTTATGTTGAGGATTGGTTGAATCCAATTAGGCAACGAGAGAGCTTCTTTTGAAATTATTTTATCCTTCTTTATCTAATATGCGCGCCAATTCATTTTGGCTAATAAAACGATCTTTATTAACGTCTCTATTAATCAATTTAATAGGGTATGCACAAGCAGAAGAATCTGATGTGAAGGTAGACTCTGTTCCTGTGGCTAAAAACGTTCAATTAGAGCAAGAGTCAAAAGGGTATGCTTTTTCAAATCAAACGGTGATCGATCTGGCGAAAGAGTTGGCTCAATCTCCAATGAAGCCAGCCGAGAAGGCACCGCAGACCTTGACTGATATGAATTATTCTACTTACCGACAAATTAACTTTCAGCAGAACCAAGCGGTATGGGGAAACACGCCAACGAAATTTTCAGTCCAGCTATTTGCTCCAGGCTTTATTTTTAAAGATTTAGTATCTATTGATGTCGTTGAAAACGGTCGTGCTTTTCCATTGAGCGTATCGTCAGATTCTTTTACTACACCGAATGCTGAAATAAGTAAGCTTATTTCGCAGGTGGGGAAATACGCTGGTTTACGTTTGCATTACCCGATAAATGCCGCCGATATGAATGATGAATTTATTGTCTTTCAAGGAGCGAGTTATTTTCGAGCTATATCCAAAGGGCAATCCTATGGTTTGTCGGCGCGTGGTTTAGCAGTGGATGTGGCTGAACCTAAGGGCGAAGAGTTCCCTATGTTTAAACAGTTTTGGATTGAGCGCCCATCGTCTAGTCAGGATGCCATTGTTGTTCATGCATTACTGGACAGCAAAAGTGTTACAGGCGCTTATCGATTTGGTATTTACCCAGGAAAGCCGACTCGTGTTGATGTGAAAGCGACCCTGTTTCCACGAGTAGACCTAAAGAATGTGGGCGTCGCACCACTGACTTCTATGTTTATGTACAACAACTCGCTTGATGGTCCAGAGACTCCAGATTACCGTCCTGCCGTTCATGACTCCGAAGGTCTGCAAATCTTAACGGGTAAAGGCGAAATGGTTTGGCGTCCATTAAACAATCCTAAATCATTGCAAGTCAGTGCTTTCAGTGATGATTCTCCAAAAGGCTTTGGATTGATCCAGCGTCATCGTAGATTTGAGGACTACCAAGATCTAGAGGCCAGCTATCATACACGTCCTTCTGCTTGGATTAAGCCTCTGAATGACTGGGGTAAAGGCCATGTCGCGTTAGTTGAAATTCCTTCAAACGCAGAAACAAATGACAATATTGTTGCCTACTGGCAACCTGAAAAGGGTTTGAAGAAAGGTGAATCTTATACTTATAAGTATTTAATGACTTGGTCTAATGACACACCTGTAGCAATGGATTCCCCTCGAGTCGTTCGCAGTGCTAAAGGGGTGAAGTTGTTCAAAACGAACCCTGAAGTGGTGATCGATTTTAATAAGATGTCGGATGTAAATGTTGATGATCTTACGGTCGATGCAAGCATAAGTAATGGGAAAATTCTTGAAACCATTTTGGTCAAGAACCCACACAATAATGGTGTTCGCGTGTATGTATCTTTCGACCCTGAAGATGCTGCTTTGTCAGAATTGAGAGTCCAGCTTAAACAAGATGATGTCGCTGTTGCGCCGACTTGGTTATATCGTTGGATAAAGGAATAATTATGTTGTTAAAGGACAGTGTTGCTAAACAAGCATTGCCAAAGGTATCCCCTTTGACGATGCCGCGTCATACCGTTAACGAAGAATCTAAAGCTCGTAAAAATAGATTGCAGAGCTTTGCAGTTACGACATTTTTTTCTCGTTTGTTTGTATTAATTGGCACGGTCGGTTTGTCTTGGTATGGGGCAACCGAGATGTACGATGTGTTAAATACCAATGCCATTGCGGGTTTGCAGTGGGCTTTTTTAGTTTTATTTTGTATCAACTTTACGTGGATTTCATTTGCATTTTCACAGGCGACACTTGGGTTGATTTTCCAGATTTGGCCCTTTTCTAAAGCTCGTAAAGAGCAAGATGTTGATGGCGTTACGGCTATCTTGTTGCCAGTATATAACGAAGACCCTTTACGCATTCGAGCGAATATTCAAGCAATGCATGAAGACTTGGTCAAACAAGCACCAGGCAAATTTGCGTTCTTTATTTTAAGTGATACTAATAGAGCGGATGCTTGGATTGCTGAGGAACAAGCGTTTCGTCCGCTGCTAAATGACGATGACTCGGCCTGTCCTATCTATTACCGTCGTCGTTACAATAATGCTGAACGAAAAGCAGGTAACATTGCAGAATGGGTGACAGGTTACGGTGGCGATTATGAATGCATGATTGTACTGGACGCCGACAGTTTGATGGGAGCGGATTGCTTGATTTCACTTACTCGTCGTATGGCAGCTGAGCCAGGGGTAGGTCTGATTCAAACTTTGCCAACCATTATCCGTGCGAACACTCTGTATAGTCGTATTCAGCAATTTGCTAACCATTGTTTCGGTCCCATTTATGCGTCTGGCTTAGCGGCGTGGCATGGTTATTCTTCTAACTTTTGGGGACATAATGCCATTATCCGTACCAAGGCCTTTGCTGATGCCTGCGGTTTGCCGGTATTAGAAGGTAAGGCACCTTTTGGTGGTCATGTAATGAGCCATGACTTTATGGAAGCCGCGCTGTTACGCCGTGCAGGTTGGGGTGTGCGTTTTGATACGGATTTAAAAGCGTCATACGAAGAAGCGCCGCCATCGCTGGTGGATGTGATTGTTCGAGATCGTCGCTGGTGTCAGGGTAACTTGCAACATAAGGCGTTTGTCTTTGCTAAAGGCTTTCATTTTGCCACACGTTTGCATTTAATTTCTGGGATCATGTCTTATCTTAGTGCTGTTTTCTGGCTGCTGTTAATCGTTGTTGGTTTTGCTTTGGCCGTTCAGGCGTATTTTGTTCGCCCTGAGTATTTTGCTAATCCATCACTGTTTCCGACTTGGCCAGTATTTGACTTCGAAAAAGCACGCTCATTATTTGTTTTGTCGATGGCGTTGGTGTTAGCGCCTAAAGTCTATGGTTGGTTGGCTGCTATGTTGAACTTCCGCCGCTGCATGCAATTTGGTGGGCCGATCTTGCTGACATTGAGCACGTTGGTAGAGACCATTTTGTCAGCGTTGTATGCGCCTATTCTGATGTTGTCTCAGTTCCAAGTTGTATACGACGTTTTTAAAGGTCGCGACAGTGGTTGGAAACCACAATCCCGTGATGATGGCGCTACTTCATGGAAAGTCGCAGCACGTGCTCACTGTAGCCATACTTTGCTAGGTATTGGTTTAGCGGGCGGTGCTTTGTTCTTAAGTAAAGAGCTGTTTTATTGGTCTTTGCCTATCAGCTTCGGTCTGATTCTATCTATTCCATTGTCATGGCTAAGTGGTGGCGCTAAGCGTGGTAACGTGATTCATTACTTAGGGTTGATGCGTGCGCCAGAAGAAAAACGTCCGCACCCCATTATTACTATGCAGAGCCGCTACGACGAAGCGCAAAGCGAACTTAACTTTGATAGTGCTTCCTCTTCTTTGAAGCGTTTGTCATCTGATGCTGCGTTGTTTTATTGGCACCTTGCTCAAATGCCAGAAGATGAGCCAAATAAAGAGTTTTGTCGTGATTGGATTTGCGCAGAATGGCAGATTATCAACAGCGATAATATTCAAAGCCTTCTTGATCATCTTAACGAAAAAGAATGCCTTGCCATCTTGCAACACCGAGAGCTTATGGCGGCAATGGAAAAATATTTGCCAGAAAATAAGCAGCTTAATGAGCAGACAGAAGAGTTTGTGTTGGCTTAGTTTTATTATTATGTTTGTTTAACCTTGATGTAATGAAAAAAGGGGAATTCACTTAACAGGAATTCCCCTTTTTTTATGTGTTTATGTCAGTTACGTGGCTAGCTTCTAGAATAACCACCGGGGTTGTTGCTCCGATAGTTTCGGGTTTTACCATGCTCAGCCGCTTTCTTTGCCTGCTTTTCTCGTACGCGTTCTGCATCTTCAAAACTCAATTCAGCTGATTCGCGGGGTGTCTGGCCTTCTGGAATGATACGTTTCCGCGGTGGCAGTTCGAACTGTTCCGATGACACACGTGGCAAGTTTTTAAATTTATACAGATAGAATACTTCTACTTTCTCCCGTGCCCATTCAGTCTTCTTGAGAAATTTCATGCTGGATTCAATGCTGGGGTTAGTTTTGAAGCAGTTGATATTCAAGTAAGCGTATAGGATCTCAAAACCGTAGTGATCAACTAGTTGGGTGAGCAGTTCTTGTAAACCCAAACCGTGTAGTGGATTGTTTTCATAGTTGATCTCGTCTTTCATAAGAGTGTCCGATAATAAGTCGAATAATTGAAAAGGCATTATAAAGCGTCATCATACCTGTGACGGCTTAGACAATATACTAAAGGCTGTCTTTGCCGTTGTAGAAATGCTTATAAGTGCCCAGACCTGATGGTTTTCATAAATGCCTTTAAAGTGAACGCGATATTCAGACATAACTGTTAATATTAGTGATATAAAAGGCTTAGTTATCAATAGGTGGGAGGTAATGGATCACATGGATAAGCAGCATCCCCAAATACTTCTAACGGCAAGTGAAATGGGTGAGGCCGATAAAGCGGCGGTTCAGGCCGGAGTGCCTGCTATGGAACTGATGGCTGCGGCTGGCAAAGCAGTGGCCGATGCTGTGCTTGAACGATGGTCCAGATGTCGAGTGTTAGTGCTCTGTGGACCAGGCAACAACGGTGGTGATGGTTTTGTTGTTGCTCAATTTTTGCTCTCTGCTGGGTGGCCTGTGCGGCTGGCGTTTTGGGGGTCTGTTGAAACATTATCCGCTGAAGCGGCGTATTTTTACCAAGCCTGGCAGGGTGAGATAGAAGCGTTTGCAACGGATTTGTTAGATCAAACCGATTTGGTGATCGACGCTATGTTTGGGGCGGGTTTAACTCGGTCTCTGGAGGGTAAACCTCGCGATATGGTGGATGCCATTATCAAGCGTAAAATGCCTGTGTGTGCGATTGATGTTCCTAGTGGCGTTGATGGTACAACAGGTGCGGCATTTGGATTGGTTGCACCAGCAGAGTTAACGGTAACTTTCTTTCGTAAAAAGCCTGGTCATTTGTTGTTCCCTGGCCGTGGTTTGTGCGGCAAACTTGTTGTTGCTGATATCGGCATTCCCGCTCCGGTATTGGACGAGTTGAACCTTCATACTTGGGAGAATAGTCCTGAGCTTTGGTATCGAGAGTACCCTTGGCCTCGCTTAGATGGACACAAATTTCATCGTGGACACGCTGTTGTGTTTGGCGGTGAAAATATGACAGGAGCGAGTCGTCTAACGGCCCGTGCCGCTATGAGAATGGGTGCAGGCCTAGTTACGCTGGCTGTGCCAATTAAAGTGTGGGCAATATATGCCACAGCGATGACTTGTGTGATGGTGACTAAGTTAGAGCAGAGTCAGGAAGCGGAAGACTTTGAAGAGTTATTACTCGATCCGCGTCACAATGCCATTGTTGTCGGGCCCGGTGCAGGTTTGGCTGGATTCGAGCGAATACGTACGCGCAAAATTGTTTTGGCGGCGCTGGCGACGAACCGTCCTACTGTGTTAGATGCGGATGGTTTAAGTGCTTTTGCAGATGACCCTAAAATACTTTTCGAAGCGATTAATGGGCCCTGTGTTATGACGCCTCATGAAGGTGAGTTTGCTCGACTGTTCCCCGATATTAATGAAGAGCACGCTGGAGATAAATTAAGGCGAGCTCGGCTTGCTGCCAAATTAAGTGCTGCTGTCGTGATATTGAAAGGTGCGGATACAGTGATCGCTTCTCCTGATGGTCGAGCTATTATTAATTCCAATGCGCCTGCGGATCTGGCAACGGGCGGGTCAGGCGATGTTTTAGCTGGGTTTATAGTCGGATTGTTAGCGCAAGGTTTTGAACCATTTTATGCCGCAGCAGCGGCCGTTTGGATGCATGGTGAAGCGGCTTGTGAGGTTGGTGCTGGATTGATTGCCGAGGATTTACCTGATCATCTCCCCAAAGTTCTAACGGCATTCAAAAAGCAATATTACACCGACTAAGCGATGAGTATTCATCCATTATCGAATTAAAACGAAAAAGGCCTTGCCCTAATAACGTTTTTTAAACGTTTATGGGGCAAGGCCTTTTTAGAATCTAGTGTTCTAGATTGGTGGCTGAATTAGCTCACCATTTTGTGTGGGTCGATAACGAATTTCTTCGCTGCGCCACCATCGAAATCAGCGTAACCTTGTGGTGCTTGATCAAGTGAAATCATTTGTACGTTAACTGCTTTAGCAATGTCGATTTTATCGAACAAGAT
The DNA here is from genome assembly GCF_003208215.1 of Marinomonas alcarazii. GTDB lineage: Bacteria > Pseudomonadota > Gammaproteobacteria > Pseudomonadales > Marinomonadaceae > Marinomonas > Marinomonas alcarazii. The sequence continues at coordinate 195,411 of NZ_QKLW01000001.1, forward strand.
CGCTTGCATTAGCTGTCTGTGGTACTTCATTACAGGACATTGACCGGTGTGGAAAGAATGAGATTTCGCCCAGCCAAGACCAAAGCGCATGCTTAGGCTACCTTGTTTTGCGGCCTCATCAGTTGCACCTGGATCTTCCGTCACGTACAAACCTGGGATACCAATTTGTCCACCAGCACGCGTCATCTGCATCGCAGAGTTCAATACAACGGCAGGGGATTCTTGATGGTGGTTACACCCACAAGCATGTGCTTCAAAGCCTACGCAATCGACAAATGCGTCCACTTCACGATCACCAAGAATGGCTTCGATTTTATCTTGCATATCGCCTTCTTGAGTAAGGTCGATAGTTTCGCAACCGAAAGAACGAGCCTGGTTAAGGCGATCTTCCACCATGTCACCAACGATGACACAAGCCGCGCCAAGTAGGTGAGCGGATGCCGCTGCAGCTAGACCAACAGGGCCTGCACCAGCGATATAAACAGTAGAGCCTGGACCTACGCCTGCCGTAATACAGCCGTGGAAACCAGTAGGAAGAATGTCAGAAAGCAGTGTTAGATCTTGAATTTTTTCCAGTGCTTGATCGGCATCAGGGAATTTCAACAAGTTAAAGTCAGCGTATGGCACCATTACGTAATCAGCTTGACCACCAACCCAGCCACCCATGTCTACATAACCATAAGCTGCACCAGGGCGAGCAGGGTTAACATTTAAACAGATGCCTGTTTTACCTTCTTTACAGTTGCGGCAGCGGCCACATGCAATGTTGAAAGGAACAGAAACTAGGTCACCAACTTTGATGAATTCTACATCGCGGCCACATTCGATAACTTGGCCCGTGATTTCATGGCCTAGAACCAAACCACTCGGTGCAGTTGTACGGCCACGTACCATGTGTTGATCACTACCACAAATGTTTGTGGTGACAACTTTTAGGATAACACCGTGATCGCATCGGCGATTGCCAATAGCCAGCTCTGGGAAGGGTATAGCGTCCACTTTGACTGTGCCATTACCTTGGTAAATAACACCGCGATTTGCATGATTACTCATAACGACATCCTTTGTTTGAAGTTGTTTTTGTTTTTGTTTCTATGTCTGGTTATTTTGTCACCAGACATAAAAAGGATAGTTCCTTATGCGACATAAAGGCGTTCTGAAAACGACGGAAGCGCAATACTTCCTTATTTTGTTCCTAGTATGAACAAGATCCCATAGATAAATATCAATTAACACATCGAGCATCCTTGCAGCTGCCACAGATAGGGGGATGTTTAAAAATCACTCATTATCCATGTTGATCGCGGCTTGCTTTAATGTGTTTCTAAGCCAAATCAAGCCTTCATCGTTGTTACGATATTGATGCCATTGCATGCACTGTTGCATTGGAGGAACAGCAAAGGGCAGAGGTAGAATTTTCAGTGGCCATACTTTAGCCATTTTTTTGGCCAGTCTTGCATGTATGGTGGCAATATTTTCTGATCCAATTACCAAGGCTGGTAGAGACGCAAAACTGAATGTTGTCGCGATCAGACGTCGTTTTATGCCATATTTTTGCGCGAAAATCGTCTCAAAGAAATCTTTTTTAATGCCTGCGGGGCGCATCAAAACATGACCCGCTTCTGCGTACTTTTCTATGCTTAATTCACCTTGTGCAATCTGGCTATGAGCCCAAACGACACAGACAAACTCCTCCTCATAAAGGACTTCACTCGGATGTTCTGTAGACATGAAATCAGACGGGATAATAAGTAAGTCGGCTTTGCCTTGTTCGAGTTGAGCGTGTGGGTTATCGACTTGTGCTAAAAACTGAAAGCGTGCGCTGCTTTTTTCTTTACCGACAATTTCTAAGGCATGAGGGACAAGTACTGTTTGAGTGTAGTCCGAGCAAAAGAAACTAAAAATACGGTCTGTAGCTTGGGCATTGAAGCTGGGTTGAACCAAGATTGTGCTTTCAATGTTATTTAAAGCATTACGAACTTGAACCTTTAAATTTTCTCCCAACGGCGTAATGACCATTTTACGTCCAATCTGGGTTAACAAATCATCCTGAAAATATTCTCGTAAACGTGACAAGGAATTACTAAGAGCCGATGGGCTCATATTGAGCTTTTCCGCTCCTCTAGTAATGCTTTGCTCTATCAACAATGTATCCAGCGCAACTAATAAATTTAAATCCAGTTTCTTAAAACGCATGAGTTACCCCTTTAAATTATTTTTATTATTTTAGACCCTCATATAGCCGCTTTTGTTAGCCTGAGTGATGCTCACAATTTTGTGAACAGGTCTTAAGTGATTATTCGATGATATCGAATGGTTGATTTAGTTTAAAGGGTTTTTCTGAAAGGTTGCACTCATTTACATTGTTTCTGTTCTCAGGATAAAAATAAACTAAATGAGGAAAAATCAATGTCTGCACTTCATTCCATCCAGTATCAAGATGTCGATGCTTTTCAATCTATCGGCATGAATTTCCCAATACGATTCAAAGTGTTTCGGTTTCACATGGCTGCTTCTCTTGACGCTTTATCACCCGAAATTTGTGATTACCTGATTTAGGTAAACAGCCCTTCGTTTATTTTTTGCAGCCGAGTGTTGATGACGACCTCGTGAATTTTTGTCCTTAGATATCTGTTTTTACAAAGATTATTTAAACAATAAACCTTAGCCGGCTGGCTTATAGAACAATTTGGAGAACTTATGTTTCGTTATTTCCCTACCAATTATCCATGGGATCTTTCTATCAATCTTGCGCTAGAAATGGGCGCACGGATTGGTGAAATTGAAGAAATGTGTGCACCACTGCAAGAAGCAGCAAAAGCGAAAGATGCGGCTGGCTCTAAAGCTTTCCGTGAAAGCTGGGAGCGCATGGCGGACAAATTGTGTGAGCTAGCAAAAGAGGATGAGGCACGTGGCCGCCTGATCTCTGCTGGCGACAAATACGGTCGCGCAGCAACCTATTACTCAACAGCAGAACGTCTTCAGGGTCACGGTTCAGAAGGACGTATGGCGTTATATCAACGTTTTTTAGAGGTGTTTAACCTTGGGCTGAAATTGGCTAATGAAAATTGTGAACGCGTTGAGATTCCATATGAAGGCAAGCACCTTTCTGCTTTATATGTACGAGCTGAAGGTGTGCAAGGTAAAGCGCCAGTGCTTGTACAAGTGAATGGCTTGGACTCCACAAAAGAAATGAAATACCGCGTTGGGTTGCCCCGCTGGTTAGCGCAACGTGGTGTGTCGTCTTTGATCGTTGATCAACCAGGTACAGGTGAGGCGATCCGTCTACAAGGTTTTACGGCTCGTTATGACAGCGAACATTGGGCTAGCCGAGTAGTAGATTGGTTAGAAACTCGCGAAGAAATTGATGCAAAACGAATTGGTATGGAAGGTGTGTCACTAGGTGGCTATTACTGTCCTCGTGCAGTGGCATTTGAGCCAAGGTTTGCTTGTGGTGTGGTCTGGGGGGCGAACCATGACTGGCGAGATGTACAAAAACGTCGTTTAGAAAAAGAAGGCAGTTTTCCTGTCCCTCATTATTGGGAGCACGTTCGCTGGGTTTGGGGTGCCAAAGACATGGATGAGTTTATGGAGATCGCTGAGAAGGTTCATTTAGATGGTGTACTGGATCGTATCAAGGTGCCATTCCTTGTCACTCACGGTGAAAAAGACTCACAAATTCCATTGAAATGGGCGCACCGTACGTATGAGCAATTGGTTAACAGCCCGAATCGCGAATTGAAAATTTTTACTGAACGTGAAGGTGGTGTTCAGCATTCGAGTTTTGATAATTCTGCTAATGCGGGGGCGTATATCGCTGATTGGGTTGCAGAAACACTTCATGGTCATACGGCCTAAGCCTTTTAAGGGAGAATAATAATGAAAATAATAGGTTTAGAAACCATTGTTTTTGGCGTTGAAGACATTGCTGCTTGTTCAATATTTTTAACGGATTATGGCTTGTTCCCAGTGGACGTAACGGAAACTGGTGGACGTTTTGAAGCGTTGGATGGCACTGCGGTTGTATTGGCGCATGCGTCAGATGACAGCCTCCCAGCCAGTATCGGTAATGGTTGTATGATGCGTAAAACGGTTATGGGGGTTGCCGATGTCGAGACTATTCAAGCGATTACTGAAGAATTAAGCAAAGACCGCGAGGTCAAAACCTTAGCAGATGGTTCAATCGAATCTACGGATGACTCTGGTTTTGTTATTGGTTTCCAAGTAACAAAACGCAAGACGATCAATCTTGCAGGAGAGATTTCTAACGTTCCAGGGTCGCCTTTCCAGCGCCCAGTTAATCACAGAGCAGTCGATGTTGACGCTGAGCAGATTCGCCCACGTACTTTGTCTCATATTGTGTATTTTGTGCCGGACCCAGTGAAGGCTGAGGCGTTTTATGTGGAGCGTTTGGGCTTTCGTTGTACCGATCGATTTGAAGGCGTGGGTCCATTTCTACAACCAGCAGGAACACTTGATCATCACACTCATTTCCTTATTGGTGCGCCACCATTTATGCAAGGTGTTGAGCATTTCACTTTCCATTTTGGTGGACCAACAGAAGTGATGCAAAACGGTTCTCGCTTTATTGAAAAAGGCTATCAAGCCTTTTGGGGGCCTGGTCGTCATATCTTAGGGTCAAATTGGTTTTGGTATTTTAATAGTCCTTTTGCTTGCCATATTGAAATGGATGCAGACATGGATTTGCATGATAAAAATTGGGAGCCTCGCGTTTCTCCAATGGGAGCGGATGCATCACAGGCTTTCTTACTGCGATACAGAAATAAATGGTCTCCGGGCAAAGATACGACTGAAAACGGTGATTATGAATAGAATCTTTGCTGTCTAAAGTCATGGCAGCCAAGTGTTCTTGAATGCTAAAAAAAGCGCATTTTGGGGTGTTTGCAGAAGATAACTAGCACCCTAAAGTGTTGCCAACAAAGCGGTTTAAGCCGCTCCCACGATATAAAAATAAGCAAAGTGGATGGTAAAAAATATGTTGAAAATTTATTTAGTAAAAAGGATTTGCATCCTAGCGAATCGACGAGAACTAGCCTCTTTCGTTGGAGGTGTAAAATGAGCCAACGTTTTGGTGTTAAAGGTAATATTGCATTAATGGTTTCCCATTGCGCTGGGATGTTGGATCTTGTCGCATTGCCTTTATGGATTGGTATTTTGGTAGCGACGTATCGTTTTGATACTCAGCAAGCTGGCGGTCTAGTGACCTTGTTCTTGTGTGGTGCTGTGTGTGCCAGTGTTTTAATTGCCCCTCGCTTTAAAAAGGTCAATCGTCGGTTAGTGGCAAGCGTTGGCTTTTTGATCTCAGGCTTATGTTTCTTTGCGGCGTCTCAAACTTCAGAATATTTTCAATTGGCGCTATTGCATCTTGTTGCCGGTTTAAGTTCGAGTGCCGCGCTGAGCATGGCTCATGGAACTTTCGCTCGTGGTGAAAACCCTCATCGTTTGTTTGCGATTGCTGGTTTTACCTTAGGCATATTAGGTTTTGTGTTTATGGGTGCCACACCAAACATAACCAAAGCGGCGGGTGGTGAAGCCTTGTTTCTTATTTTTGGCGGCATTATGACCATCGCAGCTGTGGTGTGTGCGTTGGCCTTTCCCTCCGTCGTATTGGATAAGGATGAAGGCGTAAAAGCCAAAGAAGTCATTCCGCCCAGTGTTTGGTTCGGGATCGTAGGCATCAGTTTAATGGCAGTCACTCAAGCCATGGCCTTCAGCTTTATGGAGCGAGTTGGTAACGAGCGCGGTTTTGATACCGATTCTATTACCTTGGTTTTGGTCGCTCTTGCTTTGATTAATATTGTTGCAGCGGCGCTGGCGGGTATTTTTCAAAAACGTTTTTCCACTAAGTTTGTTTTGTTTGCTGGTCCTGTTCTACAAATTGTCTTATCAAATATCATGATGAACAGCAGTGGCTTCATCTTATATGCGGTATCAGCGTCCTGCTTTGTTTCCTTGATGATTTTTACTCATACCTTTGTGTTTGGCTTATTGGCTCGCTTAGATACTTCTGGCCGAGCCATGGCAGCAACGCCTGCGATGTTGATGATTGGTGCAGCGATCGGTCCTGTCCTTGGTGGGACGATAGTGAAATTTTTTGGCTACCACGGCATTGGTATTGCGGCGTTAGTCTTCGGCTTGATTTCCCTATTTTGTTTTATCAATGTTTTCCGAACTCGTGCTTTGATTGCTAAGGCTGAATCTGTGTCATGAGTAGGCTAATCGATTCTATTGATTTAAAGATGGATAACACAATATGGCTGAACTAAATAAAAAGCTGAATGAAAATATGTACCTTTGCCACATTGATGATATCGAAGAGGGGGCGTCGAAAGGGTTTTTAAGCGATGAATCGGGAAGCGATTTGTTCTTTATTGTTAAACAAGAAGGGCAATTGTTTGGTTGGCGTAATGCTTGTCCTCATGTTGATGGTGCGCCAATGGCGTGGCGAAAAGACGCTTACATGAATTCTCAGCACACCTTTATTAGTTGCCATGCGCATGGGGCGTTATTTGAGCCAAATACAGGCTTATGTGTCCAAGGTCCTTGTCTTGGCAAGAGCTTAAAACCGGTTCCTGTTTATGTAAATCAAGCGGGAAAAGTCTCTATTTTATTAACGGATATCCGCTAATTATTAGTAATAAAAAAATAAGAAGGAGTAGTTTTATGGCTGCTGTAAATAAAGTGTTGGTTGTCGGCGGTGGTTTCTCTGGTATGGCGGCCGCTATCAAAATGCGCCGCAATGGTATTGAGGTGGATTTGGTAGAGATTGACCCTGAATGGTGTGAACTAGGTGCCGGTATTACCATTAATGGTGCGTCTATGCGCGCATTAGAGAGCCTTGGTTTGTACGAACAAGTGGTTGAACAAGGCTGTGTGACCGATGGTGTAGCCATTCATTTGGCTCACGGTCCTCTAGTTATGGAATTACCCACGCCAAGCCCTGTGGGTTCAAAGGTTGGCGGCAGTGGCGGTATTTTTCGTCCGACATTGGCGAGAATCATGTCGAATGCAACGATTGATTCTGGAGTGAATGTTCGTTTGGGTTGTACTTATACGGAAATTAAGCAATCTGAAACCTGCGCGAGTGTCACTTTTACCGACGGCACGACGAAGGACTACGATTTGGTAGTGGGGGCTGACGGCGTTCATTCTACATTGCGTAAAGAGTTTTTTCCTGAAGTTCCTGAACCAGAATACATTGGCCAGGGTGTTTGGCGTGCCATTATGCCTCGTCCAGCGGAGATTAATCGTGTCACTATGTGGATGGGCAGTCATCTAAAATTGGGAGTCAATCCTGTCTCTGAAACCCATATGTACATGTTTATTACTGAAGATCGTCCAACCAAAGAGCATATTGATAAAGCCACTTGGCCTAAAGTATTTGCAGGCTTGATGGAAAACTTCCCTAATCCAATTGTAAAAGCCTTGATTCCTCATGCTTTAAAAGAAGAAGCGAATATCGATTATCGTCCGCTTGCTAATTTGTTGGTGAAAACTCCTTGGAATAAAGGTCGTTTAGTGATGATAGGTGATACGGTTGCCGCAACCACACCACATCTTGCATCTGGTGCAGGTATTGGTATTGAGAGCGGTATTGTATTGGCTGACGAGTTAGCCACGAACAACTCTGTTGAAGAAGCGTTAGAACGTTTTCATGAACGTCGCTGGGATCGTTGTCGAATGGTTGTTGAAAATTCAGCTCGCTTATGTGACATCGAAATCAATGGTGGTGACAAAGCAGAACATTCTAAAATTATGGGGCAATCATTGATGGCATTGAGCCAACCTATTTAAGTCATTTTAGTTAATTCCCCCCTTTGAGCAGCGTGAGGGTGATTTCTGAGCGCTGCTTTCTTTCGTTATATCGACTCAACATAAAAACAGATAATCCGTTTAAGGAGTAATCTCATGAAGTTCGCAACCTTACCTAATGGGACATTAGATGGCCATTTAGTGGTGGTATCAAAAGATTTGAGCAAAGCAGTGGATGCTAGCGCGATTGCGCCTAATTTATTATCAGCGGTACAGAATTGGCACAAAAATGAGTCTGAGTTACAGGCTTTATATGAACAGCTTAATGCTGGAAAACGACAAGATGCGTTTGATTTTGACCCAAGCCGTTGTTGTGCGCCATTGCCAAGAAGCCCTCAATGGCTGGATGCGTCGGCTTTTTTAAATCACGGTAAGCTGATGGAAGAAGCGTTTAATACCGATCCGATTGCGGACTTTGATAAGATTCCAGTTATGTATCAAGGTGCGAGCGATGACTTCCAAGGTCCTACAGTCGATATTCCTATGCCCAAAGAAGCCGATGGCATCGACTTTGAAGGAGAATTTGGTGTCGTAATGGCGGAGGTCCCCATGATGGCTTCTGTTGAAGAAACCGCTAAGGCTATTCGTCTTATTGTGCAGATTAACGATTGGAGTCTGCGTGCTCTTGGCCCTCGCGAAATGAATTCTGGCTTCGGCTTTTTGCAGGCGAAACCGTCTTCTAGCTTTGCACCTGTGGCTGTCACACCGGATGAATTGGGGGAGGCATGGAAAAACGGTAGAGTGAATATGTCTTTGCATGTTACGTGGAATGGCCAGCGTTTTGGTGAGCCTCACGGTAGTGAAATGAATTTTTCGTTTCCTGAATTAATGGTGCATGCTGCTCGAAGTCGTAAATTAACCGCTGGTTGTATCTTGGGTTCAGGAACGGTTTCTAACAAGTCTCGAGATGCCGGTTCTGCTTGCATTGCTGAACGTCGAGTCATTGAAAAAATCGATCTTGGTGAAATCCAAACTCAGTTTATGAAGTTTGGTGACAGGGTGCGAATGGAAGCGATGTTTGATGATGGTAGTGTAGGGCCGTTTGGTGTGATCGAGCAAAAAGTCGTGGCTAATTTAGTGAAATCGCAATAACAAAAGTCAACGTAATGAAAAGTGAAAGAAAAGGCGATTTATCTGCATAAATCGCCTGTTATTTTTTAAGTCGGTCAGTTAATCAAAAATAGCGACGGCACGAATAAAGCCCGCGGAACCATTTTTGATCTTATAGGGGAAGCAAGACACCATAAAACCATCCGCTGGTAGGCTTTCTAAGTTGGAAAGCTTTTCCATTTGTCCGTAACCAATATCACGTCCTGCTTTATGGCCCTCCCATATAATAGAAGCATCACCAGATTCAGCGAATTTTTCTCGAGTGTATTTGAATGGTGCATCCCAACTCCACGCATCAGTTCCGACAACTCGAACACCGCGCTCTAACAAATACATGGTTGCTTCTCGTCCCATGCCGACGCCAGCTTCCAAATAGCCAGGCTCGCCATAAATGCTACCAGCGCGAGTATTTACCAACACAATATCCAAAGGCTCAAGTGTATGGTTAATACGTTTTAGCTCAGCTTCTACTTCTGCTGCCGTAATAATGTGACCATCAGGGAAGTCACGAAAGTCCAGTTTTACACCCGGCTGCAAGCACCAATCTAATGGCAATTCATCTATACCGTAGGCAGGTTTACCGCCGTCAGTAGTAGACGCGTAGTGCCAAGGAGCATCCATGTGTGTTCCGTTGTGCGCGCTCATGACCATTTTTTCGACGGCCCACGCTTCGTTTCCTGGCATGTCTTCTTTGTTTAAACCTGGGAACATACTTGCCATTTCAGGCCAGCCTTCTTGATGATCTGTGTAATCTATTTTAGGCAAAAGTGGCGGTGGATCTGTGTATGGGTTGTTATCTAGGGCGACGGACAAATCGACAATGCGTCTTGTTTTGGATGGTTTCATTTAGTTACCTCTTTTTATTATTGTGCCTTTTATACATGGCAGTCGAATCAATCATAGAGAAAAGAAAGATTCAGTTTAAGTTGATAATAACCACATGACCTGTTGATGATATCAACTTGACTTTTGTTTGTTTAAATCCCAAAGGCACTATTAGAATGGTCGAAAGAAAGAAAAATGGCGCTGATACTAAAGCGCCATTTTTAGTGTAATCCGTTAGTGAAGCATCTTGATTAGTCTATGTTTTACTTAGTAAGTTAAGCCAAAGTTGTAATCAAATAAGGTGTCTTCTTTTGGATATCCAGGTGCGTCTGGTGCATTGTCAAGGACTGCTTTTAAGCTGTTTGGCAGAGCAAAAGGCATTTTGCCTTGTGGCGCAAAGCGTCCAGAAATAACGTCCATGAGCGCTTTGTTGTTGACTCCAAAACCAGCCAAAATAGCACCAGCGTTTTTCAAACCACTTGCCTCATCAAGCACATAAGGGTTACGGAAATAGATGTTAAGAATGGTGTTTTCAGCGCCCACTTCTTTCATCACGGCTTGAATGTCTTCTAGAGAAGGCGAGATTTTCCACGACTCAGATGCCGCCATGCTAGTAAAGGAAAGGTTATTGACTTCCCATGGCACGGCACCGCCAAATATCAACCCTAGTCCAAACATATCATCAACACATAAGCGGTTAACCTGCGGAAACATATTGCATGGGTCTTCTGACCCCCATGTTTTATTCGTTAATGGATTGATATGTTTTGGGTTATTGCCTGTCGCAGCATCTTTTGTGCGATAGCTGCGCAACAGTGGGCTGGCGTTTTTTACTTCGACTCTTATTAGTGCATAGTCACTGCCTTTTGCACTGGGTCTTGGTAAGGCTTTGCCATTCTTGTCAGTTGGTTCACCATTCACAATTTTATAGCCGTAGGGCGCGATATCTTTTGGTGCCATACCCATAACATAAAGGTGAGCGCCTTGTTTAAGCGGTAGCACTTTTGTGTTGTTCGCTTGGGTCTTGTTTTGCAATAAGACAATGGACTTCTGCATAATTTCCATGGCTTTTTTCTGGTGCTTTTCATTGCCAATCGTCTGTTGAGCAATACCCTCAGTTACATAAGGATTCTCGAATAAACCTAGCTTGAACATGGGGGTTAACAGACGTTTTGCAGATTCATTGATACGCGCTTCAGTCAGTAGTTTTTGATCGACCAAGTCGGTAATGGTTTTCGCATCGTGGAAGCCTGAAATAGTATCGGCTCCGGCTTGAATCGCTTGTGCGACACGTTCTGGAACGGTTTTGTCTTCCAGTCCCCATGCTCTGGCATCGACGATTCCGGTGTCGGTATTCACATAGCCTTTAAAGCCCATTTCGTCACGCAACAAGTCGGTAACAATTTGTTTAGAGAATGATGAGCCCAATTGTTCGTATTTTACGCCATTATGGACAACGTCAATGGGCACGCCGTAGTAAGGCATGATCGAAGAAACACCAGCATCAATCGCCGCTTGAAAGGGCTTAAGGTGTTGTTCAAATTGACCAGCCGGGTAAACTTGATTTTTACCAAAGGAATAGTGGGGATCAAGGCCCATTTCTTGTGGACCGCCACCAGGAAAATGCTTAAGCGTAAGGGCAATATTGGTATCAGGATTGACCGGCCCACCTTGTAGACCTTTTACCAATCCGGTCATGATGCTCGCATCTAGGTCGGCATTTTCAGTGAAGGTTTCGTGGAAGCGGTGCCAGCGAGGTTCGGTGCCCAAGTCTGCCATGTAACCATACATGCCGCGCAATCCAATGGAGCGCCATTCGCTTCCGATAACTTCTGAAAAGGTTTTGATTACTTCCATACCTTGTCCTGGGTGAAGGGCTTCTTCACCTAACACGGCGGCGGCTAAACCTGGTTCTTTTGGGAACTGGGTAAAGGCGCCTGCTGCTTCGTTAATGCCGACTTTCGGATCTTTATCGAAATGGTTTCGTGCATTGGACTTCTGCAAGACAGGGATACCCAAACGGCTATTTTCCGCCATTTCTTGGATTTGGTTCATATAATGAGCGGATTCTGCAGGCGTGAGTGATGAGCCTGCGAAAATGCCTCGATCGGGTCCGCATCGAGTGTCATTTGTGACCACGTTACGGAAAATGAAACGACGCATATTTTGGTTTTTGATGTAATGTTGCGCCGTATCCTGTGGCAAGCCTTCACAGCCGCTGTTGAGCGTATCGATCAACATTAAACCTGCTTTTTCTTGTAGCGTCATTTGCTTAACTAGGTTGTCTACACGAAGCGGAGTAGGTAGACGCCAATCTTCATATGGGTCAAGTTGACCGTTTTGATTGAGATCTTTAAATGATAAGCCATCAATAGATAAGATTGGTTTTATTTTGCTTACCAAGTTGGCTTGCTTGGTTGTAACGTCTTCAGTGAAATTGCCTTGAGGGCTGGCGCTGCAGCCCGCCAGCAGTGCAATAGCACTGCTTAGGGTCAACAAACGCTCCACAGATCTTATTGTTTTTTTAGCCATATTATTCTCATTTTAATCATGCAATATAAAGGGTTTTAGAATTCGTAGCTTACTTTGGCTATTAAGGTTGTTCCATCAAAGTTGCTCGTTTTTCCATTACTGTCTAGGTAAGGCGTGTTGTCTCGACCACGACGAATAGAAGAGTTGGGTCCACCCATTAGACTAAGCTCAAGACCTGGCACATCGCTTGGTGTATAGAAAACGGCGCCACCAACTTCGTATTCGTATAAATCTTGTCCTTGGTACTCAAAGCCAAAGCCATAGCGGGCAAGTAAACCAAACTTCACTTCTTGGCTGTATCGATGGAAATAATTCAAAGAAATTACGTTTTCTTGATCATTGTAAAAATCTTTACTGACGCCGTTGGCAATGGTGTTATCGTTGCCTTTTGAATTACCGGAAAGGTTGTTCTCAAATCGACCCAAGCTGTTCTTTCTGTCTGCTGAGACATAAGCGTAGCCAACAGTAAAAACGCCTGAGGGCAAAAAGAAATCCGTCTTTATTTCTGCAATGTAAGCGTTATCATCAAAGAAGCGGTTACGAGCTGATTGCGCTTTATATTTTGATAGTGCTTGAGCATGAAAGACTTTGGCAGAGACTTTTTTGGCCGTCAGTTGTTTGCTGTATCCAAAGAATTGACTTCTTACATAGTCTTGTCCTTCCCCGATATGGTATTGGAAAGACTGGCCATCATTTTTGTACTCAGCCGCTACGGTATAAATGAAATCTATTTCTTTTTGGTCTTTTGTTTTTAGGTCATCCACATCTGGATCATTTGGTGTTGTATAAGCGGTCAGATAACCTGCTTTAAAATTCCAGTTTTCGGAGTCTATATCAGCCGTTACGCCCATGTAAGCACTATCGGTAATGTCTCCATCCCGTGTAACAGCGCCGAAGTTCTTCAAAACACGAAGCCCTTCGTACAAGTTGATATTAGTATTGTTGTCCGTGGTGAACTTTTGCTTTAGAAAAGCTTGGGTGAATTTGTTAAACCCTTCTGCGCTTCTTTTACCGTTGTCATCCACTTTTACCTTAAAATATTGCTTAGCAAGGAATGCGTCACCCGTATCAATCGGCTCAACCGCCAATAAGCTTAAATTAAAGCCATAATGATCGGCCGCATACACGGAATCAAAGTCATAAGTAGCGGACTGAGCCCAGTTCAATAAATCCGATTTGCCTGTTCTATCGTAACGCCCACTTCTTGTGTCGTCATAGGTATTTTGCAATTTGAATGTGTGATCACTGTCTTGTAAAAAGTCGATTACACCAGCGTTTACGTAAGTAATAGGCGATAAAATACATAGTGCGATAGCTGTTTTTTTCATACGTTTCTCTCTTTTTATTTTTATATTTTTGCGTTTTTCAAACAGAGTGCCCACATAAATTCAGCTCAATAAAGCAGCAAATTGATGCTTTATGTTCACTGTGACAGTAGCGGTTTGTGGGGCTGTTTCGTTTAGATTAATGCTGCATTAATCAGCATTCGCTAAGTCGAGATACTGGCTTGGGTTGTTGGTGTGCTTGTATAGAATGGTTGGCGTTTTTGCCATTGGCGGAAAAGTAGATTCATCATATTCACTCCAGATTATTATTTTTATTGTGGTTCAACTAGATTGCTTGGCTGTTCATAAATTTGACGGTTAAGCAAGTCATCACATCTGATGAAAATCATGGTAGAGAAAAAAAATATATTCTTTAAATGAATAATATTTCTATTAAGTATCTATGGTATCGATTTGACCATTATGATAAATACAAGGCAGATTAAAAAAGCAAGGCGTGTTATGTCACACCTTGTTGACGCTTTCTGGCACGAAAAAGAGAATAAAAACAATGCATTTTCGAAAACTTGATCTGAATTTATTGGTGGCGTTAGACGCTCTGATCCGTAATCAGAATGTGAGTCTAGCAGCCGAAGAGTTACACCTAAGTCAATCGGCCATGAGTAGCTCATTGTCTCGATTGCGTCGATATTTTAACGATGATCTGTTAATTCAAACGGGGCGAAGAATGACGTTAAGCCCTTTAGCTGAGCAATTAGAGCAGCCAATTCGTGACATCTTGGTAAAAATAGACGCCTCTATAATGCTCAAGCCGGGTTTTGATCCAACTACTTCCGACCGAGAGTTTCGTATTTGCGTATCAGATTACATGCTTCATACGCTTATTCCTTATGTGATAGAGATGACTCAAGCGCAAGGTTGTACAGTGAAGTTGAACTTTTTGCCCCAGGTGAGTGATCCAAAGAAAGAGCTGGATCGTGGTGAGGCGGATTTGCTGATCATGCCAGATATTTTTTGTTCCGATTTTCACCTTAGTGAGCCTTTAATCACCGATGAATTTGCTTGTGTGGTGTGGGATCAAAGTGATCTGGCTAAAGATCAGATGACGATGGAAACCTTTATGTCGGCGGGTCATATTTGTATGCAACCACCCAATTCCAATCCATCTTTTGAAACTCATGCTTATGAATCGCAAGGTATTTCACGTCGTGTTGATGTGCGGACATTTAGTTTTTCGTGCATTCCAAATTTAATTGTTGGTACTAATTTAATCGCCACTTTACAGAGGCGGCTTATCGATAAATCCATTACACAAGGGATGCCCTTAAAGTCCTTCGCTACTCCTGTAGCCTTGCCCACGCTGTGTGAAAGTATGCAATGGCATAAATATCAAAATGCGGATTTGGGGATTATTTGGTTAAGACAATTAATGTTGGAAGCGGTTGCTAAGCATATGTGTTGATCAATACATCAAGCATCGCAGCGGCAGCAATAGATAGGTGTGACCTTGGTTGGCATATAACGCCCACCCTACGGCAAATTTCCGGTTCAATGACAGCACGACAAACAGCGCCTTGTTCTAAGGCTTGTTGCTGACACAAGGCGGGGACAACGGCAACGCCCATGCCTTCGCTGACCATGCGTCCTACCGTCGCAAGTTGGTGAGCATCAAATGCGACATTGAGTTCGATGTTTGCTTCATTGAGTGCGCTTTCAATCATAGTTCGAACGCTGGAAGGGCGTTGTAAGGTAATGAAGTCGTATTGCAGAAGTGCCGTCCAAGTCACTTCGTCTTGCTCTATGAGGGGATGGTTTTTTGGTAAAATAGCGATGAACCTGTCTTCGTAAAGTGGGTAAAAAGACAAATCCACCAGATTGCTTGGCTCAAATGAGATCCCAAGTTCCACTTGGTTGTTACGAACCATTTCTACCACTATGTCAGATAACACATCATCGATGGCCACCTGAATGTTCGGATAAGACGAGTGATAATTACGGATCGCTTTAGGCAACAACGATGCCGCGAAAGAGGGCATGGCAGCGATAGTGATTTTGCCCATTTGCAGCGCAAACCGCTGTTTCATTTCATCTTCGGCATTTTCCCATTGCGCCAGTAATCGTCTAGCGATAGGAGCAAGCGCTTCCCCCTCTGGCGTTAAGGCGATATGACGTGTTGTACGAGTAAATAACTTGCCACCTAAATTGTCCTCTAGGCTTTTAATAGACAGGCTCAGGGCCGGTTGTGATAAGTGCAATTGCGTCGCTGCGCTGGCAAAACTCATGGACTCGGCGACAGCGAGGAAGGCTCGAACTTGTTTGATGTTCATTTAGGAATGCTTCTATAGGATTATTATTTTGAAAAACTTATCAATAAATAGAAAAAACAAATTTAATTAATTTATCTGCTTGGGTCAAACTGTTGGAAAGTAAAAATAATAAGATAGGAGAACTAATATGGCCGGTTTTGACAAAGTTGTCGCTTCATTTGAAGAGGCCATGGTCGGACTTGAAGATGGTATGACGATACTGGCAGGAGGCTTTGGTCTTTGCGGTATCCCTGAAAACCTAATCGCTGAGATAAAACGTAAAGGCACAAAAGGTTTAACCGTTGTCTCCAATAACTGTGGCGTAGACGGTTTTGGTTTGGGCATTCTGCTTGAAGATAAGCAAATCACCAAAATGGTGTCGTCCTATGTGGGTGAAAACGCCTTATTTGAAAAGCAACTATTGAATGGCGAACTGGAAGTTGAGCTGACGCCCCAAGGCACCTTGGCTGAGAAAATGCGTGCAGGTGGTGCGGGGATTCCAGCTTTTTATACTGCGACAGGCGTCGGTACTCCAGTTGCCGAGGGCAAAGAAACCAAAGAATTTAATGGTCGAGAATACTTGCTAGAAGAAGCTATTGTTGGCGACTTCGCGATTGTAAAAGGCTGGAAAGCAGACCGTTACGGCAATGTTATTTATCGCCACACCGCACAAAACTTTAATCCTCTCGCCGCGACCGCCGGCAAAATCACTGTTGTAGAAGTGGAAGAAATCGTGGAAGTCGGTGAACTTGATCCCGCACAGATTCATACCCCAGGTATTTATGTTAATCGAGTTGTTCTTGGTACGTTCGAAAAACGCATAGAAAAAAGAACCGTTAAAACAGCAGAATAATAGAATAAAAAGAGGTTTCTTATGTCACTTACTAGAGAGCAAATGGCGCAACGAGTCGCCCAAGAATTACAAGACGGTTTTTACGTTAACCTTGGTATTGGTATTCCTACTTTAGTGGCCAATTACGTCCCTGAGAATATGGAAGTCATGTTGCAATCTGAAAATGGTTTGCTGGGCATGGGTGAGTTTCCAACGGAAGAAACCATCGATGCAGACATGATCAACGCTGGCAAGCAAACTGTCACAACCGTGAAAGGTGCGTCTATCTTTTCTTCTGCCGAGTCTTTTGCCATGATCCGTGGCGGCCATGTGGATTTGACTGTGCTGGGTGCGTTTGAGGTGGATGTGAATGGCAACATTGCCTCTTGGATGATTCCCAACAAACTGATCAAAGGTATGGGCGGCGCCATGGATTTGGTCGCAGGCGCAGAGAATATCATTGTCACCATGACTCATGCTTCTAAAGATGGTGAATCCAAACTCTTGTCTAATTGTTCCTTGCCGCTCACTGGCAAAGGCTGTATTAAAAAAGTCCTCACCGATTTAGCTTGGCTGGAAATTGCTGACGGTGCTTTTGTGTTGAAAGAAAGAGCGCCTGGTGTTTCAGTAGAAGAGATTGTTGAAAAAACACAGGGTAAATTGATCGTTCCCGATCATGTGCCAGAAATGCAATTTGCCTAATCCGTTACTCCATAGCGTATTTAACCAATCGTGAAAGGACTTGTTTATGAAAGCCGTTATTGTAGCAGCAGCACGAACTCCCATTGGCGCTTTTAATGGCGCTTTATCCTCCCTTAGTGCCGTTCAAATTGGGACGCAACTATTGTCTGGTATGTTGGCTAAGCAACCTATTTTGAAAGATCACATCGAAGATGTGATTTTAGGTCAGGTATTGACCGCTGGCTGTGGCCAAAACCCAGCTCGCCAAACGGCGGTGCATGCAGGCTTACCGCATCATGTTTCCGCGATGACGATCAATAAAGTCTGTGGCTCAGGTTTAAAAGCGGTGCAACTTGCAGCGCAAGCCGTGTTGAACGGTGATGCCAGTATGGTGCTTGCAGGTGGTCAAGAAAGCATGAGTCAAGCGGCACATGTGTTACCAAACAGTCGCACAGGTAAGAAAATGGGTAACTGGGAATTGTTGGATTCCATGGTGACTGACGGTCTATGGGATGCATTTAATGATTACCATATGGGCCAAACCGCTGAAAATATTGCCAATCGTTGGAATATTAGCCGCCAAGAACAAGACGCTTTTGCCGCCAGCTCTCAGCAAAAAGCGGCACAAGCACAAGCGGCTGGTCGATTTGTTGAGGAGATTCAGCCGATTTCCATTCCTCAGCGCAAGGGTGATCCTATTATTGTGGATGCCGATGAACAAATTCGTCCTGATACATCGACAGAGTCTCTTGCTAAATTGCGTCCTGCTTTTGCAAAAGAAGGGACGGTGACCGCAGGCAATGCGTCTACGCTAAATGATGGCGCAGCCATGGTGGTCGTGACGTCTGATGAAGAAGCCAAGCGTTTAGGTTTGCCCATTCTCGCGGTTATTGAGGCGGCAAGCGGAGCCGGTGTCGATCCTGAAATCATGGGAACGGGACCGATAGCAGCGACTCAAAAAGTGCTTAACAAAGCGAAGTGGCAAGTCGCTGATCTGGATCTTGTTGAGGCCAACGAAGCTTTTGCAGTGCAGGCTTTGTGTGTCAATAAAGAACTTGGATTAGAAGCTGATAAGGTGAATGTAAATGGCGGTGCTGTGGCGCTGGGCCATCCTATTGGTGCTTCTGGTTGTCGAATTTTGGTTACCTTGCTTCATGAAATGCAGCGTCAAGATCTTAACAAAGGCTTAGCGACCTTGTGTATTGGCGGCGGTATGGGCGTTGCTATGTTGGTTTCTCGTTAATCATTCGATTTAACAACTGTAAAAGATAATAAAAGCAAAACTTTGGCAGAAAGTGGTGTGACCACTTTCTGCTTTCGCTTTTGTTTGTCATCTCATAAAAACTATAAAAATAGGATAGAACTGATGAATACCCTTGAACAAAAACAAACAGGCTTACAAAAAGTAAGTCAATTCTTCGTTACTTTGCTACAGCGTTACCTTCCTGATCCTTTTATTTTCGCCATCGTTTTAACATTCGTTGTGTTTTTATTGGTAATGCCCAGTACTGGGCAAGGGCCAATGCAAGTAGTAAACGCTTGGGCAGGTGGGTTTTGGAATTTGCTTAGTTTCTCTATGCAGATGGCAATGGTGGTTGTTACGGGTCATGCCATGGCAAGTGCGCCAGCGTTCAAACGAAAATTAGCAATGTTGGCTGATATCGCCAAAACACCGGGGCAAGCTATTATTCTAGTTACTGTTATCAGTGCGATGGCATGTTGGGTTAACTGGGGCTTTGGTTTGGTAGTGGGTGCTATCTTTGCCAAAGAAATTGCCGCTCGTGTTAAAGGTGTAGACTACCGCTTATTGATTGCTTCTGCTTACAGCGGTTTTTTATTTTGGCATGCTGGTTTATCTGGATCGATTCCCTTGTCTATCGCCGGCGGTGCGAATATAGAAAAGGTGACTAATGGTGCGGTGACAGGACCAATTTCTACCTCTGAAACGCTTTTCTCAACCATGAACCTAACCATTTTGGCGGTGATGTTTATTACGATTCCATTGTTGAACCGTTTGATGCATCCAGCACCACAAGACACAATTACCATTGACGCTGAATTATTAAAAGAGCAAGTCGTCGATACGCCAAGTAAAGCTGATATGAGCCCAGCAGAACGTCTTGAAAATAGCCGTGCTTTGTCCATGCTGTTAGGTGTGATGGGCTTTGCTTACGTGATTTACTATTTTGTGAATAACGGTTTCGCACTGAACCTAAATATAGTGAATTTTACCTTCTTGTTTTCCGCTGTTTTGCTTCATGGCACACCAAAAAGCCTGTTGAACTCGGTTTCTCAAGGGGCACGTAACTGCTCTGGCATTTTGCTGCAGTTCCCATTCTATGCTGGGATCATGGGTATGATGACAGCAACGGGAGATTCCGGTGTGTCGTTAGCTGGTGTAATTTCTCAGGCATTTGTGTCTATTTCAAATGAAACGACTTTTCCGCTTTTCACTTTTTTGAGCGCTGGCATCGTTAACTTCTTTGTTCCTTCTGGTGGCGGTCAATGGGCGGTACAAGCTCCTATAATGATGCCCGCGGGTACTGCGTTAGGCGTTGATGCTGCGAAAACGGCTATGGCGATTGCTTGGGGTGATGCGTGGACAAATATGATTCAACCATTCTGGGCATTGCCAGCACTGGCTATTGCAGGTCTTGGTGCAAAAGATGTGATGGGCTATTGTTTAATGGCTTTGATCGGCTCAGGTGTGATTATTTCGTTAGGTTTTTTGATTTTCTAATATAAAATACCCAATAGGGCGTTCATTGCTTGAAAAATTTTAGCTATGTTCGCCTTATCTTTCCCATTTAATGCACAAATTGAACTATTCTTGAAAATTATATGTAATCCTTCCTTTCATTTCCATAATGTTATAACTCTTAGTCGTCCTCTCCCGCATAATTTCTCTTTATAATATCTGTAAACTTAATAATTTTAAGATGCAAGGTGCTTACGCAGCGGGGAGCTTTCATGCTACGGGTGTTAAACAAAGACGATCAAAAAAGATTGATTACAGATAAAGATGCAGTAGCGAAAAGCCTCGTAAAGTACTCTTTAAATAGTTTATTTCTGTTGTTTGGAATGTCTGCGTATGCCAGCCAGAGTTGGATGTCTGTTACTTTAGATAATGATGTTTTTGTGAACGAAGACAGCGGTTATACCAATGGTCTGTATGTGACACATTACGATGTGAATGAGTCTGGTCGTAGCCCTCATTGGCCAGATTTTTGGGTAAAACCTCTAATGTGGAGTATGCCTGATGGGGAAGTACAATCTTCTGCCAATGTCTACAGTTTTGGACAAACATTAAATACCGCAGAAGATTTGACTTTGCATAACCCGCCAGAAGGCTCTTTCCCGTATTCTGCTTTGCTCAGTATGAACAATACCTATATTACAACTCGAGAAGATTACGCTGATCGTGTCAGTACCACTATTGGTATTGTGGGGCCTCTGGCAATGGGCAAAGAGACGCAAAAAGGCTTTCATAAAATCATTGGAGCGCAAGACCCTAAAGGCTGGGACACTCAGCTGCATAACGAATTGGTGTTCGAGTTATCTCGTAGCCGTGTTTGGCGATCTTGGGTTTCCGACAACGATACTATGGATGTGTTGACGGGCGGGAATCTTAGTGTAGGTACGTTAAGAAGTGAGGCTAATACCGGTATTATGTACCGATATGGTCGTAACTTAAAAAAGTCTTATCCCACCATTCTCTTGACGGATAACCGTATGTCTAATCCGACCGCAGTGGACAGCGGTTGGTTTGTTTATGCGGGTTTACAAGCTGGGTATACTTTTAATCAGATTTTCACCGATGGTAATACTTTCCGTGATAGTCGCTCAATTGATTATGACCACACTAACACATTATTCAGTACGGGATTTAGTTACGCTTGGGAAGGCATTGCCGTTGCGTTTGCTATTAATACACCCTTTACAATAAATGGTGACGAGCATGATAGAGAGATGGATCGATTTAGCCGTTATGGGACATTGACCTTTGCTTGGCAGCTATGAGAATGGGTGATGAAAGATAAAAGCCTTCTCTGTGAGTTTAGAGAAGGCTTTATAGGTTTAAACTAATTCAGCTAAATAGCCTTCCCACTCAGCCGTTCTGCCATAGTACTTGCTGTGTTCTAACCAAGTTAACTGGTCTTTTCTTTCAATAATCATGGTTGGATAGCCACTGATTCTTAATTTACCCATCAAACGATGACTTTCCTCTACTTTACTCAGCATCTTGGCTTCAGACTGTGCCATTTTTTCGTTCCAAGTGGCTTTGTCTAAACCCATAGACGCAGCAAGTTCTGCTAAGGTATCTAACTCATCCAGATGCTTACCATCTTGATAGTGCGCTTTTTGAATGGCAGCCAACATGACATGTGCTTTGATGCCCATTTCTTGACCAACAAAAAAGGCACGCGTTGTTGAGTAGGAATCCACAATAAAATCGCCAGTTCCCGCCACTCTTGCTTTATAAGCATCGCCAAAGTGTGCTTTTGTCATGAGTGCAATTTGTTTATCCGCCTGCAAAATGTGCTGTCTAAACGAAGGGTCAATTGCTTGTTTTGGGATCATACCTCCAGGGTGATAAATGACCTCAAATTCAGGCATATCAGCCAACACACCGAGCAGAGACGATGCTCCATAACACCAACCACACATAGGGTCGAAGAAATAATGTACCTTTACCATGACATTTCACCTTTATGAACTTTCGCTGCGATATCCAAACTTAAAGCGCCTTTAGCATCTGGGAATTTGGCTGACATGGCGTTAATGAGTTCAGTACTGTTTTTACTCTCTTTCTTCGCTTTCTGAAAGATTTTGATGTAATTCAGAGAGTGCGAAATGCTATTTGAATCCAGTTTTGTTCCAGGTGCCATGTGACCGGGAATAACGACCGCAGGTTTGAGCGCCAGCATTTCTTGTAATTGTGCCGTCCAAGCAGCTTGAGCTGCATCAGATTGTGCATCTGCCATCCATAGGTGCATGTTTGCGTACACAGCGACATTCCCCAGAATAGCTTTGTTTTCTGGGATCCAAAGATAAGGACGATGTGCAAACGCGCCTTCCGTGCCACGAATATCGATAGCATGGCCGTCTACCATCAAAGTCGATTTATCGTAAGCCTTTGGAATAATAGGATTTACTGGAGCGTTGTCGCCCATTTTAGGGGCCCAAAAAGCCAATTTTCCTGCCAGTTTTTCTTCAATTACTTTTTTAACCGCAGGCGTAGTGACGATATTCGCTTGAGGGAAAATAGCGTGTAGCGTCTCGGCACCGAAGTAATAATCAGGATCGGCTTGGCTAATGAAAATAGTTTTTAATTCTTTTTGAGAATCCAGCACTTTTGCTGCAATACGCAATGCATCGGCTTTGGTAAAACCAGTGTCGATAAGCAGCGCTTCCGTTTCACCATATACCAAAGTGGATGTCACATTAAAGCTGTTGGCGTCTGCATTATATACATCTAGTGTTAATGGCTTGGTGTCTGCTGCAAAAGCAGCATGAGCGATAATCGCGGAAGCCGCGAATGTAATCAGTTTTTTCATCTTTATCTCCAAAGAGTGATTATGTAATTCATGTGCTCATAATAGGGAATTGATGTGCTCGGAAAAATACACAATAATGAGCATGATTATTTCTTATATCGTGCAAGTGGGTGGGTGAAATGGACAGAGTTATTGCGGCTAAGGTTTTTATCGATGTTGCTCAATCGCGGAGCTTTTCTCGCACCGCAGATCGCTTAAATATGTCGCGTCCCATGGTGACACGTTATATCGAAGCCATGGAAGACTGGTTAAAAATCCGCTTGTTGCACCGCACAACCCGAAAAATATCACTCACCAGCGCGGGCGAAGCCTGTTTAAAAGACGTGGAACAGTGGTTGGAGCAAGCGGATAAAATCACCGCTTTGGTGAATACCAGTGAGGAGTTGTCAGGCTTGGTGCGAATCACGTCGAGCATGTCATTTGGTTTCTCCCAACTCATGCCTGCCATTCAAGACTTTATGACGCGGCATCCCAACGTTCATATCGACATTGATTTAGAAGACAGCACCGCCGACTTAACGGAAAAAAGCATCGACCTTGCCATTCGCATTGCTTCGAATCCGGATCCGTCTTTAATCGGTAAACCCATTGCCATGTGTGAATCTGTGCTGGTGGCGTCTCCTGCTTACCTTGAAAAAGTACGGCAAACCCTAGGCGAAATCCAAGATCCGCAAGACTTAATCAATCACGCTTGTTTGGGGTATAAAAACTTTGAACGGCATATCTGGCACCTTTCTAAAGGTGATCAGTTTGAATCGGTGAGTGTTAATTGTCGCCTAAGCATTAACGAAGCCACAGCGCTTTTGCACGCCACATTGAATGGTATGGGAGTTTGCCTGCAGCCTACTTATTTAGCCAATCGTTACATTAACGATGGCAGCCTGTGCCATGTACTACCAGATTGGAAACCCAAAGACCTGACGATCTACGCACTTTATTCATCCCGAAAGCATTTATCGCCCAATGTACGCGCCTTGATCGATCATTTGGAACGCTACTTTGCCAAGCATCCTTGGTGATGAATTTTGATGGTAATGGGGAGGAAACTATTTCCTAAAATGTTCCGCCAACGCTTGCCACTGTTGTTCTGACTGGGCGGCGAGCATTTCGCCGTCGAGCATGGTTGGGCGGTACTCTTGGCCGTCGAGTGTTCGGCATATGCCGCCCGCTTCGGTGTGAACCAGTACGCCTGCGGCGTGATCCCATGGCAGCATTTTGTAGGTGAGGCTGAAGTGAAAGTGGCCTTGGGCTATTTGTCGGTAAGCAGGGCAGGAAGGTAGGTTGTTGATACGCACAAAGCGGCTTGCTTTTAAGGCAAAGTCTTGTTTTTTCTGACCACTATAAGAGTTTACCGACATTATGCCGACGAGTTTATCTAGCTCGGGTTCTGCGGTGATCTTTAAGGCTAGCGGCGCTTGGCTGGGTGTTTGATGCTTGCCTTTTTCATTCATGGCGGTGTGTTGGAAAAACGCGCCTTCGCCACGATTGGCATAAATCCAGTCGTCGTTTACTGGGTCGTACAGCAAGCCAAAACGTGTGACGCCTTTTACGACCACGGCGAGTATGATGCCAAATTCAGATAATCCGTGGGCGTAGTTCCAGGTGCCGTCAATAGGGTCGATGATGACGCAGGTGTCTGCCGTCGCTATTTTGTCTGTGGTCGATGGGTCTTCGGCAACGGCTTCTTCTCCGACGATTTCCCAATTAGGAAAGGCCGCCTGAATTTCTTCAGTGATGAATGCTTCGCTGGCTTTGTCGGCAATGGTGACAAGGTCCGTTAGGCTGCTTTTGGTTTCTACGTCGGCGGCGCTAAGCTGACGAAAGTTTGGCATGACGATCTCTTGGCCTGCTCTACGGACAATGCTTATTAGTCTTTCTTGAGTTGGTTTATCGAGGTTCATCTTTCGTCACTCCTTTTGTACTCTCCAAGTTCGCAAATTATACGTGATCAGAGTGATGAATGGTTTAGTGTATCTTGATTATTATGTGATCTTTTTGTTACGACTCAGCCCTATGCCAATTGCCTTGTTCCACTGCTGTCGCTTTGGTGGTGCAGTAAGTTGTCGACCGTTGTTTCGGCGATGTGGTTCAGCGCTTCGATAGTGAAGTAGCCTTGATGCCCAGTGACGACGACGTTAGGGAAGGTGAGCATGAGTTGGAAGACGCTGTCTTGGATGATGTGGGATGACATGTCTTCGAAGAAGATTTTGTTTTCTTGCTCGTACACGTCTAAACCCAGATAACCAATTTTTCCACTGTAAAGTGCGTCAATGGCTTCTTGTGCGTGGACCAATGCGCCTCGGCTGGTGTTGATAATCATCACACCGTCTTTCATCTTTTCTAAGCTGTCTTTATTGATTAAGTGATGAGTCGAAGGGTTCAAAGGACAATGCAGGCTGATGATGTCGCTTTCTTGGTAGATTTCATCGAGTGTGATGTATTGGCAACCTAGGTCGATAAGTGCTTGTGACGGATATAAGTCATAACACAACACCTTGCAGCCAAAGCCTTTCATGATGCGACAAAATGCTGCGCCGATTCGTCCTGTGCCGATACAGCCAACGGTTTTCCCTTCAAGGTTGAAGCCCATGAGCCCTTCAAGGGCAAAGTTGCCTTCTTTTACGCGATGATAGGCGCGATGCGTTTTGCGGTTTAACGTCATGATAAGTGCCACGGCGTGTTCAGCAACGGAGGTTGGGCTGTAATCTGGGACATGAAATACCTTGATGCCTTCCGCTTTTGCTGCGTCTAGATCGACGTTATTGAATCCAGCACAACGCAGGGCGATGGTTTTTACACCTTGTTGCTTTAAAAGGTGAATGACTTCGGCATTAACATCGTCGTTAACGAAGCAAGATACCGCATCAAAACCTTTTACTAGGCTAATGGTTTCCATGCTGAGTCTACTTTCGAAGTAGCTCATGGACATGTTTTTATGCTCCGCGTAGGAGGATAAGGTTCTTTTGTCGTAGGGCTTGCAAGAAAAAACAGCAATATTCATGAAAGTCGATCCTGTCGTTTTATTTGAGAAGAAAACGCGCCTAAATAGTGTGAAAAGGATAACGTAAAATTATGCGAGTTGCTTTGTTTGTGGAATAAACATTGATTCAAGACAATAAAACGCCTAAGTGCTTTGTATGGTTTTACCTGTTTTTCAACGATAATTTATCTGAGATAACCCATGTTTTATTTTGTGTTTTTGGTGGTAATTTTCTCAATATAAGTTATTAATTAACTTGCAACTTATTGTTGCTGTATTTGATTATTCGCTTCTGTGGTTTTATCCAAGCATGAGGTGAGTTTGTGGCCCGGAGGCATAAGTGCAAAGAGTATCATTTGAGTCTATTTTTAATCGCTGGGTTCTTATTACGTTATTGCTGACGATCACTGTTGCTCTTGCTATTGCTTACAAAGTTCATGAAGACAACAAAGTACAGATTAATAAAGCGGCTTTAGAGGCAGCGAATACTCTACAACGGGAAGTACAGACTCGCATTGAGCTTTATCAATATGGCTTGCGAGGAGCCAGAGGGGCAATACTAACTACGGGTGAGAATTTGATTACTCGCAAGATTTTCACTCTGTACAGTTTAAGTCGTGATGTTGATGTTGAGTTTCCTGGCGCTAGGGGCTTTGGTTTTATTCGTCGCGTAACACCATCAGAAGAAAGTGCCTTTGTTGATCGTGCGCGTAAAGATGGCTGGCCTGAGTTTTCTGTTAAGTCACTAAACCCCAATTTTAACGAACGATACATTATTCAATATATCGAGCCTGTTGATCGAAATCGCCAAGCGGTGGGTTTGGATATTGCCTCTGAAAAAAACCGGCGCGAAGCCGCAGCGTCTGCTTTGTATTCAGGAGAAGTTCGTTTAACAGGTCCAATCACTTTAGTGCAAGCGACAGGTAAGCCGCAACAGTCCTTTCTTATTCTTATGCCCATTTATCATGGCGGCCGCACGCCTTTGACACAAGCAGAGCGTCTACAGAAGGGTTTTGGGTGGAGCTATGCCCCTCTGATAATGGGTGAGGTGTTGAGTGGTTTGCCAGTAGATGTTGAAAAGCTTCATTATGAACTTTGGGACATTACGGATTTGGACGAACCTGTTCAATTCTACGGCAGCAGTGTATCGGGCGTGGCGGGTTATGAACAGGTCCAAACAACAAAGGTATATGGGCGTGAATGGAGAAGCGTATTAAGAGTCACGCCTGCATTCATTCAATCGTTGCGTTTACCCAGCCCGGTTGATTTTTTGTCGATTGGGTTATTAATCAGTTTATTACTGACAGTTGTTGTGGTTGTTATACGTCTGTATATCTTGCGAAATCGAGAGGTGATGACACACCAAGCTAGAATTTCGGCCGTTGTTGAAAGCTCCGCAGATGGTATTGTTAGCTCAAATATGGACGGAGAGGTGGTCAGCTGGAATAGCGGCGCAGAACGAATTTTAGGCTACTCCAAGGAGGAAGCGATAGGTAAGAATGTGGTGGAGTTGCTTGTGCCCAATGAACTTCGATTTGAGGCTTTGAAGGCTATTGCGACTTTAAAAGAGAGTAAGGAGCCTAAATCCATTGAGACGCGAAGAACCACCAAGTCTGGTACAGAGATTCCAGTGTCTATTACTTTATCGCCTATATTAGATGCAAATAAAAAGGTTGTCGGTGTTTCAAAAAGTATTCGTGATATTTCAGAGCGTAAAAAAGCGGAAGCCAAAATTTTTGAATTGAATAGCAATTTAGAGAGCCAAGTAAAGGCGAGAACGGCTGAGCTAAGAGAGCTAAATTTATTGTTAAGTGATGTTTTAAATGCTTCTTCAGAAGTGTCTATTATTGCGACAGATTTGAACGGTGTGATTAAGTTATTTAATAAAGGGGCTGAGCGCATGCTGGGCTATGCGGCTGATGAGGTTGTCGGTAAGCTGGCGCCTGTTGGCTTCCATGACGAAATAGAAATCGACAAACATCGTATTGACATATTCGAGGCAACAGGTGAAACGGTTTCTGACTCCCTAGATGTACTGATTCACCACGCTTTACAAGGCGATTTCGAAAGCAAAGAATGGACCTATATACACAAAGACGGCAGTACACGTCCGGTCTCTTTGGTTGTCACTCTGATGAAAGACGGTGATAACAACACTGTGGGGTATCTGGGGATGGCGATGGATATCACCGAGCAGAAGAGTAACCAACAGGCGTTGATATATACCAGAGACCAGTTGTTGTTAGCGGCAGAAGCGGCGCAGCTAGGTATCTGGAGTCTAAATATTGCTGATGATGTTTTGGAGTGGAGTGATTTGATGCTATCTATGTATCAATTTCCACTTTCCAAAAAAGCCGAGGGTATTACTTATGATGAGTGGTTCGATCGAGTCCATCCAGAAGATCGAGATACCGTCACCGCAGCGTTAAAAGATGTGATAGATAATAAGGGCTCTTATGATGTTGTGTTCCGCATCATATTACCGGATGGCAGTATCCGCCATATATTGGCCAGTGCTATTTTGCAGAAAGACAGCGATGGGCAGGTGATGAAAGTTACCGGCATTAATCGAGACATAACCAAAGAATATGAGTTAGAAACATGGTTACGTAAAGCCAAAGATGAAGCTATTGCGGCCAATGTCGCTAAGTCGAACTTTTTGGCAAATATGAGTCATGAAATACGCACCCCCATGAACGCGATTTTGGGTATGTTACACCTTGTAAAGCGCACGCCACTGACAAATCAGCAAGATGATTATATTTCTAAAGCGCAAATTTCTGCGAAATCATTATTGGCTTTGATCAACGACGTTTTGGATTTTTCTAAAGTCGATGCGGGTAAATTAGAGCTTGAGAAAGCACCGTTTGAAGTTGAAGCCTTGTTGTGTGAATTATCAACTGTTTTGTCTGGCAGTTCGCTCGGAAAAAATGTTGAGTTGATTTTTGATATTGATAGGGGGATTCCGGCCTTTCTTGTCGGTGACAAATTACGTCTTCTACAAATACTTATTAACCTAGTCAGTAATGCTGTGAAGTTTACTTTAGAAGGCAGTGTGGTGTTGAAAATTCAGCAACAACCAGCAGAAGCGGGTGTAGTTCGTCTAACGGTATCTGTTCAGGATACTGGCATTGGTATAGCAGAAGACAAGTTAGACTCGATTTTTGAGGTGTTTTCGCAAGCAGAATCTTCCACTGCACGCCGCTTTGGGGGCTCAGGGTTAGGTTTGGTTATTTCGCGTCGCTTTGTCGAGTTAATGGGAGGCTCATTACAAGTAGAGAGTGAGTTAGGTAAGGGCAGTCGTTTTTATTTTACGGTTGATTTGCCGATATCTGATATTAAGCCGGAATTACCTTTTAATAATATATCCAGCAAGCCGTTACAGGTTTTAATTGTTGATGAAAATGTGGCAACACAAGCGATTTTCACACGGATGGCATTTGGTCTTGGGTGGACAAGTAAAAAAGCGGAATCGATTCAGGGTGCTATTGTATTGCTGAGAGAATCGCTCGCCGCAGGTGATAAGTACAATGCCATTTTACTCGATACGAAAACATCAGACTTTTTGGGTCAAGAAAGTATTAACGAAGTAAATTCAATCTTTCCTGATACTGACCGTGCGCCAAAAATCATTTTATTGTCTAGCGCAATAAATGATCAATTAGATAATAAATTTGAGTGTATTTCTGGGTCTTTATTAAAGCCCGCAACAGTAAGTCAATTGTCAGAAACGGTTTATCAAGCTCTTTCAGGTGATGCATCCTCGTTACCTGATCGTTTGAGTAATGATTATGGTGGCGGTAATTTAATTGGCGTGAAAGTTTTGTTGGTTGAAGATAACGCTTTCAATAGACAAGTGGCCACAGAATTGTTGGCTATTGAAGGCGCTGTTGTGACAGTGGAAGAAGGCGGTTTAGAGGGTGTTGCAACAGTACTCAATCATGATGTGGGGGCATTTGATATTGTGTTGATGGACATGCAAATGCCCGGTATTGATGGCTTAGAAGCTACGAAGCAAATACGTAAGGATACAAGGTTTGCATCGCTTCCAATTATTGCCATGACGGCCAATGTTTCAGAGTCAGACCGTCAAGCCTGCTTTAGAGCGGGGATGAATGACCATATTGCCAAGCCTCTGGATATAGACAAAATGGTTGCCTGTATTCTTAAGCATACTAACACTCGAGATGAGCTTGTTACGCAGGAAGACGCAAAAGACTCTGTGGTTGAGCCAACCGAGAAAAGCACCCCGACAGTTGAGTTAAGCGATTACGAGGATATTGAGTCTATTCTAAGTCGATTTGGCGGCAGCATAGAGCTTTATAACAGTGTTATCGAGGGCTTTACTCAAGAGTCAGAGGATTTATTAGCAAAAATAGCTCAAAGCGTTGAATCCAGAGATCGGTTAGCGGCAGCAGAGACCCTCCATACTTTAAAAGGGGCGTCTTTGACTATGGGATTACAGCGTTTCGCCAGTCAGGTTTTTATATTCGAAAAAACCTTAAAAACGACAGAAGATAATGCCCTCGTAGAAGCATGTTTATCTTCCATTGATAGCACAGAATTGCGGGCTCAGTTGCAAGAAGAAATGGCTATTATTCTGCAAAAAATGAGTGGAAAAAGGTGAATTATTGAAAATTTGATCTAAGCTATTTCAATAGATTGCTTGTTTCAACCAGCTTAATCTTGATAACGCTGATCTATTTATGAGCAGATTCTAGGAGAGATGAATGTTTAACCGTAACTTAAAGAGTGAACTTAAGGTTATCAAGGAAGAGTTAAACTCTCTTCATCAGATAAAAGACAGCCTAGATCAAGAAATGCTGGTTATTACTCTGGATACCGACGGGTTAGTGAAATCAGTTAATAAAATGTTCACGACAGAGCTTGGCTTTTCTAAAGAAGCGATTGTCGGAAGAAAGTTAGCAGATTTGGTGCCTGTCTACTCGCGAAAAACTGAGCATTATAAGGCGTTTATGAATGCTATAAAAGAAGTGAGACATTGGGCTGGAGCCTTGGAAATTGAAAAAGAAGACGGCTCTGAATCATGGTTAAGAGCCGTGTTTCAGCCCATTCTTCATGGTGAAACAGGTAAGCTAAAAGAATACTCTCTATATTGTAATAACTTAACACGGACTATCACGAGCTCCCGCGAAGATGAAAATATTATAGCGGCATTGCAACGCTCTACTGCGGTGATTGAATTCGATATGAGTGGGCACATACTAGATGCAAATGAGCTTTTTTTGCGTGGTATGGGCTATAAAATCGATCAAATAAAAGGCAAGCATCACAGGATGTTTTGTACTGCTGAAGAGGCGAATTCTGATGCTTATACCGCTTTCTGGGCACGTTTAAATAAAGGCGAGTTTGTTGCCGATCGTTTTCAACGTATTGACAGTAGAGGCAATACTGTTTGGCTAGAAGCGTCATATAATCCCATTTCCGATGTACATGGCCGGTTTTACAAAGTCATTAAGTTTGCCACTCTGATTACAGATTTAGTGAATCGTGAATTGGCAGTATCAGAAGCAGCAGATATTGCTTATGCCACCTCACAGCAAACCGATTCTAGTGCTAAAAAAGGTAATCAAGTGGTGAGTGAAACCGTGGCCGTGATGCGCCAACTATCCGAGCAAATGGCTGAAGCCGCGCAAGGGATTTCAGAATTGGATGCTCAGTCTCAATTAGTTGGTTCCATTATTGAAAGTATAAGAGGGATTGCGGATCAGACGAATTTATTAGCACTAAATGCCGCAATTGAAGCCGCTAGAGCGGGAGAGCAAGGTCGAGGCTTCGCGGTTGTAGCAGACGAAGTTAGACAGTTGGCATCACGTACCAGCTCTGCAACAGAAGAGATTGTTGGGGTGGTTGGAAAGAACCAAGTGCTTGCCGAAAAAGCCGTTGCCCTGATTAATAAAGGCAGAGAACAAGCGCAAAAAGGGTTGGCGTTATCTAATGAAGCGGGTGAGGTTATCGTCGAAATACAAGATGGTGCTAAACGTGTTGTCGATGCTGTTGGTCAGTTTACTAATAAACTTTGATCTGTATTTAAGCAAAAGAATATTAACAAAGGCCAACCTTATGGGGCGTTCAGAGTTGGCCTTTTTAATTACTTAGAGAGCGTATCTAGCGTTTTTAATAGCCAATCTAATTCATTCTCACCATCAAGACGTGAAGCCATTGCTTGTTCATGTTCCATGACTCGTTGACTGATTTTAAGAAAAAACTCTTCACCATGCGGTGTCATAAAAAGAGCGTAGGATCGACGGTCATTAATGGCTGGTCTACGTTCAATAATGTCCATTTTTTCGAGCTTATCGACTGCGGCTACCATGGCAGATCGATCATTGCCTAATGCCTGAGCGACGGCTGTTTGGGTTAGCCCTGGGTTTCGTTCAACGATCGCGGCTATGGCAAACAAGCCTGGGCTGATACCAAGATCTGAACAGACCTCAGAAAATTTTGTGAAGAAATTCATTTGTGCGCGACGTAAGCGATAACCAACCAAGTTATTGAGTATGCCAAAGTCTACGGGTTGGTCTATTTTTTTTGTGTCGTTAGCCATGAGTGTCTCAGTTCTTAGTCGAATAATCCGTTATTGTAATATAAAACATGAGTTTGGTGTGAGTCTAAACTATTGGGGATTATATCAAAAAGGCGTAGGTGCAATGTGCACCTACGCCTTTTTTATTACCCTATTAAGTGAACGAGTCCGAGGGTAATACTAGGGAAGAGTATAAGTAATGCGACCCTAATAAAGTCTGAGATTAGGAAAGGAATAACCCCTTTGAAGCAATCTTTGAGCTTTAGGGCATCATCGAACGATTTTATAATAAATACGTTCATACCGACGGGTGGTGTGATTAGCCCCACTTCTACAACGATCAAGGCTAAGATACCAAACCAAAGTCCTAAGTCTGCTTGCGGTATGCCAAAATCCATCGCCATTATCATGGGGAAGTAAATTGGAATTGTCAGCAAGATCATTGCTAAGCTGTCTAAGAAACAGCCCATAACCAAATAGGTAAGCAGCATGCAGACCAATATGGTATATGGCGACAAACCGGAATTTTGTATAAGTTCAACCCCTAAATCCGGCAAGCGGGACAAAGCAATAAAGACACTAAAAAGGTCTGCGCCTAGCACAATGAAAAAAATCATTGCAGAGGATACAGCGGTCCGTATTAAGCAAACCAATAGGCCATCCATTCGCATTTTGCCATGAGTAAAGGCAAGAATGGCGGTTAAAATGACACCAACGGAAGCGGCTTCTGTTGGGGTGAAGATCCCCATGTAGATACCGCCCAATACGATCAAGAAGATTGTCGTGATGTGCCAAACATCTTTGGTTGATTTGATTTTCTGGGCAAATGTCGTTTTTGGGCCACGAGGGCCTGCATCAGGGAAAATTCGTACATAAACCGCAATAGCAAGAATGTAACCACCAGCGGCTAAAAAGCCCGGAACGAAGGCGGCAATAAACATTTTTGAGATATTCTGTTCGGTCAGTACGGCGAAAATAATCAGCACCATGGAAGGTGGGATCAATATGCCTAACGTTCCGCCAGCTGCCAACGCACCAGCCGCTAAACTGCCAGAATATTTCAGGCGTTTCATTTCTGGTAAGGCAACCTTGCCCATAGTTGAGGCCGTGGCTAAAGACGAACCACAAATAGCGCCAAAGGCGGCACAGCCTGCAATCGCTGCCATGGCAATACCGCCACGTTGGCGACCAATCCAGGTGTTACAGGTGCGGAATAGTTCCGCGGTGATACCAGATCGTGTTGCTAATTCGCCCATTAATAAAAAGAGTGGAACAACAGAAAGGTCGTAAGTGGAAAATTTTGCGACCGGCGCAGTGCCCAAATATTCTAAAAGGGAAGGTACACCACCAATAAGAGCGTAACCAACAGCACCACAAACCAACATAGTTAAGGCGATAGGAATACGAATACTCATCAGAACCAGCAGTACAGCCATCATTAAAAAGGCCAGTTCTACATTACTCATGATTACCTCCACACAAGGTGGTAGACAGCTTATAAAGACCACATAGGCCACAAAGTATCATGGATACAACGCCTACAATAAAGGTCCACCAAGTCGGCAACTCTAGAAGCATACTTTGTTCTAAATACTCCTTTGCCTCTAAGCCGCTTAGGCTCATACGATAGGCAAAAACAAAGGCCACTATGGTGAAAACTACGTCACTGAAGGTATCTAAAAACCGTAAAGTGCTTGGTTTGCAGTTTGCGGTAAAGAGGTCGACGATGACATGGCCCTTGCGCAAATAGCATTCGGGTAAAAAAAGAAATACGGCCATTGCCAGACCCATTTCGGTAATTTCATAATCGCCTACTATTGATTGCCCTATGGTTGACCTACCAATGATACTGGTGACGGTTATCGCCGCCAGTATCAACATGATAAAGCCACCCGTTAGCGCAAATAGAGACGATACGCGACCTAGATAAGATCGGTGTATATCTGCATTAAATTTGATCATGCTAACTTATCCGATTGGCTGGCTTATAAGTCTTCGTATTTCTTGATAAGAGCTCTTGTTTTATCGAGAAGACGTTGTCCTTCGTAGCCGTCGTCATTCATGTCTTCAACCCATTTATCGACAACCGGAGCCATTTTTTCTTCCCAACGTTGATGCTCGGCACCTTCGATGTAATCGAAAGTATTGCCACGATCTACCGCATATTTACGCGCGAATACTTCATAGTTATCGAAAACCTCACCAATGTGACCTGCTAATTCTACACCTGAGTTGTTGTCGATCACTTTTTGTAGGTCAGCTGGCATGCTGTTATAGACCTTTTTATTCATCGTAAAGGCGAAGGTATTTGAATATAAGCCTTTGCCTTTAAATTCAGTATGGTGTCCAACCAATTCATGAATCTTCATCGGTAGAACCACTTCATAAGGTAGCACAGCGACATCAATGACACCTTTAGAAAGCGCGCTTGGCATTTCTGGTACAGGTAAAAATACGGTGTTAACACCAATGGCACTGAATGCTTCAGACATGTATTTGTTTGGCGCGCGAACTTTTAAATCCTGTAAGTCTTCTAGGCTTTTAATTCTTTTATCGCGAGAATGAAGAGAACCTGGAGTGTGTGTATGAACCGCCAACAGATGAACGTCTTTTAGTTCATCTTGCATTTCGGTTTCTGCATATTCTTGTAGAGCCATACTGGTTGCTTTGGCTGAACCTGGGATAAACGGCAGTTCAAAAGAGGTCATTTTAGGGAAGCGTCCAGGAGTATAGCCTGCGACAGTCCAAGAGATATCAACGATACCTTTACGTGTTTGATCAAAAAGCTGTGCTGGTTTACCGCCTAATTGCATAGCTGGATAAATGTCAATTTTAATGCGGCCATTGGATTCTTCTTCTACTTTTTTCGCCCAAGGTTCCAAAAAATTACTGTGCGCATTGGATGCAGGAGGGAGCATGTGGTGCAGCTTTAGGGTGTACTCAGCGTCAGCGGCTAAAGCATTGATAGACATCATAGAGCCCACCATAAAAGCGAGGCTTGTCATTTGGATTTTTTTCATTTTGTTCACCTTGTATTTTTTTTGTTATTTATTGTTTTTCACTTTTAGATGACGTGATCGGGATGCTCCATCATGCTCATTGATCCTGCCAGTATTTTTTGCTTTTTATCTCTCTATCTAAAGAATAGGTTAGTTTTGACATGAATAGTTGGGGTTTTCAACAAAACTCCTCATAGAATTTTTACACAAGGTATTCAAAAAAAGTAACGTGCATAAAAAATGTTTGTAAAAAAAATAGTTGTAATGTACAACATAATTATTCCTGACAAGTTAAAGTCGACGAACTAAAGCCCAACTAAATAAATATAAAAGAGATGTGAGGGTAAAAATGAGCAAGGTTATTTCTTCAGCGCAAGCTGCTGAGTTGATTCCTGATGGTGCCAATGTTGCCTGGTCTACAGTGGGTATGTCTTATTTTGCTGAGGCTGTCGCTAAAGCCGTTGAGCAGCGCTTTATAGCAACGGGCCACCCACAGGCTTTAACGTTAATCCATGACTGTGGTTGTGGTAACGGTAAAGACGCAGGCATGTCCCGAATGTCCTACCCGAATTTAGTGAAACGCCTGATTTCTGGGCACACAGGCCAAGCACCCAAAATGGCGCAAATGATTTCAGATAATGCCATTGAGGCCTATTTGCTTCCTCAAGGTGTATTGACCACTATGTGGCGTCAAATAGCAGGCAATAAACCTGGCGTGATCACCAAGATTGGTATGGGAACCTATGTCGATCCTTTAGTAAGTGGTGGTAAGGTGACGTCATTAACTAAGGAAGATCTGGTTAAACGCATCAATATTGAAGGCGAAGAGTGGCTTCTCTATAAGAAATTTCCGCTCGATGTTGTCGTGATTCGTGCCACTACGGCTGATGAAGATGGCAATCTATCTGTGGAAGAAGAAGCCATGTTGGCGGAAATCTTGCCAATGGCACAAGCGGCTAAAAACAGCGGTGGTATCGTTATTGCGCAAGTGAAATACATTGCTGAGCGCCACTCCATTCATCCGAAAGAAGTGAAAGTGCCAGGTGTGTTAGTGGATTATGTCACTGTCGCCCCTGCCGAAGACCACAAACAAACCATCACAACAACCTACAATCCAGGTTTAGCGGGTAATTCCCGTGTGCCTTTAAATGCGTTGCCACCAATGCCTTTTAGTGACCGAAAGGTGATTGCTCGTCGTGCAGCGATGGAGTTAAAAGCAAACGCTATGGTGAACCTTGGCATTGGTATGCCTGATGGGGTTGCTGCCATTGCGGCAGAAGAAAAAGTCTCCCATTTATTTACTCTAACGACCGAGCTCGGCACTTACGGCGGTATTCCCGCGTCTGGCGGTGACTTTGGCGCGGCGTGGAATGCGGATGCGATTATTGAGCATGAAGCGCAGTTCGATTTTTATGACGGTGGCGGTTTGGATATTGCCTTTTTGGGACTGGCGCAAGCAGATAAAGAAGGGAATTTAAACGTCAGTAAGTTTGGCCCTAAAGTTGTTGGCCCAGGCGGTTTTATTAATATTTCTCAAAGTGCCAAGAAAGTGGTGTTCTGCGGCACCTTGGTGAATGGCGCTAAGTTGAGCTTCGAAAACGGCAAAATGACCGTGCTAGAAGAAGGCAAGGTGCAGAAGTTTGTCGAGTCGGTAGATCACATTACCTTTAGTGGGGCTGTGGCGCGTGAAAACCATCAGCCTGTGGTGTTTGTCACGGAGCGTTGCGTTTTAGAGCTGCGTCAAGAAGGCATGGTGCTCACCGAAATCGCACCGGGGTTGGATTTAGAAAAAGATGTATTGAGTGCTATGGCGTTTAGACCTGTTATTGCAGACGATCTAAAAACCATGCCGGAAGCTATCTTTGCTGAACAATGGGGTGGTTTGTCTGACATCATGGCGACGGCTAACCAACAGTAAAAAAACAAGAATAAATAAGCGAGAAACCTTATGTCGATCAACAATGTAGAAATTCCTTACGGTGCGTATTGGAGTACGCCATTCACAAAGTGGCAGGGCTCATTACAACATTTACATTCCATGAAGTTTGCTGCGCACGTAGCGAAAGCTGAATTGGCGAAACGCCATATTGACCCCAAGGTGTTTGATTCTGGGGTGTTGGGTATGACGGTGAATCAATATCAATCTTTCAATGGTGCGCCTTGGCCTTTGTACGACATTGGTGCGGTTAATACCGCCGGTCATGCGGTTAACCAAGTGTGTGCGACCAGTGCGCGTGGTTTGTTTGCTGCCGCATCAGAAATTGTCTGTGGTATGGCAAATGTGTCTTTGTTGATGACGGCGGATCGCTGTTCTAACGGCCCACATATCTATTATCCCAATGCGAAAGGCCCGGCAGGAGCGTCAGAAGATCAAGTAACTTACAACATGATGAACGACTGTGTTGGTGGTCATTCGATGATGCAAACGGGTGAAAATGTCGCTAAGCGTTTCGATATCACTCGTGAAGAATTAGACACAGTCACTTTCCGTCGCTATGAGCAATATCAAGCGGCTTTGCAAGACGATCAGGCATTCCAGAAACGCTACATGACATTGCCTTTATCTGTACCGACAGCCAATTTCGCCAAAGAAGATAAAGTCATTACGGGCGACGAAGGGG
Source organism: Marinomonas alcarazii (assembly GCF_003208215.1). Taxonomy (GTDB): domain Bacteria; phylum Pseudomonadota; class Gammaproteobacteria; order Pseudomonadales; family Marinomonadaceae; genus Marinomonas; species Marinomonas alcarazii. Next base: position 233,521 of record NZ_QKLW01000001.1, read on the forward strand.
TGTTTCCAACTACCCTAGAAGGCTTGCAAAAACTGAAGCCAATTCAGGAAGGTGGCGTGATTACTTTTGGTAACCAGACTCATCCTGCCGATGGCAATGCTTCCGTTATTTTGTGTCATTCAGAAAAAGTCGCTGAGCTGACTAAGCGTTCTGAAATCAAGATCGAAGTGCTAGGTTTTGGGCAAGCCCGTGATGATTTGGCTTATATGCCAGCTGCACCGATAGAGGCCGCGAAACGCGCTCTTGCCGTGGCAGGCGTTGATATAAAACAAGTGAAAGCCATCAAAACACACAACCCGTTTGCGGTTAACGATGTAGCCTTGGCGAAAGCCATGGACATAGATGTGATGACGATGAACAACTATGGCTGTTCTTTGATTTGGGGCCACCCACAAGGGCCAACTGGCATGCGTGCCATTATTGAGCTTATTGAAGAATTGGTTATCAATGGTGGCGGTTATGGATTGTTCACTGGTTGTGCGGCGGGTGATACCGGCATGGCCGTAGTAATCAAAGTTTCAGACCGCTAATTATAAGGCTAAAGGTAATCCAAGATGACTTATCAATTTATTAATTATTCCGTAGAAAACGGTGTGGCGCATTTACAGCTTAACCGCCCAGAAAAGAAAAATGCCATCAATGACAGCTTATGTCTTGAGATTGAGCATGTGTTTTTGAATTTAGCGGATGAAGTGAAGGTTATTGTGCTTTCTGGCAATGGTCCTGAATTTTGTTCTGGTCTGGATTTGCAAGAGCACAAGGCGCGTGAACCTTTCGAAGTAGTGAAGCATTCCAATATGTGGCACCGCGTATTTGGTCATATCCGTGATTCTGGCATTCCAGTTGTGGCGGCCATGCATGGTGCGGTTATTGGTGGCGGCCTAGAGTTGGGGATTTGTGCTCATGTGCGTGTTACGGAAGAGAATACTTTCTACCGCTTACCTGAAGGCAAACACGGGATTTTTGTTGGCGGTGGCGCATCTGTCAATGTCTCCAATGTCATTGGTGTTAGCCGTATGACTGAAATGATGCTGACAGGACGCGACGTAGATGCTGAAGAAGGTTTACGCATTGGCCTAGCGCATTATGTTGTTGGTCATGGCGAAGCCTTAGCAAAAGCATTTGAAATCGCCAAAGGCATCAGCAAAAACTCTAAATATTCCAACTGGGCAATGACCACGGGACTAAGCCGTATCGGCAATATGTCGGCACAGGAAGGTATGTATACCGAGTCATTGATTTGCGGTATTACGCAAACCAGCGAGGAAGTAAAAGCACGTATTGATGCGTTTTTAAATCGTAAAAAAAGCTAAGAGCTTTGCTTGTAGTCGTGCATACCATGAGTCTTGAAATTTAGTGCTTAAAATAAAAAGTACTTGCGTCTGTTTCGCAAATTTAATGCGTCAGCGTGAATCAAATGCCAAGACTCTTTTATCAAATAACAAGGAAAAGACTGAGTAAATCTGCCCTTGGTAATAAAAATAACAGCAAGGTAAGGAGTATTTAGATGCAAATCCAAGACAAACATTTTGTGGTGACAGGCTCGGCTTCGGGGATTGGCGAGGCGGTTGCGCGTCGTCTGCACGGTCTAGGTGCCAAAGTCACTCTAGCGGATGTAAATGAAGAAGGTTTAGCACGCGTCAAATCAGACTTAGGTGAACGAGTCCAAGGCTGTGTGACGGATATCGTAGATGAAGTATCGGTTCAGAATGCGATTGATAAAGCAGTTGAAGCCTTTGGTCCTATTAGTGGCTTGGTTAACTGTGCGGGTATACCCGGCGCAGAGCGTGTCGTTGGGCGTGAAGGTCCGCATCGCTTGGCATCATTCCAGCGTGCGGTATCGGTTAACTTAATTGGCACCTTTAACATGATTCGTTTGGTAGCCGACAAAATGCAGCACAACGAACAAGAAGCCAATTTAGAGCGTGGAGTGATTATTAATACCGCGTCTGTTGCGGCGTTTGATGGTCAGATTGGCCAAGCAGGGTATGCGGCGTCCAAAGGCGGTGTGTGCGCTATGACTTTGCCGATTGCTCGTGAATTAGCCCGTTTCGGTATTCGCGTGATGACCATTGCCCCAGGCTTATTCAAAACACCAATGATGGATGTGTTGCCGGAAGAAGTGCAAAAGTCCTTGGGTGAATCTGTGCCATTTCCACCGCGCCTTGGTGAGCCTGATGAGTATGCGTCTTTGGCTCAACATATTATCGAGAACGGCATGCTCAATGGCGAAGTGATTCGTCTTGATGGTGCGATTCGTATGGCAGCGAAGTAACTCGGAGTCGATGATGACTTATCAAGCGCCTTACAAAGACATGCAGCTGCTGGTGGCACAAGCCTATCAGCAGCAAGGCTTGGATGCTTGCGAATCATTGGATGGTTTTGATCCCGAGCTGGCCAATGCGGTGATGGAAGAAGCGGCGAAATTTGCCACAGGTGTGCTTGCACCACTGAATGCGGTGGGCGATGTTCAAGGCTGTCGCTTTGAAGACGGAAAGGTAATAACGCCAGATGGTTGGCGAGATGCTTATCAGCAATTTGCCGAATCAGGTTGGATTGGTTTGGCGTTGCCGGAAGCGTTTGGTGGCCAAGGTCTGCCAAAGTACATAGCGCAGCCGGTTAATGAAATGTGGTTGTCGGCGAATTTGGCCTTTGTGATGTTTCAAGCTCTCGCGCAAGGTGGTTCAGAGATCCTATTGAACTTTGCGAATAAATCGATCCAAGAGCGTTATTTACCAAACATTGTTAGCGGTGATTGGACCGTGGCGATGGCTCTGACAGAGCCTAATGCGGGTTCAGATCTTGGTGCTCTAAACACCAAGGCGATACCACAAGCTGACAATACTTATAAGATTAAAGGTCAGAAGATTTTCATTACCTATGGTGATCATGATCTTACCGACAACATTGCGCATTTAGTTCTGGCTAGAACACCAGATGCACCGGCGGGTAGCCGCGGCATTTCGTTATTTATCGTGCCTAAGTATCGTGTTGGCGACGACGGTGCACTTGGCGAATTCAATGATGTTCGTTGTACTGGAATGGAACACAAAATGGGACTTCATGGTAGCCCAACTTGTTCCATTAGCTACGGCGACCAAGACGATTGTATTGGTGAATTGGTAGGGGAATTAAATCAAGGCTTACAAGCTATGTTTGTCTTGATGAATGAGGCTCGCTTAAGTTGCGGCTTACAAGGCGTGGCTCTGGGGGAATTGGGTTATCAACGGGCATTAGAGTATGCCCAAGAACGAACTCAAGGCGCTAATAGTGAAGGCGAAAAGGTGGCCATTGTTGAGCATGCCGATGTGAAACGCATGTTGCTAGAAATGCGTTCGGAAACCTTTGCACTGCGTGCTTTGGGCTATCAAATTGCAGCTCAAATTGATGCCACTGAGGCGGCCCATGATTCATCGAAAAAAGATCGAGTCGCTTTGCTGACACCGATTTTTAAAGCCTTTGCAACAGAGCGTGCCAATGTGATGGCAGGCCAAGTGGTTCAGGTTTTTGGTGGCATGGGGTTCGTAGAAGAAACCGGTGTTGCGCAAATTATGCGCGATGCCCGAGTCACGACGATTTATGAAGGCACGACAGGCATTCAGGCCCGTGACTTAATGTTTAGAAAAGTACGTGGTGACCAAGGTCGCACAGTCACTGAGTTATTAGCAGAAATAACTCGGTTGATTCAGCCTTTTGAAGCGGATGATGAGTTTGCCTCTATGGCGACAGAAACGCAGCTGGTGGTTACTAAAGTGACGTCATTGCTGGACTCACACTTGTTGAATCTGAATGCCGATCATGACGGTTTACTGGCAGTATCTGTGCCTTTCTTGGAGGCTATGGGCATTCTATGTTGCACATGGCAGATATTTAATGTGCTGGCTTATCAGCAAACCCAAGACACGGTTGATGAGCCTTATATGCAGAATATTAAGGCGCTAGCCGCATTTTATGGAGCTTATCGTTTGCCTTGTGCATTGGCGGCGCTAAAGGTTGTTGAAAATGCTGGTTTAGGTCTTAGCAAGTACAAATTTTGAAACAGGCCGTTTTGGTCTGAAGTCGAGATAAAAATAACAATTCGGCAGTGGTTACTAAACCACTCCCTAATACTCAAGACATAAAAATAATCAAAAGCCTTAAAGGGCAAAAGATGAGAGCGGGAGCAAAAAATGAACGGTGAATTTCATCCAATTAAGGTTGTGGCGCATCCGATCGACATTGAAAATCGTGAAGGCGGAGTGCAAATCATCAATAGCCAAAAAGCGCTTGATGAGTACGCTCGTTGCTGGACTGATAAGCTTGAATACTGGGCTGATAAAACACCAGATCAGATGTTTGTTGCACAGCGTGATGAGCACGGCGAATGGCAGAAAGTAACCTACGCTCAAGCGGTAACTCGAGTGCGCAAACTTGCCTCTTGGTTACTTACTCAACCTGTTTCTGTTGATCGTCCTATCGTATTTCTATGTGGTAATAGTGTTGAGCACTTGATGCTGGCACTGGCAGGCATGTATGTAGGAATTGCTCATGCACCAGTGTCACCAGCTTATTCTCTGGTTGCGACTGATTTCGGTAAGCTACAACATATTTTTGATATTTTGACGCCGGGTTTGATTGTGGTGGATGAGCTTGCTCCTTATGAAAATGCCATTCAAGCCGTTTGCAAAGAGGCAGAGACGCCAGTTGCTGTCATAAAAGGCGATATCACACCGCAGAAAATTTCTAATCCTACTTTATCGTTTGACTCTTTCTGGGACTTTCCTGAATCTCATTTAATCGATGAAAAGAATGCTCAGGTGAATGGCGATACCATTGCTAAAGTGCTGTTTACCTCTGGCACCACAGGGATGCCAAAAGGTGTGATCAATACTCAACGTATGATTTGCGCTAACCAAGTGATGATTCATCAAGTTATGCAGTTCTTTAAAGATCAGCCACCTATCATGGTGGATTGGCTTCCTTGGAACCATACTTTTGGTGGTAATCATAATATCGGTATTGCTTTGTACAACGGCGGAAGTTTGTACTTAGACGATGGTAAGCCAACCGAGAAGTTATTCGATAAAACCTTGCAGAATCTTGCAGAGATTTCTCCAACCGTCTATTTCAATGTGCCAAAAGGGTTTGAGCTTTTGGTGAAAAGCCTAAAAGCCGATCAGGATTTGGCTGAGAAGTTTTTTGCGCGCTTGCAGTTTACTTTCTTTGCTGCGGCAGGCTTAGCCCAACATATTTGGGACGATTTGGATGCCTTGGCGATTCAATATACGGGCAAAAAAATACCCATGGTCACAGGATTAGGGTGTACCGAAACGGCACCGTCAGCGACGTTTGCTTCTGTAGAAGAGTCCACTTCTGGTGTTATTGGCGTTCCTGCCCCTGGTGTGTCGATTAAGCTGGTTCCAAACGAAGGTAAGTTAGAAGCGCGTGTTAAGGCGGAAACCGTGATGCCGGGTTATTGGCGTCAGCCTGAGTTGACGGCAAAAGCGTTTGATGAAGAAGGCTATTACTGTCTAGGTGACGCCTTTGCGTATCTGGATGAGAATGAGCCCCAGCGTGGTTTCCGTTTTGATGGTCGAGTATCTGAGGACTTCAAATTGGACAGTGGTACTTGGGTGAGTGCGGGAACGCTGCGGGCTAAGCTGATCAGTTCATTTGCCCCCTTTGTGCAGGATGTGGTGTTGTGTGGCACAAACCGCGGTTATATCAGTGCTCTGGTCTTTCCCGATTGGGCCCATTGTAAGGCCATTCTGCCACATGACTCGGTGGAAACTAACGAGCAAATTGTTGCCCATTCCGCTGTTCGAGAGGCGTTTAAGCAAAAGTTGGTCGAGTTCGCTAAAAACAGTACAGGCAGCTCTACGGTCGTGCAACGAATTTTGTTGCAAGCTGCGCCACCAAGTATTGATGCTCACGAAGTAACGGATAAAGGTTCATTGAATCAGCGTGCAGTACAAAACCATCGAGAAGATCAAATTGAGCTTTTGTACCAAGAGCCCCTTTCTGATTTGGTTATCAGTTTATAAGGAACTGCGTTATGTTTCATAATGAGCGCCAAGTGCAAATTGAGTGGGGCGACTGTGACCCCGCTGATATTGTCTTTTATCCGCGTTATTTTGCTTATTTTGATGCCTCAACAGGGGCTTTATTTGAGGCAATGGGCTTTTCGCTTAGGTACATTCGTGATGAATTAAAGGCTGTTGGCTTTCCAATGGTTGATACTCGCTCGCAATTTTTTAAACCTTCTAAGTATGGTGACAAGGTCATCATTAAGAGTGAGTTTACTGAGATTGGTCGTGCCAGTTTTGGTATTCGCCATCGGCTTTTTAATGAGGGTGATTTAGCGATTGAATGTACGGAAAAGCGAGTGTGGGCTTGTCATACTCTAGATGGCAGCCTTAAAGCCAAAGCGATTCCAGATGATATTAGAGCCAAAATGTTAAGCCATGGGTAAATGCTAAACTTTGAGATTTTCGGCAAATTATAGACCGAGCCTTATTGGCTCGGTTTTTTATTATGATTTCTCTATATTGGTGTTAGAGCAAAGTTCGATAACACGTTTTGCACTAATAAATAAAAAGCAGCCTACGGTGATGGCCATTGCGCTTAGGTGAAATATGTCAATCAGTGGTATTTGGCTCATTTTCATTCCTTTTTGAATCAAGGCTTAGTTATTATTTTTATATAATAAAGCACATGGTGCTTAGTTCGTCCACATTGTTTACAAAATAGCTTTTTTTGAATGGCTGTGTTTGCGCAAGGTAAACGTTTAGAATCTGCTTCTGATTAATTGATGGGAGAGGCGACTAAATATGATTCGCCCTTTATTAGTGCTGCGTATGCTGACAATGCCATGCTTGTGGATGAGTGTTGTGCAGTTTGTGTTTGGTGAATTGTCTTTCATGTTTTTTAAAGATGGTGTCGGCCGTGCATTCGCAATACCTGCTGTGGTTATCTTTATACTTTCTTTGGTCATATTATTGGGTTTTCGAAAATACGCATTGCCTTCGGTTAATACTCGCGAAGCTATGTTATTCGCGACATTAACTTGGTTCACTGTTGGGGTTCTGGGGGCAATTCCTATTATCTCGATTACTCACATTTCTTTTACTGACGGTGTGTTCGAGTCGATCAGTGCTTTAACAACCACAGGGGCAACCGTTTTGTCGGGGCTCGATGATATGCCGCCTACTTTTTTGATGTACCGCCAGTTTTTACAATGGATGGGTGGTCTTGGGGTGGTTATTTTTGTTGTGGCTATTTTGCCAATGTTAAACATTGGTGGAATGCGCTTATTAAAAGCCGAGACTCCAGGGCCAATTAAAGACGACAAGCTTTCCCCCCGAGTTTCCAGTACCACACATTATTTATGGATGGTGTACTTAGCGATCACCGTGTTGTGTGCGCTGAGTTATTACTTTGCTGGAATGTCTGCGTTTGATGCGATAGGCCACAGTTTTACGACGGTTTCTACGGGCGGTTTTTCTACTCATGATGCCAGTATGGGGTATTTTAATAGCCCATTAATTTTGTGGATCTGTAACCTTTTTATGGTGTTGGGGGCGGTGAATTTCGCCTTGCATTATCGTATTTATATTGCTCGTAGCATTAAGCTTTATTGGCAAGATGAAGAGACGCGAGGTTTCTTAAAAATCATTGGTTTTATCGCTTTGTTATTGGCTTTGTTTTTGTTTCAGACAGAGTCAGAAGAGGGGCTTTGGGTGGCTGTTACACAGTCGTTTTTCCATGTCATTTCGTTTATTACCAGTACTGGTTATGCAGCAACAGATTTTGGCGCTTGGCCGGCCGTGACGTCTATTATTTTGATTTTTGTTGGTTACATTGGCGGTTGTGCAGGGTCGACGGCGGGTGGTAATAAAGTGATCCGCAACATCATTTCGGTCAAATCGATTGGCTTGGAGATAAAGCGCTTAGTGCATCCTAATGGGGTCTTCGCGATGAAGTTTCAGGGGCGAACGATTGCGGCTGATGTACGACATTCTGTGATGGGATTCATGTGTATTGTCGCCATGATAACGATTTTGTTTACGGTTTTGCTGATGATGACAGGCATGAGTTTTATGGCGTCTTTGAGTGCAACCGCAGCTTGTTTGAATGTGCTTGGGCCAGGCTTTGCTGAGCTGGGCAGTAACTTTTCACCATTAAGCGACGCAGGTACTTGGCTGATGAGTTTTGCCATGATCTTAGGTCGTCTTGAATACTTTACTGTGCTGGTGCTTTTCTTTCCGGTAATGTGGCGCCATTGATCGTTTTGATAAATAGTAAGAGCAAAAAAGGGGCGGATATCTCATTGAGATCCGCCCCTTTTTAATGACCACATAAAGAGAGTATTACTTAAAGAGAGGGTTAAACGGTGGCAACCGCGATACCGTTGCTTTCTTCTTCGAATGCTTCTAGTTCTATGGCAATACTTTTTGAAGTTGGTGTATTACTGAATTCCCCTAGGCTGTCTAGCGGCACTAGCGGATTCGTTTCTGGGTAATAGGTCGCTATGTTGCCAGCAGGAATGCTGTAAGGCACCAACTTGAAACCGCTTACTTGGCGAATGACGCCATCATCCCATAGGGATCGTAGGGTGACACTTTGGCCTTCTTCAAATCCTAGGCGTTGTATATCCGCAGGATTGATAAACACCACTTTACGTTCGCCTTTGATACCACGATATCTATCGTTCATACCATAAATAGTGGTGTTGTACTGGTCATGAGAACGGAGAGTTTGCATGACCAGTGTTCTGTCAGAAAGTAAATCTTGAGCACGCTTAGGCAAAATAGAAGCAGGTAGTGCGTGAGTATGACAAATGGCTTTGCCGGCTGGTGTTTCCCATTTTCTTTCACGTGCACTGTTGCCTAGATAGAAACCACCATCTTCTAAAATACGTTGGTTAAAGTCTTTGAATCCTGGCACCACAGCCGCAATGTGCTCACGAATGATATTGTAATCGCTAACCGCTTCATGCCAATCAATAGGGAAATTGCCTAGTGTTGCTGCGGCCATCCCTGCAATGATAGCAGGCTCAGATTTTTGCTCTTTACTTAATGGCTCTAATACACCGCCAGAGGCATGAATCATGCTGAATGAATCTTCTACAGTGATTTTTTGCTGTCCTTTAGCCTGATGATCAATATCCGTTCGGCCAAGGCAAGGCAGTATGATGGCTTCTTTGCCTGTAATCAGGTGAGAGCGGTTAAGCTTAGTACTGATCTGTACTGTGAGCTCGCATTGCTGTAAGGCATGCTCAGTGGCTTTGGTATCAGGTGTTGCGGCCGCGAAGTTGCCACCGAGCGCGATGAACACACTGACTTTGCCATCCCGCATCGCGCGAATCGTATCGACAACTGCGAAGCCATGCTTTTTGGGCGGTGTAAATTGAAAGTGTGTTTCTAAAGCGTTTAGAAATTCCTCTGAAGGGCATTCATTAATGCCCATCGTTCTATCGCCTTGAACATTGCTGTGGCCACGAACAGGGCAAACGCCAGCACCAGGTTTGCCCAAATTCCCCCGCAGCGCCATTAGGTTGACCATTTCGTGGATAGTGGCAACCGAATGATGATGCTGAGTTATTCCCATTGCCCAGGTAATAATCACGCTATTTGCTTTGGCGTAGACGTTAGCGGCTTGGGTTATGTCAGCTTTGCTTAAGCCAGACTGATCGATAATCTCTTGCCAAGGCGTTTGTTTTACTTGCTCAAGGTAGTCATCTAAACCTTGGGTGTGTTGTTTGATAAAGTCATGATCAAAAACCGCTTCGCCTTTTCGTTGGGCCGCTTCTTCCATGTCAATGAGGACTTTGACTATCCCGCGAACCACCGCCATATCACCACCAATTTTCGGGCAAAAGTAGCCAGTATTGGTTGGTTTAGAACCATTGGTCAGCATTTCGATCGGGCTTTGAGGGTTCTGGAAACGTTCTAAACCACGCTCTTGGAGAGTGTTGAAGCTGAATAGTTGGGCACCACGCTGGACCACTTCTTTTAGGGTTTCTAGCATGCGTGGGTGGTTTGTGCCTGGATTTTGCCCGAAAACAAAGACGGCATCAGTATGTTCAAAATCGCCTATATCAACCGTGCCTTTACCACTACCAATACTGCTGGATAATGCATAACCACTGGCTTCGTGACACATGTTCGAACAGTCAGGGAAGTTGTTTGTGCCATAAGCCCGTGCAAAGAGTTGGTATAAGAATGCGGCTTCATTGCTGGCGCGCCCCGATGTATAGAAAGCAACATTATTTGGGTCCGCTTGTTTTTTTAGCGTGTCGCCGATTTGTTGGTAGGCTTGTTCCCAAGAGATGGCTTCGTAGTGATCGGTTTCGCGGTTATAGCGCATAGGTTCAGTGAGTCGACCTTGGTATTCAAGGAAGTAATCACTTTGTGTGTTCAGCCAGCTTACACTGTGTTCTGCCATAAAAGCGGCATTGACTTTTCGTGATGTGGCTTCCCAGTTAACGGCTTTCGCGCCGTTTTCACAAAAACGGATTTTGGCAGGATCATGCTTTTCACCCCAAGCACAGCCTGGACAATCAAAGCCATGGGGTTGGTTGGTTTTTAATAATGAGTGAATGTTTCGAACCGCATTTTTGCTTTTTAACCAATGTTTTGTAGTGCTTTGTAACGCACCCCAGCCACCCGCCGGTCCTTTATATGGCGAATAAAAATCAGCTTTTTTACTCAAGTTTTTTTCCTTTTACGGGGTTGAAGATGTAAATATTCGTGGTGAGTCTTGTTTAGGTAAATGAATCAGCGTTAGCCCATAATGTTCCGCAAGTGTCACGGCTAATGTGCTGGGTGAGGCGAGATGGACAAGTCTAGAAAGACCAACTCGAACGGCCTTTTGTACTAACTCCGTACTGCATCTGCTCGTCATTAAAACGCTGTAGTTATGTAAGTTGATATCTTGTTGCAGAGCGTAGCCAATCACCTTGTCGAGTGCATTGTGTCTGCCTATGTCTTCCATGCAGATAATAGGGTCTCCGTTAGGAGAAACCAATAACGCCGCATGCACAGCCCCCGTTTGTTTTCCAAGGGTTTGATAATCAGCCAAACGTGATTTTAGCGACAATAAAGTTGACTCAGCTATCGGCTCGCTTGGTGGTAATGTTGCTAGCGTAGGGATCGCTTGAGGAAGCGATTCGACACCACACAAGCCGCATCCTGTTGCACCAAGGTGAGCGTGTTTCTTTTGTTTGAAATTGGCAAATCGGCGAGAACTAAGGGTTAAGTTAATGGCGATGCTGTCAATATTGGGCGGTATTTTTGTAGTCTCTACTTCCAAATCTCGTACATCGCTAATGTGCTCAATAATGCCTTCGCTCCGCGCAAAACCAATGACAAAGGCGTCTAATTGATTGGGGGTAACCATCATGACGGCATGAGTAATGTCATTGATACTAATGGCCAGAGGGACTTCTTCCACAAGCTTTGCCGACCCTGCAGCGAGTTGATTGTCGCAGCGATCAAAAGAGTGTCGTTGGAAGCAGGGAAAAGACAAGGATGAATATTGCATATTATCCGATTTACTAAATGAATTTGAGAGGGCTTTAATAGTACGGAGAGACGAGAAGGTCGTCCAATCTTTTTATATTGAAAAAGTGCATAAAACGAGGTGATTCTTGGTCGCTGTCTATTGTTCATAAAAGAATCAATATAGATGCGCATTTCAAATTGTTAAGTATTTCTTTGAAACTCAAAATGCCGTATTCTTGCCCGAAAAAAAATAGCTTCAATGTCTTTTTCGTATGGGTTGTGTAAAACCCTAGGTGAAAAAGGTATGGACTGTGATTATTTGCACTCCAACAGTGGCGAGGGGGAGGCACATGAGACAAAGTGTGGTTCAGTTCTTGTCCTAATTGAGAATGTGTGCGGCCCAAGTGGTGGTGCATAGTCAGGTTCTGTGAGAGCCATTTTTTGTTTAATGAGTTTTTTTATTTATGCAGTTTATAACACGCCTTTCACGCTGGGCTTTATCTGGGCCGCGTGCTTGGTTATCCATTATTTTCGTCGTTTTCATCGTTCTGCTGTTTGTTTATAAATCGCTTGTATCATCAACAGAGAATCCTAAAGAGTACCAATTACCTAGCGGTAACACTAAGACGTCCGTTAAGCCTTCTACTGCTAATGCAAAGTCAGATGAAGACACTGATGAAGACAAAGATTACGACTCTTTCGTTACCACTGACCCTTTGCAGCAAGTAGAGGAAGTGACTGCACCTCTTCCTTCTATTAACTACGTTATAAAGCCGGGCGATACGCTGGCGGGTATTTTTGCGCGTCTGGGCTTGTCCCGTGAGTCTTTGTATTCTGTACTGGAGGCTGACCAAGAATATCTTGTTCTTGAGCCATTGCTTCCTAATGATAAGTTTACTTTTAAACTGAATGAAGAAGGTGAGTTAGTAGAGTTAACCCGTCGCCTTGATATAAGTAAAAGTGTGTCATATGTTCGGCACGAAAACGGTGGTTTTAGTTATGATGAACATATCAAGCCCATCACTTACAAACAGGAAACCGTCCACAGTAAAGTGGTCAGTAACTTTTACTTGTCTGCCAAAAAAGCCGGTCTTTCTGATGCCAATATTTTGATTATTCAAGATGTGCTTAAAGGTCGAGTTAACTTCCGTAAGGACCTAAGGGCTAACGACGAATTCAACTTTGTTGTTAAAAAAGGCAGCATAGATGGTGTAAAAGTAGGTGAGGATCAATTAGAAGCGATAGAAATTACCGTTAAGGGTGAAACATACCGTGCTTTTTTACATTCCGATGGTCGTTTCTATGACGAGGCAGGTAACAGTTTAACGCCTGCGTTATTGCGTTGGCCGACACGCAAACACTATCGAATTAGTTCGCCTTTTAATGCTAATCGCTTACATCCAATAACAGGGCACCCAGCGCCTCATAATGGGGTTGATTTGGCAACACCTTCAGGAACCGAAGTGTTGGCTACAGGTGATGGTATTGTGACTCGCGTGGCATCACATAAATACGCTGGTAAATATGTTGTGATCGACTATACCGGCCCTTATGGCTCACGTTATCTTCACTTGAGTAAAATTCTAGTGAAAAAAGGCCAGAAAGTGAAACGTGGTCAAGTTGTTGCCTTGTCTGGGAATACTGGGCGAACCACGGGAGCGCATCTGCACTATGAGCTGCATGTAAGAGGTCGACCAGTCAATCCAATGACAGCAAGTATTCCAACAATGCAATCAATACCCGAGAATACGCGCAGCGAATACAATGCTAATGTTGCTACTTGGATTAGTATGATGGCAGGCAAAACCGATGCAAAAGCGGGTTCTAGTTCAGAGTCTGAAGAATGAAGGTTTGAAAAGCGTTTTTCTGCACCGCTTAACGGTCTGAAATGAGCATATAAAAAAAGGAGCATTTTGATGAAAATGCTCCTTTTTTATTGCTCAACTTTTTATCTTAGAGGTTGATTTATAGGCTCTTTTTGTAGGACTTGTTGCCAACCATAAAGATACCTAAGAACACGACCAAGCCGATGAATTGAATCCATAGATCTAAGTTTGGCCATAGCATCATTAAAGAAGCGGCTAATAGCAAAGCGCGTGGCACTATGGCTAGTTTGTCTTCTAGATAACCTTCCATTGCACCTACCAATGCATACATACCAAAAATAGCAAAGAAAGTGAGACGCAATAGTGTTTCAGAATCGCCACCAATAAGGGGTGTGTAGGCCATTAATAACGGAACAATATACAGACCTTTTGCCAGTTTCCATGCCGTCATACCCGTTCGCATTGGTGGTGTTTTCGCGATCGCAGCCGCGGCAAAAGCGGTTAAACACACAGGAGGCGTCACATTACTATCTTGTGATAACCAGAAGATAATCATGTGGGCTGTTACCAGAATCATCGCAACGCTCTCAGCGCCCAACGCCTGATCCATTAACATGCCTTTAAAGTCATTTGGCACTTGAGCCAACAAGGACTGTGCTTGATCCATCGGCATGCCTTGTGCCAGCGCTGTAATCGCAGAAGGATCGACCAGCATGAAGACGGCATTGGCCGCTTCTGGCAAGCTTCCAGAAACCATCATATCTAGTAACTGACTTTCAGCGATCAGGTTAAATAACGCAGGTGCAGACAGTGTTCCTAAAACAATGTAGGCCGCTGTAACGGGTAATCCCATTCCCAAAATAAGCGATGCAATGGCCACCAAAATTATGGTGTAAAACAAGCTGCCACTAGCCCAGTTGGTAATTAATAACGAGAAAGTATTACCTATCCCTGTTGTACTTATGACGTTTACCACTAAACCAATGCCAACAAGAAGAACGGCTGTTGTTGACATGTTTTTTGCGCCTTGCGCCATAGCATCGAGTATTTCTGCAGGCCCCATGCGATGTTTGCTAGACAAAAAAGACGCTGCAATGACAGCAAGTATGCTGATACCCGCAGCGTAAGTTGGCGTAAAACCTTGTACTAACAGAGTAACCAGAACGGTTAAAGGAACAATATGATGCCAACCGCTTTTTAATACTTGCGACACTTTTACCGCGTCATCACTTTCAGTAGAAATTACTTTGCTACGTTTCGCTTCTACACGAACAAAGAAACCAACAGAAAGAAAATACAGTAAGGCTGGAATAGCAGCGACACCGATGATGGTGACGTAAGATACTTGGGTGTAAGACGCCATAATAAAGGCACCAGCTCCCATGACAGGTGGCATTAGCTGTCCACCAGTAGACGCTGCGGCTTCAACGCCTGCGGCAAAGCGTGCTGGAAACCCTGCTTTGCGCATCAGAGGGATGGTAATAACCCCTGTCGAAACCGTGTTGGCCACAGAAGAGCCAGAAACAGAGCCCATGAGACCAGAGCCAAGTACAGCAACAAATCCTGGCCCGCCAATCATTTTGCTGGCAAGGGATCGAGATAAATCGATGATGAAATCACCGGCACCTGATTTTACTAAAAAAGCGCCGAATAAAATAAACATGAAGACAAAGCTCCATGAAATACGGGAAATAGAGCCGAACATGCCATCGGTACTAAAAAAACTACGATACAGCAGTGTTTCTAGGCTAAGACCTGGGAAGTTAAACATGCCGCCCAGCCAACTTCCCCACAACACAACATAGCTTAAGGCAATAACAATTAGGAAAGGAATAAACCAGCCGCTGGTTCGGCGAATGAGCTCCAATGACAGTAGCACGGCAATGCTAGAAACGATCCAATCTGATGTATTGAATGTCACCCCTCTTGCGTAAAGGGCGTCTTCGAAAAAGATGATGTATAACACCATTCCAATCAGCGCAAGCACGATCGCCCCATCAAAAAACATTGCTATTTTACTGTCTTGCCATTTTGGGTGTGCTGGAATCAGTAAAGCGCATAGCGCACCAAAGCCTGCGAAGTGAAAAGCGGAGACCCACAATTCAGGCAAAGTAGCGATGGTGTTGATGTAAATATGAGCCACAGCGAGAAAAATGGAAATGGTAAAAACAAGTCGGTTTAACCAGAGTCCAGAGCGATGTTTTGTTTCGAAATCTTCAAGATTAATTTCTTGAGAATCGGTTGGTTGAGATGAAGCAGTCATAGACAGGCTACCTTAGATACGTACAGAAACAAATTAAGCAAAGAGGGGTAAAGTGCGCCGTACTAAGTACGGCGCGACAATCTATTGCGAGTAGGTTATTAATTCGCAATCAGACGAGCAGGAATGTTAATACCGCGTTCACGATAGTAACGAGCTGCGCCTGGGTGTAATGGCACAGGCAGACCAGCAATGGCTTTTTCAATAGACATTACAGCGGTTGCTTTGTGAATGGCACTTAAATACCCCAAGTTTTCATATAGGGACTTAGTTAGCTCATAAACATCGTCTTCAGACAAATCGGCACGTGTCGCAAGGAAATTAGGTTGCGCTACGGTGTTGATGTCTTTTGTTTGACCTGGGTAAGTGTTTGCAGGAATAACATAACGAGTCCATAGCTCATAATTGCCATTGGCTTGTTTGATTTGTTCATCAGTGAAGTCCAACACTTTTACTTTGTCACCCATTGATGCGTAAAGGCGTGTCACGGCACTAACAGGTACACCTGCTGGCGTGTTCATACCATCAATGTTGCCATTTTGCATGGCGTCAGCGCTGGCACCATATCCCATGTAAGCGAGAGCAAACTTATCTGGATCAATGTTTAGGCCTTTTAGCTGTTGGCGGCCAGAGCCTTCAGTACCAGAGTTTTTTGTTCCAATTGAGAATTTGTGGTTGGTATTTTCAATGTCTTTTAGGTCAGCCACTGTACCCGTTTTAGCCAAATCTGACTTTAGTACAAAGTGTTCAACGTTTTGCCATAGCATTGATACAGAGCGCAATTCAGTTTGTTTGCCTGAGCTTTCAAATGGGCCTTCACCTTCCCATGCCCATGCACCGTAAAGGCCTTGTAGAATGGCAAATTGCGCTTGGTTTTCACGCAGTAATTTGATGTTTTCGCCTGACCCTGCAGAGCTAATGGCAGAGACAGATAAACCAAATTTTGGCTCTAGTTTGACTTTGCTTAATGTAGCAATAGCAACACCAACTGGGTAATAAGTACCACCTGTTGATGCGGTTGCTAATATATAGTTGCGATCGTCAGCTGCTGATACATTGGTTGCAGAAAGTGCAATCGCCGCAGCGGTTGCGCTAGAAAGAATGGCTTTAGTAACGAATCCCAATTTCATGTTATTTTTCTCCTAATGGGTGGGGTTAGTTGATTTATTGATTGCGATTATCATGCCAAATATTTAAGTTGTTGATATTAAAAGACTATTTTTAATTCTCTCGAGTATTTTTACTTTTTTATACTCATATGCGCTGTTTTTTGCTTATTGTTGACGTTTCTCTGTCGGCAATAAATTGCTTATGATGAGGTCGAGCAATCATCGCTGTTAACATGCTATTTTATTGCTTATTTGATTTTGAATGAGCGAAATATTGCCGATGTATCTGGAAGGGAAATAATGAAACAAAAATCGACTATTCGTGTTGTACTATTTGATTTAGGGAATGTATTGGTAGATCTCGGCGATGTATCAGAAATGCATCGGATGCTGAATACAGAGGGTGAAGAGTCTGATGTATGGCTTAAGTGGTTATCATCACCGAGTGTTGCTGCATTTGATTCGGGGAAGATTTCTTTTGATAAATTTGCACAAGATTTATTGGCAGAAGTGGGCAGCACCATTGATAAGGATGTGTTTAAAGCGTCCTTTAAAGCATGGCCAAAAGGTTTGTTTGCTGGGGCGTTGGAGTTAGTAGACGCGGTTAAACCGGAATATCATCGAGCGGTTTTATCCAACACCAACGCTGCACATTGGCCAAGGCTGATGGATGAAATGGCATTAGCGGATAAATTTCACAGCTATTACGCTTCTCATCAAGTGGGGTTTGTGAAACCGGATGCTGCGATTTATCATCATGTGATTGATCAGCTGCAAGTGGCACCTGAACAAATACTCTTTATTGATGATAATCAGATTAACATTGATGCGGCATGTGCATTGGGTATGAAGGCGCATCGAGTTAAAGGAATTAAACAAGCTCGGCAAGTGCTTGAAGAGTACGGGGTACTAGCTCGTTAGTATCAGGATATTGACACAGGATAGGTTGCAGCCTTTAAGGATGTTATTAAGGTGAAAGCACAGTTGGGGTTAGAGGTTTCTATGCGTACTTTTGATGGACAGTCTTCGATTAGTTATTCTCGAACTCGACCAATGTATCCGGCCGAGCTTTATTATTGGCTTTCTCAGCAAGTGTCTCCATCAAGTGTTGTATGGGACTGTGCTTGTGGGACCGGTCAGGCATCGGTTGATCTTGCTGCGTATTTTGACCGTGTGGAAGCATCGGATATTAGTGAGTCTCAAATCACTGCAGCAACGCCACACCGTAAAGTCAATTATCAGGTGTTTCCTGCTGAGAAGACCCTTTATCCAGATGATTATTTTGATGTGGTGTGTGTGGCTCATGCATTGCATTGGTTTGATTTAGCGTCTTTTTGGTCTGAACTTCGACGAGTCTTGAAGCCTGGTGGCATGTTTGTTTGCTGGGGTTATAACTGGTTGCAAATCGGAGAGGCCGAAGATCGAGCAATTGCGGAAGCCGTCTTACCGCATCTTCAGGATTACTGGCCTGCAGAAAGTCGCTTGTTATGGGAGCAATATCGAAGTATTGAGTTTCCATTTGAATTGATTGATGTGCCAGCATTTGAGCTAAATTGCCATTGGTCAGTGACGCAGACTATAGACTTTATTCGAACGTGGTCTGCTTCTCAGCTACGTATTCAAGAGCATGGGGACGATTTTTTGCTAGAAGCGTCTCCTATTATTCGAGAAGCTTGGTCTAAACCAACTAAAAAGCAGGAAATACGTCTGCCATTTTTTGTAAAAGCAGGACGCTTTTCTTAGACAGGCTGCAAAGCGCGTACATGACAAAGTCTCAATAAGACTAAAGTGGAATAGATCGTAATGCTTGTCTGGTTATAGTAGTTCTGCATCCGAATAACAAATTTAACAATGGAGCGGGTTATGAAGTCATTATATAGCGCAACCTCAAGTGAGGCGGCAAAAAATGCCAATGTGAGTCAAGCAGAGTTTGAAAAACGCTATCAAGAATCGATTGAAAACCCAGATAAATTTTGGGGGGAAGCCGGTAAACGCTTAGATTGGTTTACACCTTATAGCAAAGTTAAAAACACCTCATTTAAGCGTGGTCAGGTTAATATTAAATGGTTTGAAGATGGCGAATTAAACGTCGCGTATAACTGTATAGATCGCCATTTGGCCACCTCTGCAAACAAAGTTGCTTATTACTGTGAAGGCGACAAAGAAAGCGATGACAAAGTCGCGATTACCTATCAGACACTGCATGATGAAGTAGGCCGCTTAGCCAATCTTTTGAAGCGCAAAGGCGTTAAAAAAGGTGATCGAGTAGCGATTTACATGCCAATGATTCCTCAAGCCGTCTACAGCATGTTGGCGTGTGCCCGAATTGGGGCAATCCATTCTGTTATTTTTGGCGGTTTCTCCGCTAATGCAATTGCCGACCGCCTAAATGATTGTGAAGTGAAGCTTGTCATTACCGCCGACGAAGGCCGTCGTGCTGGAAATACGATTCCACTTAAACACAATGTGGATATGGCACTGGATAAGAATGCTTGTCCATCAGTTGAGTCTGTTGTTGTCTATCGCTATACCAACAAAGATGTGCCTTGGGTTGATGGTCGTGATGTGGACTGGGCCGCTGAAGTAGCGAATGAAAGCACTGAGTGCCCAGCAGAACCAATGAATGCTGAAGATCCATTGTTTATTTTGTACACCTCTGGATCGACAGGTAAACCGAAAGGGGTTGTTCATACAACTGGCGGTTATTTAGTGTATGCATCATTGACCCACGAATTGGTTTTTGACCTTAAGCCTGATGATGTTTACTGGTGTGCGGCTGATGTTGGCTGGATTACCGGACACAGCTACATGGTATACGGCCCGCTTGCCAATGGTGCTACAAGTATCTTGTTTGAAGGTGTTCCAACCTACCCAGATTCAGGCCGAATTGGTCGAGTAGTAGACAAATTTGATGTCACTCTTTTGTACACTGCGCCAACGGCAATTCGTGCCTTGATGGCAAAAGGGGATGAAGCAACACGTACCAGTAAGCGTGATTCTTTGCGTATATTGGGCAGTGTTGGTGAACCAATTAACCCAGAAGCGTGGTCTTGGTATTACACTGAAATTGGTAACTCTGCTTGTCCTATCGTAGACACTTGGTGGCAAACCGAGACTGGTGGCATGATGATGACACCACGAATTGTTCAAGGTGATGTGAAACCTGGATCCTGTACTGGACCGTTGTTTGGTGTTCAGCCTGCATTAGTGGATGCTCAAGGCGTCGTACAAAATGCGCAGGGCGTTCAAGTGGAAGGTGGATTGGTTATTACCGATTCTTGGCCGGGTCAAGCTCGTACAGTGTATGGTGACCATGAGCGTTTTGAACAAACTTATTTCAGCACGTTTGAAGGTATGTATTTCACTGGTGATGGGGCGATGCGTGACGAAGATGGCCACTATTGGATCACCGGTCGAATGGATGATGTCTTAAACGTATCTGGTCACCGTCTTGGTACTGCAGAAATCGAGAGTGCTTTGGTGGCGCATCCTTCAGTGGCTGAAGCTGCCATTGTTGGGTATCCGCACGATATTAAGGGGCAAGGTATCTATGTTTACGTGAGTGCGGTTGCTGGTGTCACGCCAGATGAAGACCTCACGAAGGCATTAAAACAGTTTGTTCGCCAAGAAATTGGTCCAATTGCGACGCCTGATCTGATTCAGTGGGCAAGCAAAGGTCTGCCAAAAACGCGTTCAGGTAAGATTATGCGTCGTATTTTGCGGAAGATTGCTGCTAACGAACATGATCAATTGGGAGACACAAGTACATTAGCTGATCCAAGTGTGGTTGATGATTTAATCGAAAACCGTTTAAATGTGTAATCGTTTACATATTTAAAAGGATAAACTGTGATTTCACTTGTTATCGCGGATGATCATCCTTTGTTTCGTAGTGCACTCAGTGGTGCATTACGAGCAGAGATTCAGGGTATTGTTATTGTCGAATCTTTTGACTTAGATTCGACGCTACAATGTTTAAGCGATCTTGATGACCTTGATTTGCTTTTACTGGATTTAAATATGCCGGGCAGTGGTGAGCTTTATGGGTTGATTCGAATTCGTAAAGACTTTCCAGATGTACCAGTAGCTGTGATTTCAGGCAGTGAAGACAGTGAAATGGTTGCAAAAGTCATAGACTCTGGCGCGCTGGGTTTTATCTCCAAAACCAGTGAGCCAGCCACTTATGTACAAGCGATCCATGCTATTTTAGCGGGTGATATTTGGTTACCCGATGATCTTAAGCAGGCTGTGGCTAATCAACCTAAACCTGATTTATCAATGCAAAATAAAGTCGCTGAATTGACTCCTCAGCAATACAAGGTGTTGTGTTATTTGCATGAAGGGTTGTTGAATAAGCAAATTGCCTATGAGTTGTCCATTTCGGAGGCAACGGTTAAAGCGCACATTACCGCCATATTCCGCAAGCTTGAAATTAATAACAGAACGCAAGCGGTATTGGTTGCAAGTGACTTAAAACTACAAATGACGACGGCCTTGAGTTAAGGGTTGTCGTTTTTTTTTGTGTTGGTTTTGCATTCGCAAGGCGAAGGTACCGGATCAATACCGCCTTCGTGCCATGGATGACATTTAGACAGTCTTTTTATTCCAAGATACATTCCTTTAAACACACCATATTGCTCAATGGCTTGAATCATATATTGAGAACAGCTTGGGTAAAATCGGCAGTTATTTCCTAGCAATGGACTGATTAAAAACTGATAGCCTTTTACCAGCACAATAAGTATTTTTTTCATGGTGTATTATCTGTTTTCTGAGTCTTCAATGTCATTTCTATGTAAATAATG
Source organism: Marinomonas alcarazii (assembly GCF_003208215.1). Lineage (GTDB taxonomy): Bacteria > Pseudomonadota > Gammaproteobacteria > Pseudomonadales > Marinomonadaceae > Marinomonas > Marinomonas alcarazii. Next base: position 255,004 of record NZ_QKLW01000001.1, read on the forward strand.
ACGCCTATTTGATACTGTATTCGAAATATACCACAGAAAAGAATTCACTATGCCAGATCAACATCTTACTTTAGATGCAATGAAGGTCGTCGCTTACCAAGGCGAGCCCGGAGCTTATTCTCATTTAGCGTGTAAACACACTTTTCCCGATTGGAATAGCGTTCATTGCGCCACCTTTGTTGATGCCTTAAATATGGTTGAAAAAGGGGATGCCTATTACGCGATGATTCCGGTGGAAAATTCTACGGCTGGGCGAGTCGAGGAAATTTACCGAGAGTTAAAACGCACTCAGCTGTACGTTGTGAAAGAACATTTTGAACCCGTAAACCACTGTTTGATTGCGCCTCATTCTATGACGATCGATCAAATTACTCGCATAGGCAGCCACCCTCAAGCCTTGGCCCAGTGTGATAGTAATATAAAGGCGTTAGGAGCAAAAAATCAGGCTATGTACGATACCGCAGGCGCGGCCAAGCACATAGCTGAATTTGAAGAACCCGGATTAGCCGTTATATCGTCTGAGCTTGCGGCAGAGCTTTATGGTCTAAAGGTACTAAAAACCCACTTTAATGATTCTGTTGGCAACACGACTCGCTTCTTAGTCTTTGCCCGCCAGCAAAAAATGCCAGTTATGGAAGAAGGCCAAACTTATATAACGTCTTTTATGTTTCGAGTGCGCAATATTCCCGCGGCTTTGTATAAAGCAATGGGTGGCTTTGCGACTCAGGGCATTAACATGTTGAAGCTAGAAAGCTACATGGTGAATGGCAACTTCACGGCGACACAGTTTTATGTCGATGTAGAGGCGCATTTTCAGTCTGCTGCTATGCAAGCGGCGCTTGAGGAGCTGAGTTTTTTCTCTGAAGATGTACGCGTTTTAGGCACCTATTTGGCTGATGAGTATAGGTTAAAGTCATTATGATGCGTTGGTGTTGTGTTGTTTTATCCCTGTCATTGAGTTCAATAGCATGGGCAGAGTTGGATGATATATCATCTTTAACAGGGACAGAGTTGAGCTCATTTGATGATTTTTTTGATAGCATTCCAGTGGTTGTTACCCCATCTAAAATAGCGCAACCAAGAGTCGATGTGTCCTCTACCTTGTCGGTGCTGGATGGTGAGTTTATTCGACGCCTAAATATGCAGTATGTTGAAGATTTACTGCAATTTGTCCCAGGGTTTGCGGTGTTTCCTTATAAAGCATCCAGTCAGAAAATTGTGTCGTATCATGGTACTCAGCTAGAAGAATATCGCCGCATTCAGGTGTTGGTAAATGGACGTTCTGTCTATAGTGCTGGCAAGGCTCGAGTTGAGTGGGCAACTTTACCTCTTAATATTGAAGATGTTTCGCGTGTGGAGGTCAACCGAGGTCCTAATGCGGCGAGTTATGGTATTAACTCATATTTCGCTGTAGTGAACATCATTACACGCTCTCCTTTGGAAACATTGGGAAGCAGTGTTTCTGCTTATTCAGGATCACGAGGTGATTACCGCTTATATGGTCAACACAGTGGCTTGAATGGTGATTGGAGCTACCGAGCATCAGCTTCGACCAGTAATGTAAGTGGATTTGATACAGATAAGGATGGTAATGATCGACATGATGGGCATGGAACGGTCATGGGGAATGTTTTCATTCAAAAAGAAACATCCACTAGTTTCTTTGACCTAGATGTAGGGGCAAATCGTGTCAAAGCTAATATGGATCCTGAAGAGTATGCGGAAGGTTCTTATGATATTAATGATCCGGTACGTGAGGCGAATCGTGAGCACATCAAGCTCAGTTACACTAAGCAAGTCTCGTCCGATCATGAATTAAAATTCCAGTATTACTATGATCAGGCTGAACAAAGTGAGCATCACGATGCCAGATTAACCAGCTCTTTTTATAGTGTGTTTTTTGGTGGTACTAGTAGCGGGGATGTTTATCGATCGTATGACGTGGATTTAGTGGAAACCCGTCAGGATCTGGAAGTGCAAAGCACCTGGGCCGCGAGAGAAAACCTAAAAGTGATCTCCGCATTAGGTTATCGCTTGGATGAAGCCGATTCTGAACACTACTTTTCGGGCGCTGTCAGCGATGAAGTGCTGCGAGCATCTTCAAATTTAGAATATAGAGCAGGTGAGCACTGGGTTTTGAATACTGGGGCCATGCTTGAGCGTAGCCAAATGGGTGGGACATTCTTATCGCCTAAGCTGGGAGCCACCTACAAATTGTCAGAAAATGAGTCCTTTCGATTCAACGCTTCGAACGCGGTGAGAACGCCTGATTTGTCTGATCAATATTTTAAATGGCATTACGTATTGTCGACTGGAGAAAGCTCTTACACGACATACGCTGATCAAGGAGAGAAGGAAGAGAAAATCACCTCGTACGAAATAGGCTATTATCATTATTGGCTTGATCAGGGATTGTCGATGGATGTAAAGCTTTACCATGATTCGGTTCAAGATATGGTATTAAGCAGAAAATACTTTTCTAATGCAGGGTCAGATTCAGCCATTGAAGAGGGTGTGACGGAAGATGTCAGTATTAATGGCTTGGAGCTTGAACTGGATTGGCGTTCACGCTCAGGCGGAATGACTCGGTTCACTTATGCTTATCAAGATACGCAAACGGACAATAGTAAACTGTTGGACTCTACCTCACCGATAATGATGTCATTATTTTCGAGTCAGCCATTAACGGATAAGTTGTTTATTAATGGCTACTATTGGTATGGGAAAGAGTTAAACGGAAGGAACTACGAGTTTGTCAATAGTTGGCTATCTTACAAAATGTCACTAGGTGGCTATTCGACTGCCACGATGGGGTTGGGTTTAGAAGCGCGCTTGGATGGAAACGCTTTGGTTAGCTACCACAATAACTTGGACGAAGACACGTTCTTCTATGTCTTTAGCAACATTACTTTCTAACTCGGATTAATGAAAGAGTGAAACGGATTTTTTGGTTTTTATTGCTGTTTAGCACAATGAAGGTGTCGGCAGCAGTTTATGTGGTTCACAATACTGAAGAGAGTTCGGTGCGTTCTTTGACGTTCCAACTTTCTCGATTATTATCCACCAGTACATCGGTTATCCCTGTGCGACAGTCTGTGTTTGTGCAAAACATTTCAGCACTACAGCCAGAGGATATGATTGTTGCCATTGGCAATAATAGCTTTCGAGAGGCTTGTTCGGTTGCCTCAAAAGGAGCGATTGTTGGGATTTTTATTGGTAAAGAAGAATATTTAAATATTCAGCCTCAGTGCTCTATACCCAGTAGTGCTGTTTTTTCAGGCGCGCCTTTAGAAAAGCGCTTATCATTACTGCAGGCAGTCTGGTTTGACCCCAAGCCACTTATCGTTCTACACAGTAACAATCTTCTTATAGATCAGCAGGGCATGCAGGAACAAGCGAGTGTGTATGGGTTCACGTTTCGCTTTTTGCAAACTGAGGTTGATCAGTTATCTGTGTTAAAAGCAGTGAACTATATTATGGAAGATTCTACGATGATGTTTTCATTGGTCGATTCTCAGCTTTATGAAAACGGAATTGCACAAGACATTTTGAAGCTGCTATTTCATAAACAGAAATTGATGATAGGCCCGTCGTTGGGATTTGTTAAGGCTGGTTCTTTGTTTGCTATTTATTCTGATACCGAAACAAAATTAGACGCTTTGGCGGCTCGTATAAATGGCTGGCAGGCAGAGGGCACACTGTTGGATGCAGTGTACCCAGACCAATTAAGAGTTAGCTTCAATCCCTACCTTATAAAATCTCATGGCATTGTGCTGCCTTCCGCTGCGTATTTAAAAGACCAATATGGACTTTGCTCGGAATCAGCGTGTAACTAGTTAAGAGGTTAAAAAGCGTTTTACTAAGCTGCTAAACGGCACTGGCTTCTCGGCATGAAGCCAGTGTCCAGCTCCTGAGATTATTTTAAAGCTAGCTTGTGGGAAGAGTTTTACAATGGCGTCTTGATAATCTGCCACAATATAGTCTGAATTCTCACCTTTTATGAACAGTGTAGGGATGTTGACCGCTGCGTTTATCTCAGGCTTTTTCAAAATAACTGGGTAGCTGTCTGCAATATTGTGTACAGAAAGATCTAGGCTAAACCCTTGTTCTTTTTTAGTGAGGTTTTTTAGTAAAAACTGTCTTACTCCCAAGCTTGATTCATACTGGCTCAATAATGAGTCTGCTTCTTTTCTAGAGGCTGGTAGAGCTTCATCAATGGCCTTCAAACCGTCCAATATACGAGTATGACTTGGTTCGTAATCGACAGGGGCGATGTCTACCACGATGAGCTTTTCTATCTGTCCTGCTTCAGCGATTGCCGCCATTTGCATGGCAACTTTTCCGCCCATAGAATGACCTAATAGATAGAAGGTGTTTATGTTGTTTGCTTTAGCCCATTCCAGAACAGCGGAAGCCATTTTTGGGTAGCTGGCTTCACTCATACTATCTGACTTGCCGTGGTTTGGAAGGTCGACACAGTGTATTGTAAAGTGCTCGGCTAAGGATTGAGCAATAGAATGCCAGTTATCAGCATTACCAAATAAACCATGGATGACGATAAGGTGAGGTCCTGATGTGCCGTATTGTTTTGCGTTTATCATAGAAACCTTATTAATCTGCGTAAGTAAATGAAATAGATATTGGCAAAGAAAATATGCCAATATTGTAGCAAGTCTTTAAAACCTACGTCCTCATAGAATCAAGGTTGTTTTTGGAATGTTAGATACATTTTTTATTAAAACTCTTAAGCATCCCTTACGTTTAACCGCTTTGCTGATCGATAAGCTGGGCGTAAAGGCCAATTGGATTACTCTGTTTGGTTTTGCTGTGGGTATGATGGTCTTGCCTGCTTTGTATTTTGAGCAAACCTCTCTCGCGTTAGTGTTGGTGGTAATCAATCGTGTTATGGACGGCTTGGATGGCGCCGTTGCTCGTGTGCAAGGGCCTACCGATTTAGGCGGGTACTTGGACATTACCTTGGACTTTATTTTTTATTCGGCGGTGGTGTTTGGCTTTGCTTTGATGAATCCGCTAGATAACGCATTGGCGGCCAGTTTTCTGATTTTTTCTTTTATGGGGACGGGGAGTAGCTTTTTAGCCTTTGCTATTATGGCAGAGAAACGAAATATTGAGCGCTTAGAGTATGGTCGTAAATCTTTGTATTTCGTAGGAGGATTGGCTGAAGGGGTGGAAACTATTGGTTTTCTAATATTGATTTGCTTGTGGCCAAATTACTTTGCTGTATTGGCGTATATTTTTGGTGTGATATGTTGGATAACGACGGTAACCCGAATTTATGCAGGTTACCGTACTTTACGCGATCCCAGTTAGGACTGAGCGATTAGTCGAAAAAAGCGATTTCGATGTCGCTTTTAACGATGGCACAACAGGCTAGTAAATAGCCGCTTTGTACCCACGCTAGAGGCTCGAATGGGTAAATAACATTTCCCCATAAAAGCTTGATGGAGCAAGAAGAGCAGTAACCCTCACGACACTGATATTCAACGTGAATACCTGCACGTTCAAGCTGAACTAATAAAGGCTCCTCCTCGGTCACAAGGATTTGCTTTTTCCCTAAAAGTACACGGTGTACAACTTGCTCTTTTTGCTCCGGCATTGCTTTGTTAGAGGTCGAAGTCATCGAAATCTGAGTCATCTAAACTGTTATCTGTCTGTCCTACTAGGTAAGAGCTGATTTCAGCTTCTTGTGGCGCGACTTGAACATTGTCACTTACCAACCAAGCATTGATCCAAGGGATTGGGTTGTTCTTTGTAGCAAAGTGAGTTTCAAGTCCAATCGCTTGCATGCGAACGTTGGTAATATACTCTACATACTGGCCTAAGATCTGAGCGTTAAGACCGATCATTGAGCCATCTTTAAATAGGTAATTTGCCCATTCTTTCTCTTGTTCAGCCGCTTCAATGAAGATCTGACGTACTTCATTTTGGCATTCTGCTGCAATGACAGCCATTTCAGGATCATCTTTACCCGATGCCATCAGGTTCAACATGTGTTGTGTGCCTGTTAGATGTAAGGCTTCATCACGTGCGATTAGTTTGATGATTTTTGCGTTGCCTTCCATAAGAGTGCGTTCTGCAAAGCCAAAACTGCAGGCAAAGCTAACATAGAAACGAATCGCTTCTAATACGTTGACAGAAGCAATGGTAAGATACAGTGCTTTTTTCAGCTTAGGCATTGATATCTCAATTTCGCCTCTGCCTGGTATATCGAATGTCCCCATCCCCATAGTGTTATATAGGTTGACCATTTCGATAAGACGATCGTAATAGATAGACACGCTGTCAGCGCGTTTCGTAATTTCAGCGTTGGTTACAATGTCGTCAAAAATCTTAGTCGGATCATTTACAATATTACGAATGATGTGCGTGTAAGAACGGCTGTGAATCGTTTCACTGAAAGACCAAGTTTCGATCCATGTTTCTAATTCAGGTAGAGAAACGATTGGTAATAGAGCAACGTTTGGCGAACGACCTTGCACACTGTCTAGCAATGTTTGATATTTTAAATTGCTTAAAAAGATATGCTGTTCATGGGCTTCAAGACGTTGGAAGTCTTTACGATCGGTAGAAAGATCGACTTCTTCTGGGCGCCAGAAAAAAGACAGCTGCTTTTCAATCAGTTTCTCAAAGATTGGGTGCTTTTGCTGGTCATAACGAGCAACGTTGACATTTTCACCAAAGAACATTGGTTCTTTTGTACTATCGAACTGTTTACGGTTAAAAGTCGAGTAACTCATGTCTCAGGGTATTCCTCAAAAGCATAGGGTGTGATGGATAAAAAGACACACCTTAGTTGTTAATAGATATTCGTGTTTCGCTAAAATGCTAAACATAGCAAAGCCCCATGTCTATGAGGCTTTGCTTGTCATACTGTTTAATCAGCACTTAACGATTATTAGACAAGTTAGATTTTGCAAGCACCGCCAGCGCAATCATCCATGTCTTCTTGCTTGTCATCTGCACCATCACGTGTGTTGTGATAGTAGAGTGTTTTTACGCCTAATTTGTACGCTGTTAGAAGGTCTTTCAAAATTACCTTCATTGGTACTTTTTGAGCATCAAACTTCTGTGGATCATAGTTTGTGTTTGCCGAGATAGCTTGGTCGACAAACTTCTGCATAATACCAACGAGTTGTAGGTAGCCATCGTTAGATGGGATGCTCCACAATAACTCGTAGTTTTCTTTTAGGCGTTCAAACTCAGGCACAACTTGTTTCAGAATGCCATCTTTACTGGCTTTGACGGAGACGAAACCACGTGGTGGCTCAATACCGTTTGTCGCGTTACTGATCTGAGACGACGTTTCAGATGGCATTAACGCGGTTAGCGTGGAGTTACGCAGACCGTGAGTCACGATTTCTGAACGCAGTGTTTCCCAGTCATAAACAAGTTCTGGAGACACTATGTTATCGATTTCCTTTTTATAGGAATCGATCGGCAAAATACCTTTAGAGTAAGTTGTTTCGTTGAAAGCTAAGCAAGGGCCAAATTCTTTTGCCAACTTGTTGGACGCTTTCAATAGGAAGTATTGAATGGCTTCGAACGTTTTATGCGTTAGCTCGTTTGCGCTGCCGTCAGAGTATTTAACACCGTTTTTCGCTAGGTAATAAGCGTAGTTGATAACACCCACACCTAAAGTACGGCGTAACTCAGTGGCACGTTGTGCTGCTGGAATTGGGTAGTTCTGGTAATCCAACAATGCATCGAGAGCACGGACGATTAGCTCAGACAATTCTTCAAGCTCGTCTAGATTTTCTAGGGCGCCTAGGTTGAATGCAGACAATGTACAAAGTGCAATCTCACCTTCAGGGTCATCAATGCGATTTAGTGGCTTGGTTGGCAGTGCAATTTCCAAACACAAGTTACTTTGCTTAACAGGAGCAACTTTAGGATCAAATGGGCTGTGAGTATTACAGTGATCCACGTTCTGTAAGTAAATACGACCTGTGCTAGCACGTTCAGAAGCAAACAGCGTAAATAGCTCTGTCGCTTTGATTGTTTGCTTGCGAATAGAAGGGTCTTGCTCATACATGGTGTATAGGCGATCGAACTCTTCTTGGTCAGCAAAAAAGGCATCGTATAAGCCAGGTACATCTGATGGGCTAAACAATGTGATATTGCCGCCTTTGATCAAACGTTGGTACATCAAACGGTTGAACTGAACACCATAATCTAAGTGACGTACGCGGTTTTCTTCTACACCACGGTTGTTTTTCAATACTAATAGGCTTTCGACTTCTAGGTGCCAAATAGGGTAAAACACCGTTGCAGCACCACCACGAACGCCGCCTTGTGAACAGCTTTTTACTGCTGTTTGGAAGTGCTTGTAGAATGGAATACAGCCAGTGTGGAAGGCTTCACCGCCACGAATGGCGCTGCCCAAGGCACGAATCGCACCCGCATTTACACCAATACCAGCACGTTGGCTAACGTACTTAACGATGGCGCTGGATGTTGCGTTGATAGAGTCTAAAGAGTCACCACACTCAATTAGTACACAGCTACTAAACTGACGTGTAGGTGTACGAATACCAGACATGATAGGTGTTGGTAATGAAATCTTAAACTTAGAGACGGCATCATAGAAACGGCGAATAAGGTTCAAGCGATCTTTTGGCTCATACTCAGCAAATAGGCAAGCCGCAACTAGGATGTAGATAAACTGAGGGCTTTCGTAAATATCACCGCTAACGCGGTTTTGCACTAAGTATTTGCCTTCAAGCTGTTTGACGGCCGCGTAGGAAAAATTCATATCACGAGAGTGGTCAATGAATTCGTTTAGCTGATTGAACTCTTCTTCAGAGTACTTTTCTAGCAATTGCGCGTCATAACGCTTTTGCTGAACAAGATTTTTTACATGCGCGTAAAGGTGCGGTGGCTCAAAATCACCAAAGGCCTTTTTACGTAAGTGAAAGATGGCTAGGCGAGCGGCTAGGTATTGATAATCAGGCGTATGTTCAGAAATCAAATCTGCAGCAGACTTGATTAGTGTCTCGTGGATATCGGTAGTACGAATGCCTTCAAAAAATTGAATTCGCGCTTTTAGTTCCACTTGGGAAACAGAGACATTTTCTAAACCTTCAGCAGCCCATGCTATGACTTTATGGATCTTTTCTAGGTTGATGTTTTCGGTCTTCCCGTTACGTTTAGTAACTGTGAGAGTGCTCATGCCTTAACTTCCCATTAGTGCATTATAAAAAGAGGAGAAATACTCTATGTAGTATGTGCTTTAAAAGTGACACACTATATGTAGTGCTTCGTTAACAATATGTAACGAACAATAGTGCTCATTTGAATGAAAATCAAGGCTTGAAAAAAACTCGAAAATGATAAACAGAAAATGCCGAAGTGGTCACTTACTTTACTTGCCCGACAAAGCGTAAAGTTAGCAATTGGCAATAGCATAAAATCTATTTTTATCTATTTTTATCTATTTTTTCGATGAAAAAAACTCACCTAATTCCATGCACGATCTGCGCGCAAAAAGTAATCAAGGTGCAAGGTTCAGCACCATTTTGACGCTGCCGACAAGAGCAAATAACACCAGCTGATGAAGCAGATATATTGGCAAGGCATAACGTCCCATAAAGCATAATAGGCTAATGACAAGGTTATTAGGTGTAGGTAGTTTATGTAGTTGTAGATAACCAAGTAGTGGTCCGATTAAAACAACGCCTATCCATGGGAATGGGAAAACAATGTCTAAGGTTCTTTGTGGTATAGCAATGTACTGGGTGATGGTTGAAAACGCATTTGGAAAATGCAGCCAATCTGTTGCATGGTATGTGACAATAATGACGGCTCCAATAGCGGCAGAGACAATAGGCCATTTTGCGACAGGTCTAGTGATCAGCGACGCGATGAAGATAAAGTGTAGGATACCAAAGTAAATCCATTGATTAGGGACAGCGAGATAGGTTGCAAGGGAAAGTCCCGCAGCGCAAATAAAAAGTTTCAGATCCCGCTTCCAGAAAGAAGGTTTGGCTTTTTCTGTAAGCACAAGGTAGGTTGACCAGCCAACAGCCGAAAGAAATAAAGTCAGTATGACGCTACGGAAATATACCCAGAATGGGTCATAAATAGAGAAGTCTACAAAGCCAAAATTGCGTAAATCCCAACAAAAATGAAAAATGATCATTAGCAGCACTGCGGTGCCACGATACACGTCTAAAAAAGCACTGCGTTTGGTTGATCCAGAAAGGGGAGAGGATTGCATTGTCGTCCAAGGGAAATAGGTTAGTGAGTATTCGGCCATCATACCGATACTCATTTTCTAGCTCAAGCTTGCAGGGGCTTATGTCACAGCTGCAGTCTAGACTGTTTTGGGAAAGAGAAAGTTTAACGATGTTTGGGCATGAGGTGTCAGTGCCTAGGCAGGTGGCGTTTATTGCCGATGAAGGCGTCTGTTATCGTTATTCTGGTAAAGACCATCTTGGCACAGGTTGGCCTGATTGGTTGTTGGCGATTAAAAAAGAAGCGGAGAGCCTTGCTCAGCAGCCCTTTAATGCAGTCTTGCTGAATTGGTATCAAGACGGTGATGAGTACATGGGGTGGCATGCAGATGACGAGAAAGCCCTAGGGCCAGCGCCGGTAGTGGCTATGCTGAGTCTCGGAGCAACACGTCCGTTTTTATTTCGCTTAAAAGCCAACCACGTGATTAAACATAAGGTGGAATTGGAACATGCGAGCTGGCTAATTATGTCCGCTTCAACACAAGTTCTGTGGCAGCATTCTTTGCCTGTGAGAAAGCGCATCAAAGAGGAGCGAATAAGCTTAACTTTTCGTCTCCTACTTTGACTTTGACATTATGGCGCTTTGCGCGTTATAGCCCATTCGTTGTCAGTGTGCGTGTAGCAAATTCGGTCATGAAGTCGACTTGGTCGGCCTTGCCAAAATTCAATGAATACAGGTTTTAGAACGTAACCACCCCAATTGTCAGGACAAGGTACTTCTTGATCCATGAAAGCTTGCTCTTCTTGTTTAAAGGCTTGTTGAAGTGCGTCGCGGCTTTCTATTGTGGCGCTTTGCTTTGATGTTCTCGCGGCAAGCTGGCTAGCACGAGGTCGACTTGCAAAGTAGGTCTCTGAAGCCTCTCGTGACACTTTTTCTATGGTACCTTCGATTCGAACCTGGCGAGATAGTGCGGGCCAGAAGAAAGTTATGCAGGCTTTGTTATTTTGAGCGAGCTGTTGGCCTTTTTCACTGTCGTAATTGGTGAAAAAAGAAAAGCCTGCATCATTACGCTGTTTCAGTAGCACGACGCGAGAATGAGGCCAGCCAGCTGAATCAACTGTGCTTAATACCATAGCCGTTGGATCATCAGGGCAGACATCAATGGCTTTTTCTAGCCAAGCATCAAATAAAGCAAGCGGGTCATTTCCGGCTTGTGCTTCTAGAAGATCGTCGAATTGGTAGTCACGACGAATAGAATGAAGGTCTCTGTTCATGATTAAATCCGGTAAGTAGTAGTGGTCATGACTTTGGATACTTGGGTCATGATAGCCATAATCGGTTTTGGAAATTCATAGCCTCCAGCATCCAGTGCCATGGCTTTGTGTTTGGCTTCGTCAATGTGCATTTGCTCTAGTACAGCTTTGCTTTTTTCATCTTGCACAGGCAGAGCGGCCATGTGTTTTTGAAGGTGAACACAAACTTGATCTTCTGTTGCAGCAACAAAGCCCAAGCTTAATTTATCACTGATCAAACCAGCACCTGCACCAATGATAAAAGAGGCACCATAAAATAATGGGTTCAGAATACTTGGTTTACTGCCGAGGTCATAAAGACGCTGTTCACACCATACTAAATGATCAATCTCTTCATCGGCAGCATGCTCCATTTCTTCCCGTACTTTTGGTAGCTTTGCCGTGGTTGCTTGGCCTGCGTAAAGGGCTTGTGCACAGACTTCGCCAGTATGATTAATGCGCATTAGTCCAGAAGAGTGTGTTCTTTCTGCGTGGGTTAGCTCTGTTTCTTCTAGCGTCATGGCAGGAGAAGGGCGAGAGGCATTTGCTGCATGCGGCACCAGAGTTTGAAGTGCTCGGTCAAACTGAAGTACAGCTTTATCTAGAAAAGAGATCATGGTATTTCCTCTTGTTAACCGGGTGGCCATGTCATTGCACGACCGCCCAATACATGCATATGAATATGATAGACGGTTTGCCCACCCATTTCGTTGCAATTCATTGCCACACGATATCCAGCGTCGCTGATGCCTTTCTGTTTTGCTATTTTGGCAGCGGTGATTTGCAGTTTGCCAACCACTGAGGCGTCGGCATCAGTAAGATCGTTTAGCGTACTAATATGGCGTTTGGGGATGACTAGAAAATGCGTTGGCGCTTGAGGCATGATGTCCTCAAAAGCGATAACATCATCGTCTTCAAATAGTACGGTTGCCGGGATATCCCCTTTTACTATTTTGCAAAATAAACAGTCCATATTGTCTCCTTTGATGAGTATTATTCAAGGTTGCTGATGTTGCTTCAAGGTGTTTTGCGCAAAGGATTGACCCGTGACAAAGATGTGTTCCTTAATCGATCGCCTTTCTGAATTAGCTTAGACAGTTGTTGCTCAAGTTGATTGTCTAATTCAGCACAGGCTAAGAGTCCATCAAAACCAAGCTTGCGTGCATAGTCTAGGGACATCTTAACATTGTTACTAATCAGCAAACACTGATCTTCGACGCGCATTAAAGGCATCAGTCTTTGTTGTGTGATGTGAGGGATGTGCCCGCCATTATCAAACACTAAAATGATAGATCCCGATTTTCTTTTTTCGGGTTGCTCAAGATGCTCTAATAAATTTTCTAGCGTGGTGACATGTTCTATGCGATTACTGTGGCTTTGTAATATCGATAGTGCTTTTTGTAGGTCGTCATCCAGTTGGCCAAACAAAATAATATTGAAGTGCTGTTGTTGTGATAGGTGATCGCTGGTGGTTGGGCGAATATGGATGCTGATTGGCAGTTTGATACTAATACAGCGTTCATTGTCTATGGTCTTCATGCTTCCATCTAAATAGCGAATAAGCAGCAAAATATAATGCAGTCCAAGGTCGAAGCTACTGGGTTCTTGGATTCTAGTTGGAATCGGGCAGCAATTAATTTCTAGTTCTGTTATGCCGTCTCGATTGCTCTCATGGCGAGTGATATCCAGTGTTAAGGTTTGATCCGTAAAATGTTTGAATTCTTGCACTAGGGTTTCGATCAATTGTTGTAATATCGTGGCGTTTTGCAGCACTTCAACATGGTCAGTGTTGTGAGTATTTAGCTCGATAAAAGTGCCGTCTTGGTCTAAGCGTTGAATATTATTGTAGGCGCGGTCTATTAATTGATTAAGTGGCTGAGGGTAAGGCTGTGCTGGTGGCGTATTGTCTTTAATGTCGCTTAATAGATCGATTCGCTCAATGATGTTTTTAAGGTTGTTGTTGGCGGTTTGGCTACTCGCTATAAAGGGTTTAACGTCTTTCGATGTTGTGACCTTTTCAAGGTGCGATAATCCGCCACCCAGTATGTTTATATGACGTCGTAAGCGATTTGAAATGTCGGCTAAAAAATCCATCACCTCGGTTTGATTGTATTGGCCTTTGAGTGTGTTCTTTTGGATTAGTGGCGTGGCTTGCACTATCATGCCGGAGAAATGAATCATGGCTTCCAAAATGATCGTGATGGTCATGCCCCATTCAAATAAGACAACGCTCGGGATAATGCCATAGACCGATAAGATCCATATGAAATGCCCTGTTAGTAGAGTAAGTCTGGCGGCCAAATAGTAGCCAGAAAATGGAATGTTTTTAAGAAACGCAATGATGGCATGGACGGTTAAAAGTAATAAAGTGCCTACCACAATGAGAGACAGCACTTTGATGTTTATAACATTTGGTGTCACGCTAAAAATAATGGCAAAGATGCCATTGATAGTGCCCACTGTGATTAAAATTTTATCAATGCTGGGCAGGTGCGCCTTGGTGTTCAGGTACAGCCTGGAGAAAAATACGATCGCGCATAAACAGGCGAGAGACGATAGATTGTACATACGCTCTTGAATATTGCTTTGGTCGGGAAAAAACTGCGCGACCTGGTCATGGATTGAGAGGTGTAAAACCACAATGCCAACCAGCAAAAAGCTATAAATCAAGTACATCGGATGAGATGTCTTGACGTAAAAGAAGATATTGCAAACAAACAGGGTGAACAGAATGCCAATCAACACGCCTGTGATCATCTGCTCTTGTTGTGAATCTTGGCTTATCCTAGATAGGGTTTTAAGCTCAATATCGGCATTGATTGGTAAATGGGAAGAAAGCTTAAGGTACAGGGTAAAAACCGGCGGTGGATTAGCAGGGATCGAAAAAATGTAATGTGGTGCTTTTACCTGCCTGTTGTTATAGGGTCTTGCGCCGCCAAGCTCTACTTGAACCTGCCCTTTAGGTAACGTAGGCAAATAAATGTCTAGATATTGCAGTCTTGGGGAATTAACTTCTAAGAGGACTGGGGTGTTGTCGGTTGTTCGTATGGCAACTTCAGTGCGAATCCAGATGTTACCTTCTACCATTCCGAGCTGAAAGTAGTCGCTATTAATGGGGCGGAATTGCTTGGCGTAAGCATCAGATGAAATATCATCAAGAGAAAGTACTTTATTTTTGTCGATAAAATATGAGCCAGTTTGACTGATATTAGCCACATCATGGCTTTCATCTATGATAGCTATGGTGTTAACACCCCATACGGTGTTGGAGATGCAGAGTATAAATAGTAAAATCAGTCGATTAAACAAAATGCTGGCCTAAGCAGATTCAATAAAGGCTATTATTAACTAGATAGGGGATCGAATGCTATATCCAATTTTAGTGGAGTATTATGTTTGGTTTAGCATACTGCTTCTAGGTGTCACTTGGTTTGCAAGGCAGAAAAAACCAGCAACACGCACCAACCTCATGTACGGCTACGGAATGATTGCTGCTTTGGGCTTTGTGCTAGGGTTAGATTGGGTTGCAGGGATTATCTTTGGCCTGTTGGTATTGGAATTGGGACGACTGTTTAAAGCTTGGTTAGACAAAAAAGAGTCTCAGCTAAAAAAATAAGTCATACGCCTAAAAAGGTATTAAATGTAAAAAAGGCCTCAACGTGAGGCCTTTTTATTTTGTGCTATAGAGGGATTATTTCTGCTCGCGAGCAATGGCACGATGACCAATGTCGGTGCGGAAATAAACCTTGTCCCAAGACAATGTGTTTACCACATCGTAAGCGGCTGATTGAGCTTGAGCAACGGTATCGCCAAGAGCAACTGCACAAAGAACACGGCCGCCATTAGTAACCACTTGGCCGTCCTTCAATGCAGTACCTGCTTGAAAGACTTTTTGACCTTCAGCAAGCACTGTATCCAAACCAGAAATTACATCGCCTTTCGCGTAATCTGCAGGGTAACCGCCAGCAGCAAGAACAACACCTAAGCTGGCACGAGGGTCCCAGTCTGCTTCGACTGTATCCAGTTTGCCATTAACGGCAGCTAAACACATTTGCGCCAAGTCAGAGCGTAAACGCATCATGATAGGTTGAGTTTCTGGGTCACCAAAACGGCAGTTGTATTCCAATGTTTTTGGTGTGCCGTCAGCGGTAATCATCACGCCAGCGTATAGGAAACCACGGTAACGGTTGCCTTCAGCATTCATGCCTTTTACGGTTGGCATAATAACTTCATTCATAATGCGATCATGAATTTCAGGTGTTACAACAGGGGCAGGAGAGTAGGCACCCATACCGCCAGTGTTTGGACCTAGGTCGCCATTATCGCGAGCTTTGTGGTCTTGGCTGGTCGCCATAGGTAAAACCGTTTCACCGTCGACCATGCAAATAAAGCTGGCTTCTTCGCCAACCAAGAACTCTTCAATAACAACACGGCTGCCGGCATCGCCAAAAGAGTTGCCTTGCAGCATGTCTTCAACTGCTGCAATGGCTTCCGCTTCTGTTTGGGCCAAGATAACGCCTTTGCCAGCGGCCAAGCCATCTGCTTTCACCACAATCGGAGCGCCTTGTTGTTTGATGTAAGCAACAGCAGGTTCGATTTCGGTGAAGTTGCCGTAAGAAGCCGTTGGGATGTTATGGCGAGCCAAGAAGTCTTTGGTGAAGGCTTTAGAGCCTTCTAATTGTGCTGCCGCAGCCGTTGGGCCAAAGATAGCCAAGCCTTCTTTTTCAAATGCATCAACCACACCAATAACCAATGGTGCTTCAGGACCAACAATCGTTAGATCGATGTTTTCTTTTTTGGCGAAAGCAACAAGGTCAGCAATGTCTGTTACGCCAATGTTGACATTTTCTACTTTATTTTCTGATGCTGAGCCTGCGTTGCCAGGAGCAACAAAGACTTTTTCTACTTGATCAGATTCAGCGGTTTTCCATGCTAGAGCATGTTCGCGTCCGCCGTTACCAATGATAAGAACTTTCATTATCTAATCCTTTGTATTACGAGCCAGAGACCGCAGTCTCTGGCGACTATCAAGCTTTGTATTTACTAAAAGTGCCGATTGGTGACACTGTCTTAGTGGCGGAAGTGACGCATGCCTGTGAAGACCATCGCCATACCTGCTTCGTCTGCGGCTGCGATAACTTCTTCATCGCGCATAGAGCCGCCTGGCTGAATAACGGCTGTAATGCCTGCTTGTGCAGCGGCATCGATGCCATCACGGAATGGGAAGAAGGCATCAGACGCCATAACAGAGCCAACAACTTCTAAATTTTCGTCTGCTGCTTTAATGCCAGCAATTTTAGCGCTGTAAACACGGCTCATTTGGCCTGCGCCTACACCGATTGTTTGTTCTGCTTTCGCATAAACAATGGCATTAGACTTAACGAATTTAGCGACTTTCCAAGCGAACAATAGGTCTTTTAGCTCAGCTTCGCTAGGTTGGCGCTTAGAAACCACTTTTAAGTCAGCGAGAGTGATGTTGCCATCATCGCGGTCTTGCACCAACAAACCACCATTAACGCGTTTGTAGTCCAATGCTGCTGGCTTGTCAGTTGACCATTGGCCGCACTCAAGTAGGCGAACGTTTTGTTTGGTAGCGACAATGTCAGAAGCTTCTTTGCTGATGCTTGGGGCAATAATCACTTCAACGAATTGACGATCAACAATGGCTTGGGCTGTTTTTGCATCAAGCTCTTGATTAAATGCAATGATGCCTCCGAAAGCAGACGTTGGGTCTGTTTGGAAAGCAAGATCATAAGCTTCAAATTGCGTTGCTGCTGTTGCAACGCCACAAGGGTTAGCGTGTTTTACGATAACGCAAGCAGGCTTGTCGAAGCTTTTTACGCACTCAAGTGCTGCATCAGTGTCGGCAATATTGTTGTAAGACAGTGCTTTGCCTTGGATTTGTTTCGCTGTGCTGATAGAGGCTTCTTTCGGGTTTGCCTCAACGTAGAAAGCGGCTTTTTGATGAGGGTTTTCACCATAGCGCATTTCTTCTTGTTTATTGAATTGTAAGTTAAATGTGCGAGCGAAGTTTTCGCTGCCGCCAGGTACTTTTTTGCCTAGGAAATTTGCAATAGCGCCATCGTAATGTGATGTATGCTCAAAGGCTTGAACAGCTAGGTCAAAACGCTGATCGTACGTTAAGCCGCCATCTGCTTTAAGAGAAGCCAAGATGCCTTCGTAGCTAGATGGAGAAACAACAATGGCAACGTCTTTGTGGTTTTTCGCAGCGGAACGAACCATTGTTGGGCCACCAATGTCGATGTTTTCAATAGCCATTGGTAGGTCGCAATCAGGGCGTTCAATCGTCGCTTCAAATGGGTAAAGGTTAACAACCACCATGTCGATTTCTTCGATGCCGTGTTCTTTCATGATGGCGCCGTCGATGTCACGACGACCAAGAATGCCACCGTGTACTTTAGGGTGTAGGGTTTTTACGCGGCCATCCATCATTTCAGGGAAGCCCGTGTAGTCAGACACTTCTGTCGCTTTAACGTTGTTGTCCAATAAAAGACGGTAAGTACCACCCGTTGAAAGAATTTCAACGCCTTGAGCTGCTAGTTCGCGTGCAAAGTCGACAATGCCTGTTTTGTCGGAAACACTGATTAACGCTCGTTTGATTGGAGTTACTGTATTTTGATTTGCCATCATGGTTCTCGCGGTTAATTTAACACTAAATAAAACAAGGGGAAGATAAGACGAAAAAAAGGGCGAATTCGCCCTTTTTTTCTTTGTGCTTATAGCATGCCGTATTGCTTCAACTTCTTGCGAAGTGTGCCTCGGTTTAATCCAAGGATGGTGGATGCTTTGGTTTGGTTATCCTTTGTGTAGCTCATGACAGACTCTAGCAAAGGCGCCTCAACCTCGGCTAAGACTAACTGATATAAGTCTGTTATTGGCTGCCCATCGAGATGAGCGAAATAGTTTTGTAGGGCTTTTTCAACATTGTCACGTAGGGTTTGTGACTGCTCTGAAGAAGCGGCTTGAAACGTATGTGTATGAGTTTGTTCTACCACAGAATGACCTTCTATTTTTTAAAGCTAACCATTTATTAATGTGTGTTGATCATCGTAGAGAAGAGTGATCCAACTCGTCTTTCAGATGATCGTAGCATTAATGTGTAAGGTTCGTTTGCCTATTGGCAAACAAAGAACTCTTCCAATTTATCAAGTTGTTCTTGCGTATTATCAATACGATTAAACAAGCTGCGAAATTGTGTTTTATCCGCTAACGTTTGCAAGTACCAACCAACGTGTTTGCGAGCAATACGCACGCCTAAATAGTCACCGTAAAACTGGTGCAAAGCGCCAACGTGGTTAATAACAAGCTGCCTCACCTCAGATAAAGATGGAGGTGCTAACAATTCATTTGTTTGTAAATAATGGTTTATTTCTCGAAAAATCCATGGTCTTCCTTGAGCGGCTCGACCAATCATTATGCCGTCCGCTTGGGTGTAATCTTTCACAAATTTTGCAGTCTGTGCGTCTTTGATATCCCCATTGGCAAAAATGGGGATGCTCAAATGATGTTTGATCTCTGCAATTGTGTCGTATTCAACTTGTCCTTGGAATTTACATTCCCGTGTTCGTCCATGAATGGCTAATGCTTGAATGCCAATATCTTCGGCCATTTTTGCTATAGCAAGACCGTTCTTCTGATCGAGACTCCATCCAGTACGGATTTTCAGAGTGACTGGAACAGAAACACTATTTACAACCGATTCCAGTATTTCACGAACCAAGGTTTCATCTTTTAGTAATGCAGAGCCAGCGGCTTTGTTGCACACTTTTTTCGCAGGGCAACCCATGTTGATATCAATGATTTGTGCGCCTAGCTCGACATTTTGTTGAGCTGCTTCAGCCATCATTACTGGGTCGCCACCTGCGATCTGAACGGATCTTGGTGAGACTTCTGCGTCGTGTATTAGACGATGGCGGCTTTTAGTCGAGTTCCACAGGCGAACATCAGAAGTAACCATTTCTGATACGACCAAGCCTGCACCTTGGTCATGGCAAAGGCGGCGAAAAGGCAAATCTGTTACTCCCGCCATAGGGGCTAGAATGACAGGTTTGTCTACGCAATATGGGCCAATTGCAAATGCCATGATGTTCCTGAATACTGGATTGAATGTTAAAGATCGTCGACAGTGTCGAGCGGGCGTGAATAATACCTAGGCAATCGTCATTTTTGAAGTCTTGACAGCATAAAAACTGACTATTTTTTGTTCTTTTTTTGACCTTAGTGGCAAATCAGCGAAAAGAGCGCTTTGTACCGAGCTACAAGCATGGCCAAGACGAGGAAAAAAAGACGAAAACCAAATAACTGCATTAGTGCAGCAATGCAAAACTCTGAAAAATTAGTACGAGCGAGTGTTGGCTGGGAACGCCCTAAGTTGATGGGTGACAGCACGAGCACCTGGGTCTTGGATTGGAATAACCAAATGGATTGGGGTACTTGGTGGCATATAGGTAATGTCTAAGAAGTCTTTGTGTAAATAATCATTTGGTGCAAAGAGTCTCGCAGCAACAGGAAGGCCATTTAAGTCGAAAAATTCCAGAGCAATTTTCGGCATAGGTTGTGAAAAATCACTGGTGTTGGTGATGATGGCATTCACCAACAAAGTGTTCGGAATGGTCGGATGACTTTGTATTCTAACATGCTGGATGGAGATGGCGCTGACGTCTTCAAAACCAGGTAGTACACAGCCAGTATACGAACATAAGGTTCGGTACAGTGATCTGAAATTGGACGAGCGGCTGCCTTCATCAAAAAAGTGCATCGCCACTTGGGCTGATAATAAGGCCGCGCCAAATAAAGTGGCGAAAAACCATAGCCAAGGGTGAGATTTCTTCTTACGAGTCGTCTCTTCGGCATCGCCTAATAACGGCGCCAAACTTTGCTGGGCAGAAAGTTGTTCTAAAATAGAGTGTTGGTTTTTGATGTCGGATGGTCGTGTTTGCTCGGCGGCAGACTGAGCCAGCGAGTGCAGCGCGACCATGTAATCAGGCTCGATATGTGGTTCTGCTATTTTAGCTTCTGTTTTTGTCGTTTCTGTTTTTGCTGAAGACGCGGTGCTTTTAGGTGTTGGCTTCTTAGTATCAATCGTATTGGAGGTCGATTTAAGTGCGGCCTCAACTTCTGCTAATTCGACTTCCCATGGCGCAGGTTCATCAGTCTTCGGTGTTGTCTCTTTGGTGGTGCTGGCTTCTACCGCTGATTTTTCGGGCGAGGTCGTGGTTTTTTGCTCTTTCTCTTTACGAGAGGGTTCTGTTTTATGACCAAGAGGGTAAAGGTCTTCGTCATCGAACAGAGTGTGTAGCCAATCTGGGTTGACGATGTCGTCAGCTGGCGTGAATTGTTCTTGGTTGGGGTAGCTCTGATTGTATGGCGATACTGGCGGAGGTGGTAAATCCGATTTTTCTGAGCTATTCGCTAGCGCTGTTTCTTTTGCTTGGGCTTTGCTTTCTTGCTTAACTTCACGCTTTTGTGTTTTCTCGACTTGCTGTAGACCGTTACCGGCCTCGAAGATATGAAAGCATTGCCCACATCGTACTTTCCCCTTGGCCATGCTTAATACCTCGTCGGTGACACGAAATGCAGTAGAACATTTTGGGCATCGAGTGATAAAGCTATTGGCCATGAGGTGTGTTTTCCTATTTAAGCGTTACTAAATGGGGGTTATGCGTTTTTGGTTGCCACAATACGAACCCATTCTTCCTTTTCAGTGATGTCGTCTATCGTAAACCATTCTTGATAGGCTTCAATGACTTCTTTAGCTTGGTTGGCAAGAATGCCGGATAACGCTAATTGTCCGTTCGTCTTAACCAGCGCTGAAATGGTTGGGGCAAGGTGGGCAAGTGGGCCTGCCAAAATATTGGCTACCACAATATCCGCTTGTAGGTCAGACTCATACGGTGGCAACTTGACTTCAATTCTACTTGGGTCAATGTTGTTGCGTTCAGCATTGGCTTGCGTGGCTTGAACGGCTTGTGGGTCTATGTCTATTCCCACCATGTTAGTAGCGCCAAGCAACAAACCTGCAATGCCTAGGATGCCAGAGCCACAACCATAGTCGATAATGGTTTTGTCTTGGCAGTCAATGCTGTCTAACCATTGTAAGCAAAGAGCCGTTGTAGGGTGTGTTCCTGTACCAAATGCCAAGCCAGGGTCCAACATAAGCGTTACCGCTTTTGGATCTGGGACTTCTCTCCAGCTAGGGCAAACCCAGAGGCGTTCGCCAAATTGGATTGGGTGGTAACTGTCCATCCATTCGCGTTCCCAGTCTTTGTCTTCCAGAATCTCTATTTTCATATCGATGTCGGATTCATTGATAGAGGCGGCTTTATGCTCAATCACAGGGCGAATATGTTCAATGTCTGCATCAGCTTCAAATAAGCCCGTGACTTTGGTGTTTTTCCATAATGGTGTGGTGTTCAGGTCTGGTTCGTAAACCGGATCATCGTGAACGTCTTCAAAGGTAACAACCAAAGCACCGCAGTCAAGAAGCGTGTCTTCAAAGGCTGGGACATGATCGGGAGTAGTATGGATGCGTATTTGAAGCCAAGGCATAAAGTGGAGTCCAACAATAAATAAACAGGAATAGAATAGCGAAGCTTGGGGCGAGTGGCGAGTGGAAAATGATTGTCCCTAGTGATTTAGTCATCACTAGGGACAAAACAGCGATCTTTATAGACCGAGTTTCTTCTCCAAATAATGGATGTTAACGCCGCCAGCAATGAAGTTAGCATCATTGACTAGGTCTTTTTGTAGCTCTATGTTGGTTTTAATACCATCGATGAATGTTTCATCTAGAGCGCCAGAAAGGCGTTTTAACGCAGCTGTACGATCTGGTGCATGACAAATGATTTTAGCAATCATTGAGTCATACGTTGGTGGTACTGAGTAGCCACTGTACAGGTGAGAGTCAACACGAACACCCATACCGCCTGGTGCATGGAAATATTCCACTTTACCTGGGCAAGGCATGAAGGTTTTAGAGTCTTCTGCGTTGATACGAGATTCAACCGCGTGGCCATTTAGCTTGATGTCTTCTTGTTTCAAAGACAGTGGCAAGCCGCTCGCGATGCGAAGTTGTTCTTTAACGATATCTACGCCTGTAACCATTTCAGTAACAGGGTGCTCTACTTGAACACGAGTGTTCATTTCGATGAAGTAGAAATTGCCATCTTCGTATAGGAATTCAAACGTACCCGCGCCGCGGTAGTTGATCTTGATACAAGCATCAACACAGGCTTTCAAACAAGCTTGGCGAGATTCTTCGTTTAGCATTGGTGCTGGTGCTTCTTCCAATACTTTTTGGTGACGACGTTGCAAAGAGCAGTCGCGATCGTATAGGTGAACCGCGTTACCTTGACCGTCAGCTAGCACCTGAACTTCTACGTGACGTGGGTTTTGTAGGAATTTCTCCATATAAACCGTGCTGTCGCCGAAGTACGAGCCTGCTTCTGATTGTGTAATGCTGATCGATTTTAATAGGCTGCCTTCGTTGTGAACAACGCGCATACCACGACCACCACCGCCAGCGGCAGCTTTTACAATCACAGGGAAGCCGATTTCATTTGCAATGCGTATGCATTCTTCAGGATCGGATGGTACAGGGCCGTTTGAGCCTGGAACCGTTGGTACGCCAGCTTCTTTCATCGCTTTGATAGCTGATACTTTATCGCCCATTAGACGAATTGTTTCAGCTTTAGGGCCGATGAAAGTAAAGCCAGAACGCTCAACTTGCTCTGCAAAGTCTGCATTTTCCGCAAGGAAGCCGTAGCCTGGGTGGATCGCTGAAGTATCTGTTAATTCTGCAGCGCTAATGATCGCTGGAATGTTCAAATAACTTTGAGCAGATGGGTTTGGCCCAATGCAGATAGATTCGTCTGCAAGACGCACATGTAATAAGTCACGGTCAATTTTAGAGTGAACCGCAACGGTTTTGATACCGAGCTCTTTACACGCACGTAGAATACGTAGCGCGATTTCGCCTCGGTTAGCAATCAATACCTTATCGAGCATGATGGAACCTTTGCGTTGGATTAAATGATAGTAATAAGAGGCTGGTCAAATTCAACTGGCTCGCCATCTTCAACAAGGATTGCGCCAATTGTGCCAGATTTATCGGCTTCAATTTGGTTCATCATTTTCATTGCTTCAACGATACAGATTGTATCGCCAACGTTAACTTTTTGGCCTACTTCGACGAAAGGTTTAGCGCCTGGGGCAGAAGACTTGTAGTAAGTGCCGACCATAGGAGAGTTTACAGTGTGGCCAGTAATAGCAGCTGGGGCTTCTGGCGCAGCAGTAGAAGCTGCAGCTGGTGCCGCAGGAGCAGCAGCCATCATTGGAGCGGGCATCATAGGTGCTTGAACCGGAGCACCACCACGACTAATACGAACCGCTTCTTCGCCTTCTTTGATTTCAATCTCGTAGACGTTTGATTCTTCCAAAAGCTCGATTAGTTTTTTGATTTTACGAATGTCCATGGTTACTCTCTTCTGTCTGAAATTAATGGTTCAGTGATTGTGTGATCCACTGATTATTATAAATTTGTAAATAGCTTGCTTTATACAGCAAGCAGGCTTTTATAAAAAAATGGCTAATTAAAAAGCTTGTAACGCGAAATTATCGGTAAAAAGCTGGATATTGTCCAGTTATGCGGTAAAAAAACCAAAAAATGTTTGTCTTGTGTGTTTTTTGAGCTGTGGTAAACCTCGCCTTGTAATGCTTTGTTTATTCTGTCAAAGCGGCATCTAAACGTTTGATTAATAAGGGCTTTGATGGCTCTCCCATAATGGTCAATGTTTTCCGTTCGTTTCCTAGGGCATCTAAGAAAACCAAGGAAGGTGGTCCGTAAAGATTAAATTTTTTCATCAGAGCTTGGTTGTCAGCGGAATTTTCGGTGACATCAACTCGTACCAATTGAACATGATCAAGCCTAGATAAAACATCAGGCGAAGCAAACATCTCTTCTAGAACTCTACAGCTGATACACCAATCAGCATATAGATCCAAGACAATGGGTCGTGGGTCTTGATTAGCGACAATGTTATTCAGTTCATCCAGACTGGTAATGGTTGCGTCAAACAATACCGCTTCTTCTGACTGGTTGGAGGTGGTAGAGAACTTTTTCAAGGGTTGTAATGGCGAGTAACTGCCACTAGCCCCGCCAATAAATTCAATGCAACCCACCAAAAATAAGGTTAATGCTAAGAACCAGCGCACTGGATGCGATGCCACTCGATAAGCACGATGAATGAAGTAGCCGCTCATACCTAGGAACAGCAAAGCCCAAAGATACAAATGGCTAGCTATCGGTAACCAGCGGGTGATTAACCAAACGGCCATGGCGAGTAAGCCAAAGCCCATCATAACTTTAATATCGTGCAGCCATTCCCCACTCTTAGGTAAAACTTTAGGCCCAAACAGGCCCACCAATAACAGCGGCAATCCCATGCCTAGAGCCATGACAAACAATATTGTTGCTCCATACCAAGCGTTGCCTTGGCTGCTGATATAAAGCAAAGCGCCTGCTAGAGGTGCGGACACACAAGGAGAAACAATCAAGGTGGCTAACACACCCGCCAGAAAAATGCTGCCAGTGGACTTCCATACCGATGTGGTTGTTTGCCCTGACATCTGAAGGCGGTGTTGCCATGCGCTTGGTAAACGGATTTCGTAAACGCCAAACATGGCTAAAGCCAACAAGACAAAAACAATGGCACTCATTATTAATAGAATAGGGTTTTGTAACTGCGCTTGGATATTAAATTGTAGGCCGAAAATACCAACGAGAGCCCCAATAGCGGCATAAGTAAGCGCCATAGCGAAAACATAAATTAAACTGTAGTAAAAGGCGCCTAATTTGGAGTTACGTGTGCCAACCACAATGGCGCTGACGATGGGAACCATAGGCAACACGCAAGGTGTAAAAGATAAGAGTAGCCCAAGTGCAAACACCGCAAGTAGCGTTGCCCAAGTATTATCAGAGCCAAGTAGTTTGTTAATAGACAATGCGTCTGAAAAAACGGGTTGGGGGAGGTTTGCTGTACTGCTGGCTGCCTTATTGGTTATCGATTTAGTCTTGGGGGGCTCCGCATACTCAGTGCTCATTTC
Source organism: Marinomonas alcarazii (assembly GCF_003208215.1). Taxonomy (GTDB): domain Bacteria; phylum Pseudomonadota; class Gammaproteobacteria; order Pseudomonadales; family Marinomonadaceae; genus Marinomonas; species Marinomonas alcarazii. The sequence continues at coordinate 280,614 of NZ_QKLW01000001.1, forward strand.
AGTTACAGTAAATTGAATTGGCATATTTTGTGGTGCGTAACATAAGCCTTTGTCGGCACAGCCTTGGTAGGTTAAAACAGCGTTAACTTGTGTTCCTGCGGGCAGTGTTATGTCGTAATAAATAGGCAGAGTAAATTGATCTCGGTAAACGATTACGTCACCATAATAGTCATCGTGCTTTGCTTCACCGGCAGGAAAAGGGGAAAAGTGTAGTTTATCTGCGTGTTGACCAGACAAACTGAACTGTTCTTGATATAAATAGTAACCGTCAGCAATCTGCCATTTCGCTGTAAATTTGCCATCTTTAGGTGCTGATACTGACAGTTGAAAGGCTTGGTCGACGGGTAAAAAAGTAGGCTTTGAAAAAGCGGATGTTGCCCCAAATGTAAAAGCCTGAGTCACACTGTTAAACGTCAGTAATAGCAAGAAAACAAATAGGCGCATAAATTTACAATCTAATTTCACTAGGGTAAAGGTGAGGGTGTAGACTATCAATCAGCCTTTACGTTGCCAATCTCAAGGGGAAACATTGAGTAAAAATCGTATCTTAATTCTCATTCTTGTGCTTTTCATGACAGGTTGCCAGCAAAATGTGAAATCATCTGCTGAAAATGCGCCAACGCCAGAAAAAGAGCAAGAGAATGTGGCCGTTACTTCAGAGAACACTGACACCAAAAGCACGGTTCAGGGTGTCACCACAGAATCGTCAACCACGACGAAAGCGGTAAAAAGTTTAACAGCGGCCGAGAAACTAACACAGCAGCTAATCCAAAAAGGACAAGCCGCTTTAGCCGCGGAACGTTTGTTAACGCCAGTAGAAGACAACGCTAACCTGTATTTTCAGGCAGTGCTTGGTCGGGATCCCGGTAATTACCAAGCAATACAAGGCATCTCCGCTATTGTGGATATCTACACGCAATGGGCTTGGGAATCTGCCTTGCGTGGTGAATACGCAAGCGCCTCGCGTTATATCGATTCAGCTAGGTCGGTGAATCCAGAAGACCCTGTCATTGAAGAAATGGTCTCGCGTATTAGTGATTTGCAAAAAAAGCGTGCGCAAGTGGCAAAGATGAGTCAAAGCCAAGCTAAACAGTCGTCATCGGAGGCAGCACCAAAAGCGCCCAATGAAGATCAATATTTATTGCCAAAAACACTTTTTAGCATGACGGATGACGAGATAATCTCCCTTATTCAGCCTATTATAGATAAAGTAGCGCAAGCTGATCGGCCGATTGCTATTTACTGGCCAAATGACAAAGAGGCGCGATTGATTTATCAGATAATTAACAGTCGAGTAACAGAATTTCGTGTACGTGCGATGATTTATCACCGTGCGGATTACATGGTCGAATTACAACAAGATTAAGGTAGGTCAATAATGTCATGGTTAACGAATAAGTTTCGGGGCTTAACGTCCATCATCAACTTTTCAAACATGGGGAAAGCCATAGCGGCAGCCCTTGTCGTGATCGCCATACTGCTGAGTTTTTTAGGCATGTACTGGAGTAGTGAGCCGGATCAATTTGATGTTGTGGCAACAGCCAAAGAAAAAGCCGCAGCGCAAGGCTATTTAAACAACAGTAAAAAGTTAGTGACTGGGTATACCACAGCCAGCACCTTACACAGCATTATCGAAACCTTGCTGGATAAACCAGGTGGCTTTATCAGTAACGATATCATGCCGCCGGGTGTCTTTATGGACAACATGCCTGCATGGGAATTTGGGGCATTAGTGCAGTCTCGTGACTTGGCGCGCGCGTTTCGTAAAGAATTTAGCCGTTCGCAATCTCAGTCAACTGAAGACGTGAACCTAAAGATTGCTGAACCGCAATTTAACTTTGATACCAGAAGCTGGGCGTTGCCTTCTAGTGAAAGCGAATACCGCCGTGGTAACAAAGAGTTAATGCAATATCTAGATCGCCTCGCAGGGCCAAGCAACAACAAAGCACAATTCTATGCACGTGCAGACAACCTTGCCGATTGGTTATCGGACGTTAGCACTCGCCTTGGTAGCTTGTCTCAGCGTTTATCTGCGAGCGTTATAGACGACAAGCCACAACTCGAATCAGAAGAAAATGATCGTTACGTTCGCACGCCTTGGTCAAAGGTTGACGATGTGTTTTATGAAGCTCGTGGTACAAGCTGGGCGCTTATTCACATACTTCGAGCGATCGAAGTGGACTTCGTCTTCGTACTGCAAGACAAAAATGCCTTGGTAAGCCTGCGTCAGATCATTCGTGAGTTAGAGGCTACTCAAGCTAATATCTGGTCTCCGTTCATCTTAAACGGCAGTGGCTTTGGTGTGCTTGCAAACCATTCATTGGTTATGGCGTCTTATATCTCTCGCGCTAATACCGCCATCATCGACTTGCGTCGCCTGCTTGAACAAGGCTAGCTCTGTCGAGTCACCAAACAAAAGCAGTGGTATTCGTCTAGCAACCCTAGACGATGCCCCTGCCATCTTACGTATTTTTCAGCACTGCGATCTATTTGCGACTAAAGGTCGCAGACAGCAGCATGTTAACCTCATTGATGTTATGGATTGGATCGACAGCATCACAGAGGCTCACCCAATGCTGGTCTGCGAAAAGCAGGGCGACGTGATTGCCTGGTGCTCAATCGAACCTTTCTACGGACTTCCCGCATTTGATGCGGCCAGCGAAATTAGCCTCTACGTCAACCCAGAAGAGCAGGGTAAAGGCGTCGGCACACAACTTATTCAACACCTCGAAACGCTAAGAGCGGAACTTGGCTTCAACCACCTAATTGCCTATATCTACGCGAGTAATGTGGAAAGCCAAGGCTTCTTCAAACGCCAAGGATTTGAGCAGTGGGGACTGCTTCCCAATATTGCCCAGAGTGAGGGCGTCAAAGAGAACGTACTGCTTTTTGGAAGAGAGTTTTAGCTTTCTTATTCCCTCCCCTTATGTCTTCCAAGAGGAGGGCTAGGGTGGGGTTATTCTCTGTTTTTGATTCCATTTAAACGCTTTGTATTCCCAACCTTTTTCCGTTGCTTAAACTCCATAAAGTCGCGCAACTTCGTCGCGTCGAACTGGCTTCTTAGTAGATAATCGTCTGCAAAATTATACCCGATACCCTAATGCCAGTCGTAGGGCGCGCCTTTAGGCCGACAATTCGCTGATTATGACGGTACATACAGCCTATTTTTTTAAATAAACGCATTTTTGCGCGTTTAGCCCTTTTAAATAAACCCGTTGTGCGTGTTTTGTACTGGTAGAAAGTAAAAAAGTTTCCTAATCCTCGTACCAATTTTTGAACTGATTGCAGAGCTTCTTCCTTTAATGGCTCCGCAAACGCACTTTAAATTTAGTTTAGTCATCTGGCTAAGCCTCCTTACTTGATTGAAGGGCATTATTCAAAGTGTAGCAGTGTATAAAGGGACAGACTTTTTAATTAGGTGTGAGTCCTTTAGCCTAACGAGACTGATTTTTTTGGTGGTTGTGCATAGCAATGCTGTGCGATATGATTTGTATATTGATGCACAGTAAGGAAGTGCGAATGTCATTAGAATTTAAACATAAATGGTTAGAATTATTTTACGAAGAAGACCAGCGTCACAGGTTGATACCTAAGAATATTGAAAATGCTCTATATAGGAAGTTGGAAATTTTAGATGCGGCACTGACAGAGTCTGATTTACGGGTTCCTCCGGGTAATCGATTTGAGCATTTAGACGGTAATCTGCAAGGCTGGTGTTCAATTCGAATCAATAAACAATATCGCTTAATTTTTCAGTGGGTCCAAGGAACTGCTCTAAACACTTATCTTGACCCGCACAAATATTGAGGTGCCAACAAATGCGTAAAACAAAACGTCGACCAGTTAGCGTTGGTGAAATGCTTAAAATTGAGTTTCTTGAACCGATGAACATTACCTCCAAAGCACTGGCCGATGCCATGGGCGTGCATCGTAATACCGTCAGCAGTCTTATCAACGGTGGTGTGCTAACCGCGCCAATCGCTATAAAACTAGCGGCTGCCTTTGGTAATACACCTGAATTTTGGTTAAACATACAACATGCTGTCGATCTTTGGGATACACGAAACCGTTATCAAGAAGAAGCCAAACTGGTTAAGCCTTTGGTGGTGGGTAAGAAAGAAGAATTGCATGCATAACAAGTTATACATTTATCCCTTATATCTAGTTTTTTAGCCCTTGGTATGAAAAGTGTGATTTGTTAATCCAGAAAGTCAGTTTAACTACTCAGTCTTCGTTTGTTTACGGCCAACAGCTTTGATAACTGCTATATCAATAGGCTTAATTTCTCTACTTATCCTGCTGTTCAGTCATAGTGATGATTTTTTGATACATGCCCATAATGGCTGCTTCCAGAACTAATTAGGGTCAGAGTAAAATTAAATATAAGAGATTGATTCCCGCCTTCGCGGGCGTTTGTCCTCTCTGAGACAAAAGGGGAGGGCTGAGCCTACACCCTATAAAGTGAAAGCTCCGCTTTCATCGTCAGATCACGCCTCGTTCCTCGTCTCATCAGACCTACGTCTTTGTTCTTCATCATTGCAATCCAGAAGAAGTCAGTTCGACGCGACGAAGTTGCGCGACCTTGTGGAGTTTCAGGGGCAGTTAAAAATATCTTTCCTAGTATCAGCAAGAACAATCTATGCCTTTCGAAATAATTCGTGTTGCTAGACATAACCTTAACCAAAATAAATGAGACGTTTGGGCGATAGGCCGATAAAGCGAATTTTTGGTTACTTTTTGGGCGCTAGCAAAAAGTTACCCGCTCAGCAGAGCGGAAAAAAGGTTGGGAATACAAAGTACTCGAATGGAGCCTAAATACTGTAGGACAAAAAGAGATTGATTCCCGCCTTCGCGGGAATGACTTTGTTTAAGCGGGAATGACTTTGTTTAAGCGGGAATGACTTTGTTTAAGCGGGAATGACTTTGTTTAAGCGGGAATGATGTTGTTTAAGCGGGAATGATGTTGTTTAAGCGCGAATGATGTTGTTTAAGCGCGAATGATGTTGCTCAGCTTCTAGGGCGGTGGGCGGGAACTAAAAAGGACAGGCCGCGACAAACGCTACCCAAGCTTTGGTGAACGGATGTCTGAACTCTAGCCGATAAGCATGCAGCAGCAATCTAGGGTCGTTGTGAAATGCTGGATCGTAGAATTCGTCGCCAATTATTGAGTGCCCGAGGCTTTGCATGTGGACGCGCAGTTGGTGAGAGCGACCTGTAAAAGGCACGAGTCGAACACGGGTAGTGTTGTCTTCGTAGCCGATTTTTTCCCAATAGGTGATAGAGTCTTTGCTCCATTCATCGGTGCAGATGATTTGTCTTGGGCGGTTTGGCCAGTCGCAGCGCAGTGGCTTTCTTACTTCGCCTTTATCACCCAAAAGATGACCGCGCAGTAGGGCGCGGTATTCTTTTTTCACTTCTCGTTCACGAAAATGCGCGTACATGCGTTTTTGACACTCGTGAGTTTTCGCCACGAGGATTAAGCCTGAGGTGGCTTCGTCCAAACGGTGTATGGCAAAGGCTTCGCCAAATAAACATTCTGCTCTATGCAAGATAGAGTCGAGCTTATCTGGGCCACGACCGGGCACAGATAAGCAGTTAGCAGGCTTGTTTATTACGGCAAACCATTCGTCTTCGTACAATATCTCTAAGCGAGATGGTTCTAAACTCGTTACGGCATCCTGCACAGGATGTTATTCCGGTTTCGTTGTTAAGATAATACGAATCGCATCCAAGCGGATTTGGTGTTCGTCGATACGAGTCAAACCTTCTTGCATGTTGGTCTCAAGGCGCGCTATGTCTTCGTCACGAATGGTGTTGTTGAAGGCTTTCAGTTCCACTAAACGTTCGATTTCATTTTGGCAGCGATGCTGGTAAGACGTTTTCGCCGCGTGCACAATCGGACGCGCTTGGTCTTGGGCATTCAACTGATGAGCTTGCAACACTTCAATAAGGTTTTTGCGCAATGCAGCAACCCATTGTTCTGCCACTCGGTTTGGCACACCTTTCAATTTTTCTGCCCATTTGTCGGCAGTAAATTGCTGGTGGAGGAATTTGCCATTGGAGTCAGACAATTGCCACATTGGTGTCATTGGCAGTGACTGTGCCAATTTCAAACGAGGATGAGCGGTCGCTTCGATAACAAACATACTTTCCACTAGTACAGTGCCTTCTGGCAATGCTGCAATTGGTAAGATGGCTGAAGTCAGTTTGCCAGAGTCAAAGCCTTGTACTTCGTCCATTAGCATGGTGATCAGTGGGTGTTCCCAGGTTGCGAACGCCACGTCTTCACGTTGGCTGGCTTGACGGCGATCAAGCATGAGCATTTTGCCTTCTTCTTCGATGCCTGGTAGGGCTTCTAGCATCATATCGGTAGAAGGGCGTAAGAACCATGCGGCGCGGTCAGGGTCGTCATTGATGCAATCTGCATAGATGTTGAATGCGTGAGTCACTTGCTCAATGTAGTGGTGTAGGCCGTTTGTTGCCTGGTTGTTAATCTGGTCGATTAGCGCTCGGGCTTGTTCAGGGCGACATGAGCTCATTTCTAGCAAGCGGTTACGGCCTTCTTCCATTTGTTTTAGCAGTGCTTCATGGTAGATGTTGGCTTCTTTCAGTAGATCTGTGTCGTCGTCTTGGCCGTGCAAATAAGCATGCAGACTGTCACCAAAAGCTTCTTCGACCTTATCGCCAGAACCTGTAGTACGGCAAAATGCGTTTAGGGCGTGGTGATACCAGTGGTATAGGCGCTCTTGTACGCTGTTTTTGATGTAAGGCACATGAATCTGAACGTCGTTTAGTTGCCCTAGGCGGTCAAGGCGGCCAATACGTTGTTCAAGTAGGTCAGGGTGCTCAGGTAAATCGTACATTACGAGGTGATGGCTGAATTGGAAGTTGCGGCCTTCACTGCCGATTTCAGAACATACCAAGATTTGCGCGCCTTCTTCGTCTGCGAAGTAAGCCGCTGCTCGGTCACGGTGGATAAGTGGCATTTGTTCGTGGAAATCTGCGCTTTGGAAGCCAGCGAAAGTAAGCTGGTCGTTTAGCCATTTTGCCATGTCGGCAGAGTGACAAATCACTAGAATTTTGTCTGCTTGGCATTCAAGGAATTCTTTAAGCCAAACCCAACGAGGGTCTTTTTCCCATAAGCCATCAGATACTTCGGTTTCTGGCTGCACGTGACGATTGGCAGACTCGAAGTGTTCATTGTTTTCTAATGGGTAAGAGTGAAGGTAACGATCAGGGAAACCACCCACAGCCGCCCGTGTATTACGGAACATTTCACGACCTGTTCCGTGACGGTCAATCAACCAGCTGATGGCTTCTTTCGCGGCAGCGGTTTGTTCAGCACCAGATTTGGTGGTTAGATCTTGGAACCAGTCTTTGGCGCTCACTTCAGCCAGGTACGAGCCAAATGCCGCTTTCCAGTCCAATGCTTCAGGCGAGCTGTTTTCTTGGCTAAATGGCAATAAAGATTCAGCCAGTTCAGCGGCTTTTTTAAATTCTCTTTGCTGAGCTAGGTAGTGGTCGAAGTCATGGTAATGATCGGCATCTAAAAGCTGTAGGCGAGAGAAATGCTCACGCTCGCCGGTTTGTTCTGGCGTTGCACTCAATAGCAATAGAGATTCTGTTTGTGCGGCTAAACGAGCAACCACTTGGTAGCCAATGCTTGGTGTTTCTGGGTGCCAAGCAAGGTGGTGAGCTTCGTCGACAATGACCATGTCCCATTCAGCGTCTAACATATGTTGAGTCGCTTTTGGATGTTGGCTCGCCCAATCGATTGGTGCAATAACAAAAGGTTGTTGTTCGAATGGGTTGTCGTCACCGTCCATAAAGTCTTCATACACGGATTCGTTGATCAGTGAGAATGGCTGGTGGAAGCGGCGTAGCATTTCAACCAACCACTGATGTTGTAGGTTTGTTGGAGTCAAAATCAGTACGCGTTTGCAAAGACCGTTTAGTAAACGTTGATGCAAGATCAAGCCCGCTTCTAGGGTTTTACCCATGCCGACTTCGTCACACAAAAGTGCGCGAGCTTTCGGACGGTTAGCGATGTCGTGAGCAAGGTAAATCTGATGTGGTAGAAGTTCTGCTTTCAGACCCATTAAACCACGTACCGGCGATGCCGCATTGGCCGCTTGGTGTTCAAGTGTGTGACGACGTAAGTCGAACCACATACGACGAGCAGGCGACAGCGCCAATAAAGAATCTAACTCGTTTTTATCGTTACGTGGAAATTGGATGATGGATTCTTCTAGCCAATCATCGTCGTCACTGATGCGGTATTCGATCAAATCGTTGATTTCTTCTACTTCCAATACTGTGTAGGTTTCATCTTGGAAATGAAGTTGGTCGCCGACGGTCAGCGTGCGTCGGACAAGGCTAGTCTGGTCATTTGAGTATTGACGTTCTGCTTCCGCATCTGGGAAATGCAGGGTAAAAGACTTATTTTGTGTGTCTACTATCATGCCTACGCCGAGATCAGGCTCGTTGCGGCTACTCCATCTTTGTCCAGTTTGGTACATAGTTATTCGTTGTCCGGTTCAATTAAAGTTAAACTGCCTTGGCATAAATCGGTTAATAGGATTTTGTGCTCAGGCCAAGTACGTTCAATAACAGCAAGGTCAATTACGATGCTGTCACTGTATGTTTTGTTGGTTATTTCTATATCGCTCTGTTCTAGCCAGTATTCAACCTTACCCAATAAAGGGTAGGCGATTTTTAGCTGAACGGCGCGCCGCGGGTATACATTTTCATATTCTGTTTGCGACAGCGCTTCTTGTACGGCTTGGCTGTATGCTCTTACTAAGCCACCTGCGCCAAGTTTTACACCACCAAAAAAGCGTGTCACGACGACAGTCGTTTCTCCAAAATCTGAGTGCTGCAACACATTCAGCATCGGTTTACCCGCTGTGCCTTTTGGTTCACCATCGTCACTTTGATCCCACAGGTGGGCATTATTTGGCATACCAGCAATAAACGCCCAACAGTGATGGTTAGCATCTGGGTAACGCTGACGCACCTCTTCGATAAAAGCCTTTGCCGCATCACGGCCGTTTGTACGACAAACCGTCGTAATGAACTGACTATTTTTTATTTCTAGATCAAAGCGTTGCGTGTGTGTTGGGCTTAGGTAGTAATCCATGTAAACTTATCGAGACCTTAGCATGACTGCTGCGCGCGCCAATGCAGTATGAAAAATAGACTCGTTTTGCCTTTGTTCGCGACGTCATGTAAAGACCTCACTTTGTTAAAAATAGACATTTAAATAGCGAGTTTTAATTCATATGACAGATTGGCTTTCGCAATCAGTTTGGGTGTTATCGGGCTTTTGTATCGGCGCGATTCTTCTCTCTGTTATTGCTGGCGTTATTGTACAGGCTATGCGCCGTCAGTGGCAGCGCACAGAGGAAAAAATGCAGCAACAAAATGAGGAATTACTGCGTCTTTTAGAGCAATCGAAAGATCAGGTTCATTATTTGGAAAAAGAGTCGCTTACTTTAGAGCAACAGTTCGCAGCAGCACAAAGTGTCTGGCAAGAAAAAGAAGCCTTTTATCGTGAGCAAAAAAAGCAAAACGAAACCGAATTTAAGCAAATGGCTCAGGAGATTATGAGCCAGCAAGGACAGCGGTTGGCGAAAGAAAATGAGCGCCAATTAGGGTCGTTATTAACGCCACTTGGCTCACAAATTCAGAAGTTTCAAGAAAGCGTAGAGAAAAGTTATCAAGAAGAGGCCCGTGAACGCTTTTCTTTGGTGAAAGAGATCAAAGGGCTTCAGCAACTGAATCAAAAAATCAGTGACGATGCGGTGAGCTTAACGCATGCTTTGAAAGGGCAAAATAAACTGCAAGGCGGTTGGGGTGAGGTGATTCTAGAGCGAATATTAGAACGTTCTGGATTAGAAAAAGGCCGTGAATATGAGACGCAAGCCTCCTACCAAACGGCAGAAGGTCGACGCTTGCAGCCAGATGTGGTGATTCATTTGCCTGAGGGTAAGCAGATCATTGTGGATTCCAAAATGGTGCTAATTAGCTATTTGGCCTATATGGAAGCCGAAACTGAAGAAGACAGAAATCGAGCGCTGAAACAGCATTTGGATGCCGTTCGCCGTCATATGAAGGAGCTAAGCGCTAAGTCTTATCATGACTTGCCAGGTGTGACCTCATTGGATTTTGTGCTTTTGTTTATTCCAATCGAAGCGGCGTTTGGTCTGGCTTTGCAGGGCGATAATGGTTTGTTTAGTGAAGCTTTTGAACACAATATTATTATTGTCGGGCCATCTAACTTGTTGGCGACATTACGCACCATTCAAAATATTTGGCGCAATGAAAAGCAAAGTCAAAATGCGATTGAAATTGCACGCCAAGCAGGCGCTATGTACGACAAGTTTTCGAGTTTTGTGCAGGATATGGATGACATAGGCAGTAAATTGGATGCGGTGAGTCGTACTCATGAATCGGCGTTGAAAAAGCTGACGGCTGGGCGTGGTAATTTGGTTTCCAGAGCGGAAAGGCTGAAAATGATGGGTGCGAAGACCAGTAAGGCGCTGCCAGTGGAGTATCTAAACGATGATGTTTTTACCGATGAACCGAACGAGTAATTGAATCTTTCCGTGTTTCATTGCTCGTCGTTTTTGGCGTAAATTGTAGGTCGTGCCTTTAGGCCGACAAAAAAACTCCCAACACAAAATCAAAACCTTCTTCACGAGAAATGACATTTTTTTGCGCTAAAGTACGCCCCAAAAAGCTCATAAGGATATATAAGGTTTTGTCGGGCTGAAGCCGCGACCTACAAAAATCTTAGCTGATTCACTTTCTTTGTCATTCAGGAAAGGCCCAAAGCACAGTGGCTTTGTTTATATAGTTTGTTGTTTGTAGTTCCTGAAGAATTCTTGCTGTCAGTTGTTTTAGATCCGCGCCTTCTGCTGTGTTTGCAGACTGAGCTATGATTTCTAAATCAAGCTGATTGTTCAGATAATGAAGCCGAGTGTTTGGTATGTCTACGTACGCTGAATGCTGGCGCAGTAGGTAACCTAAATCGGCTATAATTTGATGGCGTGCAGGCAGTTTTAAGTGTGGTGGCTTGCCAGATTTATGGGTGAAACTGTCTGTCTGAATGGTTTCATCGGTATCCACGTGCACCATCACGTCTTCTACTTGTGAGTGTGCTTTTTTAATGGTGTAAGCAACCAAGTCGCCAAGGTAATGTCCTTCGCTAACGCTAGCGTGGCTTGGAACATGAATGTGCATATCTAGATAGATTTTCCCAGCCATGGATCTTGCTCTCACATCATGGGGCGCCATTACGTGTTTTAGACTGTTGGCCGTGTCTTTGATTTGCGCAATCAGTTTTGGGTCAGGGGCTGTGTCTACGAGTTCCGCTAGGTTTTCCCATACCATGCTGATCGCCATTTTGCCGATTAATAGGGCGACAATAACGGAAGCCACCATGTCTGCCCAGCCATAACCAAAGTAGACCCCAGTTAAGCCTATTAATACGGCAACAGAGGAAAGCGCATCGCTACGGCTGTGCCAAGCATTGGCAACCAACATTTTGCTGCCGATTTCATCGCCCGCTTTTTTGGTGTAATGGAAGATGGCTTCCTTCACAGCGATGGTGACAAGGATCGCGGTTAGGCCATACCAAGTTAATTGAGCTTGTGATGAATCTGCATTGAAGGCCTCGTAACCAATCCCAAAGGCCACCACAATCAGAACCATTCCTAGAAAAACGGTGGTTAATGTTTCAAAGCGAAGGTGACCATAGGGATGGTTTTCATCTGGTCCTTGGCGGGAGTTGGCAGAAGCAAAATAGACAAACACGTCTGTGACTAAATCCGATAGGGAATGGATGCCGTCAGCGATAAGAGCCTGTGATTGAGAAAAGTATCCAGCAACAATTTTTGCTAACCCCAATAGAGCGTCCCAAACAGCGCCAACCAGAGTGACTCTTTTAGCGATATCTTCTTCTTTTTTAAGTGTTGTCATGCAGTTAGGAACCTATTTAAAAATACGACAATATAAGGGTGTTTATTGGTATGGCTTGCTTAAGTCGACTTTATTTATCTAAAACGGTTAAGTAAATTTAAAAAATTAAGTGATTGATTTGTAAGTTTATTTCTGTTGTTTTTTGGATGATTGTCCTGAGTTTTTAGGTTCAGGATTGTGCATCTGGTTGCTTTACGTTTTGGCTGTTTTTATTGAGTATTCTGTGCGGCTGCCTTGTTGTCTGGCTTTGCGAATGTTCTCCCCAAGCTTATCCACGATATCTGTGGAAAAGCTTGGCAAGCTCAATAAATATGGCGCTTTAATCGATTTCAAACCACATGCAATAGGAAGCAAAAAACTCTCTCATGGTAAGAGACATTAGAGAAAAGTTTGCGTCCATGTCGGATAACCCACCGCCTTGAGAATCATTAAACGCAGCTTCTTTTAGTGCATCATCAAATTTAATTTTGCGTAATGTTAGATCGTCATGTAGTACGAAGCTTAGTTTATCTGTCCAGCGAAGGCCTAGGTTTTTTACTGCCATGCCTTGTTGTAAGTGACGAGTCACGTCTTCAGATAATGGCTCTAAAGATTTAAAGCGAATGGTTGCTTTGTCTTCTGACGCATCTTGGATTTCACATTCGTCACCGGTTTCGAGACTTGCTGGTACTTCGTTTTTGACTAACCAATCTGTCATCAGAGAAGACGGTGAAACCTGTGCTTGCAAAGGTGTCATTGGGAAACTGCCAAGCGTTGTTTGCAGGTGCTTAAACAACAGCTCTGTCATGCTGGCATTGGTGCTGTTGAGAACCAGTATTTTGGCTTGTAGATCAATGTATGCCCAGATGTCTGTGCGCTTTGAAAAAGCTTTGGGACGAAGCGTGAAAACCAATTCGTCTTTCATGTCAGACTTTTCTTTTCGACCTACTTTACGGCCTTCGATTAATTCGATTTCAGCGACCTTGGCTTCTAGTTCTTCACGTACCACGGCAGAAGGTAACACTTTTTCTTCTTTACCGGCGCGGAACAACAAGCAGCGATCGCTGGCTAAGCTCCATTGCTCGCTGTTACGAATGAGTGGCAGCCAGCCGAAAGAGAACTCTTCTTGAGATCCGCATTCTTTTAATGGGAACTCCGGGATTTTGTCGATTAGTTCGTTAGTATCTAGTGATTCGGTATCTTTTAGTTGGAATATCTGGGCGTTCTTGAACCACATAATTAATCTCTCACGGCTTCTTTAAAGTGTTTTCGGCAAACGGACAAGTAGCGGTCGTTACCACCAATTTCAACTTGTGCGCCTTCTTTAACAGGAATTCCTTGTTCATTAAGTCGAATGACCATGGTGGCTTTGCTACCACAATGACATACGGTTTTTAATTCAATTAACTTATCTGACCAAGCTAGTAACGCTTGGCTGCCTTCGAACAGCTCACCTTGAAAATCTGTGCGAATGCCAAAAGCAAGCACAGGGATGTGTTGTTTATCGACAATTTCAGATAAAGCATAAACTTGTTCTTTGGTTAAAAACTGCGCTTCGTCAATCAATATGCAGCTTAATGTTTGCTGGTTGATTTCATTCTGGATTAACGCCACAAGGTCTGTGCTGTTATCAAACAGGCAGGCTTCTGCTGATATGCCAATTCTAGAGGCAATATGCCCTGTTTCAAATCGATCATCTATCGATGCTGTAAGAAGTAAAACCCGCATGCCTCGCTCTTGGTAATTGTGAGCAGATTGCAGTAAAACGGTGGATTTACCAGCGTTCATCGCGGAGTAATAAAAATACAGTTTGGCCATATCGAGTCTGTTTTTCAGTTTGCAGTGTTAAATGGCTGGCTAGTATATCAAATCACTATTGTTAGTGGTTCTTTTTCATGGGGATTATTTACTCACTTTTGTGTCGCTCTTTGGGGCTGGTCTTTTTGATTTGGTGGTTTTGCCATTGGCAAGTGAGCTATTAATTTGCAATGTTAGCCATTCAGCACGTTTTAAGCCGTTTAGGTTGCAAAGTTGATCAAGTTTTTCAATAACCTCTTGCTCTATGAGAAGTTCTAAGCGCTTCAGTCCTTGTGCTTTTTCTTTCTCACGCTGGGCTCGTTTATTGAGTTTAAGCTGGTCTTTTCTGGTGAGAGGTTGGCTTCTAGGACGGCCTGGCGATTTGCCAAATAGGTCTATGGTGTTGCGGTCGGATGAGGCTTTAGCCATGGTATTAGGTACGTTCGTATTAGTGGGTTGAAAAGGGCGAACAGCAGGATTTAGCTCTTCGCCCTTTATAGGCTATTTTTGTGCAGTCTTCTTATCTGCTTGCGCTTGCGCCATTTGGTTGGTTGCGATGAAGTCTAGTAAGATTTCTGATGCTTCTTTTGCATAGGTATCTTCTTCGACAGGCTCTATATCATCAACAGAGTCTACCGTTTCAAGCCCGAGTGCGGTACGGCGTTTATTTTCGCGTTCTAGCTCTCTTTTCTTGCTTTCTTCTCGTTGTTTTATACGAGTGGCTTCATTCAATGATATTGTTTTATAGGTTTCAACCTGATCTTTGAACTCTTTAATTTGTTCATTGATGGCAATGAAATTAGGATCTTTTGCCATTCTGTCTTCATGACGAGGCTCTAGAATAGGCAAGTAAGCAGGCATATTCCAGTAAACTGGGTAGCGTGTTTCATGAATTTTATCCCATGGTAATGGGTTATCTAAAGCACTCTCGCCAATGTTGTCTTTGTCTATCAAAGAAGGAAAGGCAATGTCTGGCATGACGCCTTTGTGCTGGGTGCTCTCACCTGAGACACGATAAAATTTGGCTTGTGTGACTTTCAGTTGGCCTTTGTCCATTTCTTGTAAGACTTGAACGGTTCCTTTTCCGAAGGTTTGATCGCCAAGAATTAAGGCGCGTCCATAGTCTTGTAAGGCGCCAGCCACGATTTCAGATGCAGAGGCGCTCATACGGTTCACTAAGACGGCCATTGGGCCGCTGTAGGCTATGCCTGGGTCAGAATCGCCTAATGGTGTGACTCGTCCGCTTTGATCTCGAATTTGAACGGTAGGGCCAGATGGAATGAATAAGCCAGCTAGGGCGTTGGCTTCTTGTAATGAACCGCCACCATTGTTTCGTAAATCTAGAATCAGGGCGGAGATGTCTTCTTTACGCAGCTCTTCTATGAGTTTTTTAGTATCACGAGTAGAGCTTTTGTAGTCTTTATCACCAGCTTGGATGGCGGCAAAATCAGAATAGAAGGTAGGTAAACTAATCACACCCACTTTGTATTTCTCGCCATCACGTTCTATTTCGACAATTTCTTTTTTGGCGGATTGGTCTTCAAGTTTAACTTTTTTACGTACGATGCTGATTTTTTTACTGGTTTGTGTATCGCCTTTACTCGGCGTTACTTCCAGTATTACTTTTGTGTCGCGCTCTCCACGGATCATGTCTACAACGTCGTCAAGACGCATTCCCACCACATCGATCATGGGCTTGCCTTCTTGACCCACGGCAATTATGCGGTCGTTGGGTGCTAGATCGCTTTGTGTGGCGGCAGGGCCACCAGGCACTAGACGTACTACTTTGGTGTAGTCATCGTCCATTTGTAATACCGCGCCGATGCCTTCAAGGGACAAACTCATATTGATATTGAAAGTCTCTGACGCTCGTGGGGCAAAGTAACTGGTGTGAGGATCCAACGCGGAGGTGATGGCATTGGCAAAGGTTTGATAAACGTCGGTGGCGTTTGTCTGATCAACCTGCTTAAGTTGGTTTTTATAGCGGCGCTCAAGGACGGAAATGATTTTGTCTTCGTCTTCGCCATTTAATTTAAGCGTGAGTGCGCGATTTTTTAGGCGTTTACGCCAGTAATCGTCGAGTTCTGCTTCACTGTTAGCCCATTCTAGTGTTTCTGGATCGGCGTTTAATGTTTCGTCTATCGTGTAGTCAAAGCCCTTTACCATCTCCGGAAGTTGGCTTTTTAGGTCGACCAAACGTTTCTCAAGGCGCTTAAGATAAAGATTGTAGATAGTGTAGGCTACCTGAGTATCGCCATCGCGCAAAGCATCATCCAAGCTGTTTCTGTATTGAGACAGCTTTTCTATGTCGCTTTTTAGGAAGAAGCTTTTCGTCGGATCGAGCGCTTCGATGTAATAATCAAACGCTTTTGCCGAAATGGTATCATCGATAAGAGGTCTGTTATAATGAATGCCTTCCAGCATTTCGACGAGTTCTTTGGATACTTTGTCATATTCATGAGGAGGCTGTAGCTCCTGATAAGCAGACACAGAGGTTGAGGCAAAGGTGTAGCCGGTTAAAAGGCAAAGCAAAAGGCGTTTATAGTTCATCCGGAATGTGTTCTCTCTGTCTATTTAATACATCATTAGTAAAATCATATTAGACACTGAGCTGTAAGGCTAGCTTAAGTGTTAAAAAGTCACTTTTTTAAAGCATTGTGCTATAGGATATTATGGAATTTTCAAACTTTAATGATTCTTTACTGTCATTTCTTCACTCTTCCCCAACGCCGTTTCATGCCACAGACAGCATGCGTAACGCCTTGCTTGCGGAAGGTTTTGTCGAGTTATTAGAAGAAGATAACTGGGTGATTGAGGAAGGTGGGAAATATTTTGTCACGCGTAATGAATCATCCTTAATTGCTTTTACGACGCCTCAGCTGACTATGCATCAAACTGGTTGGCGAATGATTGGTGCCCATACCGATAGTCCTTGCTTAAAGTTGAAGCCGAATGCGCAAGTCGATCGTTTTGGTTATCACCAGTTGGGTGTCGAGGTTTATGGCGGGGTTTTACTTCACACTTGGTTGGATCGAGATTTATCGATTGCAGGTCGTATCACTTTAAAAAACCAAGAGGGTAAAATTGTCAGCCGCTTAGTGGACTTTAAAGATCCGATCGCGGTCGTGCCAAACCTAGCAATTCACCTGAATCGTCAGGCAAACGAAGGCTTCTCTGTGAATCCACAAGAAGAAATTTTGCCTATTCTTTGTGGCGCAGAAAACGAATTCGATTTGCATTCATTGTTAAAAGCGCAACTGAAAAAGCAATACCCAGAGTTGTCTGTTGCTACTATTTTAGACTTCGAGTTGAGCCTTTATGATACTCAGCCAGCCGCTTTGGTTGGTTTGCATAAAGAGTATATCTGCTCCGCTCGTTTGGATAATTTGTTGAGCTGTTTCGTTGGGTTGCAGGCTCTATTAGATAGTGACTCACAGCGTCCAAGCTTGCTTATTTGCACCGATCACGAAGAGATTGGTAGTTTGTCTGCGTGTGGCGCAAATGGGCCATTTTTAGAGGATGTATTGCACCGTTTAACACCCGATCCAGAGCAATATGTTCAATCCATTCAGCGTTCTATGTTGGTGTCTGCAGACAATGCTCATGCATTGCATCCGAACTATGCGCACAAGCACGATAAAAATCACGCGCCTGCTATCAATAAAGGGGCGGTTATTAAGGTCAATGCGAACCAGCGCTATGCGACAAACAGTGAAACAGCAAGCATTTACCGTGATATCGCTGCGCAAGAAAATTACGATGTACAGTGCTTTGTCGTTCGTAGTGATATGGCGTGCGGTAGCACAATTGGGCCAATTACTTCTGGCGAGATAGGTGTTCCTACCATTGATATCGGCTTACCAACATTTGGTATGCATTCAATTCGTGAGTTGGCAGGCAGCAAAGATGCTTATGGTTTATATAAAGTATTGGCTCGATTCACAAAACGAGAAAAGTTGATAACTCGATAATACTGACAGGGTGTTGAAGCCAATAAAAAAGCCGTAAAACAGTGTTTTACGGCTTTTTTCTTTCGCTAAGACTGAGTCGGTTAGTTTTTAGCAACCAGCCATTTGTCTAGCTCTTTGATCTTGTCTTCTGTTAGGTCGCCAGTGGCTTCAAGAAGATTTAGCTTTTTCAACACAAAGTTGTAGCGGTATTGTTCGTAAGTATTTTGCGCATTAAACAGATTAGATTGTGCATCTAATAGTTCAACAAGGTTACGAGTACCCACATCATAGCCAGCTCTTGTTGCTTCTAAGGCACTGGTTCTAGAGCGGATTAGCTGCTGCTGTGCTTCGATTTGAGCAACGGCTGTTTGTAAATCAAGATATAGGCTACGGATATTCAGCTCAATGGACTGAATAGAGCTTGCTCTTTGTTCAGCAACAGACTCGGCTTGTGATGTTGCTTGTCGAATGGATGCGTTGATTGCACCACCGCTGTAAAGCGGAATGCTAACGCCTAGAGCGACGGAAGCATTGTTCGTGACGCCGTCTTGCATGGAAGCAGGGGCGCTGTTGCTATAATCCGTGTCTGTTCTTGATAGCGAGCCTGTGATGGCGACAGTTGGTGTACGACCATTGGCTTTTTGGATATTGATATTGTTCTCTGCACTTTCCAATGAAAGGCTTAGAATTTTCAAATCTTTGTTATCCATTTTCGCTTTAGCAATCAAAGAATCCACTGTCATATTTGGGTCTAAGCGAATAGGGTAGTCTTTTGACAGTTGAGGAATGTTTTTGATCTCTTGTCCTGTTCTTTGGAGCAAGGCTTTTTGAGCATAAGACACACTAGAGCGTGCGCTTAGTTCCGTTACTCGAACAGAGTCATATTCCGCTTGTGCGTCTTGCAGGTCAGTAATAGACGCCAAACCTACTTCATATTGCTTTTTAGCGCGATCTAGCTGACTTGCTGTACTTTTTACTAAAGCTTCTGTTGTTTGCAAGGTGGACTGTGCAATTAACAGGTTGAAGTATTCGGTTAGCGTTTGAAGAGCAAGATCTTCAGAGGCATTTTCATAACTAATACCAGCACTTTTCGAGCTTAATTCAACTGAGTCAACAGCATAACTAAGAGCAGGTGAGTAAATTGGGTAACTTAACTGCAACGCCAAGGAGTTTGAGGTGCTGTCAAAATCAGCGGAAGAAGTGTCTGTTTTATCGTAACCAAGGTTGCCGTTAAAAGAGATGCTTGGGTATAGGTTCCCTTTGGAAACTGTTACGCCTTCTTTTTGCGCTTGATAAGTGGCAGCTGCCGCTCTAAGACTTGGGTCATGTTGCTGAGCTAATTTGTATACTTGATAAATGCTTTCAGCGTTTGCAGTCGCACTGGATAGCACTGCTGCGGCAATGAGTGATGATATAATATGCTTTTTCATAGATCTCTGTGGGCTCGTATTATGAAATATAGTTATAATACTACCTTAAGTTTTTAACTTGTGGCAGTACCTAAGTTGCTATATCTATTATGACTATTGACCATATCATAACGAAATATTTTAATTAGGATCGGATTGTGAAAAATTAATGCAAGAGAGATGAGGGGTTGGCCCCCATTTCTCTTTATTTTGTAGTGATTAGTTTTTCAGCTCTATTTTATAGGTTACTGTCTTCGTTGAATTCGCTTCTATATTACCGCTAAGGTTTATGCCTTTGGCATTTGTCTGTGTTGCCGCGTCGCCCGCTAATAACTCTACAAGACTGTTTGTACTGTGTTCCACTGAATAGTGCTGTGCTTTATCGGAATGGTTTTCTATTGTGGCAGTCCAGACCTGTGTCGTGGGAAGTTTTTCGGATGTAGAGCTAACAAGGGTAAGGTAACCGGTTACATCTTGGCTTTTGTTTGTCGTCACGGTAAGAGGGTTGTTGGCGCGAACGGTATTTAATGTGATTTCGTTGCCCGGAATCAGTAAACCTTCTTTTTTCCAGAAGGTTTTATATACCCCAGGGAAGCCATCTTTAGGCAATGAAAAATGGACGGTGTTATTAAAGGTTAGATCGATTTTTCCCGAACTGTTTCCATAGGTATATAAACTGGCTTGTTGAACTTGTTTGTCTATTTCGCTGTTGCTGCTCGGTAACGGTATTAAGGTATTGGAATAGGGGGAAATAGAAAGAGCGTTTTCTTTTAAAGGATAACTTATTTCGTTGTCTTGATAGTTTACCTCTTGCTTCATGTCACCCATGGCAAGAGAACTGCGTTCTATTTTAAAGCGCTGCGGGCTAATGTTATTTGAGTAGTGTAATAAGCTCTTTCGAATATCAATCTGTGTGTTGGAGTGATTGCTCAATAAAGCTTGTTGCGAAAGAGTCACCTGACCATTTTCAAATATTAGGCTGAGCTGTGGTGACCAAGAAAGCTGGTTGGTTTGATAGCTGACAGGGAAGGTAAGTGCTGTTGCGTTTTTTTGGGGTTCCGATTTTGTCAGCGGAATTAGGTAGAAATCATCCAGCGGTAATTGTGTTAGGCGGCCATTTATGGACAGCCACATGGTACGGTTATTTTGTTGTATTTGAGTGAGAGTGCCTGTGTAGCTTAGGTCTCTTTGTTTATGCTCTACTCTGACTTCTTGTCCCACTTCATTAATCCAATTGGTTGATGAATCATTCTGTAAATGGGTAATGGGGGCGAAGTTATCTTGCAGTGGTAGCAAAGTGCCTGAGATTGGAGACAGGCTTATGGTTGGGTTGTTTTCGACTATTTGACTGTTGCTTAAACCAATGACCGCGTCGATTGGCGTGGCAAAAATAGGTTGAGTTAACGTGCCTAAAAGAACGCTTACATACAAGTAGGCTGGTTGCTTTTTCATAACAGAGTCCTTTTGTGTTATTGGAATATCATCATACTAGTTATCGTGGTGCATGTTTACTCATGTTACCCTAATAAAAAGTTTTGTCTGTAAAGCAAAGAAGTAAAAATAAGGGTTTGGTGTGGATAAAAAATTACTCATTATTGACGGTTTAAATTTAATTCGTCGACTTTATGCTGCATTAGAATCCGAGCAAGATTTAGAGCGTCGAGTGGAACGTACACAAAGCATTGCAATAGAAGCTTTGGCGAAGTTAACTCATCAGTTTGAACCATCATATGCTGTGGTTGTGTTTGATTCCAACGGTAAAACGTGGCGTCACAAAGTCTATCCAGAGTATAAGCTTGGCCGAGTTCCCATGGACGATGCATTGCTGGAATCGTTAGCGGATTTTGCCCGTGTCTTTCGATTTAATCATCTGCCGTGTTTGAGAATAGATGGCTGGGAAGCGGACGACCTTATCGCCACTTTGGCGGTCAAAGCAGCGCAGAATAATGTCAAATCTTATATTGTTTCCACGGACAAAGGCTTCACTCAATTGCTGGGGGACGATCGCATTCTACAGTACGATTATTTCGCTAAGCTGGGGTATGACAAAATCTGGGTGCCTGGAAAGTACGGTGTGGAACCTCATCAGTTAACTGATTATTGGGCCTTGGTTGGTGATACAACAAACCGTATTCCAGGGGTGAAGGGGATTGGTCCTAAAACCGCACTGGGCATTATTCGAGAGTTTCCAACAATTGAAGATATTTATGCCAATTTGGCGTCTTTTTCGGAACGGACTCAGAAAATGTTGGCGGGAGGATATGAACAATGTCTCTTGTCACGATCCTTGGTGGCATTAAAAACCGATGTAGATATTGGCGTTCGCCTTTCTCAGCTCCGTTATCAGCACAAATAAGTAATCAGCGCAGGCTATTGGCTATTTTATCTACTTGTTTCTTCGGCGCTTAGTGGCTGCACAAGTAAAGTTTCATGAATATCAAACATCTAAACGGAAAAGATAGTTCAGCCCTCTTACTCACAGGCTGTGAGAGGCTTATAATAGTGATATTTTCAGGCAACAGATAAATGAGATTGTTATGTCAGAGGTAAGAACACGTATTGCACCTTCACCAACAGGTGACCCGCATGTAGGAACTGCTTATATCGCGCTATTTAACATGGCGTTTGCTCGAAAAATGGGCGGTAAGTTTATTTTACGTATTGAAGATACGGATCAAACTCGCAGCACGCCAGAATCTGAAAAAATGATTTTGGATGCGCTTCGCTGGTTGGGTCTTGATTGGGCGGAAGGTCCAGATGTTGGGGGAGAATACGGCCCTTATCGTCAAAGTGAAAGAGGCGATATTTACGCTCAGTATGCACAAGAACTGATCGAGAAAGGCCATGCGTTTTATGCGTTTGAAACACCGGAAGAGTTGGATCAAATGCGTATCGAGCAGAAAGAACAAGGTCTGCCGCAAAAGTACGACGGTAGAGCGCTTAAGCTGAGCCAAGAAGAGATTCAGGCGAAACTGGATGCAGGTGTTCCTTATGTTATCCGCATGAAAGTGCCTGAAGAAGGCGTTTGTGTGGTTCAAGATATGCTTCGTGGCACAATTGAAATCGATTGGTCTCAAGTGGATATGCAGGTGTTGCTTAAAGCTGATGGCATGCCAACTTACCATTTGGCCAACGTCGTAGATGACCATTTGATGAAAATTACCCATGTTATTCGTGGTGAAGAATGGATTAACTCAGCGCCTAAGCACATATTGTTGTATCAATACTTTGGTTGGGATATGCCGACATTGTGCCATATGCCTTTACTGCGTAACCCTGATAAGTCTAAATTATCAAAACGTAAGAACCCAACGAGTATCTTGTACTATCAACGTATGGGTTATATGTCTGAAGCCGTTATCAATTACCTTGGTCGTATGGGCTGGTCTATGCCTGATGAGCGTGAAAAATTCTCGCTTGATGACATGATTGAGCATTTTGATATTCAGCGCGTATCTTTGGGTGGCCCTGTTTTTGATGTTGAGAAGTTGAGCTGGTTAAACGGTATGTGGATTCGCGAGAATCTATCGCCAGAAGCGTTTGCTCAGAAATATGTTGAATGGGCACTGAACCCAGAATACTTGATGAAGATTTTGCCTTTGGTAATGCCACGAGTAGAAACTTTTTCTGATGTTGCGGATGTGGCAGGCTTTTTCCTAAAAGGTATGTTGCCTATTACGAAAGAAGATTTCTCTTCTATAAAAATGGAAGAAGAAACGCTTCGTAAAGCGATGCAGTTCGCGTTGTGGCGTCTAGAAGCATTGAACCAGTGGGAAAAAGATAACATCTTTAATGAAATGAAAGCGCTAGCACAAGTTATGGGCATTAAGCCTAAGGACTTCTTTGCGCCTTTGTTTGTGGCTATTTCTGGTACAACCGCTTCTGTATCTGTCTTTGATTCAATGGCGATTCTAGGTTCTGATATTTCACGTGCACGCATGCGTACCGCGGTGAATGTTTTAGGTGGACCGTCTAAGAAAGAAGCTAAGCATTGGGAAAAAGAATTTGCTGACTTAGCATAATCAGTTATTTCTGGTTCATAGCAAATGAGATAAAAAAAACCGGCTTTTAGGCCGGTTTTTTTGGTCTCTTATTTGTCTTGCATTAACGAGTAGTGAAAACGCTCGTTTTTTTATCTAGGCTGCTTACCTGATTGTGAATGTCGCGGGTATTGCCTTCAATGCTGTTAATGTAGCTGTTATCGCGTTGAAGTTGCTGAGCAATCTTATCCATCTCTTCACTCATGTGAACTGCGGTTTTCGCGACTTCTTGGATGGATCTTGCCATATCGATAGAAGATGCAGAGCTAGTTTGTGCATTTTGCTCAATGTCTCGAATCGCAAGCTCAGCTTTCTCGCTGAACTCTTCAATAGAGTGCAGGCTATCTTGACCGCTTTGCATTGTTTCAATCGCCGTTTGAGTAGACGACTGTATCGTGCTTACTATGTCAGTAATTTTCGCTGTTGCATCAACTGTTTTTTCTGCAAGAGAGCGAACTTCATCTGCCACGACAGAGAAACCACGACCAGCTTCACCGGCACGCGCTGCTTCAATAGCTGCGTTTAGGGCTAATAAGTTGGTCTGATTAGCTAGATCGTTAATCATACCAATGACATTGTCGATGTCTTTAGACAGTTGGCCTAACTCGTTAAGCTGCTGGCTAGTTTTGTTTACCACACTGATAGTGCTAGACAGATTTGCAAGTGCGCCTTTTATCGTTTCTGCACCCACTTTGGCAGACTCATAAGTATTCTGAGACTGACTGCTTAAGCCTTCTGTTGTATGGGAAATGCTTGAAATAGTGGTGGATATTTCTTCGGTAGCTGCCGCTAGAGAGTTTGTCTGTTCGCTAACGGAACGGTTGCTCTGAGCAATGTTTACAACCGATGTATTAAGCTCGGCTACCATGTTGTTGACACCTTGCGTGGTGTTGACTACGTCGCCAATAACGCTACCCAGTCCATTTGTCATTTCGTTGACAGAACTACACAGAGAGTCAAATTCATCGTTACGTTTGCTGTTTACATGTAAGCGTGCCGTCAGATCACCGCTTTTCACTTTACCTAAATCTTTAATGATTTGGTTTAGGGTTTTGTTAACGCTGCTGCCGATACCCATCATCATTAGAGCGGATATAATAGCGACAATCACACTAACAATGATCAGGCCTATGCTGGCTTGCTGAGAACTTACAGAAGCTTGTTGGCGTGCTTCTTGTACGGCTTTCTGCATGTAATCGGTTGTGGCTAAGCGTGTTTGCGCGAACGCCGCTTTATTGGTAGAGAACTGTGCTTGTAGATCTTTTAAGATTTGGTTTTCTTTACTAAGGTTTTCTACCGCCGCAAAATATTGGCCAATAACTTCACCAAAACGCTCTTCTAGGCCAAAGTTCACTACGCGTTTATAGAATTTGTCGTAGCGTTCCATGAACGAAGCTTTGTTTTCTGGTGTGGGCTCAAAGATAAAGTTCTTTTCTGCTTCGCGAACGGGTAAGAATTCTTGCTTAACAAGACTTAAGAAGGAAATGTCTTCAGTCACTTTTTCACCTAAAAGAGATATTTCACCTTTTAGGCCAGATGAGCCATTAAAGCCCACTTTATGTCTTTGCTTAACCAATAATATTAATGAATCGTTGTAGTCAGCTAAGGAAGTGATGATGTTTTTAAGGTTTTCTTTAGCGCCTTCATCTTGAAGACTTGCTAGGTCTTTTTGAAGCGTCGCGATAAAAGACTCGTTGCTCGCGTTTAGTTGTTCTAAATAACTGTCGTAGGAGCTGTCATTGATTGTAGAAAGGGCTTCATACTCTTCCATCAAGGTGATGATGAGCGTTGACAGATTTTTATCAACGCTTGTTAGTCGCTCAAATTTTGATGAGGATGTTTCTTGGACGTTTAAACCCTGCAAGGCAACAGCAGTGACAATAACGAATCCAAGAACCGCAGCAATGAGTAGGGAAAGTAATTTTGTACGAAAACTAAGGTTTGCCAACATAATTTATCCTGCGTTTTTATTATATGTGGAACAGATAGACTTTAGTTGAGGGTATTAGGTCGATAGCCTAAGTTTACGCTTTGTCTATCAAATCATTACACTTATTTACACATGTATTCTATTTCTACTATGACCACATTTGCAATTAAATGAAATAAAAATATGAATTTATCTTGTCGTTGTTGTGTGAATAAATGTGACTGTCGTTGATATTTTATTGCATGGTGTTGTCTTTTGGTGCTCAAAAGTCATGTGGGCTTAGCCATATCTCTGTTTTATGGGGGCCGAGGTAGCTAATTTTTCCTTGGTATCGGGCAATACCACTAGAGCTAAATTCGAATTTATAGCTGCGCTTTATTTTGATTTGGCCATGTTGCCAAGTCGGCCGCCATTCAGACCCTGCTACACTGTCTTCTAGTAACTGTAGATTTAGAGATTCACAGTGTTTTTTGGCGCATATTAAAGCTTGCTCTCTAATAAAGGCATTACGCCACCATGCATAAATGGCGGCAAAAACAAGTAGCAGGATAACAATATCCGAAAGTTGTAGGTTCATGTATATCAACTGTGTGTAGAAGAAATTTAATGCTTTCTCTTACATCATAACGAATAGTATCTAGAAGAAAAGAAAAATACGTGACTACCTCCAAGCAGGAGAGAAAGGAGAGGTAGTCACGTTCTTCACACAGGCTAGAGCAAGCCGTCAAATTATCTCATTGCAGTAAGCTAAATTTGGGCATTCGGGGCAGCGAATGTTTGGTGTACCAAATTAGTCGTTAGCTTTTACTGCAATGGCCAGTCAGACGATAACTTAAGCGGCTTCTACTGCTCTTTCTGCGTAAAGCTGGATGACCCACTGTTCTATACGTTGATCAGTGAGTTCAAATTGCTGGTCTTCATCGATTGCTAAACCGACAAAATATTCTTTGTTATGAACGCAAGCGCGCGATGCTTCAAATTCATAACCTTCGGTGGGCCATTGACCAATAAATGTGGCATTTGTTGGTAACAGTTTCTCGTAAAGCCAACCAACTGCGTCAACAAAGTAGTCGCCATATCCAAATTGATCACCTAGTCCATAAAGCGCTATAACCGTATCAGCAAGAGCTAAGTCTGCTAGATTGTCGCCAATGTCTTCCCAATCTGATTGAATGCCACCAAAGTCCCATGTTGGAATCCCTAAAATGAGCATTGAGTACTGTTCTAGTTGGCTAAGCTCTATGTCTTTTATGTTGAATATATCAACTTGCTCGCCTAATTCTTCCCATTGTTTCGCTATCTTGTGACCAACTTCTTCTGTGTTGTTGGTGTCTGTGCCGTAGATGAGGGCGATAGTTGATTGAGCCATGTCTTATGTATTTCCTATAACTTAATGCTTAGTGTATTTGCTCATATTGGTGGCTGTAGACACCAAAATATTTAATGAAAGCCGCTTCAAATTGATCTTCAGAAAAACCGCTTTGAGCGACAATATGCGATTTTTCCGCAGGGTTTTGTCGAAGTTTAGAGGCCGCTGATTCGATACGATTGAGAGTGAAATAGCTCTCTATTGATTTTCCTGTAAGGTGTTTAAAACCAATAGCTAATGCTTCTGTATTTAAGCCTACAGTATGAGCAAGATGTTGAATGTCGAGTTTGTTTAACTCTGGTGCTTCAATCAGGTTTTGCGCGTTAAATAACTTACTTTGACAACCTTCACATTGAGAGAGGTGACTAAGCATTTGCAGCTGCTCGATCAGTGTAAAAATAAGTGAGTACAAATGCCCCGCTAGACTAATTGAGTGGCTTTTGTGGTTTAAAATATTGGTTAATATTGGATGAGTATTGCCAGTGACAGGAAGTTGGATGACAGCGTTTTCGTTGCCTAACCGGTTACGCATAGCAACAAAATGCTGAATCACTTGATCTTCTGTCTCGCCCAAAACAGACGCAAGAAGAGAAGGGCTAATATGCGTCTGCAAAAGACTAAATGACTCGCCTTTTTTCATCATAAAGTCGCCACTAATGGCGCTTGCCTGATAACTAATTTGTACAGACTGAATATCTTCGACGGTTTTTATTGGGCCTGTTCCCAAAAAAGAAAAAAAGAGGCCTGGTTGAGCTTTTTCGTGAATAGACACATCTGCAGTACTGCTTAGATGCTGGTTGAGTAAGTGCAAATTAGGCAGAAGGGTAATTCGTTGCTTGTGACCAGATAGCCATGGCATCGCCTGTTCGCTAATGCTGCCGCTATTGTCATAGATGTCTTGCATGTTTAGTTGCATCGTATGTAGCCCCTGAATCGATAATGGTTATCATTAAAGTATTTTTAGAGGTTTGATGCAAGTGATTCTCATTAAATAAATTATATGAGAATCACTTTGTTGATATCTTTATTTGATGTAATTGCTTAAATAGCGGATTAATCTAGGTAATCGACTCGGTTTAAGCCGTATTTTTGCATTTTTTGATTTAGGGTTCTGCGCGGAAGTTGAAGTTGTTCCAAGACCAGCTGAATATTACCTTTTTGTTGTCGGATGCTGGCTTCTATCAAACTGCGTTCAAATTCTTGGACTTTGACACTTAGAGGTAATGGCGTGATGGTGTCTATGTCGTCTTGCGCCTGATAACCAGCAAGTATCTTGGCTATGCTCGTGTTGGGTTCTAAGGCATAGCGTAGAGCGACGTTTCTGAGTTCACGAACGTTGCCGGGCCAGCCATATACGGTGAGTGTTTCGTGATCTATTGGGCTTAATGGTTTGAAATCACCACCCCGTTCTTTTACGGCAATACGGCAGAAATGCTCGAAAAGTAGGGGAATGTCTGCTCCTCTACTGCGTAAATCTGGTAAGTGAATCTGAGAAACGTTGAGTCGAAAGAATAAGTCCTGTCGGAAATTGTCGAGTGTCTGTAAGTCGTTTTTAGCAGCGGCAACCACTCTAAGGTCTATTTGTATAGTGTTGTTACTGCCGATACGTTCTAGCTGATTTTCTTGTAATACGCGCAATAGTTTTATTTGCATTGGCAAAGGCATGCTTTCTATTTCATCTAGAAAGAGGGTGCCGCCACTGGCGTGCTCCAGCTTGCCTATTCGTTGTTTATTGGCACTGGTGAATGATCCAGCTTCATGTCCAAACAGCTCACTTTCAAAAAGATCAGCAGGAATGGCAGCGCAGTTTATAGCAACAAAGGGGTGTTTACTTCTTGGGCTGCAGTCGTGCAGCGCTTTGGCGACTAGTTCTTTTCCGCAACCTGTTTTCCCGTAAACAATGACGTGAGTATCCATGCTGGCAAAGGTGCGAATTTGCTGTCTTACTCGAATGATTTGTTCGTTTTGTCCGATAATCGTTTCTTCCAAGCCATGTAACTCACCCAAATATTGAGATTGGTTTGCGTGTTGCTGTTGTACCTTTCTCAGTTGAATGGCTTTTTCTACGGTTTGTAATAATCGATTCGGATCAAAGGGTTTTTCGAGGAAGTCAAAGGCGCCATCACGAAGAGCATTAACGGCAGTATCGACATCACCGTGGCCTGTGATGAGAATAAAAGGCAGTTCAGCTTCCTGTGAAAGACAGTTATTCATCAGTGTGAGCCCATCAATGGGGGTCATTCGAATATCGCTAACAATGATGCAAGGCAAACCAACGCTGAAATGGTCAATGAGGTCTTGAGCGTCTTGGAATTCTCTCACTGTGTAACTGGATAAGCGTAACCATTGGGCCGTCGTTGAACGTACGATATCGTCATCATCAAGCAGCCAAATTTCGATGTGATTGCTGGTGTTGTTATTTTCCATGTTAGGCCTTTAATAGGGTTAATCTGAAGACTAATTGCGCCGCAGAGTTATGGCTTGCCTTAAGTACTCCGTTCATGTCTTTCGCAAGGTTGGCACTAATAGCAAGACCAAGTCCTAATCCTTTACCGATTGGCTTGGTCGTGAAAAAGGGTTCAAAGATATGCGCTAATTGTGCTTTATCAATACCTGGTCCATTGTCTTGATAATTGATGCTGATATAGCCATCTTCCTCTTGTAATGCGATTTGAATCCTTGGGGGAATTTTTAATTCATTGCAGGCTTGGACTGAATTGCTAATAAGGTTGGCAAAAATACGCTCTAACCTAGTCGGTTCAGCAATAACCTTGTCTGAATCTTGCAATTCTATATCCCATTGTACGTCATGGGCATCATCACCAAGGCTTTCTATTGCGCAATTGACCGCCATTTTTATTGATGTGGGAATAAGTTGTTCAGGTCGACGATAGGCGAGGACTTTTAGTTCGCTAGTCAGTTTTTGCATTCGCACCACAAGAGATTCTAGATCAACTAACGTCTTTAAGGCTTGTTCGGGTTCTTGTCTTTTTAATAGTAGTTCAGTGCTGTAAGCAAGTGTTCTGATGCCGGTAAGGGGCTGATTCAGTTCGTGAGCAATGGCGGTAGACATTTGCCCTATGGCGGCGAGCTTTTCAGTTCTTAATAACTCTTGCTGTGCGACTTCAAGGGCTTTTGTTCGTTCTAGAACACGTTCTTCTAGCCTTGTGTTGGCTTCCAATAAATTCAATTCGGCTTTTTTTCTTTTGCTAATGTCGATTAGTGTCACCAAGTATCCTTGAGAATCGCTCCATTCAAGTGGTGAAACAGATAATAGGGCAGGGAAAAGTTGTCCATCGTCTTTTTGTAACATCGCTTCTTGTCCTAACAAGTTGCTAGTCAGCACCGTGTCTTTTGATTCTGCTTCTTGTAACGATTGCACAAAGGTAAGTGCGGTATGGTTTTCGGGGCAATTAGGTAAAAAATCCTGAAGATAGCGTGCGTTGAGTTGAGCGCTTTTTCCAAGATAGCTCAGGCCCATTGGGTTTGCGAAGGAGATTTCCCCGCTTTTGGTCAGCTGTAAAAGTCCTACGTGTGTGTTTTCAATTAGCGCACGCTGACGCAGGGCGCTGTCGGCAATGAGGATTTCATTTTCAAGTTTGGACGCGATTTTTAATGCGCGTTCTCTTCGATATAGCCAAAATAGAAAGATTAAGGCGAAGATCCCTAAGCTTATAAATGCAATGTTCTGTGCTTTCTTTTGGATGGTTTTCAAATTGGATAAATAGTGAATTTGCCATTTTAGATCGTCCAAAGTGACATTTTGCAGTAAGTAACTTTCATTGTTTAAATGGTATATTTTAGAGCGAGTATTATTTAAAAACTGCACATTGCTGTAGTTGCTTAGCCAGTCACTAATTAGCAATCTATCTACTTTGCTGGCTAAAAAAATCAGGCTGTTTTGATCTGTCATCACGACCAGATCATCTGATAAGTTCCAGCGCTCAATTAGATCGTTCACATTGATACGGACAACAACTGCTCCGGCTAATCCTGAAGGCGTATAAACCGGCGCCATGACGATATGTGCGGATTTAGATAGCTCAGCGTTGTAGCCAGAAACCAGAATATATTCTCCTTGTTGGTCTTTCAGGACATTGCTTAAGCTCTGTTTGTCGAAATAATCGTCCAGTTTAAAATGCGGGGATTGCTCACTTGAGACAAGCAAATCTCCTTGTGAGGAAAGAATAAACCAATCTAATGTTTTTGATACGTGAGTAAGGTCTTCTAGCTGTCGTTGAATTTGCTGGGTTAACGCCTCGTCCTTTGGGTTCTCCATAAAGTCTAATAGCGTTGGGTTGTCTGCAAGGGCGTAGGGCAGAATATGGTAGCCTTTTAGTTCATTACGTAATTCGATGACGTAATCGAGCAGCTGATCTTGGCCTTCCGAGTGTTTGTTGATGATAAGTGCTTGATAGGCGATGGTGTTTACACCGAAGAACAGTAGAGTCAGGATGACACAACCAAGGGAAAGAAAAAAAAGGCGATGTTTACGAAATTGTGAAATCAAGGGTGTCTCACTTGCTTATATTATGCTGAAAGACCTAATAACTTACAGGCAACCGTGTTCGTTGAAAGAAAGGCTTTCTTTAATTAGATAAGGTTAAAACTGCGTAGCAAAGTAACGCCAATGCTTGTAGTAATCAAGGATGCAATCGTTGTTATCACAATAATATTGGCAGCAAGAGTGGCGTTGCCCTTCATGGCTCTGACCATAATATAACTTGCAGAAGCGGTTGGAGCAGAAGACATTAAGAATAATACACCGAGTTCCATACCGCGATAACCCAGTAAATATCCACTAAAAGTCAGTGTAAATGGAATGAACACAAGTTTACCGACTGATGCCAATATGGCGCCAAGCATGCCGTTTTTTAAGGACTTGAAACTCAATGACGCACCCGCACAAAGCAAGGCCAATGGGAGTGTCATTTGCGCAAAATAACTGCCCGTCTTATAAAGTGTAGAAGGAAGTGTGAAGCCTGATAATGTGCAAGCAAAGGCTGCCACAATGGCGATAATTAAAGGGTTTTTCGCGATGCCTTTTATTATGCCTGTAAAGCTGGCGTTTTTACCCAAAGCTCGGCTTAATCCAATCACAGACAAAATATTAAATAATATGGTGACGCCACCTAAGTAAACGGCCGCGACTGAGAATACTTCATTGCCATAAGCGTTTACGCAATAGGCTAAACCGATAATCCCCATGTTGGAACGAAAAGCGCCTTGAACCAGCACTGCGCGCTCGGCTTTATCCGCTATCCAAAACGACATAAATAGCTCTAAAGCTATATAAGTGATAGTGACAGCAAGCATGGCAAATATCACCAGTGATAAGTCGGTATCTTGGCTGATATTTGATTTAGATATACTAATGAAGAGTAGGGCGGGAAGGGTGACGTTGAACACTAATTTAGAGGCAATATCAACGAAGTTGTCATTGATAAGGCGTATTCGGTGTAGCAATACGCCTAGCGCCAATATTAAGAATATTGGCAATGTAATGGAAAATGAAAAAACCAATACGTCTAAAAAATTGTCCAACGCCTATTCCTTAGCAGGATATTACTGGTCGTTGTTTTCGAAACGGTAACCAGCTCCATAAACGGAATGAATAACATTTAACTCTGGCGCTACGGCAGATATTTTCTTACGCAGTTTCTTGATATGGCTATCAATTGTACGGTCACTTACGACACGGCTGTCAGCGTAAATGCTCTTCATTATCAGATCTCGGCCAAAGACACGACCCGGTTCTTTGATTAGTAGTTGAAGCAACTGGAATTCAACAGTCGTTAGGTCAATCAGCTCACCTTTGTAAGTGGCACGTAGGCGATCTACGTCTAGGTCAAAACCGTCTGTTCTTGGTGATTCAGCTTGGTCTAGTTCAACTCGACGAAGGTTCGCTTTCACACGAGCAACGATTTCGCGAGGGCTGAATGGTTTGCATACGTAATCGTCAGCACCCATTTCTAAACCAATTAGGCGATCGATTTCTTCAGCTTTGGCTGTCACCATAATAATAGGCACGCCGCTAAATTGACGAACTTGTTTGCAAATCTCGACGCCATCTAACCCTGGTAGCATCAAGTCGAGCAAAATAATATCGACAGCATTGTTTTTAATGTAGTTTACGGCAACATCACCGCGGTCAAGGTGATGGTGCTCATAACCTGCTTGCTCTAGGTAAGCACCCATTAATTCTGCTAATTTTGGTTCGTCTTCAATAATTAGTACTTTGCTCATAATGTTATTCGTTCCATATTAATTTAAAGGGAATTCTATTTTTATTCCTAAACCACCATCAGGAGAGTGGTATGCACTGATAGTGCCTTGATGTCCATCTACAATATTAGAGCAAATGGCGAGACCTAGACCTCTGCCTCCTGTTGCTCTGTTTCGTGAGTTTTCAACGCGGAAAAACTGCTCGAAAATTTTCTCTTTATCCTCATCACTTACTCCAGGCGCTGAATCCTCGAATAAAATGATCGCTTTCTTGTTCGCCTTTTTTAGTTTTACCGTCAAGGTCCCTGGAGCGTTTGTGTATTTTAGTGAATTATTCATCAGGTTAGAAAACAACTGATGCAACCTATCAGCGTCACCATTCATAACAATAGGTTTTTTCTGTGAATATTCAAATATCAAATCCAGTCCAGCTTCATTGAAAGGTAACGTCATAGATTGAACGGTTTGTTCAATAATGTCGTTAATCGCAATGTCTTCCATGTTGTAGCTTAGGCTTCCAACATCATGCATTGATAATTGGTTTAAGTCATCAATCAGACGTGCAATGTGCAATGTTTCTTGCTGTAGTGATGCAAGGCTGTCAGGTGTTACCTTAATAATGCCGTCCTGCATTGCTTCAATCTCGCCACGTAAAATAGCGACTGGTGTTCTTAGTTCATGGGCTGTGTCAGCTACCCAGCGCTTACGTGCTTCTCTTGTATGCTCTAATGTACAGGCTAAATTGTTAAAATCACAACTTAGGCTTGCCAGTTCATCAGAGCCATTTACAGCGATGCGTGTCTCAAATTTACCCGCCGCTAGTTTTTTAGTTGCTCTTTGCATGGAGGTTATTGGGCGGCTTAGCCATTGAGCTAAAGGCCAAGTTAACAGTGCAGCAATGATGAGCATGAAAGCGGAAATCAGCAAAAATGCCTCACCTTGCTGTCTCACAAAGCGTACTGTTTGATCCTGAACTAATTCACGAATAGATCGAAGGCCCACATAGCCGACGACTTTCTTGTTTACTTTTACCGCATGCGTTTCTGCGTCCGCAAATTTAACTTCGCCGATAATGGGGGTCTTCTGGCTATCGAACAGTAAAAAACGCTGGCGGTAGTATTGTGATGGGTAAATTAAATCTAGATTGGGTGTGCTTGGGGGCGGCACAAGATCGCGAAGATTTTCAAGTTTTGCTTGCTGCCACTCACTTTCCATGCGGCTTTCTTGTACCAGGAAGTACCAATCATCGTAATAGATATATAGGTTGGCTGTTCTGTTGGCCATTTGTTCAAGGAAATCGCGATCACGTTCTGTCGCATAGGAGACGAAGCCTTTATCAAAGCTCCATTGAAAGACTTGCCACATAGACACTATTAGCAATACGTTACTTAATACAAAAACGGCAAATAGTTTATGGCGAATTTTTAACCCTTTAGTCATGGTCATAGCTGGGTTTGAAATCCTATAGTGTGCACTACTAAAAATAGTGAAGCAGTTTGCTCTGTTATCATTGCTTTGCTGTGTAATCGCTTCATCTAAGGTGTTGGTTGATAAGTTATTCTAACGGTCTATTTACTATACTGTTTTATTAGGAAAGCTGGCTACTTGATTGGAGTGTAAATAATGAGGATTTCCTTTAAAATAGTGCACTATTTTTCGTTTTTTGAGCTAGTCCATGATTAATTTCTTTGTTTTAAGAGGCGTGCTTTCATTTGTTTTGATTGTACTAAACACTCTGTTTTGCTTTGTGCCAGTAATAATATTGGCTGTTTTAAAAGGGGGGCTTCCTTTTCCGAGAGTGCGTGCTGTGCTGAATGTCATTCTAGACCGAATTGCTACTTTCTGGATCGGAGTGAATAACATTAATCAGCGTTACTTTGGGCGCTCCGCAATTGATGTTACTGGTGTGAATGCGTTTGAGAAAAACGAATGGTACATGATCACCGCGAACCACCAATCTTGGGTGGATATTCTTATTCTCCAGCGCCTGTTTAATAGACGCATTCCTTTCATCAAGTTCTTTTTAAAGCGCGAGCTTATTTGGGTGCCTTTTATCGGTTTGGCGTGGTGGGCATTAGAGTTTCCCTTTATGAAACGTTACAGTCCTGAGCTGCTCAAGAAGCGACCTGAACTGAAAGGAAAAGACATTGAGGTGACGAAAAAAGCCTGTGAAAAGTTTCAGTATTTTCCCGTTTCGATTATGAATTTTCTCGAAGGCACGCGTTTTACAGAAGAAAAACACCGACAACAGTCTAACCAGTACAAGCACCTTCTTACACCGAAAGCGGGAGGTTTGTCCTTTGCGCTGAATGCCATGAATGGCAAGTTACATCAGTTAATTGATGTAACCATTGTTTATCCCGAAGGTATCCCAAGTTTTTTTGACTACCTTTGTGGGAATGTCCCCAAGATAAAAGTACATATTAGAATGATGCCGATTGAACCTGCATTGCTTGGTGACTACCAAAATGATGCAGAATATCGGGCGTATTTTCAGCAATGGGTGAATGACCTTTGGCTGCAAAAAGATCAGCAGTTCGAATACTTATTGCAAGCTGAGGCGAAGGGAGATGAGCGGTAAATAATTCGTTTTTCTTCTGTATGCTCCAATCAATCAAGAATTGTATCTTTTTTATTCTTTTTAAATGTCAGATTCTGTCTCTCTACTCTTAATTTATCGAGGCGTTTGGTATGGATATTTCTCATTTATTGACTTCTCACTCACGAAATATGGAAGCCTCTTTGGTTCGTGAGCTGCTGCATTATAGTCAACAGCCGGATATTTTATCTTTGGCTGGTGGTTTACCTGATGAGAATGTAATGCCTGCTTACCCTAGGTTAGAACTCTTAACCGACAGCCGACAATATGGCCCAAGTGAAGGTGAAAAAGACCTGCGAGAATGTATTGTATCTATTGTGGCTGGGCGAGGTATTGAAACCTCGACGGATAACGTGCTCGTGACCAACGGCTCGCAGCAAGGTTTGGATATCGTCAGCCGTTTAATTTTAGATGAAAACTCGACTATTTTAACTGAGCAGCCAACGTACCTTGCTGCTTGTCAGGTGTTTAAATTACAAGGTGCAAACATACAAGATGTCGTGTCGGATAAAGAGGGTATGTCTGTTTCTGCTTTACGCGATGCGATTGAAAAGTATCATCCTAAAGCGGTGTATTTGATTCCTAATTTTCAGAATCCAGCTGGGCAATGTTATAGTTTAGAGCGTCGACGCGAGATCGCAGCCTTGCTTGATGAGAAAAATATACTGCTCATTGAAGATGATCCTTACCGTGATCTTTGTTATGACAATGTTGACCTAACGCCAATTTCAACGCTAATAAAGCAAGCGCCATGGCTTTATATGGGGAGTTTTTCGAAGGTTTTATGGCCGGGGTTGCGTACTGGTTACATCGTTTCCTGTGATGCATTTTCTCCCTATTTAGTGAAAGTAAAACAAGCCGTCGATCTTCATACTAACCGTCTTTCTCAGAGTATGATTACCCAGTTCTTCAAGTCTGGACAATATCCGGATCATGTTATCCAGCTCCAAAAAGCTTATAAAGAAAAGCGTGACGTGATGGCTGACGCTTTGAATACACAGCTTGGCGATCTTGTTGAATTTTCACTTCCTGCTGGCGGAATGTTCTTTTGGGTGAAATTGCCTGAAGGTGTTTCATCGCAACGAGTACTGACTGAGGCATTAAAAGGTAAGGTGTTGGTTCTTCCTGGAACACCCTTTTTTCCGTGTAATAGTCCACTTGATGACTCGTTTCTAAGACTGAGCTTTGCCCGTGTTTCACCAGAGCAAATTCATCAAGCGATTGCGGTGCTTGCGAAAGTTGTTAGACAACTTTCCTAGCTCACAGTGAGTTGTTGTACTTTTACACTACTTGTTGTGTGCCAATATTGACTAGGTTCTTTTGTTTCATGATATTTTTGTGTTGGTAAGGCTGGCTTTTTATTGTATTTATGTTTGGCTAGCAGTTCCTTCTTTTTGGGCTACACGTTAGAATCTTACTTTTAAGACTGTATAGAATAGGAATATGTAATGGGCAGAGCCTTTCAAAACCGCAAAGAGTCCATGGCAAAAACGTCTGACCAAAAAGCCAAGGTTTACAGTAAGTACGGCCGTGAGATTTATGTTTGCGCAAAATCCGGTGGTATTGATCCTAATGGTAATTTGGCACTACGTTCTCTGATTGATCGAGCTAAAAAAGATCAGGTGCCAACTCACGTTATCGATAAAGCAATTGATAAAGCGAAAGGCGGTGGTGGAGAAGATTTTGATACTGCTCGCTACGAAGGTTTTGGTCCTGGTAATACAATGGTTATCGTCGATTGTTTGTCTGATAACCCAAACCGTACTTTTGGTGATGTGCGCACTTGCTTTAACAAAGTAAAATGCAAAATTGGTAGCCAAGGTAGCGTGAGTCACATGTTTGACCACAGCGCTATTTTTGTTTTCGCCGGTACGGATGAAGAAGCGGTATTAGAAGCACTAATGATGGCGGATGTTGACGTAACCGACATTGAGTTGGAAGACGGTAAGGTGACAGTATTTGCACCGCATACTGATTACAGCAAAGCTAAAACGGCCATTACGGATGCGTTTGGTGACATTGAATTCGAAGTAGATGAAATTCAGTTTGTTGCTCAAAATACGATTGAAATTCAAGGTGAAGAAGTGGAGCAGTTTGATCGCTTTTTGGATCTTTTGAATGATCTTGATGATGTGCAGCGTGTGTACCATAACGCTGAATATTAGAATCAGAGGCCTTGGTGATCTTTTTCACTAAGGCCTTTTTTATGTATGTTGATTAAGAATGACTAAGCCAAAACCTCAGTTAAAATCCCCTTGTGTAAATATCTGTCTTTTGAATGACGAAGATGTTTGTGTTGGTTGTTACCGTACTGGCAAGGAAATTAGTCAGTGGGGCAGTATGAACAAAGCCTCTCAGCAGGCTGTAATGAAAAAAGTGCGTGAGCGAGAGGCTAAAAGTCGTTTTGTTTCTGCTTAGTGTGTTTTTTCGTTAGCGCTATTTCTCTTCATTTTTGTTTTTAAGTTCTATCCATTGGGACATGTATTGCGTGCTTTTAAGGCTGTGATGCCGCAGCATTAATCCTAGAAAGTGTTTGTTTCTTAGGCTTTCTTTTAGCTGAAGCTGTAATTTTAATCGATTGATCAGTTTGGGCTCCCACTCTTCTGCTTGATAGCGAGCTTGCAATATTGTGTTGCCATTTTGTTGCATTAATAGCCAGCTTTCTTTGTCCTCATAGAGCGAAACAGCGGCGTCGACAAAGGTGTCTATGTTGTCGGTTATCACGCCATTCCAAGGTAATACGCCATGCATAGATTCCGCGCCAATGCTGGTGGTGATGCTCGGTGTGCCGACTTGCATGGCTTCCACTAATTTGCCTTTAATTCCCGCGCCAAAGCGTAATGGTGCTAAGCAAAGTCGCGCTTGTTGCATCACAGTTTGAGCATCTTCAGCCCAGCCTTTCACTAAAAAGCCTTCTTTTGCATTATGCAGTTGTGTGGCTTTTGGTGGTGGGTATGCACCGTAAATATGCATCTCTGCTTTCGGTAAGCGCTTGCGAATTTTTGGCCATATTTCTGTTTTCAATTGCAGTACAGCATCCCAATTTGGAGCATGTCGAAAGTTGCCGATGCTAATAAAATGTTCGCGATCTTCGAAACTGCGTAATGTGTCTGTCTGTTGTGGTTCAGGCAGCATAAATGGTAGGTGGAAAACGTGTGTTTCTGGTACGTGAAATTGATCGACTAGCAGCTTTGCTTCCACTTCAGAAATCATTAAGGTTAGATCGCAGCGATGAATGGCAGCGATTTCTCGGATGCCGTGGTCGTTGTAAAGGTCTTCAATGACAAACTCTCTGTTTTGCTTAAGGGCATTGTGTCTGGCTTGCCTTAGTGAGTGAAGGTCTTCTGTATTGAGGACTCGTAACGAATCGGGGCTGAATTTTTCTACGCGCCAGCCAAACTGCTCCTCCATCATGAAGCGATCAAATACCACAATGTCTGGTTTCTTTTCTGCAATATAGTGATCAAATGAATCGCTGTTCAGCTCTATATGTTCGGCTTCAATGCCTAGCTGGGATAGGTCTGCCATGTGTTCTGTTTGCTGGGCTGGGCTCGCAAAAGAAATCTGCCATTGTTCTTTATGGAAGCTGTTTAGTAGTTGCATCATTCTACTGCCAGCAGCGGAAGAGTTTGGTTCTGGCCAGACGTAGCCAATGACAAGTAGGTGCACTGTGCGCTCTCTCAAGATTTTGATGGTTTTTTGGTTCTGAATTTTTAGCAGAATCAGGACATATTGGTTCGGCTATTGTATCATGGCGAGTAGATTTGTGTTGCCTGCCTTATTTGAAGTAATTGTCAGGCAAGACGTAAGCAAAACATGACGTTGAGACAATATTATGATCATAAAACCAAAGATTCGCGGATTCATTTGTACAACAACACATCCAGTAGGTTGTGAGCAAAACGTAAGAGATCAAATCGCTTTTACTAAAAGCAAAGGGGCGATTGAAAATGGCCCTAAAAAAGTACTTGTAATCGGTGCGTCAAGTGGTTATGGCTTGTCTTCTCGTATCGCTGCAGCGTTCGGTTCTGGTGCTGCAACAATTGGTGTTTTCTTTGAAAAACCAGGTAC
Source organism: Marinomonas alcarazii (assembly GCF_003208215.1). Lineage (GTDB taxonomy): Bacteria > Pseudomonadota > Gammaproteobacteria > Pseudomonadales > Marinomonadaceae > Marinomonas > Marinomonas alcarazii. Next base: position 319,965 of record NZ_QKLW01000001.1, read on the forward strand.
AGAAAAGAAAACGGGTACAGCTGGTTGGTACAATTCTGCTGCATTCGATAAAGTGGCCAAAGAAGAAGGTTTGTACGCGAAAAGTATTAATGGCGATGCTTTCTCAAATGAAGCGCGCGAAACTGTGATTGATTTGATTAAGCAAGATCTTGGTCAAGTGGATATGGTGGTTTACTCACTGGCTTCTCCTGTTCGTAAAATGCCAGAAACCGGTGAGGTTGTGCGTTCTGTTCTTAAGCCTATTGGTCAGCCATACCGTTCTACTGCGATTGATACCAATAAAGATGTCATTATCGAAGCTGAAATTGAGCCTGCGACTGAAGAAGAAGTTGCAGCGACGACGACGGTAATGGGTGGTCAAGACTGGGAGCTTTGGATGTCTGCTTTACAAGAAGCGGGTGTTTTGGCTGAGGGTGCTCGCACGGTCGCTTATTCATACATTGGTTCTGATATCACGTGGCCGATTTATTGGCATGGTGCGTTAGGTAAAGCGAAAGAAGATTTGGATCGTGCTTCTGCAGCTATTGATGCTCAGTTAGCGAAAATCGGCGGTGGTGCTAATGTTGCCGTATTGAAGTCGGTTGTTACTCAGGCGTCTTCTGCTATTCCAGTGATGCCTTTGTATTTGGCAATGGTCTTCAAGGTGATGCGTGAAAAAGGTATCCATGAAGGTTGTATGGATCAGATTTACCGTATGTTCTCTGAGCGTCTATACAACAATCATAACCCTGCAGAATTGACAGACGAGAAAAACCGTCTTCGCTTGGATGATTGGGAATTGCGCGAAGACGTACAGCAAGCTTGTCGTGATCTTTGGCCTCAAATTAACGATGCCAACCTCTTTTCAGAGACGGACTATCAACTTTACAAAGATGAATTCTTGAAGTTGTTTGGTTTTGGTGTCGAAGGTGTTGATTATGACGCAGAAGCCAATCCTGAAGTGGATTTTGAAGTCATTACTCTTTAATCGTTACTAAAAGAGACAAAAAAGGAGTTCAAGTATTGCTTGGACTCCTTTTTTTATGTGTTTTTATCTCTTATAGTGAATGGAGTCTTACTTTGGGGTGGTTATGAAATATTTAATTGGGTTGCTTTGTGCAGTATCGTTATGTGTGCATGCTCAGACTGTTGAGCGTCAGCCTGTTGAGATTATCTATGGTAATCAGATTATTCGTTCCGAGCATCAGGTTGTGTTGAGTTCTCAGGAACAGGTGGCAGTTATTCCAGCTGAAAAGGCAAAAATGACCCTAGGACCCAATGTTGTTATTACAGCGGATGGTAAGGGCATGTCTTATTTGGAAGAAAATGCCATTGCTGAGCGTGAGCAGGCGATTTACGATGAAGTGAATAAGCGTACTGAAGAGGCGCCTTTTACTGTGCTGTTTACAGGTAATATTCCCGAAGATATTCAAAATAAGCGTTTAAGAATGATGCCGGAAATTGGTATTTTTGGTGATCAAATTAATGCGGATGATCGCTCGTCAGATAAAGTTGTACCAGATGTTGGGGATTTCTCTCCTGTAGGGGAATCTGCTGCGCCAGCTTCGGCGCGTGGGGCAAAAGGGGCTCCTGCCACGGACGCTGAAAAACTGGAGCGATTAATTGGCGGTTAACTCCTAAGTCTCACAGCTTGGGTGACATAGGGGAGGCCTCCTGCCAAGATTCTTGGTCTGTTAATTCCTGCGGAAACGCTTTGTTATGAATGATGATTTTTGCTGTTTCAGCTGATTCAAATTTCTGTTTGATAAAGGCAAGAAAGTCTTTTACTTCTATCTTTTCTACGTTTTCTATCCATTCTTCTTTCGTCTGAAAATCGGGTGCTGGTTTGGCAATTTGATGCCATTCATTAAGGGCGTTATCACTTAGGTTTTTTGCTGTCATTTTTAGTTCGCTTAACAGCGCATTTTTTGCTTTATAAAACTCATCAGCAGATAGATTGGGTAATCTTTCTCTTTGCTCTTCTATGAAGTCTTCCATGGCGTTTACTAAGGTTAGCGTATCCTTATTGGGGGATTGTACCAGCAGCCCTAGTATTGGGGTTTTGCGAATGCTGAGGTCTTGCGCGCCAACAATGTAGCCGAGCTGCTTTTTGGTCCTTAGTTCTTGATAAAAAGGGCTGCTAATGAGCTTTTTCAAGATGGCAAAGTACGCTTTTTCGGTAATCGCCTTTTGTGTGTTCTGTCCGCTGGTGTCTATTAATGTGTAAAGTACAACGCAGTCGTTGCTTGTGGAGTTGAACTTGTAATGATGCTTCTGTTGTGCGGTGAGTTCTTTGGTTTCAATTTCTAGCGGTTCTCTTTGTGTGAGTCTGTCTTCTACGCGTTGGTAAATGGATTGAGCAAGTTGTGTTGATTGTTGCTCTGTGACATTTCCTGTGCTGTAGGCGACGATATCAAAATGACTGCGCGCCCTTTTTGTGAAAGCTTGGAGGTCTTCTAATGTGAGTGATTCTAGTGCACTTTCTAGTTGTTCTATGGTCTGGCTATTTTTTGTGATGAGCGTGTGTAGCGCGCTGTTGGCATTGCTGTAAGCCTGACGACTTTTTTGATTGCTTAGGTCTGTTTTGAGTTGAGCTTTAGCAAGATTGAATGTTTCTTGGTTAGGGCGAAATAAGAAAATCTGATCTATGAGCCAAGTTGTGTAAACGTTCTGTTTATCTGAGTAGCCGCTTGTTCTAAGTGTGACGCCGTTTGTGTGTGGGTAGAATGAGTAGCCTAATCCTGCGATATACGGAGCATAAGTCGACTCGCTTACGCTGTCGTTAAAAAGTCGTGTCCATAGTCTATTGAGCAGTGTGTGTTTGGCGGTATCGGCGGCATTATCGAAGCGAAAGGCGATAAAGTTCATCGCCGTGGGTTTTTTAAAGCTGGGGTCGGATTTGTTCCAAAAAGTCATGCCTTCTTTCTGGAATATAATCTTAGGACTTGAGTCTTTTTCATTGACGAGTTTTAGTGACTCTGGGATGAAGTTGTTTTTTTCAGGTAACCCGACTTGCGTGGTTTTGACTGAAAAATTAATGGTGTCTGAAAGTGACTGGCTAATTAGGTTGTTACTGTATTCGCTGTTATACCAAGGTTCGGTTTTCCATGTGGGGGCTTTACTTGTCCAGTCCTGCGGGAACGTTTTGTTGGTCACTACTTGTATTAGTAGGTTTTCTGGTGACAGTTGTTGTAGCAGGTGTTGGACTTCGCTCTGGTTTGCTGCATGTTCTAGTCGAAAGCTGCTTAGAATGTCCTCACTTGGTGTATCTAACATTCTTGCAGAGAGTGTTCGAGCAAGGTTTAAAGGGGCGACATAGCTTTGGTTGTTGAACATGAGCTGGCTTAATGTCAGTCCTTCTTGCAAGTAAAGTGGGTTAACAGGTGAAGATTTCAAAAGGCTAATCGTGGCAAAGAGTCGCTGTGCGACAGTATTGATTTGAGATAGTCCCTCGTCGGTTAAGCGTATTTTTATGGAGAATAGGGCGTTGTCCCCATAATCCGGAGAAACTCCGGCTGATATGCTGTTAATTAACCCATCTGATTTTAATGAGGCATAAAGAGAGCCTTTGTTTTCATTGCCCAAAATATAGGATAGGTAGCGTGTTGGCTGAGTTTTGTAATTTTGTTTTTGGGCGTCTATTTGGTAGAAAATATTAAGCGTGTTGTTGTTGATTAAAGAACGAACAAATTGCAGTTGTGGTTTATCGGTCGTAATGAGTTCTGGGTAGCTTTTGGATGTCGTTATGGCTTTGCTCGGAATAGATGAGAAGTATTGATGAGCAAGCTCTGCTAGCTGATTTGGCGGAAGGTTTGCGACAAGAACTAGACCCATATTTTCGCTAGAGTAGTGTTCTTTGTATAGGTTGAGCAGCTGCTCTCTTAGTGGTTTATTAGGGAGATCTTTGAGGGTGTCTAGGCTGCCTACTGAAAATTGGCTGTAGGGATGGTCAGGGTTGATCAAGGTTTTTAAGGCTTGGGTATTGCGTCGGCTTTCGTCAGTTAGCTTTGCTTTATATTCTGCATTGACGGCATTTTTTTCTCTTTGAGTGAGTGATTCGCTAAACAGGGGAGAGATAAAAAACTGTGAAAAGCGATCTAGGGCGCCTTCATAAGCTGATGGGGAAATATCAAAGTAAAAGTTGGTTTTATCTGTGCTTGTGTAGGCGTTATGTGTTCCGCCATGAGTGTTTATGTAGGTTTGGTAGTTTCCGGCCTCAGGGTACTTTTCAGTGCCAAGAAACAGCATGTGTTCAAGAAAGTGAGTCAGCCCCTGTTGCCCTGTTGGGTCTTGAAAACTACCGATTTTGACTGATAGGGAGGCAGAGTATCTTTCTGCTTTTGGATCACTGATAAGCAGTACTTTTAGGTGGTTAGGGAGAGTGATCAAGTTGTAGCTGTTTTCGTCGCTTGTGCTCTTATTTGAAATCGGTGTAAAGGTGTCTTGAGTGGCGTACGTAATATTTTGCGTCATTAGTTTTGGGCTTACCGAAGTGTGATTTTTTGTTAGGTGTGCGTCATCCGCGCGAGCTGATGGCGAGGTGTGCGTGATGAATAAAATGAAAAGTACGTAAAGCGCTGTTTTGAATTTGTTCATGACTTCAGACTAACTGAAGCATGGGGAAAGATGCAATGGCTGTCGCGCATTGCATCTATCGGTGGGTTATTGGGCGTCTAAAGATTGCCCATTAACGTTTAGGCTGTCATCGCCCATAAGGTAAAGGTATACCGGCATGATGTCTTCTGTTGTTGCCAGTGTTTCTGGGTTTTCTTCAGGGTGGGCGTTGGCGCGCATGCTGGTTCTTGTTGCTCCAGGGTTGATCGCGTTCGCCCGAATGTTCGGGGAAAGATCGACCAGTTCGTTGGAAAACAATTGCATCATGGCTTCGGTGGCAAATTTTGAAATGGCATACGCTCCCCAGTTAGCTTTTGCCTTTCTGCCAACGCCAGACGATGTAAACACAATAGAAGCATGTTTTGCTTTCTGCATAAGAGGGAGTAGGGCTTGGTTTAGCAATAATTGGCTGGTCACATTGACGCGCATAACTTGCTCGAACAAGGTGATGTCGTAGGTTGCTATCGGCGTTCGTTCACCTAAAAGGCTGGCATTGTGTAGAATGCCATCTAAATGACCAAATTCACTTTCAATGGTGTTGGCAAGTTCTACATAGTCGTGCTCAGCCGCGCCATCAAGATTTAGTGGTACGATCGCGGCCTGAGGATAGCCCATTTGTTCGATATGGTCGTATACGGCTTCCAGTTTTTTGGTGGTGCGTCCTAATAGGATGACTGTTGCGCCATGTTTTGCATAAGTGATCGCGGCGGTTTTGCCTATACCGTCACCTGCACCAGTAACAAGGATTACCTTGTCTTTAAGTAGTTGGCTTGGGGCTTGATAATCAAACATATCTCCTCCTTATGCCTTGGTTAGGCGTTAATTTTCTGAGTGTGCATCATGTAATTAACGGATACATCTTTGTCGTTGAGTTTGTACACTTTGGTGATGGGGTTATAGGTCAACCCTGTCATGTGTGAAACTTCTAAACCAGCGGCCCTTGCGTAGTTATTGAGCTCAGCCGGTTGGATGAATTTTGCGTAGTCGTGGGTGCCTTTAGGAAGCATTTTTAGAATGTATTCAGCCCCTATAATGGCAAATAGATAAGCTTTGGGGTTTCTGTTGATGGTGGAGAAAAATACATGTCCACCTGGCTTCACTAGCGTCATGCAGGCTTTGATAACCGATGATGGGTCTGGAACATGCTCAAGCATTTCAAGGCAAGTGACGATGTCGTACTGGCCAGATTCTCGTTGGGCAATTTCCTCTGCGGTGATTTTTTCATAATCGATATCGAGCTTTGACTCTTCGTTGTGCAGTTTTGCTACAGCAAGTGGGGCTTCTCCCATATCTATGCCTTTGACGCTTGCGCCGAGTTTTGCCATAGCTTCTGACAATATGCCTCCACCACAACCGACATCGATGACTTTTTTGCCTTTCAGGCCGTCAGCTCGCTCATTTATATAGTTGGTGCGTAGTGGGTTTATGTCGTGCAGAGGTTTAAATTCATTCTCAGTGTCCCACCAGCGGCTTGCTAGTGCTTCAAATTTTGCAACTTCATTTAGGTCTACGTTGTTTTGTTGAGTGTCGGTCATCTGTTCTGCATCCATCTTAAATGTTGCTAAAGGCGATAAGCTCGATGTATTGAGCTGCGTAATGTGCTTTATGTCGTCTGTTTTAGGCTTGAGCTAAAGTGTGCTTTTTCTAGTATAGCGCCAACTAAAGGGGTGACCAATAGTAAACTTACTTTGAGCAGGGAGACTGTTTGGGGTGCTGTTTCTATAATTGCAATATAGAACAACAAAACATGCTCCTTGAAGGGGTGTTATTTATTTCCTTATGTTACAATGCAGCGCTTATAAAAAGATATTAGGGAGTCTTTTGACTCCAAGGCATAAGGATCGATTGTATCTATGGGTGAATTAGCCAAAGAAATTACTCCCGTCAGTATCGAAAATGAACTTAAGGGATCTTACCTAGACTACGCAATGAGCGTTATTGTGGGCCGAGCATTACCTGATGTACGAGACGGATTAAAGCCTGTTCACCGTCGCGTTCTATTTGCGATGAATGAACTTAAAAATGATTGGAATAAACCGTACAAAAAATCGGCGCGTATCGTTGGTGATGTAATCGGTAAGTATCACCCACATGGTGATTCTGCTGTATACGATACGATTGTTCGTATGGCGCAGCCTTTCTCAATGCGTTACACCTTGGTTGATGGTCAAGGTAACTTTGGTTCTGTCGATGGTGACAGTGCTGCAGCGATGCGTTATACCGAAATTCGTATGGCGAAAATTTCTCATCATCTGTTGATGGATCTTGAGAAAGAAACGGTTGATTTCGTGCCTAACTACGATGGCACCGAATTTATGCCTGAAGTATTGCCTGCACGCGTTCCAGGGCTGTTGGTAAACGGTTCTGCGGGTATCGCGGTTGGTATGGCAACTAATATCCCTCCTCATAATCTCGGTGAGATTATTGATGGCTGTCTTGCTGTTATTGATAACGCAGACATCACCATTGATGAGCTGATCGATCATATACCTGGACCTGATTTCCCTACAGGGGCGTTTATCAATGGTCGTGCGGGTATTATTGAAGCCTACAAAACAGGTCGTGGCCGTATTTATATGCGTGCTCGCCATCACTTTGAAGACATGGAAAAAGGCAATCGCCAATCCATCGTTTTCACTGAAATTCCTTACCAGCTAAACAAGGCGAAAGTGATTGAAAAAATCGCTGAGCTAGTCAAAGAGAAAAAGCTGGAAGGCATCAGTGAGCTACGTGATGAATCTGATAAAGACGGTATGCGTATCGTTATTGAATTGCGCCGTGGTGAAAATCCTGAAGTTGTTGTAAATAACATCTTCACGCAAACACAGCTTCAATCTGTATTCGGTATGAATATGGTGGCCTTGGTTGATGGCCGCCCTCAATTGCTAAACCTTAAGCAAATTCTTGAGTGTTTCGTTAAGCACCGCCGTGAAGTGGTTACTCGTCGTACTATTTTCGAGCTTCGCAAAGCGCGTGAACGTGGTCACATTCTTGAAGGTTTGGCGGTGTCGCTTGCTAACATCGACCGTGTGATTGAGTTGATTCGTACTTCTCCGACCTCTGCTGAGGCGAAAGAAAAATTGGTTGGCGAGTCTTGGCAGCCAGGTGATGTTATGGCCATGCTTGAGCGTGCAGGCGCTGATGCATGTAGACCAGATGACCTTGAAGCTTGTTACGGTTTTGTTGATGGTGCTTATCATTTGTCACCAGATCAAGCGCAGGCGATTTTGGACTTACGTCTACATCGTCTAACGGGCTTAGAGCACGACAAGCTAATGGGCGAGTATAAGTCTCTTATTGAGCTTATCGCTGAATTGCTGAATATTTTGTCTGACCCTGATCGCTTGATGGAAGTGATTCGTGAAGAGTTGGAAGAAGTTCGAGATACATTTGGTGACGCTCGTCGCACTGAGATCTTAACCTCTCGTCAGGATTTGACTATTGCCGATTTGATTGATGAAGCCCCAATGGTGGTGACAATTTCGAATACTGGTTATGCGAAATCTCAGCCATTGGTTGAGTATCAAGCTCAGCGTCGCGGTGGTCGTGGAAAATCTTCTGCAAGCATGAAAGATGAAGATCATATCGAGCACTTATTAGTTACTAGTAGCCATGACACTATCATGCTGTTCAGTAATCTAGGTAAAGTTTATTGGTTGCGTGTGTTCGAGATTCCTGTGGCTAGCCGTAGTGCGAAAGGTCGTCCTATCGTTAACCTACTGCCGCTAAAAGAGGGAGAGTTTATTTCTGCTCTATTGCCTTTACCAGTGGCTGAGGCTGACTCTGATGAAGAAGTTTCTGAAGAGGAAATTGTTGAAGCAAGCAGCTACATCTTCATGGCAACGGCAAACGGTACGGTTAAGAAGACGGCGATGCAGCATTTTGCGCGTCCTCGCTCTACAGGTTTGATTGCGCTTAGCCTAGATGAAACAGATGAGTTGGTTGGTGTGTCTGTTACCAATGGTGAAAACGACATTATGTTGGTTTCCTCTTCTGGTAAAACAATACGCTTTAAAGAGTCTGATGTTCGTGCAATGGGTCGAACTGCGGCAGGTGTTCGTGGTATTCGCTTGAATGAAGACGCTAAGGTTGTGTCATTGATCGTTCCTCAAGAAGGTTCTGCTGTCTTGATGGCGTGTGAGAATGGTTACGGCAAGCGTACTCTAGTGGAAGACTTCCCAGTCTATGGACGTGGTGGTCAAGGTGTTATTGGTATTCAAGTGTCTGAGCGTAACGGCCCTGTGGTTGGTGCTGCTCAGGTTGATGAAACCGATGAGATTATTTTGATTACCGATCAGGGTACTTTGGTTCGTACTCGGGTGACCGAGGTGTCTTGTCAAGGTCGTAATACTCAAGGTGTTACCTTGATTCGATTGACCAATGATGAGCATTTGGTTGGTATTGAACGTGTCGTTGAAGATGACGAAGCAGACATTGTGGTTGATGAAGCAGGTGATGTTGTAGTCGATCAGGCACCAAGCGATGGTGACGAGTCTCCGGACATTCCAGATACTGATACGGAATAGAAAATAAGCGACGCACCTAGGTGCGTCGCTTTTGTTGTAGATAAGTCCTGAAAATACTAGAGGTAATAGGCGGGATGAGCCGAGTATATAATTTTTGTTCTGGTCCAGCAGCGCTTCCTGAAGCGGTATTGAAAAAAGCACAGGCTGAAATGCTTGATTGGCATGGTGCTGGTGTTTCTGTTATGGAAATGAGTCACAGAAGTACTGAGTTTATGTCGATCTTGGCGTCTGCCAAAGCTCGTTTATCTCGACTGCTTGATATTAGTGATGATTATGAAGTGTTATTTGTTCAAGGTGGTGCATCCACTTTGTTTGCTCAGATTCCTGCAAATTTAGTAAATGGTTTTGAGTCTGCCTGCTATCTAGATACTGGTGCTTGGTCTTCGAAGGCTATTAAAGAAGCGAAAAGATATACCAAGGTTAACGTGGTCGGTTCTTCAAAAGAGCAAAATTACACCACGGTTCCTGACTTTTCTAGTTTGAAACTAGATGAAAGTGCGGCCTACTTGCATTTGTGTGCAAACGAAACGATTGGTGGTCTAGAGTTCGCAGATTTGCCAGAAACAAGCTTGCCTATCGTTGCAGATTTGTCTTCAACTATATTGTCTCGCAAAATTGATGTGAGTAAATATGGTCTTATTTATGCTGGTGCCCAAAAGAACGTTGGTCCAGCAGGTGTGGTGATTTGTATTATTCGTAAGGATTTGTTGGCTCGTTGTGGCGATAATGTCCCTTCCATTTGGAATTTTGAAAATTTAGCTGCCAATGATTCTATGATCAATACGCCACCGACTTTTGCTATTTATTTAGCGGATTTGGTGTTTGAGTGGTTGGAAGAGCAAGGTGGTGTCGAAGCGATTGAGGCGATCAATATTCGTAAAGCTCAAGCCTTATATGACTTTATTGATTCTAGCGATTTTTATTCAAACCCTGTTGATCCTGCCTACCGTTCTCGTATGAATGTGCCGTTTATTTTGGCGGATGAGTCCCTTGAATCTCTTTTCTTGAAAGAGTCGGAAGCGGCTGGCTTACGTACTTTAGCAGGGCATCGCTCTGTTGGCGGTATGCGTGCCAGTATTTATAACGCTATGCCAATGGAAGGGGTTCAGGCATTAATTGATTTCATGCGCGCCTTTGAAGAGCGTCATCGATAACCCCTTTTTAGAGATAATAACGACTACGGATAATAAATAGCATGTCGAATTCTAAACAAGCAGTACCTGATACGCTGCCGCTATTGCGCGATCGTATTGATTCTATTGACTCGCAAATACAGATGTTGATCAATGAGCGCGCACGCTGTGCTCAGAAAGTAGCGGAAGTAAAACTGGCTGAGCAAGGTGATGAGTCTGTTGTGTTTTACCGTCCTGAACGTGAGGCGCAAGTTTTACGCAGAGTGATGGAGCGCAATGAAGGGCCTTTGGGTAATGAGGAAATGGCGAAGATATTTCGTCAGGTTATGTCTTCATGTCTTGCACTTGAGAAGCCAATGCGAATTGCTTTCTTAGGTCCTGAAGGTACTTTTACTCAGCAGGCAGCGCTAAAGCATTTTGGTAAATCAATTATTAGTGCGCCTATGGCGGCTATTGATGAGGTGTTTCGTGAGGTTGAATCTGGGGCGGCTAATTATGGTGTTGTGCCAGTTGAGAATTCGACAGAAGGTGTTGTTAATCATACCTTAGACAGTTTTCGTGACTCACGTCTTAAGATATGTGGCGAAGTGGAAGAGCGAATTCACCACCACTTGTTAGTAAGCCCAAATGTAAATGCGGATGATGTCACGCATATTTACTCTCATCAGCAATCTTTGGCGCAATGTCGTGCCTGGCTGGATCGCTATTGGCCGCATGTAGAGCGTGTTGCTGTAAGTTCAAATGCGGAAGCGGCGCGTTTGGCGGCGGAGGCTGGCCGTAGTGGTCGAGCCATTGCTGCAATAGCGGGTGAAGTGGCTTGCGAACTTTATGGTCTGCTGAAAGTGTCTGCCAATATTGAGGATCGTCCGGATAATACGACGCGATTTTTGATTGTGGGGAATGAAGATGTGCCACCAAGTGGAAAGGATAAGACATCATTATTGATCAGTGCGAAAAACGAGCCCGGTGCTTTGTATCGATTGCTTGAGGCTTTTGAGCGACATGGGGTTGATATGACTCGCTTGGAGACACGCCCATCACTTATGAGCCGTTGGGGATATATTTTCTATATAGACTTCGTTGGACATCATTTGGATGAAGGCTGTAGCGCAGTCATTGAAGAGTTGCGTGAACGTGCGTCAGAAGTGAAAGTGTTGGGGTCATACCCAGTTGCTGTGCTTTAGCAAATTGATTAAGAGTGTTGTGCTTTGACTGGTGAAAGTGAATTTCAGGTGCTCGCGAATGTGACGCCGCAAGAAAATAAGAAGTTTGGCAATGTCATGATTATCGGTCTTGGCATGATAGGTGGTTCTTTTGCTAAGGCGCTTAAAGATCGAGGATTGGCAACACTTTATGGTGTCGATCGTCGAGAGGGCGAGCTCGCGTTAGGGGTCTCGACTGGTGTTATTGATTATCCAGCAGAGCTTTCACAAGAGTATGTCTCAAAAATGGATGTTATTGTTCTTGCAACACCGGTAAGAGCAATGGAATCCGTATTGGCTGACCTTAAGCCATTGCTACAAGAAAAAACGCTTGTTACTGATGTGGGTTCGACAAAGGGAAGTGTTGTTGAATCTGTGCGCCGTGTATTTGGTTTTGTTCCTGCTAATTTTATCCCTGGTCATCCTATTGCGGGTGCGGAAAAAAGTGGTGTTTTGGCTTCGAATCCGCAGCTGTTTGAAAAGCATATGGCGATTGTCACGCCTTTGCCTGATAGTGACCCCTTGTTATTGGATCGCTTGCACCGAATTTGGCGTGCGGTTGGTGCGGATGTGGTGAGTATGGATGTTGATCATCATGATCATGTCTTGGCCTCGTCCAGTCATTTGCCACATTTGTTGGCATTTACCTTGGTGGATGCACTGGCAAGCGGTGAGCGTAGCCAAGATATATTCAAATTTGCGGCTGGTGGCTTCCGTGACTTTACTCGTATTGCATCAAGTGACCCTGTGATGTGGCGAGATGTTTTTATGGCGAATAAAGATGCCACGTTAGCTACATTGGATCACTTTACAGATCGTCTGGCTGATATGCGTGCTGCAATTGAGCAAGGTGATGGGGCGAGCATGTTCGGTGTTTTTACCCGAGCAAAGTCTGCGCGAGATCATTTTCTTCGTCTGCTGGAGTTGCGTACAATAGGTTCAGCAAAAGAGGTGCGCCCTGTTTCTGTCTCTGTATTGCCAGCTTCTACCATAAAAGGGAAGATTTCTTTGTTGGGTGACAAATCTTTGTCACATAAAGTCATTACTATAGCGGCGCTTTCCGTCGGTGTGAGTGAGATCAAGAACATTGATTTAACAGGTGATGTACGCATTACAATGCAAGCTTTCCGTGATATGGGGGTTGTTATTGAAGAGGCCTCAGCGGATTGTGTGCGTATCCATGGCGTGGGCTTGTATGGTTTAAAAGCGCCAATTGCGCCAATCAATGTGCACGAGTCGCGAGAGAGTTTGTATTTGTTGTTGCCAGTTTTAGCTGGTCAGTCTTTCTCAGTAACGGTTGTTGCTGAAGGTAAATTGCTTAATCAATCTATGAGTGATTTATTTTCTTTGCTGCGTCAGATGGGTGGATCGGTAGTCTCTGAACTGGCTGATTGTTTGCCTGTTACCTTGTCGCCAAATGATTCTTTAAATGTAAATGTAGATGTTGAATTGAAAACAGGGTCTGGGAACCTTTTGATGGCAGCATTTTTGTCTGCTATTTATTCCCCTGATGAAGGGCGAGTGAAGCCTATGTTGCCTGGCTTATCTCACTGTGAAGTTTTATTGCAGCGCTTTGGCCAGAATATGACCAAGCATGGAGACAGTTTTAATTTTTCTCCTGGGTCTTTAGTTGGTACGGATATTGTATTGTCTGGTGATGAATATGAGGCCGTATGGCTTGTGCTGTTGGCAAGTTTGCTACCAGGCTCTGATTTGATGATCGAAAATGCAGGGTTAGACTCTGTTTCTTTTGATTTCTTGTCGTTTTTAAAATCTATTGGTGCAAATGTGGTTATACCACCATTGGCTGAATCTGGCCTTTATGAGGGTGTTTTGCAGGCAGGTTTTGCAGAATTATCATCGTTTGTATTATCGGCTGGGCAGGCCTACCAATTTAGAGATGAGCTACCTTTGCTTTGTGTGGTGGCAGCGTACGCGAAAGGTGACAGTCGAGTAGAGGGTGTGGGTGACCTACCTTATTACTATGAAGATAGAGTGTTGGCTTTGGTGGATGCGTTGGATTCTATGAAAATCTCCTGTACATACGAGCACGGTGATCTATTGATCAAGGGTGGTTTTCCTCAGGGTGGTGAATTGGACTGCGCTGGTGATGATAGATTAGCGCTTGCCATGCTTGGCTTGGGAGCGCGTAGTAAATCCATAACAAAAGTAAATGATTGTCAAAAATTATTAGAAGAATTTAATGAGTTGGAGAGTGTCGCATTGCAATTAGGTTTTCATTGCTCTGTGGCGCAATAGTTTTTTAAGAGGAATAGTTATGATCAACCAAGGCCCAGTTATTACGATTGATGGTCCAAGTGGTGCCGGTAAAGGTACTGTAAGTCAATTGATCGCGGAAAAGCTGGGATGGCACATACTTGATAGTGGTGCCTTATATAGATTACTTGCACTTGCTGTCTCCCATCATGGAATGTCTCCTGATGATGTGGAGACGTTAAAAGTCTTGGCTGAGCATCTGGATATACAGTTTCAACAGACCGAAGAAGGTAAAGTTGAGATTATTCTCGAAGGAGAGGTGGTTACTCAAGCTATTCGAACAGAAGAGGTTGGTAATTGTGCTTCTAAATTAGCGGCAATTCCTGAAGTTCGTGAAGGTTTGTTGTTGCGTCAGCGTGCTTTTTCGCAGGCCCCTGGTCTTGTTGCTGATGGTCGGGATATGGGAACAGTGGTGTTTCCTTCCGCCCAGATTAAAATATTTTTAACGGCTTCTGCAGAAGAGCGAGCGCAAAGACGTGCGCAGCAATTGCAGCAAAAAGGTGAAGCTGTTAATCTAGCTGAACTTGTTAAAACGATTAAAGAGCGTGATGAGCGGGATGCGAACAGAGCAATTGCTCCTCTTGTGCCTGCAGCAGGCGCTTTAGTTATAGATAGTACGAATTTGACCATAGAGCAGGTTGTCGAGATGGTTTTTGCCGAAACGGTAAAAGCGGGTCTTGTATAATCTGTTCTTTTTTGCGTCTACTTTTTTTTATCTATAATGTGCTAGAATAGATCAAATGTTATTCAAGTCGGTGGAAGTGCCAGCAAGCTTTCATCGCATCATTCAAAAAATTGACCCACATTTGCTGGCAATGTGGATATGACCTAGTTCTTTATATAGGTCGATTATATAGGAAATACAATGACTCAAAGCTTCGCAGAACTGTTTGAAGAAAGCCTATTAACCGTCGAAATGGCGCCAGGCTCAATTGTTACTGGTATCGTTGTTGACATCGATAACGAATGGGTAACTGTTCATGCAGGTCTTAAATCTGAAGGCGTAATTCCTCGTTCTCAGTTCCTAACGGAAAGTGGTGAGTTCAACTTAAACATCGGTGACGAAGTTAAAGTTGCACTTGATGCTGTTGAAGATGGTTTCGGTGAGACTAAATTGTCTCGTGAAAAAGCTAAACGTGCAGAAACTTGGTCTGTTCTTGAAAAAGCTTACGAAGAAAATGCCATCGTTCACGGTGTTATCAATGGTAAAGTCAAAGGTGGCTTCACTGTTGATATCGCTAATATCCGTGCTTTCTTGCCTGGTTCTTTGGTAGACGTTCGCCCAATCCGCGATACATCTCACTTGGAAGGTGTGGATCTAGAGTTCAAACTTATCAAGCTTGATCAAAAACGTAACAACGTTGTTGTTTCTCGTCGTGCCGTTATGGAAGCGACTAACAGCGCTGAACGCGAAACATTGCTTGCTTCTCTTGAAGAAGGTCAAGAAGTTAAAGGTATCGTTAAGAACCTTACTGACTACGGTGCTTTCGTTGATCTTGGTGGTGTTGATGGTCTTCTACACATCACTGACATGGCTTGGAAGCGCATTAAGCACCCAAGCGAAATCATTGCTGTTGGCGATGAGATTGATGTTAAGGTTCTTAAATTCGACCGTGAGCGTAACCGTGTATCTCTAGGTCTTAAGCAGTTGGGTGAAGATCCATGGGTAGCTATCAAAGCTCGTTACCCAGAAAATACTAAAGTAACTGCTAAAGTAACTAACTTGACTGATTACGGCTGCTTCGCTGAGCTTGAAGAAGGCGTAGAAGGTCTAGTACACGTTTCTGAAATGGATTGGACTAACAAAAACATTCACCCATCTAAAGTTGTTCAGATCGGTGATGAAGTTGAAGTTATGGTTCTTGACATTGATGAAGAGCGTCGTCGTATTTCTTTGGGTATCAAGCAATGCACAATGAACCCATGGGAAGAGTTTGCTACATCTTTCAATAAAGGCGACAAGATCTCTGGCGCAATCAAGTCTATCACTGACTTTGGTGTGTTCATCGGTCTTGATGGCGGTATTGATGGTCTTGTTCACCTTTCTGACCTATCTTGGGACGAAACTGGTGAAGAAGCCGTTCGTCAATACAAGAAAGGCGATATGCTAGAAACAGTTGTATTGTCTATCGATGCTGAGCGCGAGCGTATCTCTCTAGGTGTTAAACAACTAGAAGAAGACCCGTTCCTTGCTTTCGTTGCTGAAAATGACAAAGGCACTATCGTAAACGGTACTGTTTCTGAAGTTGATGCGAAAGGTGCTGTAGTTGTTCTTGCTGAAGGCGTTGAAGCTACTTTGAAAGTATCTGAAATCAGCCGTGAGCGTATCGAAGATGCAACAACTGCATTGAAAGAAGGCGATAAAGTAGAAGCTGCGATCATCAATGTTGATCGTAAAGCTCGTACTATTGCTCTTTCTATCAAGCAGAAAGATGCTACTGAAGAGAAAGCTGCGTTGAAATCTCACTCTGAGAAACAACAAGCTGAATCTAATGGTCCTACGACTATCGGTGATTTGATCAAAGCGCAACTAGAAAACCAAAACTAAGTTTTGATTCTATAGTTGTAATAAAAAGCGGGCTTAGGCCCGCTTTTTTTTGCATATTTTTTTGAAGTTGTTGACAGAAAAACTATACATATAACATGTGGATAACCATGGGTATAGGTGTTGTGTATGTTGATCAGCGCAGGGACTCTAGCAATGTATTCGTATCTTCCTCGCTCCAATCTTCTTTGTTCAGTAGAGCTTTTAGGGTGTCACTGTTCTGGGCATTTTGAAGATTTTTCTGAAATTTCGCGTAGTGAAAGTCTTTAATCAAGCGCTCATCATGCTCTGAACGATAAATAGGCGGCTTTACTGAGTTTTCGGCCTTCTTCTCGTTAAGTCCATCTATTTTTTTGTAGGTATTTAAAAACTGCTTCTTGTTCATGATTTGCTCACTTATTCGTGCTCTATTCTGAGAACTTCAAAATGGTCATTTCTTGCGCACCACTTGATATTTAAGTCCCATAATTGGATTCCGTGCTCTCTATCTATTTGTGTGGATAGGTAGGATGGCCTTGGGTCTTGTTCTATTATTTGCTTAATTAAAGTGGTTATTTTCTTGTTGTGCAAATTTTCATATCTTTCGCACTGTGCTTTGGCCTCTTCAGAAAAGACGACGGGTCTTTTTTGTGCTTCGGCAGCCGCTGGGGCGAATCCTCCTTTGGCGTTACTAATGCTATCTGCATAAGGTAAATATGGCTTGATGTCGAGTACGGGGGTGCCATCTAGTAAATCTGCGCCATATAGGTCAATAAATATACGCTGACCCTCCTGATAAATTCGTCCGATTTTTACTGCTGATAAGCCTATTGGGTTGGGTCTGTGTGTGGCTCTGGTAGCAAACACGCCCATCTTAGCCTTGCCTCCTAAGCGAGGAGGGCGAATTTTAGCTTTCCAGCTTTCATTTATGCAGCCATGGAAAATAAACTGTATCCAGATATGAGAAAAACCATCTAGTCCGTCTAGGGTATCAAGTCTATTGTATGGTGGGATGAGTTCTAGTCTGGCTGTCGCTTCGGTAACCAGACCTGGCTGGCGTGGAATGCCAAATTTTTCTTTGTAGCAAGAATGGATTATGCCAATAGTGTTTAGAGTAAAGGAATGTTGGGAGGGCAATGGTCTGTCCTTTCGTGAAAATCTGCACTAAATGAATAAAAATAGTGTGATAGTATACTGTCTTGATGAAATAGGTCGCGACTTTTTACGGATCTAGTGTGTACTCTTTTTACTTTTATTAGAGATTAACGATGTCTTTAGAATCTTATATGAATCAAATTGGTCAGCAAGCTAGGGCGGCTTCTCGTCTGCTTGCTAAAGCATCCACGAAGCAAAAGAATATGGCGTTGTTTGCTATGGCAGACGCTTTAGAAAATGCCCGACCTCGATTGATATCTGAAAATGCTAAGGATATGGAAAATGGTCAAGCTAAAGGTTTGGATTCTGCATTGTTAGATCGTTTATTGCTTGATGATGCTCGTATTAATGGGATGATCGAAGGATTAAAGCAAGTTGCATCTTTGCCAGACCCAATCGGTGAAATATCCAATATGGTTTATCTTCCATCCGGTATTCAGCGCGGTCAAATGCGAGTTCCTCTTGGTGTGATTGGTATTATTTATGAATCTCGCCCTAATGTGACGATTGACGCAGCAAGTCTTTGTTTGAAATCCGGCAATGCGACGATTTTACGCGGTGGTTCTGAAGCGTTTTATTCTAATCAAGCGATTGCTGAGGCTGTAAAAAAAGGGGTTGTTGCCGCCGGTTTGCCAGAGCATGCGGTGCAGGTGTTAAATACTACTGACAGAGAAGCCGTTGGTATGTTGATCTCGATGCCTGAGTTTGTGGATGTGATTGTGCCTCGTGGTGGCAAAGGGTTGATTGAGCGCATCAGTAAAGATGCGCGTGTCCCAGTGATTAAACACCTAGATGGTAATTGTCATGTTTATATTGATGAGGAAGCTGATTTAGAAAAAGCTTTTGCCATTGCTATGAACGCAAAAACACGTCGTTATGGTGTGTGTAATGCCATGGAGTCTTTATTGGTGCATGCCGCAAGCGCTGAACAAATATTGCCTAAATTAGTTGCAGCTTATCAAGAAAAAGGCGTAGAGCTAGTAGGCTGTGAGCAATCTCGTGCTATTAGTACCGTTATCGGTGAAGCATCAGAAGAGGATTGGTACACCGAATATTTAGCGCCTAAGTTATCCATTAAGATAGTATCTGATATGGATGAGGCAATTACGCACATTAATAAGTATGGCTCACACCATACAGATGCGATTGTGTCACAGAATTATTCGAAGACCCGTGCGTTTATGACGGAAGTGGATTCCTCATCTGTAATGGTGAATGCTTCAACATCTTTTGCCGATGGTTTTGAGTATGGGTTTGGTGCGGAAATTGGTATATCAACCGACAAAATTCATGCCCGTGGACCAGTTGGTTTGTTGGGGTTAACCAGTCAAAAGTACGTAGTACTTGGTGATGGTCATACTCGTGACAACTAGGTCTAATAAATTGTCCGGTTTGGCCATTATGGGAGGGACTTTTGATCCTATTCATAATGGCCATTTAAGAACGGCCGTTGAGATACTAGATCGTTACGGTTTTTCGGAGTTGAGGTTAATACCTTGCTTTCAGCCTGTTCATAAAGATCGTCCTGTGATCACACCTGAACAACGCTTAGAAATGACGCAACTTGCTATTTCTAGTGATGAGCGTTTGAGTGTTGATTCTCGTGAAATCGATCGCGAGGGTCCTAGTTATACGGTTGATACATTACGAGCTATCCGTGAGGAAATTGGCCCAGATACACCTCTTGTTATGGTGTTGGGTATGGACAGTTTTTTATCCCTTCCAACTTGGAAAAATTGGCATCAACTGATGCACTTTGCACACTTGCTTGTGGTGTCTCGACCTGGTTGGGAACCAGACTTTGTGTCTGAATTAAACGCTTTTTGCGAAAATTGTCGTGCGGCATCACCGCATGAGTTACAATGCGCGCCCTCAGGGCGGATCTGGTTTGAGGCACTGACTCCTCTAAGCATATCCTCAAGCATGATTAGGGGATTGGCTCGTAACAATGAGTCTATTGCCTACTTGTTGCCCGAACCCGTTCAGAACTACATACAGCAATATCAATTATATCGATAGGATAACGTAAACATATGAGTCAACTTAATCTCACAGCAGATCAAATTTTAGCTTTTGCTGTTGAAGCATTGGAAGATGTTAAGGGTGATAAAATTACAGTGCTAAACGTAGGAAATCATACAGATATGATGGACTACATGGTTATTTGTACTGGTACTTCAAAGCGTCACGTGAATGCTTTGGGTCAAAATGTATTTGAACATTTAAAAGGTCAGGGTCTTCAGCCATTGGGTTCGGAAGGTCGTGGCATGGGCAGTGATTGGGTTTTGGTGGATTTACATGATGTGGTTGTTCATGTGATGACGGAAGAAGCTCGAGCGTTTTATGACCTTGAAAAACTGTGGGATATTAAACCAGAACAACTCTAAGGCTTTTTGTAATGCGCGTTCGTTTAATTGCTGTTGGTAGTAAAATGCCGAAGTGGGTGACGGAAGGTTATGATGAGTATGCAAAGCGTCTTCCAAAAGACTTTGCGTTAGAGCTTGTTGAAATCCCAATGTCGCCACGTGGGAAAAATACGGATATAGCTAAGGCGATTCGAAAAGAAGGGGATGCCATGCTTGAGGCAATTCCTTCTGGCGACAAGGTCATCGCAATGGAAGTCCTTGGTAAAGAATGGTCTACAGAGCAGCTTGCAGACCAAACAGAGCAGTGGCGTATGGATGGCTACAATGTTAGCTTGTTGGTGGGTGGCCCTGATGGTCTCGACCCAAGATGTACAGCACGAGCGGATCAGGTTTGGTCTTTGTCTCGTTTAACGTTACCCCATCCTATGGTGAGAATTATCTTAGCAGAGCAGATCTATCGTGCTTGGACGCTAATGAATAATCACCCATATCACAGGTAAAGGTGGTCAGGTGAGCCGTCGACATCAGAACTTCCGAAACTATCGTCAAGAGCAGCGTTTGACTCAACATCGTTTGATTGCTGCTGCGTTATTTGTATTGATACTGGCTATGATATTGATGGCCAGGCTGTTCTATTTACAAGTGATAGAACATGACCTTTATCAGACAAAAGCGGATGATAATCGGGTGATGTTGGTCACTCAACCTCCACCTCGTGGTTTGATTTATGATCGTAATGGCTTAATTCTGGCGGACAATACGCCGATTCACAGTTTAACTATTATTCCTGAACGAGTAGAAGACTTCGCCAAGTTGAAAAAAATGCTCTCTGGCATTATTGAAATCAGCGATGCTGAATGGGAGGATTTTGATGAAAGACTTAAAGAATACCGCCGTCCTTATCAATCCTTAACACTCAAATCTCAACTGACCGATGAAGAGTGGGCGAAAGTAGCCGTTGATCTCTATAAGCTTGACGGTGTTCAAGTAGAGGCACAATTAACCCGTTACTATCCGTATGGAGAGGCGTTTGCTCATGCGATTGGTTACGTGGGCCGTATTACATCGAAAGATTTAGAAACGGTTGATAAGCAAGCTTACCAAGGCGCTTTATTTATTGGTAAAACTGGCGTTGAAGGTTTCTACGAAAAAACGCTCTTTGGTGAGGCTGGTCTTAGTAAAGTAGAAGTGAATGCGCGCGGGCGCATCATGTCTGAGCTGGATAGACAAAATCCAACCCCAGGAAAAGATCTGCATTTGTTTTTAGATGCAAGGCTTCAACAGTATGCTTATGATCTTTTGGGTAATTACACTGGATCAGTTGTAGCAATAGATCCAACAACGGGTGGTGTTTTAGCCTTGGTTTCAAAACCTGGTTATGATCCTAACTTGTTTGTCCGCGGTATATCCTACGACGATTACAAAATTCTTCGCCAATCAAAAAAGCTGCCTTTATTTAACCGAGCGTTACGCGGTGGCTATCCCCCTGCATCAACGATTAAACCGTTTATGGCTCTTGCTGGTCTTGAGTATGGTTTTTCCTCTTGGACTGAGCGTTATTTCGCAAAAGGCTATTACCAAATTAACCCAGATGGTCGACGTTACCGAGATTGGAAGCGAACCGGTCATGGTTGGATTGATTTAGAACGCTCTATTATAGAGTCGGTTGATACCTATTATTATCAATTGGCGAATAAGATGGGAATTACTCCGATCCATAATTTCTTAACACGCTTTGGTTTTGGTCAGAGTAATTTACTGGATTTAAATGGTCAAAGTGATGGTCTGTTGCCTTCAAATGAGTGGAAAAAAGCTAAGTATAAAGAGCCTTGGTACCCAGGTGACTCAGTAAACGTTGGTATAGGGCAGGGGTTTATGGTGGCAACACCGGTGCAAATAGCCTCCGCTACATCTGCACTCGCAAGCAGGGGGCATTATTTTTATCCACGTATGGCAAACACGATTGGTGATGAGCCCGCTGTTTTTGAAGACGGCCGCGGTGACGAGCACGATATAGTGTTGAAAGATCAGCGTAACTGGGAGCGAATGGTTGATGCTATGCGTAAAGTAATCACCGACTCCCATGGTACGGCTAGACGTTTGCAAGGAACGAAATACGACATTGCAGGTAAAACAGGTACTGGACAGGTGTTTAGCTTACAAGAAGACCAAGAGTATGATGCAGATAGCTTAGAAAAAAGGTTGCACGATCATGCTTTATTTATTGGTTTTGCTCCCGCTAAAAACCCTAAGATTTCTATTTTTGCAATTTTTGAGAACGGTGGTAGTAGCTCTAAGCCTGCTGATTTAAGTAAGGCGTTGTTTGATGCCTATCTTTATGATGACTACCCTGAGCGATATGACTATTTAAAAGGTAATAAGAATGAGGGATAGTGTTTATCGTAGAGCCTTGTCTTTTACTAATGCCCACTTATGGAAGCTGGTGCACATTGATATTCTGCTGATGGCCTCGCTATTGTTGTTAATATCGGGCGGTCTTTTTATTCTTTATTCTGCTTCTGGTCAGGATGTTGCAATGGTCGAACGACAGGTGTTTCGTTTGGCTGTGGGGCTTTTAGTGTGTTTGGTCTTGGCACAACTCCCTCCTAAATATATGCGGCGTGCTTCGCCAGCTTTGTTTATTTTCCTTGCTGTTCTTCTCATTTGTGTGTTGCTTTTTGGGGTGGGGGCAAAAGGCGCTCAGCGTTGGTTGGCGTTACCTGGTGGTTTACGTTTTCAGCCTTCCGAAATTATGAAGATTGTTATGCCCATGATGATTGCTTGGTATTTTTCTGACAAGCAACTTCCTCCTAGTTTTAAGCAAATAGTGATTGTGCTTGCTCTGATTGCCACCCCAGTGTTACTTATCGCTAAGCAGCCGGACTTAGGGACCTCGTTGTTGGTGGCCGTGTCAGGCATTTTCGTTCTGTTTCTCGCGGGATTAGGTTGGCGTTATATTTTAGGTGCTGCGGCATTAGCGCCTATTGCAGGGTACACATTATGGCAATTCATGCATGATTATCAGCGCCAGCGCGTATTGACGTTTTTAAATCCAGAAAGCGACCCATTGGGTTCTGGCTGGAATATTATTCAATCTAAAACGGCGATTGGTTCTGGCGGTCTATATGGCAAAGGTTTTCTGGAAGGAACGCAGGCCCAGTTAGATTTTCTGCCTGAAAGTCATACAGATTTTATTATCGCTGTACTCGCCGAAGAGTTTGGCATGCTGGGCTGTGGTGTGTTGATACTGGCGTATCTATTGGTTATAGCACGAGGTTTGTATATCTCTGCCACAGCGGAAGATAATTATGCGCGTTTATTAGCGGGTAGTTTAACGCTTACCTTTTTTGTGTATATGTTTGTAAATATTGGCATGGTGTCAGGTATTCTGCCTGTGGTTGGGGTACCCTTACCACTCGTTAGTTATGGTGGAACCTCTATTATTACCATCATGGCGACCTTTGGGATTTTAATGTCAATACAAACACATAAAAGAGCAAGATGATGATTAAGCAAGCTGCATTTGTATTTTTAGCGCTTGGTCTGACTGCGTGCAGTAGTATGGATCACTCAACCTTACCCGCTGATTCAGGGGTCAGTAATTCACTGCTTGAGGATATGCCTGAGGAATGGGCGGAGTCTTATGCAGGTTATCCTGAAGTTCAGCGCTTTATTAACAAGTTAGTAAAAGAGCACAACTATGACAGAAATCGCCTAGAGCTGGCCTTTTCTCATATAAAAGTGCGTCCTAAGGTCATTGAAAAATCCGACAACCAACCCGAAGTTATTACTCCTTACTATGAATATAAAACTCGCTTTGTAAACGAAGATAGAGCAAAAGCCGGACGTGAGTTTGCTAAACGTAATGAGAAATGGCTACGTAAGGCTCAGCAAGAGTTTGGTGTTGAGCCTAGTATCATTGTTGCGTTAATCGGTGTTGAAACCTATTACGGGCGTATAACTGGCTCAAGGGACGTTTTTACATCACTAACGACACTCGCGTTTGATTATCCTAGGCGAAAAGATTATTTCCAAAGTGAGCTGGAAGCATATTTATTATTAGTTCGCCAAGAAGGTTGGAACATTGGCGACACAAAAGGGTCATATAGTGGTGCAATGGGGATGGTTCAGTTTATGCCAAGCAATTATCAAAAGCTGGCAGTAGATTATGACCAGAATGGCCATATTGACTTATGGGGATCCGAAGCCGATGCCATTGGTAGTGTTGCTAACTACCTTAAACACCATGGTTGGAAGGCGAGAGAGCCTTGGTTTGTTATGGCCTACGTTGCAGAACCAGAAAAGGTGGTAGATTTTGTTAATCGTGGTAGAGCGCCGAGTTCTGAAATGACAGAATGGTCGGCACTTAATGTACTGCCAGCACAATCCTTTATTCCTAAAAAGACAGGGTTGATTGGTTTGAGAACAGGAGCCGAAGAGGTTTCCTATTGGCTTGCCTACGAGAACTTTTTTACCATCATGGACTATAACCCAAGTAGGCGGTATGCCATGTCAGTACTTGAGCTTGCGGAGATGATAGGAAGCTATGAGAGCTATTAATCTACTATTTATTGCCAGCCTTAGTTCGCTGGTATTAAGTGGTTGTATGAGCACGCGTCATGTTTTAGGTAAAGATGAAATAGATTACGAAAAAGCGTCTGGGGGCGGGCGTTATTCGATTTTGCAAGACCATGCCCCTACAGGTGATATAAAAGTAGATCATTTGCCAGACTTGGTACCGAAATGGGAAGAAAAGAGCCGTGGTGGCAATAAAAGCCCTTACGAAGTTTGGGGCAAAAAGTATTGGGTGATGGACTCTGCTCAAGGCTATGTGGCAGAGGGGACGGCTTCTTGGTATGGAAAGAAGTTCCATGGTCATAAAACCTCAAATGGGGAAACATATGACATGTACGCGTTCTCAGCGGCACACAAATCCTTGCCATTGCCGACTTACCTCAAGGTAACCAACCTTGATAATCAGCGTTCAGTGATTGTTCGTGTCAATGATCGGGGGCCATTTCATGGAGACCGATTAATCGATCTTTCTTATGCAGCAGCGGCTCGCCTTGATTATCATAAGAAGGGATTGGCACGGGTGAGAATTGAAGCGATAACGCCAGCGAAAGGGCAGAGTTATCGTCCATCGGAGACAGCGGTGAGTACACCTGCTCCACCACTGAAAGCCTTGTCTGATAAGGCTTTGGCTACTCCGCCGGTTGAAAACCCAAGTCCCGAAGCTGAGTTAAGGTTCTCTCATTTACAAATGGGAGCCTTTAGTTCAGAAGAGTCAGCAGACCAACTAAAGCGTCGACTTTTTGAAGCATTTGATACCAGTGTTAAAGTGGTTGTTAATAAGCAAAGTGATGGTTTGTATAAGGTTTTTGTTGGCCCTTTTGAAAGCGCAGATAAACTACTTGAATGGCAAAGTAAGCTCCAGAAAGAGGGCTTTGGCAACCCGGTTAGGGTGGCTTTAGTGCCGTAGGCACGATTTGTTTGGGCTAGAGATTCGTTTAATGCTCTAGTATTATTTATTCACATTTTTTAGAAGACGACTTTTTTGAGTATGAAAAAACTCCTAGTTACCCTATCCCTCGTATTTTGTTTCGTAAGTGGCTCCATTTTTGCGGCTCCGTCATTGATCCCGACCCCTCCGCAATTATCAGCTTCTAGCTATATTTTGATGGATGCCTATACCGGAGATGTTTTAGTCGAGCATAATGCTGATGAAGCTTTGCCGCCAGCGAGTCTGACTAAATTAATGACGGCTTATATTGTTGAGTACGAACTTGCTCGTGGAAATTTATCTTTAGAAGATAAAGTGACGATTAGCGAAAAAGCATGGAGGATGGAAGGTTCTCGTATGTTCATTCGTGAAGGTACGCAGGTTAGCTTAGAAAACTTGATGCGCGGTATTATTATTCAGTCTGGTAATGATGCTAGCGTTGCTGCTGCCGAATACGTAGCTGGAAGCGAGTCCGCATTTGCCGATTTAATGAATCAGCATGCTCAGCTACTAGGAATGACCAATTCACATTTTGTTAACTCGACCGGGTTTCCTGCTGAAGATCATTACTCTAGTGCACACGACATAGCGAAATTATCTCGTGCAACTATTCTGCAGTTTCCTGAAAATTACAAAATGTATGCTGAAAAAGAGTTTACATACAACAATATCCGCCAACCAAACCGTAACCGTTTGTTGTGGAGAGATAAAACAGTTGATGGTCTGAAAACAGGTCATACAGAGGCAGCTGGCTATTGTTTGGCCGCATCTGCAGTGCGTAATGGTACGCGCCTAATTACAGTGGTTATGGGAACCAAATCCGATGCGGCTCGCGCTGCTGAAGCTCAAAAACTATTGGATTATGGTTTTAGATACTATGAAACTCGTAAGCTTTATAGTCGCGGCCAAGTTGTGAACAATGCTCGAGTATGGGGCGGTAGTCAGCCAAATGTTAAAGTTGGTTTCTCTGAAGATGTCCTAGTGACTATGCCTCGTCAACAAGGCGACTCTATTCAAGCTACATTGGGTATGCAAAAAGAAATCGTAGCGCCTATTGCTGTTGGTGATGTGTTAGGGAAAATCGTAGTTGGTTCAGAAAATAACGTACTACTAGAGCGTCAAGTGGTGGCACTAGAGGCGGTAGAAGAAGGTGGTTTCTTCAAGCGAATCTTTGATAAAATTAAACTCTTCTTTATGAACTTGTTTTAAGGCCTTATAGGCGAATGGTAAACTAGAAATGGCACTAATTACGAAAGATGGTGATCAGGCACAAAATGCTGTAGATGCACCTAAAATTGAGTTTCCTTGTGAAAACTACGTTATCAAAGTAGTTTCAATTGATGCCGATGGTATCCATCAAGAAATCAAGGAATGCTTGTTGGTGCATGCACCAGAAATGGCGGAAGCAGAGAACATTAATCGCTCTAGTAAAGGGCGCTTTGTTAGCTTTAGTTTTCGTATTGTTGCTCATAGTGAAGATCAATTATCGGCTTTGCATCGTGACTTAATGTCGATTGAAGCCGTTAAAATGGTCATGTAAATGCAGCTAAATTTAATTTGCCGTGATTTAGGCGTGATTGATTACGCTGACACATGGGAGCGAATGAAAGAATTTACTCAGCATCGGACAAAAGACGATGCTGATGAAATTTGGCTGCTTGAACACCCAGCTTTATTTACACAAGGACAAGCTGGGAAAGAAGAGCATCTTTTGGCTCCTGGCGATATTCCCGTTATTCAAGTCGACCGTGGTGGTCAGGTCACGTATCATGGGCCTGGCCAGCTGGTTGCTTATGTTTTAGTGGATCTGAAGCGTCTTGGAATTGGTGTTCGAGATCTGGTCAGCGTACTAGAAAACGCTGTGGTAGGTACTTTGGCACAGAATGCCATTGACGCTTACCCAAAACCCGATGCTCCTGGGGTTTATGTGGATGAGCAAAAAATAGCCTCGTTGGGATTGCGTGTGCGCAGAGGCTGTTCATTTCATGGCTTAGCTTTGAATGTTGATATGGATCTTACCCCATTTAATCGTATTAACCCTTGTGGCTATCAAGGCTTGCAGATGGTTGATATGAAACGTCTTAATAAAGACAGTAATTTATCGAATGTAAAAGTTCAGTTGGCGAATCAGCTTGCTGAACAACTCGGATACAGTTATCCGGCTATCCAACAAGGGTGGAATTAGAATGACAGCTGAACGCAAACGCGTTGTCCAAGGGGAAAAATTACGCGGTGCCGATAAAATGGCGCGTATTCCCGTGAAAATTGTTCCAACAGAAGAAATACCTCGTAAGCCAGATTGGCTTCGTGTCCGTATGCCCGCTTCTCCTGAGATTGCTCGTATTAAAGCAACGTTGCGAGAGCACAAACTGGCTTCTGTTTGTGAAGAAGCTAATTGCCCAAATTTGGGTGAGTGCTTTAGTAATGGTACTGCTACTTTTATGATTATGGGTGAGATCTGTACGCGTCGCTGTCCTTTCTGCGATGTGGCTCACGGTCGTCCTAATCCTCTTAGTGCAGATGAGCCAAAAGAATTGGCTGCCGCCATTCGCGACATGAAACTTAAATATGTGGTTATTACCTCTGTGGACCGTGATGATCTTCGTGATGGTGGTGCTCAGCATTTTGTTGATTGTATTCGAGAGACGCGTGCAGAAAGTCCGAACATTGAAATTGAAACTTTGGTTCCTGACTTCCGTGGTCGCATGGAGGTGGCTATTGATACGCTTTCAATTGCACCGCCGGATGTGTTTAACCACAATCTAGAGTCTATCCCACGTTTGTATCGTCAAGTTAGACCTGGTTCTGACTATCAGTGGTCACTGGATCTTTTGAAAAACTTTAAAGATCGCTGCCCTGATGTGCCAACTAAATCTGGCTTGATGGTTGGTATGGGTGAGACCTTTGAAGAGATCGTTGAGGTACTAAAAGACTTGCGCGCGCATAACGTGGATATGTTGACGATTGGGCAGTATTTGCAGCCATCTAAACATCATTTCCCAATGGCACGTTTTGTACCGCCTGAAGAATTTGCTCGTTATGAAGAAGTAGCAAAAGAGTTAGGCTTTAAGCATGCAGCATGCGGTCCTTTGGTGCGTTCTTCTTACCATGCGGATAAACAAGCACATGGCGAAAGAGTGTCTTAGTTTGTTCTTTCGTTAGAATAAAGCGGAGCTAAGGTGTATATCTTAGCGCCGCTTTTTTTTATTTTAATTACACCTAAAATATTTGTCTGTGCTTCACTAAGTGTACCTCATTCGAATGAGGGCTAATGTTTAGTTACATAGAAATTTGGAGATGATATGAAGCCTTGGTCAATCAAAGATTCGATGGAACTGTATAATGTAAGTCATTGGAGCAGTGACTTTTTTTCAATCAATGATAAAGGTCGAGTGATTGCTTTACCAGATAGAGAAAATAGTATCGATTTGACTGAGCTTTCCGCGGCGCTTAAACAACAGGGTATTCCATATCCATGCCTTGTTCGATTTCCTAATATTTTGCATTCGCGCATTGAGAAAATAACTAACTCGTTTCAGCAGGCGATAGACTACTACGACTACCAAGCAAAATACGCCATAGTTTATCCAATTAAAGTAAACCAGCAGCGTCGAGTGGTTGAAGAAATTGCTGCTTGCCAACCTGATAATTTATCTACGGTAGGCTTGGAAGCAGGTAGTAAACCTGAGCTTATGGCAGTACTTGCTATGCATAAAAATGCTGACGGCATTATTGTGTGTAATGGCTACAAAGACCGTGAGTTTATTCATCTTGCCTTGATGGCTGAGAAAATGGGCCATCAGGTCTTCATCGTTGTTGAGAAAATGCATGAGCTAGATTGGATTCTAGAGGAAGCGGAGAAGATTGGTGTTCAGCCACGTATCGGTATTCGTATTCGCCTTGCGTCAACCTGTACTACGCACTGGGGCAATAGTGGTGGCGAGAAATCGAAATTTGGTCTAACCACATCTCAGTTGTTGCGCGCAATTGACCGTTTGCGTGAGTTGGGTTTGTTGCATTGCCTTGAGTTAATCCATTTTCATTTAGGCTCGCAAATTACTCGTATTCGAGACATTCAAAACAGTTTGAAAGAATGCGCTCGTTATTATGCTGAACTGCATCAAATGGATGTCAAAATCAAGTGGGTTGATGTTGGTGGCGGATTGGGTGTCGATTACGAAGGTACTCGCAGTCAGAATGACTTTTCTGCAAACTACAGTATTGGTGAATACGCTAACAATGTTGTTTTTGCTTTTCATAATGTGTGTGAACAATACGAGCTTCCGCATCCACATTTGATCTCTGAGTCTGGTCGTGCAGTAACGGCGCATCATGCGATGATGATTGCTGATGTCTTTTCGCATGGCGCAGAGCTTTTGCCAATTGAAGAGCCAAGCGAAGAATGTGAGTTGGAACTGCAACGACTTTGGGCATCTTATCAGAGCTTGAAAGAACAGCAAGATGAGGGTCGCTCTCTGGTTGAGATTTATCATGACTTGCTGGATGACTTTAACGATAGTTTGACCTTATATAACCACGGCCAGCTTAACCTTGCCCAAAGAGCGCAAGCCGAAAACCTCTTTTTATCTGCGTGCCGTAATTTATTACCTCGTTTAGATAATCGTAACAGAGGTCATCGTCCTGTTATTGATGAGCTGAATGAACGTTTAGCTGAAAAATTGTTTGTGAATTTGTCTGTGTTTCAATCCATGCCAGATGCTTGGGGGATTGATCAATTATTCCCTGTCTTGCCTTTGCAGGGCTTGGATCAAGCGCCTTCTTTTAGAGGTAAGATTCAAGACGTTACTTGTGATTCTGATGGTTGTTTATATAGCTATGTAGACGGTCAGGGTATTGAATCGTCTTTACCATTGCCGCCACCGCCACCAAAAGGTGAAGATTATTTGATGGGCTTTTTCTTAGTCGGAGCGTATCAGGAAACCTTAGGGGATCTGCATAATTTATTTGGCGATACCTGTTCAGTGGATGTGTATTTAACGGATGATGGTTTTAGAATTGATCATGTACTAAAAGGCGACAGTGTTCAGGATGTGCTGAAGTTTGTCAGTTATGATGAGAATGAATTAATTAAGCGTTACCAAGAGAAAGTAGCAGCAAGCTCGCTTAGTCAGGAAGAGCAGGTGAAACTAATGGCTACTTATAAAAAAGTACTAGAAGGCACAACCTATTTGACTCAGGTATAAGCTAAGCCTTTGTGCTGATGACACACGATATTTTGGAGGTAGTAGAGTATGAGTACTGTAAAAGTAGCCTGCGTTCAAATGGCAATTAGTACAGATTTTCAAGCGAATTTAGATAACGCGGTTGCGCAAGTAAGAGAGGCCGCAGCAAATCAGGCAAATATTGTTCTGTTGCAAGAATTGTTTATGGGACCGTATTTTTGCATTGATCAAAAGCCAGAGTATTTTGATTGGGCGCAACCTGTAAATGATTGCTTGGCGATCCAAACAATGAGTAAGCTTGCGAAGGAGTTGGGGGTCGTTTTGCCTATCAGCTTCTTTGAGCGTGATGGTAATGTATTTTATAACTCTTTGGTGATGATCGACGCCAATGGTGATGTGATGGATTTGTATCGCAAAACCCATATTCCGGATGGCCCAGGTTACCAAGAAAAATACTATTTCACTCCAGGCAATACCGGTGTGAAAGTATGGGATACAAAGTTCGGTCGTATTGGTTGTGGAATTTGTTGGGATCAGTGGTTTCCAGAATTGGCTCGTGAATTAGCTTTGAAAGGGGCTGAACTGATTTTTTACCCTACGGCAATTGGTTCCGAGCCTCCTTATCCTGAGTGGGACTCAAAAGATCATTGGCAAAGAACTATGCAGGGGCATTCCGCTGCGAATATGGTGCCAGTGATTGCTGCGAACCGTGTTGGCCGAGAAGAGGGTGAGAATAGTTTTATCCAGTTTTATGGTTCTTCTTTTATGACCGATGAAATGGGAGCGATGAAGTGTGTGGCGGGGCGTGATGAAAGTACTATTTTGTATTCTGATTACGATTTAGATGCGATACGCCAAGCACGACGTTCATTTGGACTATTCCGTGACCGACGTCCTGATCAATATCAAGCGATCACTTCGGGTGCTGGTGTGACTTGGGATAAATAGCCAAAAAAAGTGCCCGCTTCACAGCGGGCACAAAAGCTTTCCTTATCCCTACTGATATAAAGGGGGATACCAACAGGGAAGATCTATTTACACCAGGCTTTATGAAGCCTATAAGAGTTTAAAAATAATAGTGTAAAGGGTATTACTAAGTACCCATGACGGCAGCACAAAGCGTATCGCTAAGTTTTAATAAAAAGTATTACTGCGTCAGTATAGATCTGTCCAAACCTAGGTAATAACTATAGTCGGAGATTACCAATAAGTGTGTATATAATTCATGTTTACACATTTATGATTTATCTATCTTTCAGGTTAGAGAGTCTATGAGCGTATTTAGTTCCCCAAATAAAGTGCCTTACTATGGTGTTTCGCTTTCTAGTAAACTGATGTCGGATGATTTGACCTACCGAATTATGGTTGAAAAAATGCTTGAGCTGGTGAAAGAGCAACCAGGTTATCTTGATGCTGAGTATTCCTCAGGTGAGACGGATGTATTCATCACTTATTGGTCAAGCAAGCCAGAGGCTGAGGCTTGGTTAAATAATGACGTACAGCGTAGACTTTTAACGATTGGTGAAAATTGTTGGTATGAAGAATACTCGTTAAAGCTGTTTGAAGTGATGAAGGATATGTCGT
Source organism: Marinomonas alcarazii (assembly GCF_003208215.1). GTDB lineage: Bacteria > Pseudomonadota > Gammaproteobacteria > Pseudomonadales > Marinomonadaceae > Marinomonas > Marinomonas alcarazii. Next base: position 352,011 of record NZ_QKLW01000001.1, read on the forward strand.
TTAAATACTCTAATCATGATTTGTATGCATCACGCTTTCCTCGTATTGTCACAGAGCGCGGAGTGTTAAGAATATTGGACGAAAGCCAAGCGCCGCTCTTGTATGACTATATTAATCAGGAAAAAGACTTTCTAGCTCAGTGGGAGCCTCTTCGAAGCGAAGGCTATTATTCACTTGAGACTTGTGCATTACGCATACGCGAAATGCGTCGTGATTTTCTTGAGGACAGGGGCGTTGTGTTCTGCTTTTTGTCTCCAAGCGAAGACAAAATGCTTGCTTATACTAATTATTCCAATATTATCCGCGGCGTTTTTCAAGCTTGTAATTTAGGCTACAGCATCCGAGAAAGCGAGCAAGGCAAAGGGATCATGCATGAAGCTTTAACCGCGGGATTAGAGTATCTTTCTAAAGAGTTACATATTGATCGTATACAAGCGAGTTACATGCCAAGAAATGTTCGAAGTGCTGCGGTGCTGAAGAAGTTAGGTTTCGATAAAGAAGGCGTGGCAAGAGACTACTTGAAGATTAATGGTAAGTGGGAAGACCATATTTTAACCGCACTCGTGTTGCGATAACCGTATGTCGTTCAAAGTTTACTTTACTAGCTTCGTGTTAGAAGGTGAACGCGCCCTTGGTTGTAATGCTTGGTCATGACCGATAGGACAATACTGTTTTGATTTCCTGGGTTTAAGATGGCCACGGCTTCTTTAGGTGGAATGACTTTTCCTATACTAGGGCAAGCCGTAGGTGTTTTTGATTTGCTCAGTAGAAGAGTTGAGCCGCTAAGTGGTAAAAAATACTGCGTCGTTGTTTTGTGGTAGTAGAGTGTTTCCTTGTATTTCGCAGGATACAATTCTAGTGAAATTCGTCCGATCTCTGTTTCCCACAGAGGCCATATTCTGATCTGATTCCTTCCTAATTGCGACTCAACGGTTCCTGACGATATTTTCGTGAACGGTTGGGTTGGCTGTGAATTCATTGAATTTGACAGCCTAATTAAGCAACATTCGACTCTGGGGGTGAGTAACGTGACAGAGTTGATTGTGTCTGCATTGAGCCAAATTCCTTGGTGTGTTTTCAAGGTGATTTCTTCAGCGATGGTTTGAACATTGTTTGGTGCATACTGTTGCAAGTAGGCTTCGCCTTTAATGATAAACAAGAATGTATCTGCTTGGTCGTGATAAAAGCGGGTGGGCGTCACATCTTGAAAAAGGTGATCGTGAATAATCAAAAGGTCATCTTGCTGGTGCACAATAATACGTTTGCTGGTCTCGCCAAGACTGTAGTCTAGGGGATTGCTTGTATTTTGGACTGTCGCATTCACTAACCGTTACCTTATTTGATAATTGACCGTATTGAAACACGAGAATACAGGCCTTTCCATGATAATCTTACGCAGAGTGTTGCAGTGTATTGGGATGTTTCTTTATAGTTGTTCCCATATTAGTTTATGAAATCCGTATGTGTCGATAATTTACACATTCAAACGATTGTAGAAGGAAAGTTTCCTTGAGTGAGTTGTCAAATTTTGAGTCGAATGAAACCCTTTCATTAAAAGACTACACAGAAAAAGCGTACTTAAATTACTCTATGTACGTGATTTTAGACCGAGCATTGCCACACATCGGTGATGGGTTAAAACCGGTTCAGCGTCGCATCATTTACGCGATGAGTGAACTTGGTCTAAAAGCCAGTGCGAAATACAAAAAATCCGCTCGTACTGTGGGTGACGTACTGGGTAAGTTTCACCCTCATGGTGACAGCGCATGTTATGAAGCTATGGTGCTGATGGCGCAACCTTTCTCGTATCGTTATCCATTAGTGGACGGTCAAGGTAACTGGGGCGCGCCGGACGATCCAAAGTCTTTCGCAGCCATGCGTTACACCGAATCTCGATTGTCGAAATACGCGGATGTCTTGCTTAAGGAAGTGAGCCAAGGAACCGTGGATTGGGTTCCGAACTTTGATGGAACGCTACAAGAGCCATCGGTTTTACCATCGCGTTTACCCAATTTATTGCTCAATGGGACAACGGGTATTGCTGTTGGTATGGCAACCGATATTCCACCACATAACTTGCGTGAAATCGGCGAAGCCTGCATTCATTTATTGAATAATCCAAATGCAGAATTAGAAGACCTCCTTAATTTTGTTCAAGGCCCAGATTTCCCGACAGGCGGTGAAATTATCACGCCTAGAAGCGATATCGCTAAGCTTTATGAGACCGGTAAGGGGCAAATTAAAGCCAGAGCTCGCTTTACTGTCGAGGATGGCGAAATTGTTGTTAACGAGCTCCCTCATCAGGTGTCTGGTAGCAAGGTGTTAGAGCAAATTGCGGCGCAAATGCAAGCGAAGAAATTGCCGATGGTGGTTGATTTACGTGACGAATCAGATCATGAAAATGCGACTCGATTGGTGATAGTGCCTAAGTCAAATCGCGTTGATATTGATTCGGTCATGACGCACCTTTTTGCCACAACAGATTTAGAGAAATCTTACCGTACCAACATGAATGTGATTGGTCTTGACGGTTTACCTCAAGTGAAACCGTTGAAGAATTTCTTATCTGAATGGTTGCGTTTCCGTATTGATGTCGTTCGTCGTCGTTTGCAATTCCGACTAGACAAAGTTAATAGCCGTTTGCATATTTTAGAAGGCTTGTTGATTGCTTATTTAAATATTGATGAAGTAATCGAAATCATTCGTACGGAAGAAAAGCCGAAAGTAGAGCTGATGTCGCGTTTTGGCTTAAGTGATGCGCAAGCTGAGTCGATTTTAGAATTGAAATTGCGTCACCTTGCTAGGCTTGAAGAAATGCGTATCAAGGGTGAGCAAGATGAGCTAGAGAAAGAGCGTAAGCAGCTCGAAGGTCTACTGTCTTCTGACCGTAAGTTAAAGAAATTGATTTCGGACGAGATTCAAGAAGCGGTTGATGCTTTTGGTGATGAGCGCCGTACTCCGATTGTGGCTCGTAAAGAAGCGCAAGCCTTTAGCGAAGAAGATTTGCTATCGAATGATCCTATTACTGTGGTGATTTCTAAGCAAGGATGGATTCGTGCCGCCAAAGGCCATGATATTGATGTTAATGGTTTGAGCTATAAATCGGGCGATGGGTTCCTAGCCAGCACAAAAGGGCGTTCGAACCAAATGCTCGTGCTAGTGGCTTCTAATGGACGTACGTATTCGATTAAGGCTCACACCTTACCATCTGCCCGAGGCCAAGGAGAGCCGATAACAGGTCGTATTACGTTGGAAAAAGACGCGACGATTGTTTCGATGGTGCTTGATAGTGAAGACGCTTATTACTTGATCGCAAGCGATGCCGGTTATGGTTTTGTTGCTCAGCTTAAAGATTTGTATGCGAAAAACAAAGCAGGTAAAGCAACATTGTCCTTACCGAAAGGGGCGCAAGTACTTGCACCTGTGCCTGTGCAGGATCCTTCGTCAGGTCGTGTTGTTGCGATTTCAAATGAAGGACGTATGCTGGCATTTGATGTGGCTTCGTTGCCTCAGATGGCTAAAGGCAAAGGCAACAAGATGCTTAGCATTCCAAGTGCCCGTGCTGCGGATAGAGAAGAGCTGGTGGTTGCCTTAGCTTGCGTACAACCCAATGATCTTTTAACGGCTTATGCTGGGAAGCGTTTTATTTCCTTCACAGAAAAAGATTTGGAAGAATACCTTGGTGAGCGTGGCCGCAGAGGACTTAAGTTACCAAGAGGACTTCAAAGAATTGACAGTCTTGAAGTGAAGGTGGGAGAAGGAAAGGTGGCTAAAACCGATGAGCCGCCTAGCCAAGATTTATTTTAATCTTAGACAAACTAAGGCGAGAGTCTAGAATTGAATTCTAGACTCTCCATTTTTGAACCAAGTTTTACATTTTGTGCCCATTACAAAAATGGACTTGCTTACGATAAGAGGAAAAGAATATGAAAGGCAGTAAAAAAGTAATTGATAGCTTGAATACCTTGTTAGCGAACGAATTGGCCGCGATTGACCAATATTTCATTCACTCTCGCATGTACGAAGATTGGGGCTTAGATAAACTTTATGAGCGCCTTAATCACGAGATGGAAGAAGAAACTCAGCATTCTGATTGGCTTATCAAACGCATCTTGTTCTTAGAAGGTGTGCCATGCATGACGAAACGTCGTGATTTGTTGATTGGCTCTGATGTTCGTTCGATGATGAGTAATGACCTGACCCTTGAACTTGAAGTGGTTAGCTGTGTGAGAGAGGCCATTGCTGTATGTGAATCAGAAGGGGATTATCAAACACGTGAAACGCTAGAGAAGTTGTTGTTTGATACTGAAGAAGACCATGTTTATTGGTTGGAAAAACAGCTTGGTCTAATGGACAAAATTGGTATGCAGAACTATTACCAGTCACAGATGGGTAACTAAGGAGTGATGCTATGAAAGGGGATCGTGACGTAGTTGCTAATCTAAACAAAGTTTTGGCCAATGAATTGGTTGGTATCAACCAGTATTTTCTTCATGCTCGCATGTTTAAAGACTTCGGTTTTAGTGCTCTGGACAAGGCGGATTATAAAACCTCTATCCAAAAAATGAAAAATGCGGATCGTTTGATTGAGCGTGTTTTGTTCTTGGAAGGTTTGCCTAATTTACAAGATCTTGGACGTCTGCGCATTGGTGAAAATAGCGAAGAGATGATTGCGGCTAACTTGGAATTCGAATTGGATACCTTGCCAACGCTTAAAGCGGCAATTGATCTTTGTGAGCAGAAAAAAGACTTTATGAGTCGTGATGCCTTAGAAAAGATATTAGAAGAGCAAGAAGAGCAGATAGATTGGCTCGAAACTCAACAGCATTTGATTGCAACTTCTGGTATTGAAAACTACCTGCAATCACAAATGTAATTTAGTTCTTTGCCATTAAGCTACTTGAACTTGGGTGTCGGCAATCTTGATCAACTCACTGTTCAGTAGCTTTTTTGCGCACTGGCAACATTTGCCGCACTGGCTACCGATATTGTGTTCTTTGTAGAGTTCACGCATGGTTGTCGCCCCTTCTTGAATGGACGCTTTGATCTCTCTGTCTGATACTTTGTTACAAATACAAACATACATAAATGAAAATCACTCTCACTAATATTCTGATCTTGCGATTCTATTTTTAATGTTAATGATTATCAATAGATAAATATTAATCTATTTTAAATATTTGATAGTTTTTTATAGGGGCTGTTGGTAAGGCTTACTGATAAGACCGTGAATTAGCTTAGGTCTTATCAGCAAAAGGATGGGATCGAAGAGGGTGTTTACTGCTCTTTTTCTGCTATGTCCGTTAGAACTTTCAGAAATGCTTCAGGGTCGTGGGCACCATGAACCATGTATTTGTCATTGATAACATAGGTCGGTACGGAGTTTATATCTAAGTCACGTAAGTGCTTTAGTTTTCTTTCGGTCAGCTGCTGAGCTTCAGGGCTCAGTGCATAATCCATGTCAGCTTTCTGCATACCGATGCTTGCGGCGACTTCTTCAAGAATGACTTTTGACCCAATGTCCTTTCCATCAGTGAAGTAGGCATGGAATACAGCCAACACAAAAGGCGTCGCTAGCCCAGACTTAGTGGCAGCCAGTACAAATTGATGGCTGAGCTTGGTATTGGGAATGCGATCTTTTTCAGAAAAATTGAATTGAATTCCTGCTTCTATCCCCACTTGTTGAATAGCATGTGTCGCTTCATTTAGCTTCTCTGGGCTACCGAACCGCTCACCTAGGTAAGTTTCTCGATCTGCCCCTTCTAGTGGCATATCAGGATGTAGCTCAAATGGCTGCCAGCGAATGTCGATACGGTAATCGTCTCCCAGCTGCTCAATCGCTTGTTTAAGACGTGAGTAGCCTAAGTAGCACCAAGGGCAAACCAGATCTGAAATAATGTCGATTCGTAGATCGGCCATGTATTCTCCTAACAAATAATAAATTACTGAATGTATAAAATGTTTAATTAACGCTCAGTGCAATGCACTGGCTTATTTCGGTATAAGAACGTCCGCTCTCGTTATGCCAATGGTTAAACGCAGCTTGTGCGGCTTTCCATGCTGACTGAGTGTCTCTGCCCGTGGTGATAATCTCATGCTGGCGCAGGTAACCCTCAACATCCCTGGTTAGCATAAAAGTATCTTTCCCCATGGCTCTTAGCGTGTAAGGGCCGGTATTGCCGCCAAGGCGAGCGCCATGTTTTTTCAAATAGGCCCACAAGCCTATAATGTTGTCATCCGGCCATTGCGCAACAAAGTTTGAAAAAGAACCATGGCTAGCTTGGCATTCACTAATCATTAAGGCGTTTTCACGAATTGTCATGACTTTGCCGAAGTTGCGAATGATGCGCACGTCTTTGGCTTTTTCTTCCCACATTTCATCATGGATTAGTAGCATTTTTTCGATGTCGAAACCGAAGAAAACCGTTTCAAAACCGGGCCATTTGTTGCGAACAACCTGCCAATTAATGCCAGACTGAAAGACTTTTTGAGAGAAGCCCGCAAGCCATCTATCGTCTGTGTGCTGGCTGAGTTGTGTTGGGCTTAGTGGTCTAGAAAGCATGGCTTCAAGATGTTTTTTACCACCATGTCGAAGAGCAGCTCGATCATAAATGGACTGGAAGAGTTCGTATTTCATCATGGACTCCTTTTTTGTGGCGGCCAGTTTATCATAAGCCTTGCTCTATATAATGGGCGCAACCAATATCTTGTTTGGTATTTTAGTGATTGACGCTAGGTGTTTGTCTTATAATGCCATTAAATGACCCAATCGAGAGAAGTTGAATGACACACTTAAGCGTTAATTTGAATAAAATTGGTTTACTTCGAAATTCTCGTGGCAGAGATTACCCAAATTTAATAGCGATGGCTGAGCGTACATTAGAACTTGGCGCTTTTGGTATTACCATCCACCCACGACCAGATCAGCGCCATGCAACTTATCAAGATGCCCATGATTTAAAAGCGCTATTAAAGCGTTTTCCCGGTGCAGAGCTAAATGTTGAAGGTTTTCCAGATGCTCAATTTTTAGATGTGGTCTTAGAGGTAGAACCAGACCAATGCACCTTGGTGCCTGATGATCCAAACCAATTAACGTCAGATCATGGGTGGAATATAGCTCGTGATCAAGATGCTTTACGCCCAGTTATTGCTAAACTGAAGGCAAAGGGAATCAGAGTTGTTTTATTTATGGATCCTGATGCTGAGAATATGGCATTGGCAAAAGAGGTGGGAGCGGATCGTGTGGAGCTTTATACCGAAGCCTATGCGAATGCTTATGGCAAAGAAGGATTTGAAGATGTTCTTGAAGCGTATCAGCAAGCAGCGCAAGCGGCTATAGACGCTGGTTTAGACGTGAATGCGGGTCATGATCTAGACTTGAATAATGTTCAGGCGTTATGTGAGCCAGGGCGCATCACGGAAGTATCGATTGGTCATGCTTTAACTGTTGAAGCATTAGATATGGGCTGGGATAACGTGGTGAAGGCTTATCTCGCCAAACTGGCATAACGTTTAGTGATAAGAGGCCAGTAAATGCCAAGTGCAAAAAGAGCAGGCTGTGATTCTTGTGGTTTTTTAGCGGGTCAATGTGTTTGCAAGTGGGTTCCCAAGTTGTCTACTCGCTTGAAAATCTTAATACTACAAGACCCTAAAGAAGCACAGCATGCGAAAAATACTGTGTCGTTATTGTCTTTAAGTTTAACGTCGGTTGAGTGTATTTCGACAGCCAATCGAGATGAGTTGGTAAGCAGACTAGGGCAATTAAACCCAGCTAAATGGCGCTTGGTGTTTCCTGCAGACAATGCGGTTTCTATAGAGTCTATGGATGCGGATTCGAATGCGGAAATAGAAGGGCTTATCTTGCTCGATGCTACTTGGCGAAAAGCCAAAAAAGTGTTTTTTACCGAGCCTATGTTGGGGGTATTTGATGCCGTTAGTTTTGCACAGTCCCCGAAGGGGCAATACGCGATTCGTAAATCGCCTAATATGACATCGCTTTCTACTTTAGAAGCATGTGCTTATGCGATAGAGCAGGTTGCAGGAGAGAATATGCAACCATTGAGAGATTTTATGCTGGTTGCGCAAGAATGGCAGTGGCGTCATCAACCTAAGCACCATAGGCATCTTGATTAATTGTTAACCTTTTTAAGAGAAGACTTGAGATTATTATGAGCAAACAAACGGAAATTGAAGCGGCTGTATTACGTCGTCTTTTGAAGCATCTTGATGACAATAAATCTGTGCAAAATATCGATTTGATGAATTTAGCGGGATTTTGTCGTAATTGTTTAAGCAAATGGTACATGGCTGAAGCTAAGCAGCAAGGCATTGATATGGACTATGATGAAGCGCGCGAATTCGTCTACGGCGAACCATATGATACTTGGAAAGCGAAGTATCAGCCGGAAGCGACAGCAGAACAGTTAGCTGCGTTTAATGCAAAGTCGATATCTGATAAGTAATTTTTCTGTGAAAAAACGATTTCAATCGTTTTTTTTACTTATGGGGCACAGCAGACGATGTTTGTGTGTGCTCCTTGTCGTGTGCTTTTTGCCGGGCTTGTGGCTATATGCTGACGTATCGGACAAATATCGAACACTGGCTAAAGAAGCGGCAACTGTTTATGGTGCCAGTGCAGAGAAGCGCATACTTGCATGGCGCAAGTTGATAGGAGAATCTCAATCCTTACCAATTGTGGAGCAATTGACAGTGGTGAATAACTTCTTTAACCAGATGGAGTTTGTTGATGACATGACTCTATGGGGTAAAGAAGATTATTGGGCAACACCAATTGAATTTTTAGGAATGCAAGCAGGGGACTGCGAAGACTTTACTATTGCTAAATATTTCACTCTAAGAGAGCTTGGTGTGCCTGATGATAAGCTACGACTTGTGTATGTAAAATCATTGAAACTTAATCAACATCACATGGTATTGGCGTATTACCATAAGCCAACCTCTGTTCCTGTCTTGCTTGATAATCTAGATAAAGAATTAAAACCCGCGATACAACGCAATGACCTCTTGCCTATTTACTCATTTAACGCAGAGAACATGTGGCTATCCAAAGAAAAAGGGCGCGGTGTCTTGGTAGGTGGCTCATCTAGGTTGAGCTTGTGGACAGATTTAAATAATCGTTTCAATACGATGAAAAACTAGGAGAACGTGGATGACCCTGTTCCGCCAATTAATGATAACAATTATCGCCATTTTTTCATTGATGCTTGCTGTCGTAATGGGCATCAATTTTAACACGACAAAAGGCTATTTGATCGGGCAGTTGGCATCGACAACACAAGATTCTGCGACGTCTCTTAGCATGTCTGTTTCAGATTTTATGGCTTTGGAAGATTATGCCTCGGTAGAAAGTAGCATCAATGCAGTATTTGATAGTGGGTATTTCTCTGAAGTACGCATCCATGTTTATAACACAGAGCAAGACATTGTTCGCTCGAATGAAACAAAGATAGATGGTGTGCCAAATTGGTTTATTCAACTGATTGATTTTAAAGTTCCTGTTGCCAAAGCCGTGATATCAAATGGCTGGAGTGAGCTTGGTCAAGTGTATGTTACCGGTAGTGCGGGTTATGGCTATTATCAGCTCTGGTTAGCGACACGAGATTTACTGATCTCATTCTTTGTCATCGGCGCAGTAACACTACTTGTGGGAAGCTTTGCCTTACGCTATTTGTTCCGCCCCTTGGTTGAGTTGGAAAAACAGGCTGAAGCGATACAGCAACGCCGCTTTATGAAAATGACGAACGTTCCTAAAACCCGAGAATTAAAATCCGTTGTTTTATCCATGAACCGGATGGCTGAAAAGTTAGAGAAAGAATTTGCCTCCGAGGTGGAAACGGCGCAATGGCTACAAGCGAAAGCCTTTAAAGACCCTGTCAGTGGATTGGGGAATCGTAACTTCTTTGAAAGCCAGATTAAATCTCATTTTGTCGGAAGAGAGCGTGGGATTGATGGTCTTATTTTTGTGAGTTTGGCCGATTTGGCAAAATTGAATAACGAACGAGGCTATGAATCTGCAGACTTGTTTATTCAATCCGCAGCAGATGTATTGTCCAAAAAAGTTGCCACTATTTCGTCATTTTGCACGCTTGCGCGTTTGTCGGGCGCAGATTTTGTGGTCTTGATTCCAAACGTTGACCATAGCGAGCTTAAGCAAATAGTCGAAGATATTATGGCAAACTTACTGGAGTTAAATGTGGCCAGTATTAGTTATTCCAGTCATGTCGCAAATATTGGGGCAATTACCTTTGATGGGCAGGTTGATCGTGCTGCGGTTATGTCTCAAGCAGACAGTGCCTTACGTGAAGCGAAGCGAGCGGGTGCCAACATGACTAAAGTGTTGGATTTCAATGCGGGTCAGAAATTATCTTTGAGCAGGACAGATTGGAAAGACGTTTTAGAGTTAACCATCAAGCGTCAATCATTCAAGCTGAAAAAACAGAAGGTGGTGATGTTAGACTCGTCATCAGACGATGTTTTCGTCACCTCCCATGAAGAAGTGTTTATGGGCTTGGAGCATGGTGGAAAGGAATATCATGCAGGGTATTTTATTGGCTTGGCTGAACAGTTTGATTTGGGTGAAAAAATAGACAAAGTCATTATTTCTCAGGTTATTAACTATATTAAATCCAGAAGCTTAGCCGCACCGCTTACGGTAAATGTGTCAATGTCATCCGTCACTAAAGCGTCATTTATTGATTGGTTAGACAGCACTCTTGGTTCATTAAGTACGGATATTAAAAGTAAGTTAATGTTTGAGATATCTGAACAAAGCGTTTTGTTAGAGGAAGCCCAAGCCAACGTGTTGGCTCAAATACTGAAAAAACATCATGTAGTGTTCGGTATTGATAATGTCGGTAAGCAGTTCTCAGCTTTCCAATATCTACAAACGCTAATGCCAGATTATGTGAAAGTCGATTCGTCTTATACGCGTATGGCAGCGGGTAAGGAATCTGAGTCTTTCTTTATGCATACTCTTTGTAAGATGTTCAATAGCTTAAATATTGAAGTGATCGCAACGGGTGTGGAGAATGAAAGACAGTTAATAGCATTGAAACGATTTGATGTAACGGGGGCTCAAGGCTTCTATATTGGGCGCTCGCAAGACATGTAATGCAGCTTGCTTGTGCGGTCTTTTAAGAAGGTGGCTTACTAGATTAATGAGTCATCTTCTCGATCGCCAATGTCTTCATTGTCGGCCATTAAGCTTTCATCATTTCCGCTATGAACGCCACGCACCCATTTTCTACCAAGCAATTTCTTCTGCGCAGCTAAAGGTAATTCAGTAAATTGTATCAGGCGTTTTTCTGTTAGAAGGTCTACTAAATCTTCCAAAATACGCATCATTTCACCATCAGAGCTAGCGAGTATTTCTTGGGTGCTGGTGCTTGCTGACGTGAATTTTTTTTCCAATATGCTGGCAACCGTTGGGTCATTAGGAGCGACTAATAATTTGTACTCATCTGACTGTGATGTGGCCACATCTATAATCACTCCATCTGCATTGAGTTTTGCGTAAAGCATATTGATTTCCTTCTAATATCTCAATTTATGACAAGTTGGTATGTTCTCTTCCCATATTACTTAATAAACACTATTCTAGACTATAGTTCTTATTATTTTATTATTGATCCACAAGCGGTATTTCGGTTTTTTAAGGAGAATATAGGGTATGTCTGACACTGGTCGTTCAGAGCAGGACTCTTCGTCACCAGAATCTTATGAAGATAATGACATCATTAATGAGGGTGGTGAAGACGTGACAGGAGTAACGAATCAAGCGACTCCTGAAGAAGCTGCCGACCAATGGCGAATTAAAAGTGCTTCGTTAGAATACCCGAATCCGTTATTAGATTGCTTAGTTCTGCTAAGTAAGTATTTTTATAATCCTTACACTGCCGATGGTATTGCCGCGGGTTTACCTATCACTGAAAATGAAATGACCCCCGAGCTTTTTCAACGCGCTGCACAGCGCATAGGTTTGAGCTCACGTTTTGTTAAGCGTCCCCTGTTAAAAATCCCAGACATGGTGCTTCCTGTCGTCCTTCTATTGAAGGAAAAGCAAGCCTGCGTTTTATTGGAATTGGATAAAGAGTCTGGCACCGCCAAAATATTTCGACCAGAATCTGGGGAAGGGGAAATAACCTTACCGATTGAGCAACTGACTGAGTCTTTTTCTGGTTACTGTTTTTTTGTACGCCCTTTGTATCAATTTGATAAGCGTTCAGCGAAAAATGATGACGAAGAAAAGAAAAAGGGTCATTGGTTCTGGGGAACTGTGACTGGTTCTTGGCGTATTTATCGAGACGTTTTCATCGCTTCCCTGCTGATTAATATCTTTGCCGTAGCCAGCCCGCTTTTTGTGATGAACGTATACGATCGTGTTGTGCCTAACAATGCATTTGATACGCTTTGGGTCTTGGCTATTGGCGCCGCGGTTGTCTATTTGTTTGATTTTTTATTGCGTATGTTGCGCTCTTACTTTATCGATATTGCTGGGAAAAAATCAGATATATTGATTTCGGCCTCTATTTTTTCCAAGGTGAACAATATCACCATGGCGTCTCGTCCCAAATCGGTTGGGGCGTTCGCAAAAAACCTCCAAGAATTTGAGAGTATTCGAGATTTTATTACTTCAGCGTCAATCACTACTCTGGTTGATATTCCATTTATGTTTCTTATCATTGGCGTGATATGGATGATCGGTGGACCTGTTGGTTATATCCCCATCGTGACTATTGCCTTAATTTTGCTTTACAGCATTATTATCCAAGTGCCTTTGCGTCGCTCCATTGAAGAAAGCCAAAAAACAGCCTCACAGAAAAACGCGGTATTGATCGAAAGTCTTTATAACGCTGAGAGTGTTAAGCTCAATAACGCCGAAGGCGTAATGCAAAAGCAATGGGAAAGTGCGGTTGGTAACATTGCCGATTGGGGCGTGAAAACGCGTCAACTATCACAGTCCTCTTCTTCTTTTGCCATGGTTGCGCAACAGTTAACAACCGTGATCATTGTGATTGTGGGTGTCTATCAGATCGCAGAAGGGAACATGAGTATGGGGGCGTTGGTGGCCTCTGTTATGTTGACAGGTCGCGCACTTGGCCCCATGGCGCAGGTGGCGAGTTTAGCAACTCGATACAATCAAGCGAAGTCGGCCTTTACCTCAATAAATGAAATTATGTCCTCTCCAGTTGAAAACCCTGACGATGTTAAGTTTGTGCATCGTCCTGTCTTTAAAGGAGAATTTCAATTCGAGGCGGTTAATTTCGCTTATCCTGATCAAGAGCAAGCAGCGGTAAGTGAAATTAATATTAATATTAGGCAAGGAGAGAAGGTCGCCATTATCGGGCGTATCGGATCCGGAAAATCGACCATTGGTAAGTTGATGACAGGCCTTTATACACCCAATAGCGGTGCAATAAGAATAGATGGTGTGGACCTTCGTCAGGTTAATCCTACTGATTTACGTCGTAATGTTGGCGCTGTATCCCAAGACGTTAATTTATTTTATGGCTCTATCAAAGATAATATCGTCATGGGCGTTCCTTACATGGAGGATGACGCTATTATTCGAGCGGCTGACCTGTCAGGTGTTTCTGAGTTTGCTAATCGTAAGCCAAGTGGTCTAGACAGTAATGTTGGTGAGCGAGGTGCTTTACTGTCAGGTGGACAGCGTCAAAGTATTGCGATCGCTCGTGCGTTACTTTTTGATCCACCAATCCTTATTTTGGATGAACCCACCGCCTCGATGGACAATACAACTGAGACGCGAATGAAGCGAAGACTAATGGAAGGGTTAAAAGATAAAACGCTTATATTAATTACACATAAGGCCTCTATGCTGGATATGGTTGACCGTATTATCGTAATGGATAATGGTCGCTTGATTGCTGATGGTCCAAAAGCTCAGGTGCATGAAGCACTTCGCCAAGGCAAATTAAAGGTCAGTTAATAATGAGTAAAAAAACATCAATATCTCAAAGTGATTTAGAGTATTTGACTAACCGAAATGCCGCTTTGATGCTGAAGACGCCTCGTGGCGGCCGTATCATTCTATGGGTGATTTTTATATTCATCACCGTTGCATTAGTGTGGGCTCACTATACTTCGTTGGATGAAGTGACTGTTGGTGAGGGAAGGGTGATTCCTTCGAGTCAGGTTCAACAAATTCAAAACCTTGAAGGTGGTATTTTAAAAGAAATTAACGTAAAGGTTGGGCAGGTTGTCGATAATGATCAGGTGTTGATGACGATCGAAAACACAGAAGCGCTATCTTCATTAAGGGAGCAACAAGCAGAGTCGATTAATTTACGGGTGCGTGCCACACGTCTTCAAGCAGAGTCTTATGGTGTTAAACCTGAGTTTGATGCTGATGTTATGAAGGAAAACCCACAGGTGGTTAATCGAGAGCTTGATTTATACAAGAATCGCTTAGAGTCACTGCGTACTAATCAGGCTAGCTTTGAGCAGCAGATAGCACAGCGGCGACAAGAGATTGTTGAATTACAGGCGAAGCTGGCAAACTTGAAGCAAAGTTATGCATACTCTAAAGAAGAATTAGCGTTAACTCGACCTGCTTTTGAGCAGGGAGCTGTATCGAGGGTTGAGTTATTACAGCTTGAACGGCAAGTGAACCAGCTGCAGGGGGATTTAGAAGCCACTCAATTGGCTATTCCAAGAGCCGAGTCAGCGTTAAAAGAAGCGCAGAGTAAGCTCGAAGAAAGTGATGCTAAATTTCGTGCTGATGCCCAAGAGGATTTAACCGCCGTTCGAAGCAAGTTGGATCAACTGCGTGAAACCAGCGTATCACTAGCTGATAAAGTTTCTAGAACGCAGGTTAGATCACCGGTTAAAGGGATTGTGAAACAAATTCAAATCAATACGGTGGGTGGCGTTGTTAAGCCTGGAATGAGTTTATTGGAAATTGTACCTATTGAAGACTCGCTATTGATTGAAGCTAAAGTTCGACCCGAAAACATTGGTTTTATACAGCCAGACTTGAAAGCGGTTGTTAAGTTGTCAGCCTATGATTTTGCTATTTTTGGCGGGTTGCCTGGTGTTGTTGAAAACATCAGTGCTGATACCATTCTGGATGAAGAAGGCAACAGTTTCTATTTGGTTAGGGTGAGGACGGATAAGAATTATTTAGGGACTGAAAAATCGCAATTGCCAATTATCCCAGGTATGCAAGCGACCGTAGATATTATAACAGGCAAGAAAACGCTACTCGATTATTTATTGAAACCAATTCTAAAAGCCAAGCAGAATGCGCTTCGTGAGCGTTAATTACAAAAAAAACGCCAAGGTTTATATTCGGTAACAAATGTTAACAAACTGTCATTGTTAGCTGGTTAGAATAGCTAGGTTGCACTCAATAGGATGAGGTTTATTTTGAAAATTTTGTGTTGGAATACAGATGACGCCGTTTGGACACATTGGAATAGTGTAGTCGCAGTTGGAATTTCATTATTTCGTGCTGAGACGATAGAAGATGTGCGTGAATCGTTAACTGTATCACCATCCGAGTTTGAATATTGCTTTATGTATTTAGGCAACGACTCTTTTTCCAAAGATGTAGAAGATGTTGCGGCATTATGTTCAGCGTTTCCAAAACAAAAAGTGGTCGTTTTTCCGAATCAATTTAGCCAAAGTGCAGCACTAAGATTATTTTCGGTAGGCGTAAATGGTCAATGTGCACCTTATATTGGTAAGGAGCAATTATCACTGGTGTTGTCCGTGATTGACTCTGGCGAGATTTGGGGAGGGAAGGCTTTCATAGAGCAACTCATTCAACAGTCTGCACCGACTGAACCAACGTCTAATAACACGCTTGAGCATTTGTCTGACAGGGAATGGAGTGTTGCTAGATGTATTGCAAAAGGCCTTTCAAACAAGCAAATTGCATTGGAGTTAGAGATTACCGAGCGGACGGTGAAAGCTCATCTTACTTCTGTTTTTAAGAAAACCAATACAAAAGATCGTTTGTCCTTGGCTCTTTTGATGAAATCACAGAACATGGTGCATTAAGTTATTTTTTTAGCGTCTTTTGCGCTTTTTTGGTTCGTTTCACTTTTTTGCCGCTCAATAACATCAGAATGAAAGGGAATTTTCGACTCCAGCAGCGCTCTATTGTTGCTTATCCTCCGTATTTATCTATTTTCTGTGTATCTTAATGGCGCAATTTTTGCAGTTTACTTGAGTGTAACTTAACGCTTTCAAAGAGAATGCACCATGTCCGCTCCCCCCGAAAAAGAATTGACTGTGATGTTGGTCGATAATGAGCCTGCAAGAGCGGCTATTGTAGAACAAGCTATGATGGATAGCGGTTACCGTGTCATTAGACGTTTAGAGAATGCTAAAAACCTAACCGAAGCCGTAGCAGAGTTTCAACCAGATATGGTGATTATTGATATTGAATCACCTGATCGAGACATGTTGGAAAATATGTCTCGTCTCACTAAAGATAATCCTCGCCCAATCGTGATGTTTGCTGAACAGGATGACTCTAAGTATGTAGAGGCTGCCATTAGGGCTGGGGTAAGCGCCTATGTGGTTGATGGCGTCAATAGCGGTAGCGTCAAAGCATTATTACAAGTGGCTATTGCGCGATTTAGGGAGTTTCATGCTCTTAGGTCTGAGCTTGAGTCGGTAAAAAGCCAGCTTGAAGATCGTAAGCTGATAGATAAAGCAAAAGGTTTAATCATGAAACATCAGAAATGTGATGAGCCAGCGGCCTATCAAGCTCTTAGAAAACTAGCAATGGATCGTAGTCAACGTATGACAGATGTTGCTAGAAATATCATATCTGTCATGGAGTTGATGGGAGGTTCAAAATGAACACAGTGCAATCAAATAGTCTTATTCAGCAAGCGGATCCCATTCGTATCGGTTTTATCCCACTTATCGATTGCGCGCCTTTTGTTATTGCTCAAGAGAAGGGCTTCTTTGTCGATGAGGGCGTCAATGTTGTACTTTCTAAAGAGGCATCTTGGGCAAGTATTCGTGACAAGGTAGCGTTTAATTTGCTAGACGGTGCGCACATGTTGTCATCAATGCCGATCGCTGCCAGCCTAGGAATAGGCAGTATCAAAACAGCTATGCAAACTAGTTTTACCGTAAGCCACAACGGTAATGGCATAACGATTGGTAATTTTCTGTACGACCAACTGCAACATTTTGCTGACTCTTCTCTGGACATCCGAACGGGCGTCGCTTTAAAAAGGCTCATTGATCATCGAGGTGACAATGTCGCGCCGTTGCGTTTTGCGATGGTGTACCCTTATTCCTCTCATAATTATCAGTTACGGGATTGGCTGAGCCGAGCTGGTATTAATCCGGATAAAGATGTCCAAATAGTGGTTATTCCTCCGGTAAAAATGGTTGATAACTTAAGACGTGGCGATATAGATGGCTATTGTGTGGGGGAGCCATGGAATAGCTTGGCGGTTGAGCAAGGTGTTGGTCATATGCTGGTCACAGGATATGAAATTTGGGGAAGCACTCCGGAGAAAGTATTTGGAGTGAACGCTCTTTGGGCCGAGCAAAATCAAGCACAACATCTTGCGATTATTCGGGCGTTAGATAAAGCCTGCGCTTGGGTAGATGTCGCAGAAAACCAAGCTGAGCTTCTTAGTATTTTGAGCCATCCAGATTATTTAAATTGCACTATGCAGCAGTTGGTGTATGGCTTTGGTTCTATTAAGCCAAAGGGGCAGTTTGATTGGCCAATGGAAGCGTTTCAGCGTTTTTCCGGTAGTGATATTAATAAGCCCCTGCCGAGTTATGCATTATGGGTCATGGCTCAGATGCATCGCTGGCAACAGTTAGGTGGAGTGTCCAAGCTAAACCAGTTAGCCGAGCAAATTTATCGAAAAGATCTTTACTACAAAGCACTGGGCTTAGTTGAAGACAAAAATGCCATAGAGTGGCAGCTACCAGAGGCAGACGAAGCAACTTGGTTATCTTTGGTGGCGGATGGGGAAATTCGTTTGCACCCTGAAGGGATTTTAAAGGGGTTTGAAAGATTGGCGTAATGCGCATCGGATGATGTGATGTTTTAGTGCGCTGTGCATGATAATTGGGCAAGAATAAAGATGTTCTTATCGGTCTGCATTTCAAAATTGAGCGCAAAAAATACAAAAAACCATATAAAACAGTTGTTTATTTTAATTGGCACACTGCGTGCTTTGTAAAATACATAGAGAAAAATTTTTTGAAAAAAAATGGTGAAATTGGCAACGGTCGTTAATTGTCACCCACATTACTGAATCTCCAAAGTCGGATTTTCTTTGAATGGCAAAGGCGCCTGCAAACACATTCTATTTGTGTTGTGCATGCGCCTTTTTTTGTTTTTCTACTTTTTGAAATGTATTTAGTTGCGGAGTATGACAATGAACCTAAGATTTTTGAAAGCCTTAGATCCCCTTCCTAAAATGGGTTTTTCCATATTAATGGGGTCCGTTCTGTTATCTGGTGTTGCCCAAGCGGAGGTTGGTTATGCGGAAAAGGAAGAGCTTAAATTTGGTTTTATCAAACTAACCGATATGGCGCCATTGGCGATTGCGTATGAGAAAGGCTATTTCGAAGATGAAGGGCTGTATGTCACTTTGGAAGCTCAAGCAAATTGGAAAGTTCTACTCGACCGAGTGATTGATGGGCAGTTAGATGGCGCTCATATGCTAGCGGGTCAGCCACTGGGTGCAACCATTGGATACGGTACGAAAGCGCACATAGTGACCGCTTTTAGTATGGATTTGAATGGTAATGGTATTACGGTTTCCAACGATGTTTGGGATGAAATGAAGAAAAACATTCCAAATGGTCCAGATGGCAAGCCTGTTCATCCAATCAGTGCCAGTGCTTTAAAGCCTGTAATAGATGGCTATAAAGCCCAAGGCAAACCATTCAAAATGGGCATGGTGTTTCCCGTCTCCACTCATAATTACGAGTTGCGTTATTGGCTTGCTGCTGGTGGCATTCATCCAGGTTATTACGCCCCAGCGCGAGGCGACACCAGTGGACAGATTAATGCCGATGCTTTGCTGTCTGTAACACCGCCACCGCAAATGCCAGCCACCATGGAAGCGGGAACGATTTCAGGTTACTGCGTTGGTGAACCTTGGAACCAACAAGCTGTGTTTAAAGGGATTGGTGTGCCAGTCATTACCGATTATGAAATCTGGAAAAATAACCCAGAGAAAGTCTTTGGTGTGAGCAGCGACTGGGCGGATCAATACCCCAATACGCATATTCGTGTTGTAAAAGCCATGATTCGTGCTGCGAAATGGCTAGATGAAAACAACAATGCTAATCGCCCTGAGGCGGTAAAAATCCTCTCGCGTAGCCAATATGTGGGCGCCGATTACGATGTGATCGCCAACAGTATGACGGGCACTTTTGAGTATGAAAAAGGCGATAAACGTGACATTCCAGATTTCAACGTCTTTTTCCGTCATCACGCAACTTATCCCTATTACAGTGATGCTATTTGGTACCTCACGCAAATGCGCCGATGGGGGCAAATTTCCGAACCTAAGTCTGACGAATGGTTCATGAAGATCGCTAAAGATGTCTACCGTCCTGATATTTATGCGCAAGCGGCACAATCCTTAATAGAGGAGGGTGTCATGTCGGCAGACGAGTTTCCTGATTTTGATAAGGAAGATGGTTTTAAACCACCTCAAAGCGACTTTATTGATGGTGTCATGTATGACGGTAAGCACCCTAATGATTATCTGAAGCGATTTAAGATTGGTCTAAAAGGCGATGATCAGGTCTAAACCAAACACGATAAGTGAGATAAAGATGATGATATCAAACATAACTATGGCTTCTTTAAAGGACAAGATCAGCGCCTTTTCTGTTAAGGGAATCCTGCTGCCCGTCTTTGGCATTCTTGTGTTTATCTTGTTATGGCAAGTTGGAGCAAGTCGAGTTCATACCTCTTTGGGAGAGTTTCCTGGTCCAGTTGTGGTGTATGAGCAATGGAATAGCCTCGTTGCAGAACACCAGAATGAACGAGTGAAGGCCGAAAAGTTTTACGTCCGCCAAGAAGAGCGTATTGCAGAACGTCAAGCTAAAGACCCAAGCTATGCTGGCATTATCCGTGATTACACTGGTAAACCGACCTTTTTTGACCAGATATTTACCAGCTTGTATACCGTCTTAGCAGGTTTTGGCTTGGCCAGTTTGATCGCGATTCCCTTAGGGATTTTGATTGGTTTGAATCGTTCTGTTTACAGTGCCCTGAATCCGGTGATTCAGGTATTTAAGCCGGTTTCTCCGCTGGCATGGTTGCCTTTGGTCACTATGGTCGTGAGTGCGAGTTATGTATCTGATGATCCTATGTTTTCCAAATCATTTTTAACATCCATGTTCACGGTCACCTTGTGCTGCATGTGGCCAACCTTGATTAACACTGCGGTGGGGGTTGCAGCGGTCGAAAAAGACTTGCTTAACGTATCCAAAGTATTGCGCCTTGGGTGGGTGACACATGTGATCAAAATCGTCATTCCGTCCGCGATTCCTTTGATGTTCACAGGTTTACGCCTGTCGTTAGGTATTGCATGGATGGTGTTGATTGCGGCGGAAATGTTGGCGCAAAACCCAGGGCTAGGGAAGTTTGTTTGGGATGAGTTTCAAAATGGCAGTTCGAACTCGTTGGGCCGAATTATGGTGGCTGTTCTGATGATTGGCTTTATTGGGTATTTGTTGGATCGAGTGATGTTGGCATTCCAGCGCTTCGCTTCTTGGGATAAGACGCAGGTGCTTCGATAAGAAGCGATTTGTCGAAAATACATTAATTTAGAGTGCGCTAACGGAGAATGCTATGACAACACATTTAGATATAAGCCATATTTCTATTGAGTTTCCTACACCAAAAGGGCCTTTTAAAGCGCTTGATAATGTCAGCCTGAAAATAAAAAAAGGCGAATTTGTGTCGCTTATTGGTCATTCGGGTTGCGGTAAGTCTACCGTCCTTAATATCGTGGCTGGTTTGTATGACGCAACGGAAGGCGGCATTTTATTGGATGGTCGTGAAGTGAAGGGGCCAGGACCGGAGCGTGCAGTGGTTTTTCAAAACCATTCTTTACTGCCTTGGCTAACCTCTTACCAGAATGTCGAATTGGCAGTGAAACAGGTTTTTCGCAAAACCAAATCGAAGAAAGAAATGCATGACTGGATCATGCATAACTTAGAGTTGGTGCACATGACCCATGCCGCTGATAAGCGTCCAGATGAAATCTCTGGCGGTATGAAGCAGCGTGTTGGTATTGCCAGAGCGTTAGCGATGGAGCCTAGTGTTTTACTGATGGATGAGCCTTTTGGAGCATTGGATGCCTTGACTCGGGCACACCTTCAAGATTCGTTGATGGAGATTCAAAAAGACTTAAACAACACCGTGATTATGATTACTCACGACGTGGATGAAGCCGTGCTGCTATCGGACCGTATTGTGATGATGACGAATGGCCCAGCAGCCACTGTTGGAGAAATTCTCCATGTTGACCTTGAGCGCCCGCGTGAGCGTCTGGCTTTAGCGAATGACCCAAGATACGTAGATTATCGAACTCAAGTGTTGACCTTCTTGTATGAAAAACAACGCAAAGTAGAGCCTATTCAAGCAACGGCTAAAAGTAAAACGGTGGCGGCCAGTGCCAAGGTTGCCAATGCCTAGTCTTATCTCTAAGTCGGGGAAACGCCGTCTCGTCATTGTTGGGGCTGGTATGGCTGGCAGCAAGCTTGCGCACGACTTCGAAAAAGCGCATGGCGATGATTACCAAATAGTTTTGGTTGGGGAAGAATCCAGAGTTGGCTATAACCGCATCATGTTGTCCTCTTTGTTGGCAAAGGATATTTCGGATACCGATATGCCATTTGTTGATGCGCAGAAAATGCAAGAAGATGGCGTTGATATTGTGTCCAATGATCCGGCTATTAAGTTGGACCCGAAAAATAAAACGCTCCTATTAGCCAGTGGAAAAACCATTAAATACGATCAATTAGTGCTAGCGACTGGCTCTCGGGCAAGTGTGCTACCAATCAAAGGGGTGTCGGCCCCTAATGTAATGGGCTTTCGTACTTGGAATGATGTGGATGTTATGACGCAGTTGAAAGGCCGTCAGTCTGTTTGCGTCGTCGGTGGTGGTTTGTTGGGCTTAGAAGCTGCAGTGGGCTTGGTAAAGCGTGGTCATAAGGTGGTCGTGTTTCATCGATCAAATTGGTTGCTAAATCGTCAGCTAGACGCCGAATCGGCCGAGCTCTTACTGGCTAGGCTTACGCAAATGGGTATCGAGTTTCGTCTTGGCGAGTCACCAGAATCCTTTTTGCAAACAGATGACGGCTGCGTCTCTCATGTGGTTTGCCAAAGTGGCGAACAGCTGGCAGTGAACTTGGTTGTTATGGCTGCGGGTATCGTGCCTGAAATTTCGTTAGCCAAAGCGGCTGGATTGGAAATGAATCGGGCGATTTTAGTCGATGAGCAAATGCAAACTTCTTACTCTGATGTTTATGCTCTGGGTGAGTGTTGTGAATGTAATCAACAAACCTTTGGCTTAGTAGCGCCTATTTGGACACAAATTAACGTTTTGATGAAGGTGTTGGTAGGCGAAGAAGCCGCGTTTGTTATCGAGCCGACACCGACTAAGTTGAAAGTATCCGGCATCAATCTTTTTTCGGTTGGTAAGATTGAGCCATCAGAAGAAGACAGCTGCATTTTTTTCAAAGATGTTAGCGCAAATCATTACCGCAAACTGGTAGTCAACGACGGCTTACTGGTTGGCGCAATTCTTTATGGCAACGTCGCCGATGGAAGCTGGTATTTCCAGCTAATTCAAAACAAGACCAATGTCTCTGAGATGCTTGATTTACTGGTATTTGGCGAAGCGTATTGCTGCCTTCAAGTGGCCTAAATCAAGCCGTTCTAGACGTTGTTAGCCGTTAGGCAAACTATTATTGCAAAGGGGAACACAATGATTTCTAGCGTGTCTTTTCTTACTACCAAACCTCATCTTGTGGTGATCGGCAATGGCATGGTCGGTCATCACTTTGTCGAACAAATGATCGCCCAAGCTGGTCATGAAGCCTTTCAAATTACGGTGTTTGGTGAAGAGCCTTACTTAGCTTATGACCGTGTGCATCTAAGTGAATATTTCACGGGTAAAGGCGCAGCCGATTTGGCCATGACAGATGGCACTTTATATGACGAACATGGTGTGCGCTACTTTACCAATAGCTTGGTGACCGAGATCGACCGTGAGGCGAAGACGCTCATATTACAAAATGGCGAGTCATTGTCTTATGACAAGCTTGTTCTGGCGACGGGCTCTTATCCTTTTGTTCCACCTATTCCTGGTCATAAACGTGATAACACCTTTGTTTATCGTACTCTTGATGATCTTGACGCGATTAGAGCTTGTGCGAAACAAGTAACAAGAGGCACGGTTGTCGGCGGTGGTTTACTTGGGTTGGAAGCGGCGAATGCGCTCAAAAATTTGGGTTTGGAAACTAGTGTTGTGGAATTCGCTCCGCGTTTAATGCCCGTTCAATTAGATGAAAAGGGCGGTGCGGTTCTTAAGGAAATGATCGAGGGGTTAGGTGTCAAGGTATATACCGACACCGCGACCAAAGAAATAATTGATGGTGAGAGTGCTTTTCATCGCATGAATTTTGCTGATGGTTCTCATCTTGAAACTGATCTTATTTTATTCTCTGCGGGGATTCGACCGCAGGATGCGTTGGCGCATCAATCGGGTCTAACGGTTGGAGAGCGTGGCGGTATCAGTGTCAACAATCATTGCCAAACCAGTGATGACGATATTTATGCCATTGGCGAGTGTGCGCTGTGGAATAATCGTATTTTTGGTTTGGTTGCTCCAGGTTACGCCATGGCCAAATCTGCCGCAGGGCATTTGTTGGGTGATGTAGGCGTGACGTTCACTGGCGCGGATATGAGCACCAAGTTGAAGCTTTTGGGTTGCGACGTGGGGTCAGTTGGCGATGCACATGCTCAATCGCAAGGCTGCAAAGTCTTTGTTTACCAAGATGAAATCAGCCAAAGCTATCGAAAAATGGTGGTTTCTGAAGACGGTAAAAAGCTATTAGGCGCTGTTTTAGTGGGCGACAACAGTTATTACGATACCTTGTTGCAATATTACCTCAATGCCATTGATTTACCTGAGCAAGCACAAGCACTTATTTTACCTACGATGGGCGATGCTCCCGTTGGCCTAGGTGTAGATGCTTTACCAGCGACTGCATCGATCTGTAGCTGCCATAATGTCTCTAAACAAGATATTAATGACGCCGTTTGTCATGGCGCTTTGTCGGTTGGTGATGTGAAAGGCATTACGAAAGCGGGAACGGGTTGTGGTGGTTGTGCAGCGTTATTGAAAAAAGTCGTCGACAATGAATTGCTAGCCTTGGGTGTTGAGGTCAGCACAGACATTTGTGAACATTTTGCGTATACCCGCCAAGATTTGTACAACCTAGTGAAAGTCGGTGGAATCAAAACCTTTGCTGAACTGTTAAACCAACATGGTAAAGGTCACGGTTGTGAAATATGCAAGCCCGCAGTTGGGTCTATTTTAGCCAGTGTCTGGAATGATTATGTGTTGAAAAAAGAACACATTAGCTTGCAAGACACCAATGATCGCTTCCTTGCCAATATGCAAAAAGATGGAACCTACTCAATTGTGCCGCGCATTCCGGGCGGGGAAATCACGCCTGATAGATTGATTGTATTAGGCGAGGTGGCAAAAGAGTACGGCTTATACACTAAGGTAACGGGTGGTCAGCGGATCGACTTATTCGGTGCGACCTTGTCGCAATTACCCGAAATTTGGGAAAAGTTAATTGCAGCGGGTTTTGAAACCGGTCAAGCCTATGGCAAATCCTTACGTACAGTGAAATCTTGCGTTGGTAGCACTTGGTGTCGTTATGGCGTGAATGACAGCATGAAGATGGCGATTGATCTGGAGAATCGTTACAAAGGCTTGCGCTCACCCCATAAAATCAAATTTGCGGTGTCTGGTTGTACTCGAGAGTGCGCTGAAGCTCAGAGTAAAGACATTGGCGTGATCGCCACGGAAGGCGGTTGGAATCTATATGTGTGCGGTAATGGCGGTATGAAACCACGTCACGGTGACTTGTTTGCCAAAGATCTGGACGATGAAACCTTGGTGAAATACATCGATCGCGTATTGATGTTTTACACCAAAACAGCGGATAGATTGCAGCGTACTTCTGTTTGGATGGACGGTTTAGAAGGTGGTTTGGATTATCTTAAAGAGGTGGTGATTGATGACAAACTGGGTTTATGTGCTGAGCTTGAAGCCAGTATGCAGCACGTCGTGGATACCTTCCAATGCGAATGGAAAACCACGTTGCAAGATCCAGAAGCCCTAAAAACGTTCCGCCAATTTGTGAATTATGAGGGAAGTGATAACAATGTGGTCTTTGTTGAAGAGCGCAGTCAAATGCGTCCGGCAACAGAAGCAGAGAAACAACAATTAATTGCGAAGGTAGGTTAAAACGATGACGATGTCATGGAAATTAATTTGTAAACAAGAAGACCTAATAGAGGGCGCTGGTGTGGCGGCCATGGTAAATGGCGAACAAGTCGCGATTTTCTACGTCCCTGAGTCAGATAATAAAGTCTTTGCGATTGGTAACTGGGATCCGGTTGGCAAGGCGAATGTTTTATCACGAGGCTTGGTTGCCCATTTACAAGATCAATGGGTCGTTGCCAGCCCTTTGTATAAACAACACTTTGTCTTGGCATCGGGCGAATGTCTGGAAGAGGATATTAAAGTACCTCACTGGCAAGCGAAGTTAGAAGGTAATGAGGTGTTTATCGCCGCCAATTAGAAATGGTGCATTTTATTGCTTAGCTGCACTGTTTGAGGGCTCTAAAAGATCGTTTTTTATAGCACTTCAGAAGTACGCCAGCCGCAAGGCCAGTAAAACCCAGTTATAACTGGCTTTATTAAAAGTTGGCTTGTTTATTGCTAAATTAATATTACTGATGCACCGTAAACCGACGATGGCTTACATATAAAGCATACAGATATTACAAAAGGCAACGAGGCCCAATCACTTTTTTTAGAAAAGTGATTGGGCCTTTTTTTGTTTTTAAGAAGGCAAATGTGAGGAGGGTCCATGGCGGCAACAACGATGACAGCAACAAGCGGAAAAACGACTTGTCCATACTGCGGTGTTGGGTGTGGCGTAAACTTGACTGTTCCTCATTCGGTAAATGAAGCGATTCCTCCTGTTTCTGGTGACTTGGAGCATCCTGCGAACTTTGGTCGCTTGTGTGTGAAAGGCAGCAGCCTTGCACAAACGATTCAATCAGATGATCGTTTATTAACGCCTATGGTGAATGGGCGGCCAGTGGATTGGCAATCGGCTGTTGAGACGGTAAGCGCAAAAATCACTCAGGTTATTAAAGACCATGGTCCCGATGCGTTTGCTTTTTATCTTTCTGGGCAAATTCTGACCGAAGATTATTATGTGGCCAATAAACTGGCCAAAGGTTTTATTGGTACTGCTAACGTGGATACCAATTCTCGCTTGTGTATGGCGTCTGCCGTTGTTGGTTATAAACGGGCTTTTGGCTCGGACACTGTGCCTTGCAGTTATGAAGATTTAGAGTGTTGTGATTTATTGATCATGGTTGGATCGAATGCCGCCTGGACTCATCCCATTTTATATCAGCGCATTGCTGCTGCTAAAAAACAACGACCGAATATGAAAGTCGTCGTGATCGACCCTCGTGAAACAGCGACTTGTGATATTGCGGATTTGCACTTGGCGATTAAGCCTGGGGGTGACGCCGCAATATTTTCCTTTTTATTACACGACTCTGCCCAATTAGATATTCTGGATCATGACTTTATTGCGAACCACACCAATGGTTTTGATGAGGCTTTGGCGCAAGCGCAAGCGTCGACACCGAGTCTTTCCTCTGCAGCGAATTTTTGCGGGGTAAGTGAGCAAGATTTAACCTGCTTAGTTGGCTGGTGGCGTGATACCGCAAAGACAATTACCTTTTATTCGCAAGGGGTGAATCAGTCGTCCTCCGGCGTTGATAAATGCAATGCGATTATTAATTGTCATTTGGCGACGGGCCGTATTGGCAAAGAGGGGGCTGGGCCTTTTTCTATTACGGGTCAGCCGAATGCTATGGGTGGGCGAGAAGTCGGCGGGTTGGCCAATCAATTGGCTGCTCATATGGATTTTGCAACACCAGACGCACAGGATTTAGTCCAGCGTTTCTGGCAAGCGCCCAATATGGCCACAGAAAATGGTCTAAAAGCCGTCGACTTATTTCAAGCCATGGAGGAAGGTAAAGTAAAAGTCGTGTGGATTATGTCGACCAATCCTATGGTGAGCTTGCCTGATACAGCGCAAGTTCGACGGGCATTGGAAAAGTGTGAGCTTGTGATTGTCAGTGATTGTAAGGCGCATACGGACACAACCGCGATGGCTAATGTCTTGTTTCCTGCGACGGGCTGGAGTGAAAAAGACGGTACGGTCACCAACTCTGAGCGGCGTATTTCTCGCCAACGAGGTTTATTGCCAGCGCCAGGGCAAGCTAAGCATGATTGGTGGGCAATCTGTGAAGTCGCAAAAAGTTTGGGCTTTCAATCGGCTTTTTCTTATCAAGATGTTCATGAGATTTTTGCTGAGCATGCGGCTTTGTCAGCGTTTGAGAACAATGGCAAACGTGATTTTGATATTGGCCATTTTAGTCAAATAACTAAGGCCGAATACGATGCTTTGACGCCAGTGCAATGGCCGGTGCCGAAAGGTCGTCCAGAAGGCACCAAGCGGATGTTTGAGGATGGCTATTTTTTCACGCCAGACGGTCGAGCAAAATTCATTGCCATTACGCCACGTTTGCCTAAGCATCAAGCTTCACCGGAATGGCCTTTCACTTTAAATAGCGGGCGAGTGCGCGATCAATGGCATACGATGACAAGAACTGGAGATGCGGCGTCTTTGGCTAAGCATACCGCACAGCCTTATGTGGAAATCCATCCGAAAGATGCGAAACAGCTTGGTATTAAAGACAAAGCATTGGTGTGTCTTACTTCGCTGTACGGGGAAGTGTTGCTAAAAGCTAAGCTAAGTCGAGCCGTTGCACCGGCTAATGTGTTTGTGCCAATTCACTGGACTCGACAATTTGCTAACGCGTCCGTTGTATCTAATCTAATACCCCAAGTCGTTGACCCTTTGTCAGGGCAACCAGAGTCTAAACACGCTCAGGTTCAGCTGGAGGCGGTAAGTGATATTGACTACGGCATGATTATCTCGGCAGTTCCGCTTGTTTTATCGGATTGTTTGTATTGGTGCCAAGTACCATCAGAGCAAGGCTATCACTACGAAGTTGTTTGGCCGAAGGGGCAAACACAAGCGTCCTTGAAAGCAATCCATGTAGAACGGCGTGACGGTTTAGCAAAAAAGGTTGAGTGGTTAGAGTATGCGAACCCAGTAACCCAACAAGTTCGATTGGCGAAGTTGGTTGATCAAAAAATTACCATGCTTATTTATATGCATCCGCAGCCTAAATCCATTTTGGCGGATTGGCTTATTTCTAAATTAGAAGCAAACACTCCGTTATCATTAGCAGACCGTTTAGCTATTTTGGTAGGCAGTCCCGCCAACGCTGAAGATAAAGGAGAAATTGTTTGCTCTTGCTATCAAGTAGGCAGTAAGCAAATTGAAAAGGCGGTTTCGTCTGGTGTTTGTACTGTCAGTGGATTGGGGGACAAACTAAAATGTGGCACCAATTGTGGCTCTTGTCTTCCTGAGTTAAAACGCTTTGTTTCTTCAGTGGCGGAGTTATCAGCATGATGAGTAGTACACAAATCCGAATGACGAATGATTTCACTCAATATGTAAAAATTTTAGGCCGAGGTAAAAAAGGCGCACGCAGTTTGACGGCGGAAGAGGCCGAACATGCCATGAATTTAATGTTGTCTGGTCAAGTTGCGCCAGAACAGTCAGGCGCATTCTGGATGTTGATTCGAATTCGTGAAGAAACGGTTGAGGAAACGGTTGGTTTTACGAAAGCAGCAAGAGACTATTTATCGAAAAAAGAACCGCTGAAAGCCAAGGTCGATTTGGATTGGCCTGCTTACGCTGGCAAACGCAATGAGTTGCCTTGGTTTTTGCTGGCGGCAATCGCACTTGCTAATACAGGCGTGAATATTGTTATGCATGGCCATACATTTGATGGAGAAAATCGAATCTATGTGGAATATGTTATTCAACAATTGGGGTTAGCCGTTTGCCACTCTAGAACACAGCTAAAACAAGAGCTTATTGACAGACATTTTGCTTACATCCCACTGGCTGATATCGATGCATCTTTGGGGAGCATGATGGATCTTAAATATGTGTTGGGGTTGCGTTCACCAGTCAATACGGTTGTGCGTATGATGAATCCTTTTTCGGCAGCCCATAGTGTGCATGGGGTGTTTCATCGTGGCTATGACCAGCTTCATCTTTCTGCCTGCGAACAATTGGGTGATGAATCAGTATTGGTATTTCGTGGTGGTAATGGTGAAGCGGAAGTGAATCCAGAGCGCGATGTGGCATTGGGTAAGTGGCAAAATAACGTAGCCAGTTGGTCTGATTGGCCAAAGGCTGAAAAGGAGCACAAGCGCTTAAAAGACAATTTGGACTTGTCACGATTAACAGATCATTGGTGCGGAAATCAGTTAGATCAATTTGGTGAGCAGGCCGTGCGACAAACTATTGCGTCGGTGGCAGGACTTCTTTATGGTGTGACGTCTCATGAGGATTGTCTTGTTTTGGTTGATGATATTTGGTCAAAGCGAGATAGGGCGTATTTTGATCATATTTTGTAGAAAGAGAATAGCATGGCGTTTATATCTTTATCAGCAGCAGTGCTTGCTGGTGGAAAAGCAGAGCGAATGTCAAAGCAGGACAAAGGTTTGTTGTTCTTTCAGGGTGAACCGATGGCGTCATCCGTAGCGCGAGCGTTACAGCAAGTAGCGGATGTTGTGTTTATTAATGCCAATCGAAATATCGAAAAATACGCTGAGCTGGGTTACGACGTGATAGCGGATGAGCAAAATTATCATGGCAAAGGGCCTTTATCTGGATTGATGTCTTGCTTGGCCTTTTCTAAGACATCGCATTTATTGGTTTCTCCCTGTGATACGCCACAAATTAGCGCAGACGCATTCGCAAAGTTAAAACAAGCCAGTGTGTCCTCACCTGATCGTATTCATTATTTATGTGATTCTTCAGGAATACATCCTTTGCATGCGATCTTACCTGTAGCGGAAACGTTAGTAGCGTTAGAAGCGTTTTTTAATACTGAGAACCGTTATAGCGTGATGGCTTTTTATGACTACTTTGGCGGTGATACCGTCAAGTGGGATGTCCCTGAGCAGCTTTTAAATGTAAATACGCCACAAGATCTGCTGTAAATTATTTTAGTGAGTCGATATCTAGGTGGTACGACTCGCCGTCTTCTTCATGCTCTAGTTTAACGAGCAAGTAGTCTAACGAAGGGACAAACCAGAAAGACGTCTTTTTACCCTTTTCAAGATTGTCTGTGCGAATGATTTTGATGGCGGAAACACGACCAAGTTTGGTGTTGATGGTTTCCATTTTATCTCGCTTGAAGCGCCAGGTTTTTATGTATCCTCCATCCGCGATTTGATACTCGAAGTCGTTTTTTCCAAGCTTTAGGTCTTGTCTAACTTGTAACTGAATTGACAGTTTATCGAGAGTGCCTGGGTTAATCGAAAGATTCCATGGCTTGTCTTTAACATCATTGCGAACGAAGTTGTTTTCCCAGTCGAAGGTCAGTGTCGCGCTTCTTTTTTTCCCAAGAGCTGAGCTTTTATATTTGTATTTGGTGGGCACTATCTGGTGATCTTTAACGTAAAAAACAGATGACTCATTTAGCGAAGCGATGAGACTGTCAGCAGTAAACGTAAATTTCCAAGAATCATTATCTTGCTTTGAAAGGGTTTGCTTGCCTTCTACTTTTAGACTGATGCCTTTTTTCCATATTGTGCTGTAGACGGCGGTATAGGGCTTTAGAAAAGTTTCTTCGGGCTTTTGTGCTGTTGAAGAGAAAGAAAGCATGGGAATACTCATAAAAATAGCCATTAACAAATTTGGAATTTTACGAGCTCTCATACTTTCTCCTACATCATGTTAGTGCTTCGTTATAAAGAATGCCGTGTTCGGGCAGTGGATTCTTATCTAAAAAAGCCTTTCCGTCTTGGAATGTTAGTCTTTCTTCACTGAACCATTTTACAGCCAGTGGGTAAATAATATGCTCCAAAGCATGGACTTTTTTCGCTAATGTTTCCGCTGTCTCTTCTTCGGCAATCTCTGTGCTTGCTTGCAATATCACCGCACCTGCATCCAGTTCAGGACTGACAAAGTGAACGGATACACCGTGCTCTTTTTCATTCGCATCAATTGCACGTTGGTGCGTATCGAGCCCTTTGAACTTTGGCAACAAAGATGGATGAATGTTTAGCATCCTGCCATCATAATGTTTCGCAAATGCTTCAGTTAAAATACGCATAAAGCCAGCCAGAACAACCAGCTTTGGCTGGTATTGATCTATGAGAGCTTGTAGTTCTGAGTCGAACTCCTCTCGGCTGTTGAATGATTTATGGCTAAGAGTATGAGTGGGAATGCCTGCATTCTTCGCTCGCTCTAGGCCATATGCATCCGCTTTATTGCTAATTACAGCGCAGATCTTGGTTTTGAGTTTTCCTTGCAAGCTTTGATCAATCAAAGCTTGCAAGTTGCTGCCGCTGCCAGAAATTAAGACAACGATTGGAAAACTCATGCTTGCATCTCTAGATCAGAGATCAAGACATCTTTGCCACCGTTACGTGGGCAAATGTCACCAATGATCCAAGCGTTTTCACCTTCAGCTTGAAGAATGGCAAGCGCTTCGTCTGCTTTTTCTGCATCAATTGAAAGTACCATGCCGACACCGCAGTTTAAAACACGGTACATCTCTTCTTGCTCAACATTTCCTTGTTCTTGCAACCAATCGAACACAGCTGGGCGTTTCCAGCTTGCTGCATCGATGCGCGCCGCTGCGTCTTCAGGAAGAACGCGAGGAATGTTTTCAAGCAAACCGCCGCCAGTGATGTGAGCTAGGGCGTTGACAGAAATGGATTCCATTAACTTAAGGATAGACTTCACATAAATGCGAGTTGGCTCCATCAATGCGTCTTTTAACGGTACGCCGTCGATCTCTTGATTTAGGTCTGCTTTGCTGACTTCAAGAATCTTACGGATAAGTGAATAGCCGTTTGAGTGAGGGCCAGATGAACCTAAAGCAATCAATTTGTCGCCAGCTTTTACATTGCTGCCATCAATGATGCTTCCTTCTTCAACCACGCCTACACAAAAGCCAGCTAGGTCATAATCACCGTCATGGTACATGCCAGGCATTTCAGCTGTTTCACCACCAACAAGCGCACAGCCTGCTTGTAGACAGCCTTCGCCAATACCTGTTACTACATTGGCTGCAACGTCAACGTCTAGCTTGCCAGTTGCGTAGTAATCTAGGAATAATAGAGGCTCAGCGCCTGCTACTACTAGATCGTTAACGCACATAGCAACAAGGTCGATACCAATCGTATCGTGTTGATTAAGGTCCATTGCTAGGCGAAGTTTTGTGCCTACGCCGTCAGTGCCTGAAACTAAGATGGGGTTTTTGTATTTTGTTGGAAGGCGAGTCAAGGCGCCAAATCCACCCAAACCACCCATTACTTCAGGGCGACGAGTTTTTTTGCTTACGCCTTTAATGCGTTCAACAAGTTGATTTCCGGCGTTGATATCTACGCCTGCGTCTTTATAACTAATGGATGGTTTATCCGACTTGGTCATTGCCTATGCCTTATCATGGTACGAGGAAAAAAAATGCATTTTAGCATAGTGGCGCATTAGGGCTATGGTTCTTTGCAATTAAGACAGTAGAATAGGCAAATAAACGAAGGAAGGGTTATGAATTCTCGTATATTTTTACTACTTATCAGTGTTTTTTGTATTTCGTCGGCCAATGCTGTTCCTGTTAAAGGGCTTTATAGTGCTGAAATTAATTTACCAGTGACACAATCTGAGTCGCAAATGCTGAACGATGCGTTCAATTTGGCTGCTGAGGATGTGCTAATTAAAGTATCAGGAGACAAAGACGCCATTTCTGGTGATTTGCTTGAGCAAGCTAAAAAACAAGCTTCTACTTGGGTAGCGCAACACTCTATTGCTTCTTTAAATGAGCTTTTGCCATTTGATGGGGGTTTTGTTCCGGGTAAAAAAATCAAGGTGACTTTTTATCAAGCATCAATTGATGGTTTTTTATCCAAGAATAATTTGCCTGTGTGGGGCGATAATCGACCTTCTGTATTGGTATGGTTAGTGACAGAAAAAAATGGTGTGAGGTCATTGTCTGGGTCAAGGTCGCCTTCAGATGCACTGAGTCAATTTGCGCAATCGAGCAGCATGGTTGGGGTTCCTGTGTATGCCCCGCTATTTGATGAAGTGGATAAGAAAAATCTGACGGTGTCTGATGTTTGGGGCTTTTTTGAAGACAGTATACAAGCGGCAAGTCGGCGTTATCAGACAGATTCTGTCGTCGCGCTAAAAGTAAGTGATTTTGCTGGGCAAATTGAAGGTAGCGCCTTGGTGCTATTAAAGAACGGTGCAACGGAACGCTTTTCATTACAGGGTGAAACACTTAATGATGTGGTCGATCAGGCTGCGGCTCGTGTAGCGAAAGTGTTTTCTTCTCGCTATGCGTCTGTCCGTAATAGTGGCTCGGCAAGCAAGCTGAATATTCAGGTAGTTGGTGTTAAAAATTACGCCGCGATGAATAAAGTGCAGTCTTATTTGGAGAGTATTGGCTTGGTGCGTGACCTGAGTATTGTGCAGGTTGAAGGTGATAAAGTGGAATTCGTTGTCGTTATTGATGGTGATAAAGAGAAACTCTTTAATAGTATTTCCTTGAGTCGCTTGCTCATCAGTGCTCCGTTAAATGCGTTAGATCCCGACGCAAATAGGGTTGTGTCTTATCAATATGGTGGAATGAATTAAATGTTAGATCCGATGGATGAAACAGTAAAAGAACGTGATTTCTCGGCGCGCCCAGAGGAAGAGCAAAAAGATTTTGTATCTCAAACTTGGTGTAATCACTGCATGGAAGTTGACTTAGGCATGGTTAACCCTAAGGAATTTGAGTCGAAAGATCGAGTTTGGATTGAAGGGGAGTGTGTTAAGTGTGGTCAATCAACGATTACTGAAATCGTTGAAGATGATGAAGAGTAGCACTTAGCTTTTATTTAGATCTTTATAACCAATAAAAAACGCGCCTAAGGGCGCGTTTTTTTGTAATGCATTAGTTCAATGTATTACTTTTTGGTTGGGTAGTCGCGCTCTGGCTTGCCGACATACAGCTGGCGAGGGCGGCCAATTTTATACGGCCCGCTGATCATTTCATTCCAGTGAGAGATCCAGCCAATAGTACGAGACATGGCAAAAATCACAGTAAACATACTGGTTGGAATACCAATTGCTTTCATGATAATGCCGGAGTAGAAGTCCACGTTAGGGTAAAGTTTACGCTCAACGAAGTAAGGATCTTCTAGTGCAATCTGCTCAAGGCGTTTGGCGATTTTAAGAAGAGGGTCATTAGACTGGCCTAATTCTTCCAATACCTGATCACATGTTTCACGCATTACTTTTGCGCGTGGATCAAAGTTTTTATAGACACGATGCCCGAAGCCCATTAGACGGAATGGATCGTTTTTGTCTTTGGCTTTCGCGATGTATTCATCAATGTTTTCAACATCACCAATTTCTTCAAGCATAGTCAACACAGCTTCGTTTGCACCACCATGAGCAGGCCCCCAAAGCGTTGCGATACCAGCAGCAATACAAGCGAATGGGTTTGCGCCTGATGAGCCTGCTAGTCGTACTGTAGAAGTAGACGCATTCTGTTCATGATCTGCGTGAAGGATGAAAATTCGGTCCATTGCTTTAGCAAAAACAGGATTAACTTTGTACTCTTCACATGGTGTTGCGAACATCATGTACAAGAAGTTTTCTGCATAAGATAAGTCGTTACGAGGGTACATAACAGGCTGATCTTTAGAGTACTTGTAGCAAATAGATGCCAAAGTAGGCATTTTAGAGATAAGGCGGAATGCCGCAATTTCACGATGCTTTGGATTGTTGATATCCATATGGTCTTGATAGAAAGCAGACAAAGCACCAACTAGGCCACACATAATAGCCATAGGGTGAGCGTCATTTCTAAAGCCCTCGATGAATTTATGCATCGATTGGTTCACCATGGTGTGTTTGCCAACCGTTTTTTCAAATTCTGCTTTTTGGGCTTTATTAGGAAGTTCTCCATAAAGTAACAAATAGCATGTTTCTAGATAGTCTGAATGTTCTGCAAGTTGCGCAATTGGGTAACCGCGATGCAATAGTATTCCTGCATCTCCATCTATGTATGTAATAGAGGATTCACAAGAGCCGGTAGACATAAAGCCTGGATCGTAGGTGAATACACCGTTAGCACCTAGTCCGCGAACGTCTATGACGTCTGTTCCTAAAGTACCTGAAAGAACAGGAAGTTCGATAGCTTTATCGATCCCATCCACTTTGAGTAGCGCTTTTTTATCAGCCATTTATGGTCTCCTTCGTATTCCGGTTCTGGGCTAAAAGTTCTTATATTGACACTGCCTAGTCCAGAAGGTGCGGAAAAAATACTGTTTCTAGACTATAAAAGTCAATCTTGTTCATTTGCACCGAATTTACATTATGGTGTGTTATTTTGTAATTATCTGACATAACCCTGAAGGTTGTTCGGAGGGTTTTTATACTTATTTTTACTTATCTGTATGATTTATAAGGAAAAATAAAAAAATTCTCAGTGCTAGTTTTATGTAATTTTATACCATTATTGTTTGAAGTTATGTCTACATTCATTTGATGAATGGTGACCATTGAAAACCTCTTGTTCAGTCTATTTGTCTTAGTATTTTTCGCTGGTCTATAATTGCGCCTCAGACGATTTCATTGATTTGCTGATGCTAATGGATAAAAGAAAGTCGCTTTTAAACATTTGTTGGCAAATCGATGAGATTTTCAAAGTAGGCCTATGACGTGTCATATTACTCTGATTAAGATGTAAAAACAGGCGCGTATAGACATTGGGTCGTGATTGACCATTCAATCGATAAAAATGGTGTAAATAGTCGTGAATAAAAAAAGACCAGTCAACCTTGATATTTCAACAATATCAATGCCCGTCACTGCAATTGTGTCTATTCTTCATCGTGTAACAGGAATCATCCTTTTTGTGGGATTGGCTTTCTTGTTTTATGCGTTCGATCTTTCTCTTGAATCTCAAGAAGGTTTTGATCAGGTAGTTAACGCTTTGCAAACTAACTTTTTGGTGAAGTTCGTTATCTGGGGTGTTGTCTCTGCATTGATGTACCATTTCGTAGCAGGTGTTAAACACTTGTTTATGGATATGGGATATTTTGAAGAATTAGAAAGTGGACGTAGTGCTGCTATCGCAAACATTGTGATTGCTGTGGTTCTTATTGTGTTAGCAGGAGTTTGGATATGGTAACTCAAATCACTAGTTTTGGTCGTTCAGGCCTTTATGACTGGATGATGCAGCGTGTATCTGCCGTTGTGTTGTCTTTGTACACTGTTTTCATTATTGGATATTTGTTGCTTAATCCTGATCTAACATACGATCAGTGGAGTGCTTTGTTTGAAGCAACATGGATGCGCATCTTTAGTTTGATGGTGCTTCTATCTATTGGTATGCATTCTTGGATTGGTTTGTGGTCAGTTTCAACTGACTACATCAAAGCAACCGGTGCTCGTTTCTTTTTTCAATCTCTATGCGGTTTTGTAATGTTTGTTTACATCGTATGGGGTGTTCAGGTTCTTTGGGGGCTATAAGTAATGGCAAATATTCGTACTATTTCTTTTGATGCCATTGTTATCGGTGGTGGCGGTGCTGGTATGCGCGCTGCACTTCAGTTAACAGAATCAGGTTTAAATACCGCATGTGTTACTAAAGTATTCCCAACTCGTTCACACACTGTATCCGCTCAGGGTGGTATTACGTGTGCAATTGCGAGTGATGATCCGAATGATGATTGGCGCTGGCACATGTATGACACTGTAAAAGGGTCTGATTACATTGGCGACCAAGATGCAATTGAATACATGTGTTCTGTCGGTCCTCAAGCCGTTTTCGAACTAGAGCACATGGGCTTACCGTTTTCACGTACTGAGCAAGGTCGTATTTATCAGCGTCCATTTGGCGGTCAGTCTAAAGATTTTGGTAAGGGCGGTCAGGCTGCCCGTACTTGTGCTGCTGCTGACCGTACAGGTCACGCTTTGTTGCATACGCTTTATCAGGGTAACCTAAAAGGCGGAACGACTTTCTTTAATGAGTGGTATGCCACAGACTTAGTGAAGAATAACGAAGACGCTGTTGTTGGTGTTATTGCGATTTGTATCGAAACAGGCGAAACCGTTTACCTAAAAGCAAAGGCGACTGTTATTGCAACAGGCGGTGCTGGCCGTATCTTCCAGTCAACCACTAACGCTCACATTAATACTGGTGACGGTGTTGGTATGGCTTTGCGTGCTGGTTTCCCTATGCAGGATATGGAAATGTGGCAATTCCACCCGACAGGCATTTACGGTGCAGGTACGCTTGTAACGGAAGGTTGTCGTGGTGAAGGTGGTTACCTAATCAATAAAGACGGCGAACGTTTCATGGAGCGTTATGCGCCAAATGCGAAAGACCTTGCTGGTCGTGACGTAGTGGCTCGCTCAATGGTTCTTGAAATTCTTGAAGGTCGTGGCTGTGGTCCAGACGGTGATCACGTGTTGTTGAAATTGGATCACCTAGGTGAAGAAACGTTGAATAAGCGTTTGCCTGGTATCCTTGAGCTTTCTCGCACGTTTGCGCACGTTGATCCAGTTAAAGAACCAATTCCTGTTATTCCTACTTGTCACTACATGATGGGTGGTATTCCAACAAACATCGGTGGTCAAGCGCTTAAACAAAATGAAGCGGGTGAAGACGTTATCATTGATGGTCTTTATGCGTGTGGTGAAGCAGCTTGTGTATCTGTACATGGTGCCAACCGTTTGGGTGGTAACTCACTTCTAGACCTTGTTGTGTTTGGTCGTGCTGTTGGTTTACATGTTAAAAAGTCTCTAGATGAAGGTTTCGACTCTCTAGATGCGGACGACACGAATATAGAAAAAGCATTGTCTCGCTTGAACCGTCTAAATGGTTCAAACGGCGGTGAAAGTGTTGCAGCCGTTCGTGCTGATCTTCAGCGTGTAATGCAGCTTTACTTCGGTGTATTCCGTGATGGTGAGGCAATGCAGAAAGGTTTGGCTCAGCTTAAAGAAATTCGTACTCGCGTTGAGAATTTGCACCTTGAAGATAAGAGCCAAGCATTTAATACTGCGCGTATTGAGGCCCTTGAGCTTGAAAACCTATTGGAGGTTGCTGAAGCAACAGCTATTCCAGCAGAATTCCGTAAAGAAAGTCGAGGTGCTCATGCACGTAATGATTTTACTGAGCGTGACGATGAAAACTGGTTGAAACATTCTTTGTTCCACCCAGTAGGTAAGAATGTGACTAAGCGTGAAGTAAACTTTGCTCCAAAAACCATGGAAGCTTTTCCACCTAAGATCCGTTCATACTAAGGAGTTATATCAATGTTGGTTAGTATTTATCGCTATAATCCTGAAGTGGACGATGCTCCTTACATGCAGGACTATCAAATTGAGTTGCCAGAAGGTAAAGATCTGATGGTGCTTGATGTGTTGAACTTGTTGAAAGCGCAAGATCCTACTATCTCTTACCGTCGCTCATGCCGTGAAGGTGTGTGTGGTTCAGATGGTATGAATATGTCTGGTAAGAATGGTTTGGCTTGTATAACGCCAGTATCGGAAGCCGCTAAAAAGGGTAAGCTTGTGCTTCGTCCTTTGCCTGGTTTACCGGTTGTTCGCGATCTT
Source organism: Marinomonas alcarazii (assembly GCF_003208215.1). Lineage (GTDB taxonomy): Bacteria > Pseudomonadota > Gammaproteobacteria > Pseudomonadales > Marinomonadaceae > Marinomonas > Marinomonas alcarazii. The sequence goes on from NZ_QKLW01000001.1 coordinate 391,116, forward strand.
GTCGTGGATATGGGACAATTCTACAAGCAGTATGAAAAGATTCGTCCATTCCTAATTAATGATGAGCCTGCGCCAGCAATTGAACGTTTGCAAAGCCCAGAAGAGCGTGAAAAGCTTGATGGACTTTACGAATGTATTCTATGTGCTTGTTGTTCAACGGCATGCCCATCTTTCTGGTGGAATCCTGATAAGTTTGTTGGGCCATCTGGATTGCTACAGGCTTACCGCTTCTTGGCAGATAGCCGTGATACAGCAACTCAGGAACGTCTTAGTGACTTAGACGACCCATTTAGTGTTTTCCGTTGCCACGGTATCATGAACTGTGTAAACGTTTGCCCTAAAGGTCTAAACCCAACTAAGGCGATTGGTAATATTCGTTCTATGCTGTTACAAAGAGCGACCTGATAGTTGTTTTTGTGGTTGTCCAGTTTTATTTGGATTGACTGCGCGAAATAGGCGGCTTGGAAATGTATTCAATGCCGCCATTTTTGCATATTCTAATGTAGAGAATGCAACAAAAAGAATTTAAAATTCGACCTTTGCGAACAAGGATGTACTAAGAAAAACCGCTAACTTAGTAATTATGGAATTAGGATGTGGCATTTTTTTAAATGTGATGTTCTTAGTGGTTTAGTATTGAACGTAGAAGGGCGAAAGTAGCTGGAAATAAACAAAAAATCGAGGCTTTAATAGCCTTACGGGCCTGATAAAATGATCGATCTTATTATAGATTGAGACCGGGACCCCGGTAGCTGGCTCGAACATAAGGGTGATCGAGAATGCACGAAAGTTTAATGGAGTTGCTGTGGAGCACCTCTCATTTTTCAGGTGGAAACTTGGAATATGTTGAAGGGTTGTTTGAAAGCTACCTCGTCGATCCGAACTCAGTGTCGGAGGAATGGCGTAAATGTTTTGATCAATTGCCTCGTGTAAGCGAAGCACAATCAACTGATCTTCCTCATTCCGTGATTCAAGAACAGTTTCTACAAATTGGTAAGAACAAATTTCGCTCAATGCCTGCTTCTACAGGTGTGGTGGCTAGTTCTGATCATGAGCAGAAACAAATCAATGTCCTGCAGTTGATAAACGCTTATCGCGTTCGTGGACATCAACACGCAACACTTGATCCACTTGGGTTACAAAAACGTGAGAAAGTAGCTGATCTAGATATTGGTTATCACCAATTAACTGGTGCAGATCTAGATACCACTTTTAATGTAGGTTCTTTATTCTTTAATAAAGAAGCGCTTAAATTAAGTGAGATCGTATCTGAGCTTGAAAAAACCTATTGCGGAAGCATTGGTTATGAATTCATGCACATTGTTGATACGCAAGAAAAAGCGTGGCTTCAACAACGTGTTGAATCGGTTCGTTCACGTCCTGAATACTCCCAAGAAACCCGCGAAAGCTTACTTGAGCGTTTAACTGCTGCTGAAGGACTAGAGAAGTATCTTGCTAGTCGTTACCCAGGCGCAAAACGTTTTGGTCTTGAGGGTGGCGAAAGCTTAATCCCTATGGTGAATGAGCTAATCCAACGTTCTGGCGCACTTGGTGCGAAAGAAGTGGTTATTGGCATGGCTCACCGTGGTCGTCTTAACGTCTTGGTGAACACGCTAGGTAAAAATCCTAAAGACTTGTTTGATGAGTTTGAAGGTAAAAAATTAGTCAATACCTCTGGTGACGTTAAATACCACCAAGGTTTCTCATCTAATGTGATGACGGCGGGTGGGGAAGTTCATATTGCTTTGTCATTTAACCCATCACACTTAGAAATCGTTTCTCCTGTTGTTGAAGGTTCTGTACGTGCTCGTCAAGATCGCCGTAAAGACACAACGGGTAAAACTGTCGTACCTATCTCGATCCACGGTGATGCAGCATTTGCAGGCCAAGGTGTGGTTATGGAGACATTCCAGATGTCTCAAACACGCGCTTACCGAACAGGTGGTACAGTACATATCGTTATTAACAACCAGGTTGGTTTTACTACTAACCGTCAGGAAGACTCGCGTTCTACTGAATATGCGACAGATGTTGCTAAAATTATTCAGGCGCCGATTTTCCACGTTAATGGTGATGACCCAGAAGCAGTGCTTTTTGTCACTCAACTAGCCTTAGATTACCGTTACGAATTTGGTCGTGATGTTGTCATTGATATGGTTTGTTACCGTCGTCGTGGTCATAACGAGACAGACGAGCCTTCTGGTACTCAGCCATTGATGTACAGTGTTATCAATAAATTGAAAACGACTCGTACCCTTTACTCTGAGCGTTTGATTGCTGAATCTGTCGTGACACAAGAACAGTCCGATAAGATGGTAAGTGAAAATCGCGAAGATTTGGATAATGGCCGTCATGTAGCAAAAAGTCTTGTACTAGAGTCTCAAACAGGATCTTTTGTTGATTGGAAACCTTATCTAGGTGTTGAGTGGACGGATGCAGGCGACACGACATACCCATTATCTAAGTTGCAGGAAGTTGCTAAGAAATTAACAACGGTTCCTGATGGTGTGGTTATTCAGCGTCAAGTTCAAAAGATTTATCAAGACCGCGATAAAATGACCGCAGGTGCTTTGCCTCTAAATTGGGGTTACGCAGAAACATTGGCGTTTGCAACTTTGCTTGAGCAGGGTTATCCGATTCGTATTACGGGTCAGGATTCTGGTCGTGGTACTTTCTCGCATCGTCATGCGGTAATTCATAGCCAAAAAGATGGCAGTACTTATATTCCACTGAAACATTTGTCAGAAGATCAGCCTACAATGGATCTTTACGACTCTTACCTTTCAGAAGAAGCGGTATTGGCTTTTGAGTACGGTTATGCCAGCACATCTCCAAAAGGTCTGGTTATTTGGGAAGCGCAATTTGGTGACTTCGCAAATGGCGCGCAGGTTGTAATTGACCAGTTTATTACCAGTGGTGAGCATAAATGGGGACGCCTATGTGGCTTAACTATGTTGTTGCCACATGGTTATGAAGGTCAAGGTCCTGAGCACTCATCTGCAAGACTAGAACGTTTCTTACAGCTTTGTGCTGAATATAATATTCAGGTTTGTGTGCCAACAACGCCGTCGCAGATCTTCCATATTATCCGTCGTCAAGCGATTCGTCCTATGCGTCGTCCGCTTATTATTATGTCTCCTAAGAGTTTGTTGCGTCATAAACAAGCGATTTCGACATTAGAAGATTTGGCGGAAGGTAGCTTCAAAACGGTTCTTCCTGAGTCAGTGGAAAACATTACTGCGGATAAAGTAAAACGCATTATTCTTTGTAGCGGTAAAGTGTACTTTGACTTGATTAACCGTCGTGAAGAACTGCAAAAAGATGACGTTGCTGTAATACGTGTTGAGCAATTGTATCCGTTCCCATACGCAGATTTAGAGTCTGAGTTAGAACAGTACAAGAATGTTGAGAGCTTGGTATGGTGTCAAGAAGAGCCGAAAAACCAAGGTGCTTGGCATGCCAATCGTCACCGTATGAATCGAGTGTTGGAAAAACTGTATCCTGAATTAAAAATCCGCTTTGCAGGTCGAATTTCGTCTGCTGCACCAGCGGCTGGTTACATGTCTGTCCATGTTGAAGAACAAGAAGCGCTGGTCAACGACGCATTAGTTGGTTAGTACCATAGCCTGTCAAAGAGATAAGGGTATAAAATGAGCATTGAAATTAAAGCACCTACTTTTCCAGAATCTGTAGCAGACGGCACCGTTGCTACTTGGTACAAACAGCCAGGCGAAGCCTGTGCACGTGATGAGCATATTGTAGACATCGAGACTGATAAAGTTGTCTTGGAAGTTGTTGCTCCTGCTGATGGTGTGTTGAAAGAAATCCTAAAAGGTGAAGGCGACACTGTATTAAGTGACGAAGTATTGGCGATTTTTGAATCTGGAGCTTCGGCTTCTGAAGCACCTGCTGAAAAAGCAGATGCTCCAGCTGAAAAGTCTGCAGCACCAGCTGCGGCTTCTTCAAAAGAAACGGTTCAGATTAAAACGCCAAGTTTCCCAGAATCCGTTGCCGATGGTACGGTTGCTACTTGGTACAAACAGCCAGGTGAAGCCTGTACTCGTGATGATCATATTGTCGATATCGAAACGGATAAAGTGGTTCTAGAGGTGGTTGCACCAGCTGATGGTGTGATTGGCGAAATCTTGAAAAACGAAGGCGATACCGTTCTTAGTGATGAGGTTCTAGCTAACTTCTTGGTTGGTGCTTCTGGTTCAGAAGCAGCACCTGCGCAAGCTGAATCTACTTCCGCTGCAGAAGGTGATGAAGATGGTGTTGCAGGCCCTGCTGCACGCAAAGCGCTTTCTGAAGCTGGCTTAACGGCGTCCCAAGTGAAAGGCACTGGAAAAGGTGGTCGCATCACTAAAGAAGATGTTGAAGCTGCAGTTAAGTCAAAATCTGCTGCTCCTGCTTCTACTGCTGCTCCAGCCAAAGCTGCGCCAGCTGCAAAAGCCGCTTCTGCTCCAGCTTCTACCGCATTGGGTGCTGAAGGTCGTGTTGAAAAACGCGTTCCTATGACGCGTCTTCGCGCAACTATTGCTAAGCGTTTGGTTGAAGCTCAGCAGACAGCTGCATTGTTAACTACATATAATGAAGTTAACATGGGTCCTATCATGGAGCTTCGTAAGAAGTACAAAGATGAGTTTGCTAAAGCTCATAACGGCACGAAGCTTGGTTTCATGTCTTTCTTCGTGAAAGCGGCAACAGAAGCGCTTAAACGCTTCCCTGCTGTAAACGCTTCAATTGATGGTAACGACATTGTTTACCATGGTTACCAAGACATCGGTGTGGCTGTTTCTACCGATCGTGGTTTGATGGTTCCTGTTCTTCGTAATACTGAAGCTATGGGTCTTGCAGACATCGAGTCTTCAATCATGGACTTCGCGCTACGTGGACGTGACGGCAAACTAGGTATGGATGATATGCAAGGTGGTACTTTCACTATTACTAATGGTGGTACCTTCGGTTCTTTGCTTTCTACACCAATCATCAATCCACCACAAACAGCTATCTTGGGTATGCATAAAATCCAAGAGCGTCCAATGGCTGTTAATGGTCAAGTAGTAATCCAGCCAATGATGTATTTGGCCTTGTCTTATGATCACCGTATGATTGACGGCAAAGAAGCCGTACAATTCTTGGTAACGGTCAAAGACCTACTTGAAGACCCTGCACGTCTTTTACTTGAAATCTAAGTATTCGTATCAACTAGTTTGTATGAATTTTATACTAGGCGGCACAGTATGTGCTGCTTAGCTTGACTGAAAAATGGGACCTCTTATGTCTGATAAATTTGATGTTGTTGTAATTGGTGGCGGCCCTGGTGGTTATGTAGCCGCTATACGAGCTGCTCAGTTAGGTTTAAAAACAGCCTGTATCGAAAAATGGTTAGACAAAGAAAACAAGCCACGTCTTGGTGGAACTTGTTTGAACGTTGGCTGTATTCCTTCTAAAGCATTGTTAGACTCTTCTCACAAATTCCATGATGCGAAAGAATCTTATGGTGTCCACGGTATCACTACGGGTGAAGTATCCATGGATGTGAATGCCATGGTTGATCGCAAAGATAAAATTGTTGATCAACTTACTGGTGGTATTTCAGGTCTTTTCAAAGCAAACGGTGTCACAAGCTTTGAAGGTTTTGGTAAAGTACTAGCGAACAAGAAAGTAGAATTTACTGCGCACGATGGCACAGTAACTGTAATCGAAGCTGAAAATGTTATTTTGGCAACAGGTTCTGTTCCAGTTAACATTCCACCAGCTCCACGTACAGGTGATATCATCGTTGACAACGAAGGTGCACTTGATTTCCGTGCTGTACCAAAACGTCTTGGCGTAATTGGTGCTGGTGTTATCGGTCTAGAACTTGGTTCTGTATGGGCTCGTTTGGGTTCAGAAGTGGTTGTTCTTGAAGCACAAGATTCATTCTTGAGCGTATGTGATCAAGATCTTGCCAAAGAAGCGGCTAAAATCTTCAAAAAGCAACATTTAGACATTCGTCTAGGTGCTCGCGTTACTGGTAGCGAAATCAAGGGTGAAGAAGTTGAAGTAACTTACCTTGATGCGAAAGGTGAAGAACAAAAGCAAACTTTTGATAAGTTAATCGTTGCGGTTGGTCGTAAACCATTCACTCAGGGCTGTTTCTCAGAAGATTCTGGCGTGAAGCTAGATGAGCGTGGTTTTGTCTTTGTTGACGAACAGTGCCGTACTTCTGTACCAGGTGTTTTCGCGATTGGTGATATTGTTCGCGGACCTATGCTGGCTCACAAAGCATCTGAAGAAGGTGTGATGGTTGCTGATATTATTGCAGGCCATAAAGCACAAATGAATTACGACTGCATCCCTTCTGTTATTTACACACACCCAGAGCTAGCTTGGGTTGGTAAAAACGAGCAAGAGCTAAAAGCAGAGGGTGTTAAGTTTAAAGTGGGTAAATTCCCATTTGCAGCATCTGGTCGCGCTATGGCGGCTAACGATACTGATGGTTTTGTTAAGATAATTGCTTGTGAAGAAACTGATCGTATTTTAGGTTGCCATATTATCGGCGGCCATGCGGCAGATTTGATTGCTCAAGCTGTTATTGCAATGGAATTCGGTTCTACAGCAGAAGACATCGCCTTGACTGTATTTGCTCACCCAACAGTAAGTGAAGCAGTTCATGAAGCGGCGTTAGCGGTAGATAACCACGCAATTCATATTGCAAATCGTAAAAAGCGTTAATCCAAATTAGATTTGCCGGCCAATGAGCCGGCAATTTCTGTCTTAACGGGCAGAGCTTATGTCAACCATTCAGATGAGCGGAAGAATCAAATGAACTTACATGAATATCAGGCTAAACAGCTTTTTGCTGAATACGGCCTGCCAGTATCTACAGGGTACGCAGTAGACACGCCAGAAGAGGCGGTTGAAGCAGCGAAGAAAATTGGTGGTGACAAGTGGGTTGTTAAAGCTCAGGTTCATGCTGGTGGTCGCGGTAAAGCAGGTGGTGTAAAACTTGTTGATTCTTATGAAGAAGTTGCTGCGTTTGCACAAAACTGGTTAGGTAAAAACCTAGTTACTTACCAAACTGACGAAAATGGTCAGCCAGTTGCTAAGATTCTTGTTGAGTCTTGCACTGACATCGCAAACGAATTGTACCTAGGTGCTGTTGTTGACCGTTCTACTCGTAAAGTTGTTTTCATGGCGTCTACTGAAGGCGGCGTTGAAATTGAAAAAGTAGCGGAAGAAACACCTGAACTTATCCATAAAGCGATTATTGATCCTCTTGTGGGTGCTCAGCCTTACCAAGCGCGTGAAATCGCGTTCAAAATGGGTCTAAATGCTGCGCAAATCAAGCAGTTCACTAAGATCTTCCTTGGTTTGTCTCAGATGTTCCATGATTACGATTTCGCACTTCTAGAAATCAACCCTCTTGTTATTACAGATGAAGGTAACCTTCACTGTCTAGACGGCAAAATCAACATTGATAGCAATGCTGTTTACCGTCAGAAGAAAATGCAAGAGTTCCACGATCCATCTCAAGAAGATGAGCGTGAAGCACATGCAGCACAGTGGGAACTTAACTACGTTGCACTAGACGGAAACGTTGGTTGCATGGTAAACGGTGCCGGCCTAGCAATGGGTACAATGGATATCGTTAACCTACATGGCGGCAAGCCAGCTAACTTCCTAGACGTTGGTGGCGGCGCGACGAAAGAGCGTGTTGCTGAAGCGTTCAAAATTATCCTTTCTGATGACAATGTTAAAGCCGTATTGGTTAACATCTTCGGCGGTATCGTTCGTTGCGATATGATTGCTGAAGGTATCATCGGTGCTGTTGAGCAAGTAGGCGTAAACGTGCCTGTTGTTGTTCGTCTTGAAGGTACAAATGCTGAACTAGGTCGTGAAGTTCTTGCGAACTCTGGTCTAGATATCATTGCTGCAGCAAGTTTGAAAGACGCGGCAGAGCAAGTAGTTAAAGCTGCGGAGGGCAAATAATAATGTCTGTTTTAATTAACAAAGATACTAAAGTAATCTGTCAGGGGTTCACTGGCGGCCAAGGTACTTTCCACTCTGAGCAAGCGATTGCTTACGGAACGAAAATGGTTGGTGGTGTTACACCTGGTAAAGGTGGTCAAACTCACCTTGGCCTTCCTGTTTTCAATACAGTAAAAGAAGCGGTTGAGCAAACTGGTGCTGAAGCATCTGTTATCTACGTTCCAGCTCCTTTCGTTAAAGACTCTATTCTTGAAGCGGCTAATGCAGGCATCAAACTGATTGTTTGTATTACTGAAGGCGTTCCAACTCTAGACATGCTTGACTGTAAAGTAGCTTGTGACAACCTAGGTGTACGTTTGATCGGTCCTAACTGCCCAGGTGTTATCACTCCTGGTGAATGTAAGATCGGCATCATGCCTGGCCACATTCATATGCCAGGTAAAGTAGGTATTGTATCTCGTTCTGGTACTTTGACTTATGAAGCGGTTAAGCAAACAACGGATGCAGGCTTCGGTCAATCTACTTGTGTAGGCATCGGTGGTGACCCAATCCCAGGTACTAACTTCATCGACGTATTGGAAATGTTCCAAAACGATCCACAGACTGAAGCGATTGTAATGATCGGTGAAATCGGTGGTACTGCTGAAGAAGAAGCGGCTGCTTACATCAAAGCAAACGTTACTAAGCCTGTTGTATCTTACATTGCTGGTGTTACTGCACCTGCTGGTAAGCGTATGGGCCATGCTGGCGCTATCATCTCTGGTGGTAAAGGCACAGCTGATGAGAAATTCGCTGCTCTAGAAGACGCTGGTGTTAAAACTGTTCGTTCTTTGGCAGACATCGGTGCTGGCCTTAAAGAAATCACTGGCTGGTAAGCTGGAACTTTAAGTTCAACTGATGATAAAAATCCCTGCCTAGGCAGGGATTTTTTTTGGCAGATAGGTGTTCATATGACGTGTCCATTTTGTTTAAAGGATAATGGCTGTGCTCTTGATGACAGTCAGACTTGTTGGTGTTTTAGAGTTAAAGTGCCGGAGGATTTACTGGCGCTTATACCGTTGGAGCAAAAAGGGCGTGTTTGTGTGTGCCAAGCGTGTATTGAATTTTATCTTGCCGATAAGTTTGGCTTTTTAAAAAAGTTCGACTTTAAGCCAAGATAGCTTTATTTTTTAAGAGAATATAAAGCTTGTTCATGTAGAGTTTTCAATAATAAAAAAGGAAGAAAGTAATGAGTGACGTGTCTGGCGGCAATACTGTTTATGATATTACAGTGATAGGAGCGGGTATTGTTGGCCTGTCAACCGCTTGGCAATTACAGCAGCGTTATCCTACGTACCGCATACTATTGATTGAAAAAGAAGCAGAAGTTGGGATGCATCAGACCGGCCATAACTCAGGTGTTATTCATGCTGGGGTTTATTATGCGCCAGGAAGTTTAAAAGCCGATTTTTGTCAGCGAGGTGCCAAAGCCACTAAGGCGTTCTGTCTTCAACATAATATCAAGTTTGATGAATGCGGAAAATTATTGGTTGCAACCAATCCCGCTGAGCAAGAGCGTATGGAAGCCCTGTACTCGCGCTGCCAAGAAAATAACTTAGAAGTGCATAAGCTAGATCAGGCACAGCTTAAAGAGCGTGAGCCAAATGTGAAAGGCCTTGCGGCACTATATGTGCCTTCTACCGGAATCGTCAGCTATCGAGAGATTTGCCATAAGCTTGCTGAGCTTTTCGTAGGGAAGGGTGGCGAACTGCGCTTAGGTACAGAGGTGGTTGGCCTTGATGAGAGTCACGAACGTGTGGCGATCACATTGAACAACGATGTAGTGAGTACATCTTATCTAGTCAGCTGCAGTGGTTTGATGGCGGATCGCCTGACTAAGATGCTTAATATCCCAACCGACTTTCAAATTATTCCTTTTCGTGGTGAATATTACCGTTTGCCTGCAAAACACAATAAAGTTGTAAATCATTTAATCTATCCAATTCCGGATCCAGACTTACCGTTTTTAGGGGTACATTTGACTCGTATGATCGATGGGTCTGTGACGGTAGGCCCAAATGCGGTACAAGGATGGAAGCGAGAAGGCTATGGTCGAATTAACATAAACCTTCGTGACGTATTTGATATGGTGCGTTTCTCTGGCTTTTGGAAGCTGCTATCTAAGCATTGGAAAACAGGTTTGGTTGAGACTAAAAACTCTTGGTATAAACCTGGTTACTTGGCGCAAGTACAGAAATACTGCGACCTTGTGTCATTGGATGATTTACAGGAATATCCAGCTGGAATACGAGCTCAGGCCGTGATGAAAGACGGCAGTTTGGTACATGATTTTCTATTTGCCCAAAGTGCTCGGACCTTACATGTATGCAATGCACCTTCACCAGCTGCCACTAGCGCATTTCCTATTGGTGCTTATATTATTGATAAGCTGGATGAGCAAATTACATCTATTCATTAAGGAATAAGGCGTTTTACTTCTGCAACTCAATTGATTGCTTAAATCAAATTGCTAGCCGCTGCATATAGGACGGGGAGAGTTACATGACACCGCCAAGCAATTATCTAGTATGCTGGGTGGTGTCATGATGAGCTCTAAATTTGCGTAATTATGCAAGGCCTTTGAGTATGAGTATATTTGCATTAGAACAATCGATACGATGTTCACGAGCAGCTTGGTACTCTGGAGATTGGTAACATTTAAGCGCGGTCTCATAACTATCAAACTCAAAGACTACGGCTCTATCAGGTGATCTGTCAAAGCCTTCAATGACAGTAAGGTCTTCTCCTCTTGAGAGTAGCTTCGCACCATATTTTTTAAGCGCTTCAGGAGCGAGTGCCAAATAATCTTGATACTTTTCTTTGTCTTCTACAGTGACAAACGCAACCCAATATCCTTTCATACTCGATAGCCTTATTTTTATTTGATTAGATTAGAGTAAGCCTTTTTCGGTCAATACGGCGCGTGCAATTCGGAAACATTCCACACCTTGCGGTACGCCACAATAGATAGCAATCGCATGAATAATGGCGCGTATTTCTTCAACGCTGACGCCATTATTTATGGCACCTTTGAGGTGTAATTCCCATTCCTCCATTTTTCCTAATGCGGCGATCATGGAGAGGTTCATCATAGAGCGAGTTTTCGGTTCTATGGTTTCGTCGCCCCAGCCAAATCCCCAACACCATTCCGTCATGGCTTCTTGAAAAGGGCGATTAAACTCGTCTGCTTTGGCTAGGTTTTTCTCAACATATTCAGCACCTAACGTTTCTTTGCGCTTGTTAATACCTAGTTCAAATAGTGCTTTATCCATTACGCTGCTCCTTGTTCAGTTTGCATGGCGATATCATAGGCTTCTTGTAAGTGCCGGGTACAAATCTCACCGGCTTTTTCGGGGTCTTTTTCTTCCATTGCTTTAACAATATCAAACAGGTCTTTTGGACCAGATGTCTTACGTCCGGTAGAGCTTAGTGTGAGAGCTCTTAGTCGTGAAATACGTGAATTCAGCTGCTCAACCAGGTCCCATGAAACATGCTTTTCAGCCGTCTTAAAAATGAGTTCGTAGAAATCCTTAGTCATTTTTAGGCCAGTTTTTACATCATCATTCAGTAGGTGGCTCGCAATATCATCCTGCAGTAGATAGAGTTTTTTAATGATTTCTGGTGTGGCTTTTTTGCTACAGGCTTTTACGGCAGAGCATTCAAGTAAGGTTCGAATTTCATAAATTTCTTTGACTTCCTCATTACTAATGGAAGCTACGATAAAACCCGCATTAGGAACGCCAACAACGAGCCTTTCGCTTTCAAGATGGCGAATGCACTCTCTGACAATGGTCCGGCTAACTCCCATGCTTTCACATAACGTTCTTTCTACAAGCCTATCTCCAGGTTTCAGTAGGTTGCTAGTGATGGCTCCCCTTAATGATTCCAGCGCATTTTCCTTTAGTGTTTTAGGGCGCTCAACTTTTTGCATCCAGTTTTCCTCTAATAATGTCCTAACCAATTATTTCATGATAGTAGCACATTTATTGTTGCACCTAATAAGATTGTATGTTTACTATTGTGTCATATGGTATACCATATGACAAATTAAATGTTTCATTGTAGGAATGGATATGACTTTAGAAATTCGCAAAATCGTTAGTTTTGAAGAAGAGACACTGGTTGAAGGGTTTAAAGCAGCAGATACGCCTTTGCGTATGTTTGCCGTTGCCGCTGTCATTAAAAACCCGTGGGCTGGTAAGTATGTTGAAGACCTAAAACCTATCGTTCTGGAATACGGCCCACAGCTTGGAAAATTATTAACGGATAGAATTTGTGAACTGGCTGGCGGGGCTGACAAGATAGAAGCCTTTGGTAAAGCGGCGCTTGTCGGTCTAAATGGTGAGATCGAACATGCTTCCGCTCTAATTCATACTTTACACTTCGGTAATTTCTATCGAGAAGCGGTAGAAGCGAAATCCTTCTTATCTTTTACCAATACTCGTGGTCCTGCCAACGCGTCTATTTCTGTTCCTATGATGGACAAGAACGATGGCGGCAAACGCTCTCATTATTTGACACTTCAATTCAACATAAATGATGCGCCTGGTGCGGATGAAGTTGTTGTTGTGTTGGGAGGTGCTTCAGGCGGCAGACCACATCATCGTATTGGTGACCGTTACCAAGAGCTGAAGGAGCTAGGGCATGACATTGAAAACCCTGCAGCGGTTTAAATCGCCAACAGGTCTTTCCTACGTGAAATTAGGGCAAGGGCCATCCCTTGTTCTGATTCATGGAGTAGGGCTTAGGCTGGAAGCTTGGGTGAATCAATTAGAGGCCTTGTCTAAAAACTATACCGTTTATGCTGTCGATATGCCTGGTCATGGAGAGAGTAGTGTGATGAAAGAATGCACCGATATCTCTAAATACACAGATGTTATTGCCCGTTGGGTAAAAACAGAATTGAAGTCCTCTGTTGTTATGGTTGGTCATTCAATGGGGTCGATGATTGCGCTGAATTTTGCGATTCGATATTCAAAGCTTTGCTCTGGAGTGCTTGCTCTTAACTCGGTTTATCGTCGTTCTGCAGAAGCTAAGAAAGCTGTTTTGGCGAGAGTTCAGCAAATTAAACATGACATTAACGCGCAAAATGTCACGGGTCCTGTGGCTCGTTGGTTTGATTATCCGGTTCAAGGCAATGATGTTGTCTACGCTGATTTGTGCTGCCAATGGCTTAGTCAGGCACCTTTAGATGGCTATCGACAAGCCTACGAAGTGTTTTGTCTAAATGACGGCCCAGCTGAAAGTGATCTGGAAGCACTGGCCGTACCTGCGATGTTTATTACCGGTCGGAATGACCCAAATTCTTTGCCTTCTATGTCTGAGAATATGGCTGCAATTTGCTCTAAAGGTGAATCGTATATTGTTGAAAATGCTCGACATATGGCGCCGTTGACTCATTCGAATGAAATAAACCCGATTATGATTGATTTTGCCTCACGCTGCTTTATTCAATCAAAGGAGATGTCTCATGAGTAATTTTGACGTACGTGAACTACGCAATGCATTCGGTTCCTTTATGACTGGAGTGACCATAGTAACGGCAGTAAGTAAAACTGGAGAAAAGGTAGGTTTTACTGCGAACTCATTCACGTCGGTATCTATGGATCCACCTTTGTTGTTGGTTTGTCCTGCTTTGCGCCTATCTAGTTACGACATTTTTGAGTCATGTGATCACTTTGCCGTGAGTGTTCTGGCGGAAGATCAGCAACATGCTTCGAATACATTTGCAGGTTCTAAAGGCGATCGTTTTGCTGAAGTGGAATGGCATGCAGATGAATTTGGAACGCCACTGATTACTGGAGCGGTTGCCCATTTTTCTTGTTCATCATTTCAAAAAGTTGAGGCTGGTGATCATTTACTGCTGATGGGCAAAGTTGAACAGTTTTCAAGCAATGAAAAGTTTGGATTGGGTTATGCGAAAGGCGGCTATTTTAGCTTAGGCATGGAGCATAAAGCGGAAGAGATCGCCCATGAACAGTATGCACAAGTTGGAGCGTTAGTAGAATGTAATGGCAAACTCTTACTTAAACGAACGGAACAAGGCTTCAGTTTACCGCAAGGCAAAATGCAGGCTGAAATTTCGTCTCTCCAAACTTTAAAAAACCTGCTTGTTTCTCTTGGTATTGAAGCGGAAGTCGGTCAGGTTTTTTCTGTCTATGAGAAGTCAACAGCGGGAAATTTTGTGGCTTTCTATCGCGCTGAAAGTGTCGCTGAAAATACGCTTGATGGTTATGAGTATGTGGGCATCGATGATTTGTCGGATGTGGCTTTTGCCTCTTCAGACTTAACCTCTATGGTGACACGTTTTGTTCAAGAAAAGCGTAATGGTGTTTTTCGCCTATACGTCGGTAATGAATTAGAAGGAGATGTACGATGAAGTTTTCACTTTTTGCTCATATGGAGCGGGTAGACGAACAACAGCGTCAGAAAGATCTTTATGATGAATTTATGTCGCTTTGTAAAATGGCGGATGAAGGCGGAATGACTACTGTTTGGACGGGTGAACACCACGGCATGGACTTTACCATTGCGCCAAACCCATTCCTGAATTTGATTGATATTTCGCATCAAACTAAAAATATCCGCTTGGGAACAGGCACCGTTGTTGCGCCATATTGGCATCCAATAAAGCTGGCAGGCGAAGCGGCGATGACAGATATCATCACTAAAGGTCGTCTTGAATTGGGTATCGCACGTGGTGCTTATTCTTTTGAGTACGAGCGTATGGTTCCAGGTGGGATGGATGCTTGGGCAGCGGGTGAGTGTTTACGAGAAATGGTGCCTGCTATCAAAGGGTTGTGGAAAGGGAATCATACCCAAGAAAGTAAGCATTATAACTTTCCGAAAACCACGTCTTCACCAAAGCCATTAACGCAAGATGGTCCTCCAATCTGGATTGCAGCACGAGACATTAATAGCCATGAATTTGCTATTAGCCAAGATTGTAACGTGCAAGTCACTCCTCTTTGGCAGGGTTTAGAGGAAGTTGAAGGGCTCATTGAAAAGTACAACGAAGCCTGTAATAAGTTCGATCGTCGTACCAAAATTATGATTTTGCAGCATGCTTATGTTGCAAAGGATGAAGTTGAAGCAGACAAAGCAGCGACTAAGTTGCATGAATTCTATTGTTATTTTGGCGCGTGGTTTAAGAATGAACGCCCAATTAATCAGGGGTTGATTCAGTCTCTTACTCAAGAAGAAATTGATAATCACCCATTCTATAAAAAAGAAGCCATTAAAAACGATCTCATGATAGGCACTTCTGAACAGATTATTGAGCGTCTAAAACATTATGAAGCACTTGGTTATGATGAATTCGCTTATTGGTCTGATTCCGGCATGACTCGGGAAGAAAAAGAAACGTCCTTACGTCGCTTTATTGATGAAGTAATGCCAGCTTTTAATTAAGGAATAGGCTCATGTCTAATAAAAATAAATTACCACACTTTAAGTTGCTTATTGATGGTGTCTGGACTGATGGTGCTAATGCTCGCTCTATGACAACAACGAACCCTGCAACGGGTGAAGCTTGGGCAACTTTTGCCATGGCGGAAGCCGAAGATGTTGATCGTGCCGTTAAAGCTGCACGTAATGCACTTTCTAAGAAAGAATGGGGCGGATTAAGCCCGACGCAGCGTGGTGTTCTAATGCACAAGTTGGCTGATCTATTGGAGCAGCATTCAGAAGCCTTAGGCGAAATTGAAACCACAGACAGTGGCAAGCTGGCTGCAGAAACTCAGAGTCAAGCCAAATACGTAGCGAGCTATTATCGTTATTACGCCGGATTAGCTGACAAAATAGAAGGCCATACATTACCAATCGACAAGCCAGATATGCATGTCTTTACCAAGCCTGAACCGATCGGTGTGGTTGCTGCCGTCGTGCCATGGAATGCACAAATGTTTTTAACCGCTACTAAGTTGGCGCCTGCGCTGGCTGCTGGTTGTACGGTGATCATTAAGGCATCAGAAGTTGCTCCTATTGCTATCTTAGAATTTGCTAAGTTGATTGAAAAAGCAGGTTTTCCAAGCGGTGTTGTCTCTGTCATTACTGGGGACGCTGAAGGCTGCGCGATTCCACTAACCTCTCATCCTGATATTGATCGTCTTGCTTTTACTGGTGGTCCAGAAACTGCAAAACATGTGGTTAGAAATACCGCGAATAACTTCGCAGTGACGTCATTAGAATTAGGTGGGAAATCACCGATTTTAGTCTTTGATGATGCCAATATTGAAAGTGCTGTAAATGGCATTATCGCAGGAAATTTTGGTGCATCTGGACAGTCTTGCGTTGCAGGCTCTCGTGTTTATGTCCAACGTGATATCTACCCTAAAATTTTGGCGCGTTTGTTAGAAAAAACCGCAGCTATTGTTGTTGGCAACCCTCTGAATGCGACAAGTCATATTGGTCCCTTATGCACCTTGGCACAAGTTGAAGGCATTGAGCGAACTTTGGATAAAGCTAAAGCACAAGGCGGCAAAGTGTTAACAGGAGGCACACGTCTAAACGATCTAGGGTCGGATTATTATTTTGCACCAACCATCGTTGAGTGTCCGACTCACGATATTGAAACGCTGCATGTTGAGCTATTTGGTCCTGTGTTATCGATCGCATGTTTTGATTCAGAAGAAGAGGCGATTACGTTAGCGAATAACTCTGAATTTGGTCTTGGCTCAGGCCTTTTTACCGAAAATTTAGCTCGCGCGATGCGTGTTTCTCAACAAATTAAGTCAGGTGTCTGTTGGGTGAATACTTATCGAGCCGTTTCGCCTATGGCACCTTTCGGTGGCATTAACCAATCTGGCTATGGGCGAGAAGCGGGTATTCAAGCTATCCAGGATTACATCAGGGTACGTACCACTTGGATTAATACATCAAGTGAACCTATGGGGAATCCATTTGTAATGCGATAAATACAGGTTATTTGTGCCTTTTAATTATCTAGAAGCTACGCATTAGCAAAAGGATGAGTGTTTTTTTACTTGATTCCAATTGCGGTGCGTTTGCGATTTTTAGCGAATTTTATATACGTTGCTGATTTATATGGATTTTTTAAAGATAAGCGCTGTAACAGCCTAAACCAATAAAAATAAACTCAAATATTATATTTGAAGGCTTATGCTTAGGAGTTGTCATGAAACCAAGCAGTACAGAACAAGATATGAGTCATAAGAGAATGCGTAACATCATGTCCTACGGTTCCATTTTAATGGTCGGGGCGTTTGTTCTCTTTTCGGTTTTAAATGTGAAGCTATCTAACGATATAGCAAATGGAATTAATCATTGGATTCAAACTAATATGAGTTGGTATTACATTGCGGTTGTCTGCTTTGTATTATTTTTCTCAGTGTGGGTGGCATTCAGTCGCTACGGTAACATTCGTCTTGGTAGGGATGATGAGAAGCCTGAATTCGGCTTTACTGCCTGGTTCTCAATGCTGTTTAGTTGTGCGATTGGTACAGGGCTACTGTTCTGGAGTATTGCAGAGCCTATTACCTATTTACAGGGCAATCCATTTTTGGATATGGAGCATATACAACCTAATACACTAGATGCGGCGCGAGTTGCATTGCGTATAACCATGTTTCATTGGGGACTTCATGGTTGGGCTGTTTATATTTTAGTGGGCCTTTGTTTAGCGTATTTCTGCTATCGAAGAGGGTTACCGCTTACCGTTCGTTCTGGATTATATCCCTTGTTGGGCGACAGAGTTTATGGGCCGATTGGTCATGCTGTCGACTTCTTGGCCATATTCAGCACGCTCTTCGGTACTGCCACTACGTTAGGTCTTGGCGTCTCACAAATGAACGCGGGCCTGAATTATCTTTTTGGTATCGAGATTTCTTCTACTTCTCAGGTGATATTAATCGCTATTGTATCGATTATCGCGACTATTTCTGCTATTTCAGGGGTAGGTAGAGGCATTCGAATATTGAGTATTTGGAATATTCGATTAAGCACTCTTGTCATTGCGTTTTTCGTTCTAGCTGGCCCTACGGTATTTTTATTAAAAATGACCGTTTCAGGTCTAGGTGACTATTTTACCAATTTCATTCCTATGGGATTCTGGGTTGATACGGACCCTAATCGCCAATGGCAGAGCTGGTGGACAATCTTTTATTGGGGTTGGTGGTTGTCTTGGGGTCCATTAGTTGGGATGTTCATTGCGCGTATTTCTCGTGGCCGCACTATTCGCCAGTTCCTATTAACTGCTTTGGTTATTCCTCCATTAGGTGGTTTTATTTGGATTATTGTATTCGGCGGAACGGCTCTTCATATTCAGGTGCTTGGTGATGGTTCTTTAGCTAGCGTTGTGAATGACAATATTACATTGGCTTTGTATAGCACCATTGAAGCGATCAATGTGCCATCTTTAACAAATTTGGTTGCTGGTCTTACGACCTTCCTTATTGTTACGTGGTTCGTGACTTCTGCGGATTCCGGAACCTTGGTCATTTGTACAATAGTGTCACTTGGAGATAAGAATCCATCCAAAGTATTGCGTCTTGTTTGGGGGATCGGGCTTGGCGCTGTCTCAGCTATTTTATTGATTGCTGGCGGGTTGGACTCTTTAAAAACGGCATCAATTATCGCCGCTTTACCTTTCTCTGTTGTTTTATTGTTTATGTGTTGGGCGTTGGTGAAAGGCTTGGCTGATGAAGCCAATGGCATTCGTTACAACCAAGATGATCTTGCAGGTGGTGGTTCTCAGGAAAAGTCTGTTTCTTCAAAAGAAGAGCTTGCATCAAATTAAGCTATTTACTGAGGATGATTTCTCAATGGAGCAAATATGTTACAACAACAATTAAAAGATCCTTCGTTACTTAAATGCGCAGGGTTTATCAATGGGCAGTGGGTGCAAACCAAGACTGAAAAAGCCTTTGAGGTGTTTAATCCATCGACTGGTGATGTGGTTGCCAATGTCGCGGATTTAGGGGTTAAAGAAACACAGCTGGCCATTGATGCTGCTCAAGCCGCTTTTGAAAAATGGCGAGAAGTGCCTGCAAAGCAAAGATCGTCTCTTTTACGTCGCTGGTTTGACCTTGTTATGGCGAATCAAGAAGATCTGGCTTTAATTATGACCTTTGAACAAGGGAAGGTGATTGCAGAGTCTCGCGGTGAAGTGGCTTATGGTGCTTCTTATATTGAATGGTTTGCTGAAGAAGCGAAACGTATCTATGGTGATATTCTTCCAAGCACCACCTCAGATCGACGCTCATTAGTGATTAAGCAAGCTGTCGGTGTGGTTGGCGCGATTACACCATGGAATTTTCCTAATGCCATGATCACTCGTAAAGTGGCTCCTGCATTGGCGGCAGGTTGCACGATTGTATTAAAGCCTGCGTCAGAAACACCACTTTCAGCCTTAGCCTTGGCTGAACTGGCTGATCGCGCAGGTTTTCCTGCGGGTGTGTTTAATGTTGTCACAGGAACGGATTCAAAGTCGATTGGCGCAGAATTGACATCTAACCCTGATGTGAAAAAAATCACATTTACGGGGTCTACGGTAGTCGGCAAGATCTTGATGGAACAATCTGCAAAAACTGTTAAGAAAACATCAATGGAGTTGGGTGGCAATGCACCTGTTTTGATATTCGAAGATGCAGATTTAGATAAAGCGGTTGAAGGCGCATTGGTAGCGAAGTTTCGTAATGCAGGTCAGACTTGTATATGTGCTAATCGTATTTTGGTTCAGGATTCTATTTACGAAGAGTTTATCCGTCGCTTTACAGCGCGTGTATCGGAATTCGTACTGGGCGATGGGCTATCTTCTGAAAGTACAATGGGTCCTTTAATCACTAAAAAAGCGGTGGCTGGTGTTGTTTCTTTGGTAAATGATGCGGTAAGTCTAGGAGCGAAGGTTTGTATCGGGGGAAATGTTGGCAGTAATGGAGATTATTTCTTTGAACCAACGGTCCTGAGAGATTTAAATG
Source organism: Marinomonas alcarazii (assembly GCF_003208215.1). Taxonomy (GTDB): domain Bacteria; phylum Pseudomonadota; class Gammaproteobacteria; order Pseudomonadales; family Marinomonadaceae; genus Marinomonas; species Marinomonas alcarazii. The sequence continues at coordinate 411,068 of NZ_QKLW01000001.1, forward strand.
CTTCTATGCGTCTTGCTAAAGAAGAGGTGTTTGGTCCGGTCGCGCCTGTGTTTAAGTTTGGCTCAGAAAAAGAAGCTGTAGCGATGGCGAATGATACTGAGTTTGGACTTGCTGCCTATATGTATACCAAGGATCACGGACGTATTTGGCGTGTTGGTGAGGCACTGGAGTACGGAATGGTGGGAATTAATGAAACGGCCATCAGTTCTGAAATGATACCTTTTGGTGGCGTTAAAGAATCAGGTCAGGGTCGCGAAGGTTCAAAATATGGACTAGAAGACTATTTGGAAATCAAATACATGTGTATGGGAGATATCTGATAGGAATGGAGCCCCGCCAATCGAATAGTTTAGCGGGGCTCTTTTTTAATGTTAATTATTGATAGGGTTCTTAAATGAACCCACGTTCTTACTCTGTGTTACCTGTTTGCATCATTTCCAACCGTTCTTTGTATTGCATAAGTAAGTAGCCCTGTTTGTTTAGTACGAAAGCATTGTGAAATAAAGATGGCTTAGTTTGTATTGTGTAAGTGATTCAAGCTAAAGTGACTAATGTATAAATCACTGATAAGGAATAAGTATGACGGGTTTAAAGAAAAATCTAGGCTTTACTCGTTTGGCACGAGGTGTTGCCGCTGCCTTACTTGTTACTCAAGTAACAGCGTGTGGCACATTGCTTTACCCTGAACGTCGTGGACAAACGAATGGCCAAATTGATATCGGTGTGGCGGCATTGGACGCCATTGGTTTACTGTTTTTCTTTGTTCCTGGTGTTGTGGCATTCGGTGTCGATTTCGTAACGGGGGCAATATATTTGCCTGGTGGCGGAATGGCCAGTTTAACGGAAGATGAATTGAACACCATTAAGAATGGCTCAGACTCAATCGATGTTGAGAAATTTAAAACTGTGATGGCGCAACGTAATGATATTGAGTTGCCTAAAGATATTTATACTGATCAATTGAATGTTGTTGCTATGTCTTCGCCCCAGTCTCTAAAAACGGCAATGAGCCTGAATGACCAGCGTGTTGCGGTTTCATCAGCTTACTAATTGGTTTAGACGAGCGTTATAGATAAGATATGTAACGTCTAAAAATAGGGTTATGGAGCACTTCTCTGTAACCCTATTTTTTTATGTTTTCGCAAGCTTTGTAAACAATCTCTTGCATTTGTTTGAGACCCTGATGCTTGTCTAGTGTAATGATTGATACTTGGGTTTTGATGATATCTTGCCAAATGTTGTCTGCAATTTTGATTGATTCCCCCTCTACTTGAATGACTATATCCACATCATGTTTGCGTATTAGGGCAGACACTTCACTGGGCGAAAATACTGTCACACCGTGAACCAGCGTTCTGTTATTCCAAGGTTCATCGTCTATGAAAGCGATAATATTCAGGGGTTGTCTAGCCTGTTTGTTTTGGTCGAGTAAGGACTTAGACAGCGCAAAGCAGAGGTAGTCAATACCAACAAAAATGAGCTTTTTGGGGATCGGCCTGCGTTTAAAGTATTTAGGCAGTAAACTCGTTAGTGCGTTAATCATCATGTCTCAAGTCGTTTTTGTGTAGCGTTGCTTTGGCCTGCCACCTGTTTTGTAATCGAGTGTCATGCAGACATAGCCTTGGGTTTCTAAATACTCAAGGTAGCGTCTTGCGGTGATGCGGCTAAGATTAATGGCATCGCCAACTTCTTCGGCAGTGAATGAATGTTCCTCTATGGTTTCAAGGTATTGATTAAGCTTTTCTAAGGTGTTCTCGTCAATGCCTTTTGGTGTTTTTCGGCTGCCGTCTTGAGAAGCGCTCTTTCGAAATAGCGCATCTATGTCTTGTTGATCGATTTTATTGTTTTTCGTTAGACGCTTTTTAAAATCTAAATAATCATCCAACGCCTGTAATACGCGAGACATGCGAATTGGTTTGACTAAGTAATCTATCACGCCAAGTTGGATGGCTTTTTCAATGGTCGTGGTTTCTCTTTCTGCCGTTGTCATGATAAAGGCGGCATTGAAACCACGCTGCTTTAAAGATTTTACTAAGCCAATCCCGTTTCCATCAGGAAGCGTAATGTCCACCATGATCAATTCTGGTTCGAATGCTTCGGCTTTTAATTCTGCTTCAATAATACTTTCACAGACTGCGATAACATGAAAATCATTGTGCTGGTTTACGGTACTTTCTAATACATAGCTAGCACGCAGATCATCTTCCACAATCATTACAGGAATGCGACTCATCTTATTAGTGCTCGTTTATCTAAATAAATACTAAACACAGTGGTGTTTTCTTCACTGCGCTCCCAATCCAGACTGCCATGATATTGGTCGACAACTTTTTTAACCAAATATAAGCCAATACCGTGTTGCTCTGTACTGTGCTTGCTGCTGACGCCAAAATCCAATATTCGGCTTTCTAGTTTTTCATCAATACCGGCGCCGCTGTCTTCAATTTGTATCATGATGTGGGCGTTACGATCACTGATATAGAGTTTAACAAATGGTGATGAATGCTGTCTGTTTGACCAGGCTGCCAGAAAGGCATTGTCTATTAGGTTTCCAACTAAAGTGACCAAGGCTTCATTTGCCTCAGAAGGGTAGTGACCTAATTGGCAATCGCTATCCATTTGCATGTCTACTTTTAAGTCTTTGGCTTTGTTGTGCTTAGCGAAAATAAGGCCTGCTACAGCACTGTTTTCGATGGTCTGAATAATGCGTTTTAGTATTATTTGGTCGCCGTCGCTTTCTTTTTGGAGGTATTCAATAGCGTCATCATAGCGCCCTGCTTGCAGCATACCAGACAGTACATTAAGTCGATTAGAATGCTCATGTGTTTTAGCACGTAATAAGTCAGCGTAATTCTTTGTGGAAATTAGCTCTTGTTCTAGAGACTTTTCACCGTGATCAGGAAAGAAGACGATGACATAGCCTACATTGCCTTTTTTACCTTTGATAGGGTAAAGGGTAGCGATAAATTCCAGAGCACCTAAATGAAACCTGTTTTGAGTGAGTTGGCCTTTTGCTTCTAAGATAAAATGGGAAAGACTTTGAGAGAGTTCTTTTAACGGCTTTCTGACAACTTGTGACGGGCTTAAAACGTTCATGGTTAACCATTCAACCGCTGTGCTGTTAATCGCGGTAATGCTCTGTTCATGATCAATGGCAACAATGCCATCGCGAATGCTGTCTAAAATTAATTCATGCTCTTTGAATTTCTGTACGATCTCTTCTGGTTCTAAGCTTAAAAAAGTCCGTTTTAACTTGGCGATCAAAAAAATCGCGATAACCACACCAAGTAAATAAACTAGCACAACAAGTAAGCCTGCTTCTTTTAAATGTTGATATATCAATTCGCTGGTAGTTTGAGATAAATAGCCAACGCTAACGGCCCCAATTACGTCTGAATTGTGTTTTATAGGTGTGAAATTGCGAATGGCTTCCCCTAGTGAACCGCTGGCGACATTGGTAAAAGCGATGCCTTGCTGTAGGACTGGGTATATATCGTCTCCTATAAAAGCTTTACCGATCAATGTGGGTGTTGGATGACTTAGACGAATGGCGTCTTTGTTTACGACAACAATATAAGATGCGTCTGTTTGCTGGCGAAGATTTTCGATGTGTTGCTCTAGGGAAGTAAATTGACCCGAATTGCTTGCTTTGACGGCCTGAATCACTTTTTCGTCTTGGGCAATGACTCGAGCTAGCTCCAACCCTCGTTTACTTATTCCTTCTAAATAGGCATTTTGTAGGGAATAGCCGAATACGAATGCCGCTGAAATGATAATGGCGGTAATGGTTGAAATTGTAATTAATGCTAAGTAGGACTTAAGTGTCATGTATGGATTATTACTTATGAAATAAGAGCGGTGATTATACAGCATACAGAGGGAACGGCTAAACAAAAGGGAAAAGCCTTGACGGACTTTTCCCTTTTGTTTGAAAGCTAGCAAGGTGATTATGCGGACTTGCTAGTTTATTAAATAACTTGTTGAAGTGTTATGCGATCGATTGCACCACAATTGTCGCCAATATCAGCATGAAGGCACCACCAATTCGCGATGAGATTTGTGCGAAAGGCATCAGCTCCATACGTTTACTTGCCGCAAGTACCGCTACGTCGCCTGTACCGCCCATGTTTGCCATGCAAAGCCCGCCAGTAATCGCAGCCTCGATTGGATAAAAGCCCATCAACCAGCCGATTAAGCCAGCACCAAAAACAGCGCCAAGTACGGTGATTAGAACTAGTAAGAAGTAGATTGGGGATAGAGCATTAAGAATTTGGTTCAGATCTGTGTATGCCACACCAATGCCGACCAATAGGGCTGGTGTTAGGTTGCCAACAACAAACTTGTACCAAGAAAAAGCAGCTTGCTCTAACGCCTTAGGCATAATGCCAGACACTTTGATAATAGCGATTGACAGGATCATTAGCGCATAAGTGTGCATGCTAATGTAGTTGGATAGAAAAGTACCAATGAAGTACATGCTGACAGCCAACAAAGCACCAACGCCAAGAGTGGTGACAGTCAATCCAGAGACTGTTTGGTCTTCTTCCTCAATCGGTTTTTGGCCGCGAATTAGTTGGCCATTACCTGTTAGGCTTGGGGACATCTGGCCGAGTTTATTGAGCAATCCCGCAATCACAATAGCGATAGCATTACCAATAGCCAATGCAGGAACCATTTGTGACATTAGCGTCTCTGCATTCATGCCCGTCTTTCCAGACATGATTTCAACAAGTGGCACAGCTCCAGCACCCATACCACCACCCATAATAGGCAGTGCTATTAACATCACGGAATCGTAAAAGTCTTTGCTCACCAGCATGCCAACTAGGCCTGTGAAGATACAAGCGAAGAAAGCAGACCCTAAAATCACCGGAATGTATTTTAATGCGGCTTGTTTTAGGGTTTGTGTGTCCATACCAAAAATGGAGCCCGTTACTAGACTGGCAACATAAAACGCTAAAAAGCCACCACTTTTCATGAAGGTTGTAATGTTGCTTTCAGCGCTAGAAGGAAACAAACCGCTGTGGAATAAGTAAGCAGAGCCGAAAATGACGACAATCGCGCCACCACCGAAGAACTGATTGATAATAGGGGTTCTGTCCCCAATGTAATTAAGGATGAAGCCGATGATGACCATAATACCCAAGGCACCGATCATTCCGCTGGGCATTTGGCCGGCAAACGTAGCCAATAGAATGGTAATTGCGGCAATAGCCAATATGATTTTACTGGTGCGTTGATCGCGCACTGTCATAGCATCATTACTGAACATGGTAGACTCTCTTGTTTTTTTGCTTGTTTTGATATGCGGCGCAGTCTACCAACCTTCGTTATAAGCGGAAGTTTCTTTTCTTCTAATGAAACTAAAAAGTGGTTTTGAAACTTTTGTAATGCAAGTTATTGTCACGTTTTACACAATAGCGTAAATTTTTCCCTTAATGATGAGTCTTTATCCATGACGTCATTTTGTCCGCTGGCATTGGCTTGGCAATGAAATAGCCTTGCCCAAATTGACAGCCAATCTCTAATAACGCCTGTTGAATTTCTTGGGATTCAACGCCTTCAGCAATGAGCTTGTAATTAAATGCTTGGCTTAAGGCAACGATACAAATCACGATAGATCGATCCTCAGGATTTTTTAATAGGTTTTGTACAAAGCTCTTATCGATTTTTAATGTGTTCAAAGGCAATTGTTTTAAATAGCTTAGGGACGCATATCCTGTCCCAAAGTCGTCCAATGCGACATGTACACCTAATTGGCCACAGGCTTTTACCACCTCAACGGCATGTTTGATGTCAGACATAGACACCGTTTCTAGGATCTCAATCTCTAATGCTTGAGGGTTTACAGCTGGAGTTTGCTCTAGTAACAGAGAGAGACGCTGAACAAAGTTGTGGTTTAACAAGTGAGCGGGAGCAATATTGACGCTAATGACGAGGCCTGGGGTATTCCAGATTGCGTGTTGCTTTAGAGCTTCTTTTAGAACCCATTCACCAATCAAAACCCCTGTGCTTGGGTGTTCTAATGCTTCGGAAAAAGTCTCCGGATACAATAAACCTAGGCTGGGATGGTGCCAACGAATCAGAGCTTCAACACCAATAAGTGTCTGTTTTATCATGTCAATCTGAGGTTGGTAATAGAGTTCAAATTCATTTAATGCGACACCTCGTTCAGCGGCTTGCAGCATGGTTCTGCGATCATATAGGCGCTTCTCTTCATGAGGATCGAAAAATAAAATGTTGTTACTACCGGAATTTTTAGCTTGATACATGGTTTGGTCAGCGCGACGTAATATGGTGTCAGCGTCTAGACTATTATCTGTCACCAAGGCTACGCCAACACTCGCAGAAACCTGTACTTGGCATTCGAACTCTGTCAGTTCAATAGGCGTGTTGATTAGGCTGATTAGCCTATTTAAGAACAGGTCGCATTCTTGCTTGCTGGCAATTCCTCTAAGCAGTAAGACAAATTCATCACCACCCATTCTAGAAAGCGTATCTTCTTTGCGAAGCAAATTTTTCAGACGATTCGCAATGGTAACCAAAACATAGTCACCCGTCTCATGGCCGTAATTATCGTTGACGGGTTTGAAATTATCCAAGTCCAAAAAAGCGACAGCAGCGGGTTCGTTGTTTTTAACGACCTGTTGCAACTTTTCTAATAGCAGCGGCCTGCTGGCTAACCCTGTAAGGTTGTCATAATGGGCCATATCGTGAAGTTTTTTTTCTAGCTCGGCACGATGCACTGAATTGATGATGGCGTGGATGAGTTTGTGGCTTTGTAGCTGACTTTTTAATAGGTAATCACTTGCTCCAAGCCTCATAGCCTCAGCTGCCACTTCTTCATCGCCTAATCCAGTGATCATGATGACAGCACAATGGTTATCCATCGTCGAACGAATACTATCTAGCAAAGTGAGTCCCGAAGTTAATCCCAAACGGTAGTCAATAATGACACAGTCAAAATCACTCTTGCTCAAATGCTCTAAAGAGTCTTCGACGGAAATCGCTTCAGATACGTGCGTTTTTATGTCTGATTTGGACAGCATTCTACGCAGACGTTCACGATCAACATCATCATCGTCAACAATCAGCAGCTTTAGTGTGGGCCCTTGGTAGGCTTCTAATAGGTCTACAGTGAATTGTGCTTCCATAGTAACTCCATGTTTAATGGTTTGGCTCAACAGCGTTTCTATAAGCGTCCATTAGCATGGCCAATTTAGCGAATTGTGGCCCAACAGCGGATTTCACCATGTAGCCTGCCACATTATTGTCATACGCTCGCGCTCGGTCGTTATCATCATTTGAAGTAGTAAGAATGAAAACGATGCAGTCTTGAAGGACTGGGTCTTCACGTATGTACTCTAAAAACTCAAAACCATTCATGACTGGCATATTTAAGTCTAGTAGTACCAAATAGGGTGCTGCTAATGTTCTGCTTGGATGGCGTTTTTCTAATATTTCTATCGCTGTCTTACCGTGTTCTGCATAAACCAAGCTGATATCGGGATCCACTTTTTTTAGGCTGCGAGTAATGGATTCAGCTGCAACATCATCGTCTTCAACAATAAGTACGTTTAGGTGTTCAATCATGGGTATCCTTCCTCAAAAATCGTGGCCACCATACATGGAATGTGACGCCTCTTTGTGGCGTATTTGCTTCAACGCTAATACGGCCACCGTGTGTTTCAACTAAGCGCCGACTAACAGATAGGCCTATACCAGTGCCACTGCGCTCGTTGGATGTTACTGTTTGAAATAAACGAAAAATGCGTGAGAAAGCCGCTTCTGGAATACCGGGTCCATCATCCGATATCGAGAAATGACAAAGATTATTTTCAGCAACACAGTGAATAAATATATTGCCAGTGTCCCGATCATGGTGTTTGATCGCGTTACTAATTAGGTTGCGAATGACCGTTTCTAACGGTGTCGATGTGGAAGTGAGATGTTTTAATTTGATATCTCTAGTAACGGTTATGCCTTTTGGAATAGGGATTAATTCGAATATATCATCTAGAAGCTTGTTGACGTCGATTTGTTGTGTGTTTGACTCGACTTTACCTGCTTTAGCATAAGTTAATAAATTGTCTATTAACTGTTCCATGCGCTCAATTCGAACCTCTATTCTGTCGAGGTTTCGTTTGACATCCGGAATAAGGCCAGAGTCTAAATCTTCTTTTATCCACTCTAATAAATCTGCAATACCTCGAAGTGGTGAGCGCAAATCATGAGAAGCCACATAGGTGAATTCTTCTAAGTTAGTATTTGTCTCTTTAAGATCTTGTTCCATACGTTTACGTTTGGTGATGTCCAGCAGAGAAACCAATACCATGTTATTGCCTGTTTCGTCTTCAAACGGGCTGAGGCCTATTTCAACTGGGAATTCTCGCCCATCTTTATGCAGTGCTGTTAGGTCGCGACCCACGCCCATCATTCTTGGTGTTGGCGTCTGGTGAAAAGTGTCGCGCAATTTACCGTGGTATTCGCGGTAGCGATGGGGTAAAAGCATATCCATTGACTGATTGATTAGCTCTTCAGCGGAATAACCAAAAGCTTGGCAAAGAGCGCTGTTTGTAAGTTGAATTATTCCACCAGCATCCACCGCTAGAATGCCATGAGGAGCGCTTTCAATAGAGCGTTGAAACATATTGTTAGCGCGTTGTCTTGCGGTTAAATCGATCAAGGTGGCTAATACAAAAGTGTGTCCGTTTTGCTGTATTGGGTTAAGCCCAATTTCTATTGGGATATGTTCACCATTTTTCTTGCGAGCGTATAAGGCTTGTCCTAACCCCATTTGACGCTTACGCGGTTGCGCAAAAAAATGCTGTATAAAGTTTTTGTGCTTATCTCTGAATTCTTCAGGCAGCAACATATCAATGTCAGCATTAAGCAGCTCTTCTTGGGAGTAGCCGAGAATATCAATAAGAGAGTCGTTAACGAATAGGATTCGTGTGTTGGCATTGACGACCATGGCCCCCATAGGTAAGTAAGTGACTAATTGTTTTAAAAAAAACTCATCCCTTGACGGGCTATTAGGCAGGTCAATTCTGCTATCTTCAACTTCAGTATGATCCATCATGTATTCCATATATCAAGAAGGCGCTCTATATATTGATAGACTAGAAATGACAGAACAGCAATTAGGTAAATATTGCTTTTTGTAAATATGGGAGGGTCTTAGGTGAGGGGAGGAAACTTTGGTAGGAATGGAATGCACGGCGAAGGACAGAACATTCGCATAGTGCTCTCTTATTAATGGCAAGAGAGCACGACAAAAAAGGTTTGCTAGTTACTAGTAGGCAGTTGTACAGGGTTAGTACTGAATAAGTAACCATCGAAATTAGGGTCTTGATGTTCTGACAACAGCATTAAGGTGTCTTTAACGTTTTCTAAATGTCGCCACATGGCCATACGAGCCGCATCAGGCTTCTTTTGTTGAATCGCAAGCAGAATATTCTCGTGATCAATAAGCCATTTTTTTCGGTAAGCCTGATCAATGATGTGGGAGTGAAGTTGTTTCCACATGGGGCTATTTTCACGGCGTTCCCATAGAGTTTTGACAAGGTCGACCAAAACGCTATTTTGCGTTGCTTCAGCGATCGCCAAATGAAACAACTTATCAGCCTCATGATTTTTGTCGGCTGTGTCTATTGTCTGCTTTTCCAGCTCTAGTGCATCGCGCATTTTGAGAATGTCTTTCTTGGTTGCCTGGCTGGCTGCAAATTCTGCAACATGACTTTCAAGCAGTTGCCTTGCTTGCATCATTTCAAATGGGCCAACATCATCCTTGTCTAATGATTCTTCAAATCGATCGGTCGATTTAATGCTAGTGGGTTGCTTTAAAAGATAAACACCGCTGCCTTTACGAACTTCAACCACCTCCATCAGTTCAAGCATGATTAGTGCTTCACGAAGTAAGGTTCTGCTGACGCCTAATTGTTCGGCGATATCGCGTTCCGGTGGTAAACGGTCTCCGATCTGATATCTGCCTTTTCTAAGTTCCTCGTATAATTTAAGGCCTACCTCTTGGTAAAGGCGCTTTGGTTTTACAAGACTGTTTATCATGGCGTTCTACTTTAATTTTAATAATAGTGAGAGATCAGAGGTCGATAGACTAATGTACTAAAAAGAGGGAGCTTTAATAAGTAAGCGACTCTTATTAAGAGGTAACCCAATAAGAGTCGCTGGATTTTGCTTATTTGTCGAGTGCTTTTATTGCTTTCACATAAGATGAAATCGCAGGGTTCTCTGCTGCGGCTTCATGCATTGGAGCAACGGCTTTAATAAAGGCGTCTTTATCAGCCTGAAGAACTTCTACGCCCATTTTTTCAGCTTTTTTAAGCTCTTCTACCGTGTATTCCGCCCAAAGTGTCTTCATGAACGCTGTCGCGTCTTTACCCGCAGCGATTACGGCTGCTTTGTTATCATCAGACAATCCTTCCCAAGTGCTAGCGCTGATAACTAATACATCAGGAATCATAGCGTGTTCATCTTCGGTGTAATATTTCGCCACTTCACCATGACGGTAGGTCGTTACAGCGCCAATGTTGTTTTCGGCACCATCAACCACACGTTGTTGTAGTGCAGTGTACAGCTCACCAAATGGTAGTGGGGTTGGAGATGCACCCATTAATTCCATCATTTTAATCGCGCTAGGGCTTGGCTGAACGCGAATTTTCATGCCTTTCAAATCGGCTGGTGTTCGAACAGGCTTAGTTGTGTAGAAGTTACGAGAACCTGCATCAAAATACGCTACACCGACAAAACCGTATTTTTCAGAAGAGCGCAGGATTTTTTGGCCAATGTCTTCACTTTCAAGTGCGCGATAAAAGTGTTCACGATCTCTAAAGATGTAAGGGATGTTGAAAGCGCCGTAACCTGGGTCAAATGACTCAAGTTCACTGGCGTTTGATTTCGCCATGTCGAGCGCGCCACTTTGAAGTAATTCTAGAGACTCACGTTGTGTACCTAATTGTCCATTTGGGTAAACACGAACTTTCAAATCACCATCTGTCTTTTCTTTTACTTCATCAGCGAAGAATTTAAGAGCTTTATGGACAGGGGATTTTGTGTCGCCGTTATGACTAAGTTTTAGAGTTTGAGCGAAACTCATAGAAGAGGCACCCATCAAGCCGCCAATGATGACTGCTGTAGCAAGGTGTAACTTAGTTTTTTTGATATTTAACATTTTGTAAATCTCCGTTTTGATATTTTTATAATGTTTTAGATTATCAAAGTGTGTTGTTTCGAGTTCGAATAATTGCACGCAAGTTGATTTTGGTCAACCAATCCGTCTGATTAGTTGACCAAATTTGATGTTTGGTTCAATATGTCGTTGGTTAATAGGCGCTGTTTTGCGCTTTTAGTCTCTTTTGGGGGTAGTAAATGGCGAAATTCATTCATGTGGTCGACCGCATATTATCGACAATTTGTATCACTTTGATGGTGGTATTGGTGTCGTGTGTGGTGTGGCAAGTGTTCTCTCGATATGTTCTTGGTGCGCCAAGTACATCAACTGATGAGATTGCTAGGTTCTTGTTTATTTGGGTTGCTTTGTTAGGTGCGGCTTTCACATTAGGGCAGAAAAAGCATCTGGCGATGGACTTTGTTTTGCTGATGTTGGATGGCAATAAAAAAGCCACCTTGCAATTGGTCATTACATTAATTGGTGTGTTTTTCGCGGCTGTAATTATGGTGTATGGCGGTGGATCATTGATGATGAAAACGTTGAATGTTGGTCAAGTCTCTCCTGTTTTAGGGTTGCAAATGGGCTGGATTTATTCCGCAATTCCAATCAGTGGCGTATTCATGATCTCGTATTTGGTAAGAGATTTGGTCACACCAAGCCAAGATTAAAAAAATTTACATGTTAAAGAATTCCGCTGTTTTCTAGCGTCTTAGCGGTCTAAAAAATTCTGATAATAAGGATAAAAAACGTGGAATGGTTAATTGCACTTGTTTTATTTGGTAGTTTTTTCGGAATGCTGGTACTTGGCGTACCCATTTCTTTTTCCATTGCGATTGCTTCGCTGCTGTCTATTATGGTTTCTCTGCCGTTTGATGCGGCCTTATCTGTTGTTTCGCAAAAAATTGCGTCAGGCATGGACAGTTTCACTTTGCTGGCGATCCCGTTTTTCATTCTCGCTGGTAATATAATGAACCGTGGCGGGCTGGCATTAAGATTGATTGAATTTTCTAAGTTGTTAGCTGGGCGTTTACCAGGTTCTTTAGGCCATGTGAATGTGATTGCTAATATGCTGTTTGGCTCGATTTCTGGTTCTGCCGTTGCGGCGGCTGCTGCGGTGGGCGGTACTATGGCGCCATTGCAGAAAAAGAGTGGCTACGACCCTGTATTTTCCACAGCAGTAAACATATCTTCTAGCCCCGCAGGCCTATTGATTCCACCTAGTAATGCTTTAATTGTTTACTCCCTGATTTCTGGTGGTACCTCGATTAGTGCTTTGTTCTTAGGCGGCTATTTGCCTGGTATATTAATGGGCGCGTGTGTGATGTTGGCCGTTGCTGTCGTGTCTAAAAAGAAAAACTACCCAGTTTCTGAACCAGTTTCTATGACCGAAGCTGGACGAATTACGCTTCGAGCTTTGCCTAGCCTAGGACTTATTGTGGTCATCATGGGTGGTATTATCGGTGGTGTTTTTACAGCCACAGAAGCGTCTGCTGTCGCGGTTGTGTACTCGCTATTGCTAGCCTTGATTTATCGTGAAGTGACGATTAAAGATATGCCGAGCATTATTCTAGGCTCCATCATGACTGCTTCTATGATCATGTTGTTGATCGGGGCGTCTATGGCAATGGCTTGGGCAATGGCAAACGGTGATATCCCTTATGCTGTAAGTGATGTGCTTCTGGCTCTTTCTGATAACCCTATTATTATCTTGTTGATTATTAACTTAATTTTGCTTGTTGTCGGTATCTTTATGGATATGACACCAGCGTTGTTAATCTTCACACCTATTTTCTTACCTATTGCGCAAGAGCTTGGTATCGATCCAGTTCACTTCGGCATCATCATCACATTTAACTTATGTATTGGTATTTGTACTCCTCCAGTCGGCAGCGCCTTGTTTGTTGGTTGCTCTGTAAGTGGCGTCAAAATTGACCAAGTGATTAAGCCGTTGTTGCCTATCTTTGGTTTACTCTTATTGGCGTTGTTGGCAGTGACTTTCATTCCAGAAATTAGCCTGTTTTTACCGTCTCTTTTACTTGGGTACTAGTTTAGAAGCGTGCGAATTTTAACGATATTTGGAGATATGTATTTATGAAGCCAATTAAGAATTGGAAGCTTCTAGGTGTTGAAGGCAATCGTGTAGACGTCCAGTGTGACGATCGCCATGTGCTGCATTTTTTCGTTCTAGAATCTAACGTGATTCGTGTTTTACTAAAAAAGAACGCTACATTGCAGCTTGAAAGCAGCTGGTGTGTTTCTCCTAATGATAGCGAAACAGGCTGGGAAGGGCGCGACCGTATGAGTACGGAAGGCTTTACTTGTCCAGAATTTAACGTGTCAGAGCAGGGGGATCAGCTAAGCATTGCTTCCGACGCTCTTCGCGTTACTCTATCGAAGCCACTAAAGCTTACATGGGAATATGCCGACGCGACTGGCGAATGGCATTATCTTGCAGCAGACCGCCAAAGCGGTGCCTATATGCTGGGCGTGCAAAGTAACGATATCCATCATTATATGGCTCGTGATTTGTCTGAAAAATATTATGGATTGGGTGAGAAGGCTGGTGATTTGAATCGTCATGGTTCTCGATACCAAATGCGTAATATTGATGCGATGGGTTACGATGCGAAAAATACCGACCCTTTGTATAAACATATTCCGTTCTACATTACGAAAACCGAGCAAGCGAGTTTTGGTATTTTCTACGATAACTTATCAACCAGCTGGTTTGATTTGGGTAACGAGCTTGATAACTATCATGGCTATTACCGCAGTTATCACGCTGATGAAGGCGACCTCGATTTCTACTTCATGTACGGTGAAAAAGTCTTAGATGTGACCAAAACCTATGTCAACCTAACAGGTCGTACCATCTTTGGCCCTAAGTGGAGCCTTGGTTACAGTGGTTCCACCATGCTTTATACGGATGCGGAAAACGCTCAAGAGCAGTTAGGCGACTTTATTAAGCATTGTGATAATCACAACATGCCATGCGATTCTTTTCAGCTTTCGTCTGGTTATACCTCAATTGGTAATAAGCGCTACGTATTTAACTGGAACACCAGCAAGGTACCAAACCCACTTAAATTGAGTGAAGACTTCCATAAGGCGGGTCTTAAACTAGCGGCCAATATCAAGCCTTGTTTGCTGCAAGATCACCCGCGCTTTGATGAAGTCGCGTCGCAGAATTTATTCATTCAAGACTCTGAATTCGACGCCCCTGAGTCTTCACAATTTTGGGATGATTCAGGGTCACACTTGGACTTCACTAACCCAAAAACCATTCAGTGGTGGAAAACAAATGTTACCGAGCAGCTGCTTGAAAAGGGCATTGATTCTACTTGGAATGATAACAACGAATACGAAGTGTGGGACAGCAATGCTCGTTGTGTTGGCTTTGGTAAACAAACACCAATCAAGTTAATTCGTCCGCTACAACCTTTGCTAATGATGCGTGCCTCTTTCGAAGCACAAACGGAATTCGCACCAAGCCTGCGCCCATATTTGATTTCGCGATCCGGTTGCCCAGGCATGCAGCGCTACGTGCAAACATGGAGTGGTGACAACCGTACTAACTGGCAAACTTTGCGTTACAACACTCGCATGGGGGTTGGTATGAACCTTTCTGGTTTGTATAACATGGGCCATGACGTGGGTGGGTTCTCTGGTGATCGTCCAGATCCTGAATTGTTTGTACGCTGGGTTCAAAATGGTGTCATGCATCCTCGTTTCACTATTCATTCTTGGAATGATGATAAAACGGTTAACGAGCCTTGGATGTATCCAGAGGTGACGCCAATTATTCGTGAAGCCATGGCGCTTCGTTACCGCTTGATGCCTTATTTGTATAACCTACTTTGGCAAGCACACAAGCACCACGAACCTATGCTGCGTGCGACTTTCTTAGATCACGAAGGCGATGCTCGTACTTATGAAGAGTGCGACGACTTTTTGCTAGGTCAAGATCTATTGGTTGCCTCTGTGGTGGAGCAGGGACAACGAACTCGTCCTGTTTATTTGCCTGATAATGGTGAAGGTTGGTATGACTTCCATCGCAAGACTTGGTATGCCGGCGGACAAGACATTAGGTTACCTGCTGCATTAGAAGAAATTCCGCTACTTGCTCGTGCCGGTAGTGTGATTCCTACCAGCAGTCGTATTGCTCATGTGGACGCAGAAAAAGACACACAACGCCAGTTCCTTGTTTTCCCATTTAAAGGTGCAGGGCAGCGCAACGTATCAGTGTTTGATGATGATGGCCTAAGCAACGGCTACCTAGATGGCAAGTATCTGATGCTAAACATGACATTAACATCGGATCTAGAGCGTATTGATTTGGCAGTATCAAGTGAGGGTGAATGGCAACCAGCTTACAGCGAAGTGAGCTTTGTTCTGCCTAGCAATGAGTTACGCCCTTTCTACGTCAATGGCAAGCGAGTGCAAGCATCTCAAACTGTTGCCTTAAACGAACTAGCCTAAGCCGAGGAATGACATGAAAAACTTTATGACAGAAGATTTTTTGCTTACAACGGAAACGGCCAAGCGCCTTTATCATGACTACGCGGCTGAGCAACCAATCTACGATTACCATTGTCATCTAAGCCCTCAAGAGATTGCTGAGAATCGCCGTTTTAGCGACCTTGGCGAGATCTGGTTGGAAGGTGACCATTACAAGTGGCGCGCTATGCGCGCCGCAGGTATGGAAGAGCGTTTAATCACCGGAGACGCTAGCTTTAAAGAAAAATACCAAGCTTGGTCTAAAACTGTCCCTCAGTGCATAGGCAATCCAATTTACCATTGGACTCACCTAGAGTTGCGCCGTCCATTTGGCGTCACAGATGTGCTGTTTTCTCCAAAAACAGCCGACGCTATTTGGGAGCAGTGCAATGATATGTTGCAGCAACCAGAGTTTTTCGCACGTGGCATTATGCAGCAAATGAATGTGAAAATGGTTGGCACCACGGATGACCCAGCGGATAGCCTTGAACACCATAAGTTTATCGCTAACGACAGCAGTTTTGACATTGCTGTGACGCCAAGCTGGCGACCTGATCGCGCTTTTAAAGTCGATCATGTTGGCTTCAAAGATTACTTAAACAAACTGGGTAAAGCTGCCGACATAAACATTGTTCGCTTTAAAGATCTGATTGATGCCTTAGCGCAACGTCTAGAAGTATTTGATGCTCATGGTTGTCGTAGTGCCGATCACGGTATTGAAATCATGCGCTTTGCTAACGAACCAAGCGAAGCTGAATTGGATTCTATTCTATCCAAACGCGTTAATGAGCAACCGCTAACCGAACTTGAAATAGCGCAATTTTCCAGCGCCGTTCAAGTGTGGTTAGGCAAGCAATACGCTAAAAAAGGCTGGGTGATGCAGTTGCACATTGGTGCGCGCCGAAACAATTCATCCAGAATGTTCAAACTGGTTGGTGGTGATTCTGGTTTTGACTCTATGGATGATCGCGCTTACGCAGAGCCATTGTCTGGATTCTTGAATGCTTTAGATCAGACTGATGAACTACCAAAAACCATCCTTTACTGCTTGAATCCAATTCATAATGAAATGCTGGCAACCATGGCGGGTAACTTCCAAGGTGGCGGCATTGCAGGCAAGGTGCAATTTGGTTCTGGCTGGTGGTTTAACGATCAACTGGATGGCATGCAGCGCCAGCTTACCAGTGTGGCTCAAATGGGCTTGTTGAGCCAATTTGTCGGTATGCTAACCGACTCTCGTAGCTTTTTGTCCTATACCCGTCATGAGTATTTCCGTCGTTTGTTGTGCGACATGATTGGTGGTTGGGTTGAGCGTGGTGAGGCTCCTGCAGATATGGCGCTATTAAGTGGCATGGTGGAAGGAATTTGTTCTGAAAACGCTAAGAAGTACTTTGGCTTCCAGAATTAATCTCGTAAGGCTGCGCTATTTTATCGTTACAACCTAAGGAACCATCATGATTAGCATAAAAACAACAAATACCTTATATGCGCCAGACAAGGTAGATGTTGGCATTGTTCATATTGGATTGGGGGCTTTTCATCGTGCCCATCAAGCAGTTTATATCGAAAAAAATCTTAATCGTCACCAAGGTGGTGATTGGGGAATTTGTGCCGTTAATATTCGCTCGAATACCCAGTTGGTTGATCAGCTGAAAGCCAATAATTGTCGATATCATATTGCCGAATATCAGGATAGTCAGAATGTCGAGTTGCGAGAAGTCAACGCGATTCGTGACGCTTTATTTGCGGGCACTGATAAAGAACCTTTGTTTGAAAAACTGGTGTCGCCAAAGACCAAGATCGTCACTTTAACCGTGACCGAGAAGGGCTATTACTTGGCGCCAGCCGATAAAACATTGCGTCTAGATGATCCAAGTATTCAGCATGACATACAGAATCCCACAGCACCGAAAACGGCGCCTGGAATTTTAGTTGAAGCCTTGTATCGCAGAAAAGAATCTGGCTTGCCAGCGTTTACTGTCTTGTCTTGTGACAATATGCCCAATAATGGCAGCTTGACCCGTCAAGCTGTGTGTGGATTAGCTGAGCACCGTTCTACTGAGTTCGCCCAATGGATTCAAGATAACGTTGCTTTCCCTAGCTCTATGGTTGACAGAATCGTACCAGCTATGTCGGACGCTTCTCGTGAACGCTTGCAGTCAGAACTGCAGTGTGACGATGAAAATGCCGTCATGTGTGAAGCCTTTAGCCAATGGGTTGTCGAAGACAACTTCCCACAAGGTCGCCCAGACTGGGAAGAAGATGGCGTACAAATGGTGGCAGATGTACATCCATTTGAAACTATGAAGCTTCGTCTGTTGAACGGGAGTCATTCTTTGTTGGCGTATGTTGGTTTAGCAGCCAAACATCAAACAGTTGCACAAGCGGTAGCGGATGAAAAATTCGCTAACTTAATTCGTCACTATATGAGTGTTGAAGCCTCGCCTACCTTGGATTTACCTGAAGAGGTGCAAGTACAGGCTTACATTGATAGTTTGATCAGCCGATTTGCCAATGACAGCCTGCAGCATCAGTTGTCACAAATAGCGATGGATGGATCACAGAAGATCCCGCAACGCTGGTTGAGTGGCGCAGAAGAACGCTTAGCTACCAGATCCAGTCTTGCTGCGACCGCATTAGGCGTGGCGGCGTGGTTGTTCTATGTACGTGGCGAAGACCTTGATGGCAATAAACATCAAGTTGATGACCCAATGGCACAGACATTAAGTGAGCTCCATGCTCGCTGTTCAGACCCAGAATCATTGGTACACGAAGCTCTAAAATTGAACGATATATTTTCAAATACACTCAGCCAAAACGAGGCATTCTCTGTTGCTGTGCTGAGCGCTTACAAAACACTTATTTCAAGTGGTGTTGTGGAATGTCTGTCATTCAATAACAACACTGCGAATTTCGGAGGATAAAATGGAACATACTTGGCGTTGGTTTGGACCAAACGATGAAACAACGTTGACGGATATTCGTCAAACAGGCGCGACGGGTGTTGTGACCGCGTTGCATGAAATTCCTAATGGTGACGTTTGGCCAGTAGAGGCGATCAGAGCTCGTAAGGAAATGATCGAATCGCATTCACTGCGCTGGTCTGTGGTAGAAAGTGTGCCAGTGCATGAAGACATTAAAAAGCGCACTGGTAACTACAAAGAGTACATTCAAAACTACAAGCAAACCCTGCTGAATTTGGCTGAATGTGGAATCGATACGGTATGTTACAACTTTATGCCAGTGTTGGATTGGACGCGTACGGATTTGGATTATGCATTGCCTGATGGCTCGCGTGCGTTGCGTTTCGATCAAACTGCGTTTGCGGCGTTTGAACTTTATATTCTAGAGCGTAAAGGGGCAGAATCTGAATACAGCGATGAAGAAAAAGCCCGAGCAAAAATCTTTATTGAAAACCTAAAAGAAGAAGATAAAAACCGTCTAGTGGCGAATATCATTGCAGGTCTTCCTGGTTCAGAAGAGAGCTACACTCTAGAGCAGTTTCGTTCTAAATTAGACGAATACGATGGTATCGACAAAGACAAACTTCGTGAACACTTGAAGCTTTTCTTGGAAGAAATTGTGCCAGCCGCAGAACAAGGCGGTTTACGTTTAGCGATTCACCCAGATGATCCACCACGTCCAATTCTTGGTTTACCACGCGTTGTCTCTGTCAAAGACGATATCGAATGGTTGCTTGGGGCAGTGCCAAGTCCTGTAAACGGCATAACTCTTTGTACTGGTTCTTATGGAGTTCGTGCTGATAACGACTTGGTCGACATGGTGCAACGCTTTGGCTCAAACATCTTCTTTACGCATTTAAGATCCACTAAACGTGAAGAAGTGGCAGGTAGCTTCCATGAAGCGTCCCACCTTGGTGGTGACGTAGACATGGTTGGCGTGGTTCGCGCGCTTCTTGTAGAAGAGAAAAAGCGTAACGACAACAACGCACCGCGTCCTATCCCAATGAGACCAGACCATGGCCATCAAATCTTGAATGACCTAGATAAAAACTCGAAACCGGGTTACTCGAAACTAGGCCGAATGAAAGGCTTGGCGGAAGTTCGTGGTTTAGAGTTAGGTCTTAAGAGTACGCTTTAATTTAAGCTGAATAGAATGGGTAAAAAAAGACCGAATAGTTTGCTATTCGGTCTTTTTGTTTTATCCAAGTTTTAACAAATTAATGCAAGGCAGCAGCAAGAATGGCTGACTGTAGGCTAGTTTATTCTATGGAAAGGACGCTTATAGTCGAGTCTGGTTGGTCTCTGTAACGTATCTTGGTCATCAGCTCCAGTGTAGAGATTGTCGTTCTTGATATAAATGATGTTGTGTTCTTCAGGGTAGAAGTGGGCGCCATCATATCGCATAGTGCGACTATCGACTTCGGTGACGATAGTGCCATCACTCAGCATAATGCCGTTTCCCAACGTGAATTTGCTAAATGATGTAGGATTCGGAGCCCCAGGTAAGGGGCTAGTGCAGCCAGCATCAAGGTAGTTTTTTATATCAGTGGTGAATTCGCTACGACTGAAGGATAACGTAACGATATCATAGTGCGCTTCACCGTCTACATGCCCGCATGACTTTCTCCAAGAGCCTTCAAGGTCACTGGTCGTCACGGTGGCGTTGTATACTTTTTCGGGGTCGTCAGGATTGTTTTCTGTGTCGTTACCTTCGCTCTCGGCATCTTCGATTTCTGTGACAGGGCTTTCGTCGCTGCCATTGAAATAATTCCCAATTTTGGTATAGCTTTCATTACCTACGCAGCCAGCCATGAGTACCGAAACTAGGCATACCAATACAAGCTTTTCCATAGCGTTTTTTCCTTACGATCTTGCCATTTCTAAATGGGAGGAAAATAGTCTCGCATAAGGCGAGCAGTAGTAACAAGCATTACACCTGCTCGCTTTTTAATCAAATTTCACTTTGTCTGTTTTGAGCAAAGCGGCACTGCTGGAGTTCACCAACTTGTCGTTCTTTCTTTCGATAAAGAAGACGTCTAAGTTTTCCTCTTTGGCGATTTTTGCGCCTTCCACTGGGCCAAGGCACAACATGGTGGTTGCCCATGCATCGCTTATTCTAGGGTCGGTGCCAAATACCGATGCCGAGACAAGGTCATGAGTGATTGGCTTGCCTGTGCTTGGGTTGATTATGTGCGAATACTCCACGCCATTATCGTCGAAGTGACGGTTATAAGTGCCTGATGTATCCAGTGTGACGCCATCTTCATTTTTGACCGTTATGACTTTATAAACTTTTGGACCACCTTCAGTAGAAGGGATTGGACTTTGAATGGCCACTCGCCATTTGTCGCCATTTGGCTTGTGTCCTTTGATTTTCATATCGCCACCAAATTGCACCATGTAATTATCGTAGCCTTTGGATTCTAATACATGACTTAACTTGCCAATGGTGTAACCTTCGCCCATAGAAGAAAAATCAAGCTGTAAGAAAGGACGCGTTTTACGCACGCGCATATTTTCTTCATCGATTTCAACTTTATCTATGCCTATTTCTGCTTTCAGAGCTGTGAGTTCTTCTGGTGTTGGCACATGAAGTTGGTCGGTTTTGAACCCCCATAGATCAAACAAAGGCCCAATAGTCGGGTCGTAACAACCTTCTGATTTCGCGTGTATGTCTTGGGCGATTTGAACCAGTTCGACAAAGTCTTGAGAAACAGGTTGCCAGGCCACAGAAGGGCTGCGGTTGAACTCGGAAATGAAAGAATCTGGACGATAAGTAGAAAGTTCTTTATCAATCTGGGCAAGAGTATCGTTAAATGCAGCTTGTACCTCTGTTACTGGAACCGCGTCTTCAGACCAAAAGCTGATTTGATAGGTTGTGCCTTGGGCATAGCCTTCAACCGTTTCCAGTTTTGGTGGCTCACTGCAACCCACTAAAAACGTTGTCATCAGAATAGTACTAAAGCCCGCAACCCTGGTTACATTAAAACCAGATTTTATCGAAGTAGACATGTGATTTAAGCCTTATGAAAAGTAAATTCAGTAAGTTTACCAGTGGATTATGATCAACTCTATCAACCAGCTTACCATCCACACTTATGTGCATTTTGTTGTTCTACTTTTGTTTTCAAAGTTCTGGAAGCAGGCCATTTCTAACCGCGCCGGGGGATATACCTGTCATTCGTTTGAAGGCTCGACTAAACGATGCTGTTGAGCTATAGCCAAGGCGATCTGCGATTTCGTCAAGATTCAGGTTGTCTTGGCTGATCCATTGGCTTGCGAGCCGCATGCGCAGATTGCCTAGATATTGCTGTGGTGTGGAATGGGTTAATTCGGTAAAGCGCTCAGCAAAGACAGAACGTGAAACGCCCATCTCACAAGCCATATCTGCTACCGACCATTGTCGACCTGGGTCATGGTGTAGGGCGGATAAAACCTGTGCCAATTTGGGGTCGCGCATGGCTTCAACCCAGCCGCACACATCGCATCCAACTTCTACCCAACGACGTAAAATCGCAGCGGCCACGACATCGGCAAGCCTTGTTAAAATGACGCTATATCCAGGTCGTTTTGCCTTTAGTTCTTTGGTCATGACATCAAGAATGGCCGGGATTTGAGGGTCATAATCGGGCACGGTTTCAATATGCATGACTTCGGGCTTCAAATGGGCTAATGGATGAAGCCAGCCTAAGTTGAACTCCATCGCACAACTGAAAATAAAGTTGTCTTTTGATCTACAGATTTCGGTATCACAAGCACGGATTTCAGAGGAGGCATCACACAGCGATACTTTTTCAAAGGCATCGATACTGACTAATGGCACGCCGTCTTCGCTATAAATATCGTGCGCTCCAGCGCAAGGCAACAATACAGCATCGCCACAGGCAAGCTCTTGTACTGCGCCACTCTTGGTTCGAAGTAATACTGAGCCTTGGCCGATAAAATGAAAGTACGCCAATTTTGTATCGGCTCCTTCTCCATATTTCAGGCCAAATGGCGCTGAAATTTCGATACGTCGGTATTCAAGGCCTTTAAGGCGAACACCGGACAGAAGCTCGTTTACCATGTCGTGTTGGGTTTTATTGGTGATGTTGTTTTGCGTGGAAAGTTGCATAGCGCTCCGGACGATATGGTATAAATTTAAGATATATTGGTATATATCGTCTGGCCTGTCCATATTATTCTGTGCATATTGTTCGATAGGCAATGTACAAACATTTATATCTAGAGGATTTTCAATGACGAATACCATAAATGAGCCGTCCATGCAGACAAAAGAAACACCTGCCTGGTGGGCTGTGATAGCGATGACGTTAGGTGTTTTTGGGTTGGTCACGGCAGAGTTTTTGCCTGCTAGCCTTCTTACTCCGATGGCGTCAGACCTTTCCATTACCGAAGGTATGGCTGGTCAAGCGGTTTCGGCTACTGCTATTTTGGCGGTGGTCGCCAGCCTTTTAACGGCTACTGTGACCCGCAGAATAGATCGTCGATACGTATTGCTGGGCTTCTCTGTGCTATTAATTATCTCAAGCGCTTTGGTTGCGCTTGCTCCAAATTTCTTCTTGCTGTTGGCCGGTAGGGTGTTACTTGGTATTGCACTGGGTGGTTTCTGGACCATGGCGGCCGCTGTCGTTATGCGCTTGGTTCCCGATAAAGACATTCCTCGTGCGTTGGCTATTATGTTTAGTGGGGTGTCGGCCGCGACGATTTTTGCGGCGCCGCTTGGCAGCTACCTCGGTGGTACTATTGGCTGGCGTAATGTCTTTTGGCTTGTTGCTTTACTAGGGGTTATGGTTCTTTTCGTCCAGCTTGCGACCTTACCGAAAATGCCTCCTCGTGGGCGAGCGACATTGGGTACATTGTTAGCAGTGATGAATCGACCTCGAATGAAGTTTGGCCTAATAATGCTGGTGCTTATTTTTACGGGGCACTTCGCTTTATTTACTTATGTCCGACCCTTTCTTGAAAACGTAACAGGCGTGGCTACGGCTGGTATTTCTGGCATCTTATTAGGTTTTGGCGTGGCGAACTTCATTGGGACTCACTTAGCCGGTGTGTTAATTGCGCGATCTCTGCGTCTTACTTTAACGCTTGCACCATTGATCATTGGCTTAGCTGGAATCGGGATGGTCAGCATTCAGGGCGCTATTGCTCCAACTGCTGTATTGGTAGCGATTTGGGGCATGGCGTTTGGTGGCGTGCCTGTCGGTTGGTCTACCTGGATTACACGTAGTGTACCGGACGAAGCTGAAAGTGGTGGTGGGCTTTTGGTTGCGGCTATTCAAGTAGGGATTGCAACCGGTGCTGCAGCGGGCGGATTGGTGTTTGATGCAAGTGGTGCTTTGGGGGTCTTTAGTATCGCTGCATTGATACTGTTGGCGGCTTCCTTGTTTGTCTCAATCGGCTTGAGGGTTAAGCCCTCTGCAGCCGCAAAAGCCATTTAATTCAAACATCTTCTATCTATTGGGCTATCGTTATAAGTCGACTTGAAAGTGTGTGTATTGCTAATAAATACGGAATAGACGGGGACGGGGTAAAATAAAAGTAAATTGTCACAAGGAACCGAGTAGCAAGTGCTCCTCGGTTCCTTTATCTTTTTGGATGTTAGTACTTTATCTATTAACCAAGATGTTTAGGGCAGACGCTAGTAACACTTAGCCGTTTTATTCTGGGCGACTAAGTCTTCATAAATTGGTAGGTTTTTACTTAAATTTGCCTGCAAATCTTTAATGCGAGTGGAGTTGGAAGGGTGAGTAGATAGCAGCTCCGGTGCTTTGCTTTCACCTCCTGCACTCATATTACGCCATAATTGAACGCTTTCTCGTGGATCAAAGCCCGCTTTTGCCATATAGCTTAGGCCAAGTAAATCTGCCTCAGACTCATGAGAGCGGCTAAAGGGTAAAATAATGCCTACTTGCGCTCCTATGCCTAGCGCTTGGAAGATGGCTATTTTTTCTGGCGACTCTTCACCACTCAATTGATACCCCAACGCCAAAGCTTGGCTTGTTGCCAACTGAGTCGACACGCGTTCGTTACCGTGGCGGGCAATAACATGGGCTAATTCATGACCGACCACAGCGGCTAATTGTGATTGGTTTTCTGCAACAGTCAAAAGTCCCGTATAAATACCAACTTTGTATCCAGGTAAGGCAAATGCATTCACTTGTTCATCGTTAAACAGCACCACTTCCCAGTCTTGGTTGCGATACTTTTCTGGCAACACCGCAATTAATGAATCTGCCACACATTGAACTTGCTCGCGCAATTTAGCATCAGATGAAGCCGGTATTTCTTTCTTCATTTCCGTGAAAGATTGAACGCCCATCTCATTCATCTGGCTATCAGGCAGCACGGCAAACTGTTTGCGCCCTGTTGGTGATGAACTACAACCGACCATCACAGCCAAAGCCGCCGCCATCGCTATCTTTAAAGAAACCTTCTTAAACACCATTATAAAACCGCCTTCTTTGTAATGGACTGTTTGATATGCCTGCCATTATAGAGAAGGGGTTTTATTATAAGCAACTGGGGCTAGTGTGGTTTGTTCGTCTTATCCTTTATTTTGACTTACTACACTCTCTGTACCAAAATATACCAACTATTGGTACAGAAGGAGGAAGGAATGCCTAAAAATACAAGCATTAGTTTAGGTAGTCATTTTGATCAGTTTATTGCACAGCAAATAGCAGATGGGCGATACGCCTCCGCTAGTGAAGTCATCCGTGCTGGATTGCGTAAACTTGAAGATGATGATCAAAAACTTAAAGCACTGCAAAGCTTAATACAAGAAGGTGTTGCTAGTGGCACTGCCGAATACAGCTATGAAGGCTTGATGAAAGAGCTTGATGACGAATTGGGTAAATGAATTTGTTTACTTTGTCGAACGCGGCACGTGCCGACATTAAGCAAATAGCTACCTATACACAGAAAGTATGGGGTTCAGACAAGCGTAGAACTTACATCAAAGAATTAGATGCAACGATGCTTTTTTTAGCAGATAACCCTATATCAGGTACGCAATGTGACTATATAGCTTCAGGCTTACGGAAACACCAACATCAAAGCCATACTATATTTTATGAAATTCAAAGGGACTCAATCTTTATTGTTCGGGTACTTCATAAAAGCATGGATGTCGAGTCGAAGTTTTGAGGTTGCTGGCCGAATAACAGTAGGTATAGTGATTATATAAAGGTCGGGAATACTAAGCATTCGAATGGAACCAAAGGATGAAATCCACAAATCCTTGGCACTTCTATCAAAAATCATTGTCTATTCACCACCATGTGTATTTTTCCTTTATGATAGTCGCCATTAGAATTTGAATTAAACTTGGAAACAGAGAATATGAGTAACACGCCCGAACACAAGCCACGTCCAATGGTGGATCTTATTGTTAGTGTCATTTTGCCATCTTTTATTTTGATGAAGTTAAGTGGTGAAGATAAGCTAGGTACGACTGGCGGTTTAATCGCAGCGTTGGCGTTTCCCTTAGGCTGGGGGATTTATGAGTTAGTTAAGTACAGGAAGTTCAACTTCATTGCCTTGTTGGGTTTGTTCAGTGTGTTGCTGACAGGCAGTATTGGCTTGTTCGAGTTAGATAATAAATGGCTGGCGATTAAAGAAGCAGCGATTCCTGCGGTTATTGGGGTGGCTGTTTTGATCTCGACATTTACACCGTATCCTTTGGTGCGAGCGATGTTCTTTAACGCTGCGATCATGGACGTTGAAACCATTAAGCAAAAGCTTGAAGAGAACAACAGCACAGAAATGTTTGAAAAGCGATTAATGAAAGCCACGTATTTCATTGCAGGCTCTTTTGCCTTTTCTGCGACAATGAATTATGTCTTGGCAAAATGGATCGTTACCAGTCCAGCAGGAACGGAAGCCTTTAACGAAGAACTGGGGCAGATGACTTTATACAGCTACCCAATGATCGCTATTCCATCCATGATCATGCTAATGGCGATATTTTATTACCTATGGCGCAGCATCCAAAAAGCCACAGGATTGAAGCTAGAAGACTTAATCGTTAAAAAATAATCCCTTCACAGACATCTTCCGAACATATTTAGTGGCTCACACACCTTTTTATTCAAAATGCTATGGATCTGAAAAGCGTTTAATAAAGAGGTGTTTGCCCTCTAAATCCTCTCTTAAGTCCCTTATCCAGTACTTAATGACCCTTTCTTTAAAATGGGTTTGAAAGCGACGCAATAACCTAGTCGGTTTTAGTGTTGCTCTAGTCGTTTCCAGCTAGTTCTCCTACTAGCCGAAAAATTACACTGAGTTCATTGCTTAATAGCCCTAAAGGACAGAACAATGAACGCAGCAGAGTTACATGATAAGTCTATTATTATTGACGGTTTGATTTGTGCGAAGTGGAACCGTGAGCTATTTGAAGACATGGCGAAAGGTAAGCTGACCGCAGCGAATTGTACTGTGTCGTTCTGGGAAAACTTTGAAGGTACGGTGCGCAATGTTGTCGAGATGAATCAATTGATCGAAGCCAACAGTGATTTGCTAACCAAAGTCTACACGACAAAAGACATTCACCGAGCGAAAGCTGAAGGCAAAACAGGCGTAATGATGGGCTTTCAAAACGCTCATGCATTTGAAGACCAAATTGGTTACGTGCAGATCTTTAAAGACCTTGGCGTTGGTATTGTGCAGATGTGCTACAACACACAAAACTTGGTTGGTACGGGTTGTTACGAACGTGACGGCGGTTTGTCTGGTTACGGCCGTGAAATTGTCGCGGAAATGAACCGTGTTGGTATGTTGTGTGATCTATCTCATGTTGGTCCAAATACTGCGAAAGAAGTCATCATCGAATCCAAACAACCCGTTGCCTATTCACACTGCCTTCCAGCAGGTTTGAAAGAGCATCCACGTAACCGTACAGACGAAGAATTGAAGTTCATTGCTGATAATGGCGGTTTTGTTGGTGTCACCATGTTTGCTCCTTTCTTAAAAGCCGGCATCAATGCAACAGTCGATGATTATGTAGAAGCCATTCAATACATCTACAACATCGTTGGTGAAGATGCGATCGGTATTGGCACTGACTTTACTCAAGGTCACGGCTACGATTTCTTCGAATACCTAACTCACGATAAAGGCTATGCCCGTCGCTTGACTCGCTTTGGTGAGATCATCAATCCACTGGGTATGCGTACTGTAGGTGATTTCCCGAATTTGACCGAGGCGCTGTTGAAGCATGGCTTCAGCGAGCGTCAGGTACAGAAGATTATGGGTGAAAACTGGGTAAATCTATTAAAAGAAGTTTGGGGCGAATAAAGCTACAGCGCTCGTAACGCTTTGCAGGGTTTGGTTATAACACAAAGAATTTAAGGAATTAGATATGACTGTTCATGCACCAGAGATGCCTATAGAAGTTGATAGCGAAACCGGAGTTTGGAGTACAGATGCACTTCCAATGTTGTATGTACCTCGCCACTTTTTTGTGAACAACCACATGGGAATCGAAGATGAGATCGGCGAAGAACGTTACGCTGAGATTCTTTATAAGGCGGGTTATAAGTCAGCTTATTACTGGTGTGAGCAGGAATCAGCTTGCCACGGTATTTATGGCGAAGAGATCTGGCACCACTACTTGAGACGTTTGTCGCAACGTGGTTGGGGCTTCTTTATTACAGAAGAATTGGATATTGAAAAAGGCACTGCGAAAGTGCGTTTAGAGAATTCCGCTTTTGTTTATCACTACGAAAAAATTCACGGTAAAAAAGTGAATCGTAAAGTGGATTACATGTTCACAGGTTGGTTTGCTGGGGCGCTAGATCAAATAGCAGAAAGCAATGGATTGGCGGTTCGCACCAAGGCGATTCAGACTCAAAGCGCAGCAGAAGAAGGCTGTGATGTTGGGTATTTCCAAGTGTCGCCACTTTAGAATCTTTTTAACCTAAACCACGAAGATGCGATTGCCACGGGCAGGTGGTGATCGTAATCAGTAAAAGTTACACGTCGTTTTCAAGAAGGCAGGATGTTATGTCCCAGTATGATGCGTTGTTCGAACCACTAAATATTAATAAATTAACCATCCGCAATCGTATTGTCAGTACGGCTCATGCTGAGGTATATGCTACTGATGGCGGCATGACAACAGACCGTTACGTGAAATATTACGAAGAAAAAGCCAAAGGTGGCTGTGGTCTGTGTATATGTGGTGGTTCTAGTGTGGTGTCTATTGACAGCCCGCAAAGCTGGTGGAGTTCGGTCAATCTTTCGACAGATCGCATCATTCCTCATTTCCAAAATCTTGCTGATGCGGTTCATAAGCATGGTGGCAAGATTATGATCCAGATTTCTCACATGGGTCGTCGTTCTCGCTGGGATGGTGAAAACTGGCCTAACCTAATGTCTCCTTCTGGTATTCGTGAACCAGTTCACCGTGCAACTTGTAAAACCATTGAAGTTGAAGAAATGTGGCGTGTTATCGGTGATTTTGCTCAAGCAGCTCGCCGTGCCAAAGAAGGTGGATTGGATGGTGTAGAACTGTCTGCTGTTCACCAACACATGATTGACCAATTTTGGTCGCCACGTGTAAACAAGCGTACCGATGAATGGGGCGGAACGTTTGAAGGCCGTATGAAGTTTGGCATGGAAGTGCTTAAAGCTGTTCGTGCTGAAGTGGGTCCTGACTTTGTCGTTGGTATGCGTATCACGGGTGATGAGTTCCATCCTGATGGCTTGGGCCATGAAGAAATGAAGAAAATTGCCCAATACTACGATGCGACAGGCATGGTGGATTACTTTGGTGTGGTTGGTTCTGGTTGTGATACTCACAATACTTTGGCCAACGTTATTCCAAATATGAGCTATCCGCCTGAGCCGTTTTTATATTTGGCTGCTGGCATCAAAGAAGTCGTTAATGTTCCAGTAATCCATGCGCAAAATATCAAAGATCCGAACCAAGCGAAGCGTATTCTTGAAGCAGGTTATGTCGATTTTGTTGGTATGACTCGTGCTCATATTGCTGATCCGCACTTTATTGCCAAAATCAAGATGGATCAGGTTGATCAGATTCGTCAGTGTGTGGGTGCAAACTACTGTATCGACCGTCAGTACCAAGGTTTGGACGTGTTGTGTATCCAGAATGCGGCAACATCTCGTGAGTACATGGGCTTGCCACATGTTATCGAAAAAACAACGGGTGTCATTCGTAATGTGCTCGTTGTCGGTGGCGGCCCTGGCGGTCTTGAAGCGGCACGTGTTGCAGCGGAACGTGGTCATAAAGTGACTTTGCTTGAGAAAGCAAGTGAGCTAGGTGGTCAGTTAGTCTATGCGGCCAAAGCGCCTCAGCGTGATCAAATTGCGGGTATTACTCGTTGGTTAGTGATGGAAGTGGAGCGCCTAGGCGTTGACGTACGTTTAAATACGTCAGCGGATGAAGCCATGGTTAAAGAGTTGAACCCAGATGTATGTATCTTGGCGACTGGTGGTCGTCCATTTATCGAACAGAATGAAGAGTGGGGCGCTGCTGAAGGTTTGGTTGTTTCTTCTTGGGATATTCTGAGTGGTGCGGTTGAACCAGGCAAAAATGTCTTGGTATACGACACTATTTGTGAATTCTCAGGTATGTCTGCAGCCGATTATTTGGCGTCTAAAGGCTCTTTGGTTGAATTGGTGACTGACGATATTAAACCTGGTGTTGGTGTTGGCGGTACGACGTTCCCAACTTACTACCGTTCTTTGTACGAGCGTGAAGTTATCATGACGTCCGATATGCTGTTAGACAAAGTATATCGTGAAGGCAACAGCTTAGTGGCTGTGCTTGAAAATGAGTACACTGCACAGAAAGAAGAACGTGTGGTTGATCAAGTCGTGATTGAGAACGGTACGCGTCCAAACGAAGAGTTGTACTACGCACTAAAATCAAGTTCTCGTAATAAAGGCCAAATTGATAACGAAGCTTTGTTTGATATTAAGCCTCAGCCAGTGCTTGAAGGTGGATCAGATGAGGGCATGATCTTGTGGCGTCTCGGAGACTGTGTCTCTCAGCGTAACGTTCATGCTGCTATGTATGATGCTCTTCGCCTTTGCAAAGACTTGTAGGGGAGCGATTACTGCGCTCGTAAATACCTGGTTAAAAATGAACTCGAAATGCTCTTTTATTGTTACTAGCTGAGCTTTCTTGTTCATTTTTGCCTTGTCTTTACTGGGTTCGTTAAATCGCTAATGCATATATGAGTAAATACTGTATGTGCCTTCTGTATTTATAATGATGAGGACTCATCATGATTCTTGATTGGTTACCTCCAACTTTGATTGGTTTTCTTCTTGTGCTAGCGGGGATTGGTGCTATCCGCCGCATGAATTTATGGCGCGCAGGACAGGCTGAAAAAGTCAATATTCTGGCTGGTTTGCTGGCGATGCCAAAACGCTATTTGCATGACCTTCACCATGTTGTAGAACGGGATAAATACATGTCTCGTACACACGTTGCAACGGGTGGTGGTTTCGTCTTAGCCATGGTGCTAGTACTGTTTGTTCACCTATTTGGCGTTAAGAGCGAAATTCTTGCTTGGGCGCTACTAGCGGCTTTGGTATTGATGTTTTGTGGTGCTTTGTTTGTTTATAAGCGCCGCATGAACCCGCCATCGCGCCTTTCTAAAGGTCCGTGGATGCGCTTGCCGAAAAGCCTACTGACTTTTTCTATCACCTTTTTTGTACTGACTTTACCTGCTGCAGGAATTCTTCCTGAAGGAACGGGTGGTTGGGTACTTACGCTTGTATTGTCTGTTCTTATTTTAATGAGCCTAAGTGAAATGCTGTTTGGCATGACGTGGGGCGGGCCAATGAAGCACGCTTTTGCAGGGGCTTTGCATCTTGCTTTTCACCGTCGTCCAGAACGCTTTGGTGGTGGCCGTTCCACTGGCTTGAAACCGGCTGTTTTAGGTGAGGCATCCCATGGCGTTGCGAAACCTACGGATTTCAAATGGAACCAATTATTAGGTTTTGATGCTTGTGTACAGTGCGGTCGTTGTGAAGCGGTTTGCCCAGCATTCGCAGCAGGTCAGCCATTGAATCCCAAGAAACTTATTCAAGACATGGTGGTAGGTTTTGCTGGTGGTACGGATGCAAAGTATGCAGGTAGTCCTTACCCTGGTGTGGACGTTGGTAACGCGAAAGGTGCACCGGACCAGATTATCACTAATGGTTTGATCAGCTCAGATACGCTTTGGTCATGTACGACATGTCGTGCTTGCGTAGAAGAGTGCCCGATGATGATCGAACATGTGGACGCCATTGTTGATATGCGTCGTTTCTTGACCCTAGAAAAGGGCGAGACACCAAACAAAGGTGCTCAAGTTCTGGAAAACATTATCGCTACAGATAACCCGAATGGTTACTCGCCAGCGAGCCGAACTCACTGGGCGGCAGACCAAAACCTGAATTTGATGAAAGATGTGAAGCAAGCGGATGTGTTGTTCTGGGTGTCTGATGGTGCCTTTGATATGCGCAGTCAGCGAATTTTACGTGCGTTTGTGAAACTAATGAAAGCAGCAAATATTGACGTTGCGATCTTGGGTGATGAAGAGCTAGACAGCGGTGATGTTGCTCGTCGATTAGGTGACGATGCGGCTTTCCAAAGTTTAGCGAAGCGTAACTTGGCGACGTTGTCGAAATACAGCTTTAAAACAATCGTAACGACAGACCCGCATGCATTTCATTGCTTGAAAAATGAATACGGTGACTTTGGTTCTGATGCCCTTAAAGGCGTTGAAGTATTGCACCACACGACCTTCTTGAATCGTTTGGTGAAAGAGGGCCGTTTACAGCTAGATACTTTTAAAGGTGGCAAGGTTACTTATCATGATCCGTGTTATTTGGGCCGCTACAATGGTGAATATGACGCACCGCGTGAATTGTTGGCTAGCTTAGGTATTGATGTTGCTGAAATGGAACGTTCTGGTTACCGCTCTCGTTGTTGTGGCGGTGGCGGTGGCGCTCCGATTACGGATATTCCTGGCGAACGCCGTATTGCAGATATGCGTATGGAAGATGTGGTTAGCACTGGTGCCGAAATGGTTGCCGTGGGTTGTCAGCAATGTACTGCTATGCTTGAAGGTGTTGTAGAACCAAGACCTGTTGTAAAAGATATTGCTGAAATTCTTGTTAGTCAACTTTCTGAGGAGGTGAACTCATGAGCGAATTTCCCTCAACTGAGGCGACTTCAAGCGGTCTTCTAAGACGTGATCCAAGAACTGAATGGATTGCCCGTAACCGTTTGCACCCATTGCATAGCAGTGTGGTATCGGCAGGACAAGGCGAAGTGCGTGGTCCAACAGGGCTATTGCGTAAAAATCCTCACGTCATTGGCTTTATTGGCCCAAATGGGATCAAGCGTATCGACAGGGCTAACTTGTCAGCTGCTGGTCTTAATAGTAAAAAACGCGCTGGCGAAGCGAAAGAAGTTCAGCTGCCATTGCATGTTGTTGATAATCCAGACGGTTACATTATGGTGGTAGCCGATATGATTGGCGGTCGTCTGACCAGCCATGACAAAGACATTCTTGGGTTGGCACATCAACTTGTGGCTGAAAATAAAGCCGCTGACAAAGGCAATATTGCCGTTGTACTAGTGTGTTTTGGTGAAAGTAAAGAAACCCAGTTTGATTTAGCGGGTGTCGATCGTCTGCTTCATATTACAGGCCAAGAGTTTGAAGGCTTTGCGCCAGAGGCAAGATTATCTGCTTTGATGCAAATAGAAGCTCAATATAAACCAGAGAACTGGTTGTTCCCCGATAGTATCCATGGTGGCACTGATTTAGCGTGCCGTTTAGCATCGCGTTTGGGAGAGCGTCCAGCAACGCAAGCTTGGCAAGTTACGGCAACCAGTACAGTAAGTCGTGGCGCGTCTGGAAGCTGTGATATTAGTAGAGAAACACCACGTATTTTGATGCTGATGGAAGAGTGTGCCAATGCCATTGAAGATACTCGACATCAAGTACTGGATCTAGAATTTGATGTTAATAGCGTCGATACCGGTGACAATTATCGCTTGATTGATCAGGGGCAAATTGAAGTCGATTCTAACGCTGTGCCTTTAGCGGAAGCTGAGTTTATCTTATCGGCTGGTAATGGTATCCATAATTGGGATCAATTCCATGCGGTCGCGGCGGCACTACGTGCTACTGAAGGCGCAAGTCGTGTAGCAGTAGACGATGGCTTTATGCCTCGTTCTCGCCAAGTTGGGGCATCTGGAACTTGGGTTACGGCACGTGTTTATCTGGCTGTTGGTATTTCTGGTGCGATTCAGCATATGCAAGGTATTGGGCAGTGTGACAAGGTGGTTGCGATTAATACCGATGCGGGCTGTGACATGGTGAAGCGTGCCGACTTAGCTGTTATTGAAGACAGTGAGGCTGTTTTGGAAGCACTGATGAAACTTGCTCAAGAACATTATTCATCAAAGGAACAGGAGAAGAGTGATGCCGCCTAAAGTTAATGTGGTTTCTTTGGTTTCTATTGGTCGTCACCCTCAGTCAGGTCGATCACGTCGTGCTGAGCAAGATGGTAGAGCTGTTGAGCTAGGTTTGAAA
Organism: Marinomonas alcarazii; assembly: GCF_003208215.1. GTDB lineage: Bacteria > Pseudomonadota > Gammaproteobacteria > Pseudomonadales > Marinomonadaceae > Marinomonas > Marinomonas alcarazii. Next base: position 445,285 of record NZ_QKLW01000001.1, read on the forward strand.
CTGTCGAAAAAGTCTTTAACAGTTGTTCACGCTGGTGATGCTCAAGAACCCGTGCTGCGTCAATATGCAGGTATGGGGTTAGATTCGTTGACAGTCTTACCGCAACCGGCTGATGGCGATGCCTTGCCAATCTTGGTTGATTTCTTGAAAAGCAGTAAAGCACAAGTAGTACTAACGGGAGTTCGTGCCGAAAGTGGCGAGTCTTCTGGTATGTTGCCCTATTTATTGGCTGAACAACTCGGCTGGCCATTAGTGCCTCGCGTTGCAGAAATTTTGACAATAAAACAGGGTGCTGCAGAAGTTCTGTTGGCTTTACCTCGTGGTCAGAGGCGTTCGGTTATTGTCAGCCTGCCTTTTATTGCTACAGTTGATAATGCCGCTGCTGAAGCGCGTCAAACGGCTTTCGGGCCAGGACTAAGGGCAGATTTTAAAGTATTGGATGTTAACAGTGTGAAGGATGAGGCTATGGCAACGTGGCAAATTAGCGCTGCCAAGCCTCGCCCTAAGCGTTTGAAAGTAGTGAAAGCCAAAACTGCAGCTGACCGAATGAAGGCCGCAACGGCGAAACCTGTTGGCGGTGGTGGCAAAGTCATGAAAAATGAAACGGCAGCTGAAAAGGCCCAAGCTATATTCGACTTATTATTAGAAGAAAAAGTGGTGCGCTAGACCACTGTTTAGGTATAAGCTGTTAGTCCATTGTTGCTTAACTGAACAAGCATTTTGTATATAGGTATGCGTTATGATGATTGTAGACTTAATTGATGAAGTCGACTTCAAGGAAAAGCTGATAGCCCTTGGGGCGCCTGTTACTTTAGAGCAAAGTTTGCCTGAAGTGCAGGAAGCCGTTTTGTCTTGGTTGCAGCAGTATCCTGAACAGACGCCTTTCATTAAAGACCTTTGCTTATCAATGCAAAAAGAAAACACGACGGTACTACCTGAAGTATATAGTGTCATAGCTGCATTTAGTTAATCTGCATCAATTTACGATACTTATAAAGCACCAATGCAATGCTACTAAGGCTGCTTTATAAGTACGTTTTCCTTTAGATATTTCCTCTCTAAAATCCTTACACTTCCTGTGAAATATAATCTGTTTATCTGATTGTATTTTTTTACAGCTTTATGTGCTTTTTAGATACATAAATTAGCATATTTAAACTACTCTAAATGTTGTTGATAAAGTATTTTTTAGTAAATTGAGGGAGTGAAGGAAAAGTAAGGAAGTACTGATTTCTACTAACTAGCTAATCAAGCGATATGAAGTATCAAAATTAGATTCTTTTAAAAGGTATTTCTCATATTGAATGAGTTCTCTGTGGACTTATCGTAAGCCCTTTCAGAGCCTTAATATTGGTGAATAGAATATTTGGATGACGTTTATGAAGATAAAAACCAAGCTATTGATTGCTTTTTCTGTTGCTACTTTATTGCCTGTTTTAGTGGTTAGTGCAATAACTGGCTTTCTTGCTTCTGATCAAGCGCTAAAAGGCTTTACGAAAAATAGTGGACAAACTATAGGAGCTGTAGAAGACACCTTTGATCAATTTCTTACCGATATTAAATACGTTGTTGCTTTTATTGCTGAAAGTGATGCGATAACAGATCCAAATGCAGAACCTTTAACAACTTATCATGATAAACAGGGCAAAGCGCCAAGCAAGATTGCTGCGCAAAATGGCGGTCGAGAGGCTGAGGTTTTTAACTTGTTTGAGGCGATAGGCAAAAATAATCCTAACTATGTATACGTTTACACTGGTGATGTTGGCGATGGTTACATGGAGTGGCCAGGGACTTATGAATATGCAGAATGGCATCCAAAAAAACGCGCTTGGTATTCAAGAGCCCTAGAAACGCCTAATCAAGTGGCACTTCGAGACGCCTATTATTGGGAACCTGATGATGCTGTGTATGTATCAGCGGTACGTACTTATAACAAAGGCAATAATATTGGTGGTGTTGTCGCTGTTGATGTGTCTATAAAGACATTAACTGAAATGGCGAATAGAACGAAACTGGGCAATTCCGGTAGCCTTATGGTAATCGAAAACACTGGAACTATTTTGGTCGATGCCCTTCATGCTGAGAATAATTTTAAGAAAATTACCGAGCTAGACGGTGAGGCTTATCAAGCCATTGCCAATACATCTGATGGCGTCGTTAATTTCGAGCTAGATGGAAGAGACTATTATGCCAATGTTTATACTTCCCCAAATTTAGACTGGAAGTTTGTAGGTTTAATGCCTGCTGCAGAAATTTATTCAAGCACGGTTGAAATGATTAAAACCACGACGATCGTCTGCGTGTTGCTTTTGATTGTATTTGGTGTGGTTGCATTCTTAATGGCGAAAGGTTTGATCACGCCAATTGAGTCTGTTTCGAAACATTTGCAAATTCTTGCTGAAGGCGAGGGGGATTTAACTTCTCAAATTTCGATCAACACCAATGATGAGACAGGTACTTTATCTAATTGGTTTAATCAATTTATCGAAACGACTCGAAAACTTATAGTCGGTATTAAGAAGTCCAGTATTCAAATTGATAAAATCGCCGCTGAAACCTCAGCGAAAGCGAGTGAAGTGGCTCAGTCTGCGACAACGCAACTGCAGTCCATAGAGTTGATTGCCGAAGCTGGTCAGCAGATGTTGATAGCGTCGAATGAAGCGGCTGAAAGCTGCGCCAATTCAGCTCAATTCTCTGAGAAAGGCTTGGAAACGACGATAGCAGGTAAGAATTTACTAAAAAGCAGTGCTGAAGGGGTGAATCGTTTAGGTACTCGCTTAAAAGAGTCGAATCAGATTATTACGGAACTGCAAAAAGAGACCACGAATATCAATCAGATTCTGTCAACGATTCAAGGTATCGCAGAGCAAACTAATTTGTTGGCATTAAATGCCGCAATAGAAGCGGCGCGTGCCGGTGAACAAGGCCGGGGTTTTGCTGTTGTCGCCGACGAAGTGCGAACCCTTGCTGGGCGTACCCAAGAGTCGACCGAACAGATTAGCAATATTTTGGGGCTTCTTGCGAACAGAACGAAACAAGCGTCAGATTCTATGATGATAAGTGTAACGGAATCAGAAAATGCGATTAATTTATCTGACCAAGCACTCGTATCGTTCGAGCAGATTGAAGAAGTGGTTAAACAAATGCGTGATATGACGATGCAGACCGCGGCTTCTGCAGAAGAGCAGCGTGCAGTAACCGAAGGGGTTAATGAAAACATTAATTCAATCAGTGAGTCTGCGCACAGAGTATCGGATATATCTGGTGACGTTGCTGAACTGTGTCGCAAGCAAGATGAATTGAGTAAACAGTTACACGTGATGGTGGTTCGTTTCCGTACGGAGTAGACATCATTTATCACTAAAAATGTAAATCAAAGGGCCATACAAAATGGCCCTTTTTTATTTCTGTACTCTTCAAATTTCATTTGAAAAAAAGATAATAACGATTATCATATGCGATTAAATTTACTGATTTAGGTACTAGCATGATTAAGTCGTTCATAATGCTTTTTTTAACGTTTTCTATTGGCTCAGTGTGGGCTGCTGAAGTGACGGTAAAAGATGTCTTGGGTCGTGATGTAACATTTGATGCGCCAGCGCAGCGAGTTATTGTGGGATTTTATCCTGAAGATTACATGGCAATCGGTACAGAGGCAGCTTTTGACAAAGTCGTTGGCATGTCTAAATACATTTGGCAGGCGCGCACTAGCAACTGGGAAATGTACGTCGAGCACCGTCCATCATTAGACGATATCCCAGAGATTGGTCGTGTGGACACACAAACCTTTTCTGTTGAGAAAGTTATTAGCTTGAACCCAGATGTTGTGATGTTGGCTGACTGGCAGTACAAAGGCTTAGCAACAGATATCGAGCGTCTTGAAAGTGCGGGTATTAAAATTGTTGTCGTGGATTACAATGCTCAGACATTAGAGCGCCATATTAAAAGTACAGAACTGATTGGTGTGATTACAGGCCAAGAAGAGCGCGCAAACCAGATTGCTACGGATTATAAAAATACTGCAGACATGATTAGTAAGCGTCTTGCTGAAGCGAATTTACCAGAGCCTAAGGTGTATACAGAGTTTGGTGCTTCTGGTGTGCAAGAGCTTGGTTTTACCTTTGGTAAAAACATGTGGGGTGCTATTTCGACTATGGCGGGTGGCGACAATATTTCTGCGCCATTTGTTGAGTGGTGGGGTAAATTGAACCCAGAACAAGTAATTGCTTCAAACCCTGATGTTATCGTTATTACGGGTTATGAAACAGGCAAAGGGTCTGATTCAATGATCATGGGGCAAGGTGTTGATAGAGCAGAAGCCCACAAGCGTTTAGAAGGCTATAAAAATCGTTTAGGTTGGTCATCTATTAATGCGGTTAAAAATAATCGTTTATATGCGGCTTATCATGGTGCATGTCGTACTATTTTCGATGCGGCTATGATTGAGTTCTATGCTAAGGCGATGTACCCAGATTTGTTCGCTGATTTGGATCCAGAACAATCGTATTTAGACTTCTACAAAAAATACCTTCCTGTAACGCCAAAAGGAACCTTTACTTTGGCGTTGTAAAATCGATCTGATACTTGCTTAGAGCAAGAAAAAGGGGCTTTCTACATGAGTGGTAGAAAGCCCCTTTTTTATTTTGAGCCTTGGCTTAATTGAACCGTCACTCGAAAGCGTAACGCGTCACTTGCCTATAAGTGTCTTCAGGTGCAAGTAAAATTGGTGGGAAGTGTGACTGGTTAATGGCATCTGGCCAATGTTGTGCCTCAAGGGCGAGACCTGCGTAAGCCGATAGCGCGCCTTGGTTGATATTTGATTCGGCACTCAGCTGAATGTGACGACCGTCATAAACCTGCAATCCTGGCTCGGTTGTTTGATAGTGCAATGTCAGCCCAGTGATAGGGGCTTTAAGTGTGGCAACGGTTTGTAACGGACGATGGCTGGCCAAAGAAAGGCAGAAATTGGTATCCAGTCCTGGGTAATCCTCTCGGCCAATAGTGCGGGACTGTAAAAAATCAAAGGCACTGCCTGCAGTTGGTGTGACTTCGCCCGTGGGAATTAACTCAGCATCCACTGGTAAGTAGTGGTCTGCTTGAATGCTAAGTTGATGATCCAAGATGGAGCCTTTGCCATCAAGATTGAAATAGCTATGGCCGGCAAAATTACAAATGGTTAGCTGATCCGTTGTTGCGGTAATTTCCATTTCCAATGCGCTATCGATCAGGCGATAAAACACATTCACAATCATGTTACCTGGGTAACCCATTTCACCGTCAGCCAGTTGCGTTTGCAGCTGCACCATGTCGTCACTTTGCTCGATAATAGACCAGTTTTTACTGCCAGTTCCATCTGGGCCACCATGAAGGTGGTGAGCTTCTGGTAAGGTAGGAGGCAGCTGATAGGTTTTTCCAGCTATCACGGCATGCCCTTTATTGGTTCTGTTTGCTACTCGGCCAACCACAGCACCAAAGTATTTTGCCCCTTGAAGGTAATCGGCTATTTTTGTTGAGCCTAAAACCAAAGAATGCTCGTAGCCTTTAAGATAGACAGATTGAATGCTCGCACCCAATGTCAGAATCGACACCTTAAGCTGCGCGTTATTTAGCGTGATAGATTGAACTTGGTTTAAATCTGGCGCTACGTTCACGGAAGTATCCTTTCAAATAAAAGGGAGCCGAAGCTCCCGAAAGTGTAGACAGATGACGATTAGATATTTTCTAACAAGTCGTTAATACGATATTGCGCTGTTTCCAGTGCATCGTCTATCGATTTGTTACCACTAATAGCAGAGCCTAATTCTTCGCCAAGAATGTCTTGGATCGCAAATTGGCGTAAAACCTGAGCTGGTAAAGCTTGTCCGGTTTTAGCGACTTTTGCGATATCACTACGATGAGGCAGAGATTTAAACTCATCACTGTCAATCACGGCTTTTACTGTTGGTAAATGGCCTGTACGAGCCCACTCATAGTCGTTGTCGTATAGGAATTTAAACAGTTTTCCGATGGCTGCCATTTTTTCTTCATCACGATTTCCGCGAGGAACAACCCAGCCATGGCCGTCAGCATAAGTGGCGTCTTTTTGTTTAAAGAACTGTGGCACAGGGAAAACACTGTAACCATCTGATAGAGGGTTATCGGCTTGTTTTGATTGCGCATCATAAGAACCAATTAACCAAGTGCCGTTTACGGCAATGCCGCCTTGGCCGTTCGCAAAGCCAGCGACCGCAGCAGGGTAGTCCATATTTTTTGTACTTAAGCCTTTATCCATGATGTCTTTCATCAAGGTTAGAGCTGCTTTGGCGTCTTTTCCACTTAAGTCGATACGGCTAGGATCGGCAAAAAACTTGCTGTTTTGCTGCATCATGAGCGTGTAGAAAATACGAGCGTAAGCGGCGGTTTCATTCGCTGTTATTTGCACTAAGTAAGGTTTGCCAGTTGCATCTTTAAACTGTTTGCCTTGGGCAAATAGTTCATCGCTGCTGCTTGGTAAAACGGGTTTACCATTGGATTTCATTAGATCTGCTTTCTTCATCAGATTGTTATTTACGTGAAATAGCATAGTCCAGTTATCGAATGGTAAAGCATAAATTTTGCCTTCCTTAGTGACACTGGAGATGGCCGCGTTGGTAAAATCTGATGGTTTGATATTCTGATCTTTTAGTAGCTTATCCAGTGGTACTAAAAGGCCGCGAGACTGGTAGTCGGACATAGCAGAATAATGCATTGAAACGACATCAGGAGCCGACCGTGACGCTAGTTGAGCATTCAGCTGGTCATAACCAGGCCATTCCACTGTGGTGACATTTACGTCGATATCTGGATTGTCGGCTTCAAACTTATTCACCAATGCGGTGATGATGCCACATTCGCCAACCGCCGCAGAAACGTCAGTGACCTTGCCGTATTCGGCTTCACAGGCACCAAAGAAGCGCTGCAGTTCAATTGTGGTATTGGCGTTCGCCAATGGTGCGAGAGCTAATAAGCCAACTGCTGTTGTCCCGAGAAGTAACTTTTTCATTATTTATCTCCTAGTTCATTTTTATTGTTGTTGTATAGCCCAGTGTCAATTTTTATTACTCAAGTATGTTTATTCGCGTTATTTTACGGCTCCTCCTGATACCGCAGTGACTATGTGGCGTTGAAAGAAAATATAGACGAGCACGACTGGCAATGATGCAAAGATAGCCTGTGCACCTAAGAAACCAAGTCCTTCGGATTGCGCAAAGTTTGTTTGTGATGATGCGATACCTATGGTGAGAGTATACATATCGGACTTTGTCGCAGAGATCAGCGGCCACCAGTAATCGTTCCAAGCCTGCAAGAAAGTAAATATCCCTAACGTTGCTTGTGCTGGCAGTGTTAGCGGTAGCAGTACTTTCCAGAAAATACGAAAAGTCGATGTATTATCCAACATGGCTGCTTCATCAATTTCTTTGGGGATTGCCCGAAAGAATTGCGTCATCAGAAAAACGCCAAACGCCGAAGACAAGTTAGGCAATATCAAGCCGATGTGCGTATTGTGGAGGTCGAACCAGTTGAACATCTGGTGACGAGCGATAATCACCGCCTGTTCAGGCACAGCCAAACCAAATAACACAATAATGAATAGTGTTTTACGGAATGGAAATTCCAGTCTCGCAAAAGCGTAACCCGCAAGAGAAGAGAGTAGAAGCACGCCAAATGTTTGTCCAACCGCAACTATCACCGAATTCATAAACCAGCCAAAAACACTGGATGACTTTAAGATGTTCGCATAGTTCTCTAAGGTATAGGGAAACGAAAAGACAGCTTCGGTGCCTTTGAGCAGCTCCGCATTATCTTTCAATGAAAGACCGATAATCCACGCGACCGGCGCCATCATTATTAAGCCGAGGAAAGCGGCTATCCAGAACAATCTACGGTTCGACGTTAAATGCTCTGGCGAATAGTTTAATGCTTTCATGCGTCTGTCTCCTCTTTACGAGTGCTGACCCAATATTGCAACATGGCGGCACAAAGAATGATTAAGAACAGAATTTGTGACGCTGCGGCACCCATACCAATATCCCAGCGTAAGAAGCCAATTTCATATATGTACATAACGATTGGTCGTGACGAACCTGCAGGGCCACCGTTAGTCATTAATTGAGCCTGACCAAATAACTGGAACTGCATGACCACTTGGATAATCGCAACCAACATAATGGTCGACTTAATCGATGGCAGTGTGATGCGGGTTAGCACTCGCCAGCGCGACGTATTGTCGAGAGCGGCAGCCTCATAAAGGTCTTTCGGTATTTGCTGTAACGCTGCTAAGAACAACATCATCGGCAAACCGATACACCACCAAACCGTTGCAACACCAACCGAAAATAACGACCAACCAGTGGTTGAAAGGAAACCGATTGGCTGCCAACCGAAATACTCAAAAATCAGTGCCATTAAGCCATCGTTAGGGATGAAAACGATACGCCAAATGAGCGTTACTATGGTGACAGACAGGATGGAAGACGCAAAAAATACGCCGCGTAAGAAAGATGAGCCTTTGGTGGTTTTGTTTAAGGCCAGAGCCAGAAACAAACCCAAAACGACTAAAGTAGGTACGGATACCCCAACAAAAATGACCGTGTTTTTGACCGCTTGCCCAAAAATGGGGTCACTTAATACACGGGCGTAGTTTTTTAAACCTATGAAGCGTTCACCACCAAATAAATCCACTTTATTGAGGGATAGCCAGATCCCCCAACCAAGAGGGAACACCAGCAAAGTCAAAAAGACACTCAAATAGGGAACGACAAATAAGCCATTCGACCAACGGGAACGACGATAACTTTCCGCCATCTTACACCTCCATTTTGCTGTGATGGGCGCGGCCATCACCGTCAAAAATATGTGCAGCGTGAGGAGATATTGCCACTCGTACCATATCGCCAGCTTTTACTTTTGAGCGTCCTGAATCCTCCGCGATAAGCTCTGTGCCATCAACCAAAGTGCCATACAGAAGGGTGCGATCACCAAGGCGTTCGACGACTTTTATGGTCAAATCAAGGCCATCTTCTTGCTCTGAAACCACTTCAGTGTCTTCTGCTCGAATACCAATAACCGCGTCTTTAGCGTTGAATTCTGCTGGTAGGGTAATGGCTGTGGCGACGGTTCCCGCACCACTGACTTCAACAGTCACGCCATCCGCGGTTTTTTCGATGTGATTGATCGGCAACATAGACATAGGTGGAGAGCCAACAAATTCAGCAACAAAGCGGCTCACAGGATATTGATAAATCTCCATTGGTGTGCCGATTTGTTCTATTTTTTGGTTGTGCATGATGACGATGCGATCTGCTAACGTCATCGCTTCCACCTGATCGTGGGTTACAAAGATCATGGTTGAACCAAGGCGCTGGTGGAGCTGAGCCAGTTCTAAACGAGTTCTGCCGCGTAATGCCGCATCTAAATTGGACAATGGCTCATCGAAGAGGAAGGCTTTGGGTTCTTTGACAATAGCGCGACCTATTGCAACACGTTGGCGCTGGCCACCAGACAATCGTCCAGGTTTTCGGTCCAACAAGTGATCAATTTCGAGGATCTTCGCAGCGTCATTAACGCGACGATCAATTTCGTCTTGGGCTACTTTCACGTTCTCTAGGCCAAATGCCATGTTTTGACGTGTCGTCATATGCGGGTAAAGTGCATAGGACTGAAACACCATGGCTACACCGCGCTGCCCAGGAGGGAGCGTATCAATGCGTTTTTCGCCAATTTCAATAGAACCTTCGGTTATCGATTCCAGTCCCGCAATCATGCGCAATAGGGTCGATTTACCACAGCCAGAAGGACCAAGGAATACAACAAACTCACCGTCTTCAATGTGTAGGTTAATGTCGTCTAAAACGGTAACACTGTCATATCGCTTTGTTATATTTTTTATAGAGATAGATGCAGACATGGTTTCCTCTCTCAGCAAATTTTAAACGGAAAAACTTGGGGTATTACGCCCCAAGTCGAATCATGCGATAGCTCATAGGAGCAATGCTTGCCGTTAATTTTTGCTGTGTAACAGACGCGCCTTGGCCATCTTTCGGTGCCACTTGTTCAGCATCTGGGCCATTTTTAGTGTCAAGTGCGTAACCTGACATGACTTTATCCATAATGACTGTTTGGTGTGTGAATCCTTGTAGAGACAGATCCAATTCAATGCTTTCATCTGGATGACGATTTACGATGAAGAAGGTCAACCCGCCATCTTTATCAGACTCAACAGCGGATACATCTAAGTAGGGTACATCCTTAGCAAAGTCTGTGCTGTAACTTTCGCACTGCACAGCAAGATTAAGTGCTGTACCGCGACCATATTGGGAAGCATACAAATATGGATAATAAGTAGACTGACGCCAAGCTGGTCCGCCTTTCACTGTCATGATAGGAGCAATAACGTTGACTAACTGTGCCAAACAACCAATTTTTACTACGTCGCTGTGACGAATAAAGCTGTTAAGAATACAGCCAACTTGCAAGGTATCAGCAAAGTCGTAAATGTCTTCTAATAAAGCAGGAGCATGTGGCCAGCCGTCGTTGCCACCAAGGATTTTTTTGTCTTGCTCGTTAGAGTGATACCAGACGTTCCATTCATCGAATGAAATATAGACGTCATGGTTAGAGCGTTTTTTGGCTTTAGTGGTTTTAATAACCGCCGCAATAGTATCGATGTAGTTATCCAGTAGGCTGGCTTTGGCTAGATAGTTTGCCGTGTTCTTCTCATGGTCGTCGAAATACATATGCAATGAAATATAGTCGACGGTTTCATAGGTGTAATCTAGAACCGTGCTTTCCCATTCTGGGTAAGTGGCCATTTTAGGAGAAGAAGAACCGCAAACAACCAACTCGATGTTCTTGTCGAAAGCGCGCATGGCTTTGGCTGTTTCAAAGGCGACTCGACCGTATTCTGCCGCTGTTTTTTGACCGATTTGCCAAGGGCCATCCATCTCATTACCAAGGCACCATAGTTTTACGTCCCATGGTTCTTCGCGGCCGTTTTTCTTACGTAAGTCAGACCAATAAGAGCCACCAGGGTGGTTAACGTATTCTAGGAAAGCGCGGGCTTCGTCTAAGCCACGTGAACCAAGATTCACTGCTAACATCATTTCTGTGCCAGCTTGCTCTGCCCATTCAGCAAATTCATGGATGCCAATTTCATTGCTTTCTGAGGTATGCCATGCAAGGTCTAGACGAGTAGGACGGTCTTCTTTTGGCCCAATACCATCTTCCCAGTTGTAAGCAGAAACAAAGTTACCACCTGGGTAGCGAGTGACCGGAACATCGATGTCTTTAATCAGCTCGATCACATCTTGGCGAAAACCATGCTCATCTGCGGTTGGATGGCCTGGTTCATAGATGCCGCTGTAAACAGCGCGACCTAAATGTTCGATGAAAGAGCCGTATAGACGAGGGTCAATTTTGGCAATCACATAGTCTTTGTGTGCAGTCACTGTAGCGCGCATGCTTACTCCTTTCTTATTTTTGTACTTATTTAAGGTATTTTTAAGTATCTGATTTTATGTTTATTATCCGATTGATGGATATTAAGGGGATATTTGACTTGAGGTCAATCAATAAGACGTTTAATTTTCGTGCAATCGAATACCAAAATTGGTATGTCTAAGCGGGATTTTGAACGAAAAAAGAAAGTGGTGAATGCTTGAGGATTTTCTAAGGTATTGATATTTAGCGTTTTTATGAGTTTTTATCACTATAACAAACTTGCTGATATCAAAATCAGAAAATAAGATGCTGTGTATGAGGTTAAGATTGAAGGCGTAATATAATGTCTTGGTCGTAATTGCCAAATTGTTTGCCAAAAATATTGATCCCGCCAGGGTGCTCAGCATTGTCAGGAACTGAAATCCGTACCCGAATGGATCGATGTTCGTCCAGCGCTAAGTCTTGCAAGGAAACGTCTGAAACACGCATACCATCGACAAAAGTCCCGTTATGAGTGACACGGAAGCTTTTTAAATGCCCGTATTGACTGCCAGCGAGCTTCCACCAATCTGGGGTGTATTTACCTTGGTGATCACCGTAGTCGCCAGGTGCTGTCCAAATGGCGGCGGTCTTGCCATTGATAGAGATATGGATATCAGAGGGCCAGTTTTCTGAGGTCCCCGGCACTTCTGATGAAAGCTCCATAACCAGCTCTAGCTCTTTTACTTTCTGGCCTGCGATGCGAGCATTATTAGGGAATTGATATTCCACATAGCCTTTGGTGAACCATAATAAGTTTGCGCGCATTCGGTCTGGAGAGAGATAAGTGTCTGGGCTATCTAAAAATCCAACAATGCCAGATTCAGAGCACAAGCCACAAGGCGCCATCACGTCAAATTCAGAATACAAGCCAACAGGCATAGACACTTCAATGACATTATTTTGATTTTGCTTGGTATTACTGAAAGATAGGACGATTTCTTCATGGGCTGCGCGGCAGATTTTTTGGCTACCTTTACGGCCCTTTTGGCTTTCTGTGGTAATTAAGCCAACAGTTTCGAGAGAGTTGATATGGCTAGAAGTCGATGATTGCGGTAGTTCGAGCAGGTCGGCAATGTCATTAACATTCATCGGACCTTTTTCATGCAGCAAAGACAATATTGCCAAACGAGCTGGCGCCGCTAGGCTTTTTAGGATATCAGCGCCATCTTCAGGTGTTAGCAATAAGAACTTTTTACTCATCATCATCTCCACTTCAAGATGCCTTTATATCGAGTATTGTGATTCTTATCAAGTTTTAATTGGCTTCCTCATTTGGTTTGCCCAATGAGGAAGCCTAGTCTTTTGCTATGGAAGTGAGCCGTTATTGGTTAATTATAAAGGGCATGGAAAGGCACTAAGACCAGAGAAGGAAACAAGATTAGCGCAATCAGTAAGGCCAGTTGAGCCAATAAGAATGGCGCAATACCTTTAGTGACTGCTCCCATACTGGTGTTGCCAACGCTTGATATGGCGGCTAATACGGTGCCAACGGGTGGCGTCAGCAAGCCAATACTTAGATTAAGTACAAAGACAATACCAAAATAGACAGGGTCGATTCCTGCTGCGGTAACAACGGGCATCAGAACCGGCGTCAAAATCAAGATCACGGGAGCAAGGTCCATTGCCATGCCGATGATTAATACCAAGATATTGATAATGATCATTAGTGTGGTTGGGTCGTCTTTCCAGCGCTGAAGTAACTCAGACACGGCACCTGGGATATCCGCCATGGTGATCATCCAAGCCGCGATAGAAGAGGCCGCAACCAAGAACATAATGATGCTGGTTAGCGTAGCGCAGTTCACCAATACACTATAAAGACGCTTAGGAGTGAGTTCTCGATAAACGAATATTCCGATAAACAATGCATAAAAGGCTGCAACAGCCCCTGCTTCTGTAGGGGTGAATACACCAAAACGCAAACCGACAACAATAATGACAGGTAAGATGAGTGCCCAGAGCGCATTCTTTAGAGCATGAAGACGCTGGCTAAGACTGGCTTTTTCGAGCAGTTCAATGTCTTCTTTGCGGGTAACGTACCACCACACAAAAATCAGCAAAACCCCCATCATTAGACCCGGAGCTAAACCGGCAATAAAAAGCTGAGAGATGGAAACGCCACTGGTGACACCAAATAAAATCAAAGGAATGCTTGGTGGCAAAATAGGGGCAATAATGCCGCTGGAGGCAATAAGCCCACAAGAGCGGTTGTGGTCATAGCCAGCTTTCACCATGAGCGGAATCAATATAGCGCCAAGTGCCACAGTGTCCGCCACAGCAGAACCAGATAACGACGCAAAGAGTATTGCCGCCACAATGGTGACATAACCCATACCACCTTTTTTGTGGCCAAGCATGGTCATGCCTAAATCAATAATCCGGCGGGTAATACCGCCTGCATTCATTAATTCCCCTGCGAGTATGAAGAAAGGAATGGCCATTAAAGAGAAGTTATTACTGCCACTGACTAGGTTTTCGGCAATCAACTGACTGTTAAACATATCCATGTAAAACATCAGCGCCATACCTGTCATGATAAGCGCGAAGGCGATAGGCATACCGATAATAATGGCGCCAAATAACGCGCCAGCAAAAATGACCAGCTCCATTATGCTTCTCCTTCTTGGTGATTTTTGTTGTTGAGAGCGTCTTGTTGCTGTTCGTTTTCGATTAATCGTCTAATGCCAAATAGAATAAACAAACTCATGCAAGCTCCCATAATGATTGCGCCTGCATAGAGCAGCCAAAGTGGCATATTCGTGGCGGGGCCGAGAGTGTTCATATTGATTTTGACTAATTCCCAGCTACCATCGATGAGTAACCAGAGGGCATATAGCATTAAGGCCGCAGAAATAAGTTGCAGTGCGATTTTCAACCATGTGAACGGTATAAGCTTAATGAAAATATCGACGTTCAAATGTTGATTGAGCTTCATCGCACGAGTGGTGCCGAGAAAGATCATAAAGACGAATAGATAGCGCGACATTTCTTCCGACCATGTGATACCTGAATCGAATAAATAGCGCAGAATGACATTCGAGAAAACAAGGCAAGACATGGCGGTTAGACAACTCGCCATGCCGATTCCTAGCAGTAAGTCTACAGAGCGAGATAGCTTTTTCATCATGGGGATGCTCTTAATTGGTCAAACAGTATTCAAAATTTCGTATTTAAAAAGGGCGTCTCTATGGAATATAGGGACGCCCTTATTGAACTTATTTTTCGCCTAGTGCAATGATTTCTTCAACAATATCGCGAGCACCTGGATGAGTTTTGTAGAAGTTTTCATACGCAGATTGTTCTGCTTTTATTAACGCCGCATGGAAAGCTTGGTCTGGCACCGTGATTTTCACACCGTCTTGTTCAAGCTTCGCTTTGTTTTGTGCTTCCTGTTTGATCAACAAACTCCACTCTTGTTTCGCTGCGTTTTGCGCAGCTGTAGAAACGGCTTTTTGTTGCTCTTTGGTTAAGCCGTTCCAAGTGTTGTTGTTCATCAAATACAAATTTGGCGTGAAAACGTGATTCGTTTCAGTAATGTACTTCACAATTTCATACCACTTAGACGCGACGATATTTGGGTATGGGTTTTCAACGCCGTCCACAACGCCTTGCTCTAGAGCGCTAAACACTTCGGAAATAGGCAAAGGTGTGATGTTCGCACCTAGGTTGTTACCGATTTCTAGCATGCTGGTAATGCCAGGAAAGCGTAGGCGAAGTCCTTTGAAGTCATCCATAGAGGAAATTTCACGGTTACTGGCAACAACGCGGAAACCTTGCACACCATAAGCAAGGAAATGCATGCCTGTATTGGTGTCCATATCATTCACTAATTTTTGACCGATCTCGCTGTTTAACACGGTTTGAGCGTGTTCGTAATTTTTGAACAAGAAGGGCAGTTGGATAATGCCTACGTTTTCTACTTCTTTGTCCATAATCGTGCCAAGGATAGCCATGTTAATGGTGCCGCCTCGGACAGAGTTATAAAGCTTTTCTTCTGCACCCAATACACCATTGCTGAATACTTTTACTTTCAGTTCGCCATTACTAAGGCTTTCGACATCTTTTTTGAAGGTGTCTTTTAGAGCGACACTGTTTGGGTGAGTATCAGGAAAAAAGTTAGCAACCGTAATCATTTTTGCTGCAAAAGCCGCTGGCGTGACGGCAAGCGCTGATGTGATGGTTAGGGCCGCAAGGGTTTTTCGTGTGAACATAGTCTTCTCCTAAATACGCTTGAAGCGTAGATTGTTTTTATTGTGCTAAGAAAGATAGTGCTATTTATTGCTAATTAAGCAGCTTGCTATAGTGTACTTTTCGATGATTTCTGGCTTCGGTGAGAAACCTAATCCGAAAGTGTTTCCAAGGTCGTATGTCGCAGGGCATTCGTTGAGTGGGTGAAGAAAATCAGCCAATTCAATGAAAGGGATTTCTAATGACGTTTCAGGCATATTGGCAGCGATAAAGTGAGCCGTCGCTATCATGCCCGCACCATAGTAGAAACAATGTGGGACTACTTTTACATTGTGATGTTTGGCGCGATCACAGACATCGTACATGCCAGTGATGCCGCCTATCTTGCTGACGCTCGGCTGAGCGATATCAATAGCGCCCGCTTTAAATAACTGTTCAAATCCATCTGGGCCAGAGGCGTTTTCACCGGCAGAGATAGGCACACCAACTTTTCTAATGCTGGCAAGTTGCGCGGTGTCTTCGGGAGGCCAAACGGGTTCTTCTACCCAGCCTAAGTTAAGCGGTTTTAACTCAGTCACTTTGGCGGTAGCTTCAGCGAGAGTCCAAGGGCAATTTACATCCACCATGAGTTCCACGTCATCAGGTAAGGCGTGGCGAGCAGCCGCAACGGCGTCATAAGTGGTTTCGTGTAATTTTATTTGTTTGAAGCCTGCTTTGGCCGTGCGTAGGACGTTTTCACGGACTTTTTCAGGTTCATTGCCATAACTTACTAGGCTGGCATAAAGGCTAATTTTACCGCTCTTGCCACCTAGAAATTGATACAAAGGTTGTTTGGCTTGCTGTGCTTTAAGGTCCCAAATGGCAATGTCGATAGCGGATAGGGCGTAAAGCATAGGGCCAGAGCTGCCGAAACTGTGTAATGCACGTTTGGCTGCGTAGAGGTGTTGTTCGTATTCTGCGATGTGTTTGCCAACAAACATAGGGGCAACAAGGTGTTCTAAAGCCGCGTAGGTAACGACATTTGAAGCATGTCCGAATGCTTCGCCCCAGCCAATTAGCCCAGTATCGGTCTCCACTTCAACAAGAAGTGACTCCATCTTATCTATGTTAGGAGAGGCACCGTTGAACTTGTCTTCCTCTTTTACGGGAGCGATGTGTCGTACGCCAGCTGTAAACGGAATCGCGATGCGCCTAATTGTTATTTTTGTAATTTTCATGGCTAAGAAAATCTCTTTAGATCGAGTGTTATACGTTTGATGTAGTACATCATACAACTAACTTTATATTGGTCAAGAGGTACGATGACTATTTTTTTTGGAGTGTTAATATGTCTTTTTGAGGCATTATCACGCTTTAATCCTGAGTTTTTGTGGAAATTGGGGCGTTAGCGCCTTGTACTTTTTTAACTTTCCGTATTTTTGTTATATGTTGTATGATGACTTTTCTAGTTGTTAGGAATGACCGAACGTGAAAAATGATCCTTTATTGTCCGCTATTTCGTCTAATGAACCTCATCGAGAAAACAAGCCACAACGGAATTTGGCGCAGAAATTGGTTCAAGAAATACTGCATAAAATTGAAAATAAGGTGTTAGTTCCGGGGGATAAATTGCCTAAAGAAGCTGACATCATGCAAGAGCATGGCGTCAGCCGAACCGTTGTACGAGAAGCCTTGCAACGACTTCAGGCATCAGGAAATGTAGAAACCAGACACGGCATAGGCACCTTTGTTTTAAATAACAAAGGCCAAGGGCCGATGGATTTGTCATTTGATTATGTCAATGATGCAGTGGAAATCTTGGAACTGCGCATTGGTTTGGAAGTGGAAATCGCTGGTTTAGCCGCCTTACGACGTACAGAAGAGCAGCTGGTGGAAATCCGCAAAGCCTTGGATGCATTGCGAGCTATCGACAGAAATGGCCATGTATCAGACGCAGGATCAGCAGATTTTAATTTCCATTTATTAATCGCAAAGTCGGCAGGCAATCATTACTTTGTCGATATCATGCAACACATGGAAAACAGTTTAGTACCACGAAAACGTATTGATGTGTCTCATGTGAACCATGAACACGAAGAAGTGTATGCAGCGATAGAGCGAGGAGATTCTTACGCTGCGCGGGCAGCAATGCGCTTGCACCTGACCAACAGCAGAGAGCGCTTTTTGAAACTGGCAAGAAAGTGATTACCCAGTGTAGGTAATCACTTTACTTGTACGCTATCAGTCATTTACTAGCATTACGCCAATGGCCCACCAATAATAGTGTTACGCAACCCAGCGATAATATTCTCGCCTGTTTCGTGTCTTAGTTCATCATACCAAGCTTGGGTTTCTTGCATGTCTTTGCCATGGGTAACATCACAGCGTTTGCGAGCTTTTAGCACAAGATCTTTAACGCGAAAACGGCGTTCTTCTTCGTACTGCTGCAAAGCGGCAAGAACACCCGCAACCGTTTTTCCTTTCATTCCAAATTGATCTGCAAAACACTGTCCTAGAACAACAGCGTCTTCTAGTGCGGAGCAACCGCCTTGGCCAATGTCTGGTGTGGTGCTGTGAGCAGCGTCACCAAGTAGAGCAATATTGCCTTTCACCAAAGTATCGAATGGCTCGATATCATGGATTTCGATACGGTTAGTGGTTTCTGGATTAATCGCTGCAATCAATTTTTGCACGGGTTCCGCCCAACCAGCAAAGTAGCGAGTGAGATCCGCCACCACAGTGCTTCTGTCTTCTGCTAGGCCTTTTGGTAATGGCACATCAAAAAAGAAGTAAAAGCGATCATTCGCGATGGGCATGATGGAAACACGTTTGCCTTCGCCAACAAAAGTGGTCCATTGGTCGGCAGGAGCAATGTTCTCATCTATTTCTACTAAGCCATTCCAGTTTACATAATCGGCGTAACGGCGCTCGGTTTGATAGCCAATCACGTCAGCGCGCACCACGGAATGCGTACCGTCGGCGGCAATCATGAAGTCGCCTGTTGCGCTGGTGCCATCGGTAAAATACGCAGTGACGGCCGTGTCGCTTTGTTCGACTTTTTCAATGCGCTTGCCAAATTGAACTTTATCGCGCCCCCACCAGTCGATCATTTGGCTTTGTAAGTCCGCTCGCGAAACAGGACAAGGGCGTTCGCCAACCGCATCAACCAGGGGCGCAAGGCTGAATTGTGTCATCACGCTTCCAGTTAAACCGTCGTGATACGCCATGTTGTGCATCGGGCCACCGAGTTCGTCCATAATGCTACCCATGCCTAAATGGTTCATGCATTTCACGCCGTTAGACCAAATAGAAAGTGCAGCCCCCACGGGTTTGATTTCTTTCACCGCTTCAAAAATATCGCATTCGATGCCTTGTTGCTTTAGCGCTGCTGCTGCTGACATTCCGCCGATACCTGCGCCTATCACGAGTGCTTTCATAGGATTTTCCTCAAATTCTTAATAGCGAATAAGGAAGAGCATTCGCAATAAATATGCCATGAAACAAATGAACCTATATTTTTATATGTGAAACCTTTGTTTTAGAGGGATTGCTAATCTTTGGGTGTGGGTCAAAGAAGAAATAGGCGAGTTTTCTTCTTTGACCGATAGGGCAGGAAGTGGACTATCTTGGTGCGGATTTAGTGTTTTTTGCTCTATTCTGGCTCGCTTAGTTTGGGCTCTAAATGCGAAAAACTAGCTACCACGATATGTGCTGTAAGAATAAGGCGAGACAAGCAGTGGAATATGATAATGGGCGTTTTCATCGCTGATACCGAACCGAATTACCACGGTATTTAAAAAGCTTGGACCGTCTTGTTTACTGTCTTGGTTGGCGCCATCGGCAAAGTATTCATCAATAGCGTACTCCAGTTCATACACGCCCACAGAGAAGCTGTCAGCTTGCAACAAAGGCTGATCACAGCGTCCATCACTATTGGACACAGTGCTATGAATCAGCTGTCGCTGATCTTCTGACATGCGTTGATAAAGACGAATTTTAACGCCTGCGGCGGCAATGCCTTTTGTTGTGTCTAGTATATGAGTCGTTAGATATCCCATTGTTTGTCCTTAGCTGCTATTTTTAAAAGTGTGGCTTACCTTGCCTGTTTCTTGCAAGTAGAGCCTTTAATAAGTGAAATGGAATTGAAAATATTGTTTCATAGTAGTCAATATTTGTGCCATATGTTCCTATGGTACGCATTTTTGTCATTCATAGAGATGTTCTTAGATAAAAATTGGAGTCCTATTATGCACGACCCGTTAGCTGCGATTAGTCAAATGGAAGAAGCGGATTTTATCGCGTTATTCAGCAATATTTATGAGCATTCGACTTGGGTAGCAGAAGAATTGTGGCGACAGAAAGTTGCGCATCCTGCCGAATATTTTGACAGTATCGACAAAGTGAAAGAGGCCATGGCTGACATCGTGGAGCAAAGCACAGACGAGCAGAAACTGCTGTTGTTGCGTGCTCATCCTGACTTGGCTGGCAAAGCGGCTATAGCGGGAGAATTAACGGATGCTTCTACATCAGAGCAAGCCGGAGCAGGGTTGGATCAATGTTCAGAAGAAGAACTTGCGTACTTTCTACAGCTGAACGATACCTATCGAGCGAAGTTTGGTTTTCCCTTCATCATGGCCGTTAAGGGCGCGACCAAAGATCAAATAATTGCAGGGTTTGAATCTAGAACCCCCAATGACTGGCAAACTGAGTTTGACCGCGCCATGAGCGAAGTGCATAAGATTGCAGGGTTTAGATTGGCGGATTTGTGAAATTGCGCCTACCGATTCATATAAAAACCGTCATCGATGGTTAAGCATCGGTGGCGGTTTTTTTGTTAGCGAGTAGTGAAAATCGAAGGCTTATTTATCGACGAAATTAGCCTGAATGCGCTGCGTCAAAAAGTCTGCCGCGCTGATAGGTTGATAACGTTTAGCCGGACCTTGGATGATCTGCGTTTTATTGGCTTGGCAAAAGAAGGCAATGGAATGACGGCTGCCGCAGTATTCATCGATTCGTGGCTGACGCACCCTGTGCAGGTTGGATTTAAGTTGGTCGTCACTCCAGCGCATGAGCATATCGCCGATGTTGCAAGTGATCACGCCGCCAAGGGGCGGAATGCTTGTCCAGCGTTGGGTTTCTGCTTCCGCACCTGGGCAAACCTGTAAACCGCCGTGTCCTTCGTGTTGGAACAATAAAGTCAAACAATCGAAATCCGTATGGGCACCCGCACGCCAGATATTACCTTGCTCAGTGACGCCTTCAGTGGCGTAATAATGCAACAAGCGCAAGGTGCTTTGATAGTCTGGCTGACGTGGGTCGTGTGCTTTGCTAAAGAAGTCTCGATCAAAGCCGAGCTTGTCCGCAAAGCAAGACAACACCTTCATGCCGACTTCCCAGCATTGTTTTTCAAAACGTAGCGTATTGGCTTGAAAGTTTGGCAACTCTTCTTCAGTGGGCCATAAATTATCCATATGGTATTGGGTAATCTGATAAGACTCTTTTTGATCCTTAGTGCCTGTGGAAGGGCGGATCTGGCTGCGACTTTCCCAGCCAGCGTTGACACTTTTTGGTCGAGGGTATTTGTTTTTAATGCTTTCAGGTAGGTTAAAGAAACGCTCGGACTCTTTGAAGGCGGCTTTTATTTCTTCAGGATCGATACCGTGGTTGCTTAATTGGAAGAAACCGATTTCGGTTGCGGCAAGCCAAAGTTGCTCGGTGATTTCTTCTCGACGATTTTCAAAATCGCTCATGTCGATGATGCGAATTTCTCTATCGTTGGTGTCTTCTCCTGCGCCACCAAACGTGGTTTCGCGTTGTAGTTCTTCAAGTGAATATGCATTCGTCATGGTTTTCTCCCATTCTCCTAGATTTAAAATGACTAGGCGCTTCTGCCTAGTGGAAAATGGAGCAATGACCGAACGTACTCTACTCTTACTCTTTTTATAGAGTGACAGAGTAATAGAGCGCGTCTGACTGCTTCTACTCCGATTATTACGTGTTACCAAACACCCTCATGCAATTTTGCGGCCTCTTCTTCAAGACAAGGCCCAATGACTTCCACTTTTCGTTGTCCCGATTCAAATACGGTACGACAAGGTAAAGCCAAAGTCGGGTTTTCTGGGTGGTTGCCAGTGATTTGCTTTAAGCGGTCTTCGCTCAATCCATACACAAGGCGTCCTAATCCTGCCCAATAAGCGGAACCTGCGCACATGGCACAAGGCTCAGCGGAAACATACATGGTGCACTTTGCTATAAAGTCAGGACGATACGCCTTGCTGGCGCGCGTCATTAACTTGCGCTCAGCGTGGCCTGTCATATCGAAGTCGGGCAAGTAGCCGTTCACTTGGGTCATCAGTACATTGTCTTCGTCGTCGACTAAGATTGCCGCAAACGGGTGAATGCCTTGTTGTTTGGCCTCATCCGCTAGGGCAAAGCTTTGGCGTAAAAAGTCTGTGTCTTTGGTATTTAATGTCATAACTTACTTCTTCTTAGGAAGGCTCCACGGAAACAACCACGCCTGAATCCACTGAATCGATTTAAACAGTAACAAACTGATGACCGACAAGAAGATCAGCCCAGCAAAGGCTTGCGGGATTTTAAAGAAAGAAGTGGAGAACTGAATGAAATAGCCCAAACCTTCTTCAGCTGCGACGAATTCCGCCACTACGGCACCAATAATCGCCAAGGTGATCGACACTCGAAGGCCACTGAAAATGTGTGGAATCGCATAAGGAATTCGAATCTGCCAGGTTTCACGATAACGCGGTGCACGCAAAGATTGGCTGAGTTCGATCATTTCTGGTGGTGTTTCCAGCATGCCCGTCGTCGTTGATACCACAAGCGGGAAGAAGGTAATCAGGCAAGTGATCAACACGCGAGATGGATCGTCAGTGCCAAGCAACACGATGATCAAAGGCGCAACGGCGACCACAGGGGTAGACTGAATCACGATCAAAGCTGGATACAGTACTCGGTTCATCAATTCAGAGCGCATCATGCCAATGGATAAGGGAAGGGCAATGAGGATAGACAGAGCAAAGCCCATCAAAGCCACACGTAATGTTGCCCAAAGGTGTGTCAACCAGCGGGAAAATTCCACATCAAAGAAGGCAATAAAAATCGCTGATGGCGAAGGTAAAATGTAATTTGGCACATTGCCAAATCGACAGATTAGCTCCCATAACAGCACGAGGCCGATAAAGAATAGCCCCGGTGCGAAGCGATTGGCTTGCTGGCCGAGCCAAGTTTTAGGCTGGTACGTTGGGTTCATAAATATAGCCTCTGATTAAATCGGTTAGCTCAGCAAAGCGAGGGGAGTTAATGGTTTGTGAAGAGCGTGGGCGAGGTAAGTCCACCTCGATCAAATCCAACACAGTACCGGGGCGTTTGCTCATCACTAAAATACGATCTGATAACAACACAGCTTCACTAATGGAGTGCGTGATAAACAACACAGTCTTTGGATTTTTTTTCCAAATATCGAGCAGGTCGAAACCGATTTGCTCACGCGTTAACGCATCCAATGCCGAAAAAGGTTCATCCATCAATAGAATGTCTGGGTTCAGAAGTAGTGCTCGCACAATGCCAACACGTTGCTGCATGCCGCCAGATAATTCGTCTGGCATCTTGTCTGCAAACTGAGTCAGACCAGCCATTTCTAATAGTTCGTTGGCACGCTTTTCATCACTAGGGGAATAACTGCCGTATTTGTGTTTCAGTGGAAACAGCACATTTTTGCGTACCGTTAGCCAAGGCAACAAATTGGCTTTTTGAAACACAATGCCCACGTCGTCACGAGGTTCGGTAACGGGACGGTTAAAGACAGAGACTTCGCCATGAGACGGGATCAGCAAGCCTGCCACCATGCGC
Source organism: Marinomonas alcarazii (assembly GCF_003208215.1). GTDB lineage: Bacteria > Pseudomonadota > Gammaproteobacteria > Pseudomonadales > Marinomonadaceae > Marinomonas > Marinomonas alcarazii. The sequence continues at coordinate 468,820 of NZ_QKLW01000001.1, forward strand.
AAGAGAGTGGATTTACCACAACCAGATGGCCCAACGACCGCCACAAATTCGTGGCGGTGTATATCGAGATCTATGTCTTGCACAACCATGGGTGCTTCTGGGCGTGGGTCAAATTTATGACCCACTTTTTTCATGCTCACGTAGGCGGATTTATTGCTATCCGTCATCTTATTATCTTCCATACCGTTACTCCGGCTTAAAGCTGTTGTTTACGGCACTTTTTGGGTCGATTGCATCCACAGAGACGCCATTGGCTTGTGCTACGTATTCCCATGTTTTTTGAATGCGTTCGTCGGTGAAGTTACCAAAGCCGTCTTGTGTTGTGACGTCGTTGTAGACCAAGTTATAAATGCTCTTAATTTGTGCGGAAACAATCTTGGCGTCGACTTCTGGCACCATTTTGTGCAGATCCACGCCCGCTTGGTCTGGGTTGGCATAAGTAAACTCAATGGATTTTGCGAAGGCTTTGATGAAACGTTTGGCGACATCTGGACGCTCTTCTAAAAAGCGTTCAGAAGCTAGAAGAGAGGAACTATAAAGTGACAAACCAGAATTTGACCAAGGCATTTCGATCAGCTCTTTGCCTGCGCCTTTCGCTTGCGATTCATAAAGCGCGGTATTGGTAACCCAAGCAATAATGGCGTCTGTGCTGCCGGTGATCATCATTGGTGCTAGGGCACCCGGATCGGATTTTACTAATTTAATATCGCCTTCGCTCAGGCCATTTTGTTCTAACACCAATGGCAAGAAAGCATTGGATGAGGTGAAGGGTGACGTTGCGACTTTTTTGCCTTTCAAATCTTTGATCGATTTAATGCCGCTGCTTTTTAAGACGAAAAATGCGTGTGGTGCTTGTGTGAAGTAGGGATAAACCGCTACAACAGGCACATCGTCCTGCGCTTTTGCGGCCATCAAAGCGCCAATATCGGAACTGCCAATGTCAGATTGGCCTGTTGCCATCTTAGTCAACGCATCGGTGGAACCGCGACCACTGGCGATCTTGACCTCTAAATCTTCGTCAGCAAAGAAACCTTGTTGGATACCTACATAAACGGGCGCTTTATCGCCACCTGGTAACCAGTCTAATTGAAATGTAACCTGATCTGCCGCCATGGCAGATGTGGCTGAGATGAGACTGGCTAAAAGAGAGAATCGAATTGCTGTTTTCTTTGCCGCTTTCATAAACATGCTCCATACAATTAATAGGGACTAAAGACCCGCTTGTTTCACATGGATATAAGTTAGCAACATTTGTTCCATATTTGTGTGGAACTAGAAATGTTTCTTTAAGTATTTGAATTTAATAATAAAAAGTAAAGTGAAAGACTTTTGGTGATAAGACAGAAAAGTATTCGAATAGAGGTAATGAAACAAAATGGTGCGATATCAACCAGCCCGAGAGGCGAGTTTTTTATACACCGCATCTTTGTCTCGTTTGCCAATTGCCAGTACATAAATGACGATTTCATCATCAATGACTTCATAAGCTAGGCGATAGCCTGAGGTTCTTAGTTTTATTTTGTAGACGTAATCATAACCACGTAGTTTTGAGGCTGGAACATGCGGGTTGTCTAGTCGCTCTGCTAACTTCTTTTTAAATTGTGTTTGGATTTGTGGTGCTAATTTGCGCCATTCTTTTAGAGCTGCAGGAAGAAATTTTAATTTATAAGTCATCTAAACTCACTTCGATGGCTTTGGATAAATCAGTACGGCGAGCCTCAACTAGTTTTGCTAGTTCAATATCATCGACCATCTCCATCAAAAGCTCATAGGCCTCAGCAGGGACGAGGTAAGCTGCTGGCTTATTGTGGTTTAAAATGGCTATAGCAGAGCCACCAGATTCGTTAAGTAAAGCCGTTGGGTTTTTCTTTAATTCAGAAATACTGGCTGTGTAATTGGCTAAGATTTGTCTCATGGGAACCTCTATTAAGCACTAAATTTAGGTCTTATTTTAGACCTAAATTTTAGGTGGTGCTATATATTTATCTTTGATGCTTAATTCGGAGTGCGTACTAAGACGGTTCTATCATGATGAAGTGCGTGTCAGCTTGTGCGACAGGGCAGTGATCAACCCCTTTTGGCATGACATATATCTCGCCTTGCTCAAGGATAATGTCACTGGATGATTTGAGCCTTAATGTCAATTGGCCTTTGAAGACGATGATAATTTTTTCTTCGTCTTCATGTTTGTGCCAGCCTAATTCTCCTGTCCCTTTTAAAATTCGTACCGATTGCCCATTAGACTCGGCAATGATTTTTGGTGCCCATTCTTCGTTTAGAGATACAAATTCTTCATTGATGTTAATCTTGTCCATATTGGTAACCTTATGTCCTTTATCAAACCGCATTAATGATAATAAAACTCATTTGCGATTGTCGATAGGGTTAATACTTTTAATTGAAAATGGATTGTTTAAGGGACAGTATTAGTTTTAAATCAAAACTTTGTACGATTGGTCAGGTTTTTGCATTTAAGCTATTATTAATGACATTATTCTAAATAAGGAGAGCGCTTTGCAATTTATACTAAACGATGAGCTCATCGACGATAACACGCTCCCTAGCGACTTTACCGCTTTGCGTTACTTAAGAGAAAAACGTGGATTAACTGGTACGAAGGAAGGTTGTGCCTCTGGAGATTGTGGTGCATGCACGCTTCTTGTTGGTGCATTAGAAAACGGCGAATTGACCTATTCAACGCTCAACTCATGCATTACGCCAGTTCAATCCTTATCGGGTAAGCATGTGGTCTCGGTAGAGTATTTATCCAAGGTGGATGAATTGCATCCTGCTCAACAGGCCATGGTGGAATCTCATGGTTCTCAGTGTGGTTTTTGTACGCCGGGATTTGTATTGTCCTTGGCGGGGTTATACGAAAACAAACAGAACGCTGACCAGCCAATTGATCGTGAAGCCGTTTGCGATGCGATTTCTGGCAACTTATGTCGTTGTACTGGCTATCGCCCAATCATCGATGCTGGCTTGTCTATGATCAAGGTTCAAGAATCTAAAGAGACGCCTTTTATTGAGTTAATGAGTAAAAACGAAGGCATTAAGGCGTTACTTGAAAATCTACAAACGCAAACGAATGACGGCAGCAACTACGTACAACCAAACAATTTAGAGCAACTGGCTCAGGCATTAACTTCGTATCCAGACGCAACCTTGATCGCGGGTGGCACGGACTTGATGCTAGAAAACACTCAGCGTTACCGCGATTTTGATACTCTCATCGACGTATCTAACGTGGCGGAACTTAAGCAGTTGGATATTGGTGCCGTGACACTGACAATCGGTGCGTCGGTGACTTACAGTGAATTGGAAGATTTCAGCAAGATACTTTATCCGCAAATTTATGGCTTATTGAGCCGAATTGCCTCTCGACAAATTCGTAACCGTGGCACGATCGGCGGCAACGTGGCGAACGCATCGCCCATTGCTGATTTACCGCCATTGCTATTGGCGTTTGATGCCGATATTCAATTATTGAAAACAGACGGCTGTACTAGAACGGTAAACATCAATGACTTTTACCAAGGCTACAAACAAACTCAACTAGCTGACGATGAAATGATCGCATCCTTTGATGTGCCGCTGGACAAACTGTCGCAATTTCATCGCTTTTATAAAGTATCGAAACGCATGGAAGACGATATTTCCAGCGTTATGTTAGCGGTTCGATTTAGCGTTGATAATGGCAAAGTAAGCGATGTACGCTTTGCATTTGGTGGCATGGCCGCCACCCCAATTCGTGGTAAAAAAGCAGAAGCCGCATTAATCGGCAAAGCCATTAATGACGAGCAAGCCTTAAACCAAGCCATAGAAGCGTTACGCAGCGAATTAACGCCAATGAGCGATATGCGAGCCAGCGCAAAATACCGTTTGGATATTGCCTGTAATCTGATTCACAAAGCCTGGTTGGAATTAAACGGCACCGAGGTGGTGACCTTCTCAGGTCACGCTGTTAGCGATTCCATTTTATCGACTGGTTCGGAGGCAAGCACTCATGCGTAAACTGCCACAAGATTTTACTTTAGACAAAAAAGACATCGGCAAAAATGGTTTTTTGCCTGTCCATGAATCGGCGATTAAACACGTAACAGGCCAAGCCGTTTACATTGACGACATGCCAGAATGGCCAAATGAATTGCATGTGGCAACGGGGTTATCGACCGAAGCTCACGCGGATATTGTGTCGATCAACTTGGACAAAGTTCGTGCTTACCCAGGTGTGGTCGATGTGATCGTACAAGCGGATATTCCTGGTGAAGTGGATGTGTCGCCTGTATTGAGCGGTGATTTGCTATTGGCGGGTGATTTCGTTCACTTCATAGGGCAAGCCATTTTTGCGGTCGCAGCCACCAGTTTGCGTGCGGCAAAACAAGCCGTTGCCTTGGCGGAGATAGAGTACAAAACGCGAGAAGCAACCTTACATCCTCGCCAATCGTTAGAGCGTCAAGAGTTCGTTTTGCCGACTCACACCATTAGCTGTGGCGACGCTAAAGGGGCATTAGAAACTGCGCCAAATAAACTGAAGTCCGATTTGTACATCAAAGGCCAGGAACATTTTTATCTGGAAGGCCAGATCAGTGTGGCAACGCCAAATGAAGACGGCGGCGTACAAGTATTTGCTTCCTCTCAGCATCCAGCGGAAGTACAAAAGCTGGTGGCGCGTGTGCTTGGCTTGCCAGTGGCGCAGGTATTGGTTGAAGTACGTCGTATGGGCGGTGGCTTTGGTGGTAAAGAATCGCAAGCGGCGGTGCTGAGCTGTATGGCAGCGGTGCTTGCGGTACGAAATCGTTGCCCAGTTAAGTATCGCATGCCGCGCCAAGACGACATGGTGCAAACCGGTAAGCGTCACGACTTCTGGAACAGCTACGAAGTGGGCTTTTCTGACGCGGGTGAGATACTTGCAGCAGAGTACGACATGGTGGGCAAATGTGGCTGTACCGCCGATTTATCTGACGGCGTTGTTGACCGCGCCATGTTCCACGCAGACAACGCTTATTTCCTACCGAATGCTCGCATCAGTGGCTATCGTGGGAAAACCCACACAGTGTCCAATACCGCGTTTCGTGGCTTTGGTGGGCCTAAAGGCGTTCTGTTGGCAGAAAACGTGATCGAAGAAATCGCCTGCGCAGTAGGCAAAGATGCCCTAGATATTCGTAAGCTAAATTGTTATCAAACCGGTAAAGACACCACGCCATATGGGCAAAAAGTCGATGACGATGTGTTGCTTACACTGATAGAAGAACTCGAAACCAGCTCAGATTATCGCGCTCGTCGTGAAGCGATTAAGGCATTCAACAAGAAGAACTCTTTCTTGAAAAAAGGCCTCGCGCTCACGCCTGTGAAATTTGGTATTTCCTTTACCTCGAAACACTTAAACCAAGGTGGTGCTTTGCTGCATATCTACACCGACGGCAGTGTGCACGTGAGCCATGGCGGAACGGAAATGGGGCAGGGGCTTTACACCAAGGTGGCGCAAATTGTTGCCAAGGCTTTTGGTATTGACTATCAGCGCGTCAACGTGGGTTCTACTCGTACTGACAAAGTGCCAAACGCGTCACCCACCGCCGCTTCCGCAGGAACGGATTTGAACGGCATGGCTGCGCTAGACGCCGCTCTGACGATCAAAAGCCGCTTGCAAGAATTCGCCATGGAACACTTTGCTATTGCTGCCGATGAATTTGCTATTGAAGACGATCAAGTCATCCTAGGCAGCGAGACAATGAGTTTTCCCGAATTCATTAAACTGGCGTACATGAATCGCGTGTCTTTATCGTCTACCGGTTTTTATAAAACACCGAAGATAGGTTACGACCGCAAAGCCGCCAAAGGTCGTCCATTTTTATACTACGCCAATGGCGCTGCTGTGGCGGAAGTGATCGTCGATACCTTCACAGGTGAATACAAGGTGACTCAAGTGGATATCCTCCACGACGTTGGCGATTCGATAAACGCAGATTTGGATATAGGGCAAATCGAAGGCGCGTTTGTACAAGGCATGGGCTGGCTCACGTCAGAAGAGCTAAGCTGGGATGAAAAAGGTCGCATCACCACCAACAGCCCGGCGAATTACAAAATTCCTACATCGGCGGACATTCCAGAGAAGTTCAACGTTAAACTGTTTGATCGACCCAATAGCGAAGAATCCGTCTATCGTTCTAAAGCCGTAGGCGAACCGCCGCTCATGCTGGGGATTTCCGTTTGGTGTGCACTAAAAGACGCCTGCGCTGCCGTGGCAGACCATAAAATCTCACCGCCATTGGCTGTGCCTGCCACGCCAGAAGCGGTGTTTTACGCCATGCAAGCAGCGCAAAATCATAAAGCGGATGAGGAAGTCAGTCTATGATGTCCTCTATGAGCTGGGTTCAGGCCTTGCAAGAGGTGGAAAAAGCAGGGCAAGCTTGGGTGATTGCTACCGTGATCGGCACCCAGGGTTCTGCGCCGCGGGAATCATCGAGCAAGATGATTATTACCGAAGAGCACAGCTTCGACACGATCGGCGGCGGACAGCTGGAATACGCTGTTTGCCAAAAAGCCCGCGCCATGTTGCAAGATACTGCATCGCCTTCGCATCTTTTGGAAAACTTTCCCCTCGCCGCCAAAACCAACCAATGTTGCGGCGGCACAGTGTCTGTTTTATTGGAATACTTTCCAGAGCCAGCGACGAAAATCACTATCTTTGGCATGGGGCACGTGGCAACGACTTTGGTTAATGTTCTGGGCAACATGCAGGCGAAAATCTCATGGGTCGACAGCCGTGCAAATCTTGCTCAAGACCATAACCTCAAAGGCTTGCCAAGCAACGTCACGCCGTTTTTGTATGAATCCATGCTGGAACACATCGACCACATGAGTCATAACGAAATCGCCTTAGTCATGACCCACGACCACGCCTTGGACTACCAACTTGTGGAAGCCTTGCTGGATCGCAAAGACTGCCGATTCATCGGCCTAATCGGCTCGAAAACCAAAGCGCTTCGCTTCAAAAAACGCCTCGTTAGCGCCTCCTTCAGCCAAGCGGAAATAGACTCAGTACATTGCCCAGTGGGGCTAAACGAAATCGCAGGCAAGAAACCCTTCGAAATCGCCATCTCCATCGCAGGGCAAATCATCCAAATCACCCAAACCAAAAACGAAGCAAAAAAGGGCAGTGGACTGACTTGGAAAGAAATTAACAACGCCCTAAGTGAAGAAAAGGCTCACATCTAGGTCGTTTGGTAGCAGGAGCAAGGCAAACACCACCGCTCGACACTGTCGTTTGACCTCGCTCTTGGCGTTTGCCTTGCTCCGCATCAACGTAATTATTCCCTCCCCTTATGTCTTCCAAGGGGAGGGCGAGGGAGGGGTAATTACTTTGGCTCTTCGGAGCTTTGACCCTGACTTCCACTGGAGACGCGAGCAAACCAAACACCACCGCTCGACACTGTCGTTTGACCTCGCTCTTGGCGTTCGCCTTACTCCGCATCAACCTTGTAAGTTGTTGATTTAACTTTTTTTGTAGGTCGCGGCTTTAGCCCGACAACGTAATTATTCCCTCCCCTTATGTCTTCCAAGGGGAGGGCTAGGGTGGGGTTATTACTTTGGCTCTTCAGGGCTTTGCCCCCGTCTTCCAAATGCGAGCCCTATGTTTCTTGACCACACCTGTTAACGGGTGCTATTAATGGCACTCGATTGCTTGCTAGGAAGTCACTATGCAGATTAAATTTTCTGAGGATGTTATTCCTCTATCAGACCTAAAGATCAATCCCGGAAAGGTAGTGGGTCGAACGCAGGAAACGCATCGCCCAATTCTACTTACTAGCCGTGGCCGCGGCGTAGCGGTTGTTCAGGGGCTCGAAGATTATGAGAAAACCGCAGAGGAATTGCGGTTTGTAAAAGCGGTGGCGCAGGGGCTAATGGATGCTCGCGAAGGCAACACCGTATCCTTGGAGGACGCCAAGATAACCTTGGGAATCAAGTAAATGGAATTACGCATCGTACAGTCTGCTCTTGAGGATTTACAAGCTATTCAGGAGTATTACCGAGAACAAGATGTGCCGCATATCGGTGATGACTTCGTCGCTGCTATCTTGAAACATTGCGAAATGCTTCAAATTTACCCAGATATAGGCCGAATTGTTCCTGAATTCAACATGGATCACATTCGTGAATTGATTCACGCGCCATTTCGGGTTGTCTACCTCAGACAAGCCAAAGAGATTGTGCTCATCCGCGTCTGGCGAAGTGAGAGACAGCTTGAATTAACAGAGAATGAGGCCTAAGCAAACGCCACAACTCAACTTGACTGCTTTATGGCCGTTTGACCTCGCTCTTGGTGTTCGTCTTGCTCCCATAATCTCTCCAGTATAAAACGAGATCACTCGAAATTTTTCGATTTTGATGTTTTAACGTTATAACGCTACATTGTTAAAACCCCTGAAGAATCGTCGAGGTGTAACATGAGTAATTTATCAAAACGTTCAACCGTTTACTTTGAGCCTGCTATCCATCAAGCGCTAAAAATGCGAGCGGCATCATCAGATGTTTCTATTTCAGAACTAATTGATGAAGCGGTACGCTTGCTTATGAGAGAGGATCAAGAAGACCTTGCTGCCATTTCAGAACGAGTGAATGAGCCAGAAGTGACTTATGAAGTTTTTCTAAACGAGCTGAAAGCGAATGGCAAAATATAAGATTACTTTCAAAAAGTCGGTCAGCAAAGATTTTAAGAATATCCCTAAAAAAGACGTCCCCAAAATATTTCAAAAAATTGAAAGTCTAGCTGATAACCCAAGAGCAGAAGGCTGCATCAAGCTATCGGGTTTAGATACTTGTCGCGTAAGGCAAGGTTTATATCGCATCATTTATCAGATAAGAGATGATGTATTGATCATAAACGTGATTAAAGGTGCACATAGATCTTCTGTATATAAAAATAATTAGTCTTACCCTTTACGTTAGCCTTGCCCCAAAATACCCACTATCTTCAATCGAAGAGCACGATTAGCGAAGTAGCTTTTTTAAGGAAATGCTATTGTTCTAATGAATAACTGATTCAAGCTACGGACAAGTTTCTTCCCTTTTCTTCAAGGGGAAGACGGAAGTTGGGGTTCTTTTGCGCTTCGGAGCTTTAACTCTGCCTTGTTTGATAAGTAATCAAAAACTACGTGCTTTTACTGGTGGCTGGTTAGCAAGTCTTTTAGTATCAATGGGTAAAGAGAATAACGCACATCTGTATTAACATAATGTTGGATACCTAAAGGAGCAAAGATGTCCCTCATCGCGAACACACCTAACCCGCCATATTACGCGGTAATTTTTACATCTCACCGTACTGAAGTTGATAGCGGTTATGGTCAAATGGCAGACCGAATGGTCGAACTAGCTTCAAAGCAACCAGGGTTTTTAGGCATAGAATCGGCACGAGAGGACGTTGGAATTACTGTTTCATATTGGTCTGATCTCGAGTCCATCAGGCAGTGGAAAGCACATGCAGAGCATCAACAAGCCCAAAAGCTTGGCCATGAAAAATGGTATTCATCATTTAAAACTCGCATATCAAAGGTAGAGCGCGACTACGGTATTTAGCAAACCAATTAAGTCCATTTCAATACGCTGTGCTTTTTCCGCATACAAAGGCGTTTTGGGTCACAGCGACGTTGTTAGAGAGTAGGGCAAGCAAAGCTAGTAACTTATTTGCAACGCCAGGCATTTTTAATATGCGTTGTGATTAAATATTCAGCGGTATCAGTATTGCGTTGTTCATTACTCAAGTGAGCATTATGTGATTGGAGGAAAAATGCAGTATATCGAAGTCAAAAGCAGTCAGATTCCGCTTGATTTACTGCTTGAAGCCGATCCTTCTGAAGCAAGTATTTCATCATATTTATTAGGCTCATGGTGCTTTGCTACAATAGTTAATGAGCGTGTTTTAGCGGCTTGTATAGTAAAACCTCACACTAGCAGTGTTGCTGAGATATTTAATATATCTGTTTATCCAGAGTTCCAAGGTCACGGTTTTGGCTCCGCATTGCTAAAGTCAGTTCTATTGCAGTTATCAAGTAAGGGGATCAATCGTGTTGAACTTGGTACTGGCACATTTGGCTATCAACTGACATATTATCAACGCCTTGGCTTCCGAGTCGATTCAGTCATCAAAGATCACTTTTTACTAAATTACCCTGAGCCAATATTCGAAAATGGTATACAACACAAAGACATGCTGAGATTATACATACAACTTTAGTGCGTACATAACAGGATAATGAGGGGGCGAGTAAAATTAAATGGAGTATGCTACCGCAAGATAAAATAGAAAAAAATAACTAGTAATAATAGAAAGGTATTTTAATTTTACTCTGGCCCTTTTTATTCTTTAATAGCTTTATAAAATTTTATTATTAAATTGTTTATAAGTTTTTTGACAATTTTAAATTTTATAAACGAGCATGCTCACTATTAAATGTTATGCATTTTCTTCAATTTGTCTCTCTGGGAGGTTTTTAGAGTGGCACAAGGTATAATTTCAGATAATTGGTCTCTTCAAGATATATCTAGCTTGTTTATGGATGGTATGGAAAACGCATCTGCGGATGAAATTGCCATAGCAAATGGTGAACATAGCTATAAAGCAGTTAGTTATCCATCAATTCAAACGGAAGCTTTGTTCGATTTTTTAACTGACCTAGTTTTGAGAGATGAGATCTTGGTTGAGGCTAAATTTGAAGATGCATGGCTGAGGACAAGCAGCCCGATATTAGCAGCCAAAAACTTAGGTGTAGTTCGGAGTTATCCTTTTTTAGAAGAGCCTCATAAATTAGTTGAACCACGAAATCGAATAATTGAACATATGAGCTCAACGGAGTCTTTGAAGTTAGCTCATAAAGAAAATGTATTGAGCTGGCAAGAAAGCAAAAGGCCTCAGCATCCACTTTTATCAGCAACAATGTGGGGTGGAGCTGGAATGTGTGCTCGAAGCTTTGTTTATGAAAAAAGTTATACTCCGCATCCTCTACGCAAGAGGTTCTTTGTTAATTCAGGTTTTATGTTACCTGCGGGTGACGCTTTACATCAACTCACCTCGTTTTTAAACGATGAACAGATGAAGGTATCAAAAAAGGTGTATGGAACAGATTCACTGTATTCATTATTTGTTAATATGCCGGCTATTCCTATTCGAATTATTCAGGAATCTTTCTCACCTAGTCAGCTTATTGAGGTTGCGCTCCAAATGAGACAAGATTTTGCAAAATTGAGAGAGTGGTTAAAGTTATTTCAAAATGCATTATCTGAAGAAAATCTGAAGTCAATTGCTAACTATCGAAAACAATTAGATTCTGTTTCGGAGTATGTTAATTCAAAAATAGGGCTAGGTTCTGCTATCAAACCTGTAACTATGGAAGCGGGTGTGGGAATTTTTAAAATGGTTACACAATCTAATCCAGTAAATACTCTTAAAAATCAATTCGGCGTCAGAGCCACATTGAATAGTTTGATTTTTGACTCTAACGGCAAGCAAGAAATCAAGAAGTTTATTAGTATGTTTGAACAAAGAGGAACTGCTGTTGGTTACGATATAGAACAGCACTTCACAAAAAATGCATAACAAACTGCTTAAGAGCGATTCGTAACGCGTGTGGTATTTTTACTATGCGCTGGATTTCGTCATTAAAGGGACATTAGGGTCAGATAAAAAATTTTATCTGACCCTAATGTCGTAATACCGGTCTTAAACATTCTTAGCTATTAGATCTGCTTTTAACAATCCTCCTTTGGTGAATAATTTAGCTGAAAAGTTCGGATTTCTTTTGGATTTAACTGCATCAAATATCTGCTTAAGGCCAGCAGCTTCTAGTAAAGATATATTGATCTCTGTATCCATTTCAGCAGATTCGACAAAGTCAGTAGAAAATGATGGAGCGATAATCAGAACTTGTGCGACGCGTTTGCCTGAAGATTCACATCTATTGACGTAGGCTTTTACTTGGCGTGATGTTGTTGAGTACTTTGCAAAATCACCGCTTTTGCAGGTTTTAGCTTCACCAATGATGATGTCGTCTTCGCTTAGCGACAATATAATGTCGGCTTTATCTTTTGCTGTATTGATAGATCTTCTTAAATCTTCGTCTACATCAAGGCCAAGTTGTTCGAAGATGGCTTTAGTTACCTCTTCGAACTTAATGCCAATATCGGCTTCTGCGATTTCTATTCCCTCATTTTTTAAACCCGCAAGATCTCTTTTTGCTAACAATGCATAGTTTTCAATTAGCTTGTCGGTAGCATCGGCAAAGCTCTCCAAAATGACTAGGCGTGGATTTCCCCGCTTGCTTACACCCATACTGTCGCGAACAGATTTAATATCTTCATTGGACAGCATGTAAAGAATGTCATGGGGAGTTATGCTCAATGCCCTAAGTTTATCGACATCTAGTTCCTCATTATCTTCTATCTCAAAATCTTGGTGTAGAACTGATGTGAGGGTTGGGAAGTGAGTTTTTAAGGTTGAAAATAGATCTTTAAAACCAGTAGCACTAAGCGCATTGAATTCGTCTTCTGCAGAGGAATTTAGAGATGAAATAATTAAATCTGTTCTTTCATCAAGTGTTGTACCTATTTTATCCAAACTTAAGTCAAGGTCAGAAATAAGTGCTTTTAAACGCTCTTTTCGATCGTTAATATTTGCGTCAGGATTGTTGATGTCTTGTTGTAATACTAGAGATATAGACAATCCCATTTTTATGATTTCACTGATTTTTTCTTTTCGTTCCTTGCCTCTGATACGCTTCCCATGAGCTTTGAGAATATTTGATAACTCAGAGTCGCTTAGAGTACGTAATATACGTAGTAAATGTTTATCAGCTAATTCTTTACCCTGCATTCGGTTGAGCATTGCGACTACTTCATCGGCAATGTAAACGGTTAGGTTTTTTCTGCTTACAAAAACAAGCCCGACTTCTCGTAAAGTGTTGAGACAGTCTTGGACTCCTGTTTGAGGAATAGCATTGACTAAATGTTCAACTGCGGATTTCTGATCGGCTGTAATGTCTAATTTGTTAGCTAAAACATTTAAAATGCTTCTTTCATCATCTGTGATTTTGGCTTCTCTATTGTTCTTCTCATCATTAGTGTATGCCTCTTTAAGGCATGAATAATAGATTTCTAGACGCTTAGCTTCATTGAATTCCTCAGTATCGAGCGACTCTTTTATTAAACTATCTATTTCCTTAGCCTTAGAGTCTATTGAGGTCCATTCTTTGGAATAAAGAGCTTCAATCCATGATAGACGTGCAATGCAGTTTCCATCTCGACTGACTATATTTGTAAGTAGAGAAGCTTGTGCTCCAAGCATAGCTAGCTGTTCTTTAACACTTTTTTCAAAATAGGGAAGAACTAGCTCAAAGAGTTGAATGATTTCGCCACTAGAGGCATTTTTTATTTGTCCATCAATATTATTGACTCGCTTGGCCAACTCTTTGTCGTGGGTAATGGCCTCACTACAAACACGATCTAAGAAATTGATGAATTTTGATTTTTCAACTTGATTAACTGTAGATAGTATATTTGATAGTTTCACCTTCTCATCCTTATTAGTGGTTTAACTTGAAATTACCACCAAAAGGATAATAAATCATTGAAAATGTATTAGTAATGAAGGTGAGTTTCTATTTTTACGAGTTATTAGATTGGTGTAAATCTAAATGATAATAACTCTGTTTAGAGTAAAATTAACTAAATTGAATATGCTAAAGTCTGGCAAAACAGCGACTAAAAATAGAAGGGGAGTTTAATTTTACTCCCTCTTCACACGCTGTTATTTTTGATTGTTCGTAGGTGCTATCCTGCCCACGTGAATTAAGCTGGTTAGTTTAATTAAGGGTTTGATGATCAGCTGGGCGCTACCAACAATAAACAACCATGTACCGCTTTCGACTAATGAGTCGTTGAGGAAAAAGAAGCTTCCGATCAAGAACCAAACTGCAATTAGTACGTCATTGAATGCGCCTAGAGCTTCGTATCGGCGTTGTACGACAAAATGCTCTTGTCCGATATCTAGATCCCATTCGCTGTCTTGCTTCACGCTTTTCTCCTTTGCTGAGGTTGTCATAGGGGAGATGACGATAAAGCAAAAGGAATTGGGATTAAACCCAAAATATTGTTCAGCTAGACTTTTTTCTTGGTGATTACTTTGCTTCCTGAAAACACCACCTTTACCCAGTAGCCAGATGTGAAAGGAACCGGCTCTTCCGGCGTGGTTTGTGTTTTGTTTTATTATTCCGTATCGAAATGGGTTGAACGGATGTTTTCAAACTCGCTTTTTGCCCACTGGTAAAATGCATTCTTTCTTGAGTCATGTGTTATAGGTGTTTCGGACAACAGGTGATAGGAAGAGCCATCTTTGATAAAAGAAAAGGGAGCCATAAGTTTTTTTGCTTTAAGCTCTTCAGGACACATATAAATGGAAGTAATGGCAAAGCCTAAGTTAGATGTTGCTGCTTGTAGGCAAAGGTAGAAATGCTCAAATATCATTTCATTTTCTATTAATAGTGTCTCTTGAGGAGTGTTTGATAGCCACTTTTGCCATGCATCGAAGCGAGATTTTGTGTGCAGTATTGTCATTGGGCTTTTGCCCTTTTCATGTATTTTCCAATGATTTTCAGAGCATACGGGCCCAATCAGTTCATCACATACTTTTTCAGAAAAATAGTTTCTATTCCAAGTGAAATCATTACGACGTAGGGCTATGTCAACTCTCTCTGTGCTTAAGTCTATATCACCACCGGCAGCAAAAATTCGGATAGGTATGTCTGGATGTAATTCATGAAATTTAGGGAGGTTAGGGATAAGCCAATTCATGGTTAAGGTTGGTTCGCAGGATACGACTAAAGGTTCTTTTGAGTCAGAATAAGAAAGGTTTTTTAATGTGTTATCGAGTTCAGTGAAAATTTTAGTGCAGCACCTTTGCAGTATTTCCCCTTCTTCTGTTAGATAAATTCTTCGGCTTCTTCGTGTAAAAAGTGAAAAGTTTAAATTTTCTTCAATATTTTTGATCTGACGACTAACAGCGCTTTCTGTTAGGTTCAAGTCTAATGCCGCTTTAGAGATGCTTTCATGCTTCGCTACAACACTGAATACTTTTAATGAGTTCAGTGGAGGTGTTCTGAAGCCATTTGTCATTGCTATTTCCTCAAGTATGTATGAAATAAAAATCAATTTATTTTTATTTCATACTAATAATAATTGACGTGTATTTCAATGTCTCCATGGTGTTTTACTCGATTATAAATAAACTGCGGGTGAAATAGGATGTCAAGAAATGCTTTTTATAACTTTTAAAAATAAAAAAATGGAAATGGTATTAAAATATGAATGAAATTGTTGCTGTTATTGTAATCTCTGTTTTAGCCGTTATAAGTCCTGGAGCTGATTTTGCTATGGTAACGAGAAACAGCTTTCTTTACGGTAGAAAATCAGGCGTAATGAGTGCCTTGGGAATCTCTTTAGGGGTTCAAGTTCATGTTATCTATACGATATTTGGTATTGGACTCTTGATCTCTCAAAGCCCTTCTTTATTTATGGTTGTAAAATTTATAGGTGCGGCCTATTTGATTTATATTGGCTTTAAAACAATAAAAAGTGTAGTAGTTGGTGCTGGAAGTCAAAAAGAAATTCAGAGTTTTAATAGTTATAAATCTTTCAAAACAGGTTTTTTTACTAACGCCTTGAACCCTAAAACCATGTTTTTTGTACTTAGTGTTTTTACCCAATTTTTAAATAAGGATACTGGTTTTTTTGTTTTATGTCTTTATGGTGTTTTTATGTCGTTAGCTCATCTTATATGGTTTTGTATCGTTGCAATATTTTTCTCAACGCCAAAACTAAGAGAGGGAATGCTGAAAAAACAAAGAATCGTAAATAATTTTATCGGAGGTGTGCTGATGTTTCTAGGTGTGACTTTATTTTTCTCTCCAATGATAGGGAGTTAATCATAGTAATATAATGGGTGCTTAATACTCTAAAAAAGGTGGTAAGTAGTTATTATTAAAAAATCACTTCCAAACCGGCTTTCTCATTTCACTAACCTTGTCTGCAGCGGTGAGGCTGATGTCTTTCCGTTGCGCTTCGTTTTTGGTGGAGGCATTGTTGCCTTGACAAGGTATCGCCATGATGCGTTATGGCTTGAAGATGAGGTGAAGGTGATTGATTTGTCTTGGAAGGCGTATTTAAAGAACAACCCAGATATGGAGGAGGTTAGGCTTTAGTAGGTATTGAATACGACATTTGCTCTGTTTTTTAGGGTTCTTTTCGAGCTGAGTCGATTATTTTTAAGAAAAAAATTGATGAATTTGTTACAGTTTGGCGTTCGTTAAAAATAAGGTAGCACTTTTGTATTATGCCCATTAGAAATTTATTCGGTTCACTGCCTACATTTGCCGTTGAGCCTGACCAATTCCATGTCCTGCAATCTGCCTTTAGTTTTCGAGAATATTTATTAGAAGCGATCCAGAACGCTCAGTCTAGGATCTATCTTGTCGCGCTTTATCTGGAAGATGATGAAGCAGGCAGAGAGATTTTGACGGCGGCTTATGAAGCAAAACAACGTAACCCAAGCTTGGATATTGCTATTTGTGTTGATTGGCATCGCGCTCAGCGTGGTTTGATTGGTGCCGACAAGTCGAAAGGCAATGCGGGTATGTATCAGGCGTTTGCAGAAAAGTATGAGCATGCTGTGCCTGTTTATGGTGTGCCTGTTCGTAACCGTGAAGTGTTTGGTGTGTTGCATCTGAAAGGTTCTGTCATTGACGATACGGTGATTTATAGCGGCGCGAGTATTAATAATGTGTATCTTCACCGCCAAGATCGCTACCGTTTTGATCGTTATCATGTCATTCAGCAACAAGCTCTGGCTGATAGTATGGTGGGATTTGTCCATAATGCGATTATTTTGCAGCCTGCGGTGCATGATTTAAATCAGACAGATTTACCGACGACGAAAGACATTAAATCTGATATTCGACAGTTTCGGATTTCGTTAGGTAAGTCGTCTTACCGTGGCGAGAAACAAGCGATTAACGATCAGCATGTGGCGGTGACGCCTATGGTTGGTGTCGGGAAGCGACATAATGTGTTGAATCAAAAGATTGTGTCTCTGCTGTCTGATGCGAAACAAGAGATTGTTCTTTGTACGCCATATTTTAACCTTCCTAAAGTGGTTCTACGGGAGGTTAAGCGTGCTATTAAACGTGGTGTGAAGGTTCATGTTATTGTCGGTGACAAAACCGCCAATGATTTCTATATTCCGCCAGATCAACCGTTTAAGGCGATTGGTGGTCTGCCGTATTTGTATGAGATGAATTTGCGTCGTTTTGCTCAAGCCAATGAATCTTATATTGCGTCGGGTGGTTTATCGATTCATTTATGGAAGCACGATAGCAATAGTTATCACCTAAAAGGCCTTTGGGTGGATCGTTGTCGTATGTTGCTGACTGGCAATAATGTGAACCCACGCGCGTGGGCGTTGGATCTGGAAAATGGTTTGTTGATTGACGATCCAAAGCAACATTTGTTGGCTAAGTTTGAGGCTGAGTTTGATGGTATTCATCAGCATACCCAGCGTATTTCATCTTACGAGCAACTCGATTCTATTCATGATTATCCCGCCAAGACACAAAAACTGCTGAGAAGAATTATTCGCACCCGCGCGGATC
The DNA here is from genome assembly GCF_003208215.1 of Marinomonas alcarazii. Classification (GTDB taxonomy): domain Bacteria; phylum Pseudomonadota; class Gammaproteobacteria; order Pseudomonadales; family Marinomonadaceae; genus Marinomonas; species Marinomonas alcarazii. The sequence goes on from NZ_QKLW01000001.1 coordinate 486,513, forward strand.
GATTGCTTAAGCGAATTTTGTAGAAAAACTCATACCTTCATACTTATGTTAAAGCATAAAAAAAGCGAATCCGAGGATTCGCTTTTTGTGTTTTTTGGTATTGCGTTTTTTGGTGTTGCTGAGCAACTTAAAGCTATTTTTATTTCGCTTTAAGGTTTTTCTTAACAGTATTTGAATACCATTCTAAGAAGTTTATAACGCCGAATTCAAATGTTTCAGAGTAAGGGCCAGGTTGGTAACCGATAGAGTTAATACCTAGCTGGTTGCGTTCGCCAAGTACTTTGTCTTGTTCGTTAGTGGCATCCCATACTCTACGTAGTTTTTCGGTATCGTAGTCAACACCTTCTACTGCGTCTTTGTGGACGAACCATTTGGTTGTGACGATGGATTCCTGTGCTGAAACAGGTAGCACGCGGAATACGATAAAGTGGTCGGATTGCATGTGGTTCCAAGAGTTCGGCAAATGCAAGATACGCATTGAGCCTAGTTCGCGGTTTTGGATGCGTCCTAATGTTTTTTGACAGGCGGCAGAGCCATCTATCGTCATAACTTGCGTGCCTTTTTTAAGTGGCATACGCACGATACGATTGCGCTGCACTTCACCAAAGCTTTTGCTCTTATGTGGAATGCCTTCTTTGTCCCACTGCGCCGCTTGTGCGTTGTAGTGGTCGTGGAAGTCTTGTGGCGCGCGTGGGTCTTCGGTGTCGTCCCATTCTAGAAGTGTGTTCAACAGTTCTGGGTGGCTGCCTGAGCAGTGGTAGCACTCGCGGTTGTTTTCAAGCACTAGCTTCCAGTTGGCACGTTCGTACATGGTGGATTCAACAGCCAGCTTGGTGTTTTCAACATCATACGGTTCCATGTAGGCTTCGAGTGTGGCTAGGTAATCGTCAAAACCATCATCAGGCTGTGTTTTTCCTAGGCAAACATAGATGAATCCGCCACCGGTTTTGCAAAATACCGGTTTAAGGCCATGCTGCTTCAGGTCGAAATCTTTGTTCATTTCTGTGCCGGCAAACAATAGGTTGCCTTTTAGGTCGTAAGTCCATTGGTGATAAGGACAAACTAGGTTGGCGACTTTGCCTCTGTGTTCTGTGCAAAGTACTGAGCCACGGTGTCTACAAGTGTTGTGGAAAGCATTCACGTTGCCTTCAGCGTCACGCAAAATAAGCAGTGAGTTTTGCCCAACCTCGACGGTGATGTAGTCGCCTTTCTTTGGAATTTCACTGGTCATTCCAACAAATAGCCACTCTTTTTGAAAGATCTCTTCCATGTCGATTCTGAACATGTGTGGATCATTATATAGCTGAGCATCTAGTGAGTAATTGCGTGCGCGATTCTCTAGTAACTCATACATTGTCGTTTTTGCTTCGTCTAAAGAAGCATGGCGTACGTTCAGTAAATCGTGTTGATTCATCTTTCTGGACCTTCATGACAAAAAGATTGATGGGCAAATATGCGTCGTTCATTAACTACGAGGCTATAGTCGCTGAATTATCGGCCAAAAAAATGACTATTCACGACACGCGGTGATACATAAATCGACTCGCTATTGTATGTGTCATCTAGGTTTGACCTCCATGAGCAACTTATTGTCGCTTAGAGTAAACTCGCATATACAAACTGCGCCCAAAATGGCTCGAAAAGGCGTCATTCAATTTATATGTACTCGACTTTAATAAAAGAGATTTCAATATGACCAACTCTTCTTCTGCTATTGTGAATGCTGATTATTTAGCTCCGGTAAATACTCAGACTTGGGTTAATGGCCGCCATAACGTGCGTTGTGTAAAAGTGATTCATGAAACGTGGGATGTGAAAACATTCTGTTTCATGGCGCAGCAGCCTGTGATGTTTTTCTTCAAGCCAGGGCAATTTGTCACATTAGAGCTGGAAATTGAGAGTAAGCAGGTGATGCGCTCTTACACCATTTCGAGTTCGCCTTCTGTGCCATACAGCTTCTCCATTACAGTGAAGCGAGTGCCAGGTGGGGAAGTGTCTAATTGGTTGCATGACAACATGGTGATAGGCACAGAGTTGGCGGTGCATGGACCGGTTGGTCAGTTTAACTGTATTGATTACCCAGCTGATAAAGTGTTGTTGTTATCAGGTGGTGTTGGTATTACGCCTGTGATGTCGATGGCGCGTTGGTGGTTCGACACGAATGCTGATGTTGATATGACGTTTATACACAGCGCTCGTTCTCCAAGAGACGTTATTTATAGCCGAGAGCTTGACCATTTGGCGGCGCGATTAGACAACTTTGGTTTGTACTTGATCGTTGAGCGTATGGAAAACGGTTTGCCTTGGCAGGGTTACCGCGGTTATTTGGATGCGGCAAAACTGGATATGATTTCGCCTGATTTCATGGAGCGAGAGATTTTCTGTTGTGGGCCTGCGCCTTACATGAAAGCCGTGAAAGAACTTCTTATCTCCAGAGGCTTTGATATGAGCCGCTACCATGAGGAGTCTTTTGGTGCGACGCCAGCAAGTGTTGTGGAAGACGCCATCGAGCAAGCGGAAGTGGCACAGGCTGAAGCGGAAGCCGTAAATCAAGAGGATCTGGTCCGTGTTGAGTTTACTGGAAGCGGTAAGAGTATTCAGATTGGCGCAGGTGAAACCTTGCACAACGCCGCGGCGAAACTGGATCTGATGATACCTAAAGCCTGCGGTATGGGGATTTGTGGTACTTGTAAAGTATTGGTTAAAGAGGGTGAAACTCAGATGGATCACAACGGTGGTATTACCGATGAAGATATCGAAGCGGGTTATGTATTGTCTTGCTGTACCGTGCCGAAATCTGACGTTGTGCTTGAGTATTAAAATTTATTGAAAAAAAGCGTTCAATTAAAGAGCGGTCTTGTTCTATATTAGTGCATGGTGTTAGATTTTGGGTGTGAGCTAGAGTGCGTTCTGCTCTAGTTCAACTATTATTATGTGACAATAAGAATAGGACGCCTTTGATTTCGTGCCTCCTTAAAAATAATAAAAGTACTTCTTAGTGAAATTGGTTATGTTGGTCTAGTTCTTGCCTAGCATGAAGAAGCACAAAAATGAGGACTCTAATATGGTAATGGCAAATGACTCAGGTCTTGCGTTTGATGCAAGAAGCACTACAAAAGTGGGTTTTTTATTGCTCGATCATTTTACAATGATTGCGCTTGCCTCTTCGATTGAACCGCTGCGTATGGCGAATCAATTGTCGGCCGAAGAACTGTATAGTTGGAATTTAATTTCCGCGGATGGGAAGCCTGTAACTGCAAGCGATGGTTTGATCTTAACGCCAGATCTATCCATTGAAGATAACGTAGAGTTTGATCTAATTATCGTGGCGGGTGGCGTTGATATCACTAGGGCTTTTACTGCGAAGCAAGTTTCATGGCTGACGAAACAATCGCGTAAAGGTGTTAAATTAGGTGGTATTTGTACTGGGGCGTATGTGCTTGCATATGCTGGGCTTTTGAATGGTTATCAATGCAGTGTGCATTGGGAATGTTTGACTGCCTTGCAAGAAACGTTTCCTAAGGTGAATTGCAATAATAAGCTTTTCTCTATTGATAAGGATCGATTAACGTCATCAGGCGGTAGTGCGCCTATGGACATGTTTCTAAACATGATGACGAAGCAGCATGGTCCAAAATTATCTAACGCTATTTCAGATATGTTTATTTGTGATCGTATTCGTAATGAGTCTGATCAACAACGTATGCCGATGCGTCAGTTTAGTAATGTGGGTGTTTGCACTCCTAAGCTGGTGGATGTTATTGAACTGATGGAAAACAACTTAGAAGAGCCTATTGAGCTTGATGAGTTGGCTAATTTTGTCGATGTGTCTCGTCGTCAGATTGAGCGAATGTTTCACCGTCATTTGGATTGTTCGCCTTCTCGCTATTATTTGCGTTTGCGCCTTGAAAGAGCGCGTAAATTGCTTAAACAATCCAATATGTCGATTGTAGAGATTTCGATGGCATGTGGCTTTATATCCACGCCTCATTTTAGTCGCTGTTATCGTAAGCATATTGGTGTTTCACCAAGAGACGAGCGAAAAATTGCTTGGAAGGGTGAAGTGCCTGACGCGCTTCAAGTTGATAAGAACGAAGCAATTGTCTATATTCCACATGCTCATGATGCGTTAAACACTTCGCATTCTGAGCCAAGCTATGGATCTATTTCAATGTAAGTTGTGACAGATTCTATGAAGGCCCAAGTCTTAATAATATTAAGGCTTGGGCTTTTTTGTGGGCGGGAAAAGTTATTTTTTGTGGCAGTACAGCAGTATTTCCTTGTCGGTTTGGCCTTTTTGAACGCATTGCCAGTTTGGGTAGGTGGTTGCGTCTTTTTTAGCTTGAACTATGAAGAATGGGGCTTTCTGTGTTGTTAGCCAGCTGTTAGTGTCTGCTGCACGCTGTTTCGCTTTGCCTGATGAATAATACTGAGCTGAGAAAGGTCTTTTATGCAGATAAAATAAATCGCTCTGTGTGGCCTCTGGCTGCTGTTTCCAGACGGCGAGTATTTTGTCTTCTGAACGTTTCGGTACTAAGTCGAAGTGCAACGCACTAAACAGAACAATAAGCAAAATAGGGGTGATGAAGCCAATTTTATAGAACCAGCTTGGTAGCGGTTTTTTGCCTTGTAAGTAGGCGATCAGGAGCGCGGAGGCAGGCAGTGCTGGCATCACGTAACTGGCTAGAATATTACCTGAAAAGCTGAAAAGTAACATGGGCGACAGCATCCACAACATTAAAAAGCTACCAAAGCCGTCTGTACTTTGCTCTACGTCTTTGTTGTCTTTTATCGTGCGAATCCATTGCAGTATAAGTAGTGGACTCCATGGCAGCATGGCAAGAAACGCATAGAGCCAAATCGTGCCACGCGTTCTTTCATGGGCGGTGCCATAAAGATCGCCTTGCCAGCCACTAACAATGAAACGCTTAATGTGTTCGCCGACGATGAAGTAATCTAAAAAGCCCGGTGTTTTGTATTCGGCAATGGCGTACCAAGGCACAGAAATAACAAGAAAAATGAGTGTGCCGTATTCCCAAGGTAAAGCGCTCCAGAGTTTTTTCCAGCGCCCATTAGGCAGTAACCAAATGGTTAAACTGATACCAATTAATACAATGGCAAGTGGGCCTTTAGAAAGCATGCCCAGTGCCAATCCTACGAAGAACAAATACCCCCAAATTTTGCCTCTATTGTTCCAAGCTTGCCAGAAGCTGATCATGCTTAAGCAGATGGAAAAAGTGAGGGCTGTGTCGGTCATCACAGCACCACTTAAGATGATAAAAGAAATCGTAGAAGCGAGAATACTGGCCGCAAACACACCTAAGACAGAGGATTGGAAATGATCTTTTGCCAGACTGTAGACTAACCAAATAATGCCTAGGCCAACGATAAGGTGCGGCACACGTGCTGCAAATTCATTGACGCCAAAGAGTTCAAATCCAAGACCGCTTAGCCAAGTGAAAATAGGGGGCTTTCCCCAAAATGGCACATTGTAGTCAAACATCGGTGTTATCCAGTTGCCTGTCTCAAACATGATGCGTGCCATTTCGCCATAGCGGGCTTCTGTTGTGTCCATCAATGGGTAAAGTGAGAGAGAAATAAGACGCAGTATTAAGCAGCTGAAGAGCAGAATAAATAGCGTTTTATGGGATGGTAGTTGGGTTGTTATTTTTGGCATTATTCTGCGTCCACTGGGTGAAAAGTTGGTTGTTTTGTGGTGTCTTCCATGAGGACATAGAGCGGACGTTGTTTGGATTCAATGAACAGTCGTCCGACGTATTCCCCTAATACGCCAATTGAGAGAAGCTGAAAGCCGCCTAAAAATAAAATGATCAACATGGTTGAGGGGTAACCTGCTACCGGATCGCCCCAGACGATGGTTTTGGTGAAAACCACCAATGCCATTATGAAGGCAATCGCAGAGGTGGTGATTCCTGCCATGGTGGCCCAACGAAGAGGTTTGGTGCTAAAGGAAGTGATGCCTTCTAGCGCCAAATGAATAAGTTTTGCGTAGTTCCATTTGGTATTGCCGGCCAGGCGAGGGTCACGGTCAAAGGTAAGTATTTTACGGTGGAAGCCAGGCCAAGCTAATAAACCTTTCATAAAACGCGTTCGTTCAGGCAAGGTGTTAATGACCTTCACGACTTTTTGATCCATTAGACGGAAGTCGCCAACGTTTTCAGTGATTTGGTGGTCACTTACTTTCGACATAAAGCGATAAAAGCAATGAGCCGTGGTGCGTTTGAGCCAGCTTTCGCCATGGCGCTCGCGACGTTGCATCTCGACGATCTGCGCGCCATTTTTCCATGCTTCTACCATTTCTGGAATGTATTCAGGTGGGTCTTGTAGGTCTGCATCTAGTAAGATAATGCAACGCCCCGTAGAGGCTTTCATGCCAGCGCTCATGGCGGCTTCTTTGCCGAAGTTCCGGCTTAGGCGTAAGCAGCGTATTTGGTGTAATGGGTGGGTGAACGTATTGACTAATGCCCAGCTGTCGTCTTGACTGCCATCATCAATATAGAGAATCTCACAGTGTTGATGGAGTTGGGATAGGGCGTCACAAACTCGTTGTTGGCAAACGCTGAGAACATCTGCTTCATTTAAAAATGGAATAATCACCGTCACCAAAGGTTGAGCTTTTGTGGCGGGCTCTGTTTGCGCGTATTGTCTATAAGGAATGGCTTTCATTGAATTCTCCAATAAGGGGAAGTGCGATGAAGGCATAATAAAGATAGCTGGGTCGCAAAAAGGTGATTCACTTTTTTTTCATGTCACTGTGTGACAATACGTGTCATAAAATGGTGTTACCTATCTTCTTTACTGACTGCTGAGACGACGATGAAACTACTCTTAATAGAAGACCATAAAGACATTGCAGGGGTGATCTTTGATTATTTCGAAATCAAAGGTTATGTCTTGGACTATGCAAACAATGGCTTGCAAGGGTACGAGTTAGCAAAAACGGAACATTATGATGTGATTATTTTAGACATCATGCTGCCCAAAATGGATGGATTAACCGTCTGTAAATCTTTGCGTGAGGCGGGTATTGATACACCAATTTTAATGCTTACCGCGCGTGACACGAAAGACGATATCTTGACGGGCTTTGACCATCTGGCGGACGACTATTTAGTCAAACCGTTTGATTTGGAAATTTTGGATTCTCGGTTGCAGGCTTTAGTTAGACGACGCAAAGGCAGTGTAGCGAACAAAACCCTGACCTTTGGGCGTTTATCTTTGGATATGAATACCCGAGTTTTGCAAAGAGAGGGTGGGCGCTATTCATTAAACCCATCTCAGTACACTATTTTAAAATGTCTTATGCAAAAAGCCCCAGAAGTGGTGTCCAAAGACGAAATTTGCGATGCCTTGTGGGGTGATGAAGAGCCAGACAGCAAAGTGTTACGCAGTCACATTTATCAGTTACGTAGCTTGGTCGATCGGCCTTTTGAACATGCCTATCTAAGAACCGTTTCTAAAGTCGGATATCGACTTGTTGCTGAAGGTGATGAATGAAGCAATTTAAAACCGCAAAACAGTTAACCTTCACCTATTTTTCTATTGTGGCCTTTGCGATTATTGCCTTCCATTTTTCTATGTTTACTTCAATGATAGAAAACATAGAAATGATCTATGCCGAAAATCGTATGTTGAAAGATAAAAACACCGCAGTGTCTATGTTAAATGGTAAGGAATTAACCCATGTGTCGGTTCCGCCTTTTTCTGAGGTGTATGTTGGCAAGGAAAATTTGCCACCGGGAATTGTGTTGGTGAAAGGCATGGTGAATGACAAACCCTTTGAGCTGGATGAAGCCTCAGATACGAGCTTAGAGATGTTTGCTATGCGTTCGCAGGTGATGCTTAACGGTGAAATGAAAGAAATTTATGTTATTCACTATGATGAAATTTATGAAACTTCTGAAGCGCAAATGTTCGAAACGCAAAGCACTCAATTGATCTTGTCGTTGTTATTGTTAGCTGTCAGTTTGTGGGTGGTGATGCGGATTTCTGGTCGTTTGACTAAACCACTAGCGCAGCTGACGCAAAGTCTTGGTGCGCGCAGTCCTGCGAATTTGTCGGCCATCGAATTGCCAGAAGGGGCTGCAACAAGGGAAATACGCCAGTTGGTTGATCGTTTAAACAGTTATCAGAATCAAATACGTGATTTGATCGAAAGAGAGCGAGCCTTTAACCGCTATGCCAGTCATGAATTACGCACACCACTTATGGTGATAAAAGGCGTAACGACGCTTCTGGGGAAATCGGATTCAAAAGCGTTTTTAGAAAGGCAGCGAGTGCGAATGGTTCAGGCTTGCCAAGAGATGGAAGATTACATCACGACCTTGTTGTCTCTGACCCGAGAGGAAGATGTAGAGGGGATTACTTCACGCGTTGTGCAGCCGAGTGAGTATGACGACATTCGACAAATGCATTTAGGCTATTTGGCAGATAGGCCGGTAACGGTTGATATTATCAGCAAAGGTCAAATTACGACGAAGTTGCCTGTTCCGACTTTTCATATTTTGGTGGGCAACTTACTAAAAAATGCCATGGCCTGTACCGAAGAAGGCTTCGTTAATATTGTTATATCAGAAAATGAGTTGTCGATTATTGATAGTGGCTGCGGATTGAGTGGCAAACCTGGTGGCGAGGGTTATGGTTTAGGCTTGATGATAGTGCGAGATATTTGTGCGAAATACGATTGTTCGTTTTCATTGGTCGATAATGATAATGGCGGTTGTCGAGCGACGGTGGTGTTTCCTCGTTCTGAGTAATAGATTTAAATTGTTAATGGGTTAGATTCAATATCAGCATAAAACAATCGACTTTTTTGATGTTATTATCTCTCGTATATTGATACTGATGTTTGATGGAGAACATTCTATGAGCTCAACTATTTTAAAGCGAATTCCGTTGCAAATGTTCTGGCCGACCTTTGATCCTTTTTTGTTTTGTGCTTTTCACAATGATACTTACCCTAAAGCCAATGGTTCTATGGGCCCAGATGCGCCGTTAAACAATCGCCCGCTGGGGCAAGACTTTGGTGGTATTGATGGTTGGCGTATGTACCATGGGAGAAGTATTCCTGGATTCCCTGCTCACCCGCATCGTGGTTTCGAAACCGTCACTATTGTAAACAAAGGCTTTGTTGATCATGCCGACTCGATTGGTGCGGCTGGACGTTATGGCGAAGGCGATACCCAGTGGATGACCGCAGGAGAAGGTGTTCAGCATTCAGAAATGTTTCCTTTGCTGAACGAAGAAGGCCTTAATCCATTGGAGCTTTTTCAAATCTGGTTGAATCTACCAAGCAAAAACAAGATGGTGCCGCCTCATTTCGCAATGCTTTGGAATGAAGATACGCCTGTAGTGAGTGTCGCGGATGCCAATGGTTTGAATACTCAGGTTAAAGTGGTGGCAGGTTCGTTTCAGAATGTCGATCCTTCGCCTTGTCCTCCAGATTCATGGGCAGCGGATAGCAATAACGATGTGGCGATTTGGCTGATCGATTTACCAGAAAACGGTGAATGGACGCTGCCAGCAGCGTCTGCGAAGCTGAGCCGCACGCTTTACTTCTTTGAGGGCGAAAAGGTGACACTGGATGACACGACTGCTTCTATCAACGAAGCGTTTGTTTTGAAAAGCGATGCGCCTTTAGTGCTTAAAAACAAAGGTAAGAAAGCGCGTTTCTTGTTGTTGCAAGGTCGTCCAATTGGTGAGCCAGTGGAACAGCATGGTCCATTTGTGATGAATACAAGAGCCGAGTTGCAGCAAGCTTTTAGTGACTATCAGCGTACGCAATTTGGCGGCTGGCCTTGGCCACGTCATGACCAAGTGCATGATAAAGCGAAAGGACGATTTGCTGATCACGGTAATAGCAAAGTCTAAGCGACTAGTACTCATGGCCTTTGCGGTTTAATGCTTTGCAGGGGAAAAGACCCAAAAGCGAGAGAAAGCGTAATTGAGGAATAAACCCACTAGTATGCCAGGTATCATTGCCAGATAAGGCCACAAGAGACTAAACGTTGGATTGTGCAGTGCTGGTGGTTGTGACATGAGTATTAGGTAGCAGCCCCAATTAGGTACAAAGGCTACAACAGAGCCGCCGAGAAATTGCGTTAACTGCAATACGGCGGCTTTTTTGTTTGTGTTGTCTGTGTTTACATCGCTGAAAGTTATGCTGCGATTCCACCACCAGTTTGAGCTTGCGGCGATCCAAAAGGCAATGCCTCGTGCGACTGCCGGAGGTAGCCAGATAGCCAGCAGTAGCATGCTGCTAAGGTCGACTAAGAAGCCAATGCCGCCCACAATGGCGAAGCGTACAAATGTATGTTTAAAAATGTGTCTCATGGTGGCATTCTAAATACAGTTACATCAAAAAAAGATGAAACGCTTGTTATCGTCGCTTTTAACATTCCTGAAATAGAAGGATCGAACATGAAAATACTTGCATTTGGTGCTAGCTCAAGTCGCCAGTCAATTAATAAGGCTTTGGCCAGTTATACTGCAAATCTCGTTGAGGGGGCGGAAGTAACTCTGCTTGATCTGAACGATTTTGAAATGCCGCTTTTTAGTGAAGACTTCGAAAAAGAATTTGGTGTTCCGGCTAAAGCGCAGATCTTTGTCGATGCCATTGCTCAAGCGGATGCGATCGTTGCCTCTTTTGCCGAACATAATGGTACTTATTCCGCGGCCTATAAGAATATCTTTGATTGGGCGTCTCGTATTGAAAAAGCGGTTTTTCAAAATAAGCCGATTGCGGTGCTTTCCACATCACCTGGCCCTGGTGGTGCGAGCAGTGTGCTTGCTCAAACGGTGAACAGCATGCCATTTTTCAAGGGTAATGTTGTTGGTAGTTTAAGTGTGCCTAACTTTTATGATGTGATGAAAGACGGTGAAATTGTTGACGAGTCTGTTAAACAGGCGCTGTCGGGTATTGCTGCAAAGTTTTAAGCTGTTGCTCTGAAATTTTTAGTTAAATATAAGGAAACCAGATGAAGGAATCTCGTATCTGTGAATGGTTGGGAATAGATTCTCCCATTATTCAGGCGCCTATGGCGGGCGTTCAAGACAGCGCTTTAGCTATTGCTGTATCGAAAGCGGGTGGCTTGGGCTCTTTGCCTTGCGCTATGTTGAGCGTGGACGATATTGCTCATCAGGTTTCTTTAATTAAAGCGGCTACGGCTAAACCTTATAACCTGAATTTTTTCTGTCATAAAACAGCAGAATACGACGAACAAAAACATCAGCAATGGCGGGCTTTATTGAAACACTACTTTGACGAGTTTTCTGGTCAATATGATGAGTCAGTAAAGGCGGCTTCGCGTATGCCTTTTAGTCATGATATTGCTGATGCGATAGAGGCGTTTGCTCCACCTGTTATTAGTTTTCACTTTGGCTTGCCTGATCCGGACTTGCTGGCTCGAATTAAGCGCTGGGGGACGAAGGTGTTGTCTTCGGCAACGACGTTGGAAGAGGCTATTTGGCTGGAAGAGAATGGCGCCGATGGTGTTATTGCACAGGGTGTTGAAGCGGGTGGACATCGTGGCATGTTTCTTTCGAACGATGTTTCTACGCAGGTTGGGCTGTTTTCGTTATTGCCTCAGATTGTGAATCGAGTCGCTATCCCTGTTGTTGCGGCTGGTGGTGTTTGTGATGCTCGCAGCATTAATGGTGCATTGGCACTTGGTGCTGGGGCGGTGCAAATAGGAACGTCCTATTTGTTGTGTGATGAAGCTAAAACATCGGCGTTGCATCGCGCAGCATTAAAAAGCCAAAAAGCTCACCATACCGCATTAACCAATGTATTTACGGGACGACCAGCAAGAGGAATCGCTAACCGAGTTATGAAAGACCTTGGTTATATGAATGATAATGTTCCTGAGTTTCCACATGCCTCAATGGAAATGGCGCAGTTAAAAGCTCTGGCAGAGAAGCATGGTTCGGATGGCTTTTCTTCTTTGTGGAGTGGTCAGAATGTGTCAGGTTGCAAAGAAATATCGGCTTTTGAATTAACTAAGCAATTTGCCGATGTTTGTTGAGTTACCTTATAAAGCATTCCTTTATGGAATCTAAAATATAAGATTTATTCCTTTTACAAATACTTCTCTTAACCTCATGCTAGCGCCTTTGAATCGAATTTAAGGCGTTGATATGTGGATCTTCATTACTCTGTTTGCGGCTGGTTGTCAGTCTATTCGAACGGCGTATCAAAATACTCTGGCTCGTGAAGCGGGCTTTTTGCATGCCACCATGTCGCGTTCTTTGTATGGCTTGCCTTTAGTTTCCCTGTATCTTGCTGTGTGTTGGTATCTGTTTGGTGGGGTGTCAGTTGATAATAATCCGCGCTTCTTTGTTGCGGCGAGTGTGTGTGCTATTGCGCAAATGATGGCGACGTATTTTATGTTGCGAGCTTTTCAGTCTGGCAGCTTTGCGCTGGGGACTTTGTTGGCGAAAACGGAAGCGGTGTTGGCCGCTTTGATTGGTTTGCCCTTGCTGCATTACACGTTAACGATTGGTTCCTGGGTTGGCATTTTTTTAGGGGTGCTGGGTGCGGTTGTAATGAGTGTAAAGTGGCAGAATATTAAGCGAGCTCATAAAGACATATCTTTGTTGTTGGGCTTGGCGAGTGGTTTCTGTTTCGCCGTTACGTCTGTTGCGGCATCGATGGCCAGCCATTCGTTCTCTGGCTCTTTGATAACCAGTGCGGGTGTGACGCTTTGGTATGTTTTGGCCATGCAGTCTCTTATTTTATGTGGTCTTCAAATTTATAGGAGTCGAGATCTGTTAGCACCATTTAAAAATGAATTGGCGTTAAGCTGTAAAGTGGGTGTGCTAAGCTCATTAGGTTCTATTGGTTGGTTTACCGGCTTTGCTTTGGTGAATCCGGCCTTGGTAAAAACGTTAGGGCAAATTGAAATCATTGGAACCTTGTATTATTCGAAGGTGCGCTTCGCTGAAAAACTCACGAAACAACAGTGGATTGGCGGTGCTCTTATTGTAATGAGTGTTATCTTGGTTGTGACATCGACCGTTAAGTGAGTGTGTATGGAATCGAATAAAATCAATTACGTTGAATTGCCAGCGCGTGACTTGGCGTTAAATAAGGCTTTTTTTACTCAGGTGTTTGGCTGGGGGTTTAAAGACTATGGGCCAGAATATTCAGCATTTGAAAATGCAGGATTGGATGGCGGTTTTTTTCAGGCAAACTTTTGTTCAAGGCCTCAAAATGGCGCGGCGCTGATTATCTTATACAGTCATGAACTCGAAGTGGTATTTGAAAAAGTACAAGCGGCGGGTGGAACGATTGAACAAGTAATTTTTGACTTCCCAGGTGGTCGTCGTTTTCACTTTCTGGATCCGTGTGGTAACGAATGGGCGGTATGGAGTGAGCCTAACAACTAGACATTAAAGGCCTTTGCATCGCTTAACGTAAAGGCCTTTAATGCATTTATAGGGAGCTAAATTCACCGCAATAATTTGTATTCCACTTTTCTAGAATGCCGTAATAGTTTTCCCCTTTGGCAATCAGCCAATGGAGCTTGCAGAAGGCTGCCTCCAAGGTCATGTCTCTACCACTTAATACATTCATTGACGATAAGATGGATCCCGCTGCATAAGCGCCCTGAGACACACCACCATGTAGGCATTGGGTCAAATTCACGACGCTCTTTTTGCGTAACATCGCTTCCGTTAAGAAGGATAAAAACGCAGGGTTCTGATCAGGTACATTGCCTGCACCGTAGGTTAATAGAACAATGGCTTTGCAATCTTCGTCGTCTAATAAGCTTTGATAGATGGCTGTTGGTTGGCTTGGGTGCAGGGTGATGATACCAACAGCACCTGTTTTAAAGCTGACAATATTGTTTTCAATTGAGGTGGCTGGGTTTTTCGTATCGTCTTCTTTGCTCTTTATCATGCGATCAGGATACAACCGCATCTCGATATCAAGCTTGCCTAATAAATCGTCATTGGGCGTGTGGAAGGCTTCAATGCAATGACTGCTGACTTTTTGAATACGGCTGCCACGCATGAGCTTGCCTGCAAAAACTAAACTCACATCCGGTATTTTATGGGAGACTGCCAGTGACAATGCGGCTTCTAAGTTGGAGCTGGCATCACTGCGGTTCATGCCCAAGGGGATTTGAGAGCCTGTTAAGATTATGTTTTTCGTACAAGCACCCAGCATAAAAGACAAAGCCGAGGCCGTGTACGCCATGGTGTCCGTGCCATGAAGAATGATAAAGCCATCGTAATCTTGCCAATGGGTTGCAAGAATGGACACTAACTTTGTCCAGTGCTTAGGCGTAATGTTGGCGCTGTCAATTAAAGGCGAAATTTCCAATACTTCAAAAGAGGGAAGCGTGTTGATGCTCGCCCCTAATGCCATTTCAATGCGCTCTTGCAAGCCAGAAGCAGGGGCCAAGCCCTGCTCTGTTTGTACCATGCCTATCGTGCCGCCTGTATATAAAATGAGGACTTGTGCGCTCATAAGACAACCTTGCTAGGCGATAACATGGATTGTGGGCTTAGCAGAATATTTACTTGGTCTTCCGTAAGCAGGTTTTCTTCAATCACTAAGGTTTTAACGGTATTGCCTGTATGCAGTGCAGTATTGGCTATACGTGATGCGTTGGCGTAACCAATGTGTGGAACCAAGGCTGTGATAATGCCTATGCTGTTTTCAACATGACCTGCGCAAACGGCTTCGTTTGCTGTGATGCCACGTATGCAACGATTCTCTAACATCTGACAAGCTTCTTTGAGCATTTTCAACGAATTGAGTACGTTATAAATGATCATAGGTTCCATGGCGTTTAGCTGTAATTGACCGGCTTCAGCGGCCAATGTTACGGCAAGATCAGAGGCGATAACTTGATAAGCGGTTTGGTTCATCGCTTCAGGGATCACGGGGTTTACCTTGCCCGGCATGATGGAAGAACCAGGCTGCATAGCAGGGAGGTTGATTTCGCCTAAGCCAGTTCTAGGGCCACTGGACAGTAGGCGTAAGTCGTTGCTCATCTTGCTGAGTTTGATGGCTAGACGTTTCAGAATGCCGGAGAAAAACACAAAGGCGCCCATGTCGGAGGTTGCTTCGACTAGGTTGCTTGCTGGCACAAGTGGTTTTGTCGAGATGGTTGCTAGCTTCTCTACCACCCGTTTAGCATAGCCTTCTGGCGTGTTGATGCCAGTGCCGATTGCCGTGCCGCCAAGGTTTACTTCGCACAGTAGGGTGCATGCTTCACGAATTCGGTCAATGTCTTCGCCAAGAGTGACGGCAAAGGCGTCGAATTCTTGGCCTAATGTCATTGGGACTGCGTCTTGCAGTTGCGTGCGACCCATTTTTACAATGTGAGCAAACTCACGAGCTTTGGCCTCTAGTGTTTCTTTTAGGGAAGCAAGGCTTGGAACAAAGTTATCTGCCGCAAATTGAATGCCTAAACAAGCCGCCGTTGGGTAGGCGTCGTTAGTGGATTGTGAGCGGTTAACGTCGTCATTGGGATGCAGGTATTTGTATTCACCTTTTTCATGGCCCAATTTCGTTAATGCAATGTTGGCAATCACTTCGTTGGCATTCATGTTGGTTGATGTGCCAGCGCCGCCTTGGATCACATCAACAATAAATTGATCGTGATACTGGCCTTGAATTAAGTCTTGGCAGGCAAATACGATGGCGTCTGCTTTTTCAGTAGAAAGCAGCTTCATTTCTTGGTTGGTTCGAGCGGCAGCGGCTTTTACCATGGCTAACGCTTTGATTAGCTCTGGGAAATGCGAGATTGGAACGCCTGTGATCGAAAAGTTTTGCGCAGCACGTAATGTTTGTATGCCATAAAAAGCATCTGCTGGAACGTCCATGTTGCCAAGTAAATCGTATTCAGAGCGAGTATTCATCTTGTGTTTCCTGACACCTCACCGAGTGACGGTGAGGTGAAACCTAGGTTGAGTGATTAACGGTGAGAGTCGTTAGTTGGCCAAGATTCTTGGTCCAGCTCTAAGTCTTGAAAGCGAACGGCTTCAAAGGTCGGTGTTTTGTTGCCTTCTTTGCGTTGATCGTCAAAGTCTTTCATCACGCGCTTAGCCACTTTGAATAGCAGAGCAAGAGCAAACAAGTTAACCAATGCCAATAGACCCATACTTAAATCCGCGAAAGCAAATACAGTGCCTAGGTCAAGGATTGCCCCAGTGCAGCATAGGCAAATGATGATGACGCGAAAAGCGTTCATGTAGAAACCATGATTGCCAGATTTCGTTAGATAGCTAACGCTGTTTTCACCTAGGTAGTAGTTGTACAAAATGGTACTAAAACCAAATAGTAGCAAGGCAATACTGACAAACATACGGCCATAATCACCCATGTGAGTGGCGAGAGAGGCTTGAGTCAGAGCGACGCCTTGAACGGTGTCTGTGCTGCTTGGGTCATACGCGCTGCCAAGAAGAATGATCAGAGCGGTACAAGTACACAATACGATGGTGTCGATAAATACAGAGAATGCTTGCACGATACCTTGGTTGGCAGGGTGTGGAATATGCGCAACGGCTGCTACGTTTGGCGCGCTACCCAGACCGGCTTCGTTAGAGAATAGACCGCGTTTTACACCCATTAGGATGGCTGCCCCTATGCCTCCACCAAATGCTGGTTCTAGGCCAAAGGCACTTTTAACTATCATAACTAATGTATCTGGAATTGCGCTGAGGTTCATCGCAAGTACGATCAGAGCGATAAGTAAATAACCGCCAGCCATGATAGGTACTAAGATTTCAGCCACTTGAGCGATGCGTTTTACACCGCCGAAAATGATTAGACCAACAATGAGCGCCATGCCAATGCCGCTGTAGTAAGGCTGGATACCAAAGGCATCTTCTAATGAAGTTGCAACCGAGTAGGATTGAAGTGTCGTGAAGGCAATGCCGAATGTGGCTAATAACAATACAGAGTAAAGTACCGCAAGCCATTTCCAGTTTTTACCTAGACCACGCTCTATATAAAATGCTGGGCCACCACGGTAAGAACCGTCACTATCTGCCCGATTTATAAGTTTGTGCCAATAGACATTCTACAAAGCTGGTTGCCATGCCCATTAGGCCAACAATCCACATCCAGAAAATAGCACCTGGGCCACCGATTGTGATCGCCACAGCTACGCCGGCAATATTACCGCCACCGACACGACCTGCTACAGATAAGATTAAGGCTTGAAACGAACTTAAGTGTTTGCCGTCTGCTTCATGGTGTTTGGCTGTTAGTATGCTAAACATGTTGCCAAAGTAGCGGAACTGCACGAATCGGGTTGCAACGGTAAACCAGATGCCAAGGCCGATTAACACCGCAATAAGGACTTTGCTCCAAAGCAAGTCAGTGAGAAGGGATAGCATGAATCATAACTCCTAGTGTTTTTAGATTTATTAAGGGGGTATTGAGGTGCCCATTGGAACGAAAAATAAGTACTAAGGGGAGTTCGTAAATAGGTGCGATCTGATGCTAGTTGGTGCTATGGTAGCATCAACTAGCACTATTTTGTGCGTGTTAAATAGTTTGTGATTTATTACACTAGCGGCGAATTTATGTTGGTATGCAAAATAAGATTAAATAGGACTCATCATGGTTCAACATTTTGCGGATAATTTGCAGTTGTTGTGTAGCTACTACAAATCGGTTGCGGATGTATGTCGTCGACTGCATAT
This sequence comes from Marinomonas alcarazii, assembly GCF_003208215.1. Classification (GTDB taxonomy): domain Bacteria; phylum Pseudomonadota; class Gammaproteobacteria; order Pseudomonadales; family Marinomonadaceae; genus Marinomonas; species Marinomonas alcarazii. Next base: position 504,198 of record NZ_QKLW01000001.1, read on the forward strand.
TAATCGTGCGCAATTTAATCGATATCTCAATGGCACAACTATGCCGAGCAACAGTACGCAGCGCCGTATCTGTGAGTTTTTTGGTGTAGAGCCTCATGAAATGATGCTTGCCCATGAGCAGTTCGTTAAGTTGGTGCAGGCGCGTCCGATTCGTCAGACTGAAGAGGTCAAAGCTCTAACGCCTGAACAGCTGCAATTTGATCGACTTAACCAGTCTGGTCAGTTGGGTTTGGCAAAATATAATGGTTACTATTTTGAGTATTATTACTCTATGGCGTGCCCAGGGAAAATATTACGTACCTTGGTTCATATAGAGTCGCAAGACGGTAAGACCTATTATAAACGTATAGAGCGACTGAACCCGCGCAATATTAAAAAGTCGTTCCATGGTGTTTATAATGGTTTTGTGCAATTGCTTTCGGACCGATTGTTTTTGCTAGACTTTGAAAGTCAGACGCACGTGGAAATGACCCAGACTATACTTTACCCTTCTTTTCGAAATCGCGTTGAGCGCTTAACAGGCTTGCGTCTAGGAGTGTCAGGTAGTGGCGAAAGAGCGCCTTGTTGCGTGCGAGTTGTGTACGAATATTTGGGGAAAAATATAAACAAAAAGTACGCAGTGGCCCATTGTGGTTTATATGATCCGGAGAGCGAAGAGATAGACGAGGATATTTGCCAGTCAATCAAAAATGATATGACGGAAGGTGACTGGCATTTTAGAGCGCGATTTTAAGCGTCTTCTGTCTCGTTTGTATCAGGTGTTTCAGTAGCGGCTTCAATGTTTGGGTTAGTTGCCGCTTCGGCTTCCATTTTTGCGCGTTCAGCCTTAGATATGTACTTAGGTTTCGCCTTTTTAGGGTTGGCCTTTAGGTTGGCTTGCTTAATGCGCTTGTCGTATATGCTTTTGATCTTTTTACGGCGATTCATGTGTTGTTCCTAAAATGATGCATTTATGTAATTTCAAAATCCAAGAATGACATTCAAGGAACGAAAAAAAAGCCCTGATCAATGATCAGGGCTTTTTTATGTTGGTACCAGTAGGCGGACTCGAACCGCCACACCCGAAGGCAACGGATTTTGAACTTATACTGGCTTTACAAAAACCCTTGAAAATCATAATCTTATAGCTGATTATAAAGTTGCTATGCAACTTTCTATGCAACTATTGAGATAAGAGATTGCCATATGTTACCAAAATACGAGCGTTTAGCGAAGAATTTAGCGATTTATCGACTTAAAAATTCTAAAAATTTCTATGCCCGTATTCGTGTTAACGGGGTAGAGATAAAGCGAAGTTTGAAAGTTGCTGATGAAGATGAAGCAAAATTTCGAGCTTGGGAGCTTCGATCAGAGCTTGAAAATCGAAACAAGCAGGGTTTAGCTATTTTAGCAAATAAGAAAATATATGTTGAAGATATTATAAATAATGTAATTATTCAGTTAGATACTAAAAAAACACAACTACAAATCTATAAAGACTATAAAACAGTCTTTTCAAATTTCATTATTCCTTTTTTTAAAAACGTCGAAATTATTGATTTTACAACTAAAAAAATTAGAGATTATTTTGATAGTCAAGAATTATCTGTTACGAGAAAAAACATTAATAAAACTTGTTTTAAAATGATACTTGAATATTTAGAAGAAGAAAAAATAATTAAGAAAAATGATATTCCTATAATTCCTAAGGTAAAATCTTTTAAAGTTGAGGCAAGAGACGCTTTTAATGATGAAGATTTAAAGATTATTTTAGAGTATCTACCAAACTTTCACGAAATAGAAAAAAATGGACGAAAAGCTAATTTTAAGACCGTTGAATATAGAAAAATATTAAATGAATACTTTATTATTTTGTTAGAAACGGGACTAAGGACGGGCGAAGAATTTATAAATTTGCGATTTAACGATATAAAAAAGAAAAAACATTCATATTATAAAGATGATTTATTAATTGAAAATGATAATTATCTTGTAAAAATAACGAAAGGCAAGACTAAAAAATATTCAAACGGTCGTGTTATTGCTTTAAGCTCAAAAGCAATAAATGCAATAGTTAATATTGCGAAAATCACCCAACAAGATAAAAACATCACAACTGAAAATTTTATATATAGTAATAAGTTAATTCTAGAAACTTCTTTTAATAAAATCGCAGAATTTAGCGATATTTTTAAACAATTCACAGATTATTTAAAAGAAAGTAATTTAATAAATACTCATTATACTTTATATAGTTGTCGTCATACATTCATTACTAAAAGATTAACGCAAGGCGTAGATATTTATCTAATTGCGAAATATGTTGGTAGTTCCGTTGAAATGATTGAAAAGTATTATGATAGTTATAAATTATCACAGCAAGTGCATATAGATAGTTTAACAAATTTTAATCGTGATGAATTAGAGCTAAAAGCGATTCTTAATAATATCTCGTATACTGATTATGATGATATTCCGCCCGATCCTACAGAAGCTGATCTTAAAAAGTTCCATAGAGATGCGGAAGAGTTTTTTAAAAATAATCAATGAATTAAAACTCAATTTTTATTATGAAAAAATATGAAATAATCAAAGAACTAAGTGAAATAAAAAAACGAAAGAGTGGTTGGACTTATATTTTAATTTCCAAGGATAAAAAATATATGAAAATAGGGAAAACTAATTCTGACTTATGTAGAAGAATAAAAAATATAAATTCTGATATAAATTATAAAGAATATAATTTTTCTTTTTTTATGGCGGTTAATTCGTCTAAACTAGAATTGTTATTTTTGACTTATTTTTCTCAATACAGAGCTTGTTATCGTTGGAGTGATGGGAAAAACTCATTCACAGGTTTAAATCAAAAAGATTTAAGAGAAAAGGCAAGAAAAAAAGCAAATGAAATTTATAGCTCACCAACTTATCAAGAGATAAATAAAATATTATATGAGCATTCACAAATAACAAGATTAGAACTTTTTAAAATTCCACCGAGAAAAATAGCTTATAAATTAGATGCTATTATTAATGATTTGATTAATAATTTAAAATAAATACATTTCAACCAGAAAAGGCCGCTTGCGGTCATTCTCTTTCTTCTATCATATATTATATGTATATCCTTATTTGTGATTAATATAGATATTTATAATCTATATTTTCAACTTCTCAAACAATTTGACAGATCAATCTAATATGCTAAATGTATTATATTGCAAGTAGAAAGTTGGGTTCCCCAACTTAACTTGATTTTCTCCGAAAATATGAAATTTAATAAATTAAATTTGAGAGATAGATATAAAATAAACAGCATAATTTTCCGCGTTGCACTTGGATAAATTATAAACAAAAAAGGAATTGTAAATGGAAAACAAAAGTAAAAACAATAGAAGAAAAAGCATTCACATAAGATTAGATGATTCAACTTTCGAATTGTTAAACGAGCAAAAAAGAAACTCAGGTTTTAAAAACTGGGAAGCTTTGATAATTCATTATATGAATAATGGAAAAGGCTTTAAAAGTGTTTATGTTGATAAAGATGGACATTCTTTAAAAGTATTAAATCACCTTATTAAGTATGGAAACAATCTTAATCAATTAGCTAAAATAGCAAATGAAAAAAAATCACTGAATGATGATGATATAAAGAAAATAAAAGATTTTCTTCATCAAGGTATTAAAGCTAAAAATTATTTCACAAAACACGTAAAGCAAGCGGGAAGGGGGAAATAATGGCTATTTTCTCACTAAAACACGAAGCTACAACGATTAAGCAATTAAAAAAAGTTGTCAAATATAACAGCAATAACAAGCTAGGATTAAACAATTCTAATAATCCTAGATTGATTTCTGTTAGTTCTAATTGCGGTTATTGCTCAAATATAAATGATCAAAACGACTATAACCAGCTCGTAGATAACTTTATATTGTCAGTTGATGCTAATTCACAACTATCTAAAAATTCTCGCCAAAAATATCTATACGAGCATTCTATAATATCTTTTTCTAATGAAGATGATGAAAAGTTAGGTATGACCAACGCTTTAAAATTAGCTATAAAAACAGCTAAAAAATACGATCCTAATTTTGAAAAAACGCCATATATGATCTGGCCGCAGGTCGATAGTGGAAAGCTTCACTTTCACCTTGTGCGAGGTTATCACGACGAAATGGGCAACTACCATAGACAGAGTAATTCAGGGCTTAAAAGACAGGCAGCAGTTCAAAAAATCGAAAAAGATTATAAATTAACTTTAACGGGAAAAAATAATCCAGAAAATTACATATGGAAAATAGACGCTAACAATAAAAAAAAGAAAATATATGTTGCAAATTTAAGTGATGATCATAAAAAAATAGCTAAAAATAAATCAATTGATTATGATTTGAAAATTGACGAATTGGGCAATATTAAATATTCTTTGAAAACAAAAGAAAATAAATTAATTTCAGATATAAATAAGAATAAAGATATTCATAGAGAAAATAAAAAAATAGTTAATAATAAAATAAATGTAATCTATGGAAAAATTACAGAATTAGAAAAGCCTATTAAATACAGTGTTTTTCAAATTTTTAAAAACTGGTTTACTGATCAAGTAAAAATTGACAAAGAATATAAGCAAAGCTTAATGAATGAGAATAAAAATGAAGTTTCAAAGCTTCAGGGTAAAATAGAAAACGACAGGGATAAAAGAAAAGATATTCATTACAATTTAATTGATAAAAAATTAATCAATGAGAAAGAAATTAATATCGTTAATAATAAAAAAAGACATATTTTAAATAAAAAAGATGATCTTTTAAATGATGATGATATTTTCTCAAATCTTAAAAACACTGTTAATAATGCTTATAGGAATTCTAAAAGTACAAAAGAATTTATTGATATACTAAATGATAATAAGATAGAAATTTATGTAAATAAAAGAGATAACGGAACAGGAGGAATAACATTCACATCATTAGATTATGATATTTCTCTTGCTGGCGGAAAAATTAACTCATATTTGACTTATGGCAAGATTAAAAAAAATGATGCTGACTTGTTCGAATACTTAAACAATAGAAGTTTTAAAAATGGTGAAAAATTAAGTATTGGTAATGATTTTAATGTCAAAGATTTAAACTATAATTATAAGCAAGTTAGAAACACTGATGGTTCTTTATCGATTTTTTACAACAAAAAAGATGAATTAAAAAGACCAAATAATTTTAATTTAAAGATAAGTGAAGATAAAAAAACTATCTCATTAAGCCCAAATTCTAATACTTTTGATTTAGAATTGACTTATAAAATAGCAAAAGAAAACGGCTGGAAGGGTGCAAGTTCACAAAATAAAGAACTTACTTTAAATTCTATGAGAATATCATTTAAAAATAACAAAGATGATTTATTCTTTTTTCAATTAGAAAATTCTTTAATCTCTCTGGATGATGTCAAAAGTGTTGTTTTAAACGAAAAAATGAGTAATTCAAACTTGATCAATCTGTATGATAATAAATTAACAAACAATAGTATTGATGAGCAAAGACAATTTGTATTATCAAATTTAGATAAAAGATATAATGTTAATTATGTTAAGCAAGAATTAAATAAAGATAGATCATTAAAAAGTATATTAAATGACAAAGACGACTTAATAAGACTTAAAATAGATCATAAGAATGATTTAAATAATAATGTGAGAATTGAAAATTCAAATAAAAAACGTTATAAGTTTTAATAGTAAAACTTATAGTGTTCTTCTAAAACTGGGGAATTTTTATTTTTGGGATATTTATATTCGACATCTACATTTAAGCTTTTAAAAGCTTGTTTAATTTTGAATATTCTTCTGTCTCTTCGCTCAATTTTATACAGGTCTAAAACTTTAAATAAATAATTTACGTCTAAATAGCCACTTGGTTTCATCGCTAAAATCATCGCTAATTTAGTTGTTCTTATATCCTTTATACTTTTCAATGTTTTTAGTTCTAATTTATTAAAACCGCTTTTTTCCATAGTTTTTATATATAAATCAGTAAAAGTAAAACTTATGGTTTTATTTTCTAAATCATAATCAATAAAATCGAAAAATTTTGACATTGTTATTTCATTAGTTCTTAAAAACTTTTCGATATAAATAAAACTTAAAGTAGCTCTACATAAATAACTATCACTTGCAAAAAAGTTTTTTAATGAAAAAGTCAAATAGTTTTCATTTGTTTTGTTATTCTTATAAATCATCGTTGCGTTTGATAAGATCGCAACAAATAGTTTAATGTCGTGATTTTGTTTAAAATCAAATAATTCATAATGTAGTTTGTTTTCTCTGTTCATTAATTCTCTCGCTATTGTAAAGTATTGGATCATTTTTTATATTCCTTAATGTATAATTTTTAAAATTAAACTGTGAAGAAATACATTTTTAAAAATTTAATCATTGACTTTATAACAATTAAATGTATATTAATTTATATCTTCTTGGCGGAAGTTTAATTTTTTAAAAGTCGCATTTATTAATTTGAATGCGACTTTTTTTGTTAATAATTTCAATTAATCATATTTTTTTAAATTGTCAAATTATGTATTGAAGTGTTGGGTCAAAAAGCTTAATTGTGGTGTGTGTGATTGAAAGTGAAAGCTTAATTGTGGTGTGTGCAAAGTAAAATAGTGGTGGATGAAGAAGTAAAATAATGGTGGATGAAGATGTAAAATAATGGTGTCCTAATAATATAGATTACTAACTAATGTAAATTAGTAACTAATTTAGAATCTTTAATATAGATAAAAAGTACTTAGATTTTCTTTCTTTTATTTTTCGCAAAAAGACGCAAAAAACAAAAGCAAGACTTATTAAGTGCATAAAGAGATATGCCGCGCGCGGCTTTTCTGGAAGTGCCAAAGATTGAAAGTGATGATTATATAAAGAGTTTAAACGATGTTTTAAGCGTGTTTTGCAATTCTTTGATGTGAATGGTTAAGATATTAAAGAGATATGCCACAAAAGCCCCATAAAGGGGCTTGAAGAGTGTTTTATATACTAGAATTCATTGCTAACGATAATTTCAAGTCAATTCCAGCTCCTATTTGAATAGTGCAGTAAGTATATACTCTTGTCATTGCTTTAAGTTGTTCATCTGATGACATGAGATCAAATTCTAATTCTTTTTGAGAAAAAATTAAGCTCTGATGGAATACATTCATAAAATTTTGATTGAAAGATCGATCTGATAAGACTTTTCTATATTCATCTGTATACTCACTGCATCTATCAAGTGCGAAAGAATTTAAGCTAAATACTGAAATTAGAGTTGTTAATAATATTTTTTTCATTTTTTGATAATCTCCTATATATATCAATATATATAAAAGCATTATCTTACATTAAGTCAATATATAAGCTTTCAATATTGACAACTTGAAAAAAATATAAATAAAATAGGCGTATAAAAACTAACTGAGTGATATGAATCTTGAATTACCAATATGTTAGTAGTATTTGGTATAAAGGGATTCTAAATCGTTATATTTTATTGTTCATTTCGATTTTATTATAATTCTGTGTTGAATTTTCTGCTTTATATATAATTTACTTTTGGCTTCTAAGGTAAGTTATATTATAAAAATTGATATATTTGATAAAAAAAAGCCCCTATAAAGGGGCATTTTTTTAATGGTAGCGGTAGCCAGACTCGAACTGGCACGCCCGAAAGCACAGGATTTTGACTTTTAAAGGACTATATCATCACCCTAAAGTAGGGGCTGGACGCTGTTTCACAAAGCTATTAACACCTTGCTAATTCCTGTTATTAAGCCTATTCGCATAAGCTCAGGTAGTCTCTGAACCTTCCCAGCTCTGTGGGCTTGGCTGCTGATCGTCGGTCAGGAGTTCCAGCAATTCATCCAGTTTTTACAATGTAATTACTTACAAAGTGGACCCATTATTTTTTTCTTTCTGCTTTAAATAAGCAGTTTTTAGACACATTAATCCAGCGTGTCTACCAATTCCACCATACCGCCACAATCTTCAAAAGCTATACAACATTTATACAACTTTTTTTAACTTTTTCAAAACTGTATGTTGATGATTTTAAAGAATATTTTCTTAAAAATATGATAAACCGTTTCGATTTTGAATCCGTCGTGTCTACCAATTCCACCACACTGGCCTTGAAAAAGGTGAGGCGTATTTTAGGGTATTTCCAATATATGTCAACGCTAATAAGGAAAATTTTTTATCTTTTTCACTTCTGGTGGCTTGGAAGTACCTTTTTAGACGGATTTTCGCTAGAATGCTGGGTCGTTTTTTCTAGGTAGCTTTCTTTCCATGCTCGTTTCCGATTATCACTTTGATTTACCTGATTCATTGATCGCCAATTACCCTACGCCGGATAGAACGGCGAGTCGCCTGTTGCATCTTGATGGTCCGACTGGGGATGTGGTTCATCGTCAATTTCCAGATGTGTTGGATTTAGTTCAACCTGGTGATTTGATGGTGTTTAATAATACCCGAGTTATTCCTGCTCGTGTTTTTGGGCAAAAGGAATCTGGCGGTAAAGTTGAAATATTGGTTGAGCGGGTTATCAATGGTAACGAAGCTCTAGCTCATGTGCGTGCTAGTAAATCGCCAAAAGAAAACAGTAAGTTGATTTTAGGGCAAGACAAAGGAGAGCAGATTGAAGCGACTATGGTAGGTCGTTCAGGTGCTTTGTTTCATCTTGTATTCAATGAATCTGTGTTGGATGTTTTGTCACGAGCAGGTCATATGCCACTGCCGCCTTATATCGAACGTCCAGATGAAGACAGTGACCAAGAACGTTATCAAACGGTTTATAATCAAAAGCCAGGTGCGGTCGCTGCCCCAACGGCAGGGTTGCATTTTGATGATGCGCTGTTGGAAAAGCTTAAAGCCAAAGGCGTAGAAACGGCGTTTGTTACCTTGCACGTTGGTGCAGGAACTTTTCAACCGATGAAGGTTGAAAATGTAAAAGACCATGTCATGCATGCTGAGTATGTTGAAGTTGAGCCCAGTGTGGTTGAGCAAGTAAAAGCGACTAAGGCGCGTGGTGGTCGAGTGATTGCTGTGGGTACAACGAGTGTTCGCAGCCTTGAATCAGCAAGCCAAAGTGGTGAAATTGCGCCGATGCAAGGCGATACCAGTATCTTTATCTATCCTGGTTATGAATTTAAAACAGTGGACGCCTTGGTGACGAATTTCCATTTGCCAGAGTCCACGCTGATTATGCTGATCAGTGCTTTTGCGGGATACGATCATGTTATGGCCGCGTATAAAACAGCTGTAGAGCAGAAATATCGATTTTTTAGTTATGGTGATGCCATGTTTATTACACGAAATGCGCAGGCTAAAGGCCCGCAAGGTGAGGAATAAGACGTATGTCTGATAAGCGTCCAGAATGTTTTATGGATTTTGAACTTCACACTACGTCAGGAAAAGCGCGCCGTGCTACCTTGACGTTTCCACGTGGGAAGGTTGAAACGCCAGCTTTTATGCCAGTCGGTACTTACGGTACTGTGAAGGGTATGTTGACCAAAGATATTGAAGAGATTGGTGCGGATATTATCCTTGGTAATACGTTTCACCTTTGGTTGCGCCCAGGTACAGATGTTGTGAAAGCGCATGGTGATTTGCATGACTTTACGCAATGGAAGAAGCCAATTTTAACGGACTCTGGTGGTTTTCAGGTATTTTCTCTTGGAGAAATGCGTAAAATCACCGAGGAAGGGGTTAGCTTCCGCTCGCCGATTAATGGTTCAAAAGTCTTTTTGAGTCCTGAAATATCCATGCAAGTTCAGCGTGATCTTGGCTCAGATATCGTCATGATTTTCGATGAGTGTACGCCTTATCCAGCGACGCCAGAAGTGGCTGCCAAGTCCATGCGTATGAGTTTGCGTTGGGCTAAGCGTTCGAAGGACGAGCACGGTGATAGTCCTTCTGCATTGTTTGGTATTATCCAAGGCAGTATGTACGAAAACCTTCGAGACGAGTCGCTAGAAGGTTTGGTGGATATTGGTTTTGATGGCTACGCAATCGGTGGCTTGTCAGTGGGTGAGCCAAAAGAAGAAATGATGAAGGTATTGGATCACACGACACCAAAAATGCCTGCTGATAAGCCTCGTTATTTGATGGGTGTTGGTAAGCCAGAAGATTTGGTGGAAGGCGTGCGTCGCGGTGTTGACATGTTTGACTGTGTGATGCCGACACGTAATGCCCGTAATGGTCACTTGTTTACATCAGATGGTGTGGTTCGCATTCGTAACGCTCAATATCGTCACGATGTTGGCCCGTTAGACAAAGAATGTGATTGTTACACTTGTAAAAACTTTTCTAGGTCTTATTTACATCACTTGGATAAGTGTCAAGAAATGGTAGGGGCACAATTAAATACGATTCATAACCTACGATACTATCAAACACTCATGGCGGGATTGCGTCTAGCGCTCGATGAAGGTAGATTTGACGCCTTTGTTGATGAGTTTTATGCAAAGCGAGGCCTAGAAACGCCAGCTTTGAGTGAATAATAAACAAAATCATGCAAATTTCTTGAAAAAGAGTTTGCAACAGTTTCATAAACCATTGGAGAGTTAACACCATGATCGCATTGATCTCACCAGCTTACGCTGAAGGCGGCGCACCAGCAGATGCAGGTATTTTTAACCTAGTGCTTCTTGCTGGCTTCGTTGTTATTTTTTACTTCCTTATGTGGCGCCCACAAGCAAAGCGTGCAAAAGAGCATAAAAACTTGATTGCATCTTTGGCGAAAGGTACAGAGGTAGTAACTGGCGGTGGTGTATTGGGTAAAGTATCTAAAGTAGATGATAACTACGTAGTGCTTGAAGTGGCGGAAGGCATTGAGATGAAATTCCAAAAGTCTTCTGTTGCAGCTGTTTTACCTAAAGGAACGTTAAAGTCTATTTAACCTTTCTTAGAAAAGCGCCTTTACGGCGCTTTTCTTCTTTATCGATCTATTCATTTTTTTAGGTTTAAAGGATTTTTCATGCTTAACAAGTACCCCTTGTGGAAGTATTTGCTAATTCTTCTAGTTTTGGCTTTGGGGCTACTCTATGCCTTCCCAAACCTTTATCCGGATGATCCAGCGCTACAATTATCTACTCAAAAAAGTACTGCTATTGTTGATGAGCAGTCGTTGCAAAAAGCAAAAAATGCGCTTGCTGAAGCGAATATAGAATTAAAACAAGCAGAGCTTACTTCTGCTGGTGGTACCTTGCGCTTTAATAGTGGTGAGGACCAACTTGCTGCCAAGCCTGTTGTAGCGGCAGCTTTGGGTGAAGACTTCGTAACGGCGCTTAACTTGGTGCCAACAACACCTGATTGGTTGTCTTCTTTGGGAGCTGGGCCTGCTAAGTTGGGTCTTGATTTACGTGGTGGTGTGCATTTCTTGCTGGAGGTGGATACACCTGCAGCACTGAAGCAAAGACTTGAAGTCAGCGCCAGCGAAATGAAAGCCGCGTTACGTAATGAGCGAATTCGCTATCGCAGTGTTGATGTTGAAGATGGTATTTTGTCTATTCGCTTCTTGAAAGAGTCCGATCTGGATTTGGCGGAAACGCTTCTGAAACGTGACTTCTCGGAATATCGCTATGCGACGCAGCAGGACGGCAGTGATTTCTACTTGAATGTGAGCTTTACAGAAGCCGCTAAGAAAGAAATTGAATCCTACGCTTTGCAGCAAAACTTAACCACATTGCGAAATCGTGTAAACGAGTTGGGTGTGGCTGAGCCTTTAGTGCAGCGTCAGGGCAGTAACCGTATTGTGGTTGAATTGCCAGGTGTGCAAGATACAGCGGCAGCGAAACGTATTATCGGCGCAACCGCTAACCTTGAATTCCATTTGGAAGCAGGCTTAGACGATAAAGGTGCCGATATTGAAACATTGGCGTTCCGTGATGGCAGTGGTCGTACTGCACGACTAGAGCGTGACCTTATCATTACTGGTGACAGTGTTTCTGATGCGAGTTCTTCTTTCGACGAAAATGGTCGCCCACAGGTAAATATTAACCTGGACTCCAAGGGTGGCAAGCAGATGAGTAAAGTGACTCGCTCTGCTGTTGGTCGAAATATGGCAGTTGTATTTATTGAACACAAATCTCGCAGTCGTTTTGTTGAAAAAGATGGCAAAATGGAAGAAGTGCGTAGAAGCTATAGCGAAAAAGGGATTATTTCTTTAGCGACAATCCAAACGACGCTAGGTAATTCATTCCGTATTACGGGGCTTGATAGTCCTCGTGAATCTTCCGAACTTGCCTTGTTGTTACGTGCTGGTGCCTTGGCTGCGCCAATTTACTTTGTTGAAGAACGTACTATTGGACCAAGCTTGGGTGCTGAAAATATCAAGCTGGGTGTGACTTCTGCTCAAATTGGTTTGCTGGTTGTGATGTTGTTCATGCTGGTTTACTACAAGGTGTTTGGTATTTTTGCCAACATTTCTTTGGCGCTGAATATCATCCTTCTGATGGCGTGTATGTCGTTGCTTTCTGCTACGTTAACCTTGCCCGGTATTGCCGGTATTGTGTTGACGATGGGGATGGCGGTGGATGCCAATGTGTTGATTTTCTCGCGAATAAAAGAAGAGCTGGCGAACGGAACGCCGAGTCAGCAAGCGATACATTCTGGTTTCAACCGCGCATTCACTACGATTTTTGATGCCAATATAACAACATTATTGGTTGCTGTTATCTTGTTTGCAGTAGGAACTGGGCCGGTTAAAGGGTTCGCCGTAACCTTGTCACTGGGTATTATTACTTCGATGTTTACAGCGATTGTTGTAACGCGTGCACAGGTGAATCTTGTGTATGGCGGTCGTAAAAACAAAAAACTGTATATTTAGGAGGGTGCCATGAAAGTGACAAATATTCCGTTTATGGCAATGCGTAAAATCGTCGCAGCCTTTTCTCTTGTTTTGATTCTTATCTCTCTGGGTTCTTTGGCAACAAAAGGGCTGCAGTTTGGTTTGGACTTTACTGGTGGTACTTTGATCGAGGTGGCTTATGAAGAGGCACCTAAACTTGATGACGTTCGAGCTTTGCTGGCTGAAAACGGCTATACCGATGTAGTGGTGCAAAACTTTGGGTCACCAACGGATGTAGTGGTTCGTATGGCTAACTCTTATACGCCAACATTGGGTGATGAGGTGTTATCAACTTTGCAGAATCATGGTGAGACTAACGTTTCGCTTCAGCGTTCTGAGTTTGTTGGTGCGCAAGTTGGTGAGGAGTTGCGTGAGCAAGGTGGTCTGGGCATGTTACTTGCCTTGGCAATCGTGATGATTTACGTTGCTGTGCGTTTCCAGTTTAAGTTCTCTGTTGCCTCTGTAGCGGCTTTGATACACGACGTTATTATCACGTTGGGCTTCTTTTCTCTTTTTGAGGTGGAGTTTGACCTGACTGTGTTAGCGGCGTTGCTTGCTGTCGTTGGTTACTCCCTAAACGATACCATTGTCGTGTGTGACCGTATTCGAGAGAATTTCCGTATCATGCGTGACACAACGCCTTTCGACTTGGTAAATGAGTCGATTAACCAAACGCTTGGTCGTACTTTGATTACGTCTTTAACGACCTTGTTTGTGTTGGTGGTTTTGTTTGTTGCGGGTGGCGAAGCTATTCACAACTTCTCTATGGCGTTATTGGTAGGGATTGTGATCGGTACTTATTCTTCTATTTTCGTAGCGGCAAATTTATTGCTGGGTATGAATGTGACACGTGAAGATTTGGTGCCAACACCAAAAGAAGAGTTAGAAGACGATATGCCTTAGTGGTTAAGCTTCTTCTGATGCATAAAAAAGCCTGCTTCGTGCAGGCTTTTTTATGTGCTTTAATCGGTGGGTGTCACCTTCTTTTGGGTGAGTGATTGTTATTTTGTTTGAGTGTTGGCTTTAATAGGGTGAATTGTTTTATATGCATTATTTTTTACTTAGCGCTGTGATATTGCTTTTTAGTGTTCAAGCTAAGGGGTTAGATTTTAGTGATATGGATAAAACAGCCCAAGGTTTTCCTAATATTAAAACGGTACAGATTGCCTACAAAGGAGAGGTGGTTTGGGCAAAGGCTTACAACAAGGCTGATCTTGATGCGGTTGCCAATATTAAGTCGGCGTCAAAGTCACTGATGTCGGCAATCGTTGGTATGGCGATTGAGCGTGATGTTATTCAGGGTGTCGATCAAACTATTGTGTCGATTCTTGCTGATCAACTGCCAAAAGATCCAGATCCGCGTTTGAAAGAGATTACAGTGTCGCATTTGCTTTCAATGCAGGCGGGACTAGAGCGTACGTCTGGTCGGTATTATGGGCGTTGGGTGGCGAGCAATAATTGGGTTCAGGCGGTGCTGGCGCGACCTTTTGTGTCCGAGATTGGCGGTGACATGCAGTATTCAACAGGAAATACGCATCTTTTGTCTGCGATCATCATGCGTCAGAGTGGTAAGAATACTTATCAGCTCGCCAATAAGTGGTTTAACGGTTCTGGTGTGTGGATTCAGAGTTGGGAGACTGACCCTCAAGGTGTTCCAATGGGAGGTAATCAAGTTGGTATGACGCCAGCTTCACTTTTGGCGTTTGGTGAGTTGTATCGAAGGGGTGGAGTCACCAAAAAAGGTAAGCGGATTCTTTCTAAAAAATGGATAGAGGAAAGTTGGCAGCCAAGGACGCAGTCGCGCTTTCATCGTGGTCTATATGGGTATGGTTGGTTTATTCAAACCTTTGCGGATGTTCAGGGCTACTATGGTTGGGGTTATGGTGGGCAAATGATTTATGTGCTGCCAGATTTGGACTTAACGATCGCTATTACATCCGATGAGTATTTGCCTTCAGGCAAAACAGGCTATCGTGATTCGCTGCATGAGATGGTTAGTCAGGACATTATCCCTGTTATCCAAGCTGCTAGGTAACTCTTTTTAGTTTTGTCTTTCATGTGTAAAAGTCTACTCAATCCAAGAGTAGACTTTCTGCTTTACGGCTTATTCTTTCTCGTTGACTGTACCGAAATGCATACCCATTTTGGTTGGTGTTTCTGCTTGAAGAGACGCTTCCCAATTGACGGCGTTCTTACCGAATAAAACGATGGCGGTTGATCCTAGTTTGAATCGGCCCATTTCTTCGCCTTTCTTGATCTCTATGTTGCTTAGTTCTTTGTAATCCCATGTCACGACATTCTTGTTGAATGGTGTGACTTGTCCTGCCCATACGGTTTCTATGCTGGCTACAATCATGGCGCCAACAAGTATGACGGCCATTGGACCAGCTTCTGTTTCAAATAGGCATACTGTGCGTTCATTACGAGCAAAAACGTTAGGGATTTGTTCTGCCGTGACTTTGTTGACCGAGAAAAGCTTTCCTGGAATGTGGATCATTTTGGTTAACTTGCCAGTGAGTGGCATGTGAACGCGATGATAGTCTTTTGGAGATAGGTATACAGTGGCAAAGGAGCCGCCAAGAAAATCGTTAGACAAGGAGGCATCACCACCAAGAAGGCTTGTTAGGCTGTAATGATGGCCTTTTGCTTGAAATAGTGTGCCGTGTTCAATCTTGCCTAGTTGGCTAATCGCGCCGTCCGCAGGGCAGGCAATGCTATTCTTTTCTTCGCAAATAGGGCGCAGTTCTGGGCGAATAGCGCGTGTAAAAAAATCGTTGAAGTTGCGGTAGGACAGCGCGTCACTGTTAACGGCTTCCGACATGTCGACTTGGTATTTTTTAACAAATTGGTTGATAAAGGTGTTTTTAACCCATGAGTTTTCGCATTCGGCGATCTTACCAATGACTCTTGATAATGTTTTTTGTGGTGTGATGTGTTGCGCAAAGGCGAAAAGTTGGTCTTTAGTCACGTTTATTATCCTAGTAGGTGAAGTTTGAATAAATGTTTAAATTGGATTGTGGCTTACAAGAGACACAATCTGTTTTAGGCTTGTGAAGTCTTTTTCGTTAAATTCGCCGCGAGTTTCTAGCCAAAATATAACCGTTTCTCGCTCTGCTGTTTGTGTAGAGGCGAGCATGAGGTGGCCGTTAGGGTCTATTATTTGGGCTGCTGTGTGCGGCAGGTCTTTTAATATTCTGTCTAGTTTTTTACCGAAAAGATGTGTTGCTGACTTTTTGGTTGATAGCTTGCTAAATAGGGTAGAAGGTGCGTCCCATTTTATGGTTTTCAGAATGTTGATATTGTAGCCATATTGGAAGATCGGCGACACAGTGCTTTTGGATTGTTTGAATAGTATGACGTGCTGTGCGGTTGGTATGGCTTGTTTAATCGTTTTCAAAGCCATATTAGCTTTTTGCTTTGAGTCATAAATATCGTGTTTGCCCAATGCTTTTTTGAGTGTGGCAGTGGGGGATGCTTTGTTGGTATCACTGATGCTGGTCTTATTGCCAGTATATAAATTTGGGTCTAGTAGTTGCAGTGCTAAAGGTGCTCTTCCGCCATTATTAAACAGTTTTGCTGCTTCTGCGCTGGCAAGGTGTGCGGTTTGGATCACTTCTCCTACATGACGATGCATAACGGTTGCGACAACACGATAGAAAAAAGGCAGGTTTTTAGAATCCCAGCCCCTTAAATCTGCTTCATGGGTTAGCTTGGTTGCGCAGTATGAAAAAATCAGTGGGTTGTTTATTAGTATTGTTAGTCTTTTGTCTTCAGAAAAACCAGGTAGTTCTTCTGGGTGGTGGGCTAAGTGTGCCAGGCTTTGCAGTTCTTTTTTATTCGGTATGAACTTGGTAGAGAAGGACTCAATAACCTTGTTTGGTGTGTTCCAATGGGTGCACAAATGCACAGTCAGTTCGTCTATGCGACAGCCTAAAACGTTCAATTCGGCTTGGCTTTGTTTTTCGCCTTGGCTGATCTTGTGCTTAATTTCCATCATGGTTGGATAGGCGTAAAACCACAGTAGCCATCTTGCTGCATCGCGAAATAAGGTGATCCAAAAAATATCATCCTCGTGGCTGGTGAGTTTCTCAATCGACCAATGTCTCGCTATGGTGGCTGCTTCGTAGCTGGTTTGTATTTCACTAAGAAAGGCTTTGATATGTGGTGGATTGTTTTTTGGATAGAATTTGTAAGGTGCAAAAACGGAAAAAATCTTTCCGATACCACTCATGCCAACCATTGATGCTGCGTGGAAAGGATTTTTTATTTCATTGTTTTTATTAGGTATTATTCGGTTTGCTTCGTTTAATATCGCGAAGGCTAATAATGGGTCAGAGGCGATATTGGCTTGCATGCCATCAAGTGTGTCTTCTGTTCTCGCTATTTGGGTTTTTAGACGAGACAAGCTTACCGCTTTCACGGGAAATTGTTTGCTTTTTAGAAAATGTAGCCATTCATTTAGGCCAGAAGGTGACTTGTCTATCATAGCTGGTTACATTGAGAGCTCATGTTGGTGGTTTTTAAAAAGTTGCTCTTATATTTCGGTTCTTATTAATCATACTGTATATTGAGATAAGAGCATACTTTGTCAGTATTAAGGAAGGTAATATGTTTGCATTAGCTGGTTTGCTAGTGGTCATTGTTAGTGTGGTGTTTGGCTATATTGCTTCCCATGGGAATATGTTGGCCCTATGGCAACCTTTTGAGGTTATTATCATCTGTGGTGCAGCGCTTGGTGCTTTCATGGTTGCCAATCCTTTTATTGTGCAGAAAAAAGTAATTACCATGCTGCCGCAGGTGTTTACTGGAAGCCGTCACAATAAGACTTTTTATCTGCAGTTGTTAGGCTTGATGTATTGCCTTTTTCAAAAAAGCCGACAGCAAGGTTTTTTATCGATTGAAGAAGACATTGAGTCGCCTTTTACGAGTGAGTTGTTTGCTCGATTTCCCGATGTCGTTCGGGATCATGAGGTCGTTGATTTTTTAACGGATAACTATCGGATTTTTACCTTAACAGGATTGCCTGCTTATGAGATAGAGGCAATTATGGATAATGAAATTGAACAAATTCAGGAAGAGTTGGTTGCACCAAGTCATGCCTTGACTCGTGTGGCTGAAGGGTTGCCAGGCTTTGGTATTGTGGCGGCTGTGTTGGGTATTGTTATTACCATGGGGTCGATCGGTGGGCCGCTGGAAGAGATCGGTGCTCATGTTGCCGCTGCGCTAGTAGGGACATTTCTAGGGATATTTTTTGGTTATGGTTTTGTGGGGCCTATGGCTTCTCATTTGGAGAATTTGGGTACCCATGAGTTAAAAGCATACCTATGTATTAAAGCGTGTTTGAATTCGATTGTGTCAGGCTATGCTCCGCCAGTCGCGGTAGAAACTGGCCGCAAGTTGCTTCCACCTGAAATGCGTCCGAGTTTTATTGAGCTATCTGATGGCCTTAAGCAGTATCGCTAGTATGCAAGAGCGCAAGAATAAGAGGTGTGAGCAATGGCTATAGGTACTAATGGCTTAGTTATTCGTCGAGTCAAAAAAATCAAAAAGGGCGGTCATCATGGCGGCGCTTGGAAGATAGCCTTGGCGGATTTTGCTTTGGCAATGATGGCGCTGTTTTTGGTTTTATGGATCATGAGCGTGGCCTCTCCAGAGGAGTTAAAAAGTATTGAAGGTTACTTTCAAGATCCAATGGGGCAGTCAACGGCCGGCTTTAGTGCTAATCCGATTGATCTAGGCGGAAGTCCTGCCAAAAGTGCTGAAAAGAAGCTAGATTTGCAACTGCCTGATCCTGGTAGTGTTGATGTGCCTTCTCGTGATGATCGTTTGGGTAATGGGCCTGATTCTGCGGAGTCAAAGAGCATCAACGATATGTTGCAAGAAGAGGTGGGGAAAATGAATGTCCTGCTTTCTCAGCAGCAAAACATGCGTATCGAAATCACGCCTCTTGGTGTGCGTATTACGTTGTTGGACGACCCTGATAAGCCCATGTTTGAGCGTGGCAGTGCGCGAATGATGCCTGATATAGAAAATACTCTCCTTACCATGTCGCCAATTTTTAATAAGGTCTCTAACCCTATTGTCATCACGGGGCACACGGATTCGTCAAAATTTAATGGTGGGCGTTTGGATAACTGGGATTTGTCAGCGCTAAGGGCGAATGCGGCTCGTCGAATATTAGAAGAAGGCGGCGTGCCTGATAAGCGTATTGCTCAAGTGATAGGTTTGTCTGATTCGGTCCCTTATAACCGTTTTGATACCGAGAGTGCCGAGAATAGACGAATCAGTATTACTTTGTTAACGGATGATGCTTATAAAAAATTGCTGGATCAGAATCGCCGTAATTTCGGTGATGCTGCCCAGCAACCTAGTGTCAAACTTACGCCAGAAGCGGTTTTTTAAAACGCCTGATTTTCACGTATCGAATGTTTAATTCTTAAGAAGCTTTGGAAGCGGTGTTCTGTTATTTCACCTTTTTCCAAGGCTTCAAGAATCGCGCAGCCTGGCTCTTTTTCGTGAGCGCAATCTCGGAATCGGCAGTAGCCGATATGCGGTCGAAATTCGATAAAGCCGTTCAGTAACTCATCTTCTGAAATGTGCCATAAACCAAATTCACGTATTCCTGGTGAGTCAATGAGGTCGCCGCCTTTTGGCATATGGAATAGTCTGGCTGTGGTGGTGGTATGTACGCCTTTTTTACGTTTCTGAGAAAGCTCACCCACGCTGATATCTATATCTGGGAGTAGGGTGCCGATAAGCGACGATTTACCTACGCCTGACTGTCCAACAAAAACGCTGGTTTTGTCTTGTAAGAATCCATACAGCGACTCCATTCCAGCTTGGTTTTTGATGGAGGTTCTGATGATGTTGTAATTCAGGTCTTCGTAGGTTTTAAGTAGATTGTCTAAATCTTCTTTGTTTTTGTCGTCAATTAAATCGCATTTGTTAAGTAGTATGACAGGTGGAATGCCAACGGTTTCTGCAGCAACTAGGTAGCGATCAATTAAATTGGCGTGCGCAACAGGCTCTGCAGCAATCACAACAATAATGTGATCTATGTTTGCTGCGACGGGTTTTATCCTGCCGTGCATATCTGGGCGAGATAAAGACGTGTGTCTTGGTGTGGTTGCGACCACGACACCGCCCTCATTTTGTTTCGGGCGCCAAACGACTTTATCGCCTGTCACAAGTTGGCCTAGATTGGCGCGTAGGTTGCAGCGGGTAGATACGCCAAGAAATGGTTCTTGAGTGCCTTCCACTTCAACTTGTGTTCCGAAATGAGAAATAATGATGCCTTCAGTTTCGGCTCCAAGGTCTGATGACTGAAGAAGTTCCTCGGCGACCTCTCCTCTTTTTTGAGTGCGTTCAACGCGCTCTTTGTGGATTTTTTCGATTCGCCAAGTTTGTTGTTTAGTAAGTTTTCGCTTCGACATTAGATTCGTCTGGTCATAAAGTAAGGCGCATAGAGTATAATGCTTGGCATTGATAATAAAGGATTTGGAAGGTTATGAGCTTAAATGATGAGAATTTAGTGTGGATCGATCTTGAAATGACCGGATTGAACCCAGAAACGGACACAATTATTGAGATTGCAACCGTGGTTACGGATAAGCACCTGAACGTTTTGGCAAAAGGTCCTAGCCTTGCTATACATCAAGAAAAAGCGGTGATGGACGCGATGGATGAGTGGTGTACACAGCATCATGGTGATTCTGGCTTAACAGCAAGAGTGTTGTCGTCGAGCATAAGCATGGCGCAGGCAGAGGAAGAAACCATTCAGTTCTTGGCGCAATATGTGCCAGCAGGTAAATCGCCAATTTGTGGTAATAGTGTTGGGCAAGATCGTCGCTTCTTGTACCGTTACATGCCTAAGTTAGAAGCATTCTTTCATTATCGTTATTTGGATGTCAGTACCATTAAAGAATTGGCAAGACGTTGGAAGCCAGAGGCATTAGAAGGATTTACTAAATCAGGCTCACATTTGGCAATGGATGATATTTTAGAGTCTATTGGCGAATTAAAGCATTATCGTCGAACTATGTTTGGTATGGGCGATAAATCTTAATAGCATATGCTGCTAATCTAACCTGTTCTTGTTATGAGTTGGTGGGTTCTGTGCCCACTAACTCAGTCCTGTCACACCATCCCATATTAGCTTGATTCCTGTTAGGAAAAGAAAGCCGTACATGAATTTGAAAAACACGGCCGTGGAAAGTTTGTAATGCAGCCATGCGCCAAGTTGGACGCCAATAAACGCAACGGGTGTAAAGCAAAGTGATAACAGGATGTTGGTGCTGTTGAGTTGTCCAAGCATGCCGTATGGAATGAGTTTTACATAGTTTATTGCTGTGAAGATGACGGCTGCTGTAGCCACGTATTGTGTTTTGTCTAGGTTTGCTCTTAATAGATAGACGCTCATGGGTGGTCCGCCAGCGTGGGCTATAAAACTGGTGAAACCGCCAAGGGTGCACCAAAGCTTGCCAGTGAACGAATGCAGAGGTGGTCGCTCTGTTGCGCTGTTTTTTCTTGGCCATGAGTTCAGTGTGAAGCCAACAGCAATAATGCCAACCATTATTTTTAACCATTCAGCAGAGAACCATGACGCTGTTAAGCCACCAATAACAACGCCGATGATGGCGGCAGGTATGCATTTGATTAGTTGTTCTGTGTTCCACTTTTTCCAAAACTTCTGCACAGTGAAAATGTCCATGATACAGAGTATGGGGAGCATTATGGCGGCGGCCAGAGTAGGGGAGGTTTGGAGTGAAATAAGCGGTACAGCAAGTATGCCGAAAGCGCCAGAGAAACCACCTTTAGAAATGCCAGTAATAAATACGGCAATGGCGATGAGTGACATAAGCAGCCAATCCATAAGTGTCCTCTGGTTAGATGTTTGTGGTGAGCGGTAAAAATGCATATTGATTATGGGGGATTGCCACTTGTTTCAAAAGGCTTCTGTATTAGAATTGTCAGAAATTAATGAGCCATGTGATTGGTGTTTGCTCTTTTTGAGTAGAGAAGGATTGGTAAGTGATGCAAATAGAGAAAGATGTTTACGGTGAAGAGTCGATGGAAAGTCTAGGCGGGGCTGTTTCCTTGGCTTTAAAAGCGGGCGCGGTTGTGTATCTAGAGGGAGACCTTGGTATGGGTAAAACCACGCTTGTTAGAGGTATGTTGCGTGGCTTAGGTCATTTGGGGCCAGTTAAAAGTCCTACTTATACGATTGTTGAGCCCTATGAGTTATCCGGCCTTGAAGCATTTCATTTTGACCTTTATCGCGTTTCAGATGCGGAAGAGCTTGAATTTATAGGGATTCGTGATTATTTCTCGGATGGCGCTTTGTGTTTAATTGAATGGGCTGAAATGGGGCGTGGTATTTTGCCTGAGGCAGATTTGATTGTTTCATTGAGCTTGATTCGTCAGGGTCGCCATGTGGTGATAGAAGGCGTTACTGAAAAAGGTTTGGCGGCTATAAATACGCTGCAAAATGTCATAACGTCTTGATGTATAGACGTCTTTACTCTAAGTAAGATTGAGATCCATGTAATCAGCAGTTATAGTGTGTCAGATATACTAGCTAGCTGTCTGATATGCATACTAAATTTCGTACTTATTTATTTGTTTTTTTCTCTTTTATTGTCTCCTTAACTGCGGCAAATGCTTTTGCTGCAGAAGTGAGAGACATTCGTGTCGCTCAGCAAGAGGGTGTGACACGTTTAGTTTTTGAGCTTTCTGATGCTTCGGAGCATCGTATATTTCCTCTTTCCAACCCAGAGCGAATAGTGCTCGATGTGAGTAACGTCGACTTAAATACCTCTGTGGTTAATGGCTTGTCGGCTTTGTCTTCTGATGTTTTGATGCGAGTTCGTTACGCTAAGCGAGACAATGGTGTTCGCTTCGTGTTGGATTTGGCTCAAAAGGCAAAAGCGAAGAGTACTGTGTTGGCGGCAAATGGTACTTATGGCCCGAGAATATTGGTTGAGCTTGAGTATGGCGTCAGCAAACCGGTGACGGTTGTAAAAAGCTTAGCGAATTTATCCAAAGAAAAGCGTGATATCGTTATTGCGATCGATCCTGGACACGGTGGAAAGGATCCGGGTGCTTTGGGGCAGTACAATGTTCGTGAAAAAGACATAGTGTTGTCGATTAGTAAGGAACTGGCTCGACGAATAAATGCGGTTGATGGCTTTAAGGCTGTGTTGACGCGATCAACTGATACCTATCTTCAATTGCGTGACCGTTCTCGTGTGGCGCGTGAAGCCAATGCTGATTTGATGATTTCCGTGCATGCGGATGCTTTTACAAAATCGAGTGCTCGCGGGGCTTCGGTGTGGGCTCTGTCATTGAGTGGTAAAAGTTCTGAAATGGGTCGCTGGCTGGCGCAACAAGAAAACTCCGCCGATTTGGTGGGTGGCATTTCTTTGGATGACAAAGATCAGTTGCTTGCTGAAGTCTTGCTTGATATGTCAATGAACTCGACGATTCAGATGAGTCTGAATATTGGTGAAAGTGTTCTCGGTGAGATGAAAAATGTGGCTGTCTTACATAAAGGCAGCGTGCAGCAAGCAGGCTTTGTGGTGCTGAAATCACCAGATATTCCGTCTATTTTGATTGAAACTGGCTTTGTATCAAACAAGACGGAAGCCAAGAATTTATCGAGCAGAACATATCGCGTAAAGTTGGCTGATTCTATTTCTAAAGGTGTCATCGAATACTTTACCAAGAATGCACCAGATGGAACCTTAGTGGCTTGGAAGCAAAAGAAACATTCTGATTATGTGTATACCGTTAGTAAAGGTGATACTTTGTCTGAAATTGCTAGACGCAATCAGGTGTCTTTACCTACTTTAAGGCAAGCAAATAATCTAAGTAACGATGTTATTTGGATTGGTCAAAAGCTTGTTATACCTGCCGGCTAGAATCTAATTGTCTTATGCTCTTGTGTTGAACTAAAGAGCTCAGAAATCAAAGGTCGTTCATGAAAAGAATTAATCTTTTATCTCCGCGTTTAGCTAACCAAATCGCAGCGGGAGAGGTGGTTGAGCGACCAGCCTCCGTTGTGAAAGAGTTGCTTGAAAACAGTCTTGATGCTGGGGCCACTCAGCTTGATATCGATGTCGAGCAAGGTGGCGTTAGGCGCATAAAGATCCGTGATAACGGCACTGGAATCATGAAAGATGATTTGTCTTTAGCGTTAAGCCGACACGCAACAAGTAAAATAATTACTTTAGATGATTTGGAAGCTGTCTGTACGTTGGGGTTTCGTGGTGAAGCGCTAGCCAGTATTAGCTCTGTGTCAAGAATGCACCTTACCTCTCAGGCCGAAAATGAAGAAGAAGCGTGGCGTGTAGAGGCAGAAGGCAAAGATATGGCGACGGCAATTCGTCCCGCTTCTCACCCTCAAGGTACGACGATCGATGTGCGGGATTTGTTCTTTAATACGCCAGCTCGTCGTAAATTCCTGCGTACTGAAAAAACCGAATTTGCCCACCTAGAAGAGGTGGTGAAGCGTTTGGCGCTGAGTCGCTATGAAACAGGTTTTCGCTTAAGTCATAATGGTAAGCAGGTATATGATCTTCGCCCAGTGACAGATCAGCTCCACGCTGAGCATAGATTGGCCACTTTGCTGGGTAAGAAATTTATAGAGAATTCGTTGACGCTTGATGTGGAAGCGGCTGGCTTGCGTTTGTGGGGCTGGATTGGTTTGCCCACATTTTCTCGTTCCCAAGCGGATTTGCAATACTTCTTTGTAAATGGTCGGGTGGTTAAAGATAAATTGGTCGCCCACGCCGTTCGTCAGGCTTATCGTGATGTTTTATATAATGGCCGTCATCCAACGTTTGTTTTATATCTTGAGTTAGACCCTTCTACAGTAGACGTAAACGTACATCCAACAAAGCATGAAGTGCGGTTTCGGGATGGGCGTTTGGTGCATGATTTCTTGTTTAGTCGAATTCATAAGGCTATCGCTGATGTGCGTCCTGAATCGGATGGGGCGCCAACGGGTATGCAGGATTCAGCCGCCAGTGAACCGTCTTCATACGGCTCAAATATTACAGAGCAGTCCGCTTTGCAGCTATCGAATCGTCCTGCGGCGTCTGGCATGGAGTGGATGCAATCTCGTTCACCTTCTGGTTCTTTGGGTTCTTCAGAGGTGCGTGGTCAGCTTGATGGTATGCGTCGGCTGTCTGGTTATGCTCAGGAATATGCGTCTGCGACGGAGGAGGTTGATCCTGAGACGGGTGAGGTGAGAGAAGTTGCTCCTTCAAGCTCTCTAGGGCAATCTGGCGACCCTTTTGCGAGATCAGATGCTGATTATCAAGCTGTGCCGCCTTTAGGTTTTGCGGTGGCTCAGTTGCATGGGGTTTATATTCTTTCCGAGAGTGAGCAAGGGTTGATTTTAGTCGACATGCACGCAGCACATGAGCGAATAGTATATGAGCGCATGAAGACGGCTTTTTATCAAAAAAACATATCGTCTCAGCCGCTATTGGTGCCGATCAATGTGTCTGTATCGCAAAGTGAAGCCGATTTGGTAGAAGAAAGTGGCAATGTGTTTGAGTCGTTCGGCTTTCGAGTAGAAAGAACGGGATTAGAAAGTGTCATGGTTCGAGAAGTTCCTATTATACTGATTCGAGGGGACGTTGAAGGATTGGTGCGCGATGTTATAAGTGATTTATCGATCAATGGGGTGTCTGACTTGATGGAGTCTAGGGCGAATGAGCTGATGGCTTCCATGGCTTGTCATGGTGCGGTGCGTGCTAATCGTAAGTTGACTATTGCTGAAATGAACAGTCTTCTCCGAGATATGGAGGTGACTGAGCGAAGTGGACAGTGTAACCATGGCCGACCAACTTGGGCGCATTTGACAATGTCTGACTTGGATAAACTTTTCTTGAGAGGGCGTTAATATGACGAAGCCACATGTTGTTTGTTTGATGGGGCCGACGGCTTCTGGAAAAACAGGGCTGGCCGTTGAGTTGGCTGAGCACCACGATTTTGAAATTATTAGTGTGGACTCCGCTCTGGTTTATAAGGGGATGGATATCGGCACGGCCAAACCGGATGCAGCGTTGCTTGCAAGGGCTCCTCATAGGCTAATTGATATTATTGATCCGCTTGAATCTTATTCTGCGGCCGATTTTGTTTTGGATGCGGTTGAGCAGTCACAAGAGATTATTGCGAAAGGTAAAACACCGCTTTTGGTAGGCGGCACTATGATGTATTTCAATGCGCTGCAAAAAGGTTTGGCTGAAATGCCGCAAGCCGACGCTGAGTTGCGCGCTTTGATTGAGGCTGAGGCTTTAGAGAAAGGCTGGGGGGCTTTGCATGAAGAGTTGCAGAGGTTTGACCCAGAAGCCGCTTCTCGTATTCACCCTAATGACCCTCAAAGATTGCAGCGTGCTATTGAAGTGTATCGTTTGACGGGTAAGACTATGACTCAGTTTTGGGAGCAGCAAGAAACTGTGTCTTTGCCATTTGATATGATTAATATGGCCGTGATGCCGAAAGAGCGAAGTGTCTTGCATGAGCGAATAGAGCAGCGCTTTTATGAGATGATGGACCAAGGTTTTTTGGCTGAAGTAGAAGGTTTGTACCGCCGCGGTGACTTGTCTATTGATATGCCATCTATGCGCTGTGTCGGATATCGACAGCTATGGCAATATTTAGACGGTGCTGATTTGCTAGATGATGCTATCTTTAAAGGAGTGGTTGCGTCTCGTCAGTTGGCAAAAAGGCAGCTTACTTGGTTAAGGGGCTGGGAGGATCTGATGATTTTCGATAGTTTGTCGAAAGATCTTGTGCCGGAAGCCTTGAATTACATAGAAAGCAGGATTATATAGGGGAAATCGGTAAAAATTTGGTGTAGTATCTACAGTATTGTTTTATCAATATTTAATTTAATATTTTTTGCTTGTTTAAGGAGATCACAATGTCAAAAGGGCAATCATTACAAGACCCTTATCTAAATATTCTACGTAAAGAAAGAGTGCCAGTATCTATCTTTCTTGTAAATGGAATTAAACTTCAAGGTCAAATCGAATCATTCGATCAGTTTGTGATTCTATTGAAAAATACTGTTAGCCAAATGGTTTACAAACATGCCATTTCTACAGTTGTACCTTCCCGTACAATTCGCGTTCCGTCTCCTGATCAGCCGGAAGATGAAGCTGAATAGTTTGTCTGTAACAAGGCGAACAGAGGAATACTAGATTGTTTTTTGAACGTCCAGATAGTGGTGAAATAGCTGTATTGGTTCATATAGATTTTCATGAGCAAAATGAGTCTTATGGGCCGGAAGAGTTTGTGGAGCTTGCTATTTCTGCTGGCGCCGATCCTGTTGCTGTTGTATCAGGGTCGCGTCAGCGTCCTGATGCCCGGTACTTTATTGGCACCGGTAAACTAGCAGAAATAAAAGACATTGTTGATCGAGAAGAAGCTCAAGTGGTTCTTTTCGATCATGCTTTGTCTCCTTCCCAAGAGCGTAACTTAGAAAGTGTATTGCAGTGTCGTGTGCTTGATCGCACAGGACTGATACTTGATATATTTGCGCAGCGTGCACGTACCCATGAGGGTAAATTGCAGGTTGAGCTAGCGCAGTTGCAGCACATGTCTACTCGTCTTATTCGTGGTTGGACGCACTTAGAGCGCCAGAAGGGCGGTATAGGTATGCGTGGTCCAGGTGAAACTCAGCTTGAGACTGACCGTCGATTATTAAGAGAGCGCATTAAAGCGATTCAAAAGAGATTGGCGAAAGTGGGGTCTCAGCGAGATCAAAACCGCCGATCCCGTGATCGATCTTCAGTGCCAACGGTCTCGCTGGTTGGTTATACCAACGCAGGTAAGTCAACCTTGTTTAATCGGGCGACGGGGTCAGAGGTTTATGCGGCTGATCAGTTGTTTGCCACATTGGATCCGACACTGCGTCGTTTAGATATTGAGCAGGTTGGTTCGATTGTCTTGGCTGATACGGTTGGTTTCATCCGTCAGTTGCCGCACCGATTAATTAAAGCGTTTCAGGCGACATTGAAAGAGTCTTCAGAGGCTGATTTGCTTTTGCATGTTGTTGATGCTGCCGATATTTCTCGCGAAGAGAATATGAAGCATGTGGATTCTGTGCTAGAAGAGATTGGTGCTAATGAAGTGCCAACGCTTAAGGTGTTTAATAAAATAGATGCTTTGCCTACCGCAGAACCTCGAATAGATCGTGATTCGGACGGGAACCCTTTAAGAGTTTGGTTGTCTGCTCGTGATGGTCAAGGTATTGATTTGCTTAAGCAGGCAATTGCAGAGCTTTTAGCGGAAGACGTTTTTAATGAAACTCTTTACTTGTCGAACAAGTATGGTCGATTAAGAGCTATGCTGTTTGAGCATGGGGCAGTGAAATCGGAGCGCTTTGATGAGATGGGCCGATTTGTCCTTGATGTTAAGTTGCCTAAAAAAGATTATTTGCAAATTTTGGCTCGCGCTGGCATGTCTGAGGATCAGATTGAAGCTGTGTAAGCTGTCAGGATTATCATTAAAATAAAGTGGAGATGTAGTATGGCCTGGAATGAACCGGGTAATAACGACAATGACCCATGGAATCCAGATAAAAACCGTAATAATGGTGCTGGACGCCCAGATGGAGATCGTGAAAAGGAAACCAACAATGACCCATGGGGCCGCAAGCCTAGTGGGAATGAACAAGGTCCTCCAGATTTGGATGAGGCTTTCCAGAAATTGATGGGGATGCTAGGCGTTAAAAAGTCCCGTAAATCTGGTGGTTCTAATGGTGGTGGCTCTAATTTTTCGGGCAAAATCGGTGGTGGTTTAATCGCTATTGCGCTGATTGCTCTGCTTGCTCTTTGGGCAGCTACGGGCATTTACCAAGTGGATCAGCAAGAACGAGGCGTAGTGCTTCGTCTAGGTAAATATCACTCTACAGTTATGCCAGGTCTGCATTGGAATCCTCCGATGATTGATACTGTTAGTAAGGTTAATGTGACGAAAGTTCGTTCCCATGACCATAAAGCACTTATGTTGACGGTGGATGATGCCATTGTTGAGGTTGGTGTTTCTGTTCAGTATTCGGTTCAAGATCCAAAGAACTTTTTGCTGAATGTTCGTAATCCTGAAGAGTCTTTGGCTCAGGCAACAGAAAGTGCTTTGCGCCATGTTGTGGGTAGCTCTGAAATGGATCAAATCTTAACGGAAGGTCGTGAGTTGTTAGCGTCAGAGGTTAAGGCTCGTATCCAAGACTACAGCAATGCTTATGGTACTGGTGTTTTGATTTCGAAAGTTAACGTTGAAAATACGCAAGCACCAACTCAGGTGCAGGAAGCGTTTGATGACGTTATTAAGGCGAAAGAAGATGAGCTAAGAGTCCGTAATGAAGCGGAGTCTTACGCAAATGGTATTATTCCTGAAGCACGTGGTCGTGCGCAGCGTATCAGAGAGGAAGCTGAAGCTTACCGTTCTGAGATTGTTGCTCGAGCAAGTGGTCAGGCTGATCGTTTTGATAGACTGTATCGAGAATATACGAAAGCGCCAGACGTTACTCGTCGCCGTTTGTATATTGAGACAATGGAATCCGTCTATAAAGATGTGAATAAGGTTGTTGTGGATACTGAAGGTGGAAATAACATGATGTATTTGCCTTTGGATCAGTTAATGAAGCAGCGTGCAGAGTCGTCTAAGGGGTCTGGGTCTTTGAATTCTAGCAATGTTGGAATGTTGACTGACCAAGTTCTTGAAGAGATTCGTAAACGTCAAAGTGCAACAATTCGTAGAGAGGGCAGAAACTAATGAGAGGCTTTTCTTTTTCCGTTTTATTTGTTGCTCTTCTCGGTGTGCTAGTTGCTTCACAAACACTTTTTGTGGTGAGTGAAACAGAGCGTGCGGTTGTTCTTAAGTTTGGTGAAATTGTTCAGGATGATGTTCAGCCTGGCCTTCACTTTAAGCTTCCGATTATGAACGAAGTCAAAAAGTTTGATGCTCGAATTTTGACAATGGACTCTCGTCCTCAGCGTTACTTAACGCTAGAGAAGAAGGCTGTTGTTGTGGATTCTTACGTCAAATGGAAGATAGACTCTGTAGCTAAGTATTACCAAGCAACGTCTGGTGATGAGTTTGTGGCGAACCGCGTTTTGTCTTCTCGTGTTGATACGGGACTTCGAAATAAATTCGGTGAGCGTACTATGCACGAAGTTGTTTCTGGTGAACGTGACCAGTTGATGACAGGTTTGCGTGATGAGCTAAATCAGGTTGCTCAAAATGAATTGGGTATCTCAATTGTTGATATCCGAGTTAAGCGAATTGATTTACCGCCAGATGTTAGTGAGTCTGTTTATCAGCGAATGAGAACTGAGCGTGAGCGTGAAGCTCGTGATCACAGATCGAAAGGTTTGGAGTTGGCTGAAGGTATTCGAGCAGATGCAGATCGTCAACAAGTCGTTTTAGAAGCAGAAGCACAGCGTGATGCTGAAATGATTCGTGGTGATGGTGATGCTAAAGCAGCCGCTATTTACTCTAAAGTTTATAAGCAGGATCCTGAGTTTTACGAGTTTTATCGTAGCCTTCAGGCCTATCGTGAAAGCTTTAGTGGTAGCAATGATTTGTTCGTGCTTGAGCCTGATAGTGAATTCTTCAAATATTTGAATAGCTCTACTAGCAGTGGTTCTAAATAGAGTAGATATTCATCAATAATCGTGCATGAGACCTATTTGTTAAAATGGGAAACATGGTACTATTACACAAACCGGGCCAAGCCCGGTTTTTTAATGGTCAAAATAAAGAGAATCTATGCAGGAATTGTTGCAGTCGCTGCTGGTTGGCGTCAGCCTTTTATTGATCGCTGAGGGCTTTTTGCCGTTTTTAGTTCCGAATGTTTGGCGGGAGATAATGGTGAAAGCTATCGCGAGCTCAGATTTAAATTTACGTATTCTGGGCGCGGTTAGTATGTTTCTTGGATTAATGCTTCTTTTGCTGACTCGAAGCTAAGAGGACAATTTAATGACATTAGCAGATCGCTGGTTACTTCCTGAGGGCGTTGATGAAGCGTTGCCTGAACAGGCGGCTAAGATCGAGCACCTTAGAAGAACTCTGCTTAATCTCCATGAGAGCTGGGGATATCACTTAGTAATACCTCCTCTATTAGAGTATCTGGATTCCCTTCTAACGGGAGCAGGCTCAGACCTAGAAATTGAAACCTTTAAAGTAATTGATCAGTTGTCAGGTCGACTTTTAGGTATTCGTGCCGATTTTACATCCCAAGTTGCTCGTATTGATGCTCATTGTCTTAAAGATGATGGGGTGCAACGTTTGAGTTATTGCGGCAGTGTTTTAAGAACCATGCCGGCTGGCCTAGATGGCACACGTAGCCCTATACAATTAGGGGCAGAAATTTATGGTCATGGCGGCGTAGAAAGTGATGTTGAGGTTTTATCCTTGATGTTGCAAACCTTATCTACAGCCGGTTTGTCTAATCTTGTTCTTGATCTTGGGCATGTTGATGTGGTGAGTGGCGTTCTTGCTGCTTGCGATCTTAATGCAGATCAAGAAAGTAAGTTGATTGAATTATATAAGGCAAAAGATTTGCCTGAACTTGACCGCTACGTGGAAAGTCTTGATGGCTTGAGTGCAGACCAGCAGCAGTGGTTAGTTGGTTTGCCGCGTTTGTGTGGTGGCAAAGAGGTATTGAAACGTGCGATGGATTTGTTGGGGAATGTGAATGAATCTATTCGTGAGGCCATTGTTTTGCTTCAAAAAGTGAGTGATTCAATTTGTCAGCGTTTTCCTAATGTAGGTCTTCATTTCGATCTAAGCGATTTGGTTTCCTATAGCTACCATACTGGTGTTGTTTTTGCGGCTTATGTTCCTGGTCATGGTAATGCCATTGCTCGAGGCGGACGCTATAACAATATTGGACAAGTGTTTGGTCGTTCACGCCCAGCTACGGGTTTTAGTACGGATGTGAAAGCCTTGGTTGCTTTAACTGATGTTGTGGTGAATAAGCCAAAAACGGTTCTGTCGCCAATTTGCTCAAGCGATGCGCTTTGGCAGAAAGCAAACTCCTTACGAAGTGAAGGGTATCGAGTGATAGAGGTCTTGGATGATGTCTACGCTGGAGATGCGGACTTTAAGTTGGAATTTGTTGATGAGACTTGGCAGTTGATGCCGATTCAGAGCTAGAATTTTCTTTAAGAACTATCTAAATGAGACCTGAAATTATGGGTAAAAATGTTGTTATTCTAGGCACTCAATGGGGTGATGAAGGTAAGGGTAAGGTTGTAGACCTTCTTACTGAGGACGTTGCAGCTGTTGTGCGTTTTCAAGGTGGTCATAATGCTGGCCATACATTGGTTATCGATGGCAAAAAGACCGTTTTGCACTTGATCCCTTCTGGTATTTTGCGTGAAGGTGTTCAGTGTATTATTGGTAACGGTGTTGTGTTGTCTCCTGCTGCCTTAAAAACAGAAGTTCTTGAGCTTCTTGAGCAAGGTGTGCCAGCGGTTGATCGTTTGAAAATCAGTGCGGCTTGTCCATTAATTCTTCCTTATCATATTGCTATTGACCAAGCTCGTGAGCTTGCAAAAGGCGAGAAGAAAATTGGTACAACAGGTCGTGGTATCGGGCCAGCTTATGAAGATAAGGTTGCTCGTCGTGCGATCCGTGTTGGAGACTTGTTAGACTCTGAACGTTTTGCTGCTAAGCTGAAAGAAGTGCTTGAGTATTACAACTTCGTACTGACTGAATACCATAAAGTAGATCCAATCTCATTTGATGAGGTTTATGCTGCGGGCTTGGAAATGGCTGATTTCTTGCGTCCAATGGTGGCAGACACTATTACTTTGTTGCATGACTTGCGTAAAGCAGGTGCGAACATCATGTTCGAAGGTGCGCAAGGTTCATTGTTGGATGTTGACCACGGTACTTATCCTTATGTAACGTCTTCAAATACAACAGCTGGCGGTGCTCCAGCCGGTACGGGTTTTGGTCCGTTATACTTGGATTACGTGCTTGGTATTACCAAGGCTTATACTACGCGTGTAGGTTCAGGTCCTTTCCCTACAGAATTGTTCGATGAAGACGGTGAGCGTTTGGGTCGTCGTGGTCATGAGTTTGGTGCTACAACAGGTCGTTCTCGTCGTTGTGGTTGGTTTGATGCTGTTGCCTTGCGTCACGCTGTTCAGATTAACTCGGTTTCAGGTATGTGTTTGACGAAACTGGATGTTCTTGATGGTTCAGAAGTGATTAAGGTTTGTGTGTCTTACGCTGATGCTGATGGTAACCCAGTGGCTGGGTCTTTAGTCGACAGTGAAGGTTATGAAAACGCTAAGCCAGTATATGTTGAGTTGCCAGGCTGGACAGAATCAACAGTTGGTGCGCCAAATTTCGATGCTTTGCCTAAGAATGCGCAAGATTATATTCGCTTCCTTGAAAAGCAAGTTGGTGTTCCAGTAGATATTATTTCGACTGGCCCAGATCGTAACGAAACAATTGTTCTTCGCGATCCTTTTAAGCAATAGTTTGATTTGTTTAATGGGGTGATTAAAAAGCTGCTTTTTTAGCGGCTTTTTTTGTATTTTTAACTCGCTAAGTTCATCTTATTAGCATTCTTTGTAAATAGAGTGAAAAGAGGGGGCGGTGTTTGTTGGGGGCTGATGTAATATTTACAATTGAAATTAGGGCAGCGTATTTGCTGTTTGAATAGTAAAATGAAGAGGAATATTTATGGTTAAGTTATTGCTTGCTGATGATGATGCTCGTTTATCGGATTTGATTAAAGAGTACTTTGATGGTGAGGGTTATGATGTCACTCATGCTTGGAATGGCAGAGAGGCGTTGGAGCTTATGGCTGTGAATATGCCGGATATTGTTATTCTTGATGTTATGATGCCTGAGTTAGATGGGTTTGAAACGTTAAAGCAAATCCGTAATAAGAGTGCGGTGCCGGTTATTATGTTGACTGCCAAGGGTGATGATATTGATCGTATTCTTGGTTTGGAAATGGGTGCGGATGATTATTTGTCTAAGCCGTTTAACCCGCGTGAGTTGCTAGCACGTATCAAGGCTATTATGCGTCGTGCAAGCCAAGAACGTGAAGATGATCCTACTGCTGACATTGAGCTTTCTGGTGTGTTGCTACGTCGTAAGGATCGTACGGTTTATTTGAATGGTGAGTTGGTTGAGTTGACGACGTCTGAATATACACTGCTTGAGTGTATGTTAATGGCGCCAGGTCAGGTGTTGACTAAGCAGGAGCTTTCAGAAAAAGCTTTAGGTCGTAAATTAACTATGTATGATCGCAGTTTAGATATGCATATTAGTAATTTGCGTAAAAAAATTGGTAATTTAGAAAATGGTGATCCTCGGATTAAAACAGTACGAGGTGTTGGTTATATATTTGTATCGAATGAGCAAGGTGCTTAGTTTTTCATGAAAAATACTTTTCTGCGCGTGTTTTTGGTTGTACTGCTGTCAAACATTGTTGTTGTCAGTATTGGTCTAGGGATGGTCCAATTTATTCAAAAACGCAATCAGGTATCAGCTGACTTGCTCGGAGATGTGGGTGTTCAGTTGGTGGCTGGGTATGAAAAGTTCGGTATAGACTCCTTGCAAGAGGAAACCGAAAAAGCTGAGAAGCGGCTGTCTGGTACGATTTATTTATATCAGGAAAATGGTCGTCCTCTATTAAAGCCATTGCCTCGTAACTTTAGGGAGCAAAACACGCCTGATGCAACAGGTCGTCCTTCGGCGGACTTTTTGCACAGCCAGTTTATTCAGGTGATAGGTGGGAATAATGTCCAGTATTTGCTGATATTTAAACCAAACCCTGAAATTAACTCGCTTGCACCAGAGGCTGTGGTTGGATTTTCATTGTTAGGCTTGTTGGTTTCGAGTGGTGTGTTGGCTTATTGGTTATTAGGTCCTTTGCTTAAGTTGCAGCGAGTTGCTCGCTCATTTGGTCAAGGGGATATGACGGCAAGGGTCGAGAATAAGTTGGCTCGACGGAGTGATGCTGTTGGTAAGTTGGCGCGTGAGTTTAATGAAATGGCGGTGCGAATTGAGACGCTCTTATCCTCTAAAGAGCGCTTGATGCGTGATGTGTCTCATGAACTTAGAACGCCATTGGCTCGAATTGAAGTGGCTTTGACCATCGCTGAGGATAAATATGGTTTAGAAGCTCAAAAAGGCTATTTATCTAGGATTCGCACGGAACTGCATGAGCTGGATGAATTGATTGGTCAGGTTCTTACGTTGAGTCGACTTGAGGCGGCTTCTTTGATCAAAGAAGAAATGAATCTACGTCAGTGGCTCGATGACATTGTGGCTGATGTTAGTTTTGAGAGTCAGCTTAAAGGAATTACTGTTACGCGATTGGGGCGAGCGCCTAAAACCATATTGGGTGATCCGCTTCAGTTACGACATGCTATTGAAAACGTGCTTCGTAATGCCTGCTTTTATGCAGGGTGTGGTGGTGTGATCGAGGTCGAAACGAGTGAAAAGGCTGGGATGGCTTACATATATGTACGCGATAACGGCCCCGGTGTATCTGATGATAAATTAGAGAAGATTTTCCATGCCTTTTATCGATCCTCTGAAGCGCGAGAGGCTAATAGCGGTGGCTTTGGTGTTGGGCTTACTATATCTCAGCGAATAATTCGGGCTCATAAAGGGCAGATAACGGCAAAAAACCGAGAAGAAGGTGGCTTGGAGGTGTGTTTTCAGTTGCCTGTTGCTTAATCTGTAATATTTTAAAATCGAATAAAATTTTCTGTTGGCAAGAAAGCGCTTGTTATTACCTGCGTAGATAAGTAATATGCGCGTCGCAAGTTGGCTAGGCAGTCGCCGCTCAATTTATTGGGGGGAGGAAAGTCCGGGCTTCGCAGGGTAAAGTGCCAGGTAACGCCTGGGGGGCGTGAGCCTACGGAAAGTGCAGCAGAAAATATACCGCCTAAGCAGTTTACTGCCGGTAAGGTTGAAATGGTGCGGTAAGAGCGCACCGCGCGACTGGCAACAGTTCGTGGCAAGGTAAACCCCACTTGAAGCAAGACCAAATAGGAACTCTTTGGCGTGACCCGCGCTGAGTTCGGGTAGGTTGCTAAAGACGTGCAGTGATGTACGTATTAGATGAATGACTGTCCACGACAGAACCCGGCTTATCGGCCAACTTGCACATTTCCCTTCTTTTTTATTCCTTTGTCGCTTGAGCGATATTCTTTGTACACCTTTGCTTTTTTCGTAGATCTGCTTTCAAAAGAAGTTGTTGTTTTCCCTTTTATTTTTTTCGTGATTGTTCTTAAGCCTAGACTTTTGTGGCCGCCTTTTTTGGCGGCTTTTTTGTGTCTGTCGTTTTTCTATTTTAATTATTATCGATATTTTTTTACTATTTTTCCAAAAAAGTGTTAAATTGTGGGATAAAGTGTCGATAAGTGGGATATGACAATGTTTCGTGGGATTCATCAGGTAAGCGTTGATGTGAAGGGGCGAATGTCGCTCCCTGCACGCTTGCGCGATGATCTCGCCCAATATGACGATGATGGTGTCGTCGTTACCATTGATCCCGTGTCGAGATGCTTGTTGCTTTACCCCTTGTCAGAGTGGGAACAGATCCAGCAAAAGTTAGATAAGTTGCCAACTTTCCAGCCACAAGCGCGCCGTTTACAGCGTCTTTTAGTTGGTCATGCGACTGATTTAGAAGTGGATAAAGCTGGGCGAATTTTGCTTCCTGCGCCACTGCGTGAATTTGCTCGACTGGATAAAAAGCTGACGATTCTTGGTCAAGGCAAAAAATTAGAAATTTGGAGCCAAGAAGAGTGGGAAGCACAACGAGAAGATTATTTGTCCCAAGATGCTCTTGGAGACTTACAAACTGAAACCATGATGGATATTTCTTTATGACAAAGACGATGGCAGAACACATAAGCGTCATGCTTAATGAGTCCGTCGATATGCTCGTAACTGACACGAATGGCCTGTATGTAGACGGGACGTTTGGCCGTGGGGGGCATACTCGTTTGGTTTTAGACCGATTAGACAAAGGCCGATTGCTGGGATTTGACAAAGATCCTGTGGCAATAGGTTATGGCAAAGCATTAGAGCAAGAAGATTCACGCTTCTCTATTGTTCAAGACAGTTTCGCGAACATGGCTGAGCATATTTCAAGTGTGTTTGGTGTTGATAGAGTGGATGGCGTGATGATGGATTTGGGGGTTTCTTCTCCTCAAATTGACGATGCTGAACGTGGCTTTAGTTTTATGAATGATGGCCCGCTTGATATGCGCATGAATCCAGATAAAGGCTTAAGTGCTGCTGAATGGATTGCTTCTGCTGGTGAAAAAGAAATGGCCGATGTGATGTATCAATATGGCGAAGAGCGATTCTCCCGTCGTATTGCGAAGGCGATTTGTGAGTACCGTGCACATACTCCAATCCTGACAACGCTTCAGCTTTCTAAAATTGTTGCTGAGGCTAACCCTGCTTGGGAAAAAGGCAAAAATCCAGCGACTAGAGCATTTCAGGGTATCCGAATTCATATCAATAATGAGTTAGGCGACTTGGAAGTAGGCTTAGATGCGGCGGCAGAAGCATTGAAAGTGGGTGGGCGCTTGGCGGTTATCAGTTTTCATTCTCTTGAAGATCGAATTGTTAAGCGCTTTATGAAGTTGAAATCAAAAGGGCCTGAGCTGCCAAGACATTTGCCTATTCGTAACGCACACCTCGACATTAAATTTAAGACGGTTGGTAAAGCGATTAAGCCTTCTCAATCAGAGGTGAGTGAAAATGTGCGCTCGCGTAGCGCTGTGTTACGAGTGTTGGAGCGAGTCAGTGATTAAGTCGCGCTTTTCGCCGCTGGTGTTTGCTGTCGGTGTCGTGTTGCTGGCTATCGTTTCAATTGCTGTTGTTATTCAAGTTTACGACTTTAGAAAAGACTTTTCTTACCTTCAAACGTTGAAGCAAGACGAAGTGGATTATGAAGTGAAATGGGGGCAGTTGCTTCTTGAGCAAAGTGCTCTGACTCAGCCTAGCCGCTTAGAGCAAGCGGCTATTAAAGATTTAAATATGCATGCTCCTTCTCAGGATGAATTGATAATAGTGAAACCATGAAAATTGATAATAGTGTTCACATACCAGGAAAATGGCGCTTTAGGTTTGTATATGCTATCGCCTTGTTGTTGTTCCTCATTGCTGGGGGGCGACTGTTTCATTTGACGGTTGTTGATAAAGCTTTCCTACAAAACCAGGGTGAAATGCGTGCAGTGCGCACTGAGTCTATTCCTGCAACGAGAGGCATGATTTTAGATCGTCGAGGTGAGCCTTTGGCGGTAAGTACACCAACATGGACTATTATTGCAAACCCAAAAGCACTGTGGAAAATGCCTCGCGATCCTTCTATGAATATTGGCCCTGAACAAGAAATTAAGCGCCTTGCTGAGGTTATGGGTGTAGGGCGAGCGTGGTTGCAAGAACGGTTTGAAGCCAATAAGACGCGTTCTTTTATGTATCTTAGACGCCAAATTCCTCCCCATGAAGCTGATGCTATTATGGCGGCGCATGTTGTCGGTGTGAGTAAGACGAAAGAATATAAGCGATTTTACCCAGCGGGCGAGGTTGCAGCCCATGTTGTTGGTTTTACTAACATCGATGACAAAGGCCAAGAAGGCATAGAGCTTGCTTACGATAAAGCGCTGGAAGGTCAGCCTGGCCGACGCAGTTATGTGAAGGATCTATCGGGCAATATTATTCGTGGTGTCGGTGTGGATGAAACGGAGCACCCTGGTGAAAATATTGAGCTTAGTATTGACCTGAGATTGCAATATTTGGCTTATCGAGAGCTTAAAGCTGCGGTTCAAGAGCACCGAGCTACATCCGCTTCTGCTGTGATTTTGGATGTGAAAACCGGTGAGATTTTGGCTATGGTCAATCAGCCATCTTATAACCCGAATGACCGCTCTAAACTAGAATATGAAGAGTTGCGTAACCGTGCAGTGATCGATTTATTTGAGCCTGGCTCAACCATGAAGCCTTTTACTATTTCGGCTGCTTTAATGTCTGGCCAGTACACAACTGAAACGACCATTGATACTTCTCCAGGTTATTTGCGCTTTGGTCGATTTACGATTCGTGATGCTGCCAATTATGGTGTGATTGATTTTGAAAAACTATTAATCAAATCAAGTAACGTTGGGGCATCAAAGATTGCTTTGTCACTACCGCAAGACGCGGTTTGGAATATGGACTATGAATTAGGCATAGGTTCACCAGTTGGCATTGGCTTTCCGGGTGAGGCTTCTGGGGTTCTTCCTTCTCATCCTAAATGGCATCCGTCAGAGATTGCGACGTTATCGTATGGATACGGTTTATCTGTTTCCACATTGCAGTTGGCTCAGGCTTATATGACATTGGCTAATGATGGTTATCGTGTGCCTGTGACTATTTTTAAACAGGATGTTCCGGCTGATGGTAAGCAGGTTATTCCTCAAAAAGTAGCGCGTGATGTTGTGAAAATGATGGAGTCTGTTGTTCAAAAAGGCTCTGGTAAAGCGGCAAAAATTCCCGGTTATCGTGTTGCAGGAAAGACAGGTACGGTTCATAAAGTAGGCTCGAAAGGGTATGAATACGACCAGTATATCGCTTTGTTTGCAGGTGTTGCTCCGGCCTCTAACCCTAGATTGGCAATGGTCGTTATGGTTAATGATCCTAAAGGTCGCGAGTATTATGGCGGTGAAGTGGCTGCTCCTGTTTTTTCACGCGTGATGGAAGGGGCGTTAACAACATTGAATATTTACCCAGACCTGCCCGAAGGACTTAGAGAGGTGCGTTTGGAACCCAAGAAAGTGCCATATCAAGTTGTGCAGGGTGGTTAAATGGGGCAATTAAGACATGATCAATTACTTAAATTGGCGGGTTACTCTGTAGAGGGTAATCCGCATTCTGCTTTTTATAGCCGGTTAGAAACCGATAGTCGTAAAGTGGATGAGGATTGCGTTTTTTTTGCCTTGCCGGGTGTTACATCTAATGGTTGGGACTATTTGGATAATGTTGCTGCCTTAGGTTGCAAGGTGGCCGTTGTGCCTTCTGACCTGAACTTACAGCACGATAACATAGAACTCATTTCTGTCGCTGATCCTGCGGCGTTGTTAGTGTCTTGTTTGCATGGCTTTTTTGGTAGTATGCCCGGGCATATGGTGGCTGTAACTGGCACAAACGGTAAATCTTCCATTTGCTTTTATATTGCTCAACTGGCGAATTTTGTGGGCTTCAACAGCGGTTTGGTTGGAACCTTTGGCGTTGGGGCTTTAGGGGATTTGGCCGAAGCAAAACAAACTACGCCAGATCTTTTGTCTTTGCATCTTACTTTAATGAATATGGCTGAAAAGGGCGTAAACTTTGTTGCCTTTGAAGCGTCTTCTCATGCTTTGGATCAAGGGCGTATAGAAGGGGTTCCTTTTCAGACGGCGGTATTTTCAAACCTTTCTCGTGATCATCTGGATTACCATGGTGATATGAATGCCTACGCGTTGGCTAAGCGGCGCTTATTTTCTGTAGAGACGGTGTCTCATTCTGTCTTTTGCCTTGATGATTCTTATTCTGGTTTTATGGCTGAGGGTGCGACTACGTCGGCCCGTCATACCTATAGCGAGCATAACCCCGAAGCGGATTTTTATGTTAAGCAATTAACCCTTGAGCCGACAGGGAGTCGTTTTTTGCTTTGTCATCCTGAAGGGGAGTCGTCGGTATTTTTGCCTTTATTGGGGCGTTTTAATATACAAAATGCTTTGGCTGCACTGGCGAGTCTTTGGTATGACGTCGAAGATAAGCAGGCGTTGATATCAGGTCTGTCTTCGTTACGCGGCGCGCCCGGACGTATGGATAAGGTGCAATGTCCAAATGCACCTATTGTAGTGGTTGATTACGCACATACGCCGGATGCTTTAGAAGTTGCGCTGCAAGCATTGAGAGAACATGCCAGTGGGCGCTTGATTTGCGTGTTTGGCTGTGGAGGCGATAGGGATCGTGGTAAACGACCTTTGATGATGGCGGCCGCTATGCAAAATGCAGATTATGTTTGGTTGACGTCGGATAATCCGCGTACAGAATCAATAGACCAGATTTTTGCAGATGTGTTGTCACAGACAAATGAGGGTGAGGCATTTAGTTTTGAGCCCGATCGTAGAGTGGCAATTCAGCAGGCTATTTTGTCTGCAGGGCCGAACGATGTTGTGTTGATCGCTGGAAAGGGTCATGAGTCTTATCAAGATATAAAGGGTGTTAAGCATCATTTTGACGATAAAGAAGAGGCTCTGAAGGGGGTGAAAAGCTATGTTAATTAATCTTACTCTTTCAGATATTGCACAAGCTTGTAATGGCGAGCTTGTTGGTGATGATTGTGAAATAAACGCAGTTGTTACGGATACAAGAAAAATCACAAGTGGCTGTATTTTTGTCGCTATTAAAGGTGAACGTTTTGATGGTCATGATTATGTCACTCAAGCGATAGATGGTGGCGCGCTTGCTGTTGTCTCTGAGCGCGATGTAGATGTGCAAAATTACGTTAAAGTGAGCAATACAACATTAGCTTATGGCGCAATAGCCCGCTTGGTTAGAGATGCCTTTAAAGGTGAAGTTGTCTGTATTACCGGTAGTAATGGTAAAACAACCGTAAAAGATTGGTTAGCTCAGTCTCTTAGCAATAAAAATGTGTTAAAAACACGCGCCAATTTGAACAATCAAATTGGTGTGCCGCAAACATTGCTTGAACTGGAAGAGAATCATCAAGTTGCAGTCATTGAAGCGGGTACCAGTTTTACGGGTGAAATTCCGTTATTAGCAAAAATAGCGCATCCGGATATAGTGATATTGACGAATGCCAGCGGAAGTCATTTTGAAGGGCTAGGCGATCTTGGAAGTATAGCCAAGGAAAAGGGCGCATTAATATCTGGCTCTTCATCTGCTGCTAGTGTCATTTTGAACGCCGATGATGAGTATTTTGATTATTGGTGTGGCTTGGCTGGTGATCGTAACGTCTATTCGTTTGGCTTTACTGCAGCGGCGAGTCTCTATGCCTCTGAAATAGTTTTAGGTGCAGAGTCTAGTTCAGCACTGTTTCATTATGATGGGGAAGCTTTACCCGTCACTATCGCAGGTGCTGGAAAGCATCAAATTGCCAATGGCATGGCGGTTGTTTTAGCTATGTTGATTCTAGGTATTGATTTTAAACAAGCGACTGATAAATTAGCCGCACCTGTGCTGGTATCAGGGCGATTAGAGCGCCTTAAGGCAAAAAATGGCGCTCTTATAATTAATGATTGCTACAATGCCAGCCCAAAGTCAGTTGAGGCTGCAATAGATGTGTTATCGATGCAGTCTGTAGAAGAGACCTGGTTAATTTTAGGGGCTTTAGGTGAATTGGGTGAGCAGCGAGATGCGATTCATTATGGCTTGGGTGAATATGCGAGAGATAAAGGAATATCTTATTTGATTTGTGTCGGCCCGGTAGCGAAAGTTGCTGGAGTGGCATTTAGGGATAAAGGGGGAAACGCAATATTTTGTGAAACCCATAATGAGGCGGCGACGGTTGTTAGACCTCTAGATAAAAAACACGCCATTTTAGTAAAGGGATCTCGGTCCGCTAAAATGGAAAATGTCATTGAAGCATTAATCAATTAGGATATTCCTTAACAATGTTACTTCTGCTCACGGCGTATTTAAGTAAATACCATACCTTTTTTACCGTATTCAATTATTTGTCTTTGCGTGCCATTTTGGGTGTGCTTACCGCGTTGGCTATTTCTCTTTTGATAGGGAATAAAGTCATTGTTTTTTTGCAGCGTTTGCAAATTGGTCAGTCTGTTCGTAATGATGGCCCTCAGACACATTTGTCTAAAGCTGGCACCCCGACCATGGGCGGAGCGCTGATCATATTTTCTATCTCTGTGAGTACATTGCTCTGGGGCGATTTGCGTAACCAATATGTTTGGGTTGTTTTGTTGGTTATGCTGGCATTTGGTGTTGTTGGTTGGGTCGATGATTATCGCAAAGTGGTTGAGAAGAACTCGCGTGGCCTTCCTAGTCGTTGGAAGTATTTTTGGCAAAGTGTGTTTGGTCTAGCGGCTGCCTTTTATTTGTATTACACAGCGAGCACTCCGGCTGAAACGGCGCTGATTGTGCCTCTCTTTAAAGATGTTGCCATCCCTTTAGGTGCGTTTTTTATTGTGCTGACGTATTTCGTAATTGTCGGTACGAGTAATGCTGTGAACTTGACGGATGGTTTAGATGGGTTGGCGATTCTGCCGACGGTTTTAGTCGGTGGAGCACTTGGTGTGTTTGCCTACCTGACCGGTAATATACGATTTGCAGATTATTTGCTTATCCCATATG
Source organism: Marinomonas alcarazii (assembly GCF_003208215.1). Classification (GTDB taxonomy): domain Bacteria; phylum Pseudomonadota; class Gammaproteobacteria; order Pseudomonadales; family Marinomonadaceae; genus Marinomonas; species Marinomonas alcarazii. The sequence continues at coordinate 547,419 of NZ_QKLW01000001.1, forward strand.
TGCATGGTTCTGGGGAGTTGCTGGTGTTTTGTGCCGCCCTTGCCGGGGCTGGTTTGGGCTTTTTGTGGTTTAACACTTACCCTGCGCAAATTTTCATGGGCGATGTTGGCTCTTTGGCTTTGGGGGCAGCATTAGGAACCATTGCTGTGATTGTTCGCCAAGAATTGGTGTTGTTCATCATGGGCGGTGTTTTTGTTATGGAAACAGTGTCTGTCATTTTGCAGGTTGCCTCTTATAAGCTGACCAAACGAAGAATATTTAGGATGGCACCAATCCATCATCACTTCGAATTAAAGGGCTGGGCTGAGCCTAAAGTGATTGTTCGTTTTTGGATTATCACTGTTTGTCTTGTTTTAGTAGGTTTTGCAACCTTAAAAGTACGCTAGGAGTTTTGCATGTCGTTGATCGGGTCAGATCGGATAAGAGCCGTTGTCGGCTTGGGAGCGACAGGCTTGTCTTGTGTGCGCTTTTTGGCTAGCAAGGGAATTGAATTTTACGTGGTGGATTCTCGTGAAAATCCACCTGGCTTGGAAGAGGCAAAAAAACTTTGCTCTGAAGAGCGGATCTTTACTGGTGATTTAGAGGTGCTTGAAACCCTTGGGGTGACAGAGCTGTTTGTAAGTCCCGGTATCGCGTTACGCACACCTGTTTTGGCTCGCCTTGCTGAGCGTGGTGTGGCTATGCGTGGTGATATCGATTTGTTCTGCGATTATGTTGATGCGCCTTTTGTTGCTATTACAGGATCGAACGCCAAAAGTACGGTAACGACTTTGGTCGCATTACTGCTTCAGGCGTGTGGTAAAAATGCTAAGGCAGGCGGTAATCTAGGCTTGCCAGCTTTGGATTTGCTGGCTCCTAATACTGATTTCTATGTGCTTGAGTTGTCTAGCTTTCAGCTAGAAACGACACATGCTCTTCAGGCTGATTTGGCCTGTCTCCTGAATGTTTCCGAAGATCATATGGATCGTTATAAAGATCTTTATGAGTATCAGCGGGCTAAGCAAAAAGTCTATCGCGGTTGTAAAGCGGCCGTATGTAATAAACAGGATATCTTGACGGCTCCGCTGTTGGCTGAGGGCGTCCCTGTCCGTGCTTTTACGACTAAAAGCCCCGATCTAAAAGAGTACGGCATGCTTAAGGATGGGGATGGTGCTTGGCTTTGTCGTGGTGTTGAAAGGCTGTATCACACTTCTCAAATCGCCCTAAAGGGCTCTCATAATCATGCCAATGTCTTGGCTGCTCTGGCGATGATTGAGTTGTTGGGTGTGGATGTCATGTCTGAACCTATTGCTAAAGTATTAAGCGAATTTGGTGGTTTGCCACATCGTTGTGAGACGGTTCGTACGCACAATGGGGTTACTTACATCAATGACTCAAAAGGCACAAATGTGGGGGCAACCTTAGCGGCGCTTCAAGGGCTTGGCTCGTCTGCGACTAAAAATATTGTACTGATTGCCGGCGGCGAAGGAAAAGGGGCCGATTTTCGAGCACTTGCTAAACCTGTAAAAGATTTTGTACGCACCACGTATTTGTTTGGGAAAGACGCAGAACGAATCGCTGAAGTGTTGCCCGCAGATGCTGAAGTAAAGCACTTTGATACCTTGGATCAAATTGTGGCCAGTATCGGGCAGGATGGCAAAGAGGGAGATATTGTTTTGTTCTCGCCTGCTTGCGCCAGTCTAGATATGTATAAAAATTATGAAGTACGCGGTGAGCATTTTGCTCGGTTGGTTAATGCATTATGAAATGGTTGAAGGTATTTGACCGAGTTTCTATTCGTGAATTTGCTCAGGTCGATGCGGTTTTCGTAGCTTCTGTTGTGGCTATTCTAGCGCTTGGAATGGTGATGGTTTCAAGTGCTTCCATTTCTATATCTGAAAATATTCACGGTCACCCTTACTTTTTTATGGTGCGACAGGCTCTGTATCTGATTATTGGTTTGATTTCAGGTTGGATTTTATTGTCATTGCCGACAAGCCAGTTGCATAAATGGGGCATTTTGATGATGGGCTTGTCGCTCATCTTACTTATTCTTGTGTTGATGCCGGGGATTGGTAAGAGTGTTAATGGCAGTCGTCGCTGGATTAACCTTGTCGTGTTTAACCTTCAGGCGTCTGAAGTCGCTAAAGTCTGTATGGTGGTTTACGTCTCTGGTTATCTGGTGCGTAGAGCGGATCGAGTGCGAGAAGGTTGGGTGGGGTTCGTTCTTCCTCTTTGTCTTTGTAGTATTTTTCTATTGTTTCTCTTGTTTGAGCCAGATTTCGGTGCGTCCGTTGTTCTACTTGGTACGGTGATGGTGCTGCTCTTTTTGGGCGGCGCGCCTTTGTATCAGTTTTTATTGCTGATGATCGGTGCGGTTTTGATGCTAGGCGTCGTTGCAATTTCAGAAAGCTATCGATTGAAACGTTTGATGAACTTTATCGACCCTTGGGCGGATCCGTTTAATGAAGGCTATCAGTTGAGTCAGGCCTTAATTGCTTATGGTCGCGGGGAATGGTTTGGTTTGGGGCTTGGTAATAGTGTGCAAAAGCTATCTTATCTGCCGGAGGCGCATACGGATTTTGTGTTTTCCATTTGGGTTGAAGAAACCGGTATGTTTGGTGGTTTGTTGCTGATCTTTCTGTTTGCAGTGATGGTGGCGCGGGCTTTTAAAATTGGTCGTCGTGCTATGACTTTATCTCGCCCGTTTGCTGGCTATATGTGCTTCGGCTTTTCCATTCTTATTTTGGCTCAGGTAATCATTAATATTGGCGTGAATACAGGCTTTTTACCGACTAAAGGACTTACGTTGCCTCTTATTAGTTATGGTGGCAGTAGCCTGATTATTACTTTGAGCAGTTTGTTTGTTGTTGCGCGTGTGGATATTGAAAATCGACGTGTTGAAAACGATTCGGGAGAATCTTCTAAATTGAAAGAGAGTGCAGCATGAGTGGTGTAAATAAGGTCATTATTATGGCTGGCGGAACGGGTGGCCATATTTATCCAGCATTGGCTTGTGCTCATAGTTTTAGGGACAAAGGTTTAGATGTTCAGTGGTTAGGTTCGAAAGGAGGCATGGAAGAGTCTCTTGTGCCTAAGCAGGATATTGTTTTGCACTCTTTATCTATTAAAGGCGTGAGAGGTAAAGGATTACTTGGTTTGTTGGCAGCGCCGTTTAGAGTGTTGCATGCGATAGGCCAAGCTGTGGCCGTTTTGCAAAAGGTTAAGCCTGATGTTGTGTTGGGCATGGGCGGGTTTGTGGCAGGCCCTGGCGGTGTGGCAGCTCGACTTCTGGGAATTCCTTTGGTTATTCATGAGCAAAATGCCATTGCTGGGACAACAAATAAATTACTGTCCAAAGTGGCAAGTTTAAGGTTACAGGCTTTTGATGGTGCTTTGCCAAAGGCTATTAGTGTTGGCAATCCAATTAGGAACACTATTTTAGATCAGCGGGTTCGTGAATCTAGAAGTGGTGTTGCGCGACCGCTGCGATTACTTGTTGTAGGCGGTAGTTTGGGAGCTAAGGCAATTAACGATGTGGTCCCGCAAGTTTTGGCGCAATGGCCTTTTTCTCAGCGGTTAGATGTTTGGCATCAAACCGGAGTTCGTAATTTTGATGCGGTCTCAGACATGTATCGTGAGGCTGGAGTGGATGCACGGGTTGAGCCTTACTTGGATAACATGGATCAAGCGTATTATTGGGCGGATATCGTATTGTGTCGGGCAGGTGCTATGACGGTAAGTGAGCTGGCCATTGCTGGGCTGCCGTCTATTTTGGTTCCATATCCTTACGCAATTGACGATCATCAAACGGCCAATGCACTGTATTTAGAAAAAAATGGAGGCGCTTATTTATTGCCTCAACCACAGTTAACTTGTGAAAAAATCATTTCATTGCTTTCTGAGTTTGTAGAGAGTGAAGAGACATTATTGAAAATGGGTGAGCAGGCCAAATTGGTTGCTCATCCAAATGCAACACAAGATGTTGTTGCACACTGTTTAAGGTTAATTAAATCATGATGAATAACAAAACTCAGTACGATATTCCGACAATGCGTCGTATCCAAAATATTCACTTTATCGGTATTGGTGGTGTTGGGATGTGTGGTATTGCCGAGGTGTTACATAACCAAGGCTATCAGGTATCAGGGTCAGATCTTAAGGCGTCCTCGACAACAGAGCGACTTGAAGAGTTAGGGATCAAAATTTATCTCGGCCATTTAGAAGAAAACGTGTATGACGCCCATGTTATTGTGGTGTCTACTGCGGTAAATGAGCAAAACCCAGAAATTATTTGGGGGAAAGAGCATCGTATTCCTATTGTTCGTAGAGCGGAGATGTTGGCGGAGCTTATGCGTTATCGCCATGGCATTGCGGTTGCTGGTACCCATGGCAAAACAACCACAACAAGTTTGATGGCGTCTATTTTGGCGTCAACTGGTGAGGCACCAACCTTTGTAATCGGTGGTCGTTTAACCAGTGCTGGCGCGAATGCGCAATTGGGTAGCAGTGCGTATCTTGTTGCTGAGGCGGATGAGAGCGATGCTTCTTTCCTGCATTTGCAGCCACAGACAGTCATAGTGACCAACATTGATGAAGATCATATGGATACTTACGATGGTGACTTTGAGAAAGTGAAGCATACATTCGTAGAGTTTGTGCATAACCTGCCATTTTATGGTTTGGCAGTGTTGTGTGTTGATGATGAAAATGTTCGCGAAATTCTGCCATTACTGAGTCGTCCTGTTTTGACTTACGGGATAGATCAAGTGGCTGATTTCTATGCGACCGACATTGTCCAAACTGGTCGCTACTGCGAGTTTTTAGCCCACCGTCCTGAGGGTGAGCCGCTGAAGATTCGTTTGCCAATGCCTGGGCGTCACAATGTATTAAATGCGCTTTCAACGATTGCAGTAGCAACAGATTTAGGTGTTGATGCCAGTGCTATTCAGGCTGGTTTGATGGGGTTTGAAGGGGTTGGTCGTCGCTTCCAAGAACAAAAACCGTTAGAGCTTCCGAACGGGTCTAATGTGATGTTTATTGATGATTATGGTCACCACCCGAGTGAAGTTTTGGCAACGATAAAGGCAATTCGTGCAGGTTGGCCAGAAAAACGATTGGTGATGGTGTATCAGCCGCATCGTTACACTAGGACTCGCGACCTTTACGAAGATTTTGTTCGGGTTTTGTCTCAGGTGGATGTGTTGCTGCTGCTTGATGTTTATTCAGCTGGAGAAGTCCCGATTAACGGTGCTGACAGTCGTTCTTTGTGTGGCAGTATTCGTCAGCGTGGTAATGTTGATCCTATTCATGTTGGCGGTGAGGCGGATTTGCGTTCCATTTTAAGTAATGTCCTGCGTGAGGGAGATTTGTTTATTACGCAAGGTGCTGGTGACATTGGCATGGTATCGAAAAACTTATCAGTGAGCGGAATTTAAGATGTTAAAAACACTAAAAGAAGCAGTGATTGCTGTTATTTATGGTGGCCGCTCGGCTGAACGTGAAGTGTCGATGCAAAGCGGTCCTTTGGTCGCGGAAGGCCTTAGGTCAAAAGGTTTCCAGGTTGTAGAAGTGGATCTTTATGGCGCTGATGGGCTGTTGGATCCTATTGTGCAATTGCAGTCTGTATCATTCGATGTGGCGTTCATCGCTTTGCATGGTGGTGAAGGTGAGGATGGTCGAGTTCAAGCTTTGCTTGAAATGCTTGGTAAGCCTTATACGGGAAGCTCGCCTTTGGCTTGTGGGTTGGCAATGGATAAAGTGCTAACTAAGCGCTTTTGGCATGGTATTGGTATTCCGACGCCAGCTTATTTGTCTTTTGTTGGGCATGCTGATGCAGATGTCATTGAAGAACAGATGTCTTATCCAGTGATAGTAAAGCCTTCAAGAGAGGGGTCTACTATTGGAATTAACAAAGCCACTAACAGAGCGGAGCTTGATGAAGCGCTTCTTAAGGCGCTTGAGTATGACTCTGATGTTCTGGTTGAGGAGTTTGTTGATGGGCCTGAATTCACGATAACGATTATCGATGACGTGGCTTATCCTCCAATAGGGCTTAAGCCTGCCCCTGATCATAAGTTGTATGACTATGAGGCAAAATACATTGCGGATGATACCGAGTATCTACTACCTTGTGGCCTGAATGAAGATGATGAAAATGAGCTGCAAATGCTGGCGTTGGATGCTTATCGCTCATTGGGTTGTTCTGGTTGGGGGCGTGTTGATGTAATGCGCGATCAAGCTGGGGTCTTTTGGGTGTTGGAAGTGAATACCGCGCCGGGTATGACATCTCATAGTTTGGTTCCTATGGCGGCTAATTATGTTGGAATTGACTATGCTTCATTAGTAGAGAAGATTGCGCAAAGTGCTTGGGATAAAGTTGGGCGTAACTAGCGTATGAGAATAGCGGCACTCATTGGGGCGATTTTATTAATATTGGTGGCGACATTTCAGGGAAATGAATCCTCTGAAACTTGGTTTGCTATCGAGAATATTGAGATCAAAGGGGATCTGAAATATGCAAAGAAAGCAGAGTTGCAGTCCGATTTTTCTTCTTTGCTCAATCAGAGCCTTTTAAGTGTTTCTTTGTCGGACGCCTTAGCGACAGTTTTGTCATCAGAGTGGGTGGCAAGTGCAGAGATTCGTAAAGTTTGGCCAAATACGTTGCAGGTGCTTGTTCATGAGCATACGCCTCTAGCATACTGGGGGGATAGGCAAGTTCTTTCCACCTCTGCTGCCGTTATTACTCCAAAGACGGTGCCTGATTTGCCGCTTACTCGGCTTTATGGTCCAGAAGGTTCAAGCGATATTGTGCTCGAGCAGTTTGGTTTAGTAAGCCAAGTGCTTGCTTCCTCTTCATTGCGGATATTTTCTCTCACCTTGGAGCCAAGGGGGGCTTGGAATATTGTTTTTACCAATGGAGTAGCCGTCAAGCTAGGAAGAACCGAGATATTAGAACGGTTACAGCGCTTTATAGCGGTGTATAAAAGTGATTTATCGGGTAGAATAGATCAAATAACGTCTGTCGATGCTCGCTATCCTCATGGGGTAGCAGTGGGTTGGGCAAAAAATAAATAATGTTGGCCTGTTTGTTGCTTTTTTGTACAGCATGAAGAGGGTCTCCATAAAAACACGTAATGCCGGGAAGGTAAAATGATAGTCGGTTTGGATGTAGGCACATCGAAAGTTATCTGTTTGGTTGGCGAAGTTCTAGCTGATGGTAGTTTGGAAATTGTCGGTATTGGCTCTCATAGTTCAAAGGGTATGAAGCGTGGTGTTGTCATCAATATTGAGTCAACAGTGCAGTCTATCCAAAGAGCTGTTGAGGAAGCTGAATTGATGGCAGGTTGTAATATACATTCTGTTTATGTCAGTGTTGCTGGGAGCCATATACGCAGCTTGAATTCTCATGGCATTGTGGCGGTGAAAAATGGCGAAGTGCAAAAAGAAGATATTGATCGAGTCATTGATGCCGCGCAAGCTGTGCCAATATCTTCAGATCAGCGAGTGATACATATTCTGCCTCAGGAATACCACATAGATTCGCAGGAAGGCATCAAAGATCCTTTGGGAATGTCTGGTGTTCGTTTAGAGGCCAATGTCCACTTAATCTCAGGCGCCGTGAACGCTGTGATGAATGTGGAGAAATGTATTAAGCGTTGTGGGTTGGGAGTGGATGGTGTCATTCTCTCACAGCTGGCTTCCAGTGAATCTTCACTAAGTGAAGATGAAAAAGATTTAGGTGTTTGTTTAATAGATATCGGTGCAGGAACGTCTGATATCGCAGTTTGGATTGATGGCGCGTTGCACCATACTGCAGTGGTTCCGGTGGCGGGTGATCAGGTCACGAATGATATTTCGATGGCTCTGCGTACTCCGACTCAACACGCAGAAGAAATTAAAGTGAAGTATGCTTGTGCAATGTCTTCTATGGCTTCTGCTGAGCAGGTTCTTCAAGTGCCAAGTGTTGGGGATCGTCAACCAAGATCTATTACACGCCATGCCTTAACTGAAGTTGTAGAGGCTCGGTATGAAGAAATTTACAATTTAGTTTTAGATGAGTTAAGGCGCAGTGGATATGCTGAGCGTATCCCTGCAGGTATTGTAATTACTGGGGGTACGTCCCTAATGGAAGGGGCAGCTGAACTGGCGGAGAAGGTTTTCCAGATGCCTGTTCGACTATCTTTACCAGATAGTACTAAAGGAATGTCGGACATTGTCGATAACCCTATATATTCAACAAGTGTTGGATTATTGGCTTATGGCAGTAAAGAGGCTGAAGTAACGGAAATCTCGAAACGAATGATGTCTAAGACGCAAACTAAACGAGAAACGTCAGTTCTGGCACCTAAAGAAATCGGGTCATCCTTCAGTGCAGCGAAGGCGTGGCAGAAACTTAAACACTGGTTTCAAAGTTATATTTAGTCAGAAGTGATTACGAATTTATTGAGGAGCGATAAGCCCATGAATGTCTTTGATTTAGCCGAAGATAATCTATCAGATAATGCTGTTATTAAAGTTGTTGGTGTTGGCGGTGGCGGTGGTAATGCCGTGCGTCACATGCTTGAGAACCGATTGGAAGGTGTGGAATTTATCTGTGCTAACACGGATTCCAAGGCTCTGATAGGTTTCGAGACAGGTGTTTCTTTGCAACTGGGCTCAACGATCACAAAAGGATTGGGTGCAGGTGCAAACCCTGAGGTGGGGCGCGACTCCGCTTTAGAAGACCAAGAAAAGATTACCCAGTTGTTAACTGGCGCTGATATGGTTTTTATCACCGCTGGTATGGGCGGTGGTACAGGAACAGGTGCTGCTCCCGTTATTGCTAAGGTGGCTCGTGAGCTTGGTATATTGACGGTTGCTGTTGTTACTAAGCCTTTTCCGTTTGAAGGCCGTCGTCGAGCACGCGTTGCAGAAGATGGTGTTAAAGAATTGCGTGAAAATGTCGATTCATTAATAACAGTACCGAATGAACGCTTGTTACCAGTATTGGGAAAAAATATTTCCCTGCTGAAGGCATTTGGTGAAGCAAACAATGTTTTGTTTAATGCGGTTCAGGGTATAACAGATTTGATCATGCGACCTGGTTTGATCAACGTCGACTTTGCAGACGTAAGAACGGTTATGTCTGAGATGGGTATGGCGATGATGGGGACGGGGTCTGCATCAGGTGAGGATAGAGCGAGAGTGGCTGCTGAGGCCGCAATTCACAATCCATTGCTTGAAGACATCAATCTTAGAGGTGCACGTGGTGTGCTGGTAAACATTACAGCCAACGAAGAAGTTGGGTTGTCCGAGTTTACTGAGGTTGGTGGAATTATTGAAGAATATGCATCGGAAGATGCTACTGTCGTAATTGGTTGTGCTATCGATCCTAGTGTAGGTGATGAGATGCGAGTTACGGTGGTTGCTACTGGTTTAGAGGGTCGTACCGCAGTTGAAATGAAGTCTGCTGTTGGTGAATCTGCTGTCTCTCAACCGGTTATGACAAAGGTGGAGCAACAAGTTGTAGAAAACACTGAAGCGCAAGTTTCAGTGGCTCCTCCTGAGTCTAAGCCTTCGCTTAATACCAAGGTGGAAGTTGTAGAGAAAAACTTGGATGAAAAGAAAGAATCAACGGATTCATCTTCTATTTCAAGTGGCGATAAATTGTCATATTTGGACATTCCAGCGTTTTTGCGTCGACAAGCTGATTAGTTTCAGCAAAAACGATGCAATATCAAAAGGTTGGATTGTATATAAAATGTGTTATTGATATTATTTGTAAAGAATAGTATCCAGTCATAAAAATGTAGGAATCAAATGGTACGCCAACACACACTAAAGAACATTATTCGAGCTACTGGAGTGGGTTTACACTCTGGCGAGAAGGTGTATTTGACATTAAAACCTGCTCCTGTGAATACGGGTATCGTATTTGTTCGTACAGACTTGGATCCAGTTGTAGAGATTCATGGCGATGCGAAGGCAGTAGGGTCAACAAATTTTGCTACGGCTTTATGTCAGGGTGATGTGAAGGTTAGTACTGTAGAGCATTTGTTGTCAGCCATGGCTGGTCTAGGTGTTGATAACGCCTATGTAGAAGTAAGCGCTAGCGAAATTCCTCTTATGGATGGAAGTGCAAGCCCTTTTGTTTTCCTTCTGCAGTCTGCTGGTTTGGAAGCTCAAAACGCACCGAAGAAATTCATTCGAGTTAAGAAGCCTATTCGAGTTGATGAGGGCGATAAATATGCCTCTCTTGAGCCTCATTCAGGTTTCCGACTGTCGTTTACAATTGACTTTCAGCATCCTGCCATTGGTGAAGATGTGCAAAGCACGTCGTTTGATTTTTCAACGACTACTTTTGTGAAAGAAATTAGCCGCGCACGTACTTTTGGTTTTATGAAGGATCTAGAATACTTCAAAAATAATAACCTTGCTCGTGGCGCAAACATGGAAAATGCCATTGTTCTTGATGACTATCGCGTCCTGAACGATGAAGGTTTGCGTTACCGTGATGAGCTAGTGCGTCATAAGGTATTGGATGCGATTGGTGATCTTTATCTTTTGGGTCACAGTCTTATCGGTGAATACAAAGCTTATAAATCAGGCCATGCTTTGAATAATAAACTTTTGTTAGCTTTGCTTGAGCATCAAGACGCTTGGGAATATGTTGTTTTCGAAGATGAAGCGCAAACAACGCCTATTTCTTATGTGGAGCCAGCTTTTGTTGGCGCTTAATAAGTGATTAATTCTTAACCGAATACAAAAAAACCAGACAATATGTCTGGTTTTTTTGTATTTAGGTCCTTGATATTTCATGTTTTGTCTCACATTACCGTGGTAGACTGTGTTTATTACTAATTGGCTACGTTGAGTTCAAGATGTTAGGAACCGTAATTAAAAAAATTGTCGGCACAAAGAATGACCGAGAAGTAAAACGATATAAAAAAATCGTTACGCAAATTAATCAATTCGAAGAATCTCTCAAAAAATTATCAGACGATGATTTGTCAGGAAAAACCAGCGAGTTTCGTGAACGTTTAAATAAAGGCGAATCACTTGATTCTATTTTGCCTGAGGCGTTTGCTGTTGTCAGAGAAGGCAGTAGTCGTGTGATGGGGATGCGCCACTTTGATGTGCAGCTCATTGGTGGAATGGTTTTGAACGAAGGTCGAATTGCAGAGATGCGAACAGGTGAAGGTAAAACGCTTGTTGCAACGCTTGCAGTGTATTTGAACGCATTGACGTCTAAAGGCGTTCACGTTGTTACGGTGAATGATTACCTTGCTAAACGTGATGCGAATTGGATGCGTCCACTTTATGAATTTTTAGACATGAGTGTCGGTGTTGTTTTTTCTGGTCAAGATCGTGATGAGAAGAAGTCGGCTTACTTATGTGATATCACCTACGGAACGAACAACGAATTTGGCTTTGACTATCTTCGTGACAATATGGTGTTCCGCCTAGAAGATCGTGTTCAGCGTGATTTGAACTTTTCTGTAGTGGATGAAGTCGACTCCATCCTAATAGATGAGGCGAGAACGCCTCTTATTATTTCTGGTGCTGTAGAAGACAGTTCTGAGCAGTATCGTAAGATTAACCAGTTGGCGCCATTACTGACCAAGCAAGAAAGTTCTGACGATGCTGAGGGTGATGCGGCTACTGGGCATTATATTTTTGATGAGTCGCAGCGCAGTATCGAGTTAACCGAAGAAGGTCACTCGTTTGTTGAGGCGTGGCTGGTAGAGCAAGGATTGTTGGGTGAAGGTGAAAGCCTTTATGCGGCAGGAAATCTTTCTTTATTGCACCATGTTCATGCGTGTATGAAGGCCCATGTTATCTTTAAGAAAAACATTGATTATGTGATTCAAGGAGATCAAATCGTCATCGTTGACGAGCATACGGGTCGTACCATGCCAGGTCGTCGTTGGTCTGAGGGTATCCACCAAGCAGTAGAAGCAAAAGAGGGTGTGACGATTCAGGCGGAAAGTCAGACATTGGCGTCGACGACTTTCCAAAATTACTTCCGTCTATATGACAAATTATCTGGAATGACGGGTACAGCCGATACGGAAGCTTTTGAGTTTCAGCAAATTTATGGTCTATCCGTCATTGTTATTCCGACCAATCGTCAGGTTCAGCGTAAAGACTATAACGACCTTATTTACATGACGACGGAAGACAAGTTTGAAGCGATTGTCTTGGATATTGAAGAAATTATTCAGCAAGGGCGTCCTGTATTAGTGGGTACGGCTTCTATTGAATATTCTGAGTTGCTGTCAAATTATCTTGAGAAGAAAAACGTAAAACACAATGTTCTAAATGCTAAACAGCATGAGCGTGAAGCTCAGATCATTGCAGATGCGGGTCGTCCTGGTGCTGTTACCATTGCTACCAATATGGCGGGTCGTGGTACAGATATTGTATTGGGTGGTAATTTGCAGGTTGAGATTGATCAGCTGGGCGAAGGAGCTAGTCAAGAAAGTATCGATGCGTTGAAGGCGGATTGGAAGTCTCGAAATGAGTCTGTATTGGCTGCCGGTGGTTTGCATATCATTGGTACTGAGCGTCATGAGTCTCGTCGTATTGATAACCAGTTGCGTGGACGTGCAGGGCGTCAAGGCGACGTTGGTTCTTCACGCTTCTACTTGTCATTAGAAGACAATTTAATGCGTATTTTCATGTCTGATCGCATCAAGAAAATGATGATGGCGTTGGGTATGGAGAAGGGTGAAGCCATAGAGCATAAGATGGTTTCGAATGCGATTGAAAAGGCCCAGCGTAAAGTTGAAGGTCGTAACTTTGATATTCGTAAGCAATTGCTTGAGTATGATGATGTTGCGAATGATCAGCGTCAGGTAATTTATCGTCAGCGCTTTGATATGATGGTATCAGAAGATCTTTCTGAGGCTATTTCAGCTATGCGAGAAGAGGTAGTTGCTGGGGTTATTGATGAGTTTATTCCGCCGCAAAGTATCTTCGACATGTGGGATCTTGCAGGATTAGAGGATAAGATTCGTAATGAGTTTGGCCTAGAGCTTCCTATTGCAAAATGGGTAGAAGAAGACAAAAAACTGTACGAAGAACCTCTGCGTCAGAAAATTCTGGATGCTTTTGTTGAAGATTACCAAGCAAAAGAGCAAGTTGCTGGCGCAAGTTCGTTTAGAGCTTTCGAGAAGCAAGTGCTTCTTCAGGTTCTTGATACTCTTTGGAAAGAGCACCTTCAGACGATGGATATGCTTAGACAAGGTATTCATTTGCGTGGTTATGCACAAAAGAATCCAAAGCAGGAATACAAACGTGAATCGTTTGAGCTGTTCCAAGGCTTGCTAGAGCAGATTAAGTTTGAAGTGATTCAAATTATTGCTCGTGTGAGAGTTCAGTCTGCAGAAGAAGCCGAAAAAATAGAAGCGGCTCGCAAGGCACAAGAAGAAAAAACAACAATGAGTATGGTTCATGATTCATTGAATGCTTTAGACGATGGCTCTAGCGAGTCGCAAGAATATCCTAAAGTAGGTCGAAATGAGCCTTGCCCATGTGGGTCTGGTAAGAAATATAAGCAGTGTCACGGTAGTCTTGTTTAACTGGAGAAAGTTTAAATGGCTGTAGGGTTGCATGATTTTCCTCTTATTCCGGAAATAAAAGGGGTAAGAATTGGTGTTGCAGAAGCAGGTATCAAAAAGCCTAATAAAAAAGATGTTGTCATTTTTGAGTTATGCGAAGGTGCTTCTGTTGCGGGTGTTTTTACTCAAAACGCATTTTGTGCAGCACCCGTGCGTATTTGTCAAAAACATCTAGGCTTATCCAACAGTCGTTATTTGTTGATTAATACAGGTAACGCTAATGCTGGTACTGGTAAATCAGGTTTGGAAACGGCACTGAAAACGTGTGAGTCGTTGGCTCATGAAACAGGTGTGAGCGTTGAATCTATATTGCCTTTCTCTACCGGTGTTATTGGAGAGCCTTTGCCTGTAGCGAAGATCATTGCAGCAATACCATCAGCACTTGCAAATCTGTCTGGTGATAACTGGCGTTCTGCTGGTATTGGTATTATGACAACGGATACTTTACCAAAGGGCTCTGTGCGTACCTTCGAACATGAAGGTCGTTCTTATTCTATTGCTGGTATCTCCAAAGGCGCCGGTATGATTCGTCCTAATATGGCGACTATGCTGGGTTACGTGTGTAGTGATATTGCGATGGAGCAAGATGTTCTTCAGTCGATTCTGAAGGATGTTGTTAACAAGAGCTTTAACCGTATTACCGTTGATAGTGATACCTCTACAAATGATTCTTGTGTTGCGGTTGCAACAGGAATGGCAGGCAATGCAAAAGTCTCTTCGGTCGATGAGCCACTGGCAAAAGCTTTTATTGTTGCGTTTACTGAGGTTATGCAGGAGCTTGCTCATGCGATTGTGCGCGATGGTGAAGGGGCAACTAAGTTTGTCACTGTGGAAGTTATAGGCGCTTCTGTTGAGTCTGATGCAACGAAAGTTGCCTTCGAGATTGCTCATTCACCTTTGGTGAAAACGGCTTTGTTTGCTTCAGATCCTAACTGGGGTCGTATTTTGGCGGTTGTTGGTCGTGCGGGCGTTGAAGGTTTAAATGTTGATCATGTTCAGTTGCATATCAACGGGTTTGAAGTAGCTCGTGATGGTGGTCGTTCTCCAGATTATTTGGAGGAACATGGGAAAGAAGCAATGGCACCAGAAGAAATACATATAGTGCTCGACTTAGGAATGGGATCTGAATCTGATACTGTTTGGACGACGGATTTTTCTCATGAGTATGTCACTATTAATGCTGAGTACCGTACCTAATGTTGGTTAGAGTTGCTGCCGGTATTATTGTTCGCGATGATTTGGTTTTTATTGCTCTTCGCAAGTCAAGCCAGCATCAGGGTGGTTTATGGGAGTTTCCTGGGGGTAAGTGTGAACCTATGGAATCTCCAGAGACTGCATTGCAGCGTGAGTTAAAAGAAGAGTGTGGCATCGCTGTCACTGAGTACTCTTTTTTTAAGACCATTGCCCATGATTATGGCGATAAACAAGTTGAGCTTTGTTTTTATAAAGTAACAAAGTTTGATGGTGAGCCAGTGGGGAGTGAGGGTCAGCAAACCGCTTGGGTGCCAGTTTCTGATCTGCCTTCTTATGACTTCCCTGAGGCGAACAAAGAAATTGTTGCTGATCTGATTAAGTAGTTAGTGCAGCGAACAAAAAAAGAGCTTCATATATTGAAGCCCTTTTTTTTGTTTTTTTAGTCAAGTATTTTGGCTAAGAGTTTTCTTACTGTGCTTGGTTCAAAAGGTTTGCCGCAGATAGCATCTACCCCTTCTTGGGCGATATTTGATAGCTGGCTATTTTCAGTGTCCGCGTTAGAGCTAACCATCAATATTGGAATATGGGCTAAGGACGGGTCTAACCTGACCGCTTCAGTAAGCTCTAAACCATCCATTTCAGGCATATTGTAGTCGGTTACAATAAGGTCAAATTCCATTTCGTTCAGTAGAAGAATTGCTTCTTTGCCATTTTCTGCAAATTGGATGTCTTCTATTCCCATTGTGTTTAGTGTTTTGCTTATGTGCTTTCGAGCCATCAGGCTGTCGTCTGTAATAAGTACTCTTAGTGTTCGTGGATCAAACAACTCTAAATCAATTTCTTCTTCAACAATGAGATCTAGAGTAGCGTGAATCGCCCTTACTAAATTCTTTTGGCTAAAAGGTTTGGGTAATATGGCAAGAACGCCAGACTGCCTTAAGTGCTCTAAATTCTCACGGTTTCTTTCGCTAGAAATGAGCATGAAGCACTGGTTTTCTGTGTCTGGATTAGCGCGTATTTTGTCGATAAGTTCATTTGCGGTTCCGTCAGGAAGGTACATTGACGAAATGACTAGGTCGGGCGGAAACGAAGCGAGTAAGTCCATTGCTTCTTGAATACTGTTTGCGTATTCAATTTGCTTTATGCCGGCATCTTCTAGAGCTTTAGTGATGATTTTCTTTTGGGTATCTGACGGTTCTACTAAGAGAAAAGATAGGTCATTTATCGCTGCATAAGTGCTCATAGTTTAAAGTTGCCTATTTTGTTTGTGATGTTATGACTTTTACTAGGACTATTTTGTGTTTATGGTTGCTTACTGCTTAATATGAATATATTAAATAGGTTAACATGTTTTATCTAGTCTATTTGAATTGTGGGAGTGGTAATGTCGACAGCAAGTGCGTGTCATATCTTGGTAAAAACCAAAGCGGAAGCGGACTCATTAAAGGCTAAGTTAGATAAAGGCGCTGATTTTCATAAATTGGCCAAGCAATTCTCAACTTGTCCTTCTGGTAAAAAAGGTGGAGACCTTGGGGAGTTTCGCAAAGGGGATATGGTGCCAGCGTTTGATAAGGCTGTGTTTGGTGGTCCGCTGTATAAAATTCAGGGGCCCGTTAAAACACAGTTTGGTTTTCATTTGATTAAAGTGTTGTATCGTTCTTAAGGTGGGTGAAAATGAATAATGTGATTCAGCTCGACAGTCTGTATTATGTTGCGCCTCAGATCTTGCTAGAAGATATAGAGGTGTTGAAGAATCTAGGTTTTGAAAGGGTGATTAATAATCGTCCTGATTTTGAGTCTGAAGATCAGCCGACAGATAATGCTTTGCGCGCAAAGGCTGAAGCATTAGGTCTAGAATATGTTAGTAACCCAATTGACTTATCTAAGCTGTCGAAAGAGCATGTTGAGGTTCAGTCTGACGCGCTAGGTGTCAGTAAAAAAACCTTGGCTTTTTGCCGTACAGGAACTCGATCTTCCGTTTTGTGGCTGCTGTCTGAAAATGCTAAGGGTAAGTCTTCTGATGAGCTTAGTGCTTATGTGGCAGGGAAAGGTTTTGATCTTTCTCGGTGTGCGGCAGCAATGGCGCCTTTGTTGAATAAATAACTGTCAGTATGTGTCTGAGGCATAGCAGGCAATTTTCTTTCTTTGTGAATATGTAGTATTGGTAATTTATGGTTAGTCGACCGTCGTTAGAAACAGCCACAGCCTCTGATCCTGATCGCTTTGTCGAGCCGTTAGAGCTGGGGAAGCGTGTTAAGGAAATTCGTCTTGCGAGAGGGTGGACGCTGGAAGAGGTGGGCAAAAAGACTGGAATCGCTCGCTCTACATTGTCGAAAATTGAAAATGATCAGGTTTCGCCTAGTTTTGCTATTGTGCAAAAGCTCATAAATGGTTTGGAAATGGACTTGCCTCAGTTGTTTGTTGAGGCCAGTGAGCATTCTATTGCTGGGCGAAGGGATGTTACGCGAAAGGGCCGAGGAGAGCCGCATCCGACAGCAACGTATGAGCATGAATTGCTCAATTACTCAATTAGCCGCAAAAAAATGGTGCCTTTCAAGACTACTGTCAGAGCGAGATCTTTCGCAGAGTTTAAAGAGTGGGTTCGTCATGATGGCGAGGAGTTTCTTTTGGTTTTGCGAGGTAAAATTAATTTTTTCTCTGAGCTCTATGAACCAATTGAATTAAAAGAAGGTGATAGTGTGTATTATGATGCCTCAATGGGACACGCTGTTGTTTCTTTGTCGGCAAAAGATGCTGAAATACTTTGGGTTGTGGCCCGTTAATATATTAAAAAATTATTTAAGAGAAGGTTGTATTGCGTTATGGAGCAGTGGGGATTGACAAGTTGGAGAGGTAAAACGGCACTGCAACAGCCGGTTTATCCTAATGCTGAGCATCTGGCTCAGGTGGAAAGTACATTAGGCAAAATGCCTCCTCTTGTTTTTGCAGGTGAAGCGCGTCAGCTTAAAAAGGCATTGGCTCAGGTGGCAAATCGACAGTCGTTTTTATTGCAAGGCGGTGATTGCGCAGAAAGTTTTGCTGAGTTTCATGCTAATAATATTCGCGATACATTTAAAGTCATGCTGCAAATGGCAGTGGTTTTGACTTATGCGGGTAAGTGTCCTGTTGTGAAGGTCGGCCGCATGGCTGGTCAGTTTGCTAAGCCAAGGTCAGCTGGAACAGAGGTTGTTAATGGCGTTGAGCTGCCTAGTTATCGTGGCGATATTATTAATGGCATTGATTTTACCGAGCAGGCTCGTGTGCCGGATCCTGAGCGTTTAGTGCAGGTGTATAATCAAAGCGCTTCGACAATGAATTTACTTCGCGCCTTCTCACAGGGTGGTTTTGCGGATTTGCATCAAGTTCATCAGTGGAATTTGGACTTTTTGAATGCAAGTCCTGCAGGCGGTCGCTATCAAGGTGTTGCTGATAAAATCGATGATGCTTTGCAATTCATGGAAGCGTGTGGGGTTGGTGCAGGCTTATCTCAGCTTAAAGAGACTGATTTTTATACGTCCCACGAAGCCTTGCTATTGCCTTATGAACAAGCATTAACTCGTAAAGACAGCCTGACAGGTGAGTGGTATGACTGTTCTGCTCACATGTTGTGGATTGGTGATAGGACGCGTCAACTGGACGGTGCGCATGTTGAGTTTTTGCGTGGTGTTCAAAACCCAATTGGGGTGAAGGCTGGTCCTTCTATGGATCCTGAAGATCTGTTGAAGCTGTGTGATGTTTTAAACCCAAATAATGAAGCGGGTCGTTTGAATATTATTGTTCGAATGGGTGCGGATAAAGTTGAAGAGGGTATGCCTAAACTGATTCAGGCTATTCAACGTGAGGGTAAGAATGTCGTTTGGAGTAGTGATCCAATGCATGGCAACACTGTTAAGGCTTCCACTGGTTACAAAACACGTCGGGTAGATGATGTGTTAAAAGAAGTTCAGCAGTTCTTCCAGGTTCATAATGCTGAAGGTAGCTACGCCGGTGGTGTTCACTTTGAAATGACGGGTCAGAATGTTACTGAATGTGTGGGCGGTGCTTTTGAAGTGACTGAGGCGGATTTGGCTGATCGTTATCACACTCATTGTGATCCGAGGTTGAATGCTGATCAGTCGTTAGAGTTGGCATTTATGATTTCGGACACTCTTAAGAAATCGAGATCCTAATTTACCCACCTTAGTTGGTCGATTGATTGTCAATAAAAAAAGCTCAGTTAGGTTTCTAACTGAGCTTTTTTGTTATTCGCTTTGGCTAAAAAGGGTAAAGCGATTAGCCTTTTCGGCGGCGAAAAGCGGATGTGGTTGCTTTTGAAGTCACATCGATTTTTGCCATGATAAGCGCCATCTCTTCAGCTTCTGCTTGCTGTTGTGCTTTTAGTTTTTCTTCACGTTCTTTTTTGGATGCTCTTTCAGCTTCATTCAGCATTTTCTGGATGCTGGCTTTGCTTTTTGTGCGAGCCGGAGCTTTTTTCTTTTCAGGCTCTTTTGGTATCGCTGCACCGCTTAATCTTTCTTCGCCAATAAGTTCTCCAAAGAAGGATTTGGCTGTTGGTGCCGGCTCAATTGTTTTTTTTGGCAATTCAACGGTTTTTGTCGCGGCTGCTTTTCTTGTTTTTTTTGGCTGCTCTGCGGTTGATACGCCGTTAGCATCAAAAAGTGCTTTTTTACCAAAGTTTAAGTTGGTTGATTTCTCGGCTGTTTGGGCAATTTTGTAACCGCGCAAACTTTCACCGTTATAGATTGAGATATAGTCGCTTTCTAGCTCATAAAGCTCTTGTTTGTCGCTGGTTTCAAATAGCTCTTCGACAATAAATGCTTCAACGCCATTCTCCCTAATGTCATTGTATAAGGGAAAGTCTAGGCCTTCATTTGTTGCTTCAACGTATTGTTCGAAACGTTGGAAGCCACTATTGAAAGAAGTTCCAATATAATGCTTGCCAGTGATGTTATTTGTGATTTTAAAAACGACCAAAATCGCTGCCTCTTACGTAATATCTTTTTAATAGCACATAAACCCCATTCACCTGAGGGAACCCAAAGGTGAATGGGGTTTATAAAGAAATAGGGTTAGTGTTTTACGACGATATTTAGACCGTCGCGAACATTCAGATGAACATTCTCAACTCGTTTGTCTTGCGCAATTAAGCGGTTGACTTGGTTGACAGCTATGTCGCTGTTTTCTTTTGGGTCTAGTACTCGTCCTTGCCATAGGGAGTTATCGATAATGATAAGTCCACCTGATTTTACAAGCGGTACTACCGCTTCATAATAATTAAGGTAGTTGCGTTTATCTGCATCGATAAAGACAAGGTCAAATTGCCCATCAAGGGATTTGATTGTGTCCAGAGCTGGGCCGAAAATGGCTTTGATTTTCTTGCCGTGCTCGCTACGATCAAAAAAGGATTGAGCAAATTCAATTGCTCTAGGGTTGGTTTCACAGCAAATTAGTTCGCCATCAGAAGGCATGCCCTCTGCGATTGATAAAGCTGAATAGCCAGTAAACATGCCTATTTCAAGGGCGCGCTTAGGTTGAGCTATTTTGGTCAACAGCTTCAGGGTGCGGCCAATGGTTTTTCCAGACAACTTATTTGGGTAGCCCATATCAGAGTAAGTTTTTTCTACTAACTCAATTAAAAGCTCAGGTTCTGATTGAGTCGTCTCAATGCAGTAGTCGTCAAGAGTATTAAGATCCATAGTGCCTTTTAAAACGCGAAGTATGTGTGAAACGGATGCCAATTTTACTCTGCGTGAAGATAATGTCTATGGCTTAAATGTAGAAAAAAAGCTTGATTTTTGCGGATGTCCTGTACATGCCGATAAAAAAGCCGATTTAAATTAGATTCGCATGAATAATCGAAAAATGGTAATTTATGCGCTGAAATTTACATGTGCTCTTTGGTATGGAGCACCACTGACTCCGATAGGGGAATAAAATGCCTGTAATTACTTTGCCTGATGGCAGCCAACGCTCTTTTTCAAACCCAGTAACTGTTATGCAAGTCGCCGAGGATATTGGTCCTGGTTTGGCTAAAGCCACGGTGGCTGGTCGCATAGATGGTCAACTTGTTGATGCATGCGAGCTTATTTCTGACGACGCTAAATTAAGCATCATTACAGGGAAAGACCCTGAAGGTGTGGAAATTATTCGTCACTCTTTTGCCCACCTTGTTGGTCATGCTGTTAAGCAGTTGTATCCGACAGCGCAAATGGCGATCGGACCTGTTATAGATGAAGGCTTTTATTACGACATCGCCTATGAGCGTCCTTTTACGCCTGATGATCTTGCCGCTATTGAAAAGCGCATCGCAGAGTTGGTTAAGACGGACTACGATGTTGTTAAAAAAATGACACCGATAGCAGAGGCTCGTCAGCAATTTGTTGACCGTGGTGAAAGCTATAAAGTGGCATTGATTGATGATATGGATGAGTCAACGAAAGAAGTTGGTTTGTATCATCATGAAGAGTATATGGATATGTGTCGTGGTCCTCATGTACCGAATACTCGAGTCTTGCGTCATTTCAAATTGATGAAGTTGGCTGGTGCGTACTGGCGTGGTGATTCTAATAACGAAATGTTGCAGCGTATTTATGGTACGGCTTGGAACGACAAAAAAGAATTGAAAGCTTATTTAACGCGAATCGAAGAAGCTGAAAAACGCGATCATCGTAAGTTAGGTAAGAAGTTGGATCTTTTCCATGTGCAGGAAGAAGCGCCTGGCATGGTGTTCTGGCACCCTAAAGGCTGGAGATTGTATCAAGCTGTTGAGCAATATATGCGTCAGAAGCAGATTGATAACAATTATCAAGAGGTCAAAACACCCCAGATCGTTGACCGTGTGCTTTGGGAAAAATCAGGGCACTGGGGCAAATATCATGAGAATATGTTTACTACACATTCTGAAAATCGTGATTACGCCGTTAAACCGATGAACTGCCCATGTCACATACAGGTTTATAATCAGGGCCTTAAAAGCTACCGTGATTTGCCGTTCCGTATGGCTGAGTTTGGTTCTTGTCACCGTAATGAGCCATCTGGTGCATTGCATGGCATTATGCGTGTACGTAACTTTGTTCAGGATGACGGTCATATCTTTGTGACCGAAGGGCAAATTCAGTCGGAAGTGTCTGAATTTATCGATCTGCTTCACGAAGTGTATGCAGATTTTGGCTTCGATAACATTGTTTATCGTTTGTCTACTCGCCCTGAGCAGCGAGTGGGATCTGATGAAGTGTGGGATAAAGCTGAAAAAGCTTTATCTGATGCGTTAGATTCTGCTGGGCTTGATTGGGAAGAGTTACCAGGAGAAGGGGCTTTTTATGGTCCTAAAATTGAGTTTTCTCTGAAAGATGCCATCGGCCGAGTTTGGCAGTGTGGTACAATTCAGGTAGATTTCTCGATGCCAACTCGATTGGGTGCGCAATATGTATCGGAAGATGGCTCGCGCCAAACACCGGTTATGTTGCATCGTGCGATCGTTGGGTCACTTGAACGTTTCATTGGTATTTTGATCGAAGAGACAGAAGGTGCCTTTCCGGTCTGGCTTGCGCCTGAACAAGTTGTTATCATGAACATTACAGATCGCCAAGCAGACTATTGCTCTGATTTGGAAAAAAGATTGAATTCAAATGGCTTTAGAGCAAAACTTGACTTGAGAAACGAGAAGATCGGGTTTAAAATCCGCGAGCATACTCTTCAACGAGTGCCGTACATGATCGTTGTCGGTGATAAAGAAGTTGAGCAACAGCAGGTTGCTGTTCGAACTCGTACCGGTGATGACCTTGGAGTGATGAGTATTTCTGATTTTGAAGAATTGCTTCAAAAAGAAGTTGCTCGCCGTAGCCGTAAACAAGAAATGGAGATAGTACTATAAAAGGTAATATGAATCGTGGGCGTGCCGCTAGTAAGCAGCGTCCTCTAATCAACGAAAACATTCGAGCTACCGAAGTGCGTTTGATCGCAGCTGATGGTGAACAAGTTGGCGTTGTCTCTTTAGATGAGGCGCTAAAAGCGGCACAAGAGGCTGCTTTAGACTTAGTGCAAATTGCTGATTCAGATCCGATTGTTTGCAAAATAATGGACTACGGTAAGCATATTTTTGAAGCAAAGAAAGCGAAAGCTGCTCAAAAGAAAAATGCTAAGCAAATCCAGGTAAAAGAAATGAAATTCCGTCCAGGGACGGAGGAAGGGGATTATCAGGTAAAACTCCGCAACCTGATACGTTTCCTTGAAGGCGGGGATAAGGCCAAAGTATCACTACGATACCGCGGTCGTGAAATGGCCCATCAGGAGCTTGGTATGCAACTTATGAATCGAGTCGCTCAAGACTTAGAGGAATATGGTGCAGTAGAGCAAGCTGCGAAAATGGAAGGTCGTCAATTGACTATGGTGCTAGGCCCCAAAAAGAAGAAGTAGTTTTAAATAGACGCACGTAATAATTGCCTAGCTTTTATTACGTGATGTGTATTGAAAAATTACACTAACATTAACGAATGCGAGAGTGGTTTTATCATGTCCAAAATTAAGTCACACAGTGGCGCATCTAAGCGCTTCAAACGTACCGCGAATGGTTTTAAGCATAAGCAGTCTCATACTAGTCACATTTTGACTAAGAAATCGACTAAACGTAAGCGTCATCTTCGTTCTATGAACCAGATTGCGCAAAGCGACAAAGCGTTAATTGTACGCATGTTGCCATACATCTAAGTCTAGATTTTTTTAGTTCATTAATTTATTAGTATAAGGTTTATATTAT
This sequence comes from Marinomonas alcarazii, assembly GCF_003208215.1. Lineage (GTDB taxonomy): Bacteria > Pseudomonadota > Gammaproteobacteria > Pseudomonadales > Marinomonadaceae > Marinomonas > Marinomonas alcarazii. Next base: position 570,951 of record NZ_QKLW01000001.1, read on the forward strand.
GCCTCGCGTAAAACGTGGTGTTCAGGCTCGTCGCCGTCACAAGAAGATTTTAAAGCAAGCTAAAGGTTACTACGGTGCACGTAGTCGTGTATTTCGTGTAGCGAAACAAGCTGTTATCAAAGCTGGTCAATACCAATACCGTGACCGTCGTCAGCGTAAGCGTCAATTCCGCGCATTGTGGATTGCTCGTATTAACGCTGCTGCACGTATCAATGGTCTATCTTACAGCCGTTTCATTGCTGGCTTGAAAAAAGCTGCAATTGAAATCGACCGTAAGGTTTTGGCTGACCTAGCTGTGTACGAGAAAGAAGTTTTTGCTGCTATCGTTGAAAAAGCGAAAGCAAGCTTGGCTTAATTTCTGACGTAGCCTTAGGGTGATCCGATCTTGATAGATTCAATCTTAATAGAAGGGTCACTCAATGCAGTCTTTGATAGGGGAAGAGCCAATGGTTCTTCCCCTATTTTATTTTTTGGAGTGTATAAATGGAGAACCTAAAGCAGATTCTTGCTGATGCGCTAAGCGCAGTAGCTGCATCTGAGAGTGAGTCCGCGTTGGATGATGTACGAGTGCATTATTTAGGCAAGAAGGGCGCACTGACTGCTTTGTTGAAGCAGCTTGGTAACGTTTCGGCAGAAGAGCGACCAAAATTTGGTCAAATGGTTAACGAAGCAAAAGACCAAGTTCAGGAAAAAATTACTGAGCGCAAGGCTTCTCTTGCTAAAGCGGCGCTTGATGCGAAGCTTGCAACAGAAACAATTGATATCTCCTTATCCGGTAAGGGTCAGGAAGTGGGTGGTTTGCATCCAGTGACTCGTACTATGGAGCGTATTGAAACCTTTTTTCGTGGGATTGGCTTTGATGTGGCTGCGGGCCCTGAAATCGAAGACGATTACCACAACTTTGAAGCTCTGAACATTCCTGCGCACCATCCTGCGCGAGCAATGCAAGACACTTTTTACTTCAATCCGACAACCGTACTAAGAACGCATACATCTCCTGTTCAAGTGCGCACAATGGAAACGACTCAGCCGCCGATTCGAATTATTTGTCCTGGCCGTGTTTATCGTTGTGATTCAGACCAAACGCACACGCCAATGTTTCATCAGGTTGAAGGTTTGTTGATTGACGAAAATATTTCGTTTGCGGATCTGAAGGGTATTTTGCAGCAGTTTTTGAATGTCTTCTTTGAAGATGATTTAAAAGTTCGTTTCCGTCCTAGTTACTTTCCATTTACTGAGCCTTCAATAGAAGTGGACATCATGCGTACCAACAGCAAGGGCGAAGAGTCTTGGCTAGAAGTGTTAGGTTGCGGCATGGTTCATCCGAAAGTGCTTGAAATGTCCGGAATTGATTCTGAGAAATACACAGGTTTTGCTTTTGGTATGGGCGTTGAGCGTTTTGCCATGCTGCGTTACAAAGTAGATGACTTGCGTATGTTCTTCGAGAACGATTTGCGCTTCCTTAAGCAGTTCAAGTAATCAGTTGACCTAGGATGTTTTTATGAAAATTAGTGAGAATTGGCTAAGAGAGTGGGTCAATCCAGACATCAGTAGCGATGATTTGGTTGCTCAGATAACATTAGCTGGCCTTGAAGTAGACGAAGTTTTGCCTGTTTCCTCTGCATTTTCTGGTGTGGTGGTGGGTGAAATTATCGCAGCTGAGCCTCATCCGAATGCAGACAAACTGCAAGTTTGTCAGGTGTCAGACGGTGCAGAGACATTTCAGGTGGTTTGCGGTGCGCCGAATGCGCGTCCAGGTATTAAGATTCCATTTGCTAAAATTGGCGCGGTATTAGGTGCGGATTTTAAAATTAAAAAAGCGAAGCTTCGCCAAGTAGAATCTTTTGGTATGTTATGTTCAGCCTCTGAATTGGGCTTGAGCGACGATCATGATGGCATTATGGAATTACCAGCTATTGCAAAAACTGGCGAAGATTTCCGTGCTTTCTTAAATCTTGATGATCAGATCATCGATGTAGATCTAACACCTAACCGAAGCGACTGTTTAAGCATTGCTGGCTTGGCTCGCGAAGTCGGCGTTTTGAATAAAGCGGATGTGACACCTGTTAAGGTCGCTCCTGCTGACGTTACGATCGATGATGCCTTCCCGGTACGAGTGGAAGCAGTTGATGCTTGCCCGCGTTATTTAGGTCGTGTTGTGCGTGGTGTTAATGTTGCGGCTCAGACGCCTTTATGGATGGTTGAAAAGCTTCGTCGCAGCGGCATTCGTTCAATCGACCCAATTGTTGATATCACTAACTATGTGATGTTGGAGTTGGGGCAGCCAATGCATGCATTCGATCTTGCGAACCTATCTGGTTCGATTGTTGTTCGAATGGCGAAGAAAGATGAAAAAATTGTCTTGCTTGATGGTCAGGAAGTGGCTCTACGTGATGATACTTTGGTCATTGCTGATGAAACCGCACCGCTAGCTATTGCTGGGGTAATGGGTGGCGAAGGGTCAGGAGTGAACGAAGCAACGAAAGATATTTTCCTTGAAAGTGCTTTTTTTGCTCCATTGGCTTTAGCAGGTAAGGCTCGCTCTTATGGGTTGCACACAGATTCTTCACACCGCTTTGAGCGTGGTGTTGATGCCACGCTTCAAGAACAAGCAATAGAGCGTGCGACGGCATTGGTACTTGAAATTGCTGGCGGCCAAGTAGGGCCAATTACTCATTCTGTGAATGAAGCTACTTTGCCTGAAGCGGCCGTTGTTACTTTACGCCGCAAGAAACTTGATCAGTATTTGGCGATGTCCATCGATAAAGACTTGGTAACGGATATTTTAACTCGCCTTGGTCTAGAGATGATTGAAGTGACTGATGAGGCTTGGTCTACAAAAGCGCCATCACATCGTTTTGATATTGCTATTGAAGCGGATTTGATCGAAGAGGTTGCTCGTATCTATGGGTATGACAATTTACCTTCATCAATGCCTCAAGCTGCGGTGAATTTCACCCCTTTATCAGAGACGAAAACACAAATTCAAGTGTTGCGTTCTATTTTGGTGTCGCAGGGTTATCAAGAAGCGGTGACTTATAGCTTTATTGATCCTGTATTAAGTAAGCAATTTTTACCTAATATCGAACCTGTGCCGCTGGCGAACCCTATTTCAGCAGACATGGGTGTTATGCGTCCAAGCTTGGTGCCCGGTTTGGTGAAAGCTTACCTTTATAACCAAAATCGTCAGCAATCTCGCGTGCGTTTATTTGAAACGGGTCGTCGCTTTATTGGTACTGTTGATGCGCTAGCTGATTTGGATCAGCAGCAGCAGGTTGCAGGCTTAATTGCGGGTGCTCGTCATGCTGAGGCTTGGTATCACGGCAGCGAAAAGGTTGATTTTTATGACCTTAAAGCACATGTTGAAGCGATGTTTGCTCTAAACGATGGTGGTAAGCCAACGTATGAGCGTTCTAAGTGTGAATTTTTGCACCCGGGGCGTTCTGCCGATATCTTTTTAGACGGGCAGTTCGTTGGCTTGATGGGGGAGTTGCATCCTCAGTTGGCTAAGGAATTGGGTGCTAATCAGCCTATTTATGTGTTTGATATTGCACTTGCGGCTGTGTTGAATGCTAAGTTGCCGGAATATGAAGCGGTTTCTCGTTTTCCTGAGGTGCGTCGTGACCTAGCGTTGCTTGTTGATCGTTCTGTGCCTGTGAGTGAGTTGGAGAGGGTTATTTCTGCAACAGCAGGAGAGGCGCTTAAGAATGTCTTGGTTTTTGATGTTTATCAGGGCCAAGGTATTGATGAGACGAAAAAAAGTGTCGCTTTGGGCTTGACGTGGCAGCATCCTTCACACACTCTTAGTGATGAAGAAGTGAACAATTCTGTCGAAAAAACAGTTGCGGCATTATCTGAGCAATTGGGAGCCGTTGTAAGGGGGTAGATTTATGGGATCGTTGACGAAAGCGGACCTTGCTGAAAACTTAGTAGATTCAATTGGTCTAAGTAAAAAAGATGCGAAAGACCTTGTTGAGGGGTTTTTTGAGGTTGTTCGTAGTTCATTAATAGAACGACAGCAAGTTAAGCTGTCGGGCTTTGGTAATTTTGAAGTGCGAGAAAAGAGTCAGCGACCTGGTCGAAACCCTAAAACGGGCGAAGAGATCCCGATAACCGCTCGAACTGTTGTTACTTTCCGGCCTGGGCAAAAGCTTAAGTCAAAAGTAGAAGACTATATGCAAGAGTAATTCTTGCAGCCTCTAAAAGGCCACCCCATAGGGTGGCCTTTTTTGTATGTCACGATTCAATAGCTTATATAGTAGGGGGCTGCCTTTTCTAGAAGAGCTTGTAGCTTCAGGTGTTGACTCGATAAAGTAGAAAGATATTTAGATCAATGTTTAAGCGATCATTTCTGAATATTCTATTGTCATGATTAAATTGAAAAAAAGTTAATAAAAGTCTTCCCTTTTCAATTTGTTATAGTAATATACGCACCCGCTGGCAGGGACAGAGTTTAACTCTTCAACTGTCGGTTTCGGGGCGTAGCGCAGCCTGGTAGCGCACTAGCATGGGGTGCTAGTGGTCGCAGGTTCAAATCCTGCCGTCCCGACCAAAAATTGAAAAATGCCGCTATAGCTCAGTTGGTAGAGCATCTGACTTGTAATCAGAGGGTCCCGAGTTCGACTCTTGGTGGCGGCACCATTTTTGGTCAAAGTTTCTTTTCTTCAGAAATGAAGAATAGAGATAAAAAAAGATTTTGCTTTTATTAAAGCCGCTATAGCTCAGTTGGTAGAGCATCTGACTTGTAATCAGAGGGTCCCGAGTTCGACTCTTGGTGGCGGCACCACTTCTTAGGAAGTTAGTTAAAAGTGAACTGCGTCATGTAATGCCGCTATAGCTCAGTTGGTAGAGCATCTGACTTGTAATCAGAGGGTCCCGAGTTCGACTCTTGGTGGCGGCACCATTTACTCATTGTAGATGAGTAAGTTTACAATTTGATTTAGCATTAAGCCGCTATAGCTCAGTTGGTAGAGCATCTGACTTGTAATCAGAGGGTCCCGAGTTCGACTCTTGGTGGCGGCACCACTTACTTAATAAGTAAGTTGGAAAAATGTTAAATAAGATTGGGTGTGTAGCTCAGTTGGGAGAGCGTCGCCCTTACAAGGCGAATGTCGGGAGTTCGAACCTCTCCACACCCACCACTAACTAGACAGTGGGCTTTTTCCTCAGGTAAAAGCAAAAGTACTAGACCATGTTGGAGTGGTAGTTCAGTTGGTTAGAATACCTGCCTGTCACGCAGGGGGTCGCGGGTTCGAGTCCCGTCCATTCCGCCATCT
>NZ_QKLW01000001.1:576233-920682 GCF_003208215.1 Marinomonas alcarazii
AAAGTACTAGATCGTGTTGGAGTGGTAGTTCAGTTGGTTAGAATACCTGCCTGTCACGCAGGGGGTCGCGGGTTCGAGTCCCGTCCATTCCGCCATTACTTATATTAAGTTTGGCAAAGAGTTTGATAATGTAAAAGTTATCTCAAAGCGGGTGTGTAGCTCAGTTGGGAGAGCGTCGCCCTTACAAGGCGAATGTCGGGAGTTCGAACCTCTCCACACCCACCACTAACTAGACAGTGGGCTTTTTACTTAGGTAGAAGCAAAAGTACTAGATCGTGTTGGAGTGGTAGTTCAGTTGGTTAGAATACCTGCCTGTCACGCAGGGGGTCGCGGGTTCGAGTCCCGTCCATTCCGCCATTACTTGCTCAGTCAAGTAATGCAAAATGTTTCTTATAGTTTTATCGCTATGTATGAACGGGTGTGTAGCTCAGTTGGGAGAGCGTCGCCCTTACAAGGCGAATGTCGGGAGTTCGAACCTCTCCACACCCACCATTTGTTAATAATAAATTTCCTCATAATTATCTGATCTTAAAAAGCTTCTACTTTCCTCAAGTCATATAATATTTGTGATCAAAATTTTTCTTGATTTTTGATGTCACTAAAGTGTGACCGACTCGTGTCTTATTTTGCAGTTCGTACCAATAAGTCACACATTCCCTAGTTTCTCTTTTTTAATACCTTGTTTGACTTTATTGGCTTTCTCTTCCTTTCAGTTAATTTAAAGCTTGAATTGCTTTATGCTCTCGCCAGATCTTGTATGAGTAGATTTCTATAAAAAAACGTTGTGACCTGAGTTTATTTCGATCAATGCTCTTAGTGACGCTAAGGTCGGTCTGCGCGTGAAGGTAGGTCATGAGTAAGAGCTAACTGAACGAAACGCTATAAGCGTGTTAGTATTTTATTAACGTGTGATCAAAAGGGGGCGAGTATCTCCAACAAGTCATTGGAGAGTAGCCAAGGTAGATTGAAGACCACTATTGATCTTCAGAATATGGTGGCAGAACTGCTTAATTGCCCATCTTCTATCAATTACGAGTATCAAGAGCTACTAGATGTTATAGGGTCGTATGAAACATATCCTGATCAGCATGACTCTACTGTAAATGGTCAGGTTGAGGTGTTGAAGGTTTATGTTGTTCAAGCTGTCCAAGTCTAAGAATCACTTGAACGAGCTCAGGAGTGGATGCACTCGGAAATTCCTGTTTTAGGTAAGTTTGTGCCAGTCACATTGATGAATAATCAGAGTAGCCGTAAAGATGTTTTGCAGGTGTTACGCACAATGGAGTTTGGAGAGTATGTTTAAAGGTTTTGATAGCAAGAAATATCCTGCTTGTCTTTAAGAAATATCAGCCTTGGCTGAAAGCGCGTTTGACAATAAGGAAAAACTCAAAAATAGCTAAGTACACCGAGCGAGGTATTCAATGACTTGAGCCTATAGGAGTGGGGAGGGGGGAAATCTTGTTCGCGATTCTTTGTGGTGTATTAATGAGGGGGCGCTTAAAGCGATATATAGCGAACAATCAAAGTACTCCCTAGGGTAGAATTCACTACAAATAAAGTAATGGGTGTAGAGATGGATTCTGTCATTCGATATATCAGTATACTGGAGCTTCTACCGATTGCGCCTAAGCCAAGTATCTCAACAAAGACATACTCGAAAAGTTAGAGCGTAAAGGCTTTTCAGTAACTTTTCGTAGCTTGCAACGCGATCTTGTTGCATTAGCTAAAAACTATCCAATCATCTGCAATGACAAAGTTCGTCCGCATAGGTGGTGCTTTTCTGAAGACTATCAGGGAAGTTTTGCTGCATTCTGCAGTGAGTACAATTCTCGTAAACGAATATTTGCTAGGCATAATGCCGACTCCGCTTTTATTTCAGTTATCCCCGCAATTGAATCGTGCAAAGAGCTTTCTTAAATCTCATTCTGACAGACCTTATGTAAATTGATTGGAAAAAGTCAAAATAGTTTCAGATGGTAAGGTGCTAATGCCCGCACAGATTGAGCTAGATATTTGGGCAACAGTGTGCGAAACGATCATGTCAAATAAGGCATTAGATATGACGTACTACAGTCGTTCTAAAGACAAAGTTCATTCAGGCGCTCTTCACTCTCATGAATAATGATTTGAAAAAGTGACACATACGTTCTGGGTCTTGTAACGATTATGATAATGTAAGGCATTATGCTCTGCATCGTTTCAGAAGTGCGAAGTTATCTTCGTCTGACTTCCGCCCTAATCCAAGTTTTTCGCTTCAGTGTTACATAGACGATGGCGAGCCTGGGTTTAAGTATTCTGACGAATCACTCCATCTTGTGGCCTTGATTGACAAAGGACTAGCGAAAAGACTTGAGGAAACAAAATTGAGTGATACCCAGACTATACTGGAAACTGATTCTGAGGAGTGGTTCCTGCTTCGAGCTGTAATTCCTGATGATAGAGATACGCGCGCTTGGTTGCTTAGCCAAGGAGCCAGCTTAATTGTGCGTGAACCTGTATCTCTTAGAGATGAGCTGCTTGAAGAGGTAGCTGCGATTCAGACATTGTCTGTCAGTTTGGATGGACTATTTATCAAAAACAAATAAGAATATTGGTTTTTGTAAAAATTGTTACAATATGTAAATAGGCGGCATTTTATGGTAATTAAGTTTTGCTTATCTACTAAAGCTGTGTAAATTCTAATCAATATCAATTAGTTGCCGCGGGCGTCGGTTTTGATAATGTTTGGAGGGTGAATGGTAGAGACTGTATGCAGGATTAACGTAAAACTGAAAGATGTCACGTTTGATAAAAAGCTCAACGCGATTGTATTTAGTAATATCAGCAGGAGTGGGAACAAATCAGTAGACCTGATAGGTAATCTCGTAACTTTACTTGCGAAAGTTGCTAACAGTAAAGGCTCACCTATAGAAGAGCGTAAGAAGAAAGTTGGCTTCAAGCTTGATGCAAGAAAGACTGCCTTAACTGAGCTCAGGTTTCTTCTCCACCTGTACGAGTAGTGACTCTCTTTCAAGGAGCAACAGATTCTTATGGTGCCTATGGGAATGATACTTATTGGTGCTGTGGACTCATGGACTTAGCAGGCAATCTACCTTGATCAACCCCATCGAATTGAAACTCTAGATTTTCTGATTGAACTTAATCAAAAGCTAGGAGCAACCACTTAATAGTATTATATGATCTTAACTTAGCGTACCGTTATGCACATCAGATGTTTACAATGAAGGGCGGGAGTATATTTCTCTAAAAAAAGCCGGAAAACATTCCTGATTTTGACATGATGAAAGCTTTATTTGGCATGCATTTCCATATTTCTCAAGACCCATTATTTGACACTACTAAGTGCACTCCATTTGGAAAAGTGCGTAATTTGACAACACAGGGAGTAACCAATGGATGCCTATCTAAGTAGCTTTACAGAAGAACAGTGGCAATCTTTGTCGAGCTTTGGACTAACACCATTCATGCAAAGTGAAGTACTTGCCATACCATCGTCAATGTTTCTTGATGATCAGCAGTGCCTTATGATTTTGGAAAAAATTATGCCAGTTATTAAGGCGCCTAATATCAAAGTTACAGTGTCTTTGATTCTTAAACGAGTAGCATTTTTAACGCTTGCCCCAGTGTTGTTCGCCATGTCTCGTTATGATAAAGGATTGAATGTGAAGGAAGGGAATAGTGTGTTTCACTTTGCTCAAGAAGATGATCATTGGCGGTCAAGCGTGGCTTTAAAGAAGTTATCGGTGAGCCAGCCTGATGGTAATCGAGTTGCATGGCGGGAAAAGTTGCTGCATAACGCTTTTGCTGGGCACCTGACACTTCTTGTTGAGCAATTTCATCGCCTGACTCGCACGCCAAAGAATATTCTCTGGGAAAACATTGCAATTCGAGTTTTTAGTATCTATGAAAGCCGTATTTTACTAGGGGTTCCAGAGGAGCGAAAAACTGTTGCTCAGGAAGATTTTTCGTTGTTACTGGATCCGAACACGACTGAATTATTTGGCTTACCTAAAAATCCCATCGCAGATTTTTACTTCGAAATGTCTCAAGTCCCATACATAGAGGAGCCTGTTCGAATACGACAAACTTGCTGTTATTACTATCAAACCACTGATCCAGCAGATTATTGCGGTGCATGCCCATTACCATTGAGATTACTGCGACGTAAAAAAACTCAAGGCTTGCCCTAAAGCGTATTCAGCATAAATGTATAGTGAGGCATGATAGTAGAGTTATCTTGTTATGAAGTTAGCTTTAACTTAAGGAGCTATTAAAAAGCTCATTAGGATACAAACGCGCTCAACTAGAACACCCAATCGCACTCTGTGCGATGATATCCTGATCTTATGTAGTTGCAGAGTTTGTGTAGGAAAAATGCGAGTACGGGTAGCGATTACCTTGTAATGAGAGCTCAAGCTTAAAGTGAACGAGTTCAAGACACATATCGCGCACAGCATTGAAGGTGTTAAGTTTCTTGGGGTGGAAATCGGAAGTTGATATACCTGAATCCGAGTCAAGAAGCTGTATATGTTCAATCAAAAGCTCAAGCCGATGATTTCACGAAATGGCGTCAAACCGTTAAACCAAATGATCAAGTAGCTGACTTCATAATTAGAGTATTGAATCAATGCACCATGATTGATAATGCAAGTGGTGAATTTTGATGAAGAGAAAAAATGGGATGTGTTGTTAAGTGCGTATCCTGAATATAAGTTTACATGAGAGATGTATACGAGGCCTGTATGTACGGTCTTGTTATATGGGGGGAGGCGACAAGGACTCACCCCACATAACACTAATATTTTAATCTATATTGAAATTTTGTAGAGTTGCATCAAGATCTGATCCTTTGGCTACTTGAGCTAGTATAAATGGCTTAATTCGGTGTGCTGCGATTGATGGCCTCTGCAAAAATAGCGATTACGGTATGGACTTCAGCTCTACTGATAATAAGCGGTGGAAGGAAGCGAACAGTCGATCCATATCTTCCTCCTACTTCAGTAATGAGTCCTAGTTTGAGAGCTTCTTTTTGCACTAGTAAAGCTCTCGCTCCATCTAGAGCGTAGTTCCCCATATGGTCTTTTTCTGACATGGGGTTGACGATCTCAACACCTTGCATCAGTCCAATGCCTCGAATTTCTCCAATGATCGGGCTGTTTATCCCTTTAAGACCATTTTGGAGAACATTCCCCATTTCTTTCACGTGATGATGTAATGAGTGTTCTTGAAGCTGTTTCATGACCACTTGACCAGTGGCAAGAGCGAGTTGGTTGCCACGGAAAGTACCAGCATGGGCGCCGGGTTTCCATTGGTCGAAGTCTTCGTGATACACCACGACCGCCAGCGGTAAACCGCCACCAACGGCTTTGGATAGCACCATAATATCTGGCTCTATACCGGAATGCTGAAAGGCAAAGATTTCTCCTGTCCTACCCATGCCTGCTTGAACTTCATCGAGAATCAAAGCGATGCAATGGCGACGAGTGATATCACGTAAGCCTCTTAACCACTCCTGGTTAGCGGGTATTGCTCCTGCCTCACCCTGTACGGCTTCTACAATGATTGCGGCCGGTTTCAGTACACCAGACTCTGGGTCACTGAGCATGGACTCTAATTGTCGAAGGCTGATTTGTACGCCATTTTCTCCGGCACCATAAGGGCAGCGGTGCGCATGAGGGAAGGGCAGGAATTGAACATCCGGCACGGTGGGGCCAATGAGGGATTTTGGCCCTAGGTTGCCCATTAAGCTGAGTGTACCTTGCGTCATACCATGGTAAGCGCCGGAAAAAGACAGCACGGTACGCCGTCCAGTTGCGGTTTTGGCGAGTTTGATCGCCGCTTCAACAGCATCTGCACCGGACGGACTGCAAAATTGAATGCGACTGGTGCGGCGCATAGCTTCGGGAAGCAAAGCAAACAGTTTGTCAATAAAGGCTTCTTTTATTGGTGTGGTGAGGTCTAGCGTTTGCATCGGGATGGCGCTATCAAGGGTCTCTCGGATCGTTTGCTGTATCTCTGGATGGTGGTGCCCTAAAGCCAGTGTTCCCGCTGCCGCCAATGCGTCTATATAGATCTGTTGGCGGCTATCTTCAACAAAAATACCATGGCTTTTGCTGAGAGAAAGGGGAAGGCGTCTAGGATAGCTGCGGGCGTTAGATTCTCGCTTTGCCTGCTGTGTGAGCAAATGGTCTGGTTCTAGAATACGCTCTTTTTGGTGAATAAAGCGGGCTAGCCCCCCTAGCAAATTACTGGAAGTGCGCGCCTCTTCTTGTACAACCGATTCGCAAAATATTGAACTCATATAAGCTCCATTGACGAGTATAAGGTGTTAAACCTGTGCCGTAGTCTGGTGGCCAGTGTCTTGTTCGAGAGCATCTCTTAGGCTTTTAGGGCGCATGTCTTGCCAATGTTCTGATATGTACGCAAGGCAAGAGTCTTTGGTGCCTTCTTGGCCTACTTGTGTCCAGCCGTTAGGGACTTCTTTAAACGTTGGCCAAATAGCGTATTGCTCTTCTTGGTTGATGACGACTCGGAATTGAGTATCTGGGTTGTCAATGCTCATAGTGTCTGCCTTTACATATATTAAGTATTGTTAATGTGAGTGATGATAATTTAAATGAAAATAATTATCACTAGCTTTTAAATTATTTTCTCTTTGTGTATGATCGCTAGCAAATTCTGGTAATTAGGCTTGGTGAAATAGCTAAGCGTTTGGTTTTTAAGATTTTGAGAAAAGGTTTACGCAATGGTGGATAGTGCTACAAGTGTTCGTGCGACGGTGCAATTGGGTCAATTAAGTGTTGCAGATACGGCTTTGCCATTATTGGTTGAGCCTTTAGACACTCGTAACTGGCGTGCAGTGATTGATGATATTCAGGCTGCAATTAAAGACCATTTGGAGCAATGTGGTGGCGTTTTACTACGTGGTTTTGATTTTAATGGTGAAGAAGACTTTCGCGAATTTGCTCAGACGTTTGGTCATGATTTATTGAGCTATGATTACGCATCCACCCCTCGTACTAAGGTTGATTCAGGGGTTTACACTTCCACCGAGTATCCAGCCCATCAAATAATCCCGTTGCATAACGAACAAGCTTATACGCTGAGCTGGCCGATGCGTATTTGGTTTCACTGTGTAACAGCTTCCCCAGAAGGCGGTGAAACGCCTATTGCTGATAGCCGCAAGATCTTTCAGATGCTGGATGAAAATATGCGAGAGAAGTTTGCTGAAAGAGAGCTGTTGTATGTACGTAACTATGGCAACGGCTTGGATCTACCTTGGCAAAAAGCGTTTGGTACAGAGGATGCTCAGCAAGTTGAGTCTTTCTGTCGAGCAAACAGTATTGAATTTGAATGGAAAGGCGACGGTGAGTTGCGTACACGCCAGCGTTGCCAAGCCGTTGCACAGCATCCGCGTACAGGTGAAATGGTGTGGTTTAACCAAGCACATCTATTTCACATCTCAAATCTTCCACAGCAAACTCGCGATACGCTGATTTCCATTGTGGGTGAAGAAAATCTACCTCGTAACGTCTATTACGGTGACGGAACGCCTATTGATGAGCAGGACTTAGACCATGTTCGTTCAGTGCTTGATCAATGCCAAGTGGTGTTTCCTTGGCAGGAAGGGGATGTGTTGATGTTGGATAACATGCTTGCTGCACACGGTCGTAGCGCCTTTTCTGGTAACCGAAAAATTGTTGTTGCCATGGCTGAGCCAATGGTTGGTGGACAATTGGTTTAAGAGGGGGATTTATGAAGCAAACGGTCGAACCAAAGAATTGGATTGGTGTACTGGAGCAACAGGCCAAAGATTATTCGGATAAAGTGGCTTTTGGGTACAGTGCAAAAGGTGCTGAGCTTGATCATCAAATCACCTTCTCAGAGTTGGCGGCGCGAGCGAAATCTCTGGCTGTTGTATTGCGCCAGCATGTTGAACAGGGGGAGCGAGCACTGCTGTTGATGCCGAATGGTATTGACTATGTTGTAGGTTTTTTTGCCTGTGTTTATGCGGGAGTAATTGCTGTGCCAGCGTATCCGCCGCAGCATCGCCGTAGAGACTGGGGACGCTTGGCTTCTATTACTCAGGACTGCCAAGCCTCTTTGGTGTTGTGTAGTAGTGGTCATGAAGAAAAAGTGAATCAATGGCGCGATGCACAAGCACTAACTTGTGCCATTGTGCAGGTTGATTCGGATAAAGGTGATCAGGCTGATGCGTGGCAAAGTCCAGATGTAGATAGCCATGATGTGATGTTTCTGCAATATAGCTCGGGTTCAACCGGTGCGCCAAAAGGCGTGATGCTATCCCATCGTAATCTGCTAGAAAATACTCGTTTGATCAGTGAACGGTTTGATTTTAACGCTGACTGTCAATGTGTCTCTTGGCTACCTATGTACCATGATATGGGGATGGTCGGATATGTGCTAACTCCGATTTTAAAGGGCTCGTTTGTCTGCTTGCTGCCGCCGCCATTGGTGATTCAAAGTCCTTTCGCTTGGTTGCAAACTATTAGCCGCTATCAGGAAGTGATTAGTGGTGGCCCAAACTTTATTTTTGATCATTGTGTTGATCGTATCAATGATGAGCAAAAACAGTCTCTCGATCTTTCAGGCTGGAGAACAATTCCGAACGGCGCCGAGCCGATTTTAGAGCAAACACTGAAGCGCTTTGATTCTGCATTTGCATCAGTAGGGCTGTCAGCAGAGGCAATGAAACCTAGTTACGGTATGGCAGAAGCTTGCTTATTTGTAGCGGCTATGACTACGGAACAAAGCTGGAAGACACTATCCTCCAATACCTCGGGTGAGTGTGTTTGTTCCGGTGAGCTGCATCCAGAAATGCCGATTAAGATTGTTGATCCGGCCTCATTACAAGAAGTCGAGCCGGGTGAGCAAGGTGAAATTCTGTTCAAAGGAAACAGTGTCAGTGCTGGGTATTGGGGCAAGCCAGAGTTAAACCGACAAGTATTTAACCTGACCGTTGCTGGTGAATCCGGCTACTTCCGTTCGGGGGACTTGGGGTTCGTTGCGGATGGTCATTTGTGTATCAATGGGCGCTTAAAAGAAATGCTGATCGTCAATGGCGTGAATCATTTTCCACAGGATATTGAAGCGACAGTACAAGGTATTGATGAAGACCTAACTGCCCATGGTGGCGCAGCGTTTTCATTGCCTGCTGTAGCGGGGCAGCCGGAGCGAGTGGTTCTTGTGCAAGAGTTGTCACGCCATGGTCTGCGGCGCGCGGATTTGGCTGAATTGACAACAGCGATACGCCAAGTGGTGGCTCAAGTCCATGAATTGTCTTTGTCGGCCGTTATTTTGATTTCACCCGCGAGTCTACCCAAGACCACATCAGGGAAAATTCAGCGTTTGAAATGTCGCGATTTATATCAAGACAGTGCGCTCACGATTGTTCATCAATGGCACAAGGCCGTGTCACAAGAAAGCGTTCTTCCTGAGGTCGATATGCCTCTTGAGCCTAGTGCTGAAGATGTTGTTCTGTGGTTGCAGTGGTGGGTGGCACAACGTTTAAGTACTGCCATTGATCAGGTTCCGGCGGATGCGGAGCTGGCAGCATTAGGACTGGATTCTATAGATGCGATGACCTTGATGCATGACCTTGAACAAGCAATGCAGACTAGTATTGCACAAGAGCTTATGTGGTCATCACCAAGTTTAGAGGCGTTTGCTCAGGCGATCACCGCTCAACAACAAACACTAATGAACTCAGCTAAATATGAAGATGAGTCCATGCTAGAGGGAGAAATTTAATGCCCAATTCTCTCATCAAGACTCTTCGCCGTCGTAATATTGTTCTAAGTCTAAATGGCGATAAGCTTGGCTTTAAAGCGCCAGAAGGCGCTATGACCGCAGAACTAAAAGCTCAGTTGCGAGACCAGAAGCCTGCTTTGATTGAGTGTTTGCAAGCGCAGCCAGAGCTATTTAATGCACGTGCGCTAAGCGTAAACGAACGTGCTTTGTGGTTTATGTATCGCATGAATCCTACCAGCATTGCTTACAATATGGCTTATGCGGTGAAGCTCAAGCAAGGGCTGGCGGTAGAATCTGTTGAACAAGCGTTTCAAACCTTGTTGCAAGCTTACCCAATTCTGCGCAGTGCTTATGGTGAAATTGAGGGTGAACCTGTTCAGTGGGTTGGTCAAAGTGCATCCCATCACGTTGCACCTACATCTCATCAAGCTGTACCTACATTGTTTGTTGAACACAGCGAACAGCTTGATAACGATGCCATTCAGAGTTGGTTGGCTCAAAGGGCCGATCAACCGTTCAAGTTAGAAGAAGGTGATGTTTGTCGTGGTTATTTATTAGTTAATCAAAACGGTGGGCAAACAGAACAATACCTTTTACTCACTGCGCATCATATCGCAGCGGACTTTATCTCCTTTGAGAAGATTCGTCATGACCTGCTGGCTTTGCTTAATGGTGAGGACGACACGCTTGATACTCTCGCGTATCAGTATCGTGATTGGGCTGCTGAGCAAGCAATAAGAACTCAGAACAGCGATGCGTCACTATCTTATTGGCTGAATGCTTTGGGGGATGTCCCGCAATTGCAATTGCCTTTGGACTATCAGCCAACAGCCGACACAGGTCAGTCGGGAGAAGAGCTGTCTTTCTATCTCAACTCGGAAACATCGGCGAGCATTCGTGCGTTATGTCGTGATGCAAGTATTACTCCCTATGTTTGGTGGATGAGCGCTTTCCAATGGTTTATGGGGCGGCTGTCTGGGCAAGAAGAGTTTGTGATTGGTACTCCAAGCTCAGGGCGTTTGAAGAAAGATCATACGGAACTTGTTGGGTACTTGGTAAACCCCTTAGCGTTACGTTGTCAGCTGCAAACAGGTGTGCCATTCGCTCAATGGCTGCAACAGGTGAAAGCACAGATAAACCAAGCTATGCAGCATCAGGCATATCCTTTTGCTTCCTTGGTTGAGCAGCTTAATCTGCCTCGTCAAGCTGGGCGTTCACCAGTATTTCAGCACATGTTTACTTTGAACCATGAGCGGCCAGACGCCCTGAAAGATAATCTTGTTGAAGCTGAATTATTAGCAGAACAACGGGGGGCAGCGCATGAGCTAAACCTTGTAGTGGTGGATAATCAGCAGGACTTTATGGGTAAGTGGCGCTACAACGATGCGCTGTTTAAACGTGAAAAAGTGCAAACCGTTGTGGCGATGTTCGAATACTTTATCGAGCAACTGGTAGAAGATCAGAACCTGTCACTGGAGCAAATAGCACTAGCGAAGACGGGGCTGTCGTTATCCGGTGAGCTTGAACAAGTTGTGCCACAAGCGACTGCTTGGCAAGCCTTTCAGAATTATTGCGAAGTCAAACCGGATGCATTAGCGCTGCAATTAGCGGATGAGCGCTTAAATTACCGCCAATTACTGGACCGTGTAGAAGTGTGCGCTGCTCAGCTACAACAACGTGGTGTGGTTGCCAATGATCGTGTGGGCCTGTACATCGAGCGCAGCGTCGAGCAAGTAGTGGTTATGTTGGCATGCTGGCGCTTAGGTGCGGCGTATGTGGCGATGGACCTAGGTTGGCCGACACAGCGTTTAGATTTTATTAAACGGGACGCGCAATTACGTGTCACGGTTGGAGTAGGCGAAGCGCCTGCATGGCTAGAGCAACAAGCGGATTGGTTTGATTTACGCACCAGTGTCGAATCTGACTTAAGTTCATCCGCTTTGCCTGTGGTTGAACAGATGGTAACACCCGCTACACCTGCGTATCTGATTTATACTTCGGGGTCTACCGGGCAGCCTAAAGGCGTCGTGGTTAGCCAAGCTAATTTGGCCCATTACGTTGCAGCGGCGATGCAGCGTTTAGACTTGCCTGAGCAAGCCAGTCTTGCTGCGCTAGCGGGCAGTGGTGCAGACCTTGGTTATACTGCGACGTTTGGTGCTTTGCTATCTGGTCGAGTGTTACAAATCATCCCTGAAGAGCTAGCTCTTGACGCGGACGCTTTAGCCGAACATTTGCAGATTTATCCCGTCGATTGCTTGAAAATTGTACCGTCCCATATGCATGGCTTGCTTAAGGCGACCCAGAGCCATCACGTATTACCACAGCATAGCTTGCTCTGTGGCGGTGAAGCCTTAACCACGGAGCTGGTGCAGCAAGTCAAACAGCGTCAACCCAACGTACGTGTGGTGAACCACTATGGCCCGACCGAAACCACGGTTGGTATTGTTGCTGATGAGGTCAATGCTGAGCAGCCTCATATTGCCTTAGGGCGCCCTCTAGCGGGAGTTAGTGTGCGAGTGGTGGACTATTGCGGGCATGTTGTCGTGCAAGGGTTTCCTGGAGAGCTGCAAGTATCTGGGCCAACCGTGGCGCAAGGGTACTGGCAACAGCAATCTCTTACTAAAGAGCGCTTCCTACAAGAGGAAAAAGTTTGGTATCGCACGGGTGACAAAGTTACTTGGCAAAACGGGCAGCTATTTTTTATTGGCCGCACTGATTTCCAAGTTAAAGTGCGTGGCTTCCGTGTCGAGCTCGGGGAAGTTGAAGCTTGGTTGAATCAGCAAGGCGCCCAAGCGGTCGTTTTGAATGTCCCTGATGAACGTAACAATAATCGTCTAGTTGCCTATTTAGTTACGACTAAAGATGAAGCGCTCGCTTTGCGTGAAGCGATGCAGAGCCAGCTTCCAGATTACATGATTCCAGCTCGCTGGTTAGTGCTTGAGCAATTGCCTCGTTTGGGTAATGGCAAAGTCGACCGTACTGCTTTGGCTCAGTTAAATGTAGAAGATTGCATCTTACAAACTTCTGACCTTGGCTCGGGTGAGGGCCAGCCAGAACCCATGTCGCCTGTCGAAAGTGCTTTGTTGGATGTTTGGCGGATACTTCTAAATAGGCCTGAGCTTGGCATTCATGACAACTTTTTTGCTCATGGCGGAGACTCGATTCTTGGCTTACAGATCATTGCCAAAGCGAAAGAATCGGGGATTAAGCTGACACCTAAAGACATTTTTGAGCAGCAAACCATTGCTGAGCTAGCACTCGTTGCTGAAGTCGAAGGCAGTGAGGTTGAAAAGTGTTTGTTAGCGATTGCGCGGGAAGTATTAGGCAAACCAAGCCTCAGTGCCCGTGATAACTTTTTCCAAGTAGGCGGTGACTCAATACTTAGTTTGCAAATTATTGCTAAGGCAAAAGCGCAAGGTGTTGTGGTGACGCCTAAGCAAGTGTTTGAGCATCAAACCATGGCTGAATTAGCTAATGTTGCTCAAGTGTTAGAGGCGGGTTCCACCACCGAGACGGCAAATCAATCAACCAAGCCTGAATCACGCTTAGAGTATTTCCCTCTAACGCCTATCCAGCATTGGTTTATGCAGCAGCAACAAAGCCAGCCTCAACATTGGAATCAATCGCTGCTTATGCAATGTGCGCAAACGCTTGATATGACAGCGTTACGCCATGCTGTCGCACAGTTAGTGCAGCATCATGACAGCCTGCGCTTAGCGTTTGTCAAAGAGGGCGATACTTGGCAACAGACGTATCAAACTTGGCAAGATGAATGGCTGGATGAGCTGGTTCAGGTATCTGCGCACGAAGTATCCGATACGCAATTGGCTGATTACCAAGGGCAGTTCTCTTTAAGTGAAGCCCCATTGCTACGTTTCGTATGGTTTACACCGTCTCAGCAGTTGCTATGTTGTGCGCACCATTTGATTGTGGATGCGGTGTCATGGCAAATAGTGCTGCAAGATTTGCAAAATCTCTATCAGACCGCGTTAAATCAGATATCCGTACGCTTGCCTGCGACAACGTCTGGCTTGGATGCTTGGCAACAATACCTAGGCGAATGGGCGAATGCACTGCCGCAGCAAGAGATCGACTTTTGGCGTGAGCAACACGAAGCGCAGCAGCCCAAGGCCGATGCAGAAAACCTTTATCGTCATAGCGCCCATTGCCAATTAGAGTTAGATCAAGATACGACTCAGCGTTTACTGACCGAATCTCATCAAGCCTACCGCACGCGTATTCACGAGATTCTGTTAACCGCGCTGGTACAGACTCTGGGGCATGCCAAAGGATTGCAGCATATTGCCGTGGAGCTGGAAGGGCATGGGCGTGAAACGGAGCAAAGTGATCTCGATCTGTCCCGCAGTATTGGCTGGTTTACGAGTCGTTTCCCATTGCGTTTGCCTGTTTTGAGTCAACCAGAGCAAGCTATCCCAGCGGTGAAAGAAGCATACCGCAACATACCAAACAATGGTTTGAGTTATGGCTTGGCACGTTATTTGGCAGATGCTAAAGGGCAGCAGCCATGGCCAGATACATCACTGGTGACCTTCAATTATTTAGGTCAGCAAACCATTGCTATGGGGTCAAATAATGAGGGGGCTTTGTGGCAATTAGCGCAGCCTTTGTGTCCTGCAATGCGTGCTGACGACAACCATCGTACCCATTTACTTGATGTGAATGCATTGGTACTGAATGGATGCCTGGTAGTGGATTTCCATTATCCCACTGAACATCCAGAGTTTGTGGAGGCGCCAGACCTCGTCGAACAGTTTGCCGACAATCTTAGAAACCTAGTAGAGCATTGCTGCTCGCCATCGGCTGGCCGTGCGACGGCATCAGATTTCCCAGAGGCAGGTATTGATGATGCAGCATTCTTAGCTCTACTTAAAGAACTGCAAGCAGCACAACTTGATCTCGTTTCGGATTCTTAATAGGAAAACTCATGTCTAACCAAGTCACTGTATCGCCCTCAACAATGAGAGCGCTCTCTAACAACATCGAAGCAGTCTACCCACTAGCGCCGATGCAACAAGGCCTGCTGTTTCACACATTAATGAATCCAGACAGTGGCATGTACTTGCTGCAATATCGTCACGTGATGGTAATGGAAGACCTTAACCCTGAAGCGTTCCAGCAGGCGTGGCAAAAAGTAGTTGAACGCCACGAACTACTGCGTACAGGGTTTGTCTGGAAGCAGCAAGAGCAACCGTTGCAAGTGGTCTTTAAAGAAGTCAATTTACCCGTTGAATGGCTGGATTGGAGCAATCTGCCAGAGTCTGAACAGCAACAACGTTTAGATGACTTGTTGGCGCAAGAGCGAGCTCAAGGTCTGTCGTTTAGCCAAGCTCCTATTATGCAGGTGCGCATGATTAAGTTGGCTGAGAATACATGGCAGTTTGTGCGCAGCTATCACCATATCCTGATGGATGCGTGGTGTTTCTCCATTATTATGATGGATTTCTTAAATTACTACCGTGCGCTATGTGAAGGGCGTGAATTGACACTGCCTACACCACGTCGTTACCGCGAATTTATTCAATGGTTAGGTCAACAAGCACCGGATGCTCATAAAGATTTTTGGCAACAGCGCTTACAAGGCTTTACGACTCCTACACCATTAGGCGTGCGCCAAGCAGGGCGCTATCCTCTTGACCCTGAAACAGGCTCAGTTAAGGACCAAGTGCAGCATCTGACTATTGCAGAAACGGCCCGTTTACAACAAGCCGCAGCATCGGTAAAAGTCACCCTGAATACTCTCGCGCAAGGCGCTTGGGCGTTGCTGTTATCGCGCTACAGTGGCGAGCAGGATCTACTATTTGGTGTGACCGTGGCGGGGCGTCCGCCTCACTTAACAGGGATGGAATCCGTTGTTGGCTTATTTATTAATACTTTGCCCCTACGTTGGCAAGTAGACGAGACGGTTCCGCCCGAACAATGGTTGCCCGCATTACAAGCAGAGAACTTGGCGTTACGTGAACATGAGACCAGCTCCCTTGCAGATATTCAAAGCTGGAGCGAAGTTGAAAACCAAGACCTGTTCCAAAGCTTGTTTGTGTTTGAAAACGCACCAATGGATGCAGGCCTCAAACAAGAAAATCTTGAATTTATCATTCAAGATGCGACCAACCGGACGCATACCAATTACCCCATTACAGTGGTGATTATTCCGGGTCAGGCTTTGCATCTACAGCTTACCTACCAGACTGCGGATTTTGACTCAGCACACATTGAAAGCATGTTAAGCCATTACCGCACCTTGCTACTGGCACTGGCGGATCAGGTATTAGCGAGTCAGACAGACGTACAGCACTACCGTGCTTTGCCGATGTTGTCCACTGATGAGCAGCAGCAATTGGCTGAGCAAGCACAAGGCCCAGAGCAACCACTTGGTGAAGATTATATCATGCGCTTTGAGCGTATAGCTCTAGTGCAGCCAGATAAAGTGGCGGTCGCGGACACGACCTTGAGTTTGACATACGCAGAGCTTAATCAGCGTGCAAACCAGTTAGCGCACACGTTACGAGCTCAGGGTGTCGTCGCTGATCAAGTAGTGGCCTTGCTGGGGGAGCGGGATTGCGAATTACTGGTTATGATTCTGGCTGTGTTGAAAGCAGGAGGTGCATATTTGCCTCTTGATCCACACCACCCACCGTTACGCCTGGGGCAGGTATTGGCACAAAGTCGCGCCGCGTTGGTATTGTGTCAAACGGCCTTTACAGAATTAGCCATAGATGCCAAAGCAGAGTTGGAAGGCGTGACCGTTTTGCCATTTGCCATGGCAGAGCAAGCCTTAATCAAAGATCTAGAACATCCACATAACGCTAATCTAAACCTAAGTGTGCACCCAGATCAGTTAGCGTATGTCATCTTTACTTCTGGTTCGACCGGGCAGCCTAAAGGGGCGATGGTAACGCGCCAAGGCATGCTCAATAACATGCTAGGTAAGTTTGCCCCGTTAGCACTGAGTTCAAATGATGTGATTGCGCAAACGGCCAGCCAGTGCTTTGACATCTCCGTGTGGCAATTTTTAATCGCTGGAATACTGGGGGCCAGAGTCGAAATCTTGCCAGACTGTATCAGCCAAGACCCAGTACGTCTCGCCACAGAGTTAACAGAGCGCCGTGTGACGATACTGGAGCCTGTGCCTGCTCTTATGCAAGGGCTACTGTTACAACAACATACCTTGGCCGACTTACGTTGGGTGCTTCCTACTGGTGAGGCCTTGCCTCCCGCCTTAGCGCAACAATGGTTCGATGCTTACCCAGACATCCCTATGATGAATGCCTACGGCCCAGCGGAATGTTCTGATGATGTGGCGTTTTATCCGATCAACTATCGCTTAGACGACAGTGTGCACCATGTGCCGATTGGGCGTGCGACGCTTAACAATCGCTTGTATGTGTTAAGCCCTGAGCTAGAGCAGATGCCCATTGGTGCGATAGGTGAAGTCTATGTGGCTGGGACGGGCGTTGGGCGTGGCTACTTAAACGAGCCTGAACGCACCGCGGCGGCATTTATACCGAATCCCTTTTCGACTCAAGGTGAGCGCTTATATCGCTCAGGTGATCTAGCGCGCTGGACTGCCGAAGGTCAACTTGAATATGTCGGACGAGTAGATTACCAAGTTAAAGTTCGCGGTTACCGTATTGAATTAGGGGAAATTGAGGCACGTCTGGCACAGCATTCAAGTGTGCATGAAGTGGTGGTGATCGCCAGCGACGATGCCAAGCGTGGCAAAGTTCTTGTGGCGTATGTGTGTGCCAAAGACCCTAGCTTGGATTTGTCAGAACAGGGCAGTTGGACAACCTTAAAAACCTTTGTCGGTGAAGGCTTGCCAGATTATATGGTGCCGTCTGTCTTTATTGGTTTAGAGCGCTTACCACGTAACCGTAATGGCAAAGTAGACCGTGCTCAGCTGCCTAGCGTAGATTATGATAGCCTGCGTCAAGCGGATTACGTCGCGCCATCGAATGATGTCGAGCAGCATATCGCTAATATCTGGCAGCAAGTGCTTGGCTTAGCTCAAGTTGGTGTGCAAACCAGTTTCTTTGAGCTAGGTGGGCATTCTTTGTTAGCGACCCGAGTGATCGGGCAATTAAGCCGCGAGTTTGATCGCGATATTCCATTGCGTACCATTTTTGAACGGCCTACCGTTGCCCAGCTTGCTCAGTGGTTAGACCAGCAGAGCGTTGCCGCAACACCGCGCTTACCAGATATTACAGCGGTGGATCGTAGTCAGACTTTACCCGTGTCGTATGCGCAACAACGTATGTGGTTCTTACAACAGCTAGAGCCTCATAGTTCAGCCTATAACTTATCTGCGGCATTGCGTTTACAAGGGCAATTCGATTCGCAGCAAGCAGAGCAAGCGCTTAATACCTTGGTGGCACGCCACGAAATCCTGCGTACACGCTTTGTGTTGCAAGGAGAGCTTCCCGTGCAGCATATTGCTAGCGAATGGTCATTGCCTCTGAGCCGTGTGGATTTGAGTCATTTAGCCCCAGAACAACGTGAAGAAGCGTTACAAAGCCATTTAAAAGCCGCAGCGAACACACCATTTGCCTTGGATCAAGCACCGCTCCTACGGGTGACGTTGCTGCACTTGTCAGAGCAAGAAAGCGTTATGGCATTTTGCTGTCATCACATCATTGCAGATGCTTGGTCACTGCGCTTAGTGATTGACGAATTCTGCACCTTATATCAAGGTCAAACACCCGCACCTGTGGCTGCTTTGCAATACGCGGATTATGCTGCTGCGGAGCAGGGCTGGATTCATTCAGGAGCGCTTGAGCTTCAGCTGAACTACTGGCAACAACAGCTTGCAGGAGAGCTTCCGGTACTGGACTTGTGTGCGGATCGTCCAAGACCTGCTAAGCCAACAGGGGCTGGTAAACGCTTTGGTATCATGTTGCCCGAGGCGCTCGGGCAGCGTTTACAGCCGTATTCAAATCAAGCCTTTGCCGTGTTTATGGGGGCGTTCCAATGGCTGCTAGCTCATCGTAGCGGGCAGCAGGAGGTGTTGATCGGTGTGCCATCTGCTAACCGTGACAACCTTGATACTCAATCTATGTTGGGTTGTTTTGTTAATACACTGGTGCATCGTGCCGAGTTAAATCCAGCGGCGACACCTGAACAATGGATGGCAAGCGTTCAGCGCCAATCCCTGGATGCGCAAGCGAATCAAGTCTTGCCGTTTGATTATTTGATTGAGCAGCTAGGTGTACCACGTCAGCTTGGTTACAACCCAGTCTTTCAAACCCTATTTAACTACTTGCCCGAAGCAACTTTGGTTGGCTTCGAATTAGCCGATGTCAGTGCATCTTGGTTGGATAATCGTCCAGATACGGCAATGTGTGACTTTAAATTGGATGTACTGGCGCAGCCTGCCAACGAAGGGGCAGAAGCAGGGCAACAAAGCGCCTATTTGCTGAATTTTGAGTACAGTTGTGATCTTTTTGATGAAGCTACTGTGCGTGCTATGGCGCAGGAATACCTCGCTATTTTCGAATGGATGCTGACCAATCCAGATCGCCCATTTGCACAAATGCAGCTAGTAGAGCCAGCTAATCAGCCGCTATTGACCGCACTACAACCAGCCGCGGCTACCCAGCCATTAGCGCCTGAATCTGATGTATTAGAGCGTTTCGCCCGTCAAGTGGCTGAGCATCCTCATGCCATCGCTGTGCAGGCGGCAGAGCAAGCGCTTAGTTATCAGCAATTGGATCAACTGAGTAATGCTTTGGCAAATACTCTGATGGAGCAAGGGGTTGTTCAGGGAGAGCGCGTGGCTCTGTGCGTCAATCGCACCGTAGCAATGCCGATTAGCATGTTAGCGTGCCTGAAAGCGGGCGTCGTATATGTACCCGTTGAGCCGGATTGGCCCCAAGAACGTGCTAGCTATGTACTAGAACATGCAGGTGTCCACTATTGCCTAACCGAGCCAGCATTGCAAAACTGTGTACAGCAGTGGGATGGCGAGCTTCAATGTCTCAATGTGCCCACGGCTCTAGAGCAATTAACCGACGCGAATACCGTTTCAAATTTAAGCTCTGTGGCCCCCGAGTTAGCGGCGTATATTCTCTATACGTCGGGCTCCACTGGCCTACCAAAAGGCGTGATGATCAGTCGCGCTAATATGAATTATTTAACACAAGACTTAGAGCACAAACTGAGTTTGAGTGTTGGAAAAACCGCACTGGCGCTGACTACTTACTGCTTTGATATTTCGTTTGTTGAGTTGCTGTTCCCGTTGACTCAAGGGGCGTGTGTATTGATGGCAGACAAGCAACAAGCGCGCGATCCGAAAGCCTTAGAGCATTTGTTAGCAGCACATCAAGTGGACTTTATCCAAGCGACCCCTGCTACTTGGAGCCTTTTGCTTAGCCATACTGATTGCCGCTTTGATGGCATGGATGTGATTGCTTGTGGTGAGGCCCTGTTTGCGGAGCAAGCCGAGCGCTTACTCGCACGTGGTGCGCATTTGTTAAATGGCTACGGTCCGACTGAAGTTACTGTATTTGCAGCGTATCAGCCTGTTACCCATAGTAGTCTCGCGCAGCAAGCTCATCCTATTGTGCCAATAGGTCGCAGTGGTGACAGTGTGCGCTTGTATATTCTTGATGGCGCGTTACGTCCAGTTCCGGTAGGTGTACCCGGCGAGTTGTATTTAAGTGGTGGACAAGTGGGTGTGGGCTACTATCGTGCTCCAGAGTTGACCGCTCAAGCATTTCTACCTGATCCATACAGCGACCAGCCTGGCGTGCGTATGTATCGTACTGGGGATTTGGTATGCCTAAACCAACAAGGTGAGTTGGAATACCTCGGTCGCTTGGATTTTCAGGTGAAATTGCGTGGTTTTAGGATCGAATTAGGTGAAATTGAAGCGCAACTTACCCGTGTAGCGGGAGTAGATAATGCCGCGGTGTGTTTGACTGGTAGTGGCGAACAAGCACAGTTGGTTGCCTACTGGAGTGGCACAGACATTGATACAGATGTCTTGCGAGCACATCTTAAAGCGCATCTGCCTGACTATATGGTACCTGCACAATACATCTATATGACGCAGATGCCGCAAAACAGCAATGGCAAAATCGACCGTAAGCAATTGCCTGCCCCAGATAGTCTTATCCATCAAGGTGAGGTCTTTGCGCCAACGACCGAATGGCAAACACGTTTAGTCGAACTATGGGGTGGGTTGCTCTCTCGCGAGACGATCAGCATTAACGATGATTTCTTTGCCGTAGGTGGCCATTCTCTCTTGGCTGCGCGTTTGGTGGCGCGTTTGGGAGAACAGTATCAGGTGAATTTACCGTTAGCAGCGGTATTCGAATATTCAGTACTGGCGGATATGGCGGCCCAGTTAGAACAAGCTCAGCAAGCCATCGTCATGCCTGCGCAAGCGACCCTTGAGCCTGTGCTCATGCACAGTACACAACAGCGTTTATGGTTCTTAGAGCAGTTCAGTGGGGCCGCGAAAGCTTACCAGATCACCTTGGCGGTGCGGTTACCAACACAGCTTGATGAGTCAGCATTAACGCAGGCATTAAGTCAGCTTATGGTACGCCAGCATAGCTTACGGACACGCTTTTTCGAAGCCCAAGGCAACCTGTGGCAACAAGTGCAAGCGGCCATAGAAGTACCTTTAGTTGTGCATCCTGAGTTATTAACGGAAGAGGCATTGGAGCAGCAGCGGCAGCAAGCCATGCAGCAACCATTGCAGCCAGAGCAGGCTCATTGTTGGCAGTTAAATCTATTTTCGCTGACCAATGGGGATACAGTGTTGCAGATAACCATGCACCACTTAATTGCCGATGCATGGTCATTGGAGGTGTTCTTCCGTGAGTTAGAAGCGCTGTATCAACAGGCGCTTAATGCTGATGCTGAGACGCTTATCGGTACGGAGCATGAGGCGCTAGCGCTGCAATTTACTGATTACAGCCAATGGTGGTCTAGCGCAGCAGCTGAGCAACATTTAGCGCCGCAACGTGACTACTGGCTTGAGAAGCTTTCTGGGCCGATTCCAACGCTGGATTTGCCGCTTGATTTACCGCGTCCGAAGCAGCAGAGCCATCATGGCCGTCGTTTGCGTTTCGAGTTAAGTGACGCGCTAGCTGAACAGCTTGCGAGTGTATGTCAGGCGCACAATGTGACAGCTATGGTGCCATTAATGAGCGCATGGCAATGGCTGTTATCACGCTATAGCGGCCAAGAAGAAGTGTGGCTCGGTGTGCCAGTGGCGAATCGTCATCTGCCTCACACCAGCGACATCATTGGCTTCTTTGCATCAACACAGGTTATTCGTGTGCCGCTACAAGCATGCACCAATGTCGCTGAGTTGTGGCAACACACCAAGCAAACTTTAATAGAAGCTCAACAGCATCAGGATCTGCCATTTGAGCAGTTGGTTGAAAGCTTGCAAGTCGAGCGTGACTCAAGTCGTTCACCTCTGTATCAAGCCTTGTTTAACCTGATTCAAGTAACGCAACAGCCTGCGTCTTTTGCTGGAGCGGAATTGACCCGTTTGGATAATGAAGATCAAACGGCGATGGCAGATATTGGTTTGCATATCGAACAACAAGGGGAGCGCTGGTGCGCAGTATTGGAGTACAACACTGATTTATTCTTCAGTACCACAGCACAGCGCTATGTACGCCAGTATCTGCATGTACTCGAAACCATGCTAACGCAACCGCAGCAAATGTTGGCTAACTTGAGTGCGCTCGATGCACAAGACGTTGCTCAGTTGCAGCGTTGGAACCAGACACGAATTGATCTGAATCCAGAGCACAATCTAGTGACTCGTTTTGAACAGCAAGTAGTGCGAACGCCCGACGCCGTAGCGTTACGTCATCATGACAGCCAACTCACATACTCTGAGCTAAATGAACAGGCCAATCTATTGGCGCATCATTTGTTAGCCTATTCGGTTGCGCAAGCGACGCCTTTAGAGCGCATCGCGATCTGTCTAAAGCGCGGGCCAAGCTTAGTGATTGCGTTATTGGCTGCGCAAAAAGCGGGTGTCACCTATATTCCGTTGGACCCTGATCATCCGGCGGAGCGTTTACAGAGTATTTGCCAACATGGGGCGCCACAATTGGTGCTGAGTGACGGTGAATCAGCCAGCATATTCCATAATGAACAAGTACAGGTATGGCATCTGGCAGACACTCTCAACACTCCATGTACATCGAATTGGCGTAGTAACCCTGAACAGTGGACTCATGCACAACAGGCGGCTTATGTGATTTATACCTCTGGCTCAACCGGTACACCTAAAGGGGTGATGGTATCCCGCGCCAACTTAGATGCCTTCTTAGCAGGCATGGATGAAGTGATTACACTGGATGAGTCTGACACTTGGCTAGCCGTGACGACCGCTGCGTTCGATATCAGTGCGCTTGAGCTATACCTGCCGCTATTGCACGGCGCTTGCGTACTGATGGCAGACCGTTACCAAGTGCTTGATGGGGCTGAGCTGATGCCATTGCTGGAGCAATCAACTGTGATGCAGGCCACCCCTGCGGGTTGGCAAATTTTGCTGGCTCATGGGCAAGACAACTGGCCGACCGTGAAAGGCTTGATTGGTGGTGAAGCCGTTAACAGCGAACTGGTCGAAGCGCTATCGCAAAAAGGTGTAGCGCTTACCAACGTCTATGGCCCAACTGAAACCACTATTTGGTCAACCAGTGCGGTGCTTGATGAAACCGCTGAGAGCTCTGTTCATACTGGTATTGCGCCAATCGGTTCTGCTATTCCAAATACCCGTTGCTATGTACTTGATGGTGCATTACGTCCGGTGCCATTAGGTGCAGTGGGTGAGCTATACATCGCAGGGGCTGGGGTAGCGCTTGGTTATCATGATGGTGCAGACCTGACGGCACAAGCCTTTATGCCGGACCCATTCTATGGCGCAGGGCAGCGTATGTATCGCACAGGGGACTTGGTGCGCCGTTTGGAGAATGGCCAGCTACAGTATTTAAGCCGTCGTGATTTCCAAGTCAAAGTGCGTGGTTACCGTATTGAACTTGGGGAAGTCGAAAGTGCATTACGTCAATGCAAAGAGGTACAAGATGCGGTGGTTGCTGCGGATACCCAACAGCGACTATTAGCTTGGGTGGTGCCGAGTGAGGTTAGCGCAACTGAGTCATTTGACAGCACGGCTATTATGGCTCAAATCGCCCAGCTACTTCCTAACTATATGGTGCCTGCAGCTGTGTTGAGTATTGCCCAGTTGCCTCTTAATACCAATGGCAAGGTTGATCGCAAAGCTTTGCTAGCAAGTGTTGAGACGCTGGCATTAACCCGCTCATCCCGTGCTCCAGAAACACAAACTGAACGTACTTTGGCTCAGATATGGCAACAATTGCTCAATCTTGAGGTCGGGGCGGAAGACAGCTTTTTCGCACTTGGAGGGCATTCATTGTTAGCGATGCAGTTAATGAATCAGGTGGAAAGCCAATTTGGTGTACGCCCTGATCTGCAATCCTTGTTTGAAACGCCAACTATCGCAGCGTTAGCCGCTTGGCTTGATGCGCACCAAAGTGAGCAAGATCAGCAATTTGATGACTTGGACTTTATGGATCAGTTGCTTAATGAAATTGAAGGCTAAATTACCGCTATGAAATCATCTAGATATGCAGAGATTGCCAAGCGTTTGGCGGCTTTGCCTGAAGCACAACAAACTTTATTTCGTCAAAAACTGGCAGAGCAGGGGATCGACAGTTGGCAATTGCCCATCGTGCCTGCTAAGGCAGCGGTAACTAAGCCGCTATCGTTTGCACAACAGCGCTTTGTCATGGCCGAATCGCTCAGTGAACAAGCACTATATAATTTATGCTCCATGCTAGAACTAAGTGCCATGCCTGATGTAGCACTTTTGACACAAGCTTTTCAGCAGCTTGTGGCGCGACATGAAATCTTGCGCACATGCTACCAGCAACAGGACAACGGCGACTGGTATGCCAGCCTGATCGAAGACGCTTGGTCTGCGATGGAACAAGAAGCAGTATCCAACGTTACGCCGGAGGTACTGCAATCCTGCTACGAAGAAGAGCTATCACGCTCATTTGACTTAGCAAATGAACACCCATTTCGTGTGCGTTTGCTTCAGTCAGAGCAGGGGGCTTGGTTGTTCTTCACGGTACATCATGTGGCATTTGATGCGTGGTCGACACAAGTCCTTGTAGGAGAGCTAACGCATATTTATGCGGCGTTACAAAATGGCCAAACGGTACAGTTAGCCGCGCCTGCGATTCAGTATTCGGACTATGCTGTGTGGCAACGCAGTTGGCACGATAGTGACGACTGCACACGTCAGCAAACCTATTGGCAACAGCAACTTGCACAGTTGCCGAGCCATTTGTCATTGACGACAGATTATGCGCGTCCGACGTTACGTCAGCGTCATTATAGTGGGGCATTAACCAGC
This sequence comes from Marinomonas alcarazii, assembly GCF_003208215.1. Classification (GTDB taxonomy): domain Bacteria; phylum Pseudomonadota; class Gammaproteobacteria; order Pseudomonadales; family Marinomonadaceae; genus Marinomonas; species Marinomonas alcarazii. The sequence continues at coordinate 601,435 of NZ_QKLW01000001.1, forward strand.
CTAACTTTACCTGCTGATGTCGTGCGGGATTTAAGAGCGCAAATCAGTAACGAAGGCTCGACCTTATTTATCTATTTGCAGACCGTATATGCTTGGATGCTTGCGCGTAACGCAGGGCAAACAGATCTATGCATGGGGTCATCAGTCGCCAATCGTGGTCGTAATGAGCTAAACGACATGGTTGGCCCATTACTTAATACGTTAGTGATGCGTCATCGTTTAGACGCTAACCCAACGTTTGCCCAAGCGCTGCAAAACGCACAGACCATGATGGCGCAAGCGTATGATCATCAGGATGTGCCATTTGAGGCATTGCCTGAACTACTGCAATGGCAGCGTGATCCGAGCTATTCGCCTATTTTTCAGGTGATGTTTGTACACGTTGCCTTGCCTGCGATCCAGAGCATTCGGTTTGGTCAGGCACACGCCAAAGTGCTTACACCTCAACAACATCAGGCTCGCTTTGATTTAACCCTACGAGTGGTAGAGCTAGCTGGAGAAGAGATTCGTTTAGATCTGGAATACAGTACAGAGCTATTTGCTCAAGCCACGGCAGAGTGTTTTCTTGCACAAATGGCGAGCTTGATTGAGCGGACGACTAGCTCCTTAGACGCAACTAAAAATATCACTGTAAATGATTGGCGTTTTCCTTACGACCACAGTTTGTCTACTGGGCCAGCACTGCAAAGTGTGCCCACGCATTTGCCTGAGCAGATTGCTCACTGGGCTAATGAACGCCCACATGCCGCTGCATTACGCACCGCGACAGAAACATTGACGTACGACGAGCTAGGGCGTCAAGTACAGAACCTAAGTGCTTGGTTAGCTGCACAAGGTGTTGTTGAGGGCGATAGAGTCGCGTTGTGCTTACCCCGTAGTATTGAACAAGTGACTCTCATGCTGGCGTGTTGGCATCTGGGAGCCATTGCCGTGATGCTGGATCCTAAACAGCCTGCCGCACGTTTGCAGCAAGTCATTGCCAGTGCGCAAGCTCGCCTAACGCTGGTTACCCCGCACGCACACTTGTCTGAGTTTGAGGTGCCTGAGTTTGAGGCAACCACTTTGGTAATGCCTGATCTGAGCTCTTTGTCTGAAGGTTCTGCTGCTAAGGTGTCATTGACGCCCGATCAAGCGGCGTATCTCTTATTTACCTCCGGCTCGACTGGTACGCCCAAAGGGGTGTTGGTGAGTCATGGCGCAATGGCTCATTACGCGCAAGCGCTATGGGACGTGTTGCCTGCTACAACAGTGCAAACTTGGGCGACGCTAGCGACCACTGCGGCAGATTTAGGTATGACATCGGTTTTGTCAGCATTATATCGCGGTCAGACGCTGGTGCTACCGGATGCAGAACTTGCCTTTGACCCGCTAGGGTTAGCGGAGTTTATGGCACAAGAACCGGTGGATTGTCTCAAGATAGTACCGTCCCATTTACGCGGACTGCTCAGTGTGTCTGAGCCACATCGTGTACTCCCTCGTCAGCAATTGATTCTCGGTGGTGAAGGAATGGACGAGGCGCTGTTAGCACAGCTAAGAGAACTCGCTCCAGAGCTTACTATTGTTAACCATTACGGCCCATCTGAGGCATGTGTTGGGGTGGCTTGCCATGTGTTGGATTCAGAGCAGAGTGACGCCGCGAGTTCACGTCTACCGCTGGGTAAAGCGCTACCGGGCATGACACTAGAGGTACGTGATGAACAAGGGCAAAGGGTGCCTGTAGGTTGTCAAGGCGAGCTGTATATCAGTGGGCCACAACTGGCGCTAAGCTATTGGCAACAGCCTGAGCAAACGGCTCAAGCTTTCCCGCAGGATGCACATGGTCGCTGGTATCGTACAGGTGATAGAGTGCGATTAACCGCAACGGGACTGCTAGAGTTTTTAGGTCGCTGCGATGATCAGATTAAGCACCGGGGCTATCGCTTAGAGCCGGGTGAAGTCGAGCACTGGCTGATGCAGCAAAATGAGCTGAGTCAGGCACGTTTACGTCAACAATACCAAGGTGAGCGCGCACTGTTAGTCGCATATGTGGTTTTGCATAGCGCCAATGATGGATTGGAGCCATTCGCCCCATCACTGGCGGCATTGCAAACACGCATGGCTCATGAATTGCCGAGTTATATGGTGCCGGATTTATGGCAAGTCATGGATCACTTACCTCTTAATGCCAATGGCAAAGTGGATGCTAAACAACTGCCCTGGCCTTTGCTTGATGAACAAGATGGCGTGCAACGTCAAGAGGAGGCATCACTGACGGCCAACGAACAGCGCTTAGCGCTGCTTTGGCAGCAAGTGCTCAAGATAGACCGTGCCACCGCCCAAGATAATTTTTATGACCTCGGTGGTGATTCGATTCTAAGTCTACAGCTGATTGGCTTAGCGGCGCAGCAGGCGCTGCGCATTACGCCTGCTGAAATAGCGCAGCATCCAACCTTAGCGGAGATGGCAAAATGTTTGCCAGAGCCATCCGAAGTTGAGCTGCCAGAGACGACGCAAGCACTCATTCATCTATACAACGAGGTGTTACAGCGCACTGACTTGAATGCAGAATCGGACTTCTATCAAGTGGGTGGTGACTCCATATTAAGCTTGCAATTGATTGCCAAAGCACGTGCCCAAGGTATTCAACTGACGCCTAAGCTATTGACGCAAGCGGCAACACCTAAAGCCTTGAACCAAGCTCTGCATCCAGTGTTAGAGAGCGAAACTAAGGCGGAGAGCGAAGCTAAGTCGGAGAGCGAAGCTCGGGCGCAAGAGAAGCAACAAAACGTGTCGGATAGCTCAAACCATGCGCCGCAAGCCTATCACTCGATTCCAGTTCGTCTGCACCCAGACCAAGCGGTGCCTGTATCTGCTGCGCAACAGCGTTTATGGTTCTTACAGCAGCTCGAACCGGATAGCACGTCTTATCATGTGAGTCAGTGCTTTGAGCTACAGGGAGTGCTTGATCGTGAAGCATTATCTAAAGCTGTTGAGCAACTTAAACAACGCCACGGAATTTTACGTTGTCGTTTTTACGAGCAAGATGGGCAAGTATGGCAGCAGCTTTATCAAACTGAGCGCTCTAACATGAGCTACCATGATGTGGCGGCTCAGACAGAAGCGAATCTATCGCTCAGTGCAAAAAATATTGTGCGTCACGCGCTGCAACAGGTATTTGATTTGGCTCATGGGGAAACCTTTGCGGTGACCTTAATCCGTCTCGCTCCAGAGCGCCATTATTTACTGGTTAACTTGCATCACATTGTCACCGACGGTTGGTCAATGGGGCTTTTGGTACAAGACTTCCTTGCTTTCTACCAAGAGAGTGGGGCATCGAACGAAACGCTTGTGGTGACGTCTCGCCCGGATTATTTGGATTGGGTAGCCTATCAACAGCTACAGCACCATTCATCGCATCAAACTAAGTGCGATGATTACTGGCGCAACAAATTAGAAGGTATGCCGCCAGCAATCGCACTCAGCACTGATCACCCTTATCATGCCCAAGGCGCTCCAGTAGGCAAGGTGCTTGATTACCAATTCACCTCTGCCGTGCTTACCCATATAGAACACAGTGCCCGTACTCTAGGGGTGACCCCGTTTCAGCTTATGTTAGCAGCTTTTCGTTTGCTGTTATGGCGTCACAGCGGGCAAACAGATTTTGCCGTAGGCTTACCTGTAGCGGGCCGTCAGCATCCTGAAAGTCAAAGCATGGTGGGCTTGTTTGTTAATACTCTAGTGAGCCGACACCCAGTGCAGCCAGAGGCGCCATTTGCCACATGGTTAGAAAGCATGGTCGACAGCTTGCAAAAAGACCTTGAGCATCAAGAGATGCCATTAGAGCAGCTCATTGCTAACTTGCAGCCAGAGCGCAATCTGGCTCGCTCACCCTTGTTCCAAGTCTTATTCAACTATCAGTCAGACTTACATGGCTCTCGAACTCTCAATACAGCAGATCTTGAGTGGCAAACGCTTGATTTGGGAGATGTAGAGCGTGCCGCTAAGTTTGAGATCAGTATCAATCTGTTCCGTCAGCCAGAAGGTTTGTCACTGCAATTGGAATACAACGCGAGCGTGTTTGATCAGGTTCGTGCTGAACAATGGCTAACAGATTATGTCGCCTTGATCGAAGCGGTTTGCGGCGATGCCAAGCAGAGCATTGAACAGTATAGACTACCGTCTATGGTGGCTCCTCTGATCCCGCACTCGGAGGCGATTACAGCGCAAGAGGATTTTCTCACGCGTTTTGAACAGCAAGTTCAGCAAACACCTGATGCGACAGCGTTGATTGTTGCTGATCAGAAGATGAGTTATCAGGCCTTAAATGATGCGGCCAATCGCACCGCTCATTGGCTGTTAGCAAGTGGTTTGGTCGAGCATGGGGCTGCCGATGAGCAATGCATTGCTTTTTGCTTGCCGCGCACTCAAGCAATGGTGATTGCGTTGCTGGCGATTCAAAAAGCGGGTGCCGCGTATTTACCGTTGGACCCCAGTCATCCGCTAGAGCGTAGTCGCTACGTATTGGATCATGCGCAGCCCAAATGCGTATGGGTAGCCGATGAAGCAATGCAAACGGCATTGGCGTCTGATTTGGTTCCCACTATGACATGGCATAACGTACAAAGCTTAAGTGCTGTGCAACACTGTGATAATCCGATGGTAGTGCGCCACCCAGCCAGCTTGCAGTACTGTCTGTATACCTCTGGCTCAACTGGAAAACCTAAAGGTGTGGCGGTCGAGCGGCGTCAATTTGCAAACTTCTTAACGGCAATGGAGCGTCAGTTGCCAGCGTTCCAATCATTGCTCGCACTGACGACTGTTACCTTTGATATTGCTGGATTAGAACTGTGCTTGCCACTGGTGAAGGGCGCTACTGTAGTGCTGGGTAATGAAGACGATCGACGCGATAGCGAACGTCTCTCGGCTCTGGTTAAACAACATGGCGTGGATTTAATTCAAGCGACACCATCAGGTTGGCGTTTACTGGCTGAATTGGCCCCAGCAAGCCTTGCCAATATTACCGCGCTGGTGGGGGGCGAAGCGCTAGAGGTTGAGCTGGCTCGACAGTTACAGTCCCGTTGTAAACAGGTGATCAATGTATATGGCCCTACGGAAACGACTGTTTGGTCAACCTACCAAACGCTGCGAGGCAACTTATCCCATGCACTGGTAGCGATTGGTGAACCGTTGCGTAATAACCAATGCTTTGTGTTAGATGAGCGTTTACAACCTGTGCCAAAAGGCGTTATCGGTGAGTTGTATATCGGCGGTGACGCGGTTACCCGTGGTTATTTAAAACAGCCAGCATTAACAGCGGAGCGCTACATTCCTAACCCATTTATGGCCGATGGCTCGCGTTTGTATCGTACGGGAGACCGAGTGAAACAGCTTGCAGAAGGCGGTTTGTACTTTGTTGAACGGGCGGATCATCAAGTTAAGATTCGTGGCTTCCGAGTTGAACTGGGGGAAATTGAAAGCTTGCTAATGTCCCACCCCAGCGTACAGCACGCGGCGGTGGGAGTATGGCGTCAGCATCATGGTGATGTCTTGCACGGATACTGTGTGATGCGTGCGGGTCATGTCTTCGACAGTGCGGATTTGCGCACTTATCTCAGTGCTCAACTACCCGAATACATGGTGCCAAGTAGCTTGCAAGAACTCGCAGCTCTACCGCTCAATGCCAGTGGCAAAGTGGATCGCAAAGCATTGCCAGAGCCGAAACAGAGTGACGTTGCAGAAGTCAGCGAACTGACTACCGTGCAAGAGCGTGTCTTAGCAGACGCTTGGCAAGAAGTGTTAGGCGTTACACAACTGGGTAAAGACAGCCACTTCTTCCACTTAGGTGGTCACTCTCTGAGTGCGGCCCAAGTGCGTGCTCGTTTACGTAGTAAAGGCTGGTCGTTGCCATTGAAAGCCGTGTTCGATGGGCCACAGCTCGCTGCTATGGCCGAGCAGATGGTCAATGACGAGCAGCGTACGATAACGCCTGTGGCCCGCCAGACATGGATGCCTTTGTCCCCAGCTCAGCGACGCATTTGGTTTATGCAACAAATGGATCCCCAAGATGCAGGGTTTAATATGAACTTTGCGGTTCAGATTGATGGTGATCTATCACACAACGCCTTGCAACACGCGCTGGATGCGGTAGTAGCGCGTCATGAAATATTGCGTGTTACCTACCATGACCACCAAGGTACGCCGATGCAGCGTGTCAATGCTGAGTTAAATGTGCCAGTGCAGTACTACGATTTACGTGGGGCTGAGGCCGCTCATGTAACTGAGCAACAAGCTGTGGCGGCTGGGCAGGCATTTGATTTAACGAAAGAAGCACCGCTAAAAGTGTATCTCTACCAAATTGCCGAACACAGCTTTGTGTGCCAAATGGTGCAGCATCATATTGCATCCGATGGTTGGTCTGGTGAGCGTCTTATTCAGGATCTGGCCCATGCTTATCGCATGGCGATCAATACTGATGCGTCGGCTCAAGTTCAGTTGCCTGAGCTGACGGTGCAGTATTTAGATTATGCCGTATACCAACAGTCTGAAGGTGAGCGCCAACGCCAAGAACGCGGTATTGGTTACTGGCAGACACACCTACAAGGTGCACCGAGTCAGTTAGCTTTGCCATTCGATTACCAGCGTGGCTCGGAGCAAGGTCAAGCGGGCGGTGATGCCTACTCGTTCACACTAGAAGCGGGTGTTGCACAAGCATTACAGCAGGTCGCGAAGCAACACGACTGCTCTGTATTTATGGTACTTATGGCGTTGTACACCTGTGTGATTCACAGTGAAAGTCGGGAGCAGGATTTAGTAATCGGTACGGACTCTGCCAACCGAACATTGCCGGAAACGGAGCCGCTTATTGGCTTCTTCGTCAACCTTTTAGCACTGCGTTTTAAACCTCGTGTCACCATGAGTTTCAGTGATTATTTAGCGCACGTAAAACAGGTCTGCTTGGTAGGTTTTGAACATCAAGAAGTGCCATTTGATCAAGTCGTTGAAGCGGTGAAACCGGACCGAATCGCAGGGCAGCATCCATTGATTCAGGCGCTGCTGGTGTTGCAAAACCAGCCGTCGGCACCAGATGAACTGTTATCAAACAGTGCGCTAGGCAATATTCGCTTAACGCCTATACCTGCTGCACAAACCCACTCCAAATTTGATATGGCGTTGTTTGTATCTGAGGCCGAACAGGGGGCCTTAGCACTGCGTTGGGTTTACAGCAAACGCCTATTTGAACAAGCCACTATTGAGCGCATGGCGCAGGCACTGCAACAGCTAGCACAGTGGCTAACGACAGCCAGCCCTGAGCGCCAAGAGACATCGCTTACAGCATTAACTACGTTTATTAAAGGGACAACCTCTATGTCTGATACCCTTATGTCTGATTCCGATACGAAAAAAACACCTAGTAAAATGGGCAAACTCGGCAAACTGAAGAAAAATCGCCAGCGTGAGTCTAACGCTGCGAGCGGCCCAAGAATCAATGTTCGTCCACTGTCCTCAGAGCGCCCATTTCCGTTATTGGTTGAAAGCATGGAACCTGGGCTAGATGCCAATATTTGGGCGCAAAATAATCAAGCGCAGATTTTAACGTGGCTTGAGCACCACGGTGGTATTGTGTTCCGTGGTTTTAACTTACCAGATCCCGTGGTGTTCGAAAGCTTCTGCCAAAGCATGTACCCAGAGCTTTACGGGCAATATGGTGACCTTCCGAAAAAAGAGGGCGGCAAAAAAATCTACCGCTCAACGCCGTACCCTGATGATCAAATGATCATGTATCACAATGAAAGCTCTCACCAGTTTAGTTGGCCGCGCCGCCAATGGTTCTACTGCGAGATACCGTCTGTAGAAGGCGGTGCAACGCCTATCGTAGATTGCCGTGAAATGTATCATCGCTTACCGCAATGGGCGCGTGAAAAACTACTTAATAAAGGGCTGAAATACGTACGTCATTTCAGTGGTTTAGATGTAAGTTGGCAGCATTTCTTTAAAACAGAAGACAAAGCTGAAGTAGAAGCGATCTGCCGCAAGGGTGACATTCAATTTGAATGGTATGACGAAGATAAGCTGTGCATTAGCCAAAATTGTCCAGCGATTATTCGTCATCCTGTGACGGGTGAAATGAGCTTCTTTAACCAAATACAGCTGCATCATTACAGTTTTTTGGAAGAAGAAGTAAAAGCCTATCTACTGAATGCTGGTGGTGAAGATAAATTGCCACGTAACGTTTATTACGGTGATGGCGAACCACTCGAACAAGACTTGGTTGACCTGATTAGCACCCTTTATGAAGCGTGCGCGGTGCGTTTTGATTGGCAAAAAGGTGACGTGGTCATGCTGGATAATATGCTCGCTGCCCATGCCCGAGATCCGTTTAAAGGCGAGCGCAAGATCGCCGTTGCTATGGGCGATATCTACCGTCAAAGCGATCTGCTTGAAGCTGTGCAAAAGGAGGTGATCTGATGTCACAATTTAATCAGTCATTGACTCAAGGGGAAGCTCTCACCTTACAGCAGAAATGTGCATCACAAGCGCCAGTAGCCTACTGGCTCACTTTGCCAAAGCAAGAAGAAGCCAGTGTACGTGGGCGTTTGCAGGCTTTGGTTGATGAGCATGACATTTTGCGCACCGTGTATGGTCAGCAAGTAGGATATACCGAAACGCGTCAACAAGCGCTGCAAGAGAGCGCATTGGACTGGCGCTGCGTGGAAGGCGAAAGCGCAGAGTGCTTGCTGCATGAGGCGCTGGCTGTCTTTACGCAACAGTCAGCCCCGTTATTAGCGTGGTTTTGGCCCAGACCAGATGAAAACCGCTTATTGCTTGTCGCGCCTGCTCAGTCGTTAGACCAAGGCTCGGCCTTGGCGATTCGTCGTTGTTTGTCTGGGCAGAGCGACCTTTTGTTAGATGAGCCGACTCAGTATTTGGATTACGCTGATTGGGTTGCGGATTTGCAAATGGGGGAAGATGCGAGCGCAGGCAGTGCATTTTGGCGTGGTCTAGCATTGGATACATTGCCCGATGCAGCATTGATCGAACAGGTGGGGCAGTCGAATGGGGCACTAGAGTGCCTGAATGTTTCATTAGGAGAAAGTGCTGCTCATGCGCTGCGTAGCTATGGGCAAACCATGGATGTGGCCACTTCTGAAGTAGCGTTAGCGGTATGGGCCGCACTGCTAGGCTTGGTCAACGGCAAGGAAGAGTTTCAACTTAGTTACTTCTACGACTGTCGTACGGATTATGAAGAGTTAGAAGATGCTTTGGGACGCTTTGTAGTGCCGTGTCCAGTACCTTGTTACCAACCGTCTAAAAATACCTTTAGTAAATGGTTTGCGGGGCAACACAGCCTTTGGCAACAGATGCTAGAGCAGCAAGAATACCTAGGCATGAGTCTCGACTTGAGTGCTCACGCTAGGCAAGTAGGCTTTGCTTACCAAAGCTTACTGGAGCCTAATGAAATATCCGCCGCGCAGCCGATAGGGGCTTCTGAATTATTGTTACAGGTGAGCGAAACGCCGCAAACGATTGAGCTGTCTTTACACTACGATAGTGGTCGCTATAGCCAAGCGGCGGTAGCACAACTGCTACAACGTTATGAGCTGCTGTTAGCGCGTGCGTTGGCACATCCCAATGACACGATGGATACGCTGGATGTTTTCTTACTGGGCGAGCTGTCAGGGCTGGTGAATAACGATGCGACGTTTGTTCATACAGATCAGACATTTCTTGATAACTGGCGTATGAGTGTTGACCAATATCCCCAGCATCAAGCGGCTCGTTTCGTTGATGAAGTGTTAACGTATGCGCAAATGGATGCGCTCAGTGATCAAGTGGCGGCAGGCCTGCAACAACGTGGCGCGAGTGCCGGTAAGATCGTTGCCCTGTGTTTACCACGGAGTATGGACTTTTTAGTCACATTGCTCGGTATTATGAAAACAGGGGCGGCGTATTTGCCACTCGACCCAGAGCAACCCGAAAGCCGTCAGAATCTTATTTTAGCGGATGCTCAGCCTGTACTGACCATCGTAGAGACAGTCAATCAAGCGCAACAAATCACGGTTGCAGAGCTAAAAAATACACCAGCGGATTTTACGCCCGTTGCATTAAATCAAGCAACGCTGGCGTATGTGTTATACACCTCAGGCACGTCAGGTACACCAAAAGGCGTACAAGTGCCACATTCAGCATTGAGCCACTATTGCCAAGCGGCGATTCATGCACTGCAATTACCGAAAAATGCTGATTATGCACTCGTATCTTCGCCGATGGCGGACCTTGGCAATACCATGCTATTCCCGAGCTGGATACAGGGCGGGTGTTTGCATTTGTTAGACAAAGCCACATCTACCGACAGTGAGCTTTTCCGTCAGTACGTTGAGCGTTATCCGATAGACTGCCTAAAAATTGTGCCTTCTCATTTTATGGCGCTCAGTGAAGGCCAAGACTTAAGCGCCATTAGTCCACGTCAGTCTTTAATCCTCGGGGGAGAGAACATCTCAGCAGGATTGCTGCGCGCATTAGCGTCTGCTACACCTCTGTGTACGGTGTATAACCACTATGGCCCGACGGAAACAACTGTAGGTGTTATGTGGGGGAAAGTTGACCTTGAACGCGAGAGTGCCCGCTTACAGCACGTATTGGGTAATAACCGTGTGTATCTTCTTGATGATCATCAAGCGTCTGTCATAAACGGTACGGTAGGGGAGCTTTACATCGCTGGCCCTAATTTAAGTGCCGGATACCTCAACCAAGCAGAGCAAACGACTCAGGCTTTTGTGGCAGATCCATTTGCACCAGCACAGACCATGTACCGTTCAGGAGATCTGGCATTTAAGCGTGCTGATGGCAGTCTTGAGATTGTTGGGCGTGCGGATCAGCAGATCAAGATTCGTGGTTTCAGAATGGAGCTAGGCGAGGTTGAGTCAGCGCTTTCGAATTATGCCAGTATTCAGCAGGCGCACGTATTGGCACAGGGTGAAGGTGAACAAAAACGCCTTGTTGCTTTCGTGGTGGCTAACAGTGAGCAACACGAAAACGAACTTAAAGCATGGCTGATGCAATACCTACCTGATTATATGGTGCCCGCGCGTATTCTCAGAGTCGAGCGAATGCCTTTGAATGCCAATGGTAAAGTAGACCGCCATACCTTAATGAATTGGCTTGAAGCGGAGCAAAAGCGCCAGTTTGTTGCCCCTAAAAACGAAATAGAAATAAAAATACTTTCTATTTGGCAAGACGTACTAGGGCGTGAGAACATTAGTACCGAAGATAACTTCTTTGATCTGGGTGGTCATTCATTAGCGGCGATTAAGGTGATTGCGCGTTTGCGTCAGGCATTCGACATTGAGCTGGCGGCGGATATTATGTTCCACAAACAAACCATTACCGCGCTAGCAGAGGTGATGGTTAAGGGTGACGCCAATCAAGCGGATTATCTGGTGACATTTAGTCAAGTGGAAAGCAAACCGACGCTGGTTATGATGCACTCTCTAGGAGGGCACTATCAGTATTATCAACCCTTGATTGATGCACTAAAAGGACAAGTAAACCTTTATGGCTTACTACCAGATGTAGCGCTGCTGGCACATAGTACGTCTGCGGATTTGGACAAGGTCATCGATCATTATGCGGATCAATTAGAAGCGTTACGTGAGCAGCCAATCGTATTAGTGGGCTGGAGTCTAGCGGGGCGTATGATGATGTGGCTTGCGCAAGCGCTGAGTGAGCGTGGTTTTACGGTGCAGAATGTAGCCATCATTGATTTTGATCCGACTCAGGTGCTGAGCAACGTTGATAATGAAAAGCAACAATTGCTAGAGGACTTACAACACTATTGTGCACAGCAAGGCTGGACGATTAGTGAGGAGCAATGGCAGACATGGTCTACTGCTTTACCGAACGATTATGCTCAAGGCTTAGAACACATTCTTGCCAATGAAGCATTTGCATCTAAGTTGGACGAAAGCACGACGCAGGCAGAGTTTCATGATCGCATCATGATGCGCTGGTCATTGAAACGCATGTTTTATGATGCCCCAATCCCTGTGGTGAAGCAGCCACTGTGGGTGTGGCGCAGCAGTGAAAATGCAGCCCCTGTACATGCTTGGCAGCGTTACTCTTCACAGCCAGTACAAGGCTGGAGCATTGATGCAGACCACTTTGGAATCTTAGCAACAACGGAACTGGCTGAGCAGCTATTACAGCAGTGTAGCCAATACTGAGAATACATAATGAACATGATGAAACAGTTATTGTCCCAGTCGGGACGCACCGTTTGTCTCGCGCTTGTCTTGAGTTTATGCAGTGCAGCGGCAGGTATTACGATTGTCGGTGGTGTCAATCAGGCACTAGACTCCGGCGTGACGGATATCGGGCAAACACTGGTCTATTACTTAGGCTTAGTAGGGCTGCTATTTTGTTGTGGTATAGGGTCGCAGGTTCTACTTGTTGGTCTCGGACACAAGCTAGTGTATCGCCTTAGAGCGGATCTTGTTCAGCGTATTCTTAATACACCGCTGGTGAAACAAGAAGCACTTGGCGCCCCTGCTTTATACAATGTGCTGACACGGGATGTCACCATGGTAGCTAACGCTATCAAACAACTGCCAATTTCATTGTACAACGGCTTATTGTTAGCCGTTGGCTTGGTTTACTTGGCGTGGCTATCACCATTGTTATTTGGTTTTTTAGTAATGTTAGTTGGTCTTGCTGTATGGGGCGATATTCTGCTGGCTGGCCGGATAAAAAGCATGATGCAGGAAGTCCGTCGTCTGGATGATGATTTATTCCGTCAGTATGAGGCGGTGGTAGAAGGCCGCAATGAACTGGGGCTAAGCCATCCGCGTCGCCAGTTTCAGTTTCAACAGCGCTTTGAACCGACCGCCCAGCAAGCACGAGATACGGCGATTAAAGCCGAAGTGCTGTGGGCGATTAACCTTAACTGGACGACGTTATTGGTCTTCGTGCTGATTGGTTTAGTGTTTGTTGCGGGAACACTACTAGAAAGCGTTTCTCAAGAAGCGCTGGTTGGTTATGTGCTAGCGATTATGTTTTTGCGTACTCCTATTGCCATGATCTTAGAAGCGATTCCAGCGGTGATTCGTGGCAATGTGGCCTTGTCTGCTATTGAACACTTGGAGCTTAGTCAAAGCTCACAAAGCCTATCTGACAACGCCGTGCCAGTGACTAAGCCTGTCACCTTTCAATCGTTAGAGCTGCGTCATGCAGAGTATCATTACCCAACCCAAGGTGGCGAGTCCGGGTTCCAGTTGGGGCCCATTGACTTCAAGGCTCAAGCGGGTGAGTTGATTTTCTTAATTGGCGGTAACGGCAGCGGCAAATCCACCTTAGCGAAATTACTAACCGGATTGTATCTACCGACAGTCGGTGAGGTAGCGTTGAATGGTCATTTATTAACGCCAGAAAATGCCGAACAGCATCGCTCCTATTTTGGGGCGATATTTCCAAACTTTTTCCTGTTTGACGATGTGTTAGACGAGCAGGGCAATCTCGATAACCCTAGGGTTCAGCATTATCTCAAGCGTTTGGCGATTGATCACAAGGTGTCGGTTGACGGTGGAAGTTTATCAACTAAAGCCTTGTCTCAGGGACAGCGTAAACGTTTGGCGCTGTTACTACTGTATATGGAAGACCGACAAGTGTTGTTGCTTGATGAATGGGCCGCAGACCAAGACCCTCTGTTTCGTGAAGTCTTTTATCGTGAAATTCTGCCGGAGCTAAAACAAGCAGATAAAACAGTCATTGCTATTAGTCACGATGATAAATATTTCGACGCAGCTGACCGTTTATATAAGCTGGATCAGGGGCAAATACGACCTTATGTTGTAGGGCGTGACAGCTTGTTTGAAGAGATGAGTGAGCCGTCAGTACGAATAGCTCAAGATGTATAGGGATTATCATTTTTTCGTAAGTTAAGTAGTGAAAAATAAATCAAATGATATTGATAATGGTTCTTATTAATATTATTATACAGCTATATTAAAAAATGACATGCCTTCTAGGAGCTATTCATAGATGAAGATTACCCCTTTAGCCCAAGCTATACGCAGTGCCTGTACTATGACTTTAATGGTTACCCCAATGCTAGCAACTGCAGAGGATGTAAACAGTTTTCAGTTAGATATGCTATCGGTGTATGGCACAGACTTAAATCGCTATGAATTTGATGAAGCTAATTCGGCAACAGGTTTTAAGGCTGATGTGAATGAATTGCCTCGTTCAGTACAAGTGCTTCCAGAGCAGCTTATTCTTGACCAAAATTCAGACACGCTAGAAGATGTGCTGCAAAACGTTGCAGGTATTACCCGTGCCCACGGCTTCGGTGGTACCGAAAGTCAGGTAAACATTCGTGGTTTTGAGAATAGTCACCTGTTTGTTGATGGTAACCCAGTGAGTAACCGGTTCAATGTGGATGTGGCGACGATTGACCGTGTTGAAGTGATTTTAGGCCCTGCATCAGTGCTTCATGGTCAAGTTAGCCCAGGTGGTTTGATCAACATCATTACCAAAAAGCCAGAGAAAAAGTCAGCGCACAGTGTGCAGCTTGATCTAGATGAGTACGGCGAACAGAAAGTTACTTTGGATAGCACTGGGTCTTTGTCAGATAAGATTCAGTACCGTGTCATCATTGCCCAAGAAGATTCGGACAGTTACCGAGAAGTACGCACCGAAGGTGGCGATCACGCGGCTAATAAAGAAGCGCTAACCATTGCTCCGTCTTTGAGCTACACACCCGATGCAGACAACACTTACACGATTAGCTTCTTGCATGCCAAGCAGAATTTGCCAATTGACCGTGGCGCTGTAGCCGTTGAAAACGGTACAGGTGGTTTGGACATCGCGGATATCCCAGTGGAGCGTCGCTTAGGTAGCCGTTACGATGAGCGTGATAGCACAGAGCAAAAAGTTCAGTTTGATTTTGACCATTACTTCAAAGGTGGTTGGAAGAACCAATTGAAACTTGGTTATTACGAAAAAGAGTTTGATGATTATCAAGCGCGCCCATACCGTGGTCTAAATGACAGCTGGACTCAAGGAACTGGTGCAGTCGATTTTTCAAACCCAGCTAATCTGCTTGAGTTGAGGGGCGCTCAACAAGGTTCGGCTGTTGCAACCAATGGCTTGCTACTTCGCACGGCGGACTCTAACCTAGATGTAACCGAAGACAGTTTGTTCATTTCGGACAGCCTAACAGGGGATTATTACGCCGCTGGTATCAACAACACCTTATATGTTGGCGCAAACGTTCACCAGCGTAATGTGAAACACTCTGATGGCTTTGGTTTAGTCGATGTATCCAATGTATTCGGTGCAGGTGTTTATGCGCCAGCGTTGGATGTGGTAGACATCTACAGCGACAACAACCCAGCCTACTCGAAAGTTTCCCAAACTAAAGTGAGCACCAACGATGCTCAGTACACTGAAATGGGTTTTTCGATTCAGAACTTGTCTTATGTAAACGACAACTTTAATGTGTTAGCGGGTCTACGTTACGACCGCTATGAAATTGACCGTGATGATACTATCTATTATCAACAGGGGTCGGGCGGCACATTTACCCAGCAGGCGGAAGCAAGTCGAGTCAAAATCAAAGGAGATAACGATAACATTAGTGGTCAATTGGGTGCTATGTACCGTTTGAATGATGAAGTGTCGGTTTATGGTTCTTGGTCTGAATCCTTTACACCAAACTATCCTGATGTTACAGCAGGTCAGGTGACTGGCAGCGATAATATGGCGCCAGAAGAAGCGACCCAATATGAGCTTGGCGTTAAGTCTAGCTTTATGGATGACAAACTGCGTTTGACGGCTTCGGTTTATCAACTAGAGCGTAAAAACGTAATGACCTTTGAAAACTTGTTAGCCAAACTAAACGGTGAAGAAGAAACCAAAGGTGTTGAGTTGACAGCAACCATGCAGTTCATGCCCGGCCTGAACGTATTAGCGTCTTATACCCATATGGATGCTGAAATCGTAGATGATAACGACGACAGTGTAGACCGCGAAGGCAACACGCCTTATGGCATTCCTGATCAAAAAGCGCGTATTTGGGGGTCATACGAAGTTCAAGATGGCGCTCTGAAAAGCCTAGGTTTTGGTTTAGGTGCTGAGTACGTTGGCGCTCGTTATGGCAACGATGATAACAGCTTTAAGCTGCCAAGCTACACAGTCTATGATGTGTCAAGTTGGTACTACATCCCAGTTGGGGATGACAAGCAATTGCGGGTTCAGGCAGGTATTAAGAATCTAACGGATGAAACTTACTACCCAGCAAACCTTGGCAATGCCTTCCGCATTAACGTAGGTGATCCGCGAACTTTCTACATGTCGGCTCGTATGGATTTCTAGGGTTTAGAAAGCTAGTTTTCTTTTAGATTAGCGGCTTCCTTAAGGGAGCCGCATTTTTTGTTTATAGATACTCTTCATTTTGGGTATAAGGAAAATGGGATGAGGTTAAGTGTTGAGAATCTAAGTTTTGGTTACCGCAATCAGTCGGTATTGAAGAACATAGATTTAACCTTTCCAGATGCGGGGTTAACTGTATTACTTGGCGGTAATGGCTGTGGTAAAACGACTTTGCTGCATACCTTGGCGGGGTTGCTTACCCCTAAAGAAGGCCGCGTTCTGTTAGAACAAGCGCCATTCTCTTCATTAGGGCGCAAAGCCATTGCGCGTAAGTTGGCATTGCTGCCACAAATGACCTCGGCTCCCGCTGGAGTGACAGTGCGTGAATTGGTAATGCAAGGGCGTTTCCCGTGGCAAACATGGTGGCGACAGTGGTCTAAGGCGGATCAACAAGCCGTTGACAGCGCAATCCAAGCTACAGGTATTGAAGACCTAGTCGAGCGGCCATTAGAGCAGCTTTCGGGCGGTCAGCGCCAACGTTGCTGGGTGGCCATGACTTTAGCGCAAGATACGCCATTATTGCTACTGGATGAACCCACGACTTATTTAGATATTGCCCACCAAGTAGAGTTAATGAACCTCATCGCGCAGCTGTGTGCCCAAGGCAAAAGCGTGATAACCGTCTTGCATGATCTTAACCAAGCTGCTGCGTATGCTGACCATATGATTATGATGAAAGAGGGTAGTATTTACGCCCAAGGTGATGTGGAAAATGTCTTCACTCAAGATAACCTGAAAGTCGTCTTCAATCTGGATGCAGACATTATCCGAGAGCCAAGACGGCAGCAGTTATTATGCGTACCACATACGGATCATGATGGCATTGTTGCGGACAGTCCTATGCCCGTGGCTAAGGTAGGCTAAGCATGAATGACAGTACAAGCGTTTCAGCCTTGCCAAAGTCTGGGGGTGTCAGCCTCAAATTGATGGGGATGTTGGCCGTAGGTCTGCTACTACTAGTGGTTTGCTGGCTGCATCTTGCGTTAGGGGCCAAGTCTATCGATTGGGCCTTGGTTTGGCAGGCTTTGTTTAACTACGATGCTTCCGATAGTGAGCAAATATTAGTACGTGAAATGCGTATGAGTCGTTTGCTTGTTTCGCTCGTTGTGGGCGCTGCGCTGGCGCTGGCGGGGGTACTGATTCAAGCTGTCAGCCGTAACCCTCTAGCCGACCCCGGCATCTTAGGAATCAACAGCGGTGCGGCGTTTTTTGTGGTAGCTGGGTTGTTATTTGTGTCCGGCAGCCGTTCTGTCTCGGTTCCGTTATTGGCGTTTTCTGGTGCCTTATTTGCCGCGCTGTTGGTGGTTATGCTCACGGGGCGCCAGCAAAGTTCGGGGCGCATGATTTTGGCTGGCGCAGCCGTGGCGGCACTCTTTTCAGCTATGACCGCGGTACTGTTACTGGTGGATCAACAAGGCTTAGAAAAGCTACGTAACTGGCTGACAGGCAGCATCAGTGCCTCCGATATTCGCAAGCTAGACTGGGTGTGGCCGTATCTAGTACCCGCTATGGTGGGTTCGTTGCTATTGGCAAAGTCACTTAATGCACATCATTTGGGCGATATGGCAGCGTCTGGCCTTGGTGTAAAAGTAGGGCGGTTAAAGTTACTGTCTTTGTTCGTCATCGTCGTGCTATCTGGTTCGGCGGTCGCCTTGGTTGGGCCAATTGGCTTTGTTGGTCTAGTGGTGCCACATATGGCGCGTTTTGTGATTCGCAATGACTTTCGTTGGCTCATTCCCTATGCCTTGTTGCTGGGGGCGATTGTGATGGTTAGTGCGGATCTCATGGGGCGCTTATTAGTGCGGCCATATGAGATTAATACGGGGATCGTTACCGCCCTGATCGGTGCGCCATTCTTTATTGCTCTGGTTATTTGGAGGGTACGTTGATGCGTCAGTTAACGTTTAATCGCCCGATTATTTGGCAACCATTGCCCGGCATGATACTCAGCACTCGTCTGATGGATATCCTTTGGTTGCTGGTGTTTGCTGCACTGTTAGTGGCATGTGTGGTCTGGGCGGTCAGTACGGGCAGTTATGGTTTAGACATCAACAAGGTAGTGCAGGCTTTGCTAACCCCTGAAGCGGTGCCTGAGCGACAAGTGAATCTGGTATGGGAGCTGCGTTTACCTCGTATCATGGCGGCGGTTTTGTGCGGTGCGGCGTTGTCTGTTGCGGGCGTGATTATGCAAGCGATTACTCGTAATCCACTGGCGTCGCCGGGGTTAACAGGGGTCGAATCGGGCGCCAGCGTGACCTTGTTGGTGTTGTTGATTCTGTTGCCCAATGCCTTGCCACATTATTTATTGCCTTTAGCGGCTTTAATAGGTGGCGGTGCTGTCGCGGCTTTTGTTTACATATTGGCTTCTTTACGGGGCTTTTCACCGTTGCGTTTGATTCTTGTCGGCGTGGGCATCACGGCGCTATTGTCGTCGGTATCGGATTTATTAATTACCTATGGTGATATTGAGCGGGTTGAATCCGCTTTGATCTGGTTAAGCGGCTCTTTGCACCAAGTAACATGGCCCGATATCCAAGTCATGGCATGGTGGTCGATAGCCGGGCTATTGGTTTGGTCAACCTTCCGTACTTTGAATTTATTACGCCTAGGGGACTCGGTGGCGTTGAGCCGAGGGGTTAATCCTAAAGTGATGATTCCTGTTTTATTGCTGTTGGCGGTGGCGTTGACTTCGGCCGCAGTGGCGACGGTGGGTACTTTATCCTTTGTCGGCTTGATGGCGCCGCATATTGCGCGGCGTTTTTGTGGTGACCGCCATGGCGTGTTGATCCCGATGGCGGCTATGGTTGGGGGCTTGATGGTGTTACTGGGTGATACCATCGGGCGCATTCTGTTTGCGCCATTGCAGTTACCGAGTGGGCTGGTGATCGTTATGATTGGCGCCCCTTATTTTGTCTTTTTAATGCGCAAAATGCGCCATTGAGTTTAGGCCCAGTGACATTGGGCGATAAATAAATGCTAAGAGAGGTAAAAGTGAAGTTAATCAAATATCTCACCAGTGTAATCTTGGTGTGTTTAGTAAGCACAGTGGCAAACGCTGCCGAGATGCGTGTCTTTGAAAACCGCTATGGCAAGGTGGAAGTGCCTGTACATCCTCAATGCGTGGTGTCTTTGCATGACTTTAGTCTCACCATTCAACTTATGGAGCTTGGTGTTAAGCCATGCGGTTCTTCGGCGCGTAAGAAACTCTGGCAAGACCCTTACTTTCGCGGTGCCGAGAATCGCTTTGATATGAGTAATGTACAATATATCGGTAGTCATAAAGCACCGGATGAAGAGGCCATTGCAGCGTTGCGCCCAGATTTGATCATCGGCATGCAAAGTCAAATTGGCTTACAAGAAAAGCTTTCACATATTGCGCCGGTGGTCATTTTGCCAACCGATGAATTAAGCATCAAAGAATGGGCTGCCCAGCTTGCTGATTTGGTGAATCAAAAAGGCCGTTACCAAGACCAGCTTAAAGAATACAATGGGGTTGTTAGTGAGTTTAAGCGGATTATCCCACATCCGGAAAAGATCACGGTGACCACGCTGGAAATGTATGAAGACAGTATTTATCTAATCGCTCGTGGCGGACTTGGCGAAGTCATCAAAGACTTTGGTTTGAGCCGTCCTACTGTCTATAATGAGGCCAAAGAAGGTTTGGAATATAGCTTAGAGCGTATGAGTGATTTCGACGCCGACTATATTATAGACACTTATGAGCCGTTATATAATAGCCGAGAAGCGACCCAGTCAATACGTGACTCCAAGCAATGGCAAGATCTATTTGCCGTGAAACACCACCAGTTTCTCTATTTCAACCGCAGCCGCTACGGTGAATCTATGGGGGGGCTGATTGGTAATGCGTACTTGCTGAACTCACATATTGCCGAGCGTGATCGTACATTAATGGAAGAATAATGAGCCGCTTTGACTCAGCTATAGACATGGAAAACGGATTTATTTCACAGCAAGGATGTCTTACGGCGCCCTTAAAAGCATCTTGTTCAAGTATCTATTGGTGTCGGTTTGATGTCTCTCGCTATGAAGCAGACCAAGCGGCTATGCTCGATATTGCAGTCCCCAGCTCCCTAAATCGTGCTGCACCTAAACGCCTTGCTGAGTTTGTTGCAGGGCGTAACTGTGCCAGACAAGCGCTCTATGAATATGGCGCAAGAGCATTGCCCAGCATCGGCGATCAACGTCAACCGATTTGGCCTAACGAGCTTTGGGGCAGCATTAGCCACAGCGACGGCATTGCCTTAGCTGTGGTGTCCCCAGACCTAAGCATTGGCCTTGATATCGAATGCATCGTGTCAGAAAAAACAGTGCAAGACACCAGCCACCTAATTCTTACCTTAACTGAGCGCAATCGCTTTCAAGGGCTTCTTACCCCTGAACTCTATACCTTAATTTTTTCCGTAAAAGAAAGCTTCTACAAAGCCGCCTTTCCCTATGTACAACGCTTCTTCGACTTTTCTGCTATAGATGTCATTGATATTCAGTCAGAACAACAGCAATTGACCTACCGAATTAACCAACGCCTAACCGACGACCTCACCACAGACGTGACTGGGCAAGCGTACTTCTCCCGCCCATTCCCAGGACATATCATGACTTTTTTGGCGTTAAAAACCGTCTAGTAAATTTAACAAAAAAAATTGATAGCTTTACTAAGCGGTTTTTCAATTTAAAGCTCAAGATTTAGAGTTTAAAATTACACTAAGAAAGTGCATATGTTGATAAATAATAAAATGTCATTGGATGAAATGATTTTTGTGAACCGGGCGAAACGCCTCATCCAAATACTTTGATGAAGTTTACATAACCACCAATTTTTATCAGCTGATGTAAGAAACATTTCACATATGAAGCGATTTAATCGTAGGTTGACGTGCGAGCTGTTCACAGCCATCTTCTCCTTCAAAGAAAGTCTCAACAAAGCCGCTTATCTGCTCGTTAACCGGTTCTCCGACTTTTCTGCAGTAGATGTATTAGATATTGACTGGTTAAAAGGCACACTTATCTATCGAATAAATGAGGATTTATGTTGGGGCCTGACCACTGGCACACAGGGCTCTGCGTCTTTCCTTACCCCATTCCTAAATACAATCTTAACCATAGTTCGCTTAGGCAAAGTGAATGCCCACTAATTGAATAAATCATCACATATTATTACTGACCTGACCTGACCCTAACTACTCCACGTAGATCTTTGTGACCGCTATTTATTATGTGATGAAATAATTTACAAATATTGTATTGCGTAAGACATACTTGCTGGTAATATCAGCTTATGTGCTTCTATACTTGAGGCGTATAATTGGTTCATGATGAACAATGAAATTCCAATAAAAATAACAATGGAGCTTAATTATGACTATCCCTTCAAAATTCTTGTTTCGTGCAAGTTTGGTTGCTGCTTCTGTTGCTGCAGCGTCATCAGCTTATTCGGCAGGTTTTGCTTTAAATGATCACAGTGCTACAGCTTCGGGTAAAGCCTTAGGAGGGGTGGCAGCTTCAAATGAAGACATCTCTTCCAGCTTCTGGAACCCCGCTTTACTGACCAATGCAAAATCAACAACTGTCTATGTGTCTGGCGCTTATGTGATGCCGACAATGGATGTGACACTGAATTCAGCCAAGGATGCTACACCAGCTTTAGCTGGGGGGGCTAAAGATTTATCAGCTGATGGCGCTACAAACGATTCCGTTGATAACACCTTGGTGCCTGCTTTTTACTTTGCTAAGCCGATTAATGAAAGAACAGTTGCTGGTGTTTCCTTGAATGTGCCATTTGGTTTATCAGGGGATTATGGGCAAGATTGGGCTGGACGTTTTCATGCGACAGAAACAGCGATTCAGGATATTGCTCTGAGTTTTTCTCTAGCGCATCGTGTTAATGACTGGGCATCTGTTGGCGCGAGTGTTCAGATTCATAAGGCGGAAGTTGTTCTTGAGTCTGCTGTTGGTACTTCTACTGCTGCGGCGGGTGGAGAAGGTATTGGTCGGATTGAAGCGGATGATACCAGTTATGGTTACAGTCTTGGTGTAGCGTTAGAGCCAAGAAAGGGGACTCGCATTGGTTTGGGATATCGTAGCGAGGTAAGCTTTGATTTTAAAGGCGATGTTAAATACCAAAATGTTGCTGGTGTAAATCAAGGGCTTACTACTGCTGGAGCGGGATACCAATTAATTAACGCTAATGTTACTGACTCAATTGATTTTCCATCAGTGCTTACACTTGGTGTTGAACAGGATTTGACGCCTAAGTTGGTTTTAGGTCTTAGCGCCATACGCACCGGCTGGGGTTCAATGGATGGCATTAATATTGACTTTGATAGTAAGCAACCAAATTCAGTGCTTACTTTTGGGTTTGAAGACCAGTGGATGTATTCTGCAGGTTTAACTTACGCCTATTCAGATAAGCTGACCTTGCGTACTGGTGTTGCCATGGATGATTCTCCTGTGACGGATGAATACCGCTCTGCACGTACGCCAGATGGTGATCGTAAGTGGATTTCTTTTGGTGCTACCTATGACTTTAATGAGATGACGTCTGCGACTTTTGCCTTTACTCATGTGATGATAGACGATGTATCTGTTGATCGTGATTTCACTGCGACAGGCGAGGAAGATGCTTCTCGTGGTACTTTAGATGCAGATTACAAATCGTCTGCCAATGTTATTTCTGTCGCGATGAATATGGCGTTCTAATCTATCCCTTTCAGGTTTAGCGCTTAAAAAAGCCAGAGTTCAATTTTGAACTCTGGCTTTTTAGTGTCTGGGAACTGGTATTTTGGGGTGCTACTTCTTATTGGCAGGAACTTAATAAACCATTCGTAGTTCTTTGGCTTTGGCGTTGTCTTGTGCCGTCCAATCAGACAGAGGAGAAGGCTTAGCAAAATAGTAGCCTTGTAGTGTGTTACAACCTAGAGCAGCCAATAATGTGGCTTGTTCTTTTGTTTCTATGCCTTCCGCAATGACTTTCATGCCAAGAGACTCGGCAAGCTTTATCGTTGATTTAACAATGTCTACATGGCGTTGATCGCCAGGTAAAGGTGTGACAAAGCGGCGGTCAATCTTGAGTATGTTAGCTGGGATATCTACAAGTTGGCCTAGAGAGGCTTGTCCTGTTCCAAAGTCATCAATGGCGATGGAGTAGCCATATTGAGATAAGCTTCTTAAGCGTTTATGGATTAGGGGGTGTGTCATTACCGAGCTGGTTTCGGTTATCTCTAGTTCCATCATATCCGCCAACCATGGATTGTCTGACACCAAAGTCATAAGTAGGGCGAAGAAGGTATCATTCATTAATTCTTGGCCAGCTAGATTGAAAGCAATGGGTGTATAAATGTGCTCCTTGTGCCATTCCGATAAAGTAGCGACAAGCTCACGAACGAGGTTTTCGGCCAATAAAGGCAATAGGCCAAGTTTCTCGGCAATTTTTATAAAGGTGGTAGGAGGAATGAATTTCCCATTATTTTGCCAGCGGGCTAAGGCTTCAAATGAACATATTTGCCCATTTGGAGAAACTTGTGGCTGAAGCCAAATCTTGATGTCTTTATTCTTGATGGCAGCGCTGAGCTTCAAACCTAGCTTATGCTCTTCAATGAGTTTGTTTTCAAGGCTGTGATTGTAGTAGGAAAGTCGCTCTGTGCTGTTTGAATATTCTAGTGCCATCTCACAGTGTTCTAATAGCTCTTCTGCGTTTTTCCCATCGGTGTGGTAATAAGCGATACCGACTTGATAGTCCATGTTCAGGCGGCTGCCATTGATCATGATTTGATTAGGCAAAACAGAACGGATAAGTGTCGATAGGTTTTTTTGAATTAGGTAGGCTTGTCCAAGCGGTACAAAGCAAGCGAATTTGACGCCACGTAATCGACCTATAATTGCTTGGTCTGAAAGCTTATTTTGAAGTGTCTTAGCGAAGTTTAGAATAACTTTGTTTGCGTTGTCTTTGCCATATTGTTTATTAAGTAGCTTGAACTGGCTGATTCTAATGATAAACATAGCACCGGTTAGGTGCTTATCTTGCTCTGCAATTCGTTGGTTTATCTGACGGCAAAAATGTCTATGGTTTGGCAGCAAGGTCAGCAAGTCAAAATGCGCTAATCGACTATTGGTCTGTTGAGTGTTTTCGAGTTCTTGCTGGATAGCATACAGCTGCGTATTGTTCTGTAGGTGAAGTGCGTAATGTCCATGTTGCGTCAATGTGACGCGACGCATTTCTATATGCACGGCACTGTCTTGTTTTAATGTGCACTCTACAAGATTAGATTTCCAAAATGCGTTCTTACTATCGGATACCGGTGTTAGCCAATCTATTATGCTAGAGTCTACAAAGTCATGTTGCTTTGGCCCTGTTAGTAATTCACGAGCTAGTTGATTGGCTTTTAATATTTTTCCTTTCTGATCACATAGTAGAGTCGGTGTCCCTGTATTTTCAAAAAACTCTTCATACATAGCGTAATTATCGTTGAGTTTTTTGTTCAGTAGTCTCATGTGGGAAACATTGTTTTCAAGCATCTGGATGATTCTTGAAACAGCAAGTGGTAGGCCAATATTGAGTGTCACAAAAGTAAGCAGCTGGAAGTAAAAAGACGTAGCATCAACTTGCTCAATGTCATTGCTTTTTATTGCTACTAAGCAAAAAGGCAAGAGGTTAAAAGCCATAGCTGCTAGCGACGCTTTAAAGCTGAATAGAAGCCTGGTAATAAGCGGTAACGAGTATAAAGAGACCAGTGCGTATTTTTCAGCATAGGACTCATTACTAAAGTTTAAGAGTAAAATGCTCGTGGTGAGCAGAACCAAAAGAAATAAAACCGCAGTGACTTTTGTGTACTTGTTACTTAGTAGAAGCAACCCAACCAGCAGGCCAAGATAGAGTGTATTTAATCCGATTAACGCAATATCACTATGTGTGAATAAAAAGTGTAAGTCTGAGATGGCAAAGATGCAGATGGTAAGCGCTAATAAAATTCTGAGTGCGCTTTGCTGGAAGGTCTTTTTGCCTCTTCCAAAAGAAGCGTCAGAGTCGGCTAAAAAATAAGTTTTAAGAAAATCAATAAACATTAATCAACTTCATAATGCAAAAGAATATAAGCCACAGTTATTTATGGCTTACGTAAGACAGTACCTAAAAAGTGCTAATTTGACTATGTTAGTTTTGCATTTAAATGAAAATTTACGCGGTAATTGGGTGTAAATGATTGTCCCAATGTAAATCTGTATGATTTTCGATCGATGTGGTTGTGCTTTGTACAGGGTTGCTTTTCAGTATCGATCCGGCTCCACTGGATAACATAAATTCATGCGGGTTGTTGGTGGCTGAAACACCACAAACATCACGGCAATTATCAATACCTAAAAACGTTTTTGAATGGACATGCCAGTAGGCCACTAAGCCGCCCCTTGGGGTGCTTACCGCCAATACCTCCCCCGATGAATCGAAACAAACACTTCCGCAATATTGCTTAAAGCGTATTCTTACTTCTTCTGGAATAGGCAAGTAGTCAAGATTTGATTGCTCAAGCCGGGATAGGGCGACAAGAGGGACTTGATCCCAGATGTCACCTTGATATTGAAAGCCCAGTGCCACCGTACCTTGCTGATTCACATCCAGATGGCGGATGCTTAACTGATGCAAGTCAGCGCTATTTTCGGATTGATTTAATACTTTTCCATTATCTAAATTTAAATAAGTGACATTGGGTTTCATAGTATCCAGATTCAATATTTTTCTGTCTTCATCTGGATGAGTCATGAGGCCGCCGTTGGCAATGACCAAAACATTATCGCCCCAAAGAACGGATTCATGGGGGCCAATACCCTCACTGTTAAATGATTGAATAATGTCACCGCTTGGCCACTGGCGAATGAATATCTTGCCTTGTCCTGATGGGTAATGGTTCTCTTGAGTGATAAGACGTTTGCCATCTTTGCTGAAAAGGGCATGCCCATAAAAATGATGCTCTTTGCTAGGCTCGATACGAGTAATTCTTTGGCCGGTTGAAACATCAAAGAACTCTATAAAGAATCCTGGCCTGCGGGCAACAATTCCAACAATACTTTGATTAGGGTGAACAACAGGAGCGTGTGCTCTATCTGTGAGTGGCGTATTCCATATAAGGCTCCCTTGTTCGTCAAACAAACCAAAGAAGTGCTCTTGCTTACCCAGAGAATATGCAGAGGCATACAGCTTTTTCCCTGGGTTCTGCTGGGTTAATGCGGCCCATGAGGGGGTAGTTATGACAACACCGCTCAAAGCGCTACCCATTGCAAGGAAAGATCGTCTTGAAAGCATCTTAAATTAGTCTCCGTCTCTGCTATTAAAGCCAATTTGGAAACCAAGTTGAGTGACTATGCTCGTTAGGTATGACTGGCTGTTAGAGATTGATTGGACTAAAGGTTTTGCGAGCGCAATGCGTTTTTCTTGTGAGTAGTTGGCATCAGAGTGAAAGAAATCACTAGGTAGCTGAAGTGCTAGCTTAAGGTTTTGCGTAAGCTGTACTTCAAACTTTTCAGCAAGCACTGGATCTTTCTGTTTGGCCATGTCGAACAGCGATGGAGAACCTGCGTGATAAATTTCACGATACGATTTAAGGTTTTGCTGAATTGCTTTCAAAGGCAGGTCGCTTCTGTAGAACTCGGCCAATTTCAAATTTTCACGGCCATTATAGCCAATGGGGGTTTCAAGTTTCGCGTCTTTTACGGCCGACATATGCTCTACCCACTGCTGCAAAAATTGTTCTAAAGCGATTTTTTCATGATCAAATCCCATGCCTTCTTCATCAAACACCCAATCCTGAGCTTTGCCATTTTGCCACTGAGTGGCAACGGCGTCGGCGCTTTCCAAGTGATGCATTGTGACCTTTTTAAGCAATTGGCAATGCTTAGCAGAATGAATAGGTTCGAAGTCTGGATGATAAAGTAGGCTTTCAATGGCGGTCAGACCGCGTACTGCAATACTGGCTTTTGTCCAAAACTTAGGGGCGTCCATAACGTCTGGATTACCTTGAGCAAGTGTTCTAAGTTGGCGTTGAGTGACCCCTTTTTTATCAGGCCAGTATTCAAAGGCGTAATAGCGCATGAAGTAAGTAACGGGACCAAAGTTTAGCCACTGAACTTGCTGCCAATCTAAGGCGTTCTGCTGAAAAGCGTCTTGTGCGCTTTGTAGAGTCTCTTGTGATGGTGAGCCACAAAGCGTCGTGGTGCTTTGTTGTAGTATTTTGGAGGAATCGGAATATGCGCTGTAACCTTGTTTTACAATCTTATCAACAATGCCATTTAGAGGGCCTTCCCATTGGCCTGCTGAAGCTAGCAAAGGGGATGTGGCACTAATCACCAGCGCAATTAGTTTTGGAAAGTGTTTCATTAAAGCGACTCCAAAAAGTAGATGAGTTTTTTTCGATGTTCTTGGTTTAGGCTCTTATAATATTCTTGGCTCTGTTTTGCTTCTCCGCCATGCCAGAGAATGGCTTCTTCAATGTTTCTTGCTCTGCCATCGTGTAAAAAACTCACGCGACCAGAAACCTTATCAGATAACCCCATTCCCCATAAAGGTGCTGTTCGCCATTCAGTGGTACTGGCAGAAAAGCTTGGGAAGCCACTCGCCAGTGCTGGCCCCATATCGTGCAGCAACATATCGGTAAAAGGATAGAATGTGCGATTATTTAAGACAGAAAATTCTGAGTTGTCGCCGGTTTTCATTTTCGGTGTATGGCAGCTAGCGCAACCACCATCATCAAAATAACGCTTTCCTTCTAAAAACGATTTTTTCGTTAAATTGCGCATAGCGGGAGGAGCAGACAGAGAGACAAATAAATCGACTAATCTAGCTTGTTGTTTGTCGACTTCTAAATTGTCTAAGTGGGGACTGTTTCCTGTTGGGCTGGCTAGGCACTCTGTTTGAAATGCAGTGCAGTCTCCGTGTGGGGACGGATTTAATGGCGTGGATAACCCCAAGTCATTGTTAAAGGCAGATTGATTTTGTGCACTAACCGAGTGTACAGATGCTTTATAGCCAAAACGCCCTAAAAGAATGTTGTCGCCATTTTTTATCCAACTGACGCGACCACTTATCCCGTCATTGTTGCTATCGTCTGGGTCTGCCAGGGCAATAATGTCTTTCGCTGGAATATTCTCTAGTAAGCCCATTCCTATTAACGCTGGTGAAGTCAGCATGGTGAAGCGAGTGCTGTCTTCAAAATCGCCATAATTAAGAATGCGCCAGTGAAGATTTGGGGCTCTTAGTTCGACTTCTGTACCATCGTCCAATATTTCAATGTGTGTGTCATAAGTAAGGTAGTAATCACCTTCTGGCTGAATACCTGGCGAGCTATGCCCTTGAAATTGATGCCCGTAACGTTTGTCCCCAATATGAGGATAAATATTTTGGGGTGGTTTATAGGAAGTTGGGTAAGATTTACCTAGGCGTATTAAAAAAGATGGCACAGACACGCCACTAACATTTTCTTCAGGGGCATGACCTCGGCCATTATTGATATGGCAATTGTTACAAGAGCGAGTATTAAATAATGGGCCTAAACCATCACTGGCCGTTGTTGATGAAGGTGAGGGCACCCAGAGTTTTTGAAAGACGTTCTTACCTATAGAGAAGTTTAGCTTGTCTTCAACTTCAATGCCGACAAAAGGTTTGGAATAACTGTCGGCAATGGCAGGGTTCTGGAAACAAAAAAAGCTGGCGTAAACGCCAGCTATAAGAAAAAACACTTTTCTAAAATACGCTGTCATAAATAGACAAATACCATTAACTGACTAGATGACAAAGCCTTCCTTGGCTTTTATTGTAAACAAATATTTATTCAAACACAGCGCTAGGGTTATCTAGGCTATCGGAACCTTCAAGTGCAATGCCTTGTAGGTCTAACTGGTGAATCACCGCTTCGGTGGTGCGTGTTTCATCAACCAATGAATCAACGAAATCTTGCACTAGCTGATTTCCTTTTGTGTTATTCATTGCGATCAGAACATCAAAGGTCTGGCCTGTTTTAGCCGCATCGACCATTGCTTGCGCAGCCGCTTCTGTGTCATTTAGCTTTTGCTTCATCTCTGCATCGAGCTGAGGATTTTGCTTAGAGACTAGATTAGAAAGAGATGCGCCTTTTACCCAACTACCATCGACACGTTTGTACTCACCCAAATAGGCATTCTTAATACCTTTGGCATCGTAATAATGTGACCAATGTGTATTGTCAGAAAAGCAGTCATGCTCTTCTTCAGGATCGTGAAGCATTAGGCCAAGTTTGGTACGTTCACCACCTAATTCGCCATACGCCAAGCTTCCCATGCCTGTTAGGATAGTGGACAGGCCTTGTTCAGGCGTTTTTTCTAATAAAGCAGCACGTGCAGCGCCACCTTGTTTCCAGTTGTTGGCCATTTCTTCTAGGTCAGAAATTAGCAAGTCAGTCACAGCAACTAAATAGTCACGGCGGCGATCACAATTACCATTGCTGCAGTTTTTCAAATCATAATCGGTTGCAGGGCGTTCACCAGCTCCAGGATTAGTGCCATTTAGATCTTGGCCCCATAAAAGAAACTCAATGGCGTGGTAACCACTGGCAACGTTTGCCTCGATGCCATCCGCTTCTTGAAGGCTATTGGCAATAAGTTCAGGTGTAATGTGAGTCGTATCGACTTTCTTGCCACCGATATTCAGGCTTTTCGATGCGATAACATTAGCTGTGTAAAGTGGGTTTAAATCGGATTCTGTGCCGTAACTATCGGCTGCAACATAATCGATAAGACCTTCATCTAATGGCCAAGCATTCACTTTGCCTTCCCAATCGTCAACGATGGCATTACCAAAACGGTAGACTTCACTTTGCTGGTAAGGAACGCGAGAAGCAATCCAAGCGTTTCGAGCCGCTTTTAAATTGGCTTCAGTTGGCTTTGCTAAGAAAGTATCAATAGAGGAGCGTAGCGCTTTTGCTGTCGTTAATGAGTCTGCATATACAGCTTCTGCAATGTCGGCATAATGAACAACAACGGAATCTGCAGTAATAGCGCTAGACTCTTGTTTCACTGTGGCTGGACCACATGCTGTAAGCATCGCACCTGTAACGCATATTGCGATGGGGGTTAACAATCGTTTCATGTTTGAGGCTCCAAATTTATTTGTTCTTGCATAATATTGGAGATAAAAACGATTATCAATAACTTTCTTGCATATTGTTTGCGTTTTTGGTGCGGGCGTTATCGTCCGCACTGATATTGAAATGTATTTCCGGCTGTATTGTGAAGATCGTATTCACACGCTTTGTCCCGTAGTAAATCTTGACCTTCCCAAGACACACTCATACTAACAGGTGATTTATGTTTATAGCTTGGAATAAAGCGATAGGCAGCAACCACATCAATACTACTATCTGGGCCTAGCTGAATGGATTGGCCAATCAATCGTTGGCGAGTCTCTGCGTTATACAAGGTGTAATCAGTCGTGTATTCCTGGTCGCCATTTTCATGAGAAAAATTAAGCCAAATTTTACGGTATGTTTGAGGCTCTGATGTCGGATTATTGAAGCGTAATTTCGTATAAATAATTTGTGAGCGAGAAAGGCTTGTCTGTGCATTCTGGCTTACTTTCACATAAGAAGAGTTGGCTTTCTGCCAAGGCATGTTCGTACCAAAGGAAGCATCAACAATCTGGATTGTTTCTTTTGCAAAGTGTGCTTCTGCAAATTGAATAAGGTCCTTAGCTGGTGCGTACAAAGCCAAGGCAATAACACTTAGAAGTGCCACTTTATGAATAGTATGAGTAGGGCTTAATAGCTTGATCATATCCACATCCTTAAAATATCTTTACTGTTTATTTATACAGTACTGTATATTCAAACAGTAAATTTGTATAGCGTCTTTTTCAAAAAAAGTTTGCAATTCTCAAAAAAAATTCTTGTTTTTGATCTAAATGATATTTTTTAAATATTTAAAAAATAATGTTTGATTTTATTTACTTAATTGAATTTAAAGGGAATTTTAATGATTCCCACAGCCTTCTTAACGGATTCTGTGGACAAGATCTGGGTGTTTGCTTTTTGCTGTTATTTGGTACAAAAGTAACCCGATTCGATGGCAATAAATGAGCTAGACACTATAATGCAGCCACAAATAAGCGAAGAGGTTGGTTGTGGATAACGTTGATGTGATCGTAATTGGTGCAGGTGCATCTGGTTTAATGTGTGCGGCTACGGCGGCTTACCGTGGTAAAAAAGTAGTGGTATTGGATCACGCAAATAAAGCAGGTAAAAAAATTCTCATGTCTGGTGGAGGTCGTTGTAACTTCACGAACATGGATGCAGCCCCGAAACACTTCTTGTCTGATAATCCGCATTTTTGTATCTCTGCATTACGTCGATTCTCATCGCAAGACTTTGTAGATCTAGTCGATCGTCATGGTTTGGATTATGTTGAAAAGGCACCAGGGCAATTGTTTTGTGAGCACTCTGCAAAAGACTTGCTTGATATTCTGCTGACAGAGCTTGAATGGTCGGGAGCAGAACTTAAGTTAAATACGAAAATTCATAATATCGACTTTCAAGATGGTCAGACACTGGTCAAAACCAGCCAAGGTCACTTTGTTTGCGAGTCCCTTGTGGTTGCCACAGGAGGATTATCCATTCCCACCATGGGGGCAACAGGGTTTGGCTACGAAATAGCCAAGCAGGTTGGTCATGATATTTTAGCGACCCGCGCTAGCTTGGTCCCCATTACGATACAACCAGACCGTAAGGCACAACTTGCAGAGCTGTCTGGTATTGCTTGTGATATTTCTGCTACAGCAGATGGCGTGACATTCCAAGAACCAATGCTCTTTACTCATCGCGGTGTAAGTGGCCCGTCTATTTTGCAAATCACCAATTTTTGGCAGCCAGGCGAAGAGCTTAATATCAATATTGCACCGACGTTATCAATAGATAATTTACTTGAACTGCGCCAAAACTCACCGAAGAAAAGTTACGAAGGGTTCTTATCCAATATTCTGCCTAAGCGATTAGTTGAATTGATCAAAATAGAATTCCCATGGTTAACCGAACGTAGCGCGCAAATATCGAACGACCAAATTGACAGTTTATTTCAGTATCTTTCCAACTTTGACATCGCTCCAAATGGTACAGAAGGCTATCGCACCGCAGAAGTGACCTTGGGTGGTGTAAACACAAATGAGGTCTCGTCAAAAACCTTTGAGTCGCAAAAACAAAAAGGTCTCTACTTTATAGGGGAAGTTCTTGACGTGACCGGTTGGCTTGGCGGATACAATTTCCAATGGGCGTGGGCCAGCGGTTATTGTGCCGGACAGTATGTTTGAGCGGCAATGTTTTAGCTAAGACAACTGATGGTAATAAAGCCAAGGTGCATGTTTGTGCAATGATGCCCCTTGGCTTTTTTGCTTAGGGATTACAGCGGATATTATTTATCCATTAAGCATATTGCGTAATACGTACTGTAATATGCCTCCATGTTTGTAGTAGTCCCATTCTTTTGGGGTGTCTATGCGTAGGTCGACTTTGACGTTTAATTTTTCTCCATTGTCTTTATCTACTACCAAGGTTACTTCATCGACTTTGTCCTGTAATCCTTCGATAGAGAACACTTCTTGTCCTGTTATTCCTAATGACTCATGGCTTTCTCCGTCTTTAAACTGCAAGGGGAGCACGCCCATACCGATTAAATTGGAGCGGTGGATTCGTTCATAGCTTTGCGCAACGACCGCTTTTACACCTAATAGCAGTGATCCTTTCGCTGCCCAGTCACGAGATGAGCCTGTGCCATATTCTTTACCTGCCAAAATAATGAGCGGTGTATTCTGTTTCTGATAATCCATTGCCGCATCGTAGATACTGGCTAGGTTGTTATCGGGTTGGGTGCGAGTTACGCCGCCTTCGGTGCCGGGGGCAAGAAGATTTCTCAGTCTTATATTGGCAAAGGTGCCGCGCATCATAACTTCGTGATTACCGCGACGTGAGCCATAAGAATTAAACTGGCTTTTTTCAACACCGTTTTTCTGCAAGTAGGTGCCTGTCGGTGAGTCTGCTTTAATGGCGCCTGCTGGTGAGATATGGTCTGTGGTGACAGAGTCGCCAAGTTTCGCCAAGCAGCGTGCACCCTCTATCGTCGGAATGCCTGGTGGCTCGACTGTCATACCATCAAAGAAAGGGGCTTTTTTAATATAGGTCGAAGCATCATCCCAATCGTATAATTTACCGTCTGGAACCTGAATTTGTTGCCAGCGATGGTCGCCTTCATAGACGCTGGCATAGTTTTTTTCAAACATGCTTTTGGTAACAGTGGCTTTTACTAAGTCACTTACTTCTTTGACGCTTGGCCAAATATCTTTGAGGTAAATAGCGTTACCTTGTTCGTCGTGGGTCAATGGTTCCTTATACACATCAATGTCTGTTCGCCCTGCAATGGCATAGGCAACGACAAGCGGTGGTGAGGCCAACAGGTTCATTTTTATGTCCTGATGAATGCGGCCTTCAAAGTTACGGTTACCCGATAAAATAGAGCTTACGATAAGTTGGTGCTTTTGAATCGCATCCGATATCTCGCTTGCCAATGGACCTGAATTGCCAATACAAGTCGTACAGCCGTAGCCCACTAGGTTAAAGCCAAGATGCTCTAAATCACTCATTAGGCCAGCTTTTTCTAAATAATCAGTGACCACTTTGGAGCCCGGTGCGAGTGAGGTCTTTACCCAAGGTTTTACATTAATACCTCGTTGTTTTGCTTTTTGGGCGACTAAGCCTGCTGCCAAAATAACGCTTGGGTTGGAGGTGTTAGTACAGCTTGTAATAGCCGCAATAACACAGGCACCATCGTTTAGTTCAAACTCTTGGCCTTTAAATTTAACGTTTGCGGCTCCCATGAATTGTGCTTCGCTCACCGGTTCCTCGGTATTGGTAGCAGGGCCTTCGCTTTCGATAATCTTTTGGTTCTCGTCATTTTTTTCACGACGTTCTATGCGTTCATCCTGAAACTCTTGTAGGTGTTTTTTAAGTACATCGCCAGCCTGGTCAAGGGCAATTCTATCTTGTGGGCGCTTAGGGCCCGCTAAGCTTGGCACCACGTCATCGAGTTTTAACTCTAGGGAATCAGTGTAGTCTGCTTCATCACCATTATTGCGCCATAGGCCTTGGTGTTTGGCGTAGTCTTCAACGAGCTTAAGCTGCTGTTCGTCACGATTAGTTAAACGCAGATAGTTGATGGTTTCGTCATCTATAGGAAAAATCCCGCAGGTGGCACCGTACTCTGGCGCCATATTGGCAATGGTTGCTCTGTCAGCCAATGGAAGGTCGGCGAGGCCATCGCCATAAAATTCGACAAATTTCCCTACCACGCCATGATTACGCAGCATCTCTGTAACAGTAAGTACCAAATCGGTTGCAGTGGTACCTTCGGGTAATCGACCGCTTAATTTTACCCCTACAACTTGCGGAATAAGTAAGCTAATAGGTTGCCCCAGCATGACGGCTTCGGCTTCAATACCGCCGGCACCCCAACCAAGAACCCCCAAACCATTAATCATGGTCGTGTGAGAGTCTGTACCGACCAGGGTGTCTGGATAGGCGAACTTTTGACCGTTTCTATCTTCATTGAAGACGACACGGGCTAAATATTCTAAATTGACTTGGTGAACAATGCCGGTTGCTGGTGGTACAACTTTTAAGTTGTCGAATGCAGTTTGTCCCCAACGTAGAAATTCATAACGTTCTTTGTTTCGGTCATATTCCAGCTTAGCGTTTAAATCAAATGCCCCATCATTACCATAGCCATCGACCTGTACCGAGTGGTCAATCACCAGTTCAACTGGCGATAAAGGGTTTATTTTTGCAGGGTCGCCACCTAATTTTTCCATGGCATCGCGCATGGCAGCTAAATCTACAATAGCCGGTACCCCTGTAAAATCTTGCATGACAACGCGGGCAGGGGTGAAAGCGACTTCAGTAGAGGGCTTTGCGTGAGGATCCCAGTCTAGCAGGGCTTGTATATCTTGGGTTTTGACACTTACGCCATCTTCATTGCGGAGTAAATTTTCAAGTAATATTTTTAAAGAAAAAGGTAGTCGTTTAGCGGCAGAGCCCAGCTCTTTTAAAGAATTAATTTGAAATGCTTCGCCGTTAACTGTGAGTTGTTGCTGGGTGTTGAAACTATCGTTCATCATCGTCCCCTTCATTATCGATAAGGATTTACAGCCGTTTTTTCTCTTATATGTAAAAAAAGTATATATCATGCTAACGGAATCTGCGGGCACGGAGGGGGAGTGCAATGAACAAATCAAATTGGCTGGATGTTATTTCCTTATTTCAATACGAGTGGTTTTTGCCGTGTGTTCACTTTAATTAAGGCTAGGAGCATAAGAGAATAATTAGCGTCATATCACCTTATGCTCCTTTTAGATTACTTCACTATTTTATAAACCGCAGCAATGTCTTCCTCCGCAAAGCCTGCTTTTAATGCTTGCTTAAACGCTTCGTTGGCAATAGCGGCTGTTGGCAAGGGCTGGTCTAGTTGATCGCCCAAGGCTACCGCAAGGCGCATGTCTTTTTGCATGTGCTTGAGCGGGAAGCTGGTAGTGTAATCGCCCTTCAGTAACATGGCGCCTTTGCCTTTAAACATTGGGTTGGCCATAGCGCCAGCCTCGACAATGTCTAAAATTTGTTGGCCATCTAACCCTGCTTTTTGCCCCAAAGACATACCTTCGCTGAAAATGCTTAGCATGCCGCCCATCATCATATTGACCACGAGCTTCATATTGGCACCTTGGCCGACGTCGCCAAGATAAGGGGACATTTTACCCATGACTTCAAACGCAGGTTTAACGTCGTTATATAGAGATTGATCTCCAGCGGCGAGAATAATCAAAGTGCCGTCTTCAGCAGGCTTTTTTGTACCCGAAACAGGTGCTTCTAAAAAACGCCCACCTGCTTGAGTAATTAAATCCGCGATTTCTTTTGAGGTGGTATCGTCCACCGTAGACATATCTACATAACCACGACCAGCGCCAATGCCTGCCGCAACACCATTTGGGCCTTGGCAAAGCGCCAATGCGGCGTCAGGATCAGACACCATCGCAAAGGTGATGTCACAGTGAGCGGCGACGTCTCTTGGTGTTATTCCTTGGTGAGCCCCCAATGCTACTAGCTCATCGCATTTTGCTGAATTACGATTCCATACTGTTACATCAAATCCAGCTTTTACTAAATTTGTGGCCATGGCTTTGCCCATGATGCCTAATCCTAAAAAACCAACACTAGCCATAAAACTCTCTCTTATTTGGTGTTATTTATAACAGTGTAACAAATAGAAAAAGCCATCGTCTGTAATAAATACTCCTATCTAAAAGACGATAACTTGGCTGGTAATGTGTAGAAGGGAAGTGAAGGTTTTTAAATCTTTGCGACGTGTCTCTGGTCCGCTACCCGTTCCATCACCCAATCAATAAAACATTCTGCACTGTATCGGTTGGCGTTTTCGGTGCGTGTTAAAAAGAAGGCGTTGTTTTTACATTCAATAGGAGGTGTAAGGGCGACTAAGCTGCCTTCTGCAATCAAATCTTCCACATGCCAATCCCAAGCGAGGGCAATACCTAAGCCGTTTTGTGCAGCATGAACCACGGCAATTTGGTCTTCCATCTGAATTTCGTTTAATGGCTCCAGATAGTCAATTCCTGAGTGTGCCGCCCATGTTTGCCAGTTTTCCCAGAAGTCTGGGGCGTCTTTG
This sequence comes from Marinomonas alcarazii, assembly GCF_003208215.1. Classification (GTDB taxonomy): domain Bacteria; phylum Pseudomonadota; class Gammaproteobacteria; order Pseudomonadales; family Marinomonadaceae; genus Marinomonas; species Marinomonas alcarazii. The sequence goes on from NZ_QKLW01000001.1 coordinate 638,584, forward strand.
AGGCCAAGCAGAGGTTGCTGCCAGATGTGCTTTAAATTATGACACTCGGGATGTTTTTCTAGAAAACTGGGGCTGCACACCAATAGCATTCTCTCGTTAAACAGCAAAAAGTTGTTTTTATAAGAGGTTTTTAATGACGAGTAATAAAATGCCACATCGTATTCGTGGCTGTTCACTTCACTCATATTACGCTCATTATTGATGCTTATATTGAGCATGATATCCGGGTATTTATCGCGAAAATCATCTAAATGAGGAATGAGCCAAAAGTGGCTGAAGCATGCACCGATTTCTAAATTAAGCGGCAGAGGAGAGACTTTATCATCCATTTTTTGAGACTCTTCCGCCAAGACAGTCAGGGTTTTTCGAACCGTTTCTAAATAAGTTTGTCCTTTTTTTGTCAGTTCTAGGCCTGTTTTTTTGCGAATAAATAGCTTGGTGTTCAGGAAACTTTCCAGCTGTTTGATTTGTTTGCTGACCGCCGTTGGAGAGACGCAAAGTTCATTGGCGGCGCTGGTTAAGGTGCCAAGACGAGCCGATGCTTCAAATAAAATAAGGCTGTTTAAAGAGGGAATGGTTCGGTTATTAATTGGCATACAACTATCTACCCTGAACTTTTAGTTCAAGTGAGACTAACAAAATAGCGTTTTACTTACAATTTCAGCTTCCTAATATAAAAAGACACTACAAATAGAACGAAAGGAAGTTATGCAACACATCAAACACATTCATCACGCTATGTTGCCCTTACCTGATGGCACTAAGCTCGCCTATCGTGCATGGCTGCCAAGCAATGCCGATGAGCACCCTGTTCCAGCGATACTTGAATTTTTACCTTATCGTAAGAACGACGGCACGATTGTTCGAGACGAGATCACCATGGCACAAACCGCTAAGCGAGGATATGCCTGCATTCGAGTCGACCTTCGAGGCTGCGGAGAGTCAGAAGGGCATACAACCGACGAATACACCAAGCAAGAGTTACAAGACGGTTTCGATATTATCGCATGGCTAGCTAAACAGCCTTGGTGTAGTGGCAGTGTTGGCATGGTAGGGATTTCATGGGGCGGGTTTAACTCACTGCAAGTGGCAGCACTGAATCCTCCCGCTTTAAAAGCCATCATCACGCAGTGCTCAACTGATGACCGCTACGCTACAGATGTTCATTACATGGGTGGTTGTTTACTGAATGATAACTTGGATTGGGCATCGTTTTTCTGGGCGTATGCACAAGGTCGCGCACCAGATGCAACACTGGTCGGTGAAGGCTGGAAAGAGCAGTGGCTGGATCGTCTAAATAAAATGCCATTTCTAGCGAAGCCTTGGCTTACTGAGCAAGTCCGTAATGATTATTGGAAGCATGGCTCAATTTGTGAGAATTACAGCGACATTAAAATTCCTGTCTACGCTATGAGTGGTTGGGCCGATAACTATCGCGATACCGTCTTTCGATTATTAGAAAATCTTGTTGATGTGCCGCGCAAAGGTTTAGTTGGCCCTTGGGCCCATAAATACCCAAATATTGCGTATCCAAATCCGAAAATGGATTATGTGGAAGAGTCGGTGCGTTGGTGGGATCGCTGGCTAAAAGGCATCAAAAACGGTATCGATGATGAGCCTGAACTCACTTATTACATGCAAGACAGCGTGCGTCCACAAACGGATTATGATGAGCGTGCAGGTCTGTGGATTTCAGAGCCATCGTGGCCATCGCCTCAGACAGAGAAGAAAACCTTTTATCCAGCGAACGGTCAGTTGATGGATACGCCACAGCCAACGGCTTTGGCGCAGCAGGTCTGCTCGCCGCAAACGGTTGGTTTAAACGGTGGTCGTTTGTGCGTAGGTATTCGTCTTGCTATGGAGCAACCCGCTGATCAGCGCGCTGACGATGCAGGTTCTCTGTGTTTTGACACCTTGCCTCTAGAAGACGACTTGGCGATTGCTGGTCAAGTAATGGCAAATTTGGCGATTCGTAGCGACACGCCGACAGCAAACCTCGCAGTAAGAGTTTGCGACGTGCATCCTGATGGCGCAGTTACTCGAATCAGTGTGGGGGTCTTAAACCTAACCCATCGCGACAGTCATGAATTTGTTGAGCCATTAACACCAGGTGAGTTGTACAGGGTTAAAGTACCGATTACTCATGTTGCCTACAACGTCCCTGCAGGACACCGTTTACGGATTTCCGTTTCGACAGCATGTTGGCCACTTATTTGGCCATCTCCTGATCAGGCAACAATTACACTTGAGTCTGCTTTAAGCAGTATCGAAGTGCCACATAGAACCCAATTAGTCACAGAAATCGAGCCGCCTATTCTGAATACGCCAGTCGCAATCGATGGTGAAACACTGCGCCCAACGAACAGTGAGCGAGTGGTGCATCACGATTATAAAACCGGCCTGGTGACGCTAGAAACCCATGATGACTTCGGTCGTCAATATTACAACTCTTGTGAAAGCGTTATTGATATGACGATGAGTCAATGGCAGACCATCCATCCTGATGATCCTCTGACAGCAGAGTCTAAGTTGGTATTTGACCTGACCATGGGGCGAGAAGGCTGGTGGACTGGCTTAAAAGGTCTGTATCACATGCGTTGTGACCACGGGCATTTTTACATCACCAGCACTTGGGAAGCGTTTCATGATGGGGAGCGGATTTTCAGCAAAGAGTTTGAAGAAACCATCAAGCGAACAGGCGTTTAATCGATTATCTCTGTGAGGATGTTACATGTTTAAATCATTACGACCTTTGGTCTTTTTTCCAACCTTTATTATATTGGTTAGCGCGTTAATATTCAGTTTGGTGGACTTGACGCTTTTTACTGAATATACCGGAATAGCAAACAATTTTGTGCTTAAGCATTTTTCTTGGCTATTCAGCTTAGGGAGTTTTTACCTGCTGGTGCTGATTGGTATTACTTACTTTTCAAAGTTAGGCAATATTCGTATCGGTGGTGAAAACGCAACACCAAAGCTGAAAAAATCCCGTTGGTTCATGATTGTATTGTGTACCACATTAGCGGTAGGCGTGTTGTTTTGGACAACCGCTGAGCCTTTGTATCATGTGTATGCGCCACCAGAAAGCCTAGGAATTGAGCCAAACTCGCCAAATGCCGTGTTGTTCGCATTTTCAGCTATGTTCCTGCATTGGGGACCTACTCCATACTCCATATATGCCGTACCTGCATTGATCTTTGCCTTAGCATTTCACAATCTAAAACTGCCTTACTCTATTAGTAGCTCTTTGCGCCCTGTATTCGGTAAATACGTTGAAGGTCGAATGGGCAGTGTGATTGATGCTTTAGCGCTGTACTCACTGGTGGTTGGGATGGCGTCTTCGTTAGGTACAGGCGCGTTAACGCTGTTGGGTGGTGTGAGCCAATACCTACCTATTGAACGTAACGCTGTTACTCTAGGGATTATCATTGCCGTCATTGTTGTTACCTTTGTTTTGTCTGCTGCACGTGGACTGATCAAAGGCATTGCACGTCTCTCGATGGTGAACTTCTGGTTATTGATTGCTTTATTTGTGTTCACGCTGATTTTTGGACCAACGCTTTATATGCTGGGAATTGGTGTAGAAGGCCTAGGTGCATTCTTGCAGAACTTCTTCCGTCTAAGCCTGTTTACTGGGCAAGCAGCGAATGACCCTTGGCCACAATGGTGGAGTGTATTTTACTGGGCTGTATGGTTTGCTTGGGCACCGATTACTGCAATGTTCCTAGGTAAGATTGCCCGTGGCTACACAGTGCGTGAATTCATTCAAGTGAACGTCTTATTCCCAAGTTTGTTTGTGTTGCTATGGATCTCCGTGTTTTCCGGTGCCGCGATCTTCATGGATCAAAACAGCGATGGCGGGCTATACGCGGTATTGAATGACGGCGGTATCGAACAGCTGCTTTACCATATTTTTGGTGAGCTACCATTGGGTGCTTTGACATCTGCAATCTTAGTCTTTATTGCCTTTATTTCTTATGTGACAGCAGCCGATTCCAGCACGGACGCCATTGGTGATTTGTGTGTGAAAGATTTCAATGCGGATTCACAAGAAGGTGTCGGCATGCCGATCAAGATTTTATGGGGAACCATCATTGGCTTGGTCGCATGGATTATGGTCAGCACCGTCGGTGTGGCAGGGATCAAATCGCTTTCTAACCTTGGTGGCTTACCCGCGACTTTGATTATTCTTGCGTGTAGCTTCACGCTTGTGAAATGGATCAAGAACCCTGCGTCGTTAAAAAGCTAAGACGTTGTTTTAACCAAGTAGACAAAAACAATGGCTTAGCGCTTCCGCTAGGCCATTTTTATTTGGCCTAGGGTCAAATAATCTACTTGGACTTAACTTTGATTCTATTTTGTTCCGAAGTGGGAACGGCGTATAGGAAAAGGAAGGCAGCGAATATAAAAGAGGCGCTTATGTAGCGCCTCTTTTTCAACTCTATTAAAAAGCTAAAGGGGATTAGTTTTTATTGAGAGCGGTGCTGGCATTTTGGTCCACGCTATAGATTGTCCAGCGTTCGTTAGCAAATTTCTGTTTCGCGAAGACTTCCGCAACAACTCGACGGTTCATTTGGCGTCCGGCTGCTGTGTCGTTGTCTGCTATTGGGCGAGTTGCGCCATAGCCTATGCCTTTCACTCGATCTGCTTTGATTCTGAAACTGTCTACCAATACGTCAGCGATTGCTGTGGCGCGTCGTTGGGATAAGGCTAAGTTCAGCTCAGCTGAACCTTGGCTATCCGTATGACCTTCGATGACGACGTTGCTGGTTGGGTTATCCTGCAGAAATTTGGCCAGCTCTTTTAGTTCTGAATAAAAGCGCGGTTTAATGTCGGCTTTACCGGAATCAAAAAGAACTTTTAGCTCGATAGACAAAAGTTTGGTGCTTTCGAAAGGGCAACCGTCGTTGTCTACGGCTACTCCTAGAGGTGTGTCTGGGCATAGGTCTCTTGCATCAATAACACCATCTTTGTCTGAATCCGCTAGACGAGCTTGTACGTTGGAAGCGTACAAGCTTTCTGCAGCGGAAAGCTGATCAAAAGCAAATAATGCTGTGATCAGACTGATGGATTTGAATAAAGACTTCATTGTGCCTCAACTTCCTTTTCGACTTTTTCGATTGTTTTAGCTTATGGAAAAACCTTTTGTATCACCATGGCTTTTTTGTAGCGTAGTTTAAAGAAGTTGTAGTTTTGTAATTTTATGTAATTACCAACTGCCAATATTTTCCATTGACGCCCAAGGTTCCTGTATTTCAAGGGAGCCATTTTTTTGCAGAAGCTCGATTGAGATGTTATTTGGGTCTTTGACAAAAGCCATGTGACCGTCGCGAGGCGGACGCAGGATAGTGACACCTAAGGATTGTAGTTTTTCACATACTTGATAAATATTATCGACTTCAAACGCTAGATGGCCGAACTGATCGCCGCCAGTGTATTCACGGTCGCTCCAGTTATGTGTTAGCTCCACTTCTGGCGCGCCTTCTTCTGTTGCATAGTAGATAAGTGAAAATTGACCTTTTTCACTGTCCATGCGTCGAGTCTGAATTAACCCCAAACCTTCGGTATAGAATGTGTGACTTTCTTCTGGCTTGTCTGTTCTTATCATTGCGTGCAGATATTTGATAGACATAGTGAAATCCCTATAGATATTAATAATATGAGAAATATTATCACAGGATTAAAAGGGTAATTCAAAGTTCTAAAGAGAAGAGCCTCTTTATATACTTATTCTTCCCAAACCCAACGGATAGGCTCGCCAAAATCGTCATAGATTATTTTTTTCTTGGGGCGCTTTTTTATGGCTGGTGTGGCAGGTGCTTTGGTTTGCTTTCTTTGTTGAATTGCAGCGACAACGTGATTTAATGGCGTCCGATCTTGTTTAGGCTCGTTAAAGCCTAGGTGGCTCGTGTTATACTTGCCATCAACTAAACCGGATTCACCCATATTTACTTGTTGGATCGTTCCGTTTTGCTTGATAAATTGATCTACCAGAGACTCAAGTTCTTCTCGTGTGTCTCTTTTGGTGGTTTTTGGTTTTATCATAGTGTTTTGTTTAGGGAAGATCCTGTAAGTAAAGCTATGGGTTAAAAAATGATCGCAATCATCCATATTAAACGTAAGAGGTAGCTGGTGTCTATTAGCAACTTAATTGTGCACGAGATTCAAAAGCATGAAGGTGAGCGCAAGGCGATTCTGATTGCGCGTCCCAATGAAAACCCAGTAGATGGACAAGCCGAGGCGTTGTCTGCTCAGGTAACGAATCTATTCAATCGTTCTGGAATGAATACAGGGCGCTTCGTAAATCCTCAAGGCAGTGAGGAGGGTGCGCAATTACCAGCTTTATTGTTTAAGCATTTTAAAAACGATACTTTTGTCGACTTTGCTGGGTTTACTAAAGAATGTGCTGCGGAATATCTGAAGTATTTAGAGCCTGTAGAAGAAGCTGAGGGTGGTTTGTTGTGGTTTAACCATTACGAACTGCACGATACGCATTTCTTATATATTGTTATGTTAAAGCGCAAAAAAGGCATTGGTCTTGGTACTGATTTGAGTTTGTCTCAAATTGAACAGATAGAGACGGAAAAGCTTCACATGTCGCTGCGTATTAATTTGACTGCATGGCAGGCAGGAGATGAGGGTCGTTATATTTCTTTTCGTTTTGGTCGTGCGCCTAAGTTCGAGAGTGAATATTTTACACAGTTTATTGGATGTGATGAGCCGAAAGTTGCCGCCAAAGAAACGCGTAAGCTGGTGGATTTGACCTCCGCGTTCTGTCAATCAGAAGGCCTTCCATCGAAACAGGCAAATGAGTTTAAAAAAGTGGTTTCTGAGCACTGCCAAGCAAAAGCGCAAGATCGCGAGCCATTGGCAATCAAAGAAATTGCGTCTCAAGTTGAGTCAAGATTCTCTGTCGAGCAGGCGAATAAGTTCTTGGAAATTGCTGACTCTGATAGCTTCAAAATGGAGAAAGAAATCTTCGTTGAAAAAGCCGCGCTGAAAAAATTGACGCGTTTGTCTGGTAGTTCACGTGCTTTGACGATTAGCTTTGATAGCGACTTGTTGAATGAGTCTGTGGTGTTTGATGCAGACTCCGGAACTCTAACAATTAAAGAGTTGCCAAAGAGTCTGCTAAAACAATTGCAATCTATGTCTAACTAATTGGTTTAGACGAATTAGAGTAGTTAGAAGGTTTGTTAAATGCCTAGCAAGCCTTCTAGTTCTTTCATTGTTTTGAAGCATTGAGTTGCGCCAGCCGCCGTTTGCATTTGTGCATCAAGCGTCTCACTATAGGCAAGTACTCGCATTCCTGCTGCTCGTCCTGCTGTAATCCCTGCGATAGAATCTTCTATAACCAAACAATCTTCTGGTGTGACATTGAGTGCTTTTGCTGCTTTTAAGTAGAGATCTGGTGCAGGTTTGCCATTGTCTACATCCTCGACACAAAAACGTGTAGCAAAACGTTCTGCTAGTTGGATTTTGTTTAGCTTGAAATCCATTTCTTTGCGGCGTGCATTAGTGGCCATGGCGATTGGCACCGTGATTTTGTTGAGTAAGTTTCGGACGCCTTTTATCGGCTCTAAGTCAGCTTCGATGACAGCGTGAAAGCGTTGTCGATAATCTTCATCAAAGTTTGCTGGTAGAGGTTTGCCTAGTAATTTCTCGGCATTAATAAGGTTTTCTTGATTGGTAAACCCTGTGAACTTGGCGTGCAGTGTCTCGTCGTCTAACTCAAGACCGCATTCGCTTAGCATTGTTTTCAAAATGGTATTGGAGATATTTTCTGTATCGACAATAACGCCATCGCAATCAAAGATTATCGCTTTGTAAGAGTAAGTCATAAAAGAAGATGTTTTGTTGTGAATGAGTATTGATGATAACGAATTTGGAGGAGGTTAAGGAAGGGAGGGGTTTTATTATTTTTCTCCCCTTAAAAAGATCTATTTACGATACACTAACAGCCAATTATTATGGGCTTATTCTTCCAATATTAGTTGCTTGCTTGACCAAGTTGCTGTGGACGAGAGCTTACTTTTTTGATGGTTTTAAGGCTGTTTTTGAAAAAAGTAACAACCGCTTTGATACGACGAGCACGTCTTTGGCGGCGAGCGTGATCTTCAACGCTAGTGTCTGCATAGCCCCATTTTGCAAGTAATGCTTCGTATTGTTCTTGAGAGTCCATAGTATTCTCCTGATTTGTTAATGAAAGGTGTTGTTTTATTACAACAATGATAATACTAGTGAAGCTTGACGGATTGAACAAACGATCCTTTTTCACTCGTTAGGTTAGATTTTTTCATCATTTAATTTGTTAAGGAAATTTTCTTGTACCAATCGTTAGAACAGTTTTCCAAGAGTTGGATTTTTAAGCGTAATGACCCCAAAATTGAGTCGGAGGATTTGCAGCAAATCCGCTTGTTAAGTGAACAACGGGCAGCTCAAATTTGGCGAGATTATATTAGTGATGAGCAAGTGCATCCTGATCATTTCTCTGACAATGACTGGCCAAAGAAAGATAGCGCAAAAGCCCCTGATGGCAAGCTTCAGTGGGAAAAAGCATGGGACAGTGATCAGGCATCATTACCGGAAGAAGTGCTGACGCATTTTGCCGCTTGGGGAGATGACACGACGGTGTTTTTTTGCTGCCATAATGAGTTGGTTTTTGAATTGCCTTGGGGCGTTTTTAAACGCACTTGGAAGGCGTTTCTCTTTTTAGACAATGGGCCTATTTTGGTCGGCAAAAAGAAAAAACAAGCGGCGCAATTTCATACTAACGGCTGGCTTAACTTATTGTTTCGAAGTGCGTAGTTGAATCTTAGGCTAGGGTTGTCTGAAACGTATATTTTGTAATTAAGTTTCATAATGATAGGTTGTTGCCTCGTTTTCTGCTGCTCATACAGTGCTCATTGAAGGCTTGGTAATAACGTAACAGGTGCTGGCTGTGTTTTTCGTGACCTAATGTATCGAGTAACATAGCCGTGACTTCTGCGGTTGCAAATTGCATTTGATGGCTGGAATGCCTAACCAAGAACGAGCGCTGGGCTTCACTGTTAATTTCAAAGTGAGGGATGTCTTTTAGCCATTCGCTTTGATGAAACATTTTACTTGCTTGTTTCCAGGTTCCATCCAAGATGATAAACGTGTGTTTTTTGTTGTTTTGTTGGCTGGGTGGGGCAACGCTTCTGAATGGTCTGTTCTGGGCTTGTGCCGTTTCTGTGTTTGGAAACAATACGGTACAGTTTCCACGCTGGCTTTCTAGGAGATGTAATAGTGGCTCAGATGGCTCTGTACGGCTCCATAAGTAAGCTTGTGTGTCCAGTGGAAATAAATCGGCAATAAGTCTGCCGCTATTTGTTGGTTTGTGAATTTCATCACGATGAAACAGTAGAATGAACTCAATTGGAGATGACATGCTTTTTCTGAGATGGCAAAAACAGGCAAATTCTGCCATTAGGCAGTGATTACATCGGACAGCGTTAGAGCCTCTAGCGATAAAAGGTCTCATGGATTCTGTTTTACATTCTTCACGAAGTAGGTCGACAGAATGTTTAGCTGGTGTGTTGTTCATGGTAATTGAGCTCTTATTTCGGCTGCGCCATTATCGATGATTTGTTTGTGATGTCCAGTTTGAGTCAGTGGCTGGATCCTTTATTTTTGAATGGTTAGATGTGGTTATTTGTTTTTTTTGTCAAAAACCTTACAGAAAATATGCAAATACAAAGGAATGAGCTCGAAGAGCCTTTTTGCACCTGTTCGTTGTAACAAAGTCGCGATATTGTTCGAGATATTATTTTTTCGCTATGAGTTGTCTATGAGTCGTTATATCTCTCCGGTTTTATATATTCTGCTAATGCTTGTTGGATGCGTTGCGTTTATATCTATCGCTGGTGTGAGAGTAGGGATTTTTGAGCCATTAACAGGCTTTTCTATGTTGCGAAAAAGTGTTTTTGCTTCTCTGGTGCTTTCTATTCTCGCAGCGATCTCAATGGGGGCGTGCAGAAAAGAAAAAAATGTAGGGGTTCAGCGCTTCTTTTTCTTAGTACTTATTGTCTCTTTCTTATACAGCGCGATGTGGATTGTGTTTTATTTCCAGCGTGCCGAGTTACCAAATATTAACGATATCACCACTGACACCCAAAACCCTCCCACTTATCTCAATGTAAATTTCATCCGAAACTCGAAAGAAAATGATTTAAGCTACAATACGGATTGGGCCTCTATTCAGGATGAGTATTACCCAGATGTTAAGCCGCTCTTTTCTAAAAAAGACCCTGCAACTGTCTTTGCTGCCGTATCAAACTTGGTAGAAGAGCGTGAATGGGAAGTTGTTGCTACCTATTCCGGTGCTGGAATTATTGAAGCGACAGCGCGTACGCCTATTTTTGGTTTTCGTGATGATGTGGTGATTCGAATCACTCAGGAAAAAAACAAAGTACGTGTTGATATGCGGTCCTGCTCTAGAGTGGGAGATGGGGATTTTGGTGTGAACGCTGAGCGTGTCGTGTCTTTTATGAATGATTTATCTGTCTCGTTAAATCATTCTCCTGTTCCTAATGTCTATTTTGGTCGTTAAAATTTCTGCTCGTCATCGATAGTGAGAACAGCTAGACTCCCTAACTGTCTTTCTTAGAGGAAATGAAAAGGTGAGTCTTCGTCAGCAGCAAAAAGCCAATACTCGATCTAAAATCAAAGCCATCGCTAAGCAAGCTTTTTTAACTCAGGGTATTGAGGCAACCAGTACTCGGTATTTAAGTGATAAAGCAGGCATCGCTGTTGGTACCTTATTTGTTCATTTTCCCGATAAACTTTCCCTCGTAAAAGACATCTTCTTTGATGAAATGGATGTGGCGCTTCGTGCCGCAGTTGCTTCTCAAAAAGCCAGTTCTTCCCCAATAGATTACCTTCTGCAAATGGCGCAAGTGTTGTTTGATTTCTATGACAAGTATGCAGAATTTACTCGACAGGTTCTATTAGATAGCTTGGCAAAAGGTGGTTTCCACACTAATCAAATGGCTGTGGTTTCAGAAGGTATCATTAAGCGTTTTAAGCAAGTCGGCGTAGACGATAAAACAGCCAGTATTTTTGCCGAAAATATGATTTCTAACTATTGGTTTGTGTTGCTAACCGGAGTGCCGAAAGGGGTTCTGGGTCAAGATGCGATAGAGCACTTAAAAAGAATGAATTTGCCGTTTGAAGTGTCTTATCGCAATGCATTAAAAAACAGTGGCAAATTATCTTAACTAAGTTCGTTGGCTTTGCGATATGGCCCTTGGTAATCAAATAACCGTTCTGTTACTTGCCAATGTTGCTTTTGTTTCTTTGCAATGACGAAGTCTGGTGTAGGCAAATAAGGCAAAAAAGGCTTCACTTCTTCGAGTTTGTCAAACTCTATAGACTGACTGCCGTTAGCAATTCTTCGTGCAAATAAGTCGTTAAAAGCTTGTCGTGATTTTTTGAAGTTAAAGCGGAATGTTTCTGAAAGTGTTAGCCCATCTTCATCGTGATAGGTGATCTTGATGCTCTTCTCTTTGATGTTTATTTCCGGCGTAATTGCAGAGCAGCGTAATACTTTGTTGTTTTTTAGGTTAAGTGCGCTTCTTAATAAATCGTCCGGATCAATGAGCTTTTCCGTGCAGTGTTGGCATTGCCTTGCAGCGATGTCATTTTCTTCGTTGCAGTGAGGGCAACGCTTAAAACGAAAGCGGTAGGTACATTGTTCTTCACCTTGTTCGTTTTCGACTAGGCCGTGACAACGGCGACCAAAGTGTTCAAGGATGTTGCCTTCAGCGTCTTTTCTTCCCCAAAATGTATTGGCAAAGTCGCAAGCAGGGCAGTGAATTTGCACTGCTACAGAATCTTGAGTTGGACGTTTTTCCCCGATCTCTGGCTGAAAAATATTGTAGCCGTTGTTGGTGTAATCCAAGACTAGGCAGTCTTTTTTGCCAGGGCTTAGTCTCAGTCCACGGCCAACGATTTGCTGAAATAAACTGATCGATTGGGTTGGGCGTAATATGGCGATCACATCGACATGAGGCGCATCAAAGCCCGTTGTTAATACCGAAACATTAACAAGATATTTAATCTCTTTGTTTTTGAAAGCAGTGATTAACGAATCTCGTTGTTTTTGTTTGGTTTTCCCTGTGACCAGTGCGGTTTTGTCTGCTGGAAGGTAGCTGACGATTTCTTTTGCGTGGTCAATAGTGGCGGCAAAAATCATCACCCCTTGGCGGTTTTCACTAAGTTGTCGTATTTGCTCTGTCACCGCTTGGGTGACTCGTGGGTGTTTATGAATAAGCTCGTTCAGAGCAATGTCGTCAGTGCTGTGCTCACCGTCTAAGCTTTCTGTGAGCAAGCTGAAATCATAGTGAGCAATGGCGGCATCGTAATGAATTGGCGGTGTTAAATAGCCTTTTTTCACCATGTGTTGTAGCGGTAGCTCAAAAATACACTTTTTAAACAATGAGTTTGTGCATGTTCGTGTGTAGCCATGGTAGTGGTTTTGGTATATCCAGCCACTGCCTAAACGATAAGGAGTGGCGGTCAATCCGAGGATTTTTACCTTTGGATTGAGCGCTCGAAAATGCTCGATGGCTTTATTGTATTGACCACTTTCTTCCATGCCGACGCGATGGCATTCATCGATGATAATTAAACTTGCTGGTTCGTTAAAATCATCAAGGTTTGCAGACAGTGATTGAATGCTGGCGAAGGTGGTTTTTTCTGTGCTGGTTTTCTGACTTAGCCCAGCAGAGAAAATCCCCGCTGATGCACCGGTTGCCAAGAATTTAGTGTGGTTTTGTTCAACCAATTCCTTTACATGAGCCAAGCAAATAACCCGGCCTTTGGCGAGTCGACTTAATTCGGCAATGACCAAGCTTTTCCCTGCGCCTGTGGGTAGAACGATGACGGCAGGGTCGTTGCTAATGCGAAAGTGTGACAAAGACGCTTCAACGGCTTGAATTTGATAGTCTCGTAATTGAAATCGTTGGCTCATCTTGTTTTAAATCTACGTCGCTAAATCTTAGTGTCTTGTTTGTCAGGCTACAGTATCATAGCAACTTTAGTAATTTTGCCTTTTTAGAAGTGAATAATCTATCTATGTCGAATGCCGTTCTGCCTGCGAAAGCTCTGTATGTTGAAAATTCTATTCCTGCTTTTAGTCGAGAGGAACCATTCTCTAATCTGCTAATGGACCTACAGACAAAAGGTTGGAGTGTTCAGGATGACTTTTTTTCAACGGATTTCACTCAGGCTTTAATGGACGAAGCAGAAAACATACAAAATGCATTTATGTTGCAGGCCGGTGTTGGGCGTAAGCAAGATCACCAAATTGTGCTCGATGCGCGCCGTGATTACATTCAGTGGATCGATCCAGACAAGCCGATTCGTAGAGATTTCTTGAAAATGATGGCCGAACTGCGCGTTGCCTTGAATCGCCGTTTGTTTCTTGGTTTGTTCGACTACGAAGCGCATTTTGCCAGATATGAAAAAGGGGCGTTTTACGAGAAGCACATCGATGCCTTTAAAGGCGAAAGTAACCGTATCTTATCGACGGTTTTGTACCTTAACGAAAATTGGCAAGACGGAGACGGAGGAGAGTTGGTTATTTATGATGAAAATGATCCGTCTGTTGAAGTAGGGCGCTTTTTCCCAAAAAAAGGTCGGCTGGCGGTGTTTCTTAGCGAATGTTTTTATCACGAAGTTGTAGTGGCAAAGCGCACGCGACACAGCATCGCTGGCTGGTTCCGAGTAAATACCACCACAGGGTCGACGCTTGATCCAGATCAATAATTCTCTATAATACGCGCCTTGTTTAATTGCTCTGGTTTTACGTTCCAGATCGCATAGGAGAAAGATATGTCTAAAGTCGTAGTATGTGCCCTTTATAAATTCGTTGAACTGCCTCATTTTGAGTCCATCCGTGAACCGCTTCAGAAAACACTGGAAGACAACGGTATTCGTGGCACCTTGTTGCTAGCCAGTGAAGGTATTAATGGCACGGTTGCTGGAACTCGCGACGGTATTGATGCCTTGTTAGCTTGGTTGGATCAGCAACCTGGACTAGACAACATAGTGACCAAAGAGTCTTACGACGATGACATGCCGTTCTACCGCACAAAAGTGAAGCTTAAAAAAGAAATCGTCACCATGGGTGTAGAAGGTATCGACCCTAAGCGTGTGGTTGGTACTTATGTTAAGCCTAGTGATTGGAACGCTTTGATCTCTGATCCTGACGTGGTTCTTGTTGATACGCGTAACGATTACGAAGTTAAAATCGGTACGTTCAAAAATGCGGTTAACCCAAAAACAGAAACCTTTCGTGAGTTTCCTTCCTACGTGAAGGAAAATATGGACCCTGCGAAACACAAAAAAGTTGCCATGTTCTGTACAGGTGGAATTCGCTGTGAAAAATCGACTGCTTATATGTTGGAGCAGGGGTTTGAAGAGGTTTATCACCTAGAAGGCGGTATTTTGAAGTACTTGGAAGAAGTGCCAAAAGAAGAAACTTTATGGGAAGGTGAGTGTTTTGTGTTTGATAATCGTGTGTCTGTGAACCACGACTTACAAAAAGGGGAATACGACCAGTGTCACGCATGTCGTATGCCTATTACAGAAGAAGAGAAACAAAGCGAACATTACATTCAAGGTGTTAGCTGTGTGCATTGTGTTGACAAACTTACCGATGAACAACGTCAGCGTTTTATTGAACGTGAGCGCCAAGTTCAGCTTGCTCGCTCTCGTGGGGAAGAGCACATTGGTGCAGAAGTATTAAGCGCGGTTGAAAAGCATCGTCTGGAAAAAGCGCTTGAAAAAGAGCGTCAGCGCAAAGTGCGCGAGCAATCCTAACTCTGTTGTTTTGATAGTATTTTTAAAAGGCCAGCATCAATGCTGGCCTTTTTTATTGTATTGATGTTGTAAGTTGATGACGCTAGTATCTGGTCTCAATTCAGGTCGAATGTAGTTTTCTTGGCTTGTTATATCTTGGATTAAAATTAGAAGGACTCTTTCGTGAAGAATTTAAAACTCTCATTTGCCGTTCCTGGCGTTGCTTTACTCTTAGCTGGTTGTGCTGGTCAAGTCGTTGATAAAACCCCTGTTGTTGATGTGAGCGTTATAAAAGCCAGCATTCGTACCAGTGGGCCTTTATTGCCTGATGCCACCCAAACAACGGTTCGTTATACCGCTGGTAATAAAAGCACATTAGAAACAAAAACAGAGTACGACTCTTGGATCACAAGTAAGATTGCTGGCGATAATCACACAGCTGAAATTACTCGCTTAGATAAAAACTTACTTTGGCAGGTAAATTACAGTGCTGAAAACTATGCGGAGTGTCCTTTAGCAGGTTGTAGCTCTTTGAGCCCTCTAGAACAGCTCAAAAATGAAGGTTCAGATGACGAAGATACAGAAGACTATAATCCAGCTGGAAGCGATAGTTGTAAAGTTGAGGTGAAAAAATTCGATTTCACGGTGACACCTAAAGCAAAGGGTAGAGAGATAAATGGATTTATCGCTGACCAGTATGTCGCGCAATGGGATTTGGTGTCAGAAGATGATCAAGGTAATCGTGACAAGCACACAGTTACGATGGATTACTGGATGGCTGATGTGTCAGCTAATCAGGCGTTAAAAGAGTCGCATGACTTTGATCAAAAATATTACGATAAAGTGATTGCTGAAACACCTTTGGCTCGTTTGCTTGATCAAAATATGGAAAAAGTTTTGGCGTTTTTCAGCGCTGGTAAAGAAAATGAGATGAAAAAATTGACATCCGTTAATGGTGAGCCAATCTCTGTGAAGCTAGAGTGGTATGCCGATATTAACGCTTGCCAAGAGGCAGAAACCAAAAAGGATGATCCTGAGTTTGATGCCAAAGATCCTGTTAACTCGTTGAAAGACATGGCGGGTAGCTTCTTTTCTGAACAAGCAGAAAAAGGTGCCAAAAAATGGATGGGTATGGAAGATGGGAAGCCGCTCGTTACTTATATTCGAGAAGTGACAGCCGCTAACATGTCAGGTGAACATACGAGTCGTTTTGAGGTGCCAAAAGACTTCAAACTAATCGATCGTCAATAAAAACGACGCCCCACTAGGTTGATTTAGCCTGTGGGGCGTTTTGTTCCCTATAGTATTCCCGCCAGCTCATTTCTTTTTATCCTGAAAAAGCTTAAAATTCAGCAAATTATATAACCGTCTGCATTAAATGCAGTATGGTTAAACAATCAAACGCTGTGCTACACAGCCTTAATAATCATTAGATTGGATTGCATGAGCTACCAAGTACTCGCACGAAAATGGCGCCCGCAGACTTTTCTTGAAATGGCTGGGCAAGACCATGTACTTCAAGCGTTGGTGAATGCCTTACGCCAACAGCGTTTGCATCACGCCTATTTGTTTACTGGAACTCGCGGTGTTGGTAAAACCACCATTGCGCGCATTTTTGCTAAGTGTCTGAACTGTGAAACCAACGGTATTTCTCCTGAGCCTTGTGGGACTTGTGATAGTTGCCGAGAGATCGCTGAGGGTCGCTTTGTTGATCTCATTGAAGTGGATGCGGCATCGCGTACTAAAGTAGAAGATACCCGCGAATTACTAGAAAACGTGCAATACGCGCCAACTCGTGGCCGTTTTAAAGTCTACCTAATAGACGAAGTGCACATGCTGTCGACTCACTCCTTCAATGCATTATTAAAAACCCTTGAAGAGCCGCCAGCGCACGTCAAATTTTTGCTTGCAACGACTGATCCACAGAAGCTTCCAGTGACTATTCTGTCTCGTTGTTTGCAGTTCAACCTCAAAAATATGTCCCCGCAACGTGTCGTGGATTATTTGCAAACTGTACTTAATACCGAGCAAGTGAATTTTGACCAGCCAGCACTGTGGCAAATCGGCCAAGCGGCAAACGGCAGTATGCGTGACGCTTTAAGTTTGACGGATCAGGCGATTGCTTTTGGCAATGGCACGATTTCGGAATCTGGTGTGACGGCTATGCTGGGCTTGGTGAATCAAGCACAAGTATTGGATTTGCTAGAAAGTGTTGCGTCTAAAAACGCGGCGCAAGTATTGACGCGAATAGAGCAGCTTGCCGATTATCAGCCAGATTTTAGTGCGATTTGTGGCAGCTTGCTTGATGTTTTACACCGTGTGGCAATAGAGCAACAAGTGCCTGGCGCTTTAACGGATCAACTAGGTGATTTGGCTCGTATTCAACATATTGCGACCAGCGTAACTTCTGAAGAAATACAGATGATGTATCAGAGCCTGTTGATTGGCCGACGTGATTTACATTTAGCTCACTCAGCTCGCGCTGGCTTCGAAATGCTTATGCTGAGGTTGATCGCGTTTCGTCCTGCACCGCCTATGGTCGTCAGTCATAATGCACCGCCAGTGGTGGCTGCAGAAACGATGGATAACGATGCTGCGCCAGAGTATTCGCCACAGCCGACCATGGAAAAAAAAACACCATCGGTTGAGCCAGAAAATGTGGTAACTGAGCCGGTAGAACAGGTTGTTGAGCAAGAGCCTGTGCCGCCAATAACGCCAGAAGAGCGCCCACCTTGGGAAGACGCTCCCGAATTAGACACTCCTGTTGAAGAGAACACAGAAGCTTCTGTTGAAACGGTTGACGCAGAATCGACTGGTTCAGTCACGTCTGTGGATGCAGAGCAAGAAGCAGAAGCGCAACCAGAAAGCCGTGATCAGCCTCAAATTGACCCTAAGCCTTTTGTCATCAGTGAAGAAAAGTTTGCGCAAGTAGCAGAGGATGACATTGACGATGATGAGGACGAAGAGGAAGCGGAAGAGCGAGCAATCGCCGATGTCGCTGATCCTTTTAATCCGGCGGCAGACTTGGTTGATGCGTTGGGTGCGGAACCTGTTGAAGAGCCAGCGACGGAAGAAAGCAAAGAGCCAGATACTCGTTTAGCTAAGGTGCCGGATGTTATTGCTCAGCCTGCGCTGGGAATGCCGATGCCAAGCTTGAATCATTATAACGAATTAACAATGAAGCTCTGGTGGTTGGTTGCGCCGCGTCTGCCTTTGACAGGTTTGGTGCAAAATATTTTAATGAACTCCAGCTTGGTTGATGCAAATGACCAAGGGATTCGCTTAGAAGTGCCGTTAGAATACGGGCACATGCTGAATCAAGTTAGGTATGAACAAATACAAGGCGCGCTGAGTGACTTTTTTGGCATGACAGTGCCCTTGATTATCGATACTGTGGAAGACACCTCTGGGGTCACTGCAGAAGAATTTGCGGCCAGCAAGCGGGCAGAAGCTTTGCAGGTAGCAATAGAACATTTAAATTCACATCCGATTGTACAAGCCTTGTCGGAAACGATGGGCGCACAGTTGGTTTACGATACGGTTAAAGTTAAAGCTTAAAATTGGAGAGCAAACGTTATGTTTAAAGGTGGAATGGGTAACATGATGCGCCAAGCGCAGCAGATGCAAGAAAACATGCAGAAGGCGCAAGAAGAAGTCGCTAACATGGAAGTAGAAGGTCAAGCAGGTGCTGGCCTTGTTAAAATATTGATGACAGGCCGTCACGATGTTAAACGCGTTTCAATTGACGACTCTTTGTTTGGTGATGACAAAGAAATGTTAGAAGACCTAATTGCTGCGGCGGTAAACGATGCTGTGCGCAATATCGAAGTGTCTCAAAAAGAAAAAATGGCGGCAGCGACAGCAGGTATGTCTTTACCACCTGGTTTTAAGATGCCTTTCTAGGAGTAAGCTTTGTTTAGTCCCTTAATTAAAGAGTTGATGGAATCATTACGTTGTTTGCCTGGCGTTGGGCCTAGATCGGCTCAAAAGATGGCGTTGTATTTATTAGAACGTGATCATCAAGGGGCGGATAGGCTTGCCAATGCATTGCGTGAGGCGCTCGACAAAGTCGGGCGCTGTTCAAGCTGCCGTACTCTGACGGAAGAGACAGAGTGCCAGATTTGTACAGACCCAGAACGTGATGCAAAGCATTTGTGTATTGTTGAAACGCCTGCAGACGTTGTTGCTATCGAATCTGCAGGTAGCTTCTCTGGGCGCTATTTTGTTTTGCTGGGGCATTTATCACCGATTGATGGTATTGGTCCAGAAGAATTAGGCTTAGATCGTTTAGAAACCTTGGTTCAACATAATCAGGTTGAAGAGGCGATTATAGCGACGAATTCGACGGTAGAAGGTGAGGCCACTTGCCATTATATCGCTGAGAAATTAAAAACATTAAACATCAATGTCAGTCGAATTGCTCATGGTGTCCCTATGGGTGGCGAGCTGGAATACGTTGATGGAAATACTCTGGCTTTAGCGCTAGAGGGACGGAAAAAACTCTAGTATGAATGATCAAGATGATGCTCTGAATGATGATGCCCTGAATATTGTATGGGTTGCAGACAATGAATCGCTGGCCAGTTGGTGTAAGTACTGGGCAGAGTTGCCGGTTATCGCTGTCGATACAGAATTTATTCGTCGCACAACCTATTTTCCAATTACGGGGCTAATTCAGATCAGCGAAGGCGAGAAAGCTGTACTGATTGACCCTCTGAGCATTGACGAATGGGAACCTCTTCGTGACTTGATGGTGAACCCTTCGGTAATGAAAGTTTTCCACGCTTGTTCGGAAGACTTGGATGTTTTTGATCGTTTGTTGGGAGTATTGCCCGCGCCGTTTTACGATACTCAAATTGGTGAAGCCTACGCCAGTGCTCAATGGTCATTAAGCTATGTGAAGCTAATTCACGAGTACCTGAAAATTGAAGTAGCGAAAGATGAAACGCGTTCTGATTGGGTTCAGCGACCTCTGACCGATGCGCAAAAACGTTACGCAGCATTAGATGTGGTGTATTTGGCCAAAGTGTATCCGATGCAGATTGCCCGTTTAGAAGAGAAAAATATGCTTGAATGGGTCATGGAAGATTGTGAATCATTGAAGTGGCAGTATCAGATGAACTCTGATCCAGAGCAAAACTGGAGTGGAGTGAAAACGGCATGGCGCTTGTCTCCAGCAGGTTTAACTTTATTGCGTCTGCTGTTTATTTGGCGCGATGAGCAAGCTCGCAAGGAAAATGTCCCCAAAGGACAGATTCTGAAAGATCGTACACTATGGTCTTTGGGGAAAACCATGCCGACACACAATAAAGCGGTGTCTGAAGCGGAAGAAATTACAGGTCGTCAGCACCGTTTGTATGGTGATGTGATCTTGCAGAATGTGGCTCTAGTCAATGAGCTGTCAGAAGACGAATACCAATTGCCACTGGAAATTCCTTTGCCTTCACAGGCCGGAGAGCTAACCAAGGCGATTAAAGCGTTTGTTCGTCAGAAAGCAGAAGCATTAAATATTGCACCAGAAGCCATGATGAAGCGTAAACTGTTGGACCCTTTAGTGCGTCACTTGTTTGACGGTACGGAGGTCGATTGGCAGAACCCTGCACTTAACGGCTGGCGTCGCGATGTTATTGTTAACCCAGTGCTTGAGAAATTTAAAAAGTCCTAATATGGCGTGAAATCGCCAAGAGAAAACTATGAAACAGCATTTAATCGTAGAAGTATTTCGTTCCAGTAAACATGATGGAATGTACTTGTATGTCGAAAAAAGCAAAGGACTGAAAGACATCCCAGAAGAGCTAATGACACGCTTTGGTAAAGGCATCAGTGCCATGACTATGTTGTTAACCAAAGAAAGTAAATTGGCTCGCGCAAAGCCAGAAAAAGTGATTGAAGGCATTCGAGAAAAAGGTTTTTATTTGCAGTTACCCCCAGCGAAAGATGACTATTTGTTGGATTTGTATAAAACACCAACGGAAGCTGTTTACTAACTATTTGGGTCAAAAGAATGATTGCAAAGCGTTACGAGCCTTTTTGGAAAACCACTGCGCTGGAGAAAATGTCTCCTGCACAGTGGGAGTCGATTTGTGATGGCTGTGGGAAATGTTGCCTACAAAAATTACAAGACGATGAGACAGAAGAGGTTTTTTATACCAATTTATCGTGTCACCAACTGAATATTGGCTCATGCCAGTGTAAGGTGTATGAGACTCGACAAGAAAAAGTGTCTACTTGCATTACGTTAACTCCTGATCAACTCGATGAGTTTCATTGGTTACCAGATACCTGCAGTTACCGTGTATTGCATGAAACCAAAGACTTGCCAAACTGGCACCCTTTGGTCGTAGGCAGTCATAAAGAAATGATTCGCCAAGGTCTGACGGTGAGTCATTATGCGGTGAACGAAGAATCTGTAGACGAAGAAGATTGGGAAACCCACATTATTAAGTGGGTGCATGGCATGCCGGAGCCTTATGACATAACCTAATGAGGCGAATGGTCGCTAAATTCAGCAAAGTAAAGTAGTTCAAGGAGTTCGCAAGCGTGAAGTGGTTGAAAATAAATACTGTGTTGTTAGCGGCTGTTTTCTCTTTCGTTACGCCGTTTAGTCAGGCGGATACCCAATTCCGCGTTATTGTAGATGCTTCTGGTAGTATGCTGATCAGTGACCCTGATAAGCTAACGTCGGAAGCGCTGCGTCTTATTTCCAACCTAGCCCCAGAAGAGGAAGCGACATTAGGCGTCTGGTTGTTTGGGGAGGAAGCACGGGTGTTATTGCCCGAATCCACCGTGAATCAAGCCACGAAAGCGAAGCTTTCAAGTTACGTGAACAGCTACGTTACCCAAGATGTTAAAACTGACTTAGAATCCATTATTAAGTTATTGCTAGAGACACCAGATGGTGGTGCTCTGGAGCCGGGGTTTAATCGCCACTGGATTTTGGTTACCGATGGCATGGTCGATATCAGTTTAGACGAAGCGGTAAACAAAGCCTCTCGAGATCGAATCCTTAATGAGCTAACCCCTCAGTTAGAAGACCGCGGTATTCATCTTCATACCATATCAATGACGGGTTATACGGATAAAGCGCTGCTTGAGTCGCTTTCTCTAAGAACCAACGCCTCCCATACAGAAGTCGCTATTCCTGAAGATTTGCTAGACACTTTCGATCGTATTTTTGCACAAGCTTCTCCTTCGGATGAATTACCTTTAGATGGTAATCGCTTTTTAGTCGATGAGGATATTCAAGAACTTACCCTTGTTGTGTTCCACGATGGTGAGATTCAGCCTCGTATCATAAGGCCAGATGGCGTACTGCAGTCATTGAACAATGACAGTGGCACTTCGGTGGCGAAATCAGACCATTACACCTTGTTAACGATTCGTGCGCCTCTCGCTGGGGAGTGGACAATCAATAATGTCGATCTAGAGCGTAGCAGTGTCAGGGTCATTACTGATATTGGTTTATATACTTCCGATATTCCACCTGTTGTGTTTCAAGGTGAATCGATCAGCTCGACAGTTGGCTTGTTGCAACAAAATACGCGTATCAAAGACGCGAAAGTGCTTAATTTACTGAACGTAGAGCAACGCTTAATGCGATTAAGCGGGGAGCAAAAAGAATCGGTTTTTTCTCGTCAATTGGCCTTACGAGAAGAAAGCTTTAAGCAAACGCTGCAGGGCACGATAGAGCCTGGTCGCTATGAACTGGTGAGCGTAGTTGATGGTAAAACCTTCTCTCGGCAGGTGAGTCAATATTTTACTGTTCATCCAGCCATTGAATTCAAAGGGAAAAAGTCTGGTGGTAACCTTGTATCCTTTACTGCATTACCCGTTAATTTGAGATTGGATGTTTTACAATCCAACATCAGGCTAGAGCTGACTTACAATAATGGCACCAGCAAGATAGAAGAAATGCCATTAGTGGGCCAAGGCTATTGGGAGATGATCATTCCAGTTGCGCCAGATGATAATATTAAAGTACGTGCTGAATTGCTTGGTGTGGATCAAAACGGCGAAAGCTTTGAATACTGGACGCCAGAGTGGCAGCTGAGCCGACAAGGTAATGATGCCCCTGTTGTCAGTTTGGCAGGTGCGAGTAACGAAGGGACAGCACTTATCTCGGCGGCGACGGTGGATAAAAACGTTATGCCGGTTTTCCTTCCTCCCGCTATCTCTGTCGTGGATGAAACGGAAGAATCTGCGTCACTTGCTTCTGAATCCAGTGCGCCAACTAAAGACGCGAGCGTCAGTGATGCTGCCAATAAAAATGATAGCTTTTCTTCCAAAGAATGGATGTTATACGCGGCCTTAAACATTGGCGGCATAATCATAATAGTGGGCGGTATTTTATTGTATCGACGCTTAAAGAAATCTAAATCCTATCAAAGAGATGATGTAAACGATGTGTGAGTTATTGGGCATGAGTGCAAATGTGCCAACGGATATTTGTTTTAGTTTTTCTGGTTTACGTGCTCGTGGTGGACGGACGGGTCCTCATAAAGATGGCTGGGGAATGGCTATGTACCGAGATGGCTATGTTTGGGCGATCCATGACCCAAGACCAAGTGCCGATTCAGACATGGCGGAAGTCATCAGTAATACCTCATTAAAGTGCGACATCGTGATTAGCCATATTCGCCAAGCAAATGTCGGCGCAGTGAGTCTATTAAACACTCACCCATTTAACCGTCTTCTGTGGGGAAAGACTTGGACTTACGCTCATAATGGTCAATTAGAATCGTCTGAATCCTTGCCAATAGAGCATTACCATCCATTAGGCAGTACTGACTCAGAGCGAGCATTTTGCTGGATTGTAGAGCAATTGCAAACACGTTTTGGTGATCTAGAGCCCACGTTATCTGAGGTATCTGAAGCGCTTTCAGAATTGGCTTTGCACCTTAAAACCATGGGCGTGTTTAACATGATGCTCTCTGATGGTGTGCGTTTATACTGTTTTTGTACCACTAAATTACATTGGATTACCCGCCGAGCACCGTTTAAAAAAGCGACTCTTTCTGACGAAGATGTCATAGTGGATTTTAAAGAAGTCACCACAGATAAAGACGTTGTCACTGTCATCACGACACAACCTCTAACCCACGACGAAATATGGCAACAAATGGAAGAAGGCGAGTTGTGTGTGTTTGAAGGTGGCGAAGTGGTGTGTCAGATCAAAGTCAACGAACCCTTATAAGACACAATAGGCGAAGTCACTATCGTTTGATCTCATTTATGGGGCTCTCTTTGGTATTCGCCTGCGATGGCAATGTAAAGTGGAAACCAATATAGGCATAATTGTTGTTTTACTTGCTTGTGTTTAAAGTCTATATTTTGATTCAATAACGCCCCCCTTATAACGAATTTAGCCATGTTAAATTAGTAGTCTCTAGGGCTTTGAATTTATCTTGCAAGGAGTAAAGCCAGTGCATGGCTCTATCGAGTTTTTAAAAGCAGTCATAGACTCAATAGCAAGTCAGCTAGCGGTTATCGACTCCCAAGGCAATATTGTTTACGTTAATAAAAGTTGGTGTAACTTTGGCACAGGAAGCGGGCAGAAAAAAAGTTCGATAGAATGGGATTCAATCAATTATCTAACGGTTTGTGATGGCTCATCTGGAGACGATGGCTTTGGTGCTGATGTCGCTCAAGGCATTCGTGATCTGATAAAAGGTGAGACTAACGAATTTCAAATTGAATACCCTTGCCATACTCCGACTGAAAAACGCTGGTTTATAATGCGTTGTACGCCATTTGATTTAGATGATGAGCGCTTTATTGTGATTGTTCATCAGGATGTATCGCAGCGTAAACTTGCCGAGGAAGCCGTAGAACGGCTAGCACGATTTGACAGTCTGACCGATATTCATAATCGACGTGCTTTTGATGAGCATTTAGAAGCATCATGGTCTGAGGCGATTGAGGGGCAGCTTAGTCTAAACCTAGCAATGATGGACTTAGATTATTTTAAGCGTCTTAATGACTTTTATGGTCATCAGGCAGGCGATGACTGCCTAGTTCAGGTGGCTGGCTTGTTGAAGACTTTGGCTGATAAGCATGGCTTTTTTTGTGCTCGTTATGGCGGTGAAGAGTTCGCTATGATTTGGGTAGGGAAACCGATTAGTTCAACACTTGCAGAGTGCGAGGCCTTTTTACAAGGTTTGTATGGCCTACAGATACCTCAGTCCTATCCTGCTAATGCTTCTTATCTGACAGCGAGTATTGGTTTAGTTGAGTTAACACCAAGTAAAGACATCACCATTGAAGACGCATTTAGACAGGCTGATGCGTTGCTCTATCAGGCGAAACAAGAGGGACGTAATAAGGTTGTACACTGCGTCTTGAGTGAAATCCACAAACCAGTAAAAACAACAAAAATAACCCCAATTGCGTAGGCTAAGCGCTTCCTATTTTTCTCACGCAGCGATAACTGTTATCCTAGCGCGATTATTGGCGTAACAGAGTAGTAAGAATGATTAATGATAACGATGTAATCGAAACCTTAGACGAGCTTGAGACGTTTTTACGTTTGGTCGAAGCTGGTGGGTTGGGTTTGAACAATGTATCGGGCGTAGCATTGGCGACGAATAATTCCAATGGCCGTCCATTTGTAGCAGTGCTGGATGATAATCAGCAGCTGGTCTTAGGGCGTTATGTGACCACTGAAGTGTTTGAGAATGGCAAAGACATGGTTCGTTACGGTACTAAAAAGCCCCATTAATTAAGATTTTTTCTTAATAGGTTACTCCCTCCCTAACTCTCCCCTTGAAAGACATAAGGGGAGAGAAGTTGTTCGCTCCTCCCCCTTAATAAGGGGGAGGCTGGGAGGGGGTTACTAAGATTATTGAACCAATTCGTTGTCGGTGAATTCGCCTTCAAACAAAGCGGTAGACAAGTAACGCTCACCAGAATCCGGTAATACTACAACGATTTTCTTATCTTTAAATTCAGCAAGTTGGCTCAAGCGTTCTGCCGCTACCACTGCAGCGCCACAAGAAATACCGCACAAAATACCTTCTTCACGCATTAAGCGTTTTGCCATAGCAATGGCGTCTTCGTTAGACACTTGTTCCACTCGGTCGATGACAGAAAGGTCGAGATTCTTCGGTACGAAACCCGCGCCAATGCCTTGAATTTTGTGTGGTGACGGAGTGGGTTCTTCACCCTTCATTGTTTGCGTGATAACAGGGGAGCTAGTCGGCTCTACCGCTACACTAACAATGGCTTTCCCTTGGGTGTTTTTAATATAACGGCTAACACCTGTGATCGTACCGCCAGTACCAACCCCAGCAACGAAAACATCTATCTCGCCATTGGTGTCTTGCCAAATTTCTGGCCCGGTGGTTTGTTCATGAATTTCAGGGTTTGCTGGGTTTTCGAATTGTTGTAACAAAACAAAATTGTCGTCTTGGGCAATTTCTTCTGCTTTGGCAATCGCCCCTTTCATTCCTTTTGCGGGTTCAGTCAGAACGATGTTTGCGCCCAAAGCCTTCATTACTTGGCGACGTTCAATACTCATGCTGGCAGGCATGGTGATGGTAATAGGGTAACCACGAGAAGCCGCAACAAAACACAACGCAATCCCTGTATTACCGCTTGATGGTTCTACAATGGATTTGCCTTTCGTCAAAATGCCTTTCTTTTCTGCATCCCACACCATGTTGGCACCGATGCGGCATTTCACTGAGAAAGCAGGGTTACGAGCTTCGATCTTAGCCCAAATATTTCCATTGCCAATGCGGTTCAAACGTACAAGAGGCGTATTGCCAATGGTAAGAGAGTTATCTTCAAATACTTGATGTGACATACCATTTCCTTTTTTTGCAGTGTGGAAGAGGCTGCTGATCATGGCAGCAAATTATTTTCACTATAACCCCTTCATTGGGATTGGTGTTAGAATTTACAACTATATAGATAGAGACCTTTGCACAGTTATTGTGCTTGCCAATATTTTCTCTGCGCCAAGCAATAAGGATACTAGTTTAGCTATTATGCCGACACATGCCGTAATGACGCGCGATCGTCATCTGATAAGTCAAAAACAAAGCCAGTTGAGCAAGCGTCAAAAGGAAGGTTTACCTTTTGATCGTATGCAAACGGAATTAAATACTCTCATTGAGCAGTCAGAGACCCTTTACCAAGCTCGTTTGTCTCGCTTGCCAAAGATTACTTATGACGAGAGTTTGCCCGTTGCCGCTCGCGCTGATGAAATCATCAAAGCCATACAAGAAAACCAAGTGGTGATTATTGCAGGGGAAACCGGTTCCGGTAAAACCACGCAATTACCAAAAATGTGTTTGCAAGCTGGCCGCGGAATAGCGGGGCAGATTGGTCATACGCAGCCACGCCGTATTGCTGCACGCAGCGTTGCTGAGCGTATCAGTGACGAGATGCAGGTAAACTTGGGTGAACAAGTTGGTTTTCAGGTGCGTTTCAGTGATGAAAGCAACGAAGAAACTCTCATTAAGCTGATGACCGACGGTATTTTGTTGGCTGAAATTCAGCAAGATAAACGTCTTTATAAATACGACACCATCATCATAGATGAAGCCCATGAACGTAGCTTAAACATCGACTTTTTGTTGGGCTATTTAAAGCAAGTGTTGGCGGTGCGTCCAGACCTTAAAGTCATAGTGACATCGGCAACGATCGACGTAGAGCGTTTTTCTAAGCACTTCAACAATGCGCCAATCATTGAAGTGTCGGGGCGTACTTATCCCGTCGAGGTGCGTTATCAGCCTTTATTGAGCAAGTCTGATTCAGAAGAGTTAGACGAAGATCAAAGTATGGAACAAGGCATTTTAGATGCCGTAGAGCTTTTGATCGCGGAAGAACGTCAATCTGGCTACCGTGGAGCGGGTGATATTCTGGTGTTCTTGCCTGGGGAGCGTGAAATTCGTGAGACCGCCGAGATTCTTCGCCGTGCGGAATTACGCGGAACAGAGGTTTTGCCTTTGTATGCGAGGCTCAGTGCTAGTGAGCAACAACGTATTTTCAAGTCTCATTCTGGTCGTCGCATTGTTTTATCGACAAACGTGGCGGAAACCTCGTTAACTGTACCTGGGATTCGTTATGTAATTGATCCGGGCTTGGCGCGTATTAGCCGATACAGCGTGCGATCCAAGGTGCAGCAATTACCGATAGAAAAAATCAGTCAAGCCAGCGCCAATCAGCGAGCAGGGCGATGTGGTCGTGTGGCGGACGGCATTTGTATCCGTTTGTATGACGAAGACGATTTTAACAATCGTGCTGAATTTACGGATCCAGAAATATTCCGCACCAACTTGGCGTCGGTTATTTTGCAGATGGCGAACTTAAAACTGGGTGCGGTTGAAAAATTCCCTTTTGTTGAAATGCCAGAAAGACGCATGATCAACGATGGTTATCGTGCCCTAACGGAGCTTGGCGCATTAAATAAAGAGCGTTTAACGCCGATTGGTCGTCAGCTTGCTAAGCTACCAATTGACCCGAAATTAGGTCGTATCCTGATTGCTGCTGAGCAACATAGCGTGCTCAAAGAAGTAGCGATTATTGTCAGCGCATTATCGGTTCCAGACCCTCGTGAACGTCCGCAGGACAAGAAAACACAATCCGACCAAGCGCATGCCGTCGATAAGGACGAAGATTCTGACTTTGCTGTGTTCCTAAATTTGTGGGAACGTTTCGAGGAACAACGCCAAGCCTTGTCACAGAATCAGTTACGCCAGTATTGCCGTAAGCAGTTTTTAAACTTTATGCGTATGCGTGAATGGCGTGATATTCATCGCCAAGTGATGATTGCTTGCAAACAGCTGGGTTTTAAAGAAGTTCAGCATGAAGAGCGTCATTATGAGGCGATTCATCGTTCATTGTTGGCAGGCATGTTTACTCAGGTCGCTAATAAAATGGAAGACAGCAAGGAAATGCTTGGCTGTCGTTCTCGCAAATTATCGATTTTCCCCGGTTCCATGTTATTTAAAAAGCCACCTCAATGGATTATGGCTGCGGAGCTGGTTGAGACCAGTAAATTGTATGCGCGAGTGACGGCGAGAATTGATCCCGCTTGGATTGAGGAATACGCAGCACCATTCGTAAAACGTCAATATTTCGATCCACATTTCGAGCGTAACCAAGGCCGTATTATGGCCCATGAGCAGGTGTCGCTTTACGGTTTGGTGATCGTCGCGAAGCGTCGTATTGATTATGGCCATGTACATCCTGAAGAAGCCCGCGAAATTTTTATTCGCTCCGGGCTGGTGGAAGGCGAACTTCGCACCAAGCTGGCGTTTTACCGTAAGAACAAAGCCTTGATTGAGTCGTTAGAAACCCAAGAGGCCAAGCTGCGTAAGCGTGATATTTTGGTGGATGATGAAACGGTATTTGCTTTTTATAATGCCCGTTTGCCGGAACACGTGCGTAATCTGAAAAGCTTAGAGCACTTTGTTAAAAATGACCCTGATGCTTTACTGATGACCCGTGATGACTTGATTAATCAAGACGTAAGTGTCGACGATCATGCGTTCCCAGATTCCTTTGGCCTAAATGGCGTGGCGTTACCAATTGATTATAAATTCGAC
The DNA here is from genome assembly GCF_003208215.1 of Marinomonas alcarazii. Taxonomy (GTDB): domain Bacteria; phylum Pseudomonadota; class Gammaproteobacteria; order Pseudomonadales; family Marinomonadaceae; genus Marinomonas; species Marinomonas alcarazii. The sequence continues at coordinate 667,962 of NZ_QKLW01000001.1, forward strand.
CCAGGTCAGGAAACGGACGGCGCGACGTTAAAAGTGCCGGTAGGTTTGTTGCGTCAGTTGAGCCTAGAAGACCTAGGCTGGGCCGTGCCAGGCTTTATCAAAGAACGCTGTGAAGCCTTGTTACGAGCATTGCCAAAAGCATTGCGTCGTCGTTTCGTGCCGATTCCGCAATTTGTTGAGCGTGTGTACCCTAATTTGTCGAAAGACAAAGGCGATTTATTAGAGCAACTTAGCTTGCAGATTAAACGCGAAACCTTGATTGATATCCCACTTAATGAATGGAATGCCGACAAACTGGACTCGCATTTGACTCTGAATTTGGAAGTGGTGGATGAGCGTGGCAAGGTGCTTGGAGTAGGGAAGAACCTTGCCCAGCTCCAGACCCAGTTTAGCGACCTAGTGGAAGAAAGTTTTGCTAAGTTTGGTACTAAACAACACGAGCAAGAAGGTTTAACCGCATGGCCTGATCAGGATATTCCGGAGCGCCAAGAGATCAAACAAGCGGGCATCAAGGTAACCGCGTTTCCTGCATTGGTTGCTCAAGGGGAAAGTGTTGCGCTCAAAATGTTTGACGATAAAAACACGGCGGTCGAAACACATCGCAAAGGCGTGATTACCTTGCTCAAACTGACCTTAAGTAAAGACATGCGTTACTTACAGAAAAATTTACCGCATTTACGAGAATCCATGCTGATCTTTTCGCCATTGGGTCAAAAAGAAACACTGCTCGACGATTTGCTTAATGCGATATTAGATAAAGTCTTTTTAGATGGGCGACCTTTGCCAAGAACACGTCAGGAATTTGAGTCTTGTATAGTGGAGCATAAACCACGTTTAATCAGTGTCGCAAATGACATGGCAACACAGCTTTATCGTGTGTTGTCGTCTTATCAAGGCGTGGCTAAAAAAATGAAGGGCAATATTCCTCTCCCTTGGACTCGCGTGTATGGTGACATTAAGACGCAGTTGGCGCAGCTGATTTACCCAGGTTTTATCGGTAACACGCCGCTGTTTTGGTTGGGGCAATTGCCGCGTTACTTCAAAGGGATTGAAGTGCGTTTGGAACGCTTTCAAAATCATTTGAACAAAGAAAACGCCTCGGTGTCTCAGTTAGAAACACTTTGGCTGCAATACACACAACAGAAAAAAGCCCATGAAGAGAAAGCGCTTTATGATCCAGAATTGGTTAAATACCGTTGGATGTTAGAGGAATATCGTATTTCCTTGTTTGCGCAATCTGTTGGTACGTTGGAACCTATCTCCGAAAAGCGCTTAGCAAAGCAATGGAGTGAGGTTAAAAAGCTGGTTTAGTGATTAATTGGCTTTGTTCTGTGACTAGGTTGTAGGTTTATAAGGATAAGTAAGAAATGTTTAAAACACTGGGCACTTTACTTTTTGGCGCTATGTTATTACTTGTGCAATCTTGTGCGCAGGTTCCAGTAGAAACCAAAGAAGATCCATGGGAAGGGTTTAACCGTTCTATGTTTATCTTTAATGATGCGGTTGATGGTGCTGTATTAAAACCCGTTGCCCAAGGCTATAAAGCGGTTACTCCGACACCGGTTCAAAAAGGTGTCAGTAACTTTTTCTCTAACTTAGGTGAAATCGGCAACATTGCCAATAACCTTCTGCAAGGAAAGTGGGATGCGACAGCATCGTCTAGCTTTCGTTTTCTAATTAACAGTACTGCAGGCTGGTTTGGTCTGTTTGATGTGGCGAGTGAGTTAGGACTGAAAAGATACGACGAAGATTTTGGTCAAACTCTTGGTTATTGGGGTGTATCGTCTGGGCCGTATCTGGTGCTGCCATTCTTTGGCCCATCCACTGTCCGTGATGGATCGGCATTTGCAATCGAATATACCTATGTCGATGAAAAAGGCCTGTTAGATTTAAACAGTGATGAAGCGTTAGGCGTATTAGCTTTGGACGTCGTGGATACTCGTGCGCGTTATCTGAATGCCGAAGGCATGATTATTGGTGACCGCTATAGCTTTATTCGAGACGTTTATCTGCAAACTCGCGCTTATGACGTTTACGATGGCAACGTGCCGAAGAAAAACACAGAAGCTCAAGAAGCGCCATCTGAAGACGGCAGTTGGGGTGATGACGCAGCAGATGACGGCTCAAGCTGGGGAGATGATGATTCCAGTTGGGGAGATGACTCTGTTGATGATGGCTCAAGCTGGGGAGACGAGGATTCCAGCTGGGACGATGATTCCGTTGATGACGACTCGAGCTGGGATGACACGACGACTTATTAATATCGAAATGGTCTATTTATGACATTTCTATGATTCTGCGCTATTGATATGCTTATTTTTTGATCCTTTGCCGGGTATTAGTGCTATATTTTTAATACCCCTTTGGTGAGAAAGATAATGAATCATTTACTTTTCAGATGCTGTAAGCCCCTCAGTGCTTGGGGCTTTTGTCTCTTTTCTACATTTGTTTCTATTCATGCTTATAGCGCTCCAACCCTCAATATTCTAAATTGGGATGATTATCTCTCAGAAGAAGCAATTGCTGGCTGGGAAAGCCTCGAGGGCGTGAAGGTTCAGGTTATCGCTTACGATAACGAAGATGTTCGAGATTTGCTGTTGACGGATCTCACTCAAAATCACATTGATCTTGCTATTGTTGACTCCCAATCGGCTACAAAATTAGCGAAATTAGGCTATGTGATAAACCTTAAGGAAACGGTAAGCCTCAGTGGTATCGAACCTGAGTGGCTTCAAAAGTGTGGTGATTCTGGCGTACCTTATTTATGGGGAACATTGGGCATTGCTTACCGAGAAGATAAAGTTCACCAGCCCGTTAATGCATGGGCGGATTTATTTTCTGAAAGAGACGATCTAAAAGGTCACATCGGTATGCTCGGTGACTATTACAGCATTATGGTACCCGCTTTAATTCATTTGAACTTATCTCCCAACACAGATAAAGAGGTGGATCTTAAGGCAACGTTTGAGCTACTGAAGAAACAATCTGACAGCGTGCTGACGTATGAATATGCACCATCCTTTTTATCCAATTCAACAAAAAAAGACGATTTATACGCCGCCGTTGTCTACAGTGGCGATCAGTTCTTGATGAATGAAACTGTAGGCAAAGAAGTATGGCGTTATGTATTGCCAGAGGAACAATCAATAGTTTGGCTGGATTGCTGGGTCGTTCCAACTAATTCAGAAAAACAGTCTTTGGCGTTGTCTTTTATTGAATACATTAGTCAAGCAAAGGTGGCTGCGAAAAACTCAGAAGAAATTGGCGTAGCCACAGTAAGTCACGCCGCCCATGGTTTACAAAGTAAGACAATGGCAGAGGATGCACTGATTTATCCTCGAATGGAAAGCCCTGATAAATTCTTGCCTGTAGAAATGTTGTCTGACGCCAATATCCAGCAACGCATTCGCATACAAGAAGCTGTTAAGGTTATACATGAGTCTAAATAAGCGGCTTATTCTTCTGCTTCTTCCCGTTATTCTGCTGGGGTACGGTGTTTCTACTTATTTGGTATATCAGTACCAGAAAAGTAATGTCATTGAATTGGAGCAAGCAAAGTTGGAGCAGCGAATGTACCAACTACAAGGTATTTTTAAAGAGGAAGCGTCTACTGTTGATAGCTTGATGGCGCTTTTTTTGGAAGGAGGGTATCTATCCAACTTCTTACAATCTACCTCTTCCAGTTATAGAGACATCGCATTAAGCCAAAGCTTGACGTTATTAACGACTCAAGCGCAACTAAATAGAAACCCACGTGTGTCATTTGCGTTGTTTAGCGGTGATGGCGAAGAGCTATTTTATTTCGAGCGCAGCTCAGACCCTTTTGCGACCATAAGTGATGAGCAGAATCAGATGTCGATGCAGATGATAAAAAATCGAGTCTCGACGGATTGGCGGCTTTTTAACGATACTTCTCCAAGCACCGTCATTAGAGGGCGCTTACTGGATAAATTAGCTTTAGTGCCATTCAAAGGGCGTGATGTAAAAGACAGTATACAATTGTCCTTTGCGGTTCGGATGGACATGTTCTCAGACTACTTAGAGTCTTTGAAGCAATCTTATCAAGCCACTATTGAGTGGGAAAGCCGGCCAACGTTATTTGTAAATGAGCTTGGTTATTCGATCAGACTCTCTCCAAGTCAATTCCTGACGCTTAAACCTAATGACAGTGTGTTGGCAAAGCCATTGTCACAGCTGTCTCTACAACTAACGGCGATAGCCTTATTTCTTGCCGTTTTTACGTTTGGATTACTTGTTACTTTGATCTCTCGCTTTATTACCGCTCCAATTGGCGAGCTTGATAAAGAGCTCACTCAAGTAATGAACTATCAGAAAGACAATATTTCGCTTTCTGCCAACAAGAGTGAAATTGGTCAGTTAAGCAAAAAGTTTCATAACTTGTTTGAGCAGTTGCAAAGTAACTTGAAGAAAACTCATGAAATGGCGATAACCGATACGTTAACAGCACTGCCCAATCGGTTTCGGTTTTATGAATATTCTCGGCATGTGCTAGCCAAAGCTAATCAAGAGAACGCACTCGTATCCTTGGTGTATATTGATTTAGACAATTTCAAGTTTGTAAACGACAAATTAGGCCATGAAGCAGGAGATGATTTGCTTTGCTTTCTGGCTCAAGACTTACAGCGGTTAATAGAACCTATTTTGAAACAGCGAGGCGGTTGCATGGCGTCGCGCTTATCTGGCGACGAATTTGCGATTGTATTAACCCATGCCACTGTCAAAGAAGTGGATGATCTGGCGAAGTCTGTGGTGGCATTGTTTGAGGGAGGGTATGAGTCGGATCAATATTACTTTCCTGTTTCTGCCAGCATGGGTATTGCCTCTTTTCCAAAGGACGGCAAGACCTTAAAAGAGCTGATTGCTAATGCTGATATGGCTATGTATAACGCCAAGCGGTCTGGGAAAAATTGCTATAGTTATTACTCGGTCAATATTGCGGCAGGGGCACGACGCACAAAAATGATCGAAGACGCCCTAAAGATGATTGATTGTGATGAAGAGTTTTTTCTCGTTTATATGCCCTACACGGATGCAGACGATCACATAAAAGGGTTTGAAGTACTCATTCGCTGGAATTCTCCAGAATTAGGCGTTATTCATCCTGATGAATTTATTCCTATTGCTGAGCAGACAGGCTCTTATGCAAAGATAGATCGTTGGGTATTTGAAACAGCGTTTAAAAGCCTTCCTAAAGTACGCCGCATTTTTGGTGAAGAATGTATCCTGTCGATTAATATATCGGCAGCCGAACTGAGTCACCATTCTGTATTACAGCACTTGGATGAGCTAAAGAGCCAATACCAGATTGACGATAAGAGCATTGAATTAGAATTAACAGAAACCTTCAGTTATGTACAAACCGGCTCTGTGTTTGATGTGCTGAACGGGCTGCAAAATTCTGGTTTTAGTATCGCCATTGACGATTTTGGCGTAGGTTATACGCCACTTTTGCATATGATTGATTACCCAGTAAATAAGGTAAAACTAGACAAGGTGCTAACAGAACGCATAACCGATTCGCAATACGCAAAATTGCTGCCGCCTCTAATACAGCTGTGTCATTTACAAGATATTGTTGTGACAGCTGAGGGCATAGAAGATACCTTTCAGCTTCAGTGTTTAAAAGAGGCGGGGTGTGACTTCTTCCAAGGGTTTTGGCTGTCTAAGCCAATGCCCCTTGAAGAATTAGAAGATTGGTATCATGTTTATCGCAATAAAACGCCTGATTAACAGAGCAGGGCTATTGTAGCGCGAGCTTATTATCCAGCGTGACTCTTAACAATTTCCCCGAGTCTGTACCAATGTATAGTGCGCCCTTTGAGTCCTGAGCGATTGAACGCAGGCGTTCATCCAAACTCTGCAGATAACGCGTTTCAGTCGTTTCGCCATTCTTATCGATTTTGATTTTGTTCAAATGCCTTAACGCTAAAGCGGTTGATAAGAAATCGCCGTTCCAATTGGAAAACAGCATGCCCCTGTAACGAATCAAACTGCTTGGCGCGATCGAAGGAATAAAGACTTTGGCAGGATTATCTATGCCAACTTTTGTTTGACCTTCACCCACATCAATTGGGCCCCAATATTCTTTTCCGTAGGAGACAATCGGCCAACCATAGTTTGCACCAGGGCGAATGAGATTTATCTCGTCACCACCTCTTGGACCATGTTCATTCGACCAGAGTGTATTCGTGTCAGTATCGTAAAACAAACCTTGAGGGTTTCGGTGACCATAGCTCCATATTTCATTGCGAATATTCGCATGGGTGACAAAAGGGTTATCCCTTGGCACTGTGCCGTCTAAGTTGAGACGAATCACACTACCTGCATGATTGGTAAGATCTTGCGAATTATCACGAACACCGCGATCGCCCACTGAAAAGAAAACGTGCCCTTTGTCGTCAAACGCGATGCGGCCACCATAGTGTTTTGTTGTGCTTGTGGCCGATTCAGTAACGAACACATCTTGCCAATCGGTTAATGCATTACGGGCTAATTTCGCTCTAGCTAAGGTGGTTTTAGCGCCATCTTTTGTTGGCTTGGCATAGGTGAAGTAAATCCACCCTTGCGTTTTAAATTCGGGTGAAATTGCAACATCCAACAACCCGCCTTGACCACGACTGTCTACATCGGGCAAACCGCTTAACGATTGTGTTTTTCCGCTTAGTAAATCGACTTTGTAAGCCTCACCTTTTTTGATGGTGACGATGGCTTCTTGATCACTAAGCATGGCAATACCCCAAGGCATGCCATCGAATTGAGTGACTTGATCAACGTTTAATGAATCATCAAGGATGGCATCCGAGGCGCTGGCATTTAGAGCCATCAGGCTAGCTAAAAATAGAATCCAAGTTTTCATAAGGCGACCTCTTCTCGCAAATTTCACTATCTCAGTATATACAAAATAGTCGCTAGAAGAGGTGACAAGTGGCTATTTCCTCAACAATTGCGGAATGCTTGCCCAGTTTAAAGAAGTATTGAAATAACCGCTAATTAAGACGTTGAATGCAGTATTTTGCCGTAATGATGCAAACAATATTATGCCCGTATGTGAAAAAAGGATTAGCCAAAGTAGCGTTCGTTGTCGGCCACATTTCGTGTCACAACCGCGTTAGCCGCAATGATGGCGTTATGACCAATTTCAATGCCGGGAAGGATTTTAGCGCCGCCACCAATCCAAACTTTATTACCAATGCTGATAGGGCGAGCATAACATTCCCCAGAGGCGCGTTGTTCAGCGTCTCTGGGGTGATCTACCGTATAAAGGTGCACTCCTGGGCCGATTAACACATCGTCGCCAATATGGATCTGAGCGCTGTCTAAAAAGATGCATTGGAAATTAATAAAAACACGTTCACCCAGATGAATTTGCGAACCATAGTCGCATTGAAAGCCCGGTTCGATCACCACACTGCCAAACTCTGCAAATAACCGTGTCACATGGCGAAGGTTGCCCTTGCTTGGGTGGGCATTGAATTTAGCGCACGCAAGACGTGCGGCTTCTCTGCGTAAGCGAAGGTCTAGGTCGATAGCGTTAAACGCCTCACCTTGGATCATTTTTTCAAATTCCGTTCGTTCGGTCATCTTTCGTTCTTCTTGTGTAAAATAAAAAACGCGACCTAGGCCGCGTTTTTAGCATAACTTATTTGCTTCTGTTTTATAGCATAGAAGCTAGAGTCACTTCTAACTTACGCTGATCGGCTGCGAAGTTACGAATGCCTTCAGACAGTTTCTCTGTTGCCATTGCGTCTTCGTTCATTGCCCAACGGAATGCCGCTTCAGTGATCGCAGCTGGCGCTGGTTTAACGTCAGTGGTTGGCGTCAATTTACGCTCTAGTTTGCCTTCGTCTTTTTTCAATTCTTCAAGCAGGTTAGGGCTGATCGTCAAGCGGTCACAACCAGCAAGTTGCTCGATTTCACCGATGTTACGGAAGCTCGCGCCCATCACAACAGTTTTGTAACCGTGCTGTTTGTAGTAGTTGTAGATTTCAGTCACAGAAACCACACCCGGATCTGTTTCCGCAGTGTATTCTTGGCCAGTGGATTTTTTGTACCAATCAAGAATACGACCAACGAATGGAGAAATCAGGTAAACACCTGCTTCAGCACAGGCTTGTGCTTGCGCGAAAGAGAAAAGCAACGTTAGGTTGCAGTTGATGCCTTCTTTTTCTAGCTCTTCTGCTGCTTTAATACCTTCCCAAGTAGACGCCGCTTTGATCAGAACGCGGTCACGAGACACGCCAGCTTCTTCATAAAGGGCAATCAGTTTACGAGCCTTCGCCAGTGTGGCTTCTTTGTCGAAAGACAAACGCGCGTCGACTTCAGTAGAAATACGGCCTGGTACATATTTTAGGATTTCAGTACCAATGATGACAGCAAGCTTGTCGCCAGCGTCTAGGATTTGCTGGTCTTTGTCATTGCTTTGAGTTTTTGCCCAAGCAACCGCTTGATCAAGGAAAGGGGCATATTCAGGAATCTGCGCAGCCTTAAGCATCAAAGATGGGTTAGTTGTCGCATCTTGTGGTAAAAAATCTTTGATTGCCGTGATATCACCGGTGTCGGCCACAATGGTCGTGAACTCTTTTAATTGAGATAACTTATTGCTCATTGCTCTTATCCTTTGCGTTGATGATTTTTGACCAATTCAATGGCCTCTAATAATACATTTACCTTTGCGTCAGCTTTGTGACCATTTTCAGATAAGTAGCGACGGAACTGTTTGCCGCCGGCTTCACCCTGAAAAATACCCAAAATATGTCGGGTTAGGTGCATCAAGCGTTCGCCTTCTTCCAGCTTGCGTTCAACATAAGGAACGAAAGCTTCTAGTGCCTCGTAGCGATCATGAACCAACGGCTGACCGCCAAATAATACTTCGTCGACTTGGCTTAAAATCCAAGGGTTGTGGTAAGCCTCGCGACCAACCATCACACCATCGACATGTGCCAAATGTTCTTGGCACTCTTCTAGTGTTTTTATGCCACCATTCAGAATGATTTCAAGGTCAGGGAAGTCTTTCTTCAACTGATGTACATAATGGTATTTTAGTGGCGGCACTTCGCGGTTTTCTTTTGGGCTTAAGCCTTCCAAAATGGCATTACGCGCGTGAACAATAAAAGTCGTCACGCCAGTCGTCGCTATATCGCCCACAAAATCGCGAACCACGCTGTAATCTTCTTGGTCGTCTAAACCAATACGGTGTTTGATCGTCACCGGAATGTTGCAGTTATCTTGCATGGCGCGCATGGCATCTTTTACCTTATCAGGGTAAGCCATCAAACACGCACCGATTAAACTATTTTGCACTCTGTCGCTTGGGCAACCTACGTTAAGGTTAACCTCATCAAAGCCCGCTTGCTCCGCTATTTTTGCGCATTTACCCAAGGCAACGGCGTCAGACCCACCAAGTTGCAGCGCAATAGGGTGCTCGCAACTATCATAACGTAAGAATCTTTCAGGATTATTGCCCTGTAGCAACGCGCCCGTTGTCACCATCTCGGTATAAAGCAGCGTATTCTTGCTAAGTGTTCTAGCGAAAACCCGGTAATCGGATGTAGTCCAGTCCATCATTGGAGCGATGGAGAATCGACGATCAAGCTCAGCGCTTGAATTTACTGGGGCAGCCCCATTATCTAGTGACATTCTTCTACTATCGAATAAGTTCAAAAAAGCGTCGCGACACAGGGGAATCATTCCCCGCGACAGATGCACAACATTATGTCATAAAATTACAAGATATCTAAGGGAGAAGGAGGAGAGATTGGTGCTCAATGATGGATTTTTTGGACTGTTCATGTGAGCACGGCTTATTGGCACCGCCATTGGGGAGTTGTCGGCTTTATCGCTGGCGGCATGGTGGTGGTTCTTTGTGGGATGGGCGGCGCTCTCTAGCTGAATGGATTGGCAGTTGGTTTGAAGACGACAAAACCGACCAACCCGCACCAGACGCCATCGCAAAGCAAAGCCAACAGCTACAAAACAACAAAAACATGACCTTCGCGCCAACCATCCACCTAACACCGACAGGCAATTCAAGCTATGATCAACAAATGTGCGACCAAATATTAGAAAGACTCAAAGCCGAATTTTTACAAGGAATGATGGGGAATATGGACGTGGCCACAGAGCCGATGGCAGCTTGACGGATAAGCGAACGAGTTAATGTTTAAGCTGAACTACCATTTTGGTAGGTCAGGTCGGCTCTTTCTTAGTGGAAGGGAGCCCTGAAACAGGGCTCCCTTAAGTTTCTTGTACCACGGTAAATGGGGGTCGGTGAAATGCAGATCCCCATAAATGCTTCTAAGCCGCGTGTGCAGCAATAAAGTTTCAAGGCTTGATGGGCAACATGGAGGTGGTAACAAGGGCCGATGGGAGCTTGACGGATTTAGGTTTTAGAATTGTCATTAAATTGTAAGTTTTTTCTGGTGTATAAAGAAAAAGACGACTAGGATCAATGAATAATAGCTCATGGTTTCGAAATAACATGCCATTGAAAAAGAAACAAAAATGTATGCGAATTTTAAACTGTGATTTTTCTCAAAGTATGGTGTTAACCTAAATGAAAGTAAGTAATCCATTAACTATTATTGCTATTTTTTCTGGAACAGCGGAAGCATTTGCAACAGCTGCTTTAATAGCTTTACCGCTTGAAATACAGTCGCTGTTTATTTACTTTGTTATGCTTTTTCCATTAATAATAGTAGTCACATTTTTTTTGATTTTAATTCTTAAGCCCCATGTTCTATATGCACCTAGCGACTTTGATAATCAACAACACTTTTTAGACTTAAATAATCTTAGAAAATCTGTTGAGGAAATTTCAGAAAAATCAATAAAAGAAGCATCAGAAAATAATCAGCCATTAGATCCAAGGAAAATGTCTAAAACAATTGCTGATTCAACTATCGATAAATTAGAAGACACTATTAAAGATAGGATTTACCAATATTTGAAAGAACATTCTAATGAGGCTTTCACTTCAGCAGGTTTGGCACATGTTTTTTCTATAAGTAGAATTAATATGCTTACTTATTTACAGAAGTTGGAAAGCCAAAATTTAGTAAATAAAGGTAAAGATGGAGATTCAGCGGTTTGGCAAGTGAAAAAATAATAAATCTTTTAAAAAAAAATTAGAAGTTTGGCGTTAGATGAAAAGCAGATTTTTTTATCTGACCACAAATTCAAAAAAAACTTAATATTAAGTGGTTATTAAGGTACGCAGATTAAGAATTCAGTTTTTTCAAGGTCCCTAACATGTTTGCCCTGATAAAGTCCTTATACCTATTGAAAGGATCTACGATAGATGAGCAAGATTGAAGAAAGTATTATTAGATTCTTCGATATCGAAAAACAAGTGCGTGAGCATATAAATACTCATAGATATCAAAAGGTTCTAATTTCAGAGTTAGATAACTGGAATCAAATATGTAGTTCATTGGATACCCTTGGCGACACTGGTTTGGCATTAAAAAGCTATTTTAAATCTGAGTATCCCGCTGAAACTGGATTATCGTATATCTATACATATGGGCTTCTACAAGCTCTATTTATACAGCAAGATGCCATGAATCATTTATCAGAAGCATTTGGTGTCCCATATGAACTGTCAGAAGAATTAAAAGATATAAGAGCAGTTAGAAATGCTTCAATAGGTCACCCAACTAAGAATCGAGTAAAGAAAACTACATATTTTAACCATATATCTCGTATTTCTATGGGCAAAGGTGGTTTCACACTTGCCCGTTTCTACGACGAGGGTGAAAGTGAGTTCATCGACGTGGATTTTTCGAAAATCGCAAAAACACAACTGATTGGAATTAATAAAGCATACATATCAATCAATGAAAAGCTTCGGGAAATTGATATAAAGCATAGGGCTAAATTTATGGAAAAACCACTAGCAGATATTCTACACTCAACAATGGGGTATATGTTTGAGAAAGTAGGGCAAGCCATTTACTCACCATCAAGAGAAAATAACTCTTTTGGTCTTAGTATGCTTGAGTCGATTGAAGAAACATACAATGAGTTTCAAGGTGCATTGGAAGAAAGGAACGAGCTTACCGATTATACTCAGTACGATCTTGATGAATATTTTCATGGTATCAAGCGATTAAAGGCTTATTTGACTAACTCAAATGCTAATGATTTTTCTGAGTTTGATGCCAGAATTTACTTGGACTATTTACATAGAAATCACAAAACATTTGAAGCTATTGCACTAGAAATAGACGAAAGTTACGTGGAAGAATAGATATGAAAAATCGTTTTAAAGAGCTAAAAACTCATTAATGGGGCACGTATTTTAGAAGTTAGTATTCTCAAGATTCTTAGCATATGTGTCATAGTAAGGTTTATAGCCGCGATTTATTGCGGTGTTAATTCTCTATATTTAGAACAGGATTTCACTGATGACTCAAAAAAGAGTAAGGCAACAACAAAAGAGAAAGAATAGCAAAGGGAAAATTGATTCTCATAGGAAGGAAGGTTCCACGTTAATTTCCCCTTTTAATCAAATTTCAAATACAAGTTATCTCTCTTGGATTAATGATAGATTGCCTTGTATGGTTTGGGCTGGATTGCTAATTAATGGAATAGGTAGAGAAGAGGCAATTGAAATTTTCAGAAAATTAGGACTTCATATTGGAACCCTCTATCGTGAAGTAGAAAATAGAAATTGCAAGTTACCTATCGTAGGGGTATACGGATTATCTACTTTAGACGACGATCTGCAAGAAAAGTTTTTTGAAGTGCTTTTTACCGAAGAGAGAGTTTCTCATGCTTTAAAGCCCTTGATATTGTTTAAGGATCTACCTCTATTTAATAAATGGGCCGAGTATCTTGGGGTGGTCTCGGATGATGAAGAAGTACTGTGGACTAACTTGGCCGATGCTGTCGCAATTCTCTTAGATCATCAATCTCAAGAAGCCACTGACTGCCGCTGGGCCTATATGATACCTATTGTTAACTCTGGAAAGTTACGTCTACAAAATGAGGAGCAATATAGAGAGTATATAGAATATCCTAATTATGAAGATCAGCGAAAGGTCAGGCCAACTATTCGAGCGACCGAAATGAATCTTGGAAGTGGCGTGATGGATGATGATTATGCACAAGCCAAAAAAGCATGGTCTGAAAAATTTTGGGAAGAATGTAAGCATAATACTGAATGTTTTGCACCAGAACCTAAAAATAGTAGTGTTGATTTTGATATAACCAAAACTGTTTCTTTAATGCGAGAAATTTGGGGTGACCTATTAAACCATTTTCTAGCAACAGACAAATTTACCCATGTGCAAGCTAGACGTGATGCGTCTTTCGGGTTTTGCTTTTATGCCCTTACTGTAACCCAAGAGGGGTTAGCTTCTTCTGGGAAGCTACTAACAGCAAAACTAGCACTAAGAATGCTAGCAGAAATTTATATAACCTTTAAGTACTTGATAAGTGTTAGAGATGAAAAGCTTTGGGATATCTATAGAAGTTATGGCTCCGGTCAAGCAAAGCTTACTTTTCTAAAGCTGGATGAAGTTCTAACCGATCAACCTGGCTACATTAAGAAAGAAAATATCGAAGAGTTGGCGAATGAAGATATCTATATGGATTTCCAGAATATCGATTTGGGAAATTGGGCAAAAACAGATTTGCGTACAATGTCTCAAGTTGCTAGATGCAAGGAGGTATACGATGCTTACTATTCTTGGCCATCTTCGTATGCCCACGGTCAATGGTGCGCAGTCAGAGATGTTGTTTTTACCACTTGCTATAATCCCCTTCATCGGCTTCACAGAATTCCCAGACCAGCTCCCCGATATGAAGATGGAGCAGAAAATGATCTGATTTTATTATTTAATAAAATTTTGGATCTATTAAATGATGTCTATCCAAGCTTTGAAAGGCGAGCAAAATTGCTACAAAAACCTGAGTAAAGCGTTAGCCATCAAAGAAAGGATAAGAATTTGTGCCAGACGAAAGCACGCAGCTTTTCATCTGGCACATTATAGCTGTATTTCAATTTTACAAGACACCCATGTTAAAAAACCATACAAAACGCTCTTATCTAGAGATAGTACTTATATGGAATTCATCTTTTATCGTTTTGATAAGAGCTAATTAACTACTAAAAGGCTGGTAATTGGATTTTTAGGCGAGTGAATTTACTAATTATGATTAGTAAATAAAGAAAGGCTATGAACGGCTGAATGAAGTTAGGCGAGTAATCGATTATGACTGGATCTTGGTTTTCTATTTAGTTTGTTTGAATCACAGTAATGAGCAATGGATTGTTCCGCGCCAACAACAGCACCGGTTCTTGCGCCAAATTCTGTCGCGATACACAGCCAATTTTCTGAGGATATGTTGAGTCGTTGAAGAATCGGTAGCAATGAAGCGTCTATCGCACCTCGTTTATCTTCTCGGATGATTCGCCCAGTCATATCTACCAGCTCAAGGTAATCTGATAACTCAAAAGGTAGACCATCTGGCATATTTTCTCTGGGGTTACCAACAAAAGGATAGAGCAATGTTGGTTGTTTTTGATGTTTAGCTGCAACTACACGCCTTTTAACGCTAGTGAACTCCGAGGTTTCAGGGTTTTCTCTTATTTTTGCTCTCAATGGGTTAAGATCAACGTATGCCATACAAGCCGCTAATGCAGATTCATCTAGCAGAGCCTGAGACTTAAATCGCCCTTCCCAGAACCTTCCTGTACATTGGTCTTCAAAATTCGCTTGGCGAGCAATAGGCTCATTCAACTCTTTCATAAACCAGCTAATATCCATAAGACGATTCCTAAAGGTCTCAACCGAGGAATCAACCAAATCCAAAGCATAATCAGGTAATGACTCACCTCGCACGAATTGCTGAGTAAACATGGTGCCTTTATGTAACTTATGCCACCTTTGCAGAACCTCTAACGTAGACCACTTCTCGGCTTTTTCTGCATTGATATGCAACACCACATGCAGATGGTTACTCATTACAGAATAGGCACAAACATCGATAGCAAAGATACTGGCTAAAAATAACAAACGCCTTTCAACCCAGCCACGACGGTGTTCAAAGCTTTCACCAGAGGCAGGATCTTCACCACATAAAAATGCCCTACGAACACAGCGAGAAACACAGTGGTAGTAAGGTGTATCTTGTAAACTAATTTGCTGTCTTCTGGCTCTTGGCATGACGAAACCTCTCTTCCATGAGAAATAAACAATACTGGTTAAATATACAGTATGATTTTTAACAGTCAAGTTTGTGTGGGTGTCCTGTTAAATTTCTGTTCGCTGAGCGAAGGCGCGATATGGTCAAAAGCCGATGAACCAGCACTTAGGTCAAGACGACCTCATCAAAAGCCAACGGCAAGGCTCCAGCGTCACACTCGACGCTCTTATTGACTAGATATGGGCAACCCAACTCGTCGCAGAAGGCATGCTCACCCTAAACGACACCTTCCCACCCGAAATGAAAGGCAACTGGTCCGTTGATAAAGTCACCGTAAGAAGCGGCAGCAAAGCTATGTATCGGTTCAACGTGGTGGTTTGATAGCGAGTATTAAAGCCATAATGGATTAGTTTTGAAATACCATTTTAACGCTTTCTGATGTTTAAGGTGTGTTGGGATTCGTTGTCTACTACTCGATAAAAGTAAAAGAGCCGTCTTGAAGATGGCTCTTTTTTGTTAAAGGTGTTCTTTACGGTGGTCGCTATTGTTTTATTCTTTGACGCACTCTACATAATATTCATATTCACCGTTTTTTTTCGCTTCAATAAGACCATGGATATGAGTTTCTAGACCTGGTAGGCAACCATTAAAATGCTGGGCAAATTTAAGATAGTCAACGATTGTCTTATTGAAACGCTCGCCGGGAATGAGTACGGGAATGCCGGGTGGGTAGGGTGTGATGAGCATGGTTGTGATTCTACCTTCGAGTTGGTCGACAGGAACCCTCTCTGTGTTTTTGCGGATGAGTTGATTATAGGCGTCTGTTGGCTTTATCGCCGTCTGCACTGGTTCGTTGAATATTTGGGTGGTCATGCGTGCATAATCATGTTGCCTGTATTCATCATGTATTTTTTGGCACATGTCTTTTAGCCCTAATGTCTTGTACTGAGGATTTTGCTCGGCAAATTGTGGCATGACTTTGGTTAATGCGATGTTATCGTCATAGGCTTTTTTAAGGCGCTGGAGTACGGTTATTAGGGTGTTCCAGCGGCTCTTGGTAACGCCAATAGTAAAAAGAAGTAAGAAGGAATATAGACTCACTTTTTCGACAATGACGCCGTGTTCTGCCAGATACTTGGTGGCAATGCTGGCGGGCATACCTCGTTCGCAAAACTCACCATTCAATTCTAAGCCGGGTGTGATGATGGTGATTTTAAGCGGATCAAGTAGGTTAAAGCCCGATTGAATGTCTTCAAAGCCATGCCAACCGTCAGTTTGTTTTAACTTCCAATGGTTACCATTTGGTTTTTCGATGTTGCTCGCTTCTCTTGGTTCCCATACTTTAAACCACCAGTTGTCTTTATGGTTTTCTGCTATTTGTTGCATGGTGGAGCGAAAGTCGATGGCTTCTGCAATAGCTTCGCCAATGAATAATTGCCCATTGGGTTGTGCCATCATGGCGGCGGTAATGTCGCAAGAAGCGATGATAGGGTAATGGGGGCTGGTTGAGGTATGCATTAAGTAGGCTTCATTAAAGCAGTGATGGTCCAGCTTTTGTTGTTTGGCATCTTGCACCAGAATTTGTGATGCCTGAGAAAGCCCTGCGAGCATTTTATGGGTAGATTGCGTAGAAAAAAGCAGTGACTTTTCGCAGCGTTGAGTTTCAGAAATAGCCACGAAATCTTCATAACATTCATGGAAGCCAGTATGGGCAGCCCATGCTTCATCAAAATGGATGGCATCGAAATGTCCGTCCAAGCTGGATTTAATCTCATTGGTGTTGTACAGAATGCCGTCGTAGGTGGATTGGGTGATACTAAATAGGCGCGGCTTTTTTTCTTTGTCTTTTATCAACGGATGGTTGCGAATTTTTTCCTGAATGCTATCCCAGGCAAATTCATGCTTTGGAATCGGTCCTATTATGCCTAAATGATTACGCGTAGGCGTCAAAAAAATGGGGATGGCACCTGTCATGATAATGGCTTGAATAATCGACTTATGACTGTTGCGATCAACGACGACAATATCGTCTGGTGCGATAAGCGAATGCCAGACAATTTTGTTGGAGGAAGAGGTGCCGTTCGTGACGAAATAGAGGTGATCAGACTGATATATTTTGGCAGCTTGGCGCTCGCTTTCTGCTATGGGGCCGGTATGGTCTAGCAGTTGGCCAAGTTCGTCTACCGCATTGCAGACATCAGCTCTTAGCATGTTCTCACCAAAGAAGTCATGAAAAAGCTGACCAGATGGGCTTTTTAAATATGCTGCACCACCAGAATGTCCCGGACAATGCCAAGAGGCGGAACTTGCTTTTGTGTAGGTTGCAAGTGCTTTGAAGAAGGGTGGGGCGAGTTGATCGAGATACTTTTTGGCCTCCCTTATGATGTTTCGCGCAGTAAAGGTTAAAGTATCTTCTAAGTTGTGTATGAAACCATGTACTTCATTTAAGATTTCTTTGGGAATATGGTGACTGACCTGAAGTTCGCTCTTTAAGAAAATGGGCGCGTGGCAGTGGCTCTTTCTTATCCCTTGTATTACCGCCTTTAATGAATCGTCTTCTGGGCGTATGTGTTTATTTTCTAGCAACAAAACAATGGCGGCAGCTCGAGTGCAGCCTTTAAAAAAGGAAGAAGTGCTTGTGCCCTTAATTATTACTTGAACGTCAGCTCCTGATTTTTCCAAAGCATCTATTAAAGGTTGTACGCTAACGTTTGATGGGGACTCTGATCGGGTCTGAAAATCGAAAAAAATGATGGGAAATGGCATGTGCATATGGGGACATCCGAGCTGTGAATATTATAAAAACCAACCACACCCCAAGTAGGGCGTGGTTGGGCTTCGTCTTACAATGATTTAGTCGATGGCTTCTGTAGCAACCGATTGTGCTTTTCTGCTTGGTGCAAAAGGAGCAAGTGGGTTCGGTAGTGGGTCGACCATGATAAAGCTGGAAGCAGGGTCAGCAATATTGACCATTTGCAGGTTGTTTTTCAGCTGCAGTCGGTTCAGGCAAGAGTGAGCGAAGTCCTTGGCAAAAATGTTACGCGATTGGAACTTGTCTTTGAACTGAGGGTGTTCTTCCTGATACTCGATGGCAGTGTTGGCAACGAGACGCCAAAACTCGTCTTCAATCATGACGTTGTTTTCTTCTAGGATGTGGCTCATGTGACGGAAATAGCCATCAAACACATCAATAAAGATACCAAGGATTTTGTAGTCTTCAGGCATTTCAATCGCCAAGCGTGCAATGTCATCTGGAATGTCCGTATCTTTGTTTAGGATGGCACTTTCTTCTGCAATGTCTTTCATGATAACGCGAGACGGTACATGATTTTCCATGATCAAAATAAGGTTCTCACCATGGGGCATGAAAACCAGATCGTAGGCATAGAAACAGTGTAACAAGGGTTGTAGAAAGGCTTTGAGGTACTGCTCTATCCATACGGATGGGTTGAGGTTGGATCGTCTCATTAGCTCAACCAGCAGCGATTGGTCGTTTCTGTCGACATGCAGTAGAGCGGTCATGCTCATCAGGCTTTCACCCTCGTTTAGGCGTGACATTGGGCTTTCACGCCATAGGGCTGAGAGCATTTTCTTCGATGGGCTATCATTTGTGCAGGCTTTCTCGAAGTAATGGTTACGATAGCCCGCTGCAGCAACTTCTCTTAAGATGGTGAAGCCGTAGCGATTGAGCTCTGCATCTTGGTTAATGAGGTCGTCTAAGTAGGCGTTAATTTTTGGCGTGCCTTCCATGTAGTAAGGCGATAGCCCACGCATGAAGCCCATATTCAAAATGGAGAGTGATGTTTTCACATAGTGCTTGCTGCTATCCGAGATATTGAAATAAGTCCGGATAGACTGTTGGGCACGGTAGAGATCTTTTGTGGTGCCCAATGACACGATATGTTGGTTGGCAATATCGGCTGCGAAAACAATGTTGATTTTGTTGTACCACTGCCAAGGATGAACTGGCATGAAAATGAAGTCTTGCGGATCCAATCTCAAATCACTTAAACGTTGTTTGAAGGCAAGGATTTGCTCCGCCCCCAAGTCTTGTTCGATAAGTTGGTTGTAATCCATTTCTGGTACACAGCCATAGACCGCTTTGGCTTTTTTGACGGCAATCCAGACGAGCTGGAAAGCTTGCCCTGTTTCTGGTGCGTACTGACGGAAATCGAAAGCGTTGAAACCTATGCGACCATTATTCGCTACAAAGCCAGGATGCCCTTCCGTCATAGCCGCTTCAATCTGTTGATAATCGGCATCTGCTAATGCTTTGCTGTCGAAAAGTGCATTCACTTCTTTATAGGCTGCTCCATACAGAGTGCTGCTGATTTCATCTAGGTAAATAGGCAATTTATCATCAGGGATCGCCAAGGTATCTTTAAAGTCGATGATGAATTCCAGTGCGTCTAGGGGCATGGGTTGCTGGTTGTCGATGCAGCTGATGCTGGCTTTGTCTAGGCGCCAGTGTCGAAGAGCCATGTGTTTGGCACGGAATTGATAGTATTTGTTGTCGTTGTTGGTGGCTAGTCGATAGTCAGCCCAGCCTCTGGCATCGGGCTCCGTGATGGCCTCTGGTGAAAAGAGCTGTTCATGACTGAATTCGGCAATCGCTTTACAGACAAGGTGGCGGTTTACTTTTTGCCACACATCGGGGGTAAGATGTTCTGCCACATCGATAGCGGCGGTAGGGCTGTTAGGCGTGGTCGGAGAGTGATTTTGTTGAGTCATAGTAGTCTGCTCCTTGCAGTGCTGAATAAGCACCCTAGCTTGCTCGGCATAGGGTGTTGGTTGGTCTGGATTGCGGTTTAATGACGCATAAAAATTTAACGGTAAACAAAAAGCCAGCATGGCGGTCTTATTGCTTAACGTGATGGCGTTGGTGTAGGTAAATCCCACAGCCAAATTAAGTTGGTGGATTTTGTCGTTGTGTATGTCTGGCTCGACGACAATGCGTGTGGATTTACGTTCTTCAAAAAGGAATTGCAGAGTTTTACGCATCCATGCCAAGGTAAAGCCTTTAATGGGGGTTTGGCAGGGAGCCGTAAAAAAGTGCATGCCAACATCGCCTGCTTGTACTGGGTATAGATCCTTTAGCTCGGTCGTATTTGGGTCATATACTTCTAGGACAACACTTGGTTGCTGTTGGTGGTAGCCGATGAAGACTTGCAGTTCTTGCTTGGCGATATGGTCTGCGTAAAACTGTCGAGTCTCGTCGACGGTCATGTTTTGCATTCCCCAAAAATGAGCGTAATCCATTTGAAACCAAGGCTGAATGATGTCGATATGTTTATCGAGATTCAGCGGAACAAACGTCAGCTCATGGGCTGCGAGGGTGTGTTCATGATGATTAAACGGCATGAGTAGAATCTCCCGTTGCTGGGTGTTTTCGAGAACCGAACCAGTATTGGTTGATCACAGCGGTGCATAGGAAACCTAGCGCCGCGACAAAGAAGGTTTGTTGCGCTCCTATAAGGCTAACAATGTAGCCAGCGCTAAATGAAGACAGCAGCACGCCAAGGTTTTGGAAGAAATTGGCGACGCTGAAATCGCGGGCGTAGTTATCGGGTGTGCTGATCTGAAAAAGTTTCACCTCCAAATTAACGATGATTTGAAACATTCCCCAGCCAAACAGAAAGCGTCCTATTAGGATGGTCTCTATATGCGGTATGGCCTGTAGTGTTAAGCCAATGGCGCCAAGGGTTAGGTTTATGAAAGGGTGGTCAAGTTTGGGTAATTTTCCTTGGCTAGCGAGTCGATTGGCATAGAGTCCCATCAAAGCCGCTAACGCTGGAATGGCGAAGACCGCCCCTGTTATTCCACGCTGCAAAATGCCCGTCGTGTCTTCCCAATAAGTAGAAAAGAAAGGGCGAATTACATAAGCGCTGAAATCAAACAGCACCATTACCAAGCTGAGCTTTGCTAGATTGGTACCTAATATGTGCGAACGTTTCTTGCGCGGTAGTGTGGCAGAGCCATTTGGCGCTTGATGACTTTCACCATAGGTATGAGTCACAGTGGGAACGACTTTCTTGGCTTTGATCAAGTAGTAGCACAAGGCCATTTGAAGGAAGTCACCAGCCGCCATTAACAGCACACATTGTTGTGGGCCGAAGCTTTGTAAACTCAAACCACCTAAGGTCGCAGCAAAAATTGCCGTGATGTGTATGATGACCGACAGCAGCCCGACCAGATGAGAGTGATGCTCCTGTTTTTCTAAGCGCATCAGGTAGGGGAACATGAGCAAGTAGCTGGCTTTGGTCAAATACATGAACATACTGAGCACCCAGAATGATTGCACATTGGGTGCAAAGGCACTGGCAATGCCCAAGACTCCAGCAATGCCTTGGGTGACGAGTAATAACGGCATGGTTTCGACCTTTCTGGCGACTTTTGCCCAGAGTGGCAGAGCGCACATGACCGCAATGGATATTGCTGCGATATAACTGCCTGCGTGTACTGGGCTGTCTATGCCATACCTCAGCTTAAAAAACTGAGGATAGAAGGCGATCAAAATGGCGTCACTCATGACGCCAAGTCCTGACATAATTAAAATGGTCGTTCGTAAGCTCATGCGTAGGCTTCGCGCTTAATGTAAGAGGGTGAATGCGTGGCTGCTTGAGTCTGTTCTTGCGTCGCTTCACTTATTTCTTCAAAACCACTGTTCGCGTGGGGTTGGTATTGTTGGAAACTGGTAGAAGCTTCTGCTGGGTAATGATCAATGCCTGTCATTGCAAAAATGATGCGGCTGTTTCGATAGCAAGCCATGCCTAGGTCTGGGTTGGTAATGCCATGACCTTTAAGTCCTGCGTTCTGAATGAAGACTTCTCTCTTATTTTTATCAACGGACCAATTTCTGTTCGGTAAGTAGCTGCCATCTTCGTGCCATTGTAGGCGGTCACGAATACCTCCAATAAAGTCTGGCAACACAGGTTTGTAGCCGGTTGCGAAAATGACAGCATCGGTTTTATGAAGATATTCGACGTGTGTTTGTGTGTGTTTGAAGTGCAGGTGGTATTGTTGCGATTGCGTATCAAAATGGATGTCCACAATTTCCATGCAGGGCAGCAGTTGTGCTTGGCAATGTTGGTAGCGGTGGTTTTCATCCAGCGCATCGTATATGTCGTTGATGAGTTTTTGGTTAATGCCTTTGTACAGGTGTTGGTGGTCTTTCAGAATATCCGTTTTGACGTCTTCATTTAGACCAAAGAAGTATTCGGCGTAATCTGGTGTCAGAATTTCTAGAGCGAACTTAGCGGTTTCCATTTGGAAGTAGCGGGCAGGTCGCGTTACCCAATTGAGTTTATAATCATGGTCTTTGCTGGACGTAAGTAGATCATAGAAAATTTCGGCACCGCTTTGACCACTGCCAATAACGGTGATTTCTTTGCATTCTTGCAGCGGCTTTTTGTGTTTCAGGTATTGCCCTGAATGAATTAGCGAAGTGTTCGGTTGGTGCGCCAATATTTGTGCTTTATCTGCAATGCTGCTGGGGAATTGAGGATGGCTACCTACGCCAATAAGCAATTTTTTGGTAAGGACACAGAAGGTTTCTTGTTGTCCGTGTGAATTTGTCCGCACACCTGAAACACGGTAGAGACCTTCCTCTTCCTCATAGCGAATATCCATCACCTTGTGACCAAAATCGATATTGTCCAGCTGCTGGATCACCCACTGACAATATTCGTTGAAATCAGCACGCCCCAAATAGAAGTTTTCTCGGATGTAAAGTTGGTAGAGTCGGCCTTTTTGCTTGCAGAAATTGAGATAGGTGAAAGGGCTGGTTGGGTCTGCCATAGAGACTAAATCCCCAAGAAAAGGGTTTTGCAGCGTTGCTCCCTCAATCAGCATGCCCGGATGCCAACAGAATGCATTGGCCTGTTCAAAAATTCGCCCCTTTAGATCGTCCAGCGGAGCAGCCATGCAGGCAAAACCTAGGTTAAATGGACCCAAACCAATACCAATGTAATCGTATTGGATCGTTTGCTGATCATTGTCTGTGTGCATTTTCATGATGTGGACTCTCCCTTGAGAATAGTTGAAAATTAAGTTAACGATAATCATTATCAATTAAGAAATATGCTAGAACACATTTTTATGACTTGTACAGTAACTTTACAAAAAATAGTAATGATGTTGATTCTCATTTGTATTTAATGTTAAAACACGCTCCTTAGTTTGTAATTTCGTTTTTTTAGAGTCAGAAACTTAAAAGGAGTCAGTTTGTGAAACGTCAACATCAGCGCATTTTCGCTTTAACGGTTGTCGCAGCGGCTGTTAGCATGACAGCAAGAGCAGAAGGCAATCCCCAAGAAACTCAGACAACAACGTCTAATCGTAGTGAAGAAACTGTGCTACCAATGTTGCCCGTTTATGGCGAGCCAGAGGAAACCAAATCGGCGACTAAGCTGGATTTAACGGTTTTTGAAACACCGCAAACCGTATCTGTGGTGTCTGAAGATCAGATGAATGACTTTGACCTAAAAGAAGTAAATTCAGTTCTGAAATACACACCAGGGGTTACGGTAGAAAAGACGGAAACAGATCGTGTGTATTACACGGCACGTGGCTTTGATATTGTTAATTTTCAGCAAGATGGCGTTGGTGTTCCTTTTGCCTTTGGTTTGAATCGCGGTGCTGACAATGCCGCTATGTATGAAAAAATTGAGGTGGTGAAAGGGGCGAACGGTTTAATTACTGGTTTGGCTAACCCTTCAGCAACGGTTAACTATGTGTTGAAACGACCAACGGATGATCCACAGGCATCGGTATCGGCCGCTGCGGGAAGTTGGAATCAACGACGTTTAGAGGCGGATGTATCGGGTCCATTGTCAGGCGACAAAGTGAAAGGACGCTTGGTGGTAACTAAGCAGCAAGGGGATTCTTACCTGGATCGTTACGAAAAGGATTTGTCTGGTATTTATGGAATTCTAGAAGCGGACTTCACGGATCGAACCCGTGCCAGTGTGGGTTTGAGCATTAATGACAGTAATAATGATGGTGTTCTGTATGGTGCACTTCCTTTGTTTTACAGCAATGGTTCAGTAACCAATTATGATCGTTCAACCAGCACTGCGCCAGATTGGGCTTATATGGATGTTCGCAAGACTCGTACTTTTTTTGAGTTGCAACATGATGTGACAGACAATTGGCAAGCCAATATCCATTACAGCCACAACGTGGAAGATACTGAGTGGGAGTTATTATATTTAGCTGGCTCTCCTGACCCAGAGACTCAGCAGGGTTTAAATGGAACAGCGTCTTATTACGAAAGTAAGGTGAAAGAAGACATTGTTGATTTGTATGTGAATGGTACGTTTGAAGGTTGGGGGCAGGAGCATGAAATTGTGGCTGGTGTTAACGTCTCGGATGTTTCTTTAAAAGGTCATTCTGTTTATGCCTCTTCACTGCGTAATACGGCAGTTGGTGGCGATTGGATGAAGGGTATAGCTCGTCCTGAATTTGACACCTACAACCCATCAACAGATTCAACCGACATTGATAAAAAACAGCGTTCTTATTATGTTTCAACACGTTTAAAAGCATCAGATGACTTAGCTTTTTTATTGGGCGCGAGAGCCATTAAGTTGGATCAGAAAGGTGTCAATTATAGTGTGCGTCAAGAAACGTCTGAAACCGAGACGGTTCCTTATATTGGTGCAACCTATGAGGCTGCGGTAGGAACTATGTTGTATGCCAGCTATAGCAAAGTATTTAACCCTCAGGTGTGGGTCGACTCAGACTTTAAACCATTAGGTGCTGCTAAAGGTGTCAGTCGAGAAGTGGGTATCAAACAAGAGTTGAATGATAGTGGTGCGATATTAACATTGGCAAGGTTTGAGTCAGAGCTTAACAATCTTGGTGAGTACGCATCTTATGACTCTGGAACAAATACCAATATTTATCGTGGTATTGATATAGAAAGTGAGGGGTATGAGGTTGAGCTGTCTGGCGAAGTATCAGAAGGGCTTAATATGAGTGCAGGTTATACCGATCTAAGTATCAAGGATAAAGATGGTAAAGACACGCGCACTCATATTCCAACAAAACAGTTTAAATTGGCGGCTGCCTATCAATTGTCAGGCATCGATGGCTTGCGTGTTGGTGGCGGGCTGAATTGGCAAAATGACATCTACTACAACAACACAAAAGTGCAAGGGGAGTACATGTTAGTTGATGTGTTTGCCAGCTATGAGCCAACCGATCATCTAACGTTGGCATTGAACCTAAACAATATTACTAACGAGAAGTACCGTGAAAGTGTGCAAAACGGTCAGTCTTACTATGGCCCAGGCCGTAATGTAATGGCGTCTGTTACTTGGCGTTACTGATTCATGACGTCTCAACAAAGGGGTTGTTATAGTACTTTGTTGTTAATGATTTTCATTTCTATTATTATGATCGAAATTTTTGTTGGGATGGATTCATGAATAGTTCGACAAGAGTGTCGCTGCCATCTAGGTTGGTAGCGACACAACTTGAGGTCGGTTATGGCGATAGACGCGTTCTAAATCAGGTTGATTTTGCCGTGCCAAACGGTCAGCTAACAATTTTGGTCGGGCCAAATGGGTGTGGCAAATCAACTTTGTTAAAGAGTTTGGCACGCATTTTAACCCCTAGCGGGGGCGTGGTGTGTTTGGATGGTCAGGATATTCATCAAAGCCGTACACGAGATGTGGCGAAAAAGTTGGCGTTGTTGCCACAAGATCCTGTCGCGCCAGAGGGAATGACGGTTCGCGAGGTAGTTGCTCAAGGACGCTTTCCGCATCAAAGAATTCTTCAACAGTGGTCAAGAGAAGACGAGCGTGCTGTAGAAGAGGCTATGAGTGTTGCTCAGGTGAATGATTTCGCCCACCGTTCCATTGGCGAATTGTCGGGAGGGCAAAGGCAGCGTTGTTGGATTGCTATGGTATTGGCGCAAGAAACGGATTTGATTTTGCTGGATGAGCCAACCACGTTTTTGGATCTGAAAATTCAAGTGGATGTGATGAATTTGTTGGCTCGTTTAGCCCACGAAAAGCAGCGAACGTTAGTGGTGGTGTTGCATGAGTTAAATTTGGCGGCCGCCTATGCCGATTATTTGGTGATGATGCGTGATGGCGCCGTGTTACATCAGGGTACGCCGGAGGAGATTTTTAGTCCCGATAATCTTTATCAAGTATTTGGCTTGGATGCACAGGTTATTCGTGATCCCCATTCTGATCGTTTGATTTGTGTCCCTACCTTGCCTGATCTAGCTGTGTCTCGGTCTGCGAAATTGGCGGTTGTATGATACGACGGATTCACTCTGCTCATGTCCAGAATCATTATTCAATCAATGCAGTGCTTCGTCATTTACTGACTTTGGCAACGGTATTGGCTGTACTTATCTTTATGTTTACTTGGCATGTTTCGGTTGGCGCCAAGTCTTTGCCACTGGATGCTGTATTTCAAGCTCTGTTTGATGGGCAAGCTGTCACGATGACCCATGTCATAGTATGGGATCTGAGAATGCCGAGAGCACTGACTGCGGCTTTAGTGGGCGGCGGTTTAGGCGTAGCTGGGGCTATGTTGCAAGGGGTCAGTCGTAACCCTTTAGCAGAACCAAGTTTGCTCGGGTTGATGGCTGGGGCGTCTTTTGCTGTTGTAATGGCGGTAAATACCTTCCATTTTTCAGATGTTTTTTGGTTGCCATGGGTGGCCGCAGTAGGGGCATTGATCGCCGCTGTGGTGGTTTGGTTGATTGCTCAATTGGCCCCCGGTGGACTTAATTCGTTGAATCTCATTCTTGCTGGTTCTGCTGTTACCGCCTTTTTAGCGTCATTAGTATCTGTCGTTCTTATTTTAAATCAGGAAACTTTTGAGCAGTTGCGCGTGTGGTTATCTGGTTCCTTATCGGGTCAAAAAACTAACGAACTTAAAGTGGCTATGCCGTTGATGATGGTTGCTTTTCTGTTTGCGCTTTATCTATCTAGTAAGGTAACGGTCTTGGCGATGGGTGATGAGGTAGCGCTTGGTCTTGGTTTAAAGACGGGATGGCTTAAAGTGCAGGTATTGATTTGTGTTGTCGTTTTAACGGCTTGTTCTGTTGCGCTAGCCGGTCCAATTGGTTTTGTCGGTTTAGTCATTCCACATGTGGTTCGATTGTTTGTTGGTGTGGATTATAGGTGGGTCATTCCTTATTCCGCTTTGGTTGGAGCTTGCTATTTACTATTGGTGGACATTATTGCTCGTCTTGCTTTAAGGCCAGAGGAGGTCTCTACCGGCATAGTGACTGCGCTGTTTGGGGCGCCATTATTTGTTTATCTAGTAAGAGCGAGGGCGCGCTGAAATGTCGAACGGAAACCTACCTAAAACTAATGATTTAGTTATTCGGCTATTTAATGAGCGCTTGTCATTACAGGTCTCAAAAAGTGCCTTATTTGTCTTTTTTATGTTGGTTGTATCCAACGTGATTCTTATGG
Organism: Marinomonas alcarazii; assembly: GCF_003208215.1. Taxonomy (GTDB): domain Bacteria; phylum Pseudomonadota; class Gammaproteobacteria; order Pseudomonadales; family Marinomonadaceae; genus Marinomonas; species Marinomonas alcarazii. Next base: position 695,576 of record NZ_QKLW01000001.1, read on the forward strand.
CTCTTAGTCTCACTCAAGGGGCATACGATATGGCGTTGTCTGATGTATGGGAAATGCTAGTTTCGCCATTCTCATCTAGCCAAATGACAGTTGTTGTGTGGGAGTTTCGTATTCCTCGTATCCTTGTAGCGGCTTTAGTTGGGTCTATGTTGGCGCTCTCGGGTGCTTTACTGCAAGGTGTGACACGTAATGGTTTAGCTGATCCAGCATTAATTGGCATTTCTCAAGGGGCTGGGCTGGCTGTTGTTGTGATTAGTATTCTGTATCCCCAAGAAGCATCTGTTTGGCGTCCTTGGGTTGCATTGCTTGGCGCGATATTGGTAGCTGGGGTCATTCAGTTTTTGAGTTGGGGTGAGAAGAATGGAGGCACTATCCGATTTATTTTAATCGGGATTGGGCTTGCTGCTTTTATCAGTTCCATCACCTCGGTGCTGATGACCTATGGACAGATTGATCGTGCAATGTCTGCATTAACTTGGTTAAGCGGAAGTTTGAACCTGGCAAGTTGGGAGCATGTACGCATCTTACTGTTGGCTGTTGTTGTCTTGCTTCCTATCACCTTGATCCTCAGTCGCTCTTTTTCAACCCTGCAAATGGGAGAGTCTACAGCGATTGGGCTTGGTGTTTCGACAAGCGTTTTACGTACTCTATTGATGATACTTGCTGTCGGTTTTGCTGCGTTAGCAACAGCATCGGTTGGCCCACTTGGTTTTGTCGGGCTTATTGCGCCACATGTGGCTCGTCGGGTGGCACACAGTGGTGTTGGTATGCATTTGTTAATCAGTGCAGCTGTCGGGGCCTTCATAGTTACGCTGGCTGATATGTTGGGGCGAAATGCATTTGCTCCCACTCAAATTTCAGCGGGTTTAGTGACTTCGATAATTGGCGTGCCTTTTTTCGTTATGTTGCTCTTACGCGCTAGAGTGAAAGCCTAATACTAATCTTTAACCATTGTCTAATGGATGAGAAATGATCATGAATAAACTGATTTTAACATGTTGTTCAGTCCTTTTGATGGGAACATTATCACTGACTGTTAATGCGAAAGAAACCAATTATCCTTTGACTGTCCAACACAAGTATGGAATCTCTGTTGTTCCAAATAAACCTAAGCGAATTGTCACCTTAGATTGGGCTGGAGCTGATAACGTATTAGCTTTGGGTTATCAGCCTTTAACTTCGAGATATTGGTTTGGTGATTATAAAGATGGTATTTGGCCTTGGGCTCGGACTTTATTAACTTCTGCACCAGAAGTCATTAATGGGGAAATAAACTATGAGCAAATTGCGGCAACCAATCCTGATGTGATTATGGCAGTACGTTCTGGTATTAGTCGTCAGGATTATCAGCAATTGAGTAAAATAGCGCCCGTGATTGCCACTCCAGTAGGTGAAGGCGATTATACAATGCCTTGGGATAAGCGCGCTCGATTGTTAGCTCAGGTTTTAGATGAAAATACTCAAGCACAAAGGCTGATTACAACGATAGAAGCACAAATGTCGGCTGTTAAAAAAGCGCACCCTGATTGGGCTGGCAAAACGTTCGCGATGGCAACCTATTGGAACGGTAGCGTAGGTGTGTATTCTGGTGATGATATGACGGTCAATTTTATTTCTAAAATGGGTTTGACTCTTTCGCCTGATGTGGCGGATTTGACCAGAAAAGGGGAGTTTTATATGACCTTATCTGAAGAAGAATTAGGGGTAATCGATGCGGATGTACTTTTTTGGTATGTGACTGGGGATAATAAAAAACAAATAGAATCATTAGCCTTGCGTCCTTATATGCGGGCTTTTAAGGAAGGGCGAGAAATTATGTTGTCGCCTGATTCTTTAGTAAATGGCGCTTTGTCTTATAGCTCCTTATTGAGTCTTCCTATTGCTATCAATCAAATTGTGCCTTTGATAGAGCAGGCTATTGATGGTGATGTCAACACGGTTGTTCCTTTAGCGAAATAAAAGAGAGACGTTGATTTCCAATATTTTTTAATCTGGAATCAGGTGTTCATGTCATGCTAACGGAAGCTCTTAACACTTACTCGCCCATATCGCGTCCACAAACTCAGGGTGATCGATAAACGGATTTCGATTGCCTTGTAGCTCTTGTACTCGGTCGTTTCGGCGTTTTTCAAAGTCGCTGACAGGGTATTGGTCATTCCATTCTAGCAATGTACATAGGTCGCCTATAGTCGGCTCTCCGCTTTGCTTCTGGTTGCCTTTTACGATGCGTAGGTCTGGCATGTTTTCAGGTGATGTGTCGTCGCCAATTTCGTAGCGGGCGGCCATGTAGAAGACCATGCGGGCGATTTGGCCTTTGGCACGGTCGGTTGGTTCGAAGGATTCGTTGGCTTTGTCTACATAGGTGCCACTGAAGACTTTGCTGCCATCACTTAAAGTGTCGTAGAAAGGGTCGCCGCCTTTGCCGTAACCGTAGTTGCTGTGCGCGCCGTTTATATTACGGTCGGCAGGGCGCAAGTGGTGCAAGTCTGTATAACCGTCTTGGCTTTGTTTTTTGAAACCGCGAGATTTGGGCCATACGTGCTCACGGTCCCAAGAATCGTTATTGGATTTGCCTCTATTTGCTTGGTCAATCCGTCTTACATCATCAAGGTAGAGCATCTGTACTAAGCCACATTTTGGCGCGTCATTTGGGCACGCTGAGTCTGTGTAAACTAAGGCTTCCCATACATCGATGTTCACACCATCGTACCAATCGGTATTGCCGCTTTGTGTGTATTTAAGCGGCTTCTGACCGTCTATTATGGAATGCAGTTTGGCTTTCAATACATCGCCAGTTAAGCCCTCTGTTCCATCGTAATAACCCGCTGAGGCAAAAGTTGACAAGAAGAGTACAAATACAAAAAGGCAGCGGCGCATGACACATTTCCTGAGGACTAACAAAGGCAGGATTGTAGGGGCGTTTGCTGTCAGTAATGCGTTTGGATTTGCAACGATTTGTGAGTAAGTGTATGAGTTCTATGGGTTTTGTGTGATGCCGTTGTTTTTGGCTGTTGTCTTAGGCTGGTTACTGCGAATGTCCAGTAAATATGCAAGCTGGTTGTTTGGGGTTTTTTCCTAGGCTTACGCCACTATAGTTATTAGTAACATCTTATAAGGTTATGGCTGTTTAAAAGCGAGTTCATTTTCCTTGGAAATTCAAAGGAGGCACATTATGAGTAAGACACTAATAATTGGCGCGAGTGGTCAAATAGGTAAGTTGATTACGAAAACGCTTATAGAGACGCAAGAAGATGCTCGTGCTTTGGTACGAGATAAAAGCAAGCTGGATGATCTTAAAGACAGTGAGCTGGAGATTTTCGAAGCAGACCTTGAGAAAGATTTTAGCCGCGCATTTGATGGCATCGATAACGTGATTTTTGTCGCAGGGTCTGGTGCTTCAACTGGGCCAGATAAAACTTTGCTGATCGATCTCTGGGCAGCTAAAAAATCGGTCGATTATGCTCAAAAAGCCAATATTAAAAAGTTCATTATGGTCAGTTCTATTGGTGCGGACGACCCAGATGCCATAGAGTCTGATATCAAGCCCTACTTGGTCGCCAAACACTTGGCAGATCAATATTTGATGGCATCAGGTGTGCCTTATATTATTGTTCGTCCCGGGCCGCTAACGAACGATGCAGGCGAAGGCAAAATCACGATTAAGCGCCCAAGCAGTCGAGAGGAAATGGCCATTCCACGAGCCGATGTGGCTAAGTCGGTTGTCTTTCTTTTAAGTAAAGAGGATTTAAACGATAAGATATTCGAATTATTTAGCGGCACTTATGATGTCGATAATGTGCTTGTTTAGATAACCGAGTGTAGCCATTTGGCTAAATGAAATAGCCACAAAATTGTTTGAAGCCGATGAAAGCGAGTAAATGCTTTTCATCGGCTTTAAATCCTTTCTCCAGCAAAACCCCCTTCCGTTACTACGCTCATTATGGTGTTTGTGAAAGGGGAGTGTGTGGGTGTTAAATCCGTAAAAATCCACCGAAAGTTGGTTATTCAATATTTTTATAACAATTGAATGCGTCCTTCGGCGGGTTTTCTTGTGTTGTTGCTAGCTGGTTAAGCAACAGGGTTAAACAGAAGTCGCACCGCCGCCGCCATCGATACGATAGTAAGAGCCCGTGATAAAGGACGCATCATCAGAGGCTAGGAAATACATTAAGTTGGCTATTTCATCAGCTGTTGCGTAGCGCTTTAATGGTACGGCTGCTTCGAAGGCTTCTCTCGCTTCTTTTTCATGGCCTTTCGCTGAGTTTGTTTCAATGGAGCGCATCATCGCCGTGTCTACGCCAGAAGGCGCCACGGCATTAACTCGAATATTATAAGGCGCAGCTTCAAGTGCAGCGGTTTTGCTTAAACCGATTAACGCGTGCTTGGATGCGACATAGGCACTCATACCTGGTGCGCCTAATAAGCCACCATTTGATGCAGTATTCACAATGACGCCACTTTTTTGCTCTATCATGGTTTTCATTACATGTTTGAGGCCAAGGAAGGCTCCAATCAAGTTTACGTCCATTACTTTTTTGTAGTTTTCGACGGTCTGATCAACAATGTTCGCGAAATCACCATTAATGCCTGCGTTGTTTACAAATACATCAATCTTGCCAAATTCATCCAATGTTTTTTGTACGTAATTCTCGACGTCTTCTTCGTTAGACACATCTGCGCCTATCAGGAGTACCTTGCCATCGATTTCTGCAGAGACTTTTTCTAAGGCTTCTTTTGATAAGTCAACTAATGCGAGGTGCGCTCCAGAGGCAGCGAACTTTTTTGCTGCTGCAATGCCAATGCCACCTGCGGCACCTGTTATGAGGACGACTTTATTTTCAAAACTCATAAACTTCTCCTATTAAAACTAGAATGTATTTATGTGGAAATAGCTTTTTCTACATGTTTGTAGAAATTAACCATAACGAAATTGTTCTAAAGTTGTGTGGTTTAAATAAGTAAAGAATCTGCAAAAAGCGCTTTTATTGACTTCTCTATAGCAAGTTTTATTGGGTGTCAGGAACAGGTGTTTGGTAATAGGATTTGGGTGGTGTTTTGTGTCGTTATAGGGAAGTCGTGTTGATTTCTACAAGCCACTGTTTAGTAATGTGTAGGGTGAGAGATGTTCTTTTGGCATTTAGATGAAACCATTTTGTCGTGTTGCTCAGTGTTGTCACATTAAGAAAATTGCTTACGACTCTAATTTTTTTGGTTTGCTGGGTCATCTATCTGCAAGATTGGCTCGATGCTTTTATTTATTCAAATATCGCTAAATAGTTCATTAATATAGCAATTTTAGGGTTCATTGAGTAGAAAAAGTGCAATTTTAATAGGTGGTTTGTTGGTGTGTTAGGGAGAGCATAGATCGAGCTGTATTTTTGACATGTTAAACAAAATGTAAACATTTAGACTTGTAAGTAATAATTTTTGTCTTTATGCTAAATAAACGTTAAGTCGTTCTTCAACAACGATTTACGATTGTGTTTAACAACAGAGAGCCATTATGGTCACAAAACTCGAAGTTAAAAACCTATACAAAATTTTTGGAGAGCATCCCAAGAAAGCATTGAAGATGCTTGATAAAGGCATAAACAAGGACGAAATTTTTAAAAAGACGGGTCAAACAGTTGGTGTAAAGAATGCCAGTTTGGCTATTAATGAGGGTGAAATATTCGTTGTAATGGGACTTTCGGGTTCTGGTAAATCTACACTTGTTCGCTTATTAAATCGTCTTATTGAACCTACCCAAGGCCAAGTATTAATTGATGGCCATGATATTACTAAAGTGGATGACAAAGAATTACGCGACATTCGCCGCAGTAAAATTAGTATGGTCTTCCAGTCCTTTGCATTAATGCCTCATATGAACGTGCTCGATAATACGGCTTTTGGTCTAGAGCTGTCTGGTATCGATGTGCAAGAGCGTCATGAAAAAGCCCGCAATGCGTTAGCTCAAGTTGGTTTGGAATCTCACGCCAACAGTTACCCAGATGAACTGTCTGGTGGTATGCAGCAGCGTGTTGGTCTTGCTAGGGCATTAACCAATAACCCTGACATTCTGCTTATGGACGAGGCGTTTTCAGCGCTTGATCCACTTATTCGAACTGAGATGCAGGATGAATTGGTGCGTTTGCAATCCGAACATCAGCGCACCGTGGTGTTCATTTCACATGACCTTGATGAAGCCATGCGTATTGGTGATCGAATTGCCATCATGCAAGGTGGTGAAGTTGTGCAGGTCGGTACGCCAGACGATATTCTGCATAACCCAGCTAATGATTATGTTCGTTCGTTTTTCAAAGGCGTTGATGTTAGTAACGTTTTCCACGCCAAAGACATTGTTTCTAAGTCAAGATTGACGCTCATTAAGAAAGACTCCAGTGAGGGTTTACGCAGTGGCTTACAACTATTAAATGAACATGACCGAGATTATGGTTATGTGATTGATAAAAGTAATCGCTTTTTAGGTGTGGTGTCTGCTAACTCACTGCACGATGTGATTAAGAATAAGCAAACTCTTGCTGAAGCCATCATTGATGATATTCAACCGATTGCTGCAGACACGTCTATCGGCGAGATTATTTCGATTGTGGCTCACTCTCCTTGTGCTGTGCCGGTTGTGGATGATCAGCAGAAGTATGTAGGTGTTATCAGTAAAGCGCGTTTACTAGAAACATTGGATAAGGAGGCTTCTGTATGAGTACTGAATCAAATCCTTGGGCAACCGGGTCAGACGACACGGGAGCAGCGGAATCGACAGCCAGTAATCCATGGGGTGGGGCTGCCTCAACTCAAAATTCAGATGCGATGTCTATGTCTGCCAGCGGCACACCGGTAGAGCAGACGGATTTTAGTTTACTTCATCCTTTCCAAGAAGTTTGGATTCCACTTGATAGTTGGATCGAAACGGGTGTGGATTGGGTCGTGACAAACTTTCGACCTTTCTTTACCGCCGTTAAAGCCCCTGTTGATGCGACCTTGACCGCCATCGATAGCACGTTTAATGCAGCGCCGCCGCTGTTGGTTATTGTGTTGTTTGGTTTGATTGCTTGGCAATTGTCTGGACGACGTTTGGCAATAGGTTCAGTCGTTGGCTTGATTACACTTGGTGCTATCGGTGCTTGGCAAGAATCAATGACAACGCTAGCGCTGGTGGTTACTTCGGTGCTGTTTTGTATCGTGCTGGGGATTCCGACGGGCATTGCCATGGCGCGGAGTGATCGCGCAGCCAAAGTGATTCGACCGATTCTGGATATTATGCAGACAACACCTGCCTTCGTGTATCTGGTTCCAATCGTTATGTTGTTCGGTATTGGTAATGTGCCTGGGGTTATTGTGACCATTATCTTTGCTGTCGCCCCTGTTATTCGTTTAACGAACCTTGGTATTCGACAAGTACCCAGCGATTTAATAGAAGCAGCAAACTCGTTTGGTGCAGATAACAAACAAATGTTGTTCAAAGTTCAGTTGCCACTTGCTATGCCAACTATCATGGCGGGCGTTAACCAAACCTTGATGCTTGGTTTGTCTATGGTGGTAATTGCATCGATGATTTCGGTCGGTGGTTTAGGTTTGATGGTATTACGAGGTATTGGCCGTTTAGATATTGGTCTTGCGACGATCGGTGGTATAGGCATTGTTATTCTTGCTGTTATTTTGGATCGCATGACTCAATCTCTTGGACAAGACGCTCGTCAGCGTGGCACACGTCATTGGTATGAAACCGGTCCAATTGGCTTATTGCTCGCTTTTAAAAAATGAAAATCAAAACGGTTACACTAAACTCATTCAAAGGAGATGTTCCAATGAAAAAGGTAGTTACACTCACTTCATTTGCCGCACTGTTTAGCGGTGCTGTTTTAGCCGACGGTCACTTGCCAGGCGAGGGCGTCACAGTCACAGCAGTACAAAGCCCAATCGCAGAAGAAACTTTTCAGACGATCGTTGTTAACAAAGCGTTAGAAAAATTGGGTTACGACGTACAGCCAATCAAAGAAGTAGATTACAGTGCAGGCTACACATCTGTTGCGAATGGTGATGCGCAGTTCCTAGCAGTAAACTGGTATCCACTGCACAATGCTATGTACAAAAATGCGGGTGGTGATGACAAGTTTTATCGTGGCGGCAACTACATAGAAGGGGCTGCTCAAGGTTACCTAATTGATAAGAAAACCGCTGATAAATACAAGATCACCAATATCGCCGATTTCAAAAAGCCTGAAATTGCGGCTTTATTTGATACCAATGGCGATGGCAAAGCTGACTTGACTGGTTGTCAGGCTGGTTGGGGTTGTGAAGGTGTTATTGAGCACCAGCTAGATGCTTTCGACTTGCGTGATAAGATTACTCATAACCAAGGTCAATATGCAGCGATTATTTCCGATACGATCGCACGCTTCAATGAAGGTGAGTCGATCTTTTATTACACTTGGACGCCGTATTGGGTATCTGGCAAGCTGGTTCCTGGTCGCGATGTTGTCTGGTTAGAAGTGCCTTATTCTTCAAACCCAAACAACACAGACACAGCGTTGCCAAATGGCAAAAACTACGGTTTTGATATCAATAGCGAACGAATTGTTGCGAATAAAGCCTTCGCAGAGGCAAACCCAGCAGCGAAAAAATTATTCGATATCATGAAATTACCAATTAATGCGGTAAGTGCTCAGAATATGCTGATTGCCGATGGTGAGGATTCTCAACGTGAGATGGAGATCCATGCGGATAAATGGATCAGTGCTAACCAAGCAAAATTTGACGGTTGGATCGCAGAAGCCAAAAAAGCCGCGAAGTAACCTACTTTGCTAGTCAGGTTTTGATTTCTCTGGATTCTATTGGTGATATAAAATAGACGGCTAGAAGATCAATATCTTAATGATGTTAATACTAAAGGATGCTGTATTTATACAGTGTCCTTTTTTTGTGTCTACAGCTAGGTTTGATTTTAGCTATTGGTTGCTTAGAGTAAAAAAACGCCTTTCATTACTTGGCAATGAAAGGCGTGTTTGGCCATCCGGCCTAGTGGTTTACCGTCACCTCAGAGCCCTCTGAGGTGACGATCTGGTCACCCGTCGCTCGGTTGTTCTCCCGGTGGCATCTGGACTTTCTCGTTGCTTTGACTTTCTAGATCTTGGTTGCCTGCCAAAGGACGAATTTGTCCATTGTCGCGGTAGAAACCAATGTCTTTTAGGTAATGGTCATCAAGCTGACGAAATAGCTGATTAGTACGACGAGCTTCGAAGTATTCTTTAGCGGCGTTGAATAGGGCGATGATACTCATAAGTTTTCTCCAAAATATACGTTTAATAGTGTGTTTTGGCGGAACTTACGGGGTGGTTTCTTATAGAGGTGTGACCGCGTAAATTCCGCGGTCAATGGTGTATTACACAGGCATTGAACGCGTGGACAAAGTTTTACGTACTCGATTATTACAGCGAGCAGCCATGGAGGAAGTAGAATGAATCAGCGTGAAAGTTGTCATTTTGCTTCTCCTTAACTTTGAGGTTTATTGATTGCGTAATGCATTGTGTAATTTGTGCTCTAATGAGCTTTTTAATTGAGCCTTTTTTTGTGACTTATGTCAATCACTTATATTGAAATAGCCTTTTTTTTATTTGACGAAAAAAACAATCACTCGGCAGCGGTATTGTGACGCTTTTTTGCTGTACAATCCGACGCGATTTTCCTGTCTTCTTTTTATAGTGAATAAATGTAGTAAGTGACCTCATGGCGACGAAAGCAACAGTTTATAAAGCATCCGTTCAAGTTTCTGACATGGATAGAAATCATTACCAAAGTTACGAGCTAACTTTGGCGTTACACCCTTCAGAAACAGAAGAGCGCATGATGGTGCGTTTGGCAGCATTCGCCTTGTTGGCGGATGAAAAAGAAGGCGGTGAGCAATTAAGCTTCACTAAAGGGATTAGCACCGAAGATGAGCCAGATTTATGGCAGAAAAACTACTCAGATGAGATTTTGCTGTGGGTCGAACTAGGTCAACCAGACGAGAAACGTTTGCGTAAAGCCTGTGGTCGCGCTCAAAACGTGGTTGTTGTGAATTACAACGACAAGTCTGATATTTGGTGGGAACAAAACAAAGGCAAGAACAGCCGTTTTGATAACATGCGAGTACTGCGCTTCCCTGAAGCTCAGGTTGAAGCCTTAGCGAAAATTTGCACTCGTTCTATGCAACTGAACGTCACGATTCAAGACGGTGAGATGTGGATTTCTGGTGAACTAGGCGAATGCGCTTTAACACCAGTGTGGCGAGGCGAGCAATAAGCTCACCTCCAACCACTGTGTGCGCATAGTGATGTGGTTAGGCTTTATGCAAAGTGCGTTGGAACAGCGCAACGGCTTTGTTGTAACACTCTAAGGCGAGGGCAGGGTCATAACGGTCGCCTTCGTCGCGCATGAAAGCATGCTGACCATTGAATTCATGCCAAGTGAATAGACGGTCGGTATCGATCAATTGCTGGTAAATCTTCTGGCGTCCTTCTGTAGAAACATGCGGGTCTTGTTTGCCCCACACCATGGTGATTTCGCCTTGGATTTCTTTTGTGCGTGTGAAAGAGTCATTGCCTTCAGCACAAGGAATGGTATTGGAATGAATGTCTGTGGCGTACAAGCAAAAAGCCGCTTGGATGCGAGGGTTTAATGCCGCACGATACGCCAAATGGCCACCTAAACAAACGCCCATACTGCCAAATTGACCTGTGCAATAGTCTTGCTGTTCGAAGTATTCCAGCATGGCAACGGTATCGCTGTCGTGCGCTTCTAGAGTTTTAGTGAATTTGTCCGCGTTGCCTTTGTCTTTGCCTTCATCGTCATATCCCAGTACGGTGCCGATAGGGTTAAGTTCATGAAACACTTCAGGGACAATAACCACAAACCCATGGCCTGCCATGATCGCGGCCGAGCGAGCAATTGGCGCGGTTTGCTGGAAAATTTCAGAGTAGAAAAAGATACAAGGAAAGCGGCCAGCCGCTTGAGGGCGATACACAGTGCAGCGCATGGTGCCGGTTGGCGTGTTAATATCTTGATCGTGACGTTGAATGATCATGGTAATCCTTAAAGCGGTTTGTCATTTTCCTACATGATATTCGACCCAACACGGATGAGCCAGCCGCAAAGGGCTCAAACAGACACAAAAGCCAAATTTAACCAATGAGTAGAAAGAAACCGTGCGAATTTTATTGATCAGCGCCTACGAAGCCAGCAGCCACAAAGCCTGGGCAAATACCTTAATGAATGGCTTGGCTCAGCATGAATGGCACTATTTGTCTTTGCCTGCTCGACATTTTGCATGGCGTATTCGCGGCAATGCCATGAGTTTTGCGTTTGATCCACAATTTAAACCTCAGATAGAGCAAGAGTACGATTTGGTCATTGCGACCTCGATGACAGACTGTGTTGGTTTAAAAGCCTTTTGCCCAAACTTACAGAACATTCCTTGGCTGCTGTATTTTCATGAGAACCAATTTGCCTATCCCGCTAGCGACAAGCAACAAGGTCTGATCGAAATGCAAATGGTCACCTTGTACAGTGCCTTGGCAGCGGATCTGTGTGTGTTTAATAGTCAATTCAATAAAGATTCTTTCTTTGGCGGTGCTCGTGCCTTACTAAAAAAACTGCCTGATTATGTTTCGCCAGATTGGTTAAATGACACAGAAACCAACGCCCAAGTGCTGGCGGTGCCTTTAGATATGACAGCGGCAGCGAGCAAACAGTTAGCAGTAGAAGAGGGCGAGAAAAAAGCATCAAAGCCAATGAAATTGGTATGGTCAGCGCGATGGGAATTCGACAAAGGGCCAGATCGATTGTTGGCAATTTTAGAAGAACTGGAGCGTCGTCAACTAGACTACGAAATTGCCATTTTAGGTGAGCAGTTTCGTTCTATTCCAAAAGAATTTGATCAGATTCAAGCTAAGTTTGCACATCGCATCAGGCAGTTTGGCTTTGCGCCAAGCCGAGCGGAATATTTAGGCTTTCTTGCTTCGTCAGATATTGTGCTGTCTACGGCTTTGCATGAATTTCAAGGTCTTGCCGTATTAGAGGCGGTTGCCTTAGGTTGTGTGCCCGTGCTTCCAGATAGGCAAGTTTATCCAGAGCTATTTGGCAATCACCTGAACGAAAAGCTGTACCTTTATCAAAGTGATTTAAAAGACATTCAGAACGAAGCCGAGCGAGCAGTCGACTTGATTCAGCGTATTGTCACGGATGATGTAAAAACCCCGGATGTTAGTCAGTATCAAGTTCAGGTGTTGCTTGAACACTATGAAAAGCTAATAGATACATACCAACACTAGTCTCTATTATGTATAGACAAGTTGTTGTCTTTCTATTCGATTAACAACTTGCTGTGTCCTCAAATCTACAAATGTCGTTTGAATCAAAATAGCGCACAACTCTTTATGTTGCGCTTATTTTGTGCGATATTCCTATGGTTAGTGTTTTCAAAATAAAAATAAATTCACATTAATCTTAAGAAATAAGCGCCAATTTACGCCATGTTTAAATGTATATACATGTTGGTATGTTTGTTGCTTTTCTTCCTTTGATTAATAACCTTCTAGTAGGAAGTCCATATATGAATACTACAGATCCCAAATCAGGAGCCGTGTCTCCACTGTCTCTTCTTAAGCTCATTGCTTATAGCTGCATTGGTATTTTTGTCTTTTTTATTCCGATAAGTATTGGCGGAAAAGAAACCATTCCTTTGGATCACATTGTGTCTTGGCTGCGTAATGACTACGGTCAAATGGCTGAGGTTTACGCTATCTTAGTCGTATTGGCTGGTGGTGCTTATCCGTTTATTTCTGGGAATTGGAAAGCCAGTAAAACTCAAACGGTTTTGTCGATTTTTAAAGTCTTGGGTGTGGTTACAGCGGTAATGGCGTTTTTCTCCGTTGGGCCCGCTTTCTTGTTCGAAAAAGACATGCTGCCTTTCTTGTTTAGTAAATTGGTGGTGCCGGTTGGTTTGATCGTGCCGATTGGGGCGGTGTTTCTGGCGTTTCTGATTGGCTATGGCTTGCTTGAGTTTGCAGGTGTGTTGTTGCAACCGATTATGAAGCCTTTGTTTAAAACGCCGGGGAAATCGGCGATTGATGCGGTTGCCTCGTTTGTAGGCAGTTATTCTATTGGCTTGTTGATTACCAACCGCGTTTATAAGTCTGGTCAATATTCCGCGAAAGAAGCGGCGATTATTGCTACTGGCTTTTCCACTGTGTCTGCGACTTTCATGGTGATTGTGGCGAAAACATTGGGTTTAATGGATGTTTGGAACGTATTTTTCTGGGCAACCTTGTTGATTACCTTTGTGGTAACGGCAATCACTGTACGAATTTTCCCACTTAGCAAAATGGATGACACAGCAGAAAGTCGTGAAGTGGAAAAATTCCAGCATTCTCGTTTCAAACAGGCTGCCTTAGAAGGGCTTGAAGTTGCGAGCAATGCAAATCCACTTGCTCGTAATATCCTGCAAAACATCAAAGAAGGCATGTTAATGGCAATGAGCATTTTGCCTTCTATTATGTCGGTTGGTTTGTGTGGCTTGTTATTGGCGAAGTACACGCCAGTATTTGAATGGATTGGTTACCTGTTTTACCCATTTGCTTGGATCGCCCAATTGCCAGATCCTATGATGGTGGCGACGGCGTCTGCGACAGGTTTGGCAGAAATGTTCTTGCCAGCGCTAATCGCAGCGAAAAGTGTATTCGTTGTGAAATTCGTGGTTGGTGTGGTGTCTATTTCATCCATACTTTTCTTCTCAGCGTCGATTCCTTGTATCTTGTCCACCGAGATTCCACTAAGCATTAAACAAATGTTGATTGTTTGGTATCAGCGTGTGGCCTTGACGATTCTAATCGCTGCCCCAGTCGCTTTTTGGGCAGAGCAGTTTGTTCAGTAAATAGTTCACCGCAATAGCGAAAAAACACACCGAATTGAGTCCCTACACGAATTTGGTGTGTTTTATATTCCCTTTCCAAATGTCGAATTTCTTCAATTAATGCTGATCAGCTATCGTTAGGATTGAGCCTCAAGTTTATTCTTTGGAGAACTCACAATGTTAAAACGCATCAATTATTTTGCCGCAGCACCACAAGTGTTCGAGCTTTTACTAAAGCAAGAAGAAATCTTAGGTAATCAATTTGCAGAAATCCCCAGCCTAGGTAAAACTATCTTGGAGATAGTGAAGCTTCGTGTCTCACAAATAAACCAATGTGCTTTTTGCTTGGATATGCATAGCTCGCAAGCATTTGAAATGGGTGAAACGCATGAGCGAATGATCGCTTTGAATGCGTGGCAAGATTCTCCGCTATTTTCTGAGCAAGAACGTCTTGCCTTAGCTTTTGCAGAACATCTTGTTTCCGGATATTCCATTGATGACGCTTATTATGAAGAAATGTTAGCCAATTTCGGTGAATCTGGACTAACTTATTTAACCATTGCGATAAATGCTATTTCTAGTTGGAACAGAATGGTAAAAGTCTTTAAGCCTGAGGTTGGTAGTTTTCGTTGAATAACACCAGTACGTTAGAGGATTAATATGGTGTCGTCCTTGTTGTTTGATATTCGCTTTCCGCAAGGTCCGCTTTCTCTTTGGGTGCAGGCAATTTGGTCGGCACAAATCCCATTGAATCAACAAGGCGTGACTCGTCGCTTGGTTGCTGATGCTGGTAGTGGAATATTGTTTAATCTTGGAGAGCCAATATTGGTTGATCAAGAGGTTTGGAATGACCCAGTAATGTTTCAATCAACCAATCGGCAGGCGCATATGATTCATTTACCTGCTGGTGCCAATTTAGTTGGTGTCCGTTTTCAGCCTGGAATGGGGTGTTTGTTTCAGACAAAGTTGGCAAAACAAGAAGACGCGACAAGCACACTGCAAACGTCTGAATTTATTCAGTCTTTATTTGTTCGATTAAAAGACTGTTTGAATATTCAAGAGCGCATAGATTTATTGGATAAGGCTTTTTACCAAAGGGTTTCTAGAATGACCGATACTTATGACCCAGTAGTAAAAGCCGTAGAGTTGCTACAGCAATCTTCTCGAGTGGATTTGTCAAATACGCTTTCTCTTAGTCAGCGTCAAATAGAGCGTCAGTTTCAAGATCGTTTGAGTATGTCCCCAAAATACTTCCAGCGGTTGAGAAGGGTTAGAGCGGTTTTGTTGGCTTTAAAAATAGAAAAAAATCATGGCAAACTTGCTGAGCTTGCAATCGAATACGGTTTTTCTGATCAAGCTCACATGACACGTGAATGTCAGTTAATAGCAGGGATTACGCCAAAACGTTTTATGAAGAGCAGGTTGCTAGACTAATGGTTTTGTTTTCAATGGTGTCCATCAGGCTTGCTATGATTCCAGCGTGAAATAACTTAGGTCAATCAGATTTTTATAGCCTAAAAAAAAGAGTCACGTGTTTAACGTGACTCTTTGTGTCTCAAATCGGGCTTGAACGTTTACAGATCTGCTTCGATAGCAGAGACAAGCTCTTCACTTTCAGGTGCCACATCAGGAGAGAAGCGAATCACTTTGCCTTCTTTGGTGATAAGGAATTTTTCAAAGTTCCAAACCACTTCAGGGGCTTTTGTTGCTTCAATTTTATGGCCTGCCAACATGTTAACCATAGCGTCGCGATTTGGCGTAACGGGTGCCGCTTCGATCAAACCTTTGTACAAAGGGTGTTTGTTTTCGCCAGTAACGGTGATTTTACTGAACATTGGGAAGGTCACGTCATAGGTTAGACTGCAGAACTGCTGAATTTCTTCATCAGTACCTGGCTCTTGCCCAGCAAAGTCGTTTGCAGGGAAGCCTAAAATTTCTAAACCTTGGCCATGGTATTTTTTGTACAAAGCTTCAAGGCCTTCGTACTGTGGCGTTAAACCACATTTAGACGCAACGTTCACAACCAAAACGGTTTTGCCTTGGAACGCAGACAGGTCAGTGCTGTTACCTTGGATATTGTTAACAGATAAATCTAATACGTGACTCATAGAAACCTCTCATAAATGATAAAAGCAATGTTAAAAATCCGTTCAAGCATAGCCTTTAATGCTTCGGTAAAATGCGAAGCAATTGCATAAATTTGTATTATGGCTGCGCTGTATTTTGTAAAGGGCCGCCTTGATCCAATAGCAGTTCACGCAATTTACAGAACACCTCTGAAGATTGACGCACGCCATCGTGTTCGTAGCTATTGGTAATCCACACCTGAGTATTAGCGACTTGCTTCGCCGTTTTCAGTGACAGCTCTCGAGGAACATACATGTCGTTGTGATAAACCGCAGCGACAACGGGCACTTTGTTGTTGGCGAGTTTGGCAAGATCATAAAGTGGCGCATAATCTTGATAATCCGCTAGAGCATTCGCCGCGCCAGAAAAAGGGCGCAACGATGCGATTTGCTCGAACATCCAAGGGTAAATCATTTCGCCTGTTAGCATCAAAGGCGAGTGTGACGCATCAAATTCACTAAACTGATCTCGCAACTGTTGGGCTTCCCAACTGGTGCTTTTGTTCGGTTGACCATAAATGCTTTCATGAATGACAGCAAAAAGCGGGCCTTCATGGTAGCTGGTGATGTTCATCACTTGTTCTAAAAAGGCATCGCTTAGGCGGCTCTTATCACTGCCAGCAAAGGCTTCATCAATTAACCAATGGACTTGATCGATGCCCGGTCCCATGCCCAATAGAATGCCAATGCTTTGGAATCGTTCTAGAGTAAGGGGGTCACCATCGGGCAATAGCACTTTGTCGTTGCTTAAGCACTCGGCAATTCTTGCCATGGTTTTTGCGTCTTCTGGGTAGCGGGCATAATAGTCTTGGTTTTTCTCAATCACGCGCTGATAGGTAAGCTGATAAACCTCTTGTGCCGACTCTTCTAGTCCCGCTAAACCGCCTGTCACATAACACGCCGCCAAACCTTCTGGCGCTTGGGATAAATAAGTTAAAGTGATAAAGCCGCCATAGCTTTGTCCTAGTGTCTCAAATAAACGACCGCCATATATCGTCTTACGTAAGTGTTCGCAGTCCGCAACAATGCTGTCGGCACGGAATTTAAGCAGGTAGTCTCGGCCTTCCTCGGCAGACAATTTACGAATCAGGTCGGTATCAATTCGGCTGCTGCGGCCTGTGCCACGTTGATCTATCAGTATAATTCGATGGGTTTTCAGCGCTTCCGCCATCCAAGATGGGGAACCAGGCATTGGACGAGGGGATTTGCCGCCAGGGCCGCCTTGTAAAAATAGCAATAAAGGCAACTCTTCATCGGAGCGGTTTATATCAACCACTTCGCGAGCAAACAGCGTAATCGTTTGGTTGTTTTCAGGGCTTTTGCTAAAGCCAGCCCAATCTAAAGGTACGTCCAACTCGTATTCGGTAATCAGCATGCCTTTCATCTTGTACTGTTTCTGTACTGGGTTCATTCTTACCTCGTTGTTCTGTATAACGATTTGACGGTTTGTATTGTTGGCTACTTTACACTTATGAGAGCGCTAGCTCGAATGTTTTCATTCGTTAGGTTGGTTGAATGCGTGCTTGGATTAGATGGTCGGGTTTATAGCGATTTCCCTTAGTAAATTTGGGTAATGAAATGCTCAGAAGCTTTTTTCGATAGGTTGCTGCTTGCCAGTAAAGAGGAAAGCCCTAGGTTAATAGAGTGAATTTGATCTGAGCTTAACTCGTCTTCAATCTGGAATTCCGTGCAAAGCCAATCTTTATCGTCATGGTCTTTTACGATACGGCGTGAAATCTTGTAATGCTCGATGCGTTGAGCAAGAAAATAATTGCTGACAAGTGTGAAATATTGTTCGGTTTCTTCTGGGCTAATGCCATGGCTGACAAGATATTCCTGTAATGCGGTTTCTTGAGGGCGGTGAGATTTTAAATACGTTTCCATCAGTTTCGCGTCTTTCGCAAACGCTCCCATGCCTTTATACAGATTGCTTAATAAAACAATCACGCTCATGGCGGCCGGTGTGGATGCGAGGTAATCTTCGAGCACCTGAACCGCCATTTTTGGAAAGCCCAGACAGTTAAGGTGAGAGGCGTAGTTAGAGTAAATGGTTGAATTATCTAAATAATTCAGTGTTTCGAAAAACGCCTTGCTGACTTCTTTTTGGTTGCCCAGGGCGACTTGTAAATACATCATTGCAACGTGACTGTAGCCCTTGGACAGCTCGCTTAGGTGACTGATTTTTACTCGAATGTCTCGTTCAACGCTGGCTTTTTCGAACTCAGTTAACGCACTAAATGGCCCCATTTGATAATAAAATTTCTCACATTGAGTCATTACATCGTTCATGAGGTTGTTTGTTGAAAGCTCGGGATGCGTCATCGTTTTCCTACGTTCTCTATCATTTAGCCAATTCACCATGATTTGATCCTAGCAAATATGATGAAAGAACGACTATAGCTAAGGATAAAAAGGCCTAGCTCAAGGGGATTTGGCGTCAGGAACCGACAGAAATAGCACAAAATCGCCCGTAGACGCGTTCCTAAGGCTTGTAATTAATATTTTTAGCACCTATCTATTAGTTTATGCATAATGATTGAGATATGGTTATAGCAGACACCGTTTTTATATTAGATTAATTACAAGACAGAACTTCGGAGCGGCTTTACATGAAAAAACTTGATTTCTATCCAACGACCAACATCGACGAATTGGCTTGGCCTGAAGAAAATTACGACCTTACTATCGACTCGCCTGCATTAGCTTTCTTTACGGATTTTCAAAACATCAAACCTTTGGTTATTGAGTCCACAGCATCTGTGTTGAGAGTGAAAGAGCTCATGCAAAAAGAGCACGTAAGATTGAAACTTGTGGTTGATGAGAAAAAACATTTTATTGGTGTTGTTAGCTCTGATGATTTGATCGAACGAAAGATTGTTCAGAAAGTATCGGAAGGTTTGGAGCGTAATGAAATTGTCGTCGCTGAACTCATGACAGCGAAAAAACATTTAAAAGCATTGGATTGGAAGGATATTTCTAAGGCTAGCATTTCTGATGTGATTAACGCTCTTAAAGATAACGGTGAGCGTCACTGTCTTGTAATTGATCATGAAAATCACAAGATTCGAGGCATTTTCTCAGCCAGTGATATTTCTCGAAGACTGCGTCTAAATATAGATATTCAAGAAAAAACCAGTTTCTCTAAAGTATTTGTTGCTACGCTTTAATCTTCAAACACGACTTGTTCGTGTGACTCTTCTATCGCTCCTTATTGCTTTTTTTTACAGTCAATAAGGGGCTATTTGCCTTCTTCCAGTAACCGAATGCTTCATGTGATCACTCCGAGCAGATATCAATAATTTGGCTTCTAAGCCACTGATGCGCTTGGGAGTGATGAGTGAGTTTGTTCCAGTAAAGACTGAGTTCAAAACTACTTTCAAATGGGCAATTTTTGATAATCATCGGACCTCCAATAATACGGGCAAGCCGTTCAGGTAGGGTGACAATTAGCTCCTTGCCAGCCATTCTTGAAATAAAATTGGAAACACTCGGAAGGCGCAGTGCTATGGTGAGATTCACGCCCTGTAGTTCCGACATGCTCAGATAAAGCGGTTTCCAACCGCCTTCATAACTTATTTCTATGTGCTTCGCCGCGATGTATTCACTTAGTGTCATGTCTTTATCTGCCAAATCGTGTTGCTGCGACATTAAGCAAACATAACGGTCTTTGTATAAAGGACGTTTGTAGAGCGTCTCATAATCGTGGGTAACAGGAGACAGTAATATGTCGCACAATCCCTGCTGAAGTTGTTTATGACCATTCATATTTGACTGGATAAAGTTCAAGTGGATATTCGGTGCGAGCGTGCTTAACCGCTCCACTAAGGTAGGCATAAGCACTTGCAGTTCGTAAAGGTTACAGGAAATCGTAATACTTAAATCGGCCTCGCTCGGCACAAAATCAGTGGGCTGAAACAGTTCGGTCATGCCTTTAAGTAGATTTTCTATGTTCGGCATAATTTGGTGACAGCGGCTGGTGGGAGCAACGCCTCTGCCGGAGCGAACAAAAAGCGGATCCCCAAATGCCAAACGCATCTGTTCGAGCGTGTAGCTTACAGTGGGTTGATTTTGCTGCAATGCCGTGGCCGCTGCGGTTATCGAGCCAAGCTCATATATCAGCTTTATTGTTTTTAGGTTTTTAAGGCTCAGGGAGCCGGAATCAAAATTTTCCATAATGCATATCAGATTTATCAGGTTATTTGATGATATGGCTTAGGCTATATTTTGGTCAACAATAAAAACAAAGGAAAATATTATGAGCCATAGAAACCTTTCTAGTGCTGAAATTGCACAATATCAAAAAGACGGTGTGGTATGCGTACGCAATGCTGTAGATCCTAGTTGGATTGAAAAGCTGGCGGCTTTTGGTCAATACCAAATAGACAATCCAAGCCAGCTGGCGAACGACGCTAACCCCGGTCAGAAAACTGGTCGTATGTTTACCGACCGTTATCTATGGCGTTCGAATGACCTTGTGTATCGCTATGCCAAAGATTCCGGCTGTGCGCGTCTTGCTGCACAGGCAATGCAAAGCAAATCCAGTCGCTTTTATTTTGATCATCTTCTTATCAAAACCACACAATCAAACACCCCAACACCTTGGCACCAAGATGTGCCTTATTGGCCCTTTAGAGGTAAGCAAATTGCGTCTATTTGGTTGGCATTAACGCCAGTGACTCTTGAAGGCAGCGGCTTAGAGTTTGTCAGAGGTTCGAATAATGACAATGTGTTTTATCTGCCGGAGGCATTCGGAACGTCTGACAAAAATGCCAATATCGGTTGGACAGGAAAAGGCGAGGGTGTTCCTTGTCCTGATATAGAAGCCGACCGCGACAGCTTCGACATCATCAGTTACGAACTTCAGCCGGGCGATGCGTTGATTTTTTCGGCTTGGACGCTGCATGGTGCACCGGGTAACAAATCAGCCAGCCAAGACAGGTTGGCGTTTTCGACTCGCTGGTTAGGCGATGACGCCATTTGGGACCCAAGACCAGGTACAGACCCAAGCGTTAATGTCAGTGAGGTCCGAGTTCAACCGGGCCAGTACCCAAATGATAATGCCATCTTTCCTGAGTTCTATTACGAAGAATAAGAGGTGAATAGACAAAAGACGTCTTGAATTTCGGAATGTAAAACAACAATAAAAAAATGAGGAAAATCGAATGTCAAAAATTAAAACAACACTTTTGGGTTTGGCGCTAGGTTGTGTTGCGAGCAGTGCTGTTCTTGCTCAGAGCACAACAACACTCCGAGTGGCGACTTGGGCACCAAACAGTAATCCACAAAATGCGGTGGTTTGGCCGACATGGGCGAAATGGGTAGAAGAGGCAACAGAAGGGCGAGTAGATGTAGAAATCATCAACTACACCGGCCATCCCAAATCCATTTTTTCCGGTGTTGAAGATGGTATTTACGACGTGGGATTTAGTGTGAATGCCTATCTTTCAGGGCGCTTTTTACTGACCAGTATTGCCGAGATCCCTGGCGAAACGATTGATGCGGCTTCCGCTTCCAGTGCCCTTTGGCGCGTTCAACAAGAGTACTTTAAACCTGCCAATGAATACGATGGTTTAACATTGCTGGGGATGTTTGTTCATGCACCGGGTCAGATGCAAACCACTTTTCCGGTTAACCGTTTAGAGGATTTAAAGGGTAAGAAAATCCGGCTTGGTGGCGGCATGGTCAATGAGCTTGCAAAACGCTTAGATGTGACACCTGTTATCGCTCCAGCCAGTAAGTCATATGAAATGCTGCAACAAGGCATTGTAGAAGGGACCTTTTTGCCAACGGGGGAGCAAAAATCGTATCGCTTAGCGGAAGTAACAAGTGATTTAACGCTGTTCCCGAATGGTCTTTATACCACGGTGTTTAGTATTGTGATGAATCCATATACCTTTGATCAGCTCAGTGAACAGGATCAAAAAGCGATTATGAGTGTATCTGGAGAGAAGCTTTCGCGTATGGCGGGTAAAGCTTGGCAAGAAGATGCAACCAAGGGAATTGCCTATGCGCAAGAAAACGGCATAAACGTGGTTACTTTGGATAAAAATGATCCACGAGTCATTGAGATGGGCAAATTGACGAAAGGCATTGATCAAGTTTGGTTAGATTCCGTAGCGGATCGACAGGTCGATGCAAAAGGCGCTTTGGCGGCTTTTCGTAAATACATAAAAGAATAAAGGTTTTGCATTTCGAGTTAGTCTCGTATGAGCTAACTCGAAATGTGTTTTTATGTGTTAACGTGACAAAATCCCGCCTAAGCAATCCAAATCTGCTGTACGTTAACAAACTCCCGTATGCCTTGCGGGCCAAGTTCACGTCCATAACCGGATTTACCAATCCCGCCTGATGGCAATCTTGGGTCACTCTTCACGATGCCATTGACGGCAATTTGACCTGATTCCAGTGTCTCAATCGCTCGATCTATAGTCACTTGATTATTGGTCCAGATGCTGGCACCTAAGCCATATTCGGTATCGTTCGCCAGATCCAGCGCTTGATCAATCGTATCAATCGGCGTCACGCTAAGTACTGGCCCAAAGGTCTCTTCTTCAAACACGGTCATGCCAGGTTTTACATCGACCAATAATGTCGGCGGATAGAAGAAACCTGAGCGAGAAGGTAAATCGCCGCCTGTTAAACAGCGCGCACCGGCATCGATACTTGCCGATACTTGGCGGTGCAGTTGATCCCGTAAATCTTCTCTCGCCAATGGCCCTAGATTATTACTTTCGTCTCTTGGATCGCCACACTTGAGGTTGCTAAAGCGCTCTCTTAGGCCCTCGCAAACTTCGTTATAAATCGATTTTTCGACAAACAGGCGTTTCACGGCGATACAAGATTGCCCTGCATTAATCATGCGCGAGAGCGTGATAATATCGAGGGCTTTTTCCAACTCCGCATCGGCCATCAGAATGCAAGGATCAGAACCCCCCAGTTCTAATACGGCGGGCTTTAATCCCGCAGCGGCTTGCGATGCAATAAATTGTCCCGCCTTGCTAGAGCCTGTGAAAGAGACGGCTTTAACTCTTGGGTGATCGATCATTTTGCTCGCCACCGGATTTGTAACCGCTAAGTTAGCAACTACATTGTCAGGTACGCCCGCTTGATAAAAGCATTCAACCAATTTATTCGCCGTGGCAGGCACATTAGGGTCAGCCTTCAGAACGCAAGTATTCCCCGCCATTAAAGCCGGTGCGAGGAAGCGCAATGCCAACCAAACAGGGGCGTTCCAAGGCAAGATGCCCAAAACCGTACCAAGAGGAGGGTATTGCACATAACTGTGGCTCGCGTCCGATTCTAAGGTTTCCGGTGTCAGAAATGCTTCACCGTTATCCGCGTAATATTCCGCGCACCAAGCGCTTTTCTCGACTTCGGCAATGCCTTCTTTAACGGGTTTGCCCATCTCTAGCGCCATTAGATCGGCCAACTCTTGTTTGTTGTCTCTAAGTGACAGCGCAACGGCTTTTAGTATTGCCGCGCGTTTTTGAAAGCTTTGGGATTTCCAATGGGCAAAACCATTTGCCACTTTATCGATAGCCGCATTTGCCTCATTAAGACTCAAGGCGGAGCAAGAGGGTAGAGCTTGCCCAGTTGTGGGGTTAATGCTTTCAAGCGTTGCGGTTTCTAGTTTGGCTGCTGTTAACATAATCACCTCCTAATTAGCTGGCCGCTTTCTCTGTTTGCTTGGTGTTCGATTTGGATTTTTTGACTTCTTCTTTTGCTGGCAAGGTGCTGGACAGGTCAATCGCTTTCTTTTCCTGAGGCACTGCCACGCCGGAGTCGGGTTTTACCGTAAAGTCACGATCCAAATTAAAGAAAGAGCGACAGCCATCCTCGGTGATTTCAATCGTGTCCGAAATACCGCAGGTCTTATCGCCTTCAATCCCCCACATCCACGGAATCATATGGAAGGTCATGCCAGGTTTTAACACCGCCGAATTGCCTTGTTTCATACTGATAATGTAGCCTTCATCCCAACTTGGTGGAAAAGCGATGCCGATGGAGTAACCGGAGCGAGTAATCAAGCTAGCGCCAACTTGGTTGTCCATGATGATGTTTCGCACCATATTATCCACGTCAGACACTGTCATTCCCGGTTGTACCACGCGATGAATTTCATTGAGAGCACGTTTCATAATTTCTTGGGATTGATACATAGCATCGGACAGTTCGCCAAGAATCACAGTGCGCATCATGGCGGTGTGATAACGGCGATAACAACCGCCCACTTCTAGGAAGACATGTTCACCGGGTAGAATAGTGCGGCCTTCGAAGGTGGCGTGGCCTATCATGGTTCGTGGGCCAGATGTCACGTATGGCATGACTGCTGGCGTTTCACCACCCTCACGAAACATCGCTGCCGCAATTTCTGCACCTATTTCGTTTTCCGTGATGCCGGGACGACAAATTTCAATACCGGCTTTCATGCCAGCCTCTGTCGCCAGTGCCGCACGGCGCATTACCATGATTTCTTCTTGAGATTTGCAGATTCGGCCTTCTTCAACGATACCGAAGCAATCCATCAATTTGGCGTTTTTCAAGGTGGTATGAATACAGTCCTGCTGGTAAGCAGGAAAGAAGTAGCTGTTGCGTTCATAACCAATACGCTTATCCGCCAAACCAAATTCCCGCAACGCATCTACTAGCATTTGGATGGCATCGCCTGTATCTGGATAAGGGCGAGTTTTTTCTATCCAAGTACGAGCAAATACATTTGACTCTTCCAGTGCCCGAGTAATCATAAAAGGTTCTTGTTCAAGCGGAATGACTAACGCCTGAAAGAAGGAGTAACCAGTTGTTTGGTAATCCGTTAAATACGCAATGTTTTCTGGATCGGTGATCACTATCGCATCCAAGCGGCGCTCGGCAATGCGATTACGCAGTTCTCCCAAGCGACGTTGGTATTCAGCAAAGGTAAAAGTCATATCATCACGTTCAATCATGCGGCTTCCTCCATCACGAAACGTACAGCGTCTTTTAAAATATCCAAGCCTTCTATCAAATCTGCGTCAGGAATGGTCAAGGGTGGAATGATCTTCAATACTCGACCGCCGCTGCCGCAAGCGCCCAGCATCAAGCCGTGTTGGAAGCAGCGTTGTACGACTTTCGCCGCGACTTCGCCACTGCCCATGTCCAAGCCAAGAATAAGGCCCTTGCCGCGCAGTTCTTTGGCGCTGTTTTCGCTAACCAATGGCTGTAATGCGTCGCGCACGGTTTTAACTTTTTCTACGACTTCCGACATCAGTTTATCGTCTTCAAAGTAAGTGAGAGCGACCTCACCCGCAACGAAGGATAGGTTCTGTCCACGGAAGGTGCCTGTGTGTTCACCCGGTGACCAATGCTTATCCAAATCGGGATGTACTAAATTCATCGCCATTGGAGTGCCTGCACCGCCTATGCCTTTGGCTAGGGTGATGATGTCAGGGTTGATGCCCATATCATCAAAGCTAAAGTAAGATCCCGTACGACCGCAGCCTACTTGGATATCATCAACGATTAGCACGGAGCCAAATTCTTTGGCTAGTTTTTCCAGCTTCTGCATCCATTCTTTGCTGGCAACGTTGACGCCGCCTTCTGCTTGGATGGTTTCTACCATGAAGGCCGCTGGTGGCTTGATACCGCTAGAAGGATCGCGATACTGATCGGCTAATGCATCTAATGCGGCAAGTGAAGCAGCTTGATCGTGCTCTTGATCAAACAATTCGTGACTGACATGCAGCAAAGGCACACCTGAAGCCTGACGGAAATATTCGTTTGCTGTCGCCGCTAACGCGCCCAGAGTCATACCATGAAAACCTTGGCTAAAGGCGACGATGTTATGGCGGCCAGTCGCGTTACGCGCCAGCTTCATTGCTGCTTCAACAGCGTTGGTGCCTGTCGGTCCCATAAACTGAAGGCGATGAGGCATATTTCTCGGTTTTAGAATCACATCGGTAAACTTCTGCATAAATCGCGCTTTAGCTTGGGTTTGCATGTCCAAGCTGTGCAACACGCCATCTTTTTGCATGTAGTCAATCATGGCTTCTTTCATGTGTGGGTTGTTGTGACCAAAGTTAAGTACGCCTGCGCCTGCGAAGAAATCTATGTATTCCTTACCGTTCTCGTCTGTTTGGCGCGAGTTCTTTGCCGTAACAAAAACCGTTGGGTATGTGCGAGCATAGGCTCGAATATTGGATTCTCGTTGTTCGAAAATAGTCATAACGCCTCCTAGAACTAGGTTTGGTTTTCTTCTGGTTTAATGATTTTTTCTTTGACTGCTATGTTGGTAGTGATTGATCGGTTAGGCCCGCAAGTTGGCAAAACCAACGGCAGACATCAGCAATCAATCGGTCATTGAAATCGTAATGTGGACTATGGCAAGACACGTTGTAGCCTTCGCCATCGTCGCTGCCGATTAGGGCAAACGCACCGGGAATGGCTTGCAGGTAATAACTGAAATCTTCCGATGCCATGATAGGCAAAGCTTGCCCATGATTAAGGGATTGTTCACCGTAAAGTGACTGCCAAAGCTCTCTCGCGTATGTCGCTTGGGCTTTATGATTAATGGTTGCCTGATAGCGCATGTTATGTTCGATCGTGCTTTTCACTCCGTAAGCTGCCGCTGTGTAGGTGGCGACTTCGGAGATCTGCTGGTTGATCTTTTGTCGAGTCTCTTCATCGGGAACACGAATGCTACCGCTTAACGTTGCTGTTTCTGGAATCACCGTTGGCGCGGTTCCGCCGTGAATTTGCGTGACACTGATCACCGCTGTGGCTTGCGGAGCAATACGTCGACTGACGATTTGTTGCAATGCCACGTTCACAGCGCTTGCTGCCAACAATGGATCTGCGCACAACTCTGGTTGGCTGGCGTGACCGCCACGGCCTTTGAATTCCATGCTAAACGTGCCATTGCCACACATCACAATATCGTCAGGGCAAGCGATTGTGCCGTAAGGCAGAGCAGGCCAGTTGTGCCAGCCGTAAATCTCACCAACATTATCCAATGCGCCGTCTTTAATCATTTCACGGGCACCGTGAAAGCCTTCTTCGGCTGGCTGAAAGATGAGTACCACGGGTTGAGGTAACTCTTTTTCAAACTGTTTCAACCAACGAGCCGTTGCCAGCAAGGTGGCTGTGTGCCCGTCGTGACCACAAGCGTGCATGCAGCCTTGGTTCACCGACTGCCATTCTTTGCCTGTTTGCTCGTTAATCGGTAAGGCATCCATATCGCCTCGCAAGGCAATCGCCGCGCCTTTGGCTTCTTTGTTGAGCCAAGCTACGGTTCCTGTGTCAGCACAAGCTCGCCATGGAATGTCTAATTCATCGAGTTGGCTGCGAACCAATGACGCAGTGTTTTTTTCTTGCCAACTAAGTTCTGGATGAGCGTGTAACTGCTTCCGCAATTTTTCAGCGAAGATGATATTGTCTTGCCATAATTTCTGCATGAACGTCTCCCTGAAAAGAACTCTTTTACTCTTAGATAATTTAAAAACTTCATACAGTAGTAATTAAATAACTTGTCACTTGCAAGGCTATAAAATAGAAAAACTGCCAAATAACAGTAGAGAAAGAAGTAAAATTGAGGGAAAACAACCAAAAAAAAATGCTCAAAACAAATAGATAGAAGAAAGTGTAAAAAATATTAAAAAAGTCATAAATTCACATTTCTATCAAGAAAATAAGCGTGTTTTTGTGCTCTAAAAATGCGCGCAAACGCCCTAAAAACAGGCGTTTAGAGAAGAAAATATAAATAGTAAATAGATGTCATCTCTAAAGTTTAGATATGTAATGTTTTATCATTTTAAATATTACATATCTAACTATTAATGCTGTAGTGTTATTTCTTTATTGTTTTACTACGTTATAAAAGAAAAAGGTGGTGTGAGTTAAATTGAAGGCGCGGTAAGTGATAGAAGTGATACTATAAAGGGGCTAAGGTGGAAGAGTTTTTAGATTAATCTCTTCGGGTGTAATCTAGAGTTCCTCGCTGCTTGTGGCGCTAATAATCATAGCCACGATTGTCATTCCCGCGAAGGCGGGAAACCAGTGGGGTTGTCTAAATAGGACTATTTTCGATGACCATAAGTGATTGATTCCCGCCTTCGCGTGAATGACGTATGCACCTTAGTGTTAATCCAATGAAGCACCGATTCCTTGTCCCTTGGGGTGGGGGGATTCGTTCTCTGCATTTTGTATTTCGATTAGCTCTAGCGAACAGTCGACTCATTGGCATGCCAAGTACCATCTTTGCAGTGAATGTCAATGGTAATTAGGGCTTCTCGTTTTTCGTAAATGCCTTTCCACACAAAGCGAAAGCAACCGTCATGATTGCCATTTCGATAGCCTTGTAAAGCACCAAAATACTCGTAACCCACGTTTCGGCCATTTCTGGCTTGCATGTGTTTGATATCTTGTTCAAAGCGTTCCGGAGAGAAATCGACCAGATCTTGCTCTTCGTAATGTTTAACAAACAAATCATAGTTGCTTGTGTCATCGGCTTTCACCATTTCCTTGAGGAACTTTTCTGCGATGGACCTTTCCGCTTTGAGTTCTGGCATAGTGATTTCCCTTTAAAGAGTGACTGATTTAAGTCGTTTGGTTTTAAGTATTTCGTGACAGGTTTAACGACTGAACGCGAGCCAATGCATTTCGAACAATTAACACATGAAAAGGAAGAATAGTTTTAAGATAAATTTTTCCACCAAGATTATGGGGATGAACCCAAGTCGATAAAAATACTCGACCATCTTTAGACATGACAGAGATTCTAAAGTCTAAATGTTTATCATTAAACCCAGCGATCAATTCTTGATCGGTTTCAGACTCAATAGGGAAGAAGCCTGTTTTGTTAGGGCCTTCTGATGTATCGCTTGATAAGCCAAATTTAGAAACAACAGAATTTCGTATACGTACTAATAAACGAGCCCAGCTGGGGAAGTCAGTAACAATCTCAGCTGCTTCGCGAGGAGAGAGATTGGATTGAACAGAGTAACAATCCACGAAGTCTGACTGCTGAATACGGTCAGTGAGGAGGCTAGTGTGAGGAAGTGTTGTTTCTATTACTTTGCCCATAGTGAATCATCCTGTTGATTTTAGGTATTGGCTCATAGTCTATCCGGTTTTTGTATGCGCTCAGAGAGGATATTTCTCCATTCTGGTGCTAACTCGTCAATCATAAGTGCTTTGGAAAATATAGCATGTGTGTCTTGATAATCCTTATCAAAAAGGGCTCTAAACAAGGTTTTAACGCTCACTGAATTAGGGTGTTTACTGATTTTTTTGACCTCATCACCCGTTTGAATTACACCTTCTTTTATGACTCTGAAGTAAACACCAGTGCAATAGCTTTTAGTAAACAGTTTAGGTGCTTTGCTGTTGTTTAAGGCAATACCGAGTTTATAACAGGGCATTCTTGGCTGGCTGACTTCTAAAATGCATTCCCCAATACTAAACTTATCGCCAATCTTTATATCGGACTCGTCTAAAGACGATATTGTAAGGTTCTCACCAAAAGCTCCGAAGGTTAGGCTGTGGTCGTTAAATGCTCCACGCTAATAATCATAGCGATCATGGGCAAAGGTATACACGGCTTTGTGAAGACCTCATCAAGGCTGTGCGCGAAAGAATTTAACCAATCGTTCGCCATGTGGCGACAAAATATCAGATTGGTTTTATCGCTACAGTTACTTGAAAAGAACCTATCTATTCAGAACATCGCCTTGGAGTTAGGTTATCAATCTGACTCCGCCTACATCCATGCCTTTAAAGGGTTGTTTGCCCAAACTCCCAGCCAATATCGTAAAAAGTTTTTGTTGGTTTAGGTTTTGTCTTCAGTAGTGCTACAGTCCTTCTCGTTTTCTACTTTCGTTAAGAAATGAGAAAGCAGCATAAATATTATATTAAATATTTCTAATATAATTGCGAGGGATATTATAATAGATGCAATTTCAAGTGTTGTATAAAATATGTCTCTGTTTGGAATCAGCTCATGTTTAGGGTAGTTTAATAGAGGCACTCCTCTTACTCTTAGATAAGGAAGCAATAAAGAGGCCATCAAGCACATCAATAAAACAAATATATCAGTTTTAAGCTCTCTTAAAAATCCATTTAATGAATTAAAAAATACTCTCTTATTCGTTGAGGACGAAATAGTTATTATTACACTGAAAATTATAGAAATACCACCAATTATTCCACCTAATATAGCTCCTAATATACCGGGTGCGTTACTTTCTAGTATGCGGAATGCTTTTTCATCACCAGAAGAAAAAGCTAGGCTTAGCAAAAAAATAAGACTAAAGAAAAATGCTTTTTTATACATTACTTTTCTTCTTTTGATATATGGTAATCATATTCAGACCTATGGATTTCAAGAATTTGTAATATTTCTTCTGGGCCATAATTTTCCAATTGAAGTTCTGTTATGTTTCCTTCCATGAAAATCATTTTTGCCGTCTTTTCACTTTTTACGTTTGACAATTGCTTGTTATGTCCAGAGAGTCTGCCTCTTAGTCTCCAGTTACCACCACCTTTTCGGCACCAGCTGACTAAGTTTTTCAACCAGCCATCACTTTTTAGGTTCAACTTTGAGTCTTTGTTTTCAAAAATAGTTGTAATTTTATTAGCATTTGTAAGTTCGGATGTTTCATTTAAAGCTTCCTTCATTTCTTTTTCTGTGTTGCCGAATAAGTTTGGTGGAATTAATTCAAAAGTAACAGATTCTACATAATCAAACTTGTCATATTCTTCCCAAAAATTAGAATCAGACTCATTTAAAACTGGTTCAATATCTACTCTTAATCCCATTTCGGCCAACTCAATATTGTTTGATATCGATATGAACGCTTTACATGCAGAATTTGGGGTAGGAAATACATTAGTCTTTTTCTCAACTAAAATGACTTGCTGTTCTCTATCCCAGAACCAAATTAGTGGCGGGTAATCATCTACACTATATTCCTTAAATTCTATATCATGGCCATTAAAATTTTTAGCTTTTGCAACCATGCCTGACATTACGCCAATACTGCGATCTTCGACTATTACTTTTATTGAGTATAATTTTTCTTTTTGCTCATTTTCTGGAGGCCTTTCTTCTGCATGATGAATTGCATCTTCAAATGTATAAATATCTTTTGACATGTTTTGGTTGTCGAAAAGTTGTGGCTCCGAAGCAACTAAAGAAACTCGTAAGGCATAGAAATTCATTTTGACTTCCTTGGTCTTTATTAAAATAATTTTGATGGAATAACTAATATTATAGATGTTGCTAGTTAGATAATTAATCACAAATAATAAAGCGATTTCTTCTTTCGTACTAGTATAAAGTGCTAATCAATATCCCCAATTCCAAACAGTCTCCTTCCATGGCTTTGGCGTCCTCTGGGTCATGTGTAACGAGCAGTGCGGGTATGTTGGCGTGGCGTATTTCGTTTAGTACAAAAGCGCGTACGTCGCGACGCAGGGCTGGGTCGAGTTTGCTGAAGGGTTCGTCGAGCAGTAAGTAGTCGGGTTGAGAAAGTAGGGTGCGGAGCAGGGCAACACGAGCTTGTTGTCCACCGGAGAGTTCTTTCGGTAGTGCGTTGGCTTTGTCGGGAATGCCGAGTTTTTCTAAAGCGTCTTGCGCCATGTCGATTCGTGCAGATTTTTTGATGTCGGCAGGGATGGCAAAGAGTAGGTTTTCTATGATGCTCATGTGAGGGAACAACAAGGGCATTTGTTGTAATAAGCCGACTTTTCGTTCTTGGGTAGACTTTGTGTGCAAGGCTTGGTTGTTTAAAAAGGCTTCGCCAGTGGTGATTAAGTTAGGCGATAAAGAGCCGCTTAAAAAATGCAGAAGGCTGGATTTGCCAATACCGCTTGGCCCCATGATAGACAAGACTTGTCCGCTGGCGATCTCGAAGCTTAAATCTTTAATGAGTGCCTTGCCGTCCAATGACAAAGAAAACGCATTTACACTGAGCACTTGTTATTCCTTCTATTTTTTTTGCTAAATAAAGCGTCTAACGCCAAGCGCCATTTGGTCCAACGTGGTGGAATGAATTGCGCGAGCCAAAACACCATGATGGGAAAGAAAGCTTGTAGCATTGCCATGCTGCCAACTTGCTTTCTGTCGCCTGATGACGCTTGTGCAACGGCTTCTGTGGTTAATGTGCTGTAGCGGCCTTCACCAGCAATCAGTGTCGGTAAATACTGGGCGATACTGACGGAAAAACCAATCGCAAAGGCGGTGAATATAGCGGGTTTTAGCATGGCGATTTTCACTAAGACATAATTGCGCCAAGGACGATGATTGAGTCGATTGGCTTGCAGCAAGTATTCTTCTTCGTAGGCCAAGTAGGGGCCTTTTAGTGTTAAGTAAACATAGGGCAAAACGTACATCAAATGCAGAGCAATAATGGCGCACAAGTCGCCATTTAGGTTCAGATAAATCAGCAGCACGTGCAAACCAAACAGAAAGCCAATCTGTGGCAAAAGAATGGGCACGTAAATCAACCAATCGAACACATGCGGTTTGCTTAAGCTTGAACCTTTACTGCTGTGGCGCTTTGTTTCTAACATGATAAGGCTTATGACGCACGCCATGAGCGTGGCAATCAAAGCAATGGTCAGGGTGTTTACGGTAAGGTCCATTAGTAGCGGTGTCGCTCGTTCGATGTTGTCCCACGTCCATTGACTTGGCAGAGCATCGGGAAAGCGCCAGCGTCGAGTAAGCGACCAAATCGGCAGCAAAGCCAGAGCCACAAAAGCATTCAGTAAGCATAGCAAGCCCAAAGCAACCCCAACTCGAAGTAAGTTGTCCGTTAGGCCAGAGCGTTTACCATTACTTCGTTCAGCTCGGCTTAGTTTGCTGAACGACAAATGCGCCAGTTCCCAACCAGCCAAAACAACCACAATGACAAGCATGAGTGCTATCGCGCCAGCGCTGGCCATTAAACGCATGGATAAATCGGGATCATTGAACCAGCGTAGCAAGGTCACTGCCAACGTAGACGGTGTGTTGGGGCCAATTACCAAAGCCAAATCGACCACGGTCAAACTAAAGGCAATCACAATGAAAATGGGCAAACGGATAATCGGATACAGCTGAGGAATTAACACCTTGCGCCACAAAGTAAAACGGCTGTAACCAAGGGCTTGGCCAACTTGTAAGCTTTCTCGTGCTTTGATGCTTTTCATGGTGGCGAGCATGACAAACAAGAGATAAGGCATTTCTTTTATCACAAGGGCGAGAATCAGTGAAACGCCATAGGGATCTTGTACGGTAATCCAATTGGGCGGGCGATCAAATCCCGTTAGCCAAGGGCTAAATAATCGCACCAACCAACCGGACGGACTCAATAAGAACAACAAGCCAATGGCAATCGCCGCATGAGGAATGGCGAGAATAGGCGAGAGCAGAGCTTCGACTTTACGGAAAAACGGACGTTGATAACCCCAAGCCAATAGCGACAGAGCGAACCAAAGGGCGAGTAACGGCGCGGCGATACCGGTAATTAGCGTGAGTTTTACACTGGCGTAAAACTCACCTTGGGAAAATAGACTACGCCAAGGCGCTAAAGAAAAATTGTACTCCCCAAGGGGGGGGAAATACGCAAACGCAGGAAGCAAAGTGCCGATCAAACCAATGAAAATCGGAAAGATCAGCAATAAGGTGATAATCCCAGTGATCCATTTAGCGTTTTTTGACGGCATCTTGCTTCTTAATATATTTTGGGGCTAATCCTAGCCACTAAAGTTTGTCATTCCCGCGAAGGCGGGAACCCAATGTTTTCGTCTACACAAGGTTATGTTCAACGACCTTTTTTCAACGACCATAAGAGATTGATTCCCGCCTTCGCGGGAACGACGATTAATATGATCGTTTGAACGTCATTTTAGATGACGGATTCATTCCATCGCGGGAATGACACCGTATCTTTAAACCTTATTGCGCGTAACGCTTACGCCACTCTTTTTCCAACGCTTCTACCCAGCTACTGTGTGGCTCTGGTAACGTTTGACCCAGCTCTTCAATGCTCAAGGTCGCGATACCACGTGGTAAGGCGTCAAATTTAGCTTGTTCTGACGCTGGTAGTTTTGCGTAAGACAATACGCTCAAATCGCCCCAAATAGTTGGCGTTTGTTTTTTAATTTGCGCTTCTGGTGACAACATAAAGTTTGCCACGACCTGAGCGCCTGCTTTTGCACCGCTGTTATATGGGATCGCTAAAAAGTGCGTATTACCAATGGTGCCGTTTGTGAAAACGTAAGAGCGTACCGTGTCTGGCAAGTTGCCTTTGTCGATCTGAACTGATGCCGCGGAAATATCGAAACTTAATGCTACATCGATTTCTTGGTCATCGAGCAAGCGCATCATTTCTTGTGAGCTTGATGGAAAGGTTTGACCATTACGCCATGCAACCTTATGAAGCTGATCAAGATATGCCCACAACGGTGCGGTGATCTTGTCGAAATCCACACTGTCTGCTGGTTGAGATAGGGCTTTGCGGTAAGGGGTTAATTCATATAAGGCTTGTTTCAAAAAGGTTGAACCAAGGAATTGCGGTGGTTCTGGGTAGGTGATTCTTCCCGGATTGGCTTTGGCGTAGGTGAGTAAATCGACAATGGACTTGGGCGGGTTACTCAAGGTTGCTGTGTCATGCATAAAGATGACTTGCGCCATCCCCCAAGGAGACTCCATCCCCTCGACCGGCGTGCCGAAGTCTTGGGTTAAACTTTGGCGTGCGTTTTCGTCTACATAATTGATGTAGTTTGGTAAAGATTGGCTAAATGGACCAAATAACAGGTTGTTGTCTTTCATGGCGCGGAAATTTTCGCCATTGATCCAGATAAGGTCGATGGAACCATCGGTGTCTTTGCCAGCGGCTTTTTCCGCCAAGACGCGGTTTACGGCATCGGACGTGTCGGTCAGTTTTACCTGTTTTAACGTGACATCGTATTCTTCTTTTATACGATCCGCTGCCCATTGAATGTAATCGTTAATGTTGTCGGCACCACCCCAAGCATTGAAGTATACAGTTTGGCCTTTGGCTTGTTGGAGTGTGTCTTGCCAGCTTTGTGGTGTGGAATTGGCAACGGCTGAAAAACTTGATAAGGCGAGGGCGGCTGCGATGGATGCCGAGACAAACGATTTTTTCATTCCTTTCTCCTGATGTTTTTGTTTTCAATTTACTCCCTCCCAGCCTCCCCCTTGCCTGGGGGAGGAGCTACGTACAATTTAGCCTCTTCCCTTATTTAGCTTGGGAGGAGTTAGTACATTTTGCCTCCTCTTATGTCTTTGAAGGAGAGGGGCTGGGTGGGGTTGTCGGTATTAGACGCACTTAATACGTAATTTCTTACACTTTTTATATTTAAGGAATTGTTTTTTATTAAGAATCGGATTTAGCGTACCATGTTGTTGGTTCAAATTGGATGAATGTTTTACAGCTTTTTCGAGGTGTTATGTCTTACCAAATTTACTCTCATGTTCTGCCAAGCGCGACGCCTGGTACTCAGCGTGTTTTAAAAGCTCACCATTTTGGTGAAGCCGGTGCGCGCCCTAAAGTCTATTTTCAGGCGGGATTGCATGCGGATGAATGGCCGGGTTTTTTGGTGCTTAACACCTTGCTGAGAAAACTGAAAAAAGCCGATGATGCGGGCTTGATTCAAGGGGAAATAGTCGTTGTGCCTGTTGCTAACCCGATTGGTTTGGCGCAGAACTTCCATGGTTATATTCCTGGTCGCTTTGCGTTTTCAGACGGTGGCGGCAATTTTAATCGTAACTGGCCGCAGTTAGGCGCGAAAGTAGAAAAACGCATCAAAGGTGATGTGACCGGCGACATTGAAAGCAATATAGATCTGGTTCGCCAAGCGATCCATGACGAATTAGCCTTGCTACCGGAAACTACGGAACTGCAAGGCATGAAGAAAACCTTGTTGGCTTTGTCTATGGACGCAGACGAAGTGCTCGATCTGCATTGTTCTGGTGAAGCCAGTATGCACGCTTATGTGGCGCAAGAATTTGAAAGTCACTTTAAGCCGTTGCTGGCGTTATTGGGTGCCAAAGTGGGCTTGTCCGAGTTGGAAACAGGTGCTGCCTCGTTTGATGAAACAAATGTCAGCGTGTGGCGGGATTTAAAAGCCCATTATGCTCATTTGATTCCTTGGGGAAGTCGCTCTTTAACGGTAGAATTGCGCGGCGAAAATGACATATCCAATGAGTTTGCCGAGCAAGATGCACAAGCCTTGTTTGATTACTTGGTGCTGCGAGAGGTGATCGCAGGAAAGGCGCCAGTGATCGACGACAGCGACGTGGAATATTATCCGCTGGATGCCATGGATTTAGTCAAAGCACCGTGTGCTGGCATTGTTTGCTATCACAAAGCCATTGGTGAAGAAGTGGAGTCTGGCGAGGTGATTGGCGAAGTGGTGAACTTGATGGACGACGATGTAGACACGTCTCGTTATCCTCTGATAGCACGCACCAATGGCGTCTTTTTTGCGCGAGTACAACGACGTTTGGTGGTGTGCGGTGAATCTATTGCCAAGATCGCCGGAAGAGAACACCTTGCGTTTCGTGAAATTGGCCACCTATTTGAAGACTAGCGTTTCGAAGATTAACAAGGCAATACTATTTTGACACAAGTTCAGCCCAATACTGAGGTGACTACCTCGTTAACCGATGAGCAAACGCTTGTTGTAAATCATGATCTCGTCACCCCTGCGAAAGTCATCGCTGTGGCGGGGGCAGGGAAAACCACCACCTTAATTTCTCGTATTGAGCATTTGTTAGCGCAGGGTGTGGATCCTTCTCACATCGGCGTGTTTATGTTTAATAAAAGCGCACAGGAGGAATTCTCCGAGCGTTTGAGTAAGCGCCTTATGGCAGCAGGGCATTTACGCTCTCCCAGCGTGATGACCTTTCATGCGTTTGGTATGAAGTTTTGTCGTCGCCTAGAACAGCAAGGTTGGTTGACGAGCGCCAAGTTAATTACTGACGATTTTAGTTTGGTAAAAATGTTGCGCGAGGCGTTACAACGTCTGGTTCGCAATGGCGAGAAAATTGCTATGCTAGACGAGAAAGACTGGCTTGAAGACGTGCTGTTGTTTGTCGATCAAGTGAAAGCGTCTGATCAACCTGCGCAGATTGTTTTTGAAGCCTTGGGTTGGTCGAGCGAACGCAAATTTTTCCCTGCGTTATACGATGAGTTAGAAAAGCTACGCAAACGCAACAACATCCGTTTTTTTGCGGATTTACTCAGTGATCCTTATGAATTAATCAGTCAGTTAGACGAAGCGGAACGCGTTAGAGTGCGTGGCTTGGTGCCAGATTTCCGTTACCTATTAATTGACGAGTTCCAAGATATTAATCCTTGCCAATACGAGCTGCTAAAGCAGCTTTATCCTGCGCCTTGTCAGTGGATGATTGTCGGTGACGTGCAGCAATGCATTTATGAATGGCGCGGCGCCAGCCCAGAGATTATGGCAAGCCAGTTTGACCAAGACTTTGCCAATGTGGCGACGTATCCATTAAGTACGAGCTTTCGTTTTGGCCATGCCGTCGGTTTAATGGCATCGAGTGTGATCAGTGAAAATGACCCTGACGCCTTGGTCATTGGCGCTGGCGAACGCACGCGAGTGTCTTTTGCTCGCGCTCCGAAAACGGGTAAGGCGTTGTTGGGAGAGCTGAAATCTTGGGTTGATGAAGGCCGCGCATTGAGCGATAGCGCGGTGCTGGTGCGCTTGTACAGCGACATGGTGCCTGTGCAATTAGCCCTGATGCACAAAGGCGTGCCGTATCAATTGCACGGTGATTCGCCGTTATTGGAAAACCGCCAGATTCGTATGTTGATGGCGTATCTCGCCGTTATTGCTGGTGGTTTGGAAAGCCCAAGTACCTTTTTTCATCCTGATGACATTGAATATTTGCTTACGACGCCCAGCTTGGGAGGTTCGTTAGCGCAACGCAAAACCTTGATCCAGCAAGCGAAACAGTCGCCACATTTATTGCCGCAAATTATCGAGTCTGTGGCTGATGCGACGGATGGTTGGCGAGCCAAGAAACTCTATGAGCGTGCCGATTGGTTGCGCAGCTTAGGCATTTATCGCACCGATCCGGGGCAAGGCTTAGCGCATACCTTGGAGAAGTTGGGCATTTATCGCTACTTCGAAAGCACCAGCAGTAAAGATATTCAGACCCAAGAAAAGATAGCCACTTGCGATGCTTTCATGGCCTATGTGCGCGGTGTGGGCGGCGATGCTAAATCGATCCTAGAGCAACTTGCTACTTTGAATGAAAAGCAAACGGACGATGTGCATGGCGTGCATTTGATGACGATCCATAAATCGAAAGGCTTGGAGTTCGATCAGGTGTTACTGTCTGGCTTACAGGAAGGGCGTTTCCCGTATTATGACGAAGATTTAAGCGCCATAGACAAACAAGCCGCCAGTGATATGGCGTCGGAGCGACGCCTGTTTTATGTGGCTATTACGCGGGCGAAACAGAAATTAGTTTTGCTTGAGTGCCCAAGTGCCGACGAGCATAAGCGGATGAAGCAGGGCGATATTCCTCGTGTAGCATTGAAGAGCTTGTCCCTGTCGCGCTTTGTGTTCGAAGCGCAGCCTTATGCGGTGAGCCATATTTGCGATGCTTGGTACAGTGAAAACACTGGCACGCCAATTGATACAGAAAAAGGTTCTGTGTTTCAGCGCTATTTGAATGCGGTTGATCCTTCTCCCTCTTTAACTTTCCGTCATCGTGTAGAAGGTAAGGGGCTTTTGCAGCCTGGCGACAAAGTCCGCCATGATCAGTTCGGTCAAGGTGTTGTTGTCCGTCAGGAGCAAGACGCCAAGCAAATGATTTTCGTAGATTTTGGTGAAATGGGTCTGAAACGCTTTAATCCCAAGCACACACAACTGATAAAATTGTCTTCCAGAGCTTAAGGAATATGTAATGTCTATACCGTTGATTGATCTGTCGAAATTGATTCATGAAAGCGAGTCGGTTCGTCAGAGCGAAATTAAAGCCTTAGATAAGGCATGCCGCGAAATTGGCTTCTTCTACTTGACTAATACAGGTATTCCGAAAGAGCTGATGGCCGCACTTATGCGCGAGGCCAAGCGTTTTTTTAACCAACCACAAGAAGTCAAAAACGCCATAGATATTAAAAATAGTATTAATCACCGTGGTTACGGCAATATTGGTGAAGAGCAGCTTGATGAAGTGGGTCATTCGGACTGGAAAGAAACCTTTGATATGGCGTTGGATTTTCCTACAGATCATCCTTTGGCGGTTAAATATCCGACCGCCTATGGCCCAAATCAAAACCCAAGCGATCCTGCTACACTAGAAGTTCTGCAAGAATACTATGTAGAGGCGTTCCAAGTGGCGCAGAAGTTGTTGACCGCGATGGCGCAGGCCTTGTCTTTGGATGACGATTTTTTCACCCAAGGCTTCAAAAATCACGTGACCGTTTTGCGTATGATTCATTATCCGCCACGCCCTGCTAATGATCATGACAATGGTGCGGGTGCTCACACAGACTACGGTTGTGTCACCTTACTATTGCAAGATCAAATAGGTGGCTTACAAGTGAAAAACCGCAAAGGCGAGTGGGTCGATGCCACACCGATCGACAACGCTTTGGTGGTGAATATTGGCGATCTGATGCAACGCTGGACCAATGATGAATACGTTTCAACAGCGCACCGAGTGCGCGCTTCTTTACCAGATGTGCATCGCTATTCGTTCCCATTCTTTGTGGAGCCAGACTACGAAACCAACGTTGAATGCGTACCGAGCTGTGCGACTGCGGATAAACCTGCGAAATACGATTCGATTTTAAGTGGCGATTGGATTCAATCTCGTTTTGATGCGACGTACGCGTATCGTGAAAAAGAGCAAGCTTAATCTGGACGACAAGCCGCGAGAGCCTATTCTGAAAGATAAATATGTTATTAAAAATGACCGCTAAGCGGTCATTTTTAATAAGCCTGACAAGGGTTGGATTTTGTAAACCTGATCTTGTATTTTGGCAATGTGTCCAGCGGGAACTTGCGTCCAGCTGTCGCCAGAATGGTCGAGCGGTTCTGAACCAATAACAATGTGTGTGCCAAATTGTTTGTAGTACAAGCTCGGAGCTTGTTCATCACTGGAAAAACGAATGGCAGTGATTTCTACCCCATCTGAAAACACCGCGGTAAAGCGCAGCGGATCCTGTATGTTTTTTGCTTTCATCATGTCGAGAATTTGCGCCAAGGTTGTCTCAATCGCATGTTCTGGATTTGTTTCTAAGCCATTGGCGATCATTAACAAGAAGATAACCTCTGAATCGGTTGCCCCATGGCGATGATTATAAAGGTGTTCTGGAATCAAGCGATCTAACTGCCAGCGCAACGATTCGTAGCCGCCAATTTGTCCGTTGTGCATGAATAGCCAGTTTTTGTAACTAAACGGATGGCAGTTAGAACGGTTGGTTTCTGTGCCAGTGGACGAGCGGACGTGCGCGAAGAAGAGCCCGCTTTTTATGTGTCGTGCTAAGCTTTTTAAATTGCTGTCACTCCAAGCTGGTAATACTTCATGATAAAGGCCAGGTTCCTCGCGTTCATCGTACCAGCCAAGACCAAAACCGTCTGCATTCACTGTCACTTCCGATTTTCTGGCGCTTAAGCTTTGATGAATTAAAGAATGCTCTTGTTTGAAAAGTAATGACTCAAGGTAAACCGCGTCACCTTGATACGCCATCCAACGACACATGGTTTTCTCCTAGGAATGAAAAGGGGAAGTGATTAACTTCCCCTGAAATCTTAATCTAAAAAGTATACTCCTGTAACACTATACTTTGAAATAACTGATCTTAGCGGAAAGCTGTGTTGCTAATGAGGCCAGCTGTTCTGCAGAGTTGCTTATCGAATGAATCGACTTGGTTGTACGTGACGCAATTTCGGTAATGTTCTCGACGTTGCGGCTGACTTCTGCGGTTACCGATGCTTGCTCTTCTGCGGTTGCTGAAATTCGATCGTTCATATCACGAATCTTAGACACGGATTGGTTGATATGACGTAGGGAATCTTCCTCGTGTTTTACTTGATTAACCGCATCCGTAGAGCGCTGATGGCTCGATGTCATGGCTTTCACAGCAGAGCTGGTGCCACTTTGCAGTAGCGCGATCATTTTCTCGATTTCTTGCGTGGCGTTTTGAGTGTTTTGGGCAAGATGGCGTACTTCATCGGCTACCACAGCAAAACCTCGGCCTTGCTCGCCCGCTCGCGCTGCTTCAATTGCCGCGTTCAAGGCAAGTAGGTTGGTTTGTTCGGCAATGCCTAGGATAGTATTCAGAATGGTGCTGATTTCTTGAGTATTAGACTGTAGATCATTAATCGTATCGGCAGAACTGGCAATTTCGCTCGCCAGCTCCTGAATGCTGGCAATGGTTTTCGTGACTATCGCTGTGCCTTCATTGGCAGCGGTTTCAGCATTGTGGGCGGCTTGGC
The DNA here is from genome assembly GCF_003208215.1 of Marinomonas alcarazii. Taxonomy (GTDB): domain Bacteria; phylum Pseudomonadota; class Gammaproteobacteria; order Pseudomonadales; family Marinomonadaceae; genus Marinomonas; species Marinomonas alcarazii. Next base: position 737,045 of record NZ_QKLW01000001.1, read on the forward strand.
TTGCGTCTGTGGTGGATTCGGATACGTGAACCGCCGTGGATTGTATTTCTTGTATTGCCTGAGAAATGAAGTTGGTTTCTTCTTGCTGGCGATCCACCATTTCTGAAGATTCATCGGTGATTCGATTCAGATCATTAGCGGCATTTGTCAGCATAGAACTGGATTCCGCTACATCGTGCAGAATACTACTAAGCTGTATCACAAGCTTATCCATTGCTGTTTCTAACAGGCCAATTTCATCCTTACGAGTTCTGGTCACTTGTGATTTGGCTAGATTCCCTGCTGCAATGTCTTCAGCCCGGCGAACGGCGCGAATAAGAGGGCGACAGATACCGTTAACGATAATAATGCTGACGACAATACCAACAGCAATAAGGATAGCGGCAAGTGCGCCACTGGTATAAATGGTTTGATCAAGTTTACTGCTTTGGGCTTGCGCAACGTTATCGCTGTAATTGTTAATCGCGGTAATGATTTCTTCCATTTGCGCATTAACGGTAATCAGACTTTCTTCGGCTTCTTTACGGAATTTATTGGCTTTTAGGGTGTTAAGTTTTTCCCACCAGTTGTAGGTTTCTGTACTAGAGGCTAGGAAAACTTCTTGTTGTTCTTCGAGAGCTTTGATTTGTTCAAATAATCCCTCTAGCCCATCGTGCACAGGCAGAGTGGCAAGGATGCTTTTTACGTTTTCAATACTGATGAGCAACTCGCCAGTATAGGTCTTAAATTTATTTGCGGATTCGGTAACTTGTTCTACGCCATAACCGCCAATCGATTTGGCGATAGATACCTGGAAAAAGCCTCGTTCGAACTCAACCGATTGCTGCAATAAAAGCTGACGGCTTTTTTCTAAGTTTTTAACGAGTTGGAGGCTTTGAGAGGAAAGGCTTTGTAATTCAGAAGAGACAGATTTACTGGTTAAAGCCGAGCTGATACTAATTCCTACAATAACCAGTGAAAACAACGCAATAAGCGATAATATCTTGGTGCGTACAGACAGTTTTAACATAGCGTATCCAATATTAAGAGTGGAAGAGAATGACATTTAGTCAGCAATAGTTGTGCCAATAAAATTACATTAACTTACAGAAATAACGTCTGCTTATAGCTTTCTATGTATTGGTACTTATTTTTCAGTTTTAAGTACTATTTTTGAAAGTGGAGCATCGTGGTGCAGATAGGGTTATTTCTGTGTCATGTCTTAGCCCGTTTTTCTTGTCTGAAATGTGCAAGAAAAGCGGTCTACTCTTAAGATAGCGTGAAAGGGGAGTAAAGGTACAGAGAAAATTGCAATTTATGCACCGCTTCAGTGCATAAATTGCCATGGAGGTTGGTCTATTGTGGAGCGGACTTTATAACCACTTCATTCCCTTCGACAGAAAAGAAGAAGCAGTCGCGACGATTTGTGTGGCAGGCTGGGCCTTTCTGATCTACTTGAATAAGTATCGCATCGCCATCGCAATCAAATGACATAGACACTAATGTTTGGCGGTGCCCCGAGCTTTCGCCTTTGCGCCAGTAAGTTTGGCGTGAACGAGACCAGTAACACACTTGCCCCGTTTCTAATGTTTCACGAATGGATTTCTCATTCATGTAGGCAAGCATTAATACTTCGCCAGTATCGTGCTGCTGCGCAATGGCTGCGATCAAACCATGTTCGTCTGTTTTTAAATTGGTTAATACCGTGTCTAGCGATAACTTTTCGCCTTGAGCGAGGTTCTCGTACTCTTTTAAGCTCATACTCTTGCCTTTACTTTTTCTGAAATCGCGCCCTTGCCAATACCTTCAAAGCCGTGGGCTTCAATGTGTGTGCCTGGGTTTTCTTCTGCCAAGACATCAGCAATGTGTGCGGAAAGTGACTCAACCGTGGTATCGCAATCCAACATGTAAACCTGATTACTGTCTATTTTTAGCTCAAACAAACCTTGCTGGCTGGTATAACTGAAACAGTGATAGCTCACGTCGTTTTCGGTGACTTGGTTTATCAAGTCTTCTTGTGTGCCTAAATAGATGTCTTCCCAACGTGTTGCCCAATCGTGTTCCATTGCCGCATTACGTTCGCCATTGGCGTAAATTTCAACCGTAGAGCGATGACCGTGAGCAATACGTTGGCAGTTACCAGCGTGTTTTTTCAAGCCATGGCTGTATTGATATTGCGCGCCAGAAATGTGTTCTGGTGAAAAACGCACGCTTACCGCTTCTAACTCAGCAGGAAGTAGGTTCAATATTTGTGCTTCAACCCACTTGGCAACGGCGTCTGGTGTGACTTCTGTCATGGGTAAAACGCAAATGGCCTGAGCTGGCGCATCGCATTGAAATACGCGTTTGTCGCCAGCGGCTTCTTTACTGTGATCAAAATGAAAAGAAACACGATCACCAGCCAATGGCGTAAGAGTAGATCCGTTGTGCTCGGCAGGAATCGCCAGCATGTGATCTATATTGTCATCCAGCCATTTCTTGATTTGTTTTTTCACGATACTGAAATCACAAATCATGCTTTCATCGTTTAACTTGCCGGTCAGTACAATGTCGGTTTGCCAGCTTTCACCCAACAAGCCACGCTTGGCGTCAAAGTAGGAAAAATCCACGTGGGTTAGGTTTTTTACAAATAGCTTCAACTCGCTACTCCTATGATTCTTAATGGCGCGTATCTTACCGTAAATGTAACCCGCGTTATAGGCTGAGACTAAAAAGCGCAAGCACGGGACAAGAGATGGAAAGGGCGCTTGATAAGCAAAAAGATTTAAGTATTTGAAAATACATAAGAAAGGCGGTTGATATTTCGTATTGGCTGCGTATAATTGCGCCCCAAGGTCAACAGGCCTCCTTTATGGTGTCTCTGCTGGTCCCCTCGCAACGATAAACCGTTAATCTGGTCAGGTCCGGAAGGAAGCAGCCACAGCGGTGGACTTGTGTGCCGAGGTGCGGCTGGTAGAGATGCCACCTTAATCTCTCCAACGTTCTACATTTTCCTTTTTTACTTCAATACTTATTTCATTCCTTACCGTTTCTACAAAACTTTTTTGATGCATTATTACGCCTTTTGTTGCTGTCACACCGACTTGAAGCTACCTTACTCCTCACTGCTGAACCTAAACAATATCACTTGTAGGGCACGATAAGCGAAGCGCAATCTGCCGCACAAACCATTTTTCGTCTGACCCTGATAGATTGAACGCACCATAGAGCGTTGGTGCCAAAACCTCTGCGATGACGTTGTCATCAAGTTCACCAGCCACGATATACGTAAACTCGCCCGCGGCAGCTAGCAAGACAAGAAGAGCAGGGATCGACTGGACAAACGCTACATGCACACCCATTCCAGAGAATAGATGCGCAAAGCGTTGGGGGAGTGGGGAAGAATGGTTAACTAATGATTTTATAAGCTTCTTTATCTTGTTTTCCCCATACATCTTTAAATCTATCTATTAAATTGTCAAATGATATTGAAACAAAATAGCTCTTATCTTCAACTATACCATTATTTGATACAGTGTATGTTATCTCAATTTCTTTATTGTTATTGTTTTTTATGAAATTTGCATTATCAACAGGACTTTTGAATTCACTATTTAGTAATGATTTTATTGTTAGTGATTTAGAAGTATTTGAATTAAGTGTGAAATCTTTGCTTTCAATGTTTGTTTCGCTGTCAGTAATTGATAATGGGTTCACGAGTTTTACATTTTTATTATCTGAAAATGCGTTTATTTTAAAATTTAAAAACGCTGCGCTATTGTTGGTGCGGTTATCGATGTGTAACTTTATTGTTATGTTGGCATTTCTGAAAATCAATCCTGTTCCTGATGAGAAGGTTATAGCAGAATGAATCGTATGTATTCTTATTTCTTTACTATCTTCTATGCTTTTTAAATCTTTATTTTTAATTGTCAAATCTTCGATTTTTTGGTTTTGTTCTTTCCATCTTTGATGAGCAGCATAATAAAAAGATATCAAAATGCAGGTTGTAGCAATAATTGATAATACTTTTCCGTTTGCAGGTGGAATGAAGTTGGATAGTATGATCAATAAGAAACTTATTAGTCCAAATATTGCGTTTGATTTTTCGTATATGTCTTTTATAAAGTTAATGTGTTGCATTTTGTTTTTTCTCTTGATTTTTTAAAATAGAGTTATTCATTTATTAGGCTTGCTCCTAGATCAGCTGCTATCTCATCAAGATCTTTTCTAGAAATTGGCCATTCCCGATCTGCATCATTTGGTTTTTTTAAAATAAGGTAAATTATAAATAAGATTGTACTTTGTCTATAGAGCGAATTTTTAGGTAGTAGGCTGGTTATGAGTTGGGCTAGGCTCTGTTTTCTTTGGAAAAGCTTTTCTATTCTTCTCATAAGCTCATCATCAATAAGGTATTCATAAGCATCCCATATTATAGCGGATGACTTTTCAAATGTTGGGTGTATACCTATTAGTAAAAAATATAGCGAGTCCAGTTTTTCTTTTATGTTAAACTCTTTGAACTTAGAGTTGTTCAGCTCTATTGATACCGATCTGAAGAAGTCATCAGTTGTCTCAATAAGCGCCATGCTTTTAGCTACAGTTCTGTAGACAGAAGGCTTTACTTTCTTTGTTGCTTTGTAAATTTGATCGTGCGTTAACTCAGCATGAGCATGTTGTAAAAGTGTTCTAACTTGCACTTCACATGGCGTATTGGTTGTAATAGTCACGTCTTCTAGTTGAATGTCTACCTTTGGTCTAAGTATGTAATGAACAGACTGATATCCAAAAGCAAGAGGACTCTCTTCTTTCTCTTGCTCAAAGTGTTTGCATTCATCATAGCTCCATTGATTAGAGCTTTTGATGATATTGCAAATGTCATTAATATCCTCAAGCAGTAAGACGATAAAACGAATACCAACTTTATCTTCAATATCATGATAAGGGTCGCTATAACCCTTGTTACGATGGAACGCTTTATCAATAATTGATTTATCATCTTTTAAACGATATTTAACTGGAACCTTCAAAAAAGAATTTAGGTCCTTTCCAATATCAAAAAGCTGTGTTTGAACTTCATTCTGAATAAAGTTACCCCAAGCTTCATATATAGGCTTGTCATTTATCCATTTTTTTAAAAACTCATCTTCATTCATTCTTGGTTTGTTATTTTTTCTTTCACTATTATTTGAGTCCATTCTGGTATATTACCTCTTTCATCAGGTGTACCTTTAATGCTTTCAAACGATATTTTTTCTTTAAATACTTCAGGCGAAGCTGTTAGTTTTATGTTGCTATTAAAGGACAGTTTTCTTAGTTTAAGGCTTTTCTTTATGTGCTCTACATCTTTTGTGAAATTCTCTCTTGGCAACCCATTGTCTTCTAGGCTTTCAATGAGGTCTTCTCTAATGTCTTCATTTAAATAGTCATTAGAGAAGTCTACAGGACTAATTATAGGTGACGTATTGACTTTAATGTAGCTGATTAAAGCGTTTATATAATCATTTTTTTCTTCTTCATCTATTTCTAATTCACTTATAAACTTCTTTGTTAGCTCAAAGAAAAGCTTTGTTCTTCTCGCACTTGTATCTGGGTAGGTAAATCCTAAAAATCCGTTGTAAAAATAGTAAGCAGCCGCTTTGCCTTCGGCTTGGCTTATTTGATAATCAGATACCCATACTTCCCAGCTTCTGTTTAAATCTTCGTTATCAGGCTGAAAATTTCTTTTTTGTAGAAATGCGGCTGTTTTATAAAGTCGAGCGCTGGGAGTAAGCAATACATCCTCAATGTAGTTTAATGATATTTTATTGGTATCAGGATCAACTAGTTTTTGATAAGCATTGTGTGTTTCTGCTTTTATGATTCCAAGGAACGGTGTGTCTGGAAAATTACAAGTGCCTGTAAATACAACGACGATACCGCCAGGATAAGATGCTTTTTTTTGTGCCTTATCAAGTAGTTTTGCAATCTCAAATGAGGAATTTATAAACGCCTCATTATCTTCGTTTATTGCTCTATCGACCAACCTACTTAAGCTTGTTGCATCTTGCCTTTCTATGATCATTTCAACTGCTTTGGTGTTTTCCCCAAGTGCGTCACTAACTCGGCTCCTGAAATTTGACATGGCACTATCGTCAAATTCGGTATATGCAGTACTTTTCGACGGAGCTTGTTGGATTTGGAGCTCTTTATTTTTTTTAAAAATTTGGTGGATGATAATCTGGTTAATCTTGGCGTTAAGAAACTGCATAAATCTTCTCTGTGAGTACGCTGACAAGCTAAGAGAAGGGGAGGATTTAGTATTGCTTCACCTTCCTTGGTTGTCGCGAAATTGTCATTGATTAAGTTGTTAATTCGATACTATGTGACCTGTCACGCTTTGTCAGCCCTTTTCTTGACGTTTTCCTTACTTTTCATGTGGTAAGTTTTGGGATCAGAAAAATTGATTGTAAACGACGCAGCTAAACCCTTTTTTATAGCGGAAAGCATCGCTGTCGTACCCGCCACCGACATCATAGCCATGATCCAAACCATCTGAACTACCAATAACTCGCCAGAATCCAAACCAATCCCGCATGGATCGATCAAATCATCGAATGCGTTAAAAGCGCTATGCCCGTCTTTGTTGTTTTTTCGAATGTATAAAGTCTAGATCAAAAACACTTAAGTGAAATAACTGAAAAAAATGGATGTTTTCAGATATTTCATTTATGTTTGGGGTTACTGAGGCTAGCTTTTAGTTTGCCTTGATAGTGTTAAGGGTGAGAGGTTACTCGAATGATGAAAACCAATTTAAATGTTGAGCCGGATACCAGTGCAATAATCAAAGCGCAGCAGTACCTGAAGCTGCATCAAGCGGATCTTGATAAGTTAAAAATTGATGTGTTACTTAAAAATGGTCAAAAAGCTGAATTTGAATTGCCCAAATTGACGCTTGATGCACTTGTTCAAGTGTTAGGTCAATTGGCTAAGGATGGTGATGATCAGTTGTTTGAACAGCAGGTTGACTTGGAGAAAATGGTTAGTCCTGCTGTGGCTGCTAAATTTCTTGGAATGTCACGACCAAAAGTAACAGGTTATATTTTGGCTGGGCAAATTCCATCTATGAAGGTAGGCACTCATCATCGTGTAAAAATGGCAGATGTCTTGTTATTTAAGGAGAAGCTTTCTAGTGCTAAGGGGTCAAGAGAAGAGACTCTTAGTTTAATTGCCAACTTTGAGCAAGAGTCAGATTCTATGTAAGGGGTTGTTATGGATGATAAAATTTTGCTGGATGCAAATACCCTATATTCACAACCATTGAGGATGATGCTGCTTAATTTGATGCAGTTAGATGGGTGTACTACTCAGTTTTTTTGGACTGATAAGATAGATGCAGAATGGTCTAATGCTTTAATTCGTAGGCATCCCGAAAGCAAAGACGTCATTATTAAGCAGGTAAATTCGATTAAGGCATCCTTTTTCGATCGCTATGTTTTAGGTTACGAGCCATTAATAAATCAGCTTGACCTTCCTGATCCAGATGATCGTCATGTTCTTGCTGCTGCAGTAAAAACGGGTTGTAATATTATTGCGACAGATAACATTAAAGACTTTCCGGCAAAATTATTGGCTGAGTATGGTATCAGAGCGATGACAAGAGACGAGTTGATGTGTTTCTTGTTCACTAATGAAAAAGATAGTGTCATGAAAGCTTTAGATAATTTTGCACGTGTACATAAAGACCCGGAGCTTACAGTCGAAGACTTGCTAATAAAGCTTGATCGTTCAGTGCCAAGTTTTACACACTTAGTAAGAGAGTCCTGACTTCACAATCCTGTATAGCTTTAAAAATACCACCTTCGGGTGGTTTTTTTGAATTTGGGGGCAGATGAAAAATTGATTGTAAACGACGCAGCTAAACCCTTTTTTATAGCGGAAAGCATCGCTGTCGTACCCGCCACCGACATCACGGCCATGAGCCAAACTATCCGAAACTACCAGCAACAAGTCGCCAGAATCCAAACCAACTCCGCATGGGTCGACCAAACCATCGAACGCGTCAAAAACGCCACAGGCCGACACTTCGGAGAGGGTGGTTGATAAATCAAGTTTACATGTATAAACTACAGATATTGACAGAGATGTCATATGGATGCAGCAGAGTGAGTCACATCACACATCCGGCTACCGTAAAAGGTCGAGGGCAACCCGGTAAAGGCTTTCTGAATATCGAGCATAGGCTCAAAGTTTGAATCAATGCTCGACGGAACCCGCTTTTAGGCGGGTTTTGTTATTTATGGGGTTTGGGAAGCGGCTTTCCTAATTTAAGATTCTTCGCAATGTTGAAAAAATTCACCTTATCCAGCTTGGGCATCACGTCTTCAGGGTAAGCACTGGTAATATGTATCCTCATTAACTTTTTCTCTCGGTACATCTTAAAGGGCACGAAATAGATGATTTGCCCTTTTTCCTCTGTGTTGATGGTGACAGAGGCGTAGCTTCCATAACCTGCGTGTCCTATGCGGGTTTTCTTGTCTCCAAATGCATCAACAATTTGTCTCAAATACTTTTTTGATAATTCATATCGAACAAAGCAAAACGGCCTGCTTTCTTTTAGGGTGTGGTACATCAGATCTGCTTTTTCCGCTTCTGTTTGATGAGGATAGTCTTTTGCGAAGCAGTGGAACGAGTAGGAAACCATAAAAGTGTAGGTTTCTTTTTTCCCGTTTATGATATCGGAGTAAGTCGCTTCATGGGCATCAAGGTGACTAAGATCGTATGTTTGACCGTTTGAATCGATAAATGGCCTCCACTTATCTACCTCGTCAATTTTTCTCCGCATTCCTCGTCCCAATTTTTCAAGAGTAAAGCCGAGTAATATACCTTTGAACAGTTATGAATTCCATGTTGACGAAACAGAGCTGTATTAGATCCCCGCCTCATTTCTGGTCGCAAAAGCCGGAAATCCAGCCTCTTACAAAATTTCACTTGGCGATTGATGCTACTTAAAACTATACTGTATATCCATACAGTATTTTGGTGTTTTATTATGCGTGTGACTTATCTTGGTGTGTCTGAGTCGGCGGCGTTTATCGCGGCCAATAGCGTGCGGATTCCTTTGTATGTGGACTCTGTGTCGGCGGGGTTTCCTTCGCCTGCTCAGGATTTTGTTGAAAAATCGTTGGATTTAAATGAGTTGTGCGTGAGCCATCCGCATGCGACGTTTTTTGTTCGTGCCCAGGGGGATTCGATGATAGAGGCGGGGATTCATTCTGGCGATGTCTTGGTGGTGGATCGTTCGTTGACGGCGCGTCATGGGGATATTGTGATTGCCTGTATTCATGGGGAGATGACGGTGAAGGCGTTGGAGCTTAAGCCCAATGTGTTACTTCGCCCGAAGAATAAAGCCTATAAAGCCATTCATATCACAGAGGAATCTGAATTAGAGATTTTTGGTGTGGTCACGGGCGTGGTTCGTAAGTACGAGCGCCATTAAATGCGAACTGTCTTTGCCTTGGTTGATTGCAACAACTTTTACGCCAGCTGTGAAAAGTTGTTTCGTCCTGATTTAAAGCATGCGCCTGTTGCGGTGTTGTCGAATAACGATGGCTGTATTGTCGCGCGTTCCAAAGAGGTAAAGGCGCTGGGTATCAAGATGGGCGTGCCGATGTTTCAGGTGCAGGATGAGATAAGAAAACACGGCATTGTGTGCTTTTCATCCAACTATGCTTTGTATGCGGATATGTCGAATCGGGTGATGACGATCTTGGAGGAAGAGGCACCACGCCTGGAAGTGTATTCTATCGATGAAGCTTTCATGGATTTAACAGGTGTTGATCACGTTACGGATTTGCTGGCATTTGGCAAGCATGTAAAAGCCAAGGTCGATCAATGGACGGGCATCACTGTTGGTATTGGTATCGCGCCAACTAAGACGTTAGCGAAGTTGGCAAACCATGCTGCGAAGAAATACCCAGCAACGGGTTCGGTAGTGGATTTGATGGACGCCAACAGACAAAAGCGTTTGTTGGCGTTGTTGGATGTGGGTGACGTTTGGGGTGTTGGTCGTCGCACCACGGCGAAGCTAAAGGCGAGAGGCATTCATACTGCGTTGGATCTTGCTAATGCTGATCTGAAATCCATTCGTAGCGAATTTTCAGTGGTGTTGGAGCGAACGATTCGTGAGTTAAATGGTGTGTCGTGTTTGGATTTAGAACTGGTTAGGCCAACCAAACAACAAATCATTTGCAGTCGCTCTTTTGGTCATAAGGTGACGGATAAGCAAGAGCTTCGGGAAGCCATATCCAAGTACACAACGCGCGCTGCCGAGAAGTTGCGTGGGGAAAAACGCCTTTGTCGTTTAGTCAGTGTGTTCATTCGCACCAGTCCGTTTATTCCAAACGAACCTCAGTATTCGAAAACGCTTTCTGCTGAACTTCCTAATCCAACCGATGACACGCGGGATTTATTAGAAGTCGCTGGCGTGCTGTTTGCGCGACTCTGGCGTGATGGTTTTCGCTATATGAAAGCAGGCGTAATGCTTACCGACTTTTACGAGCACGATGCTTTTCAGCAAGATTTATTCCGAGCGGACAGCACGAAAAGCAACTCAAAAGCACTCATGAGTGTGGTGGATAAAATTAACCATAGTGGCCTCGGCAACGTATTTTTCGCCTCGCAAGGTGTGTTGCCTCAGTGGGCGATGAAACGAGAACATCTGTCGCCAAGGTATACGACTAAATGGGATGAACTGCCCAAGGTTTGGTGAGTAGTGAAGATATAAACAGTAAAACCGCCAAGGGGGCGGTTTTATTGCTTTAGAGCTTAAACTGGTTAATTAGTCTTTGCTGACAAACTTCATGGAGATGGAGTTGACGCAGTGGCGAATGTTTTTTTCGGTGAGTCTTTCGCCTTCAAATACATGGCCTAGGTGTCCGTCGCAATTGGCGCAGACGATTTCGATACGACGGCCGTCGGCATCGGGTACGCGTTTTACGGCGTTTGGTATTTCATCGTCAAAGCTCGGCCAGCCGCAGTGCGATAGGAACTTATGTTCTGACGTGTATAGAGGCGCGTCGCATTGGCGGCAGACATATAATCCGTTTGTCATTGTGTCGGTGTATTCGCCAGTAAACGGGCGTTCTGTGCCTTTATCAAGGATGACACTGGCTTCTACAGGCGTAAGCTTGTTGTATGGTTTACTCATAAGACTTGTTCTCCTGTCGCTATGGGCGTTGTTAGCATAAATTATGTCATGCCTTATCGTTTTAGAGTAAGACAATAAATTGCACATCAAGTTCGTGAGTGTAAAAGGATTGTTGTTCTGTCGATTCAATGTTGGCGAGATATCGAGTAATTGCATTGATTTCATTGGGTTTGGCTGGTTACACTGGATAAACATCATTTATAGATTTTTAAAGGGGTTGCTTATGAGCCAGACATTTGAGTCGATATTTAAAGACAATGTTAAGCGTATGCATTACCAAGTCGATGGGCTGAGTTCAGATAAAAGTCACATTCAGGTAATTATTTGGCCTACATTTTCTGGTTTGACGGACTTTGAAAAAGGTGTGGCAGACCGTATTGCGTCAATGGGGTTTTCTGCAACCGCATTGGATTTGTACGGCATGGGGCAGAATCCAGTCGAAATGGATGAGAAAAAGGCGAAAATGGGGGCCTTGTTGGCTGAAGCAGACCCTTTGCATGGTTTGCAAAAGGAGCTAACTGAATCCGCTTGTGATGCTATTCACGGCAAAACTATTGTGCATGTTGGTTTTTGTTTGGGTGGTCGTTTGGCGTTAGAGGCCGGTTTGCATCTGGCGGACAGTGCTGGCGCGGCGAGTTTTCATGGCTTGATGAGTTTTTTCCGTGCTCAATCGGAAGAAAAGGCCAACACCAAAACGAAAATCATGGTGCTGAATGGTTATGAAGATCCTCTAGTTAATGAATCTGAAGCTCAAGAAGCGAAACGTTACTGGGCAGGTTTGGGGATGGATTTTCAGTACATAGATTTTGCTAGCACTATGCATTCGTTCATGTTGCCAAGTGCGGACAGTCCAGAGCATGGCAGCCAGTATAATCCATTGACCGCGCAGCGCGGTTATCAATATTTGGAACACTTTTTAGAAGAATTTGTTTAAGTAATACCAATTCAAGCAGACAGGGAGAACCCAGTCTGTGTCTGCTTGAGTCGTCTCTTATCTCTTGTTATTCCTCTCGATCATGCTTTTCCTGTCTGGTTTGTGCTCTCGCTGTCAAAACGTATAAAAAATAATGATAAAACATTTTGAGAAAACAGCGCGTTTTTGCTTTTTGCAACGACTTTTCGCTCTCAAAATGTCGATCTTTTCATAAGTTCTTGGTAAAAAATAAGGAAAAATAACTTTGATATTATTGTCTTAATTATAGGACGATGAGTCCCATTTTTTGATATTGCCCTCTTTATTTTATCGCCTTATCCTTGCCCGATTCAGATCCCTTCAGGTTATTTCGAGAGTATAAAAGAGCAATGACAGAGATAGATAAGCATTCATTAAAAAAGAAAAACACGATTGTCTTACTGGCGATTAGTGTCGTGGTAGTTTGTGTTGGTATCTATATTTGGTGGTTAAAAATAGGACGGTTTTACGAAACAACAGAAGATGCTTATGTGTCCGGCAATATTGTAAATGTTATGTCTCAAGTGTCTGGCACCGTCACGGACATCATGGCTGATAATACTAGCTTGGTGAGCGAGTCTGATCAGTTAGTAAGAATAAATCCGGTCGATGCTCAGTTGGCCTTGCAGCAGGCCGAAGCGAGTCTTGCGAGTACCATACGGTCTGTGCGCAATAGTTTTGCTTCTTTGGAAGAGCAGGAGGCCAATGTCCGATTGGCTAAAATTTCATTGGATAAGGCGCAACAAGATTATCAGCGTCGCGTGAATTTAAAGAAGAATAACTTAATTTCTAATGAAGATTTAAGCCATTATGAAAGCGCTTTAACGAGTGCGAAAGCGTCTTATAATCTTGCTTTAAAATCATACGATACGAATAAAACGAAGGTCGATAATACAACGGTGCTGACGCATCCCGATGTGTTAAAAGCCGAATCTGTTTTAAAAGCGGCTTGGTTAACGCTGAATCGCACTTCGGTGCTTGCCCCTGCCAGCGGTTATGTTGCTCAACGTAGCGTGCAAGTGGGTCAGCATGTGGCACCAGGCACCACCTTGATGTCTGTTATTCCATTAAAAAATGTCTGGGTAACCGCGAATTTCAAAGAAACACAGCTTGGCCATATTCGCGCTGGGCAGCCTGTTACCTTAACGTCTGATATTTATGGTTCTAGTGTGACTTACCACGGCAAAGTAAAAGGGATAGAACCTGGAACAGGCAGTGCGTTCTCTTTGCTGCCCGCGTCTAACGCGACAGGCAACTGGATTAAGACGGTGCAAAGGGTGCCAGTTCGTATAGTGATAAACCCAGATGAGCTGCAGGAGCATCCGCTTCGCCCTGGTTTGTCTATGAGCGTAAACGTGGATACTCATAACGCAGGTGCACCAGTATTAACGTCGCTCGCTGACGTTCAGACTCCTTGGCGCACTCGTGTGTTTGATCACAATGATGAAGGCGTCAATGTGATTATTCAAAAGATCATTAAAGAAAGTTTGTAAGTGATGATCAGTAAAATTAGTCGTCACAAATATGTGCCAGCGCCATCCCATGAATGGCTAATGCTGGCGACCATATTCTTGCTCATGCTGCTGAACTTTTTGCAGACGGGGATGATTGTGTTTGCCGCTGCGCCTTTGATGGGGGAGTTGGGTGTTTCTCCACAAGAATACAGTTTGGCAACTGCGTCGTATGCTTGTGTCGCTGTGGTCACCATTTCGAAGCAGCGTTGGTTAGTTGAGCGAGTGGGGTGGAAGTACTACATATTAGGTTCTTTGTTGGTCTTCTTTATAGGTTGTGTGGTTGGGTTTTACTGCCGAAGCTTTGATGGCTTTTTGATTGGCTATGTGATTATGGGCTTTGGTGGTGCGGCTTTCATGACAGGGGCTAGGGTCATTATTAATTTATTTCCCCCTAGTTTGATTCGCTTAACGGGGATTAAGGCGTACGCTTATGGATTGACCATAGGCTCTGCTCTTGCGCCTTTTTTGGCGGCGCATTTATTTATGTCCAGTTCTTGGCATTATTTATTTGTCATTTTGATGGTGGTGAGTTTGCTGAGTGCGGTTACCGCGTCTTTTTGTTTGCCTGGCATACCTGCGAAAGAAGATATTCGTAGCCAAAGCCACCCCTATATCTTAATGGCCTTAGCCGCGGGCTCTTTTTTCATGTTGTATGGCTTTCAACACGGTAATTACGCTTTTTTTAGCAACAGTGTGCTGGTGGGCGTCTTTCTATTGTTGGGTTTGAGTAGCCTGTATTATTTTTTACGCAGTATGGTTCGTCACCATGAAAATCGACCGTTACTGTCGATGAAGTCGCTGTTTGATAGCAAGCTGTACCGGAATGGCGTGACTGTGTTTTTTGTCTGTTATTTGATAATGGGATCAAACAGTTACTTGATACCACAGATTATGCAGAAAGGGCTTGGGTATGGTTGGAGTACGATTGGCAATTGGTATGCTCTTGGGCAGGTAGCGGGTGTGATTGGTTTGTACGTTAGTATGCTGATTATGCCGAAGCGGCCACACGGCAAAAAATTCTATGTGACGGGCTTTTTGTGTTTGATGGCGTATGGCTTTTTTATGATGAGGTTAACGCCAACAACCAACTTACAGACTTATGTCGCGCCTGCGTTATTTCTTTTTGTGTTTTTTACGGTGTGTGTGCAAGGTACCGTGGCAGCGAAAGCGTTTACCGAGCTTCAGCATGATGAAACAGTCTTTTCTCACGCCCAACAAGTAAAAAACATGGTGTCACAATTGAGTGTGGCGTTAGGGATCACTTTAGGAAGTATTGGTCTGCAATGGCGTACAACAGTTCATTATGATGTTTTAAACCAGCATGTTGCGTCAAACGATCCTGTCTTTATAAGAGTACTGAGCCAGATTAGTAGTGTGTACAGCACTCACATGAGTGGCGATTTAGCCAGTAAGGCCGGCTTTGCATGGATTGCCAATGAAGTACAAAAAAACGCTGTGGTATTAGCGGGGATTGATTATTTCTCTTTGTTATTTGTTGTAGGTATTGTTGGTGTGATTGTTATGGGGTGTCAAAAACGCCTAAACTAGAGCGATGTAACGCTTACTTATTGGCTCTCTAAGGGTAATTAGTCGATTTATGGATTTTAACGATATTTATTATTTTTACCTGACTGCTGAACATGGCGGTTACACTGCTGCTGAGCGAGTGTCAGGTATTACAAAATCGCTTTTAAGTCGCCGAGTTGCGCAGCTAGAAGACAAGCTGGGTATCCAATTGATTCAGCGAAATAGTCGGCGTTTTTCTCTCACAGACGCTGGCCGACAATTATATGAAGGCGCCATTAATATGGTGGCAGAGGGGCAGTCTGCTTACGAATCTGTGGCGTTATTGCAGTCGGTTCCTTCGGGTGTGGTGCGGGTGAGCTGTCCGGTTTTATTGGCCCAGCACCATTTTTCGGTGTTTTTACCTGAGTTTATGAAGCAGTATCCCAAGGTTTCAGTGTATTTGGATGTAACGGATAGAGACGTTCAGGTATTGGAAGAACGCATTGATATCGCGCTACGAACAAGGGGAGCCATCGTAAATGGGGCGGGTATGGTGGCGAAGAAATTGGGCACCAGTAGAATGATTTTGGTAGCCAGTCCGCAGTTCATCGAAGAATTTGGTATGCCGACTCATCCAGATCAGCTTGCTAAAATGCCCACCTTGACAGAAGTCTTTGGTAAACAAGAGTCTGTCCATCAGTGGGAATTGCTCGGACCGAACAGCAGTATTTGTTTAGTGCAGCATCATCCAAGGTTGGTGTGTCTGAATCGTGGGTTGTTGCTTAGTTCGGCTGTGCAGGGTGTTGGTGTCGGACTGATGCCGGAAATTGTGGCGAGTGAAGACTTGGCAGCGGGAAATCTAGTGCGCGTATTGCCTGATTGGACAACCAAGGTCAGTATCGTACAGGCGGTCTATTCTAATAGGAAAACCATGACGCCAGCATTAAGGGTGTTTTTAGAAAGTCTTATGCAATATTTTGCGGAAGTGGTGAGCCCTAATCCGTTTGATTAGCTTACATTCTCTCTTTCTCTTTCTCTTTCTCTTGCAGATGAAAAAAATAGCCCTTACAAGGGCTATTTTTTTACTCTTTGTTCTTATCGTTTTTTCTTATCGTTCTGGCACAGGGCGGTTAACCAAGGCTTCACCGCGACTGTTAAATAAGTAGCAGTCTTCTTTTTTGATGCCGACGGTGACGCTTTCGCCGTTGCGAGTTAAGTTGGCGCCACTCACTTCTATGGTTAATTTATTGCCTTCAAATTGGCCGTAAAGATAGGTTAGGCCACCGAGGTGTTCCGCTACGTCGATATCAAGGCTAAGTGTTAGGTCAGCGTCTTGGGTGTTTTCTTTAACATGCTCTGGGCGGATGCCAAACTTAACCTTTTCATTGACCGAAACTTTTGTGCAATCGACTTCTAGTTCAACGGTTTGATTGGCGATTTCAATAACGGCAATGTCTTTGTTGTCTATGCTGACGACTTTGCCTTCTAAGAAGTTCATTTTAGGTGAGCCAATAAACCCAGCAACAAATTCGTTAGCAGGGTTGTGGTAAAGCTCAAGAGGGGATCCCACTTGTTCTACATTACCAGCGCGCAACACGACGATTTTATCTGCCAATGTCATGGCTTCGACTTGGTCGTGAGTCACATAAATCATGGTGGCTTTGAGTTTGTTATGTAGCTGCGCGATTTGGATACGCATGTCGACACGAAGTTCGGCGTCTAGATTAGAAAGCGGTTCGTCAAACAGGAAGACTTCTGGTTGACGAACGATTGCGCGGCCAATGGCAACACGTTGGCGCTGTCCGCCTGATAGTTGTTTGGGTTTGCGATCGAGTAATTCATTCAGTTGAAGAATGTTGGCTGCATCGCTTACTTGGGCTTTGATTTTTTCTGGGGCTACGCCATTCATGCGTAAACCAAAGCTCATATTTTCTTCCACTGTCATGTGTGGGTAGAGCGCATAGGATTGAAATACCATGGCGACACCTCGATCTGCAGGTGCCACGCTGTTCATGTTGATGCCATTGATTTCTAACTTGCCATCGGTAATGTCTTCTAACCCTGCTATTAAACGCAAAAGAGTTGATTTACCGCAGCCAGATGGACCCACGAAGACCACAAATTCACCGTCTTGAAGGTCTAAATTGACGCCATGAATTGTTTCAATGTCATGAAACCGTTTGATGACGTTTGTTAGTTTTATCGTCGCCATAATAGGGCTTTCCTATGCTTAATTAGAGGCCATGGCCCCCATTCGGGTGGATACTTTCATACAGGCTTCTTTCACCAGTGTTTGAAAGTGTTGAAAACGCGCGTCGTCTACTCGAAATTTTGGAGCGGTAATACTTAGCGCGGCGATGGGTTCGTTTCTGTGATTCAAAATAACAGAGGCGGCGCATTGAATGCCTTCCTCATGTTCTTCCAAATCTAGGGAGACTTTGCTTTCACGAATCTTAATAAGATCGTCTCTTAGCATTTGTTCGTTAATTAAGGTGGTGTCTGTGTGTTTGGTAAAGCTTTGCTCTTTAATAGCAGCGACCAATTGGTCTTCGCTAAGAAACGCCAGCATGGCTTTGCCAACACCGGTGCAATAAGCAGGGCCTTTTTTGCCCACGGCGGAGAATAGACGCAAGCTTTTCTGGCTTTCCAGTTTATCGATGTAGATCACATCCCCTCGATCAAGTACGGCAAGGTGAATGGTTTCGCCTGTTTCATCCCATAAATACTTAATTTGGTCTGCGGCAATGTCACGTATATCGATTTTTGCCCACGCTTGATGGGCAAGCTCTAGTAGTCCATAGCCAGGGTGATAAAGCTGGGTGAATTCGTCAAAACGAACCAAGCCCTTTTCTGTTAGGGACATTAAAATTCGGTGAGCGGTGGCTTTTGGCAGGTCTGTTTTTTCAACCAAATCTGCAAAGCGTAATGGCACTTCTGCAACACATACTTCCTGTAGCAGGTTGAGTGCTTTGTCTAAAGATGAGCCTCCGCTCTTTGATTCTTGTTCTGCCATATTGGGTTTCCTTAATCTTTTTGAGGTATTTATACGACTAGGTTTTGCACTATTTTATTAAAAAATAGACTGAAAATATCCATTTATAACCAATGAGTCGTGCCTTCAATCTGTTTGGTGCTCGTTCTAGCGGCGCTAATTTAATCGTATAAATCACTCTTGTTCTTATTCTTGTAAGGTAAATTTCACTTCAAAAAACCAAGTCTCAAAAATGTTCTAAATTGAGTATTGCAAAAAATGGAACTTTATTCCATTATTTTATTCATCGAGTTGTTTGAAGTAAAATTCAAGTAGCAAGTAGGCGATTTATAAATTAATAAAAATAAGAGGTGTGTGCGCCATGCAGAAATTGCATAGCAGGCAGCAGCAATGGATGCCGGTTTTGTTCTTAGCGCCAGCAGTCATTTTGTTTGTGGTCTACGTGATCTTTCCGATTCTTCAGAGTATTTGGCTGAGCTTCTATGAATGGGACGGGATTGGAGAAAAAACGTTCGTAGGCTTTAGTAACTACTTGGAGCTGTTTGATGATTATCAGTTTTGGGTAGCATTAAAAAACAATATCTACTGGATGGTTTTCTTCATGTTAGCGCCGCCTATTGGCTTGGGTATTGCGTTATTTCTAAATCAAAAAATCATGGGCATACGTTTAGTTAAGTCTATGTTTTTCTTTCCTTTTGTCATCTCTCAAGTTGTTGTTGGCTTGGTTTTCTCTTGGTTCTATGATCCATCATTTGGTCTTTTTAATAAGGCGATTGGGCTGTTCGGAATGGAACCTGTGGCGGTGTTATCCGATGAGAATTGGGTGACATTTGGCATCATAGTCGCGGGTCTTTGGCCGCAAATCGCTTATTGCATGATCTTGTATCTCACAGGCTTAAATAACCTTAATCCGGATCAAATCGAAGCTGCACGTTTAGACGGTGCCCATGGTTGGAAAATGCTGCGTCATGTCATTTTGCCTCAATTACGACCTGCTACTTTTATTGCGGTGGTGGTGACGGTAATTGGTGCCTTACGAAGCTTCGACCTTGTGGCGACAATGACAAGTGGTGGTCCATTTGGTACATCCAGTGTGCTTGCATACTTCATGTATGAGCAGTCCATCTTTAACTATCGTGCCGGTTATGGTGCAGCGATTGCGACAGTGCTGTTCTTGATTATGGATATTTATATCGCCTACTTCTTGTGGCGCATGCTGAAGAGTGAGAAAGCCTAATGTTTCCAACTCCTATAGAAAAAAGATCATTACCTTTTAATTTAAGCTATCGAGCAGCGGTATGGATTGCTTTGGCACTTTGGCTATTGCCCCTTGTGGCTGTGTTGTTAACTTCAGCGCGTTCAACTGCCGATATTAATGCCGGCAATTACTGGGGAATTCCTTCCGAATGGATGTTGTTCGAAAACTACATGACGGTGTTTTCTGAAACGCCCATGTTGCGTTATTTGTTGAACTCTATCTTTATTACTTTGCCTGCTGTTTTTGGGGCGGTTGCTTTGTCTACCTTGGCGGGTTATGCGTTAGCCAAGTTTAAGTTTCGCGGTAATGTTGCTCTTTTTGCGGCGTTTATCGCGGGTAACTTTGTTCCTTTTCAAATTCTTATGATTCCAGTGCGCGATCTAACGATCAGCATGGGACTGTATGACACAGCGTCAGGTTTGATTCTCTTTCATATTGCTTTTCAAACCGGCTTTTGTACCTTGTTTATGCGTAACTTCATTGTTGGCTTGCCGGATGAACTGATTGAAGCGGCGCGCGTGGAAGGGGTGAGTGAGTGGCAGATCTTCTGGCATATTGTGTTGCCTTTGGTTCGTCCTGCTTTAGCAGCGTTGTCTGTTCTGATTTTTACCTTTATTTGGAATGACTATTTCTGGGCTTTGGTACTGGTACAAAGTGATGAAGTGCGCCCAATTACGGCGGGTATTAGCGCATTAAAAGGACAGTGGATGGCGTCTTGGCAGCTGATTGCTGCGGGATCTATTGTGGCGGCATTGCCACCCGTTATTTTGTTCTTTGCTATGCAGCGTCATTTTATTGCGGGCTTAACATTAGGTGCTACGAAAGGATAATCACTCATGTCTGATGTGAAGAACGTGACTTTTTATCGCCAAGACCAGCAACAGAAAACCTTGGTGATAGCGTGTCCGGTACAGGGTTCTCCTGAACTGCTGTATTTTGGCGACGTTTTACCTGCAGCGACTGATTTGGGCTATGTGTATTTGTCGCAACAAGCGGCCATACCGCAAGGCATGATGGACAAGCCAACGCCAATGTCGCTGATTCCTGAAGCGGGGCGAGGCTGGTTGCAAACACCAGCGGTAGAAGCCAGCGCGCAAGACCGTCCAACGTGGGCGGCATGCTGGACTTTGCTGGATGTGACAGAGCAGCAAGATGGCTTTGTCATTCGCTTAGAAGACAAGGTTGCACAATTATCTGTTGCGTTAGAAATTGGTTTGTTGCCGTCTGGGGTATTACGCCAGCAGTTAACATTGACCAATCAAGGTGAATCGAATGTGACCGTACAGCGTTTGGCGTGTACCTTGCCCGTTGTTACTCAGTTTACAGAGCGTATGGGCTTTTATGGCCGTTGGTGCCAAGAATTTCAGCAAGAGCGTAGCGATTGGCAGTCCACTTGGTTACAAGAGAATCGTAACGGGCGCAATTCTCAGGCGAACTTTCCTGCGGTGATTGTTGGCGAGCAGGGCTTTGGTGAGCAGCAAGGCGAGCTGGTCGGTGCGCATTTGGCGTGGAGCGGTAATCACAGATTAAAAGCCGATTACACCGCGGAAGGTCACCGTTATTTACAAGCTGAAGTCTTGTATTTGCCAGGTGAAATTGTACTTGCTGGCAACGACTCTATTTCGACACCAGAATTGTTAGCGGCACACAGCGCTTCAGGCCTGAACGCCATGAGCCAGCAATTTCATCAGGAAGCGCGAGATCGCCTGAAGTTAACCAAGCCTCGTCCTGTCCATCTCAATACTTGGGAAGCCTTTTATTTTGATCACGATATGACCAAGCTGAAAGCGCTGGCGAAAGCAGCCGCTGATGTTGGTGTTGAACGTTACATTCTTGATGATGGTTGGTTCCGTGGTCGTGATAATGATAAGGCCGCTTTGGGCGATTGGTTCGTTGATGACATAAAGTACCCAGATGGCTTGATGCCATTGATTCGTTATGTGAAAGACGATCTAGGCATGGAGTTTGGTTTGTGGTTTGAGCCTGAAATGGTCAATCCAGATTCCGATTTATTTCGTGCTCACCCTGATTGGGCGTTGCAATTGCCGCAGTACGAGCCAGCGCTTGCGCGTAATCAATTAGTGTTGAACCTAGCCAAACCAGAAGCTTATCAATACATTCGTGAGCGCTTGTTTGCTTTGTTTACGGAATATCCGATTGACTATGTGAAATGGGACATGAACCGAGACTACACGCAGCCAAGTGGTGACATTGCGCCACAGGCCCGTGTGCAAGTAGAGGCTTTGTACCGTTTACTGAGCGAGCTTAATCAGTCGTTTCCAGCGATGGAAATTGAGAGTTGCTCGTCTGGTGGTGCGCGAGTGGACTTCGGTATTTTGAATTTTACCAAGCGTTTCTGGGCGTCCGATTGTAACGATGCTTTGGAGCGTCAAACGATCCAGCGCGGCTTCAGTTATTTTTTACCTCCAGAAGTCATGGGTTCTCATATCGGCCCAGATAAGAGCCATACGACAAGCCGAATCCATGATGTGGCGTTTCGAGCTGGAACAGCGATGTTAGGGCATTTAGGTATTGAATGGAATTTGCTGGATGCAAACGCTGAGCAAAAAGCCACTATTGCCAAATGGTTATCTCATTACAAACAGTATCGAAGTGTCTTGCACGAAGGTAATAACTGGCGTTTGCCAAGCGCCGATGGTCGAGCGCAAACCCAATGGGCATTGAGCCAAGACAGAATGCAAGGTTTGGCCGTTTATAGTCAGTTAAGCATGCCAAAGCAAGCGCAAACCTTGCCGATTTGTTTACCCAATTTACTGCCAGAGCAGCTCTATCGAGTCTCGGTTCTGGAGCACAGTCCATTGCCAGGTCATCTGATGAAAGCTTTGCCTGCGTGGTGGCAACAAGATCTTATTTTGAATGGTGCGAGTTTGAGTCAAGTTGGGCTGAGATTGCCTATTTTTGATCCAGAATCTCTAGTATTGATAGCGATTCAAGCCGTACCTGCAGCGGAGAAGCACTGAATGAGCGATACAAATAACAAAGATAAAAAACCATTACGCAGTCAGCAATGGTACGGTAAGTTAGATAAAGATGGATTTATTCATCGCAGCTGGATGAAGAACCAAGGTTTACCTGATCACAGTTTTGATGGTCGTCCAATTATTGGAATCTGCAACTCATGGAGTGAATTGACGCCATGTAACGCACATCTTCGTGAATTGGCTGAATACGTAAAACGTGGCGTATGGGAAGCGGGCGGTGTGCCGCTTGAGTTTCCTGTGATGTCGTTAGGCGAAACCCAAATGAAGCCGACTGCGATGCTGTTTCGCAACCTGATGAGTATGGACGTTGAAGAATCCATGCGCGCGTACGGAATGGACGGTGTTGTGTTATTGGGTGGTTGTGACAAAACCACGCCAGCGCAATTAATGGGCGCTTGTTCGGTGGATTTGCCGACGATTGTAGTGTCCTCCGGCCCTATGTTGAATGGTAAATATCGCGGTAAAGATATTGGCTCTGGTACGGACGTATGGAAATTCAGTGAAGCGGTTCGCGGTGGCAAAATGAGCCTAGACGCTTTCATGCGAGCGGAGTCTGGCATGTCTCGTTCTCGTGGTACTTGTATGACCATGGGCACAGCATCGACTATGTCTTGTTTGGTGGAAGCCTTGGGCATGTCTCTTCCTGAAAACGGCACTTTGCCAGCGGTCGATGCTCGTCGTCAGGCGTTGGCTCACATGACCGGTGCTCGCATTGTTGAGATGGTCAAAGAAGATCTAAAACCTTCTGATATTTTGACTAAGACAGCGTTTGAAAATGCCATTCGCGCCAATGCGGCGATTGGTGGTTCTACGAACGCAGTAGTGCATCTATTGGCGATTGCAGGTCGTGTGGGTGTGGATTTGACGCTAGAAGATTGGGATCGTATTGGTGCGGAAATTCCATGTCTTGTTGATTTGATGCCATCCGGTCGATTCTTGATGGAAGACTTCCATTACGCCGGCGGTTTCCCTGCGCTAATTCAGCGTTTAAGCCATTTGTTTGATATGAACGCTAACACCGTTTGTGGCGCTACTTTGGGTGAGATTACCGAAGGGGCTGAATGTTTCAACGAAGAAGTGATTCGTCCAATTGATCAGCCTTTGCGAGCGAATGCGGGGATTGCGGTGTTGCGTGGTAACTTGTCGCCACTTGGGGCGATTATTAAACCGAGCGCTGCCACACCGGCTTTGTTGCAACACACGGGTAAAGCCGTGGTGTTTGAAAACATCGAAGACTACAAAGCTCGTATCGATACGCCAGAACTAGAAGTCGACAAAGATTCAATTCTGGTGCTGAAAGGCTGTGGTCCAAAAGGGTATCCGGGTATGCCTGAAGTGGGCAATATGGCGTTGCCAAGTAAATTATTAGAACAAGGCATTACTGACATGGTTCGTATTAGTGATGCACGCATGAGCGGAACGGCATTCGGTACTGTGGTGTTGCATGTGGCTCCTGAATCGACCGTCGGTGGACCGTTGGCCTTGGTGCAAAACGGTGATGAAATCACCCTTGATGTTGAAGGACGTGGTTTGCATTTGCATATTTCCGATGAAGAAATGGCAGCTCGTCAAGCCGCATGGCAGCCAGAAGAAAGTGATTACAATCGTGGATATGCTAAGTTGTACATTGATCATGTTATGCAGGCTGATCAAGGTGCGGATTTAGACTTCTTGGTTGGCAAGAGTGGATCGAAAGTCAGTAGGGAGTCTCATTAATGACCAATAATAAAAATAAAACGGTTTATCCTAGTTTAAAAGGGCGTCACGCGTTAGTAAGTGGTGGCGCATCCGGCATAGGTGAAGCCTTGGTGCGAGCCTTGGCTCAGCAAGGTTGCTTGGTCAGCTTTTTCGATATCGATCAAACAGCCGGTGATAGTCTTGCCAAAGAGCTAAACGATCAGGGATTAAGCGCGAACTTTAATCTGGTTGATTTAACAGAAATAGATACGCTTCAAAAAGTGATTACTGAGCGCATGGCTGAATGGGGTGCGATCCGTATTCTCGTTAATAATGCGGCCAACGATCATCGTCATACTTTACAAGACTTGACCTCTGATGCGTTTGATCAATGCATGTCGGTCAATTTAAAGCATCATTTCTTTGCGGCTCAAGCGGTTGCGCCTGCCATGGCTGAAGCGGGTGGCGGTAGCATTATTAACATGAGCTCCAACTCTTGGATGCTAGGGCTGGCAGGTTATCCTGGTTACGTAACAGCTAAAGCGGGTATTTCAGGCTTAACCAAAGGCTTGGCTCGTGAGCTTGGTGGGCAGAAAATTCGTGTAAATACGGTGCTACCCGGTTGGGTCATGACAGAAAAGCAAAAGCGTTTATGGCTAACGCCAGAGGCGGAAGCAGAACTCATGACGCAGCAAGCGCTGAAAGAAAAAATTGAACCTGAAGATGTGGCGGATTTGGTGTTGTTTTTGGGCGCTGATGACAGCCGAATGATCTCTGGGCAAAGTTTGGTTGTGGACGGAGGGCGCTTGTAATGACTCAATTTAATCCTGTTTCACAACCCGTTGGTGGCAAAGCGAGCTTTATTGCTATTGATTGGGGAACCACCAATTTACGCGCCTTTTTGATGAATCAGGATGGTCATATCCAAGCCCAGCGAGACAGTGACCAAGGTATGTTGAAGCTTGGTTCGGCTGAATTTGAACGTGTCTTATCGGATTTGCTAGACGATTGGCTAACACCTGATTTGCCGATTTATATGGCAGGCATGGT
This sequence comes from Marinomonas alcarazii, assembly GCF_003208215.1. Lineage (GTDB taxonomy): Bacteria > Pseudomonadota > Gammaproteobacteria > Pseudomonadales > Marinomonadaceae > Marinomonas > Marinomonas alcarazii. Next base: position 762,142 of record NZ_QKLW01000001.1, read on the forward strand.
GGGGAGTCGAGGAGGTTGGCAAGAAGTGCCTTACCAGCATTGTCCGATTAAATTAGACGATTTAGCTGAGCATCTTTTTTGGTTATCGACCTCGTTACCTAATAAGGTGGCGATTGTGCCAGGATTGCAAGGTACAGGCATTTCCGGTTTGCTTGATGTGATGCGCGGCGAAGAAACGCAATTGCTAGGAGCACTTGATTGGCTAGAAGAAAAAGGTCGCGGTGATGAATCTCCGATCTTTTGTTTGCCTGGTACCCATTGTAAATGGGCGCAAATTACTGAGGGTAAGGTAACGCAGTTTTCTACTTCTATCACTGGAGAGTTGTTTGCGCGCTTGAACGATGAATCGAGTTTGGTAAAAGGCTTGCCTAAATCAGATCAGCTTAACGAAGCCGCCTTTAAAAAAGGGGTGTTAGCGAGCCAGCAAACGGGCGGTATTTTGCATCATTTGTTCAGTGCTCGCAGTCGTTTTGTGTGTGGCGAATTGGCCGCAGACGAAGTGCGAGATTATTTGTCTGGTGTGGTGATTGGCCATGATGTGAATGACATCTTGGTGGCGTTAGAGGCCGCATCGCTAGAAACGAAAACTTGTCCAGTAGTGATTGTTGGCAGTCAGGCGTTGAGCGCAAGATATGCCTTAGCCTTGTCTTCGCGTGATCTTACTTCTGAATTTCTGGCCGCCAACGAAGCGAGTATTCGTGGTTTAAAGCGCTTGGCGAATCGTCAGGCTAAGTCGGAAGATAATCCGGCAAAGGGAGCATAATGATATGAAACATTCTTTTGATGCATTGATGCAAGAGTTTCCAATGGTTGCCATTTTGCGTGGGATAACACCAGCTGAAGTGGTTGAGCATGCTCAAGTTTTGATTGATGCCGGTTTTCGCCTAATTGAAGTGCCACTCAATTCGCCTGATGCGTTTACCAGTATTCGTTCTCTTCAGGAAAAGTTTGGTGATCAAGTGTTAATTGGTGCCGGTACGGTTTTGACCATGGCGCAGTTAACCGAGCTGGTTGATACTGGGGCGAAATTAATGGTGTGTCCACACACCGATGTTGAATTGATTAAGGCTGCAAAAGTAGCGGGCTTGTATGCTATGCCGGGCTTTTTTACGGCGAGTGAAGCCTTTGCGGCATTGCACGCAGGCGCAGATGCGGTGAAGCTGTTTCCTGCCGAAGCCTTGCCAACCATTAATGTAGTGAAAGCCTTGGGTGCGGTGATTCCCGCCGAGACTTGGTTGTGTCCAGTGGGCGGTGTCACGCCTGCCAATGTCGAGGACTATTTAAATGTCGGTGCTCGTGGGTTTGGTTTAGGTTCGGCTTTGTATAAAAAGGGTCAATCGGTCGCAGTCACTAAAACGAATGCAGATGCTTTTGTGGCGGCTTGGAAGGCTTATCAAAAATAGCTCTCTTTAACTATAAAGTAGAGATAGGAGAATAAAAATAATGAAGCAAATTAGTACTCAGCGACATCAATTAGCGGAAGGGCCTTTTTGGAGTCAGTCAGAACAAGCTTTGTATTGGGTTGATATTCCAGCCTGCCAAGTATGGCGTTGGCATCAAGAGTCAAATGAATACCAACATTGGACTTTGCCGAAAAAAGTGTCAGCAGTATTTACCACGCAAAGTGATCGTCTGTTGGTGGCTTTGGCGGATTCTGTCGCGTATTTAGATAAATCTACAGGGGAGTTAGAGCACCTGTGCGATCTAGATACCGATATTCCTGGGAACCGCAGTAACGATGCCAAATGTGATCCAAATGGTGTGTTATGGCTTGGCACAATGGACGATGCAGAGGAACAAGCATCGGGGCGTCTATGGAAAATCACGCCAGAAGGTAAAAGAACATTGCTGCTTGAAGGGGTTGGTATTTCAAACACCTTGGCATGGGATGAAGCGCGCGGTCGTTTTTATTTTGGTGATTCAATGACACGCAAAGTGCATGCTTTTCCATACCCAGAATTTTATGACGTGCGCAGCCAAAAACCATTTTTCGAAGTGAAAGAGGGCATCGGTGCGGATGGTTCTTGTATCGATGCCGAAGCCTGTATTTGGAATGCGAATTGGGATGGTTCTCGTATTGTACGCTACAGCCCAGAAGGTGAGGTTTTGCAGACGATTGAGCTGCCGTTCTCTAAGCCGACAAGCTGTGTGTTTGGTGGTGCTGATGGCAATACTTTGTTTATTACATCGGCGAGTGTCGCCACAAGTGAAAGCGAATTAGCAGAAAAGCCGTTGTCTGGTCATGTTGTTGCTATCGATTTGAAAGCCACATTGGGTCTTGATATCACAGGTGAACCAAGTCAGCCATTTGCTGGAGCGTAGAATATGAAGTTAGGTGTTTGTTATTACCCAGAGCATTGGCCAAAAACTCGTTGGCGAGAAGATGCAGAGCATATGCAGCGTATTGGAATTGAATACGTTCGGATAGGCGAATTCAGTTGGAGCACAATTGAACCGACTCCGGGCGAGCTGCATTGGGAATGGTTAGATGAATCCTTAGAAATTCTTCATTCGCATGGTTTAAAAGTCATTTTAGGAACGCCAACTGCAACGCCACCAAAATGGTTGGTAGATCGTCATCCTTCTATGTTGGCAAAAGACGAGCAGGGCCGTGTGCGTAATTTTGGTTCTCGTCGACATTATACGTTTGCCAGCCTTGAATACCGTGAAGAATGTCGTCGCATAGTTACTATGATGGCAGAGCGTTATGGCCAACATCCAGCCGTAGCGTCTTGGCAAACTGACAATGAATTCGGCTGTCATGACACGATTCTAAGTTATGCAGATGCCGATCTTGCGGCTTTTCGGGTTTGGTTGGCAGAGAAATACGGCACGATTGAGGCGTTGAATACGGCGTGGGGCAATGTGTTCTGGAGCATGGATTATCGCTCTTTTGACGAAATTGAATTGCCAAATTTAACCGTGACAGAAGCCAATCCTTCTCATCGTTTGGATTTTCAGCGTTGTTGTTCTGATCAAGTGGTCGCGTTTAATAAGCTGCAAGTGGATATTTTACGCGAGCACTCTGCAGGGCGTGATTTGGTCCATAACTACATGGGCTTTTTTACCGCTTTCGATCACCACAAAGTTGGGCAAGATCTGGATGTGGCGAGTTGGGATACTTACCCATTGGGCTTTTTAGACCAAGAAGCCATTTATACCCAAGAAGAAAAACATCAGTATTTACGTGTTGGTCATCCTGATTTTGGTGCTTTCCATCATGATTTATATCGCGGTTGTGGTAAAGGTCGTTTGTGGATTATGGAACAGCAACCAGGGCCGGTGAACTGGGCGCCACATAATCCAACGCCTGCTGATGGTGCGGTGCGTTTATGGACATGGGAGGCTTTTTCCCATGGCGCTGAATTGGTTTCTTACTTCCGCTGGCGTCAGGCACCATTTGGTCAAGAGCAAATGCACGCCGGTTTGTTACGCCCAGATGCGGAAGAAGCCGAAGCGGCAAAAGAAGCGACTTTGGTTGCGAATGAAGTGAAAGCATTGGCTGAAAAATTAGGGTTAGATGCTGATGAACTGATGTCCTTGCCAAGCGCTGGCAAAGTCGCTCTGATGTTTGATTACGACGCCTGTTGGTCATTGGATATTCAGCCACAGTCACGCGCGTATCGTTATTTATTCTGGTGCTATCGTGTCTATGAAGCGTTGCGCGAAATCGGACTTTCAGTCGATATTATTCCAAGTGATGGACCATTAGACGCTTATGAGCTTCTCGTTTTACCTGCTCAAGCTCATATCACGCCACAGTTGCAAGAAAGACTAAATGCTTACCAAGGCGTGTTATTAGCGGGGCCAAGAACAGGCAGTAAAACGGACAGTTATCAAATTCCAGACAATCTTGCGCCGGGGCCATTAGCGGAATTATTGCCGTTAACGGTCGAACGTGTAGACGCTTTGCCTGAGCATACTCAGCCAGCCGTTTCTGGGCGCTGGGGAGCCGGTAGCGTGAAACATTGGCATGAGCAGATCAAGACAGATTTGCCTTGTTTGCTAAGTGATCGTGGCGGCAATCCTGTGTTGATGGGCGAGGGACGACATTTTTATTTGGGCTCTTGTCTGGATAATAGCTTGTTGAAAGCCAGCTTGGCGAAGCTAGCAGACGTTGCTTCTCTGCCTACTTGTTATTTGCCAGAAGGCGTGAGAATTCGTGAGCGCGGTAATGTCATTTTTGTCTTTAATTATTCTTCGCAATCGGTGGTTTTTGAACCAGACAATGCTGAGTTGGTTTTGGGTAATAGAACGCTAAATGGTGCAGATGTTTCCATTTGGAAGAAAAAGTAAATTCTTTGCCAGGGAATAAAGTGGAACTTTGTTTCGTTTATTGATTTTTGCGCTTTTATGGTCAATACTGAAACTTGGTTCCATTTAATAAAAAAATAAAAAGAGGGCTTTAATAAATGAAAAAATTACAATCTTTATTGGTAGGGGCAATGGCATTGAGTGCTGTCTCTATCGCCAACGCGGGTACTTTGGTGATCAACTCCGATCAAGCGGACCCAGCGCCGAAAAAAGCGTTTACTGAAATCGTGCAGAAGTTTGAGAAAGAAAACCCTGACGTGACAGTGAAGTACAACTTGTACGACAAAGAAGGTTATAAAACCGCCATTCGAAATTGGTTGTCGACGACACCACCTGATATTGTTTTCTGGTACGCGGGTAACCGTATGAAAGCCTTTGTTGACCGCGGCTTATTTGAAGACGTGAGTGACATCTGGAAAAACCAAGACCTCAAAGCCAATATGCCATCTGCCACTTCAGCGATGACTATTAAAGATAAGCAATGGGGCGTTCCTTATACTTATTATCAGTGGGGTATTTACTACCGCAAAGATATCTTTGATAAGTTAGGTTTGAGTGAGCCAAAAACGTGGGATGAATTTTTAGCGGTAAACGCGAAATTAAAAGCCAATGATATTGCGCCAATCGCGATTGGTACCAAGTATCTTTGGACTGCTGCGGGTTGGTTTGACTATTTGAATATGCGTACCAACGGTTTGGATTTTCACATCGATTTGATGGATGGCAAAATTCCTTACACTGATCCACGCGTTCGTAAAACGTTTGAACACTGGAAAGAGTTAATTGATAAGGGCTATTTCCTAGAAAATCATGCTTCTTATTCTTGGCAAGAAGCGCAGCCGTTTATGTATAACGGTAAAGCGGCTATGTATTTGATTGGTAACTTCATTGTACCTAACTTCCCTAAAGAGCTAGATGGGAAAATGGGCTTTTTCCAATTCCCACAAATAGATAGCAATGTGCCGATGGCCGAAGATGCGCCAATGGACACTATTCATATTCCAGCAAAAGCGGCGAACAAGAAAGACGCGCGTAAATTCCTAGAATTTATGGCTCGCCCAGACAACCAAACTTTGGTGAACGCTGCATTGTTGCAAATTCCTCCACATAAGAAAGCGAGTGCGCCAGATGACTTCTTCTTGAATAAAGGGGTTGAAATGCTAAGCAATGCTTCTGGTACAGCGCAGTTTTATGACCGTGATACGGATCCAAGCATGGCTCAAGAGGGTATGAAGGGTTTCCAAGAGTTCATGGTAAAACCTGAGCGTTTGGATGCGATTTTGAAACGTTTAGAGCGTGTTAGAAAGCGCGTTTTCAAATAGCAGCGAGTTTGCTTAAAGGCCACAATCCGCCTTTGAAAGCATCCTACAGTTAGTATAAAACCAGTTCAATTAACGTTGAGCTGGTTTTTTTTGGCTTATAAATTAATGAGGTACGATTTTATTTTCTGGTTGTTTAAATTTTGTACGTTAATGAAAGCAATTCTCAAATGATTGCTAAATTCTTCCATTATGTTATATCATAACTTTTTATTATCGTTGTGGAAAATACGGATATGAAAGTAATGCCTTTTTATAAAAAAATACTAATGTGTGCCTCCATAGTGGTTGGGTTGTTGGCACTAACAGCTTGTTCGGGGCCGACATCTTCTAACACAGTGTCAGTTAGCGGGGCTTTTGAATTCACCAGTCTAGATCCTTCAAAGAACGGTTATGTATTCAGTCGTATGCAAGTTTTGGAAACATTATTAGATGTGAATGAAAAAGGTTTGCTTGTTCCTGCTTTGGCAAAGGAATGGCGAGTAAGTGATGACGCGAGAACTTGGACGTTCGATTTACGCGACGACGTGTATTTTCACGATGGTAGTTTGATGAATGCCGAGGCGGTTGTTAATAGTCTGTTGATTGCTCAGTCCAAGCATGGCGCGTTGAAAAAAGCGCCGATCGACAGTATTACCACCGCGGGTGATCATTCTGTGGTTATTTCATTATCGCGTCCTTACACTTTGCTGGGGGCGGTGTTAGCGAATTATGCCAACAGCATTTTATCTCCTTCTGCGTATGGAAAGGATAAGGAAGTTGTGGCGTTATCGGGTACTGGTCCATACAAAGTCTTTCAGTTTGCTCCGCCACATAAACTGGTGGTTGAAAAGTTTGATGATTACTGGGGGAAAAAAGCCAGTATTCCTTACGCTAGCTACTTAACGGGTCACCGTGCTGAAAGTCGTGTGTTGCAAGCTAAAAGTGGTCAAGCAGATATTGTGTTTGGCTTAGACCCAGCTAGTCTGCCGTCGTTACAACGATTAGACACTTTGACTCTACATTCGAACCCTATTCCTAGAACCATTGTTTTGAAGCTAAACAGCGGCCATCGCTTTTTAGATGATGTACGAGCACGCAAAGCTTTGAGTTTGGCGGTTGATAGACAGGGCATTGCCAAAAGTGTTTTGCGTATTCCAGGTTCAGAAACGGAGCAAATATTGCCGGCATCTATGTCTAATTGGTATTTGCAGAATGTTACTCCTGAAACTGAAGCGGCAGCTGGCACTCCTGAATCCTTGTTGGCATCTTTAGGTTGGAAGAAAAACGCGCAAGGAATGTTAGAGAGAAATGGTGAACCGTTTGAATTAACACTTATAACTTACGCAGACCGACCAGAATTAACTACGGTAGCGACGGCAATCCAAGCTCAGTGGGAAGCTATTGGTGTGTCTACAAAAGTAGAGGTTACGAATTCCAGTGCGATCGCAATGGGTCATCAAGATGGCTCTTTAGAGGTGGCGTTGATGGCTCGAAATTATGGTTTTATTGCCGATCCTCTGGGTGTGATGTTGTCTGATTTTGGTTCCAATGGCGGTGGCGATTGGGGAGCAATGAATTGGAATAATAGCGAATTTAGTGCCGACTTAATGACCCTAGAACACACCTCCGACCCAGTCAAATACAAAGAAATTGCTCAGCGCAGTGCGCAGATAATTTATGACGAACGTCCGATGATTCCTGTTTCTGCTTATGTTCAGCAAACGTCTGTTAATACACGGATTAAAGGTTTTCGTTTTGATCCTTTTGAGCGCAGCTTTTATTTGAATGAAATGGAGTTTGTAAAACCATGAAGGCAATGTTGCTAAGACGGGTGCTTCAACTGATTACTGTGGTGTGGGGCGTTGGTACGTTAACGTTTATTTTGATGCGCTCATTGCCTGGTGATATGGCTTATCGCATAGCGGCCAGCCGATATGGGCAAGACAATGTAAACTCAGAAGCGGCAGCGTTAGTGCGCGCAGAGTTACAGTTAGATCAAAGCCCGTGGGTCGCCTATTGGCACTGGTTAACGGATCTTTTGCAATTCAAGTTAGGTGATTCATTAGTAAGTGGATTGCCAGTGATGGATTCTGTTCAGCATATGTTAGGGCATTCATTGTTGTTGGCTCTTTCTGGTTTGTTATTGTCGGTCTTGATCGCTGTGCCACTGGGATTGCTCAGTGCATGGCGTGGTAACCCTTTAGACTCTGTTTTTATGGGGCTCTCTAGTGTGATTCGCGCTATGCCTGTTTTTGTGGTTGGTGTGTTACTGCTTTTGCTGTTTGCTTTGAATTGGCGGCTGTTTCCAGTAGCGGGTTTTGGGACGCCTGCACATCTCGTGTTGCCTGCTTTCACCTTGGCTATTAGCTTGGCTGCCGTGTCGAATCGTGTGGTGAGGGACTCGGCTAAGCAGACTTTTCAAGCTGCTTTCTATCGTTTTTCTCGGGTAAAGGGCTTGTCTGAATGGCAAACCTTTCGACAGCATGGTGTTCGTAATATTGCTGTGCCTGTGGTGGCGTTCTTTGGTATCCAATTGGTGAGTATGATCGAAGGGATTGTGATGATCGAGTCTTTGTTCTCTTGGCCTGGAATCGGCCATGGTTTGGCTCATGCTATTTTTGCTCGTGACATTCCGGTGATCCAAGGATCTGCTTTGGTCATGGGGATATTGTTTGTTTTGCTGAACACTCTGGTGGACATGATTTGTTTATGGATTGATCCAAGAGGAGTGAAAGCATGATGAGCATGAAAAAATCACAATGGGTTGGTTTGGCAATCTTATTCGCTCTGTTGGTGTTTTCATTGGGGGGAATGGCTTTTTCTCCTTATAGTATTTCCCAGCAAGATTTAAACGCCGTTATGGAGCCGCCTTCTGCGACTCATTGGCTGGGCACAGACCATTTTGGTCGAAGTATGTTTACGCGTATGGCCCATGCTGTTGGGTTGTCTTTCGCGTTGAGTCTGTTGTGTATGTTTACTTCCTCGCTGGTTGGAACAGCATTTGGTGTCTGGTCTGTTTGGGGTGGGAAGAAAGTCGATGTCGCCATGGGCATTGTTGTGAATATTCTTCTGGCGTTACCAGGTTTAGTGGTGGTGTTGCTGTTTGCCGCAATCGCGCCGGGCTCTTTTTTGGTGCTGTATTTGGCAATTTCTTTGGTGCAGTGGGTGGAATACTATCGCGTTGTTCGCGCTGTGACTCAAGGCGTAATACAAAGCCCTGCAAGGCAGTCGTCTCAGATGATGGGTTTTGGCCGCTGGTATCAATTTAAGCGTCATATTTGGCCGGCTATTTCGCCTTCGGTATTTACACTGGCTGCATTTGGTGGCGCAAATGCTATTTTGACCATGGCCTCTTTGGGCTTTGTTTATGTTGGTATTCAGCCTCCGTTGGCTGAACTTGGCTTGATGACGGTTGAATTATTTCCTTTTTACAGTGAAGCGCCTTGGTTACTCGCTCAGCCCTTGTTAGTGATTGCCTTGATGGTGTTTGCATTTCATTTATTGGCAGGGAAACGAGCATGAGCGTATTACTGAAATTAACCAATGTGGCTGTTTATGTGGACGATACTTGTTTATTAGAGCCAATATCTTTGGCGTTAAAGCAAGGCGAGCCACTGACTATTCTGGGGCAAACTGGGTCTGGTAAGAGTCTATTGGCGCAGGCCATTATGGGACTATTGCCGGATGGTTTGACGGTGTCGGGTGAGATCGAAACCTTTGGCAAAGTGATGACGCTTGAAGAACGACAAGCTTTGTGGGGGCGCGAAATGGTTATGCTGCCGCAAGAGCCTTGGCATTCACTGGACCCTTTGATGAAAGGGGTCGATCAAGTTAAAGAAGTTTATCGTTTTGTCCGTGGCAATAGCCCTGAAAAGGCACTTGCGATGGCGGAAGAGGATCTCGCGCAAGTTGGTTTGGCTGGCAATGGCCATAAACGTCCAGACGAACTGTCGGGAGGCATGGCGCAGCGCCTTGCGATTACGGCGGCCACGGCGGGCGGTGCTCATGTTATCTTGGCGGATGAGCCAACCAAAGGGCTTGATGTGTCTCGACGTGATGGCATTGTTCGTTTGCTGCAAACTCGCGCAAAGATGGGCTGTTTGTTGACGATCACGCACGATGTGGAGGTGGCTCGTCAATTAGGTGGCTTGCTGTTGGTGATGAAGGAAGGTCGCTTGGTAGAAAAAGGAGAGGCGGCTAGCATCCTTGATTTTCCACAAGACGCTTACACTCAAGAACTGATTGCTGCTGAGCCAAGCGCTTGGTCGGACATCACTGCGCCAATTCGACAAGCAAACGCGAAGGATCTTATTGTTGCAAACGAGCTAGTGCTAGAGCGAGGAGGACGCGTCCTATTTGATCGTTTGTCTTTTACTATCAAGCAGGGGGAAGTGGTTGGTATCGTGGGTGATAGTGGCTGCGGTAAGTCTTCGCTTGGGGATGCTTTGCTGGGCTTACTGTCTATTTCATCTGGCAGTATTGTTCGTAGCGATAGCACCGCTAAGCCGTTCCAATGGCTGAAGCTATATCAAGATCCACCTTCAGCGTTTTCTTCCAGTGTGTCGCTCGGTCAGCTGTTGGATGATTTGGTGGCGTTGCATCGTATTGATGAAAGCCGTATTCCTCCTTTAATGGCTAAATTGAAACTACCAGCAGGGATTTTAGAACGTAATTGTTTGTCGGTATCCGGTGGTGAATTACAACGCTTTGCCATATTACGCGCCTTGTTGCTTGATCCTGTTTTTCTGTTCGCAGATGAGCCGACATCACGTCTAGACCCGATTACGGCTAAGGAGGTAACGCAGTTATTGGTCGAGTTAGCCACTGAGGCGAATTGCGCTGTGTTGTTAGTGAGTCATGACCCTGACCTTATTCAGCGAACTTGTCATCAAGTTATTGCCTTATAAGTTAGGTTAAGGATCTGTGGTATTAGGTAAGTGTGTTCAAATGCACTTGCTTAATATCTGCAGGTTACTTCTATTTAACATTGAAACTGCTAAATACACTGGCTTAAGGGTGAGTTTAGGTTTCACTTTTGTGTTGTCTATGATCTAATTTTTCTAATTAAATGGCTTTATTTAGGAAAATTTTATGTCGTTCAAAAAAACTTTCTCTGTTGCTTTTGTTGGTGTTGCTGCAGCTGTTGCATCGACTGGCGCTTTTGCGTTTGAAGACTATTGCACGCCCAAACTGGATATTTATTTGAGCAATGTTCAGAAGACTGTGGATTCTGAGCATGTGTCAGATCGCCAAAAAGACGTAGCTCAGAAAATCTTAGATAAAGTGAAAGCAAGCCGAAATACTACTAAGGATTGTGTTCTTATCGATAAATTACTCCCTTAACTTATGACTTCGATGCAGCAAAACTTTTATTTTCTGTTATGTTTTATATAAAGCCTAGAATGATCGAATATATAGAGGCTTTTTGGTTTGTATTTAGGGGGAAATAAATGGATCCATTGCAAGCTTCTCTGAAAGTCGCTCGGTCTCTATTGGGGATGTCTTGTTCTGGTTTGCTGTTTGAAGATGGCCGTGTTGTTATTTCAGGTGACGGACACGGTGTCGATTTTACTGATACCTCATTTCACAGCCAAGAGTTAAATTCTTCTCGGCAACTCCACATACAGCAGCGTGCTGCCACGTCGCCTTTTTTGTCTCGTTACTTTCAGGTGTCCAGTTACCTTTCTGAATTTATCCCGCTTTACAGGGCGCGTTTGTTTTTTTTAGACGTGGTCCCGTGTTCGACAGACATATCTGAAGTGAATGCGCATATTGATGATTTAGTGGATGTCATTTCTGGGTTATTGGCGTCAGATCTTAGTCAATCATCAAGTGAATCTCCTGAGTTCATGAAAGACGAAGCGCTGTTAAGTTTAAGCAATAATGTGCCAGTTTATCTGGCCTTGCTCGATTGCGAATTACGCTATCAGTTCGTTAATGAAGCTTACGCCCAGCGTTTCAACTCGTCGCGTGATGCTTGTTTAGGGAAATATGTAAAAGACTTGGTTCCTGCTGAGGTTTACACGAAGATTGAACCTAAATTGAGAGAGGCGCTGCAAGGTTCAACCGTAGAATTTCATTATGAAGTTGACTATTCGAAGTGTGGTGGTGAGGTTAGATTTAATAAGTCGTCATATATTCCTCGAATAGAGCAAGGGCAAGTGGTTGGAATTTATGTGTGTGTGCAAGATGTTACCCGTCAAAGGCGAACTCTTAAAACACTACACCATTTGCATGAGGTTGCTACTAATGCAGAGCTATCATTGGATGATAAGTTACAAGAAATCCTCGAAATTGGTACTGAGCAATTTGCCCTCCCAATTGGTTTGATTAGCTCTATCACAGGAGACGTCTATGAGGTGAAATATTGTCAGACGCCAAATGGCGAGGTGCTTCAAGGAGAGCGGTTTGATTTAGCTGACACTTATTGTGTGCATGCGTTAGGCAGTAATGTACCAACCTCTTATTTCCATACGGCAATAAGTGACATCAAAGAGCATCCTTGTTATGTGATTTTTGGTTTAGAAGCTTATATCGGCATGGTTGTGCGTGTCGGTGGTAAGTGTTGGGGAGTATTAAGCTTTTCGAGTCCGGATCCCAAAAAATATCCATTCAGCGAAGATGATAATGAAGTCATGAAATTGTTGGCTCAATGGATTGGGAACGAAATGACGTTGGAACAGGATAGGGCCATACAGGCTCAGTACGAGAGAGAACTGCGAGAGCAAAAAATATTCTTTGAGACCCTTTTTGTGAACGCACCAGAAGCCATCGTTATGGTTGGGGCTGATCGAACAATTAAAATGATTAACCCGGCTTTCACAGAACTCTTTGGTTATGAGCTTAATGAGGTGAAAGGAGAAAGCACTCGGATGCTTTATGCTGAAGAGCGTGATTTTTTAAATCAAGGCAAAGCGTATTCTAAAGACGTTGAAGATGTTTTAAACCGTTACCGCGTTAGCTATAAACACAAGCGGGGTAAGATTTTTCATGCTGAAACAATTGGCAACATGATCAAGAACCTTGATGGTAGCCTTGGTGGGTATATTGCACATGTGCGTGACGTAACAGAACGATTAGAGGTTGAAAGGCAAATGATCAACACTAACCTTCGCCTCTCTGTTGCGGCGGACGCGGCTGGTATTGGTGTTTGGGAATTTGATCTGCAGAGTAACAAATTACATTGGGATGAATGGATGTATCGTTTATACGGTACGTCAAAGTCGGCTGATGTGACACCTTTGGATGTTTGGGACGAGTGTGTGATCCCAGAAGATAAGGTCAGGCTAAGTGAGGTTTTTAGTAACTTAGATCGAAACGGTCATTTTACGGCACAAGAGTCCGATTATATTTCAAAGACTTTAGATTTTGATTTCAAAATTATCAGAAAGGATGGTCAAACCCGATACCTTAAGTCTAACGCGATTCTTGTGTTAGACAAGCAAGGTCATGCGTCTCATCTTGTTGGTGTGAATATGGATATCACTTCACGTAAAGAAACGGAAGTGCTGCTGCGGGATGCAAGTAAGCAAGCTGTTGCGGCAAGTAAGGCGAAAAGTGATTTTCTTGCCACAATGAGCCATGAAATCAGAACGCCACTAAATGGCGTATTAGGTATGGCCGAGTTGTTGTCTGGTACAGCTCTGAATCCTGAGCAAACCGAGCAATTGAAAGTGTTGCGCGAATCAGGCGAGGGGTTATTAACGCTAATTAATGATTTGTTGGATTTCTCTAAGATAGAAGCGGGCCATTTGTCGATTGAGCGAGTGGACTTTAATCTAGAGAAAAGCATTTACGATGTTGTTCGCATGCTGGTGGTCAAAGCCGAAGAGAAGGGCATTGATTTGCTTGTCGAGTTTGATGAAAGCTGTCCTAGATTTTTAGTAGGCGATGTATTTCGTATTAAGCAGATCCTTATTAACCTGATTAGTAACGCCATTAAGTTTACCAGTGTTGGTCATGTGCTGGTGACGGTTAAAGGCACGGTAGATAAAAAAGGCATCGCAGCCCTGACAATGAGTGTGTCCGATACAGGTGTTGGTATTGATAAAAATGTTCAGCCGTTATTGTTTAATGCTTTCGTGCAGGCAGATAGTTCGACTACGCGTAAATTTGGTGGCACAGGACTTGGATTGGCTATTACAAAGCAGCTGATCGATTTAATGAATGGCAGTATAGCTTTGGTCAGTGAACCAGATGTTGGTTCTACTTTTACTGTGACTGTGTCTTTGCCTGAAAGCCATGCTATTTCTCATATTGAGGCCATTATCAATGAAGACTTATTGATTGGTAAGAAAACATTAATTGTCGATGACAATGAGACGAATTTAACCATTTTGAAAAATCAGCTCCGCTCTTGTGATATTTACGCGGATGCTGAGAGTAAAACGGAAAAAGCCCTGCATAGAGTGATCCAAGCCTTAGACGACGGGGTACCGTATCAGATAGTGGTAACGGATTATATGATGCCCGATATAGACGGTTTGATGCTTACTCGACGTATTCGAGAAGTCACCGGATCCAATCATCAGCCGATTATTTTAATGACTACGTCGGCAGGACTGCTTACCAGTGAGGTGCTTTCCGATGCGGGTGTTAATATCAATGTCGCGAAACCCATGACAGGCGTGATGCTGAAAAAGAGCCTTATTGCGGCTTTGTCTACGCACTTTATTGGGCGTCAATACTCGTATTTAGATGCAAAAGAGCATTCTGCTGAAGATGAATCAACGGTCATAGATCAAGTTGAACATCAAAAGCGCGGACTGATCTTAGTTGTGGAGGATATGAAGGCGAATATGGCTGTTGCGAAAGGCATATTGGAGCGCATTGGGTTTGATGTTGTTGGTGCTGAGAATGGTGCGGTTGGTATTGAAATGTGGGAAGCGCATTATCCAGATCTGATTTTTATGGATCTGCATATGCCAGTTATGGATGGGCTTACTTCTATGCGGCATATTAGGCAGGCTGAAAAAAGTGCGGGCCGTACACGCGTTCCTATTCTGGCGTTGACTGCGGATATCATGCCCGAGACTTTGTCCGAGGTGTTTCGATCAGGCGGAAATGGTTTGCTACCTAAGCCATTCAAACAAAAAGAGTTTATTAGTATGTTAGATAAATGGTTGCCAGCGAATCAATCACAGCACGCAGATGAGGAACCGCCTGTGCTGTCTGCTGGTTCCGCTTTTACCGTGCAATCTGATGTCATTATTAATGAAGTCGCTCTAGGCGAATTGAAAATGATATTGGGGGACGATTTTGTATTATTGGTAGAGGCATTTTACGCTGATGCAGACAGTATCCTTGGCTCGTTTGAGGAAATACTTAAACAAGATGGTGATATCGATTGTGAGCACATTTCTCGGCTTGCACATAGCTTGAAATCCATTAGCCAAAATGTCGGGGCCATGACGATGTCTTCTATGGCGGCGCAACTTGAAAAAGAAGGTCGTGAGGGTGAAATACCTGAGCTGCATACGAAGTTGCAAGAGTTGTTGGCGATGTACCACGAAGTGAAAAATAAACTGCAGGATATACTGTCATGCCAATGAAAGTATTAATAGTTGATGACACAAATACAGATCGCTTGTTGCTTAAGTTGCATCTAGCGAAACTTGGCTACCGAACGATAGAGGCCAGCAACGGTAAAGAGGCTATAGAGCAATTTACGGCACATTCAGATGATTTGGATTTGATCTTAATGGATGTGCAAATGCCTTATTTAAACGGTTTTGATGCAGTGCGTTCTATTCGTGAAATACAAGAGCAGCAAAAACAGGAATGGCTTCCTGTCATTTTTTTAAGTGCCAGTGCGGAAGACGATGATGTAGAAGATGGTATCTTAGCGGGTGGCGATGACTATCTAATTAAGCCCATTAGCCAGAAAATATTATCCGCTAAAATGTTGGCCATGCAACGTATTGCAGATATGAGACGGCGTTTGGTTGAGTCCAATCTAGTTCTTGAAGAATTGGCCTCTACCGATCATTTAACAGGGGTTGCAAACCGTCGTGCCTTTGAGGTCATGTTAGAGCGAGAAATGTCCTTTACACGTCGATATGGTATGCCTATGGCGTGTGCGATATTTGACCTTGATAAATTTAAAACAATCAATGATACCTATGGTCATGATGCAGGAGATGCTGTGCTTGTGGAAGTTGTGCGACGCATCAATAAAAATCTAAGGGATGGCGATGTCATTGGCCGCTTAGGTGGGGAAGAATTTGGTATGATCTTGCCTAAAATGCATGAGGAAGAGATGTTATCGGCCTTTGATCGTTACCGTACAATCGTTGCAGAGCATCCTGTAGTGCACGAAGGTGTTGAGATTCCGGTTACGGCTAGTATCGGTGTGGCGCAATACACTGGGGATAATGGTGATAAGCTGACGTTGCTAAAGCGTGCTGACGAATGTTTGTACGAAGCAAAAGAGACTGGTCGCAATAAGGTTGTCTATCATTCAGAATAGAGCGACTGATGGGTTTGTTATCGTGTAAATATAAAAAAAGCTGACAATAAAATTGTCAGCTTTTTTGTTTTTACTTCTAGCTCAAAAATTAAGCAACGGCAGAATCTTTGTTTTCAGTGATTTTTTGGTTCACGGTTGCCAATAATGCCTGGATGGATGCGGACACGATATCATTGTCGATGGCAACACCGTTGAAACGGTCGCCGTCTATATTTGCTTGAACATAGGCGATAGCTTGTGAATCACTGCCTACTGTCAACGCATGCTCCTGGTACTGGATAATATCCACTCGCATATTGAAGTGTTTGCCTAGCGCTTCGCTGAAGGCAGACAACGCACCATTACCATCGCCAGTAATCTTGATTGAGCTATTATTGCCTACCAATTCTGCATGAACGGTATCAACCTCATCTTTTGCAAGATCGTATTTGCCCAATTTGTATGGTGTCGTTCCGGTCATGAAGCTGTTTTCGAACAAGTCTTTCATGGATTGCGCGTTCACCACACCGCCGTCTTTTTCAGCAAACTGCTGAACAATTGGGCTGAATTCTACTTGCAACCAGCGAGGCAAAGCTAAGCCGTATTCTTGTTCAAGAGTATAAGCAACACCGCCTTTACCTGATTGGCTGTTCACACGAATAACTTCTTGGTAGCTACGACCTACATCGCGAGGATCGATTGGCAAGTATGCCACGTCCCACGGTTTGTCGTCTGTCTGATTCGCCAAACATTTCTTAATGGCATCTTGATGAGAGCCAGAGAAAGCGGTGAACACCAATTCGCCTGCGTATGGGTGACGCGGGTGAACTTGTAGCAAGGTGCAAGCTTGAACCACACTTATGATGCGGTCCATATCGCCTAACGCCAACTCTGGATCAATACCTTGGCTGTAAATGTTCATCGCCATAGTAACGATGTCCATGTTGCCTGTGCGCTCGCCGTTACCTAGCAATGTGCCTTCAATACGGTCTGCACCAGCCATTACGCCTAATTCTGCTGCCGCTACGCCACAACCACGGTCGTTGTGTGTGTGCAAGCTGACAATCATGCTGTCGCGCTTCTTAACATTACGGCAGAAATATTCAATTTGGTCTGCGTAGCGGTTAGGAGTGGATACTTCTACCGTAGCAGGCAAGTTAATAATAATTTTGTTGTCTGGTGTTGGTTGCCAAACTTCAGCAACCGCATCTACGACTTCTACTGCGTAGTCGATTTCTGTGCCAGTGAAGCTTTCAGGAGAGTATTGGAATACCCACTCTGTTTCTGGGTGCTTAGCGGCATGTTCTTTTACGCATTTTGCGCCATTAACCGCGATCTGTTTAACGCCTTCCATATCCATGCGGAATACTTGCTCGCGCTGTGTTGTAGACGTTGAGTTGTAAACATGGACAATGGCTTTTTTCGCGCCTTTTAGAGATTCGTAAGTACGCTCAATCAATTCTGGACGTGCTTGAGTCAATACTTGGATGTAGACATCGTCTGGCACTTGGTCTTCTTCGATCAACCAGCGGACAAAGTCAAAATCCAATTGAGAGGCGGCAGGAAAACCTACTTCGATCTCTTTAAAGCCAACATCTACTAGTAGGGCAAAAAATTGTTTCTTTTGTTCCACAGTCATTGGTTCAACCAAGGCTTGGTTGCCATCACGCAGGTCAACACTAGACCAAATAGGGGCTTTAGTGATTTCTTTATCAGGCCAAGTACGGTTTGTAATAGCGACTGGCTTGAATGGCGTGTACTTTGTATGGTCAAAAGACGACATGATCTTGTCCTTATTAATAGGAGGTCGATAAACCTCGTTGTTATTTGTGCGTCTTGAGTAGACGCTTTCTTTTGCTAGCGTTCTTTATTTCTTCAGTTTGTATAGTGTAAACAAAAAAGATGAGTAAAAGATTGCGTTTTTTATAGAATTTTCAATTCAAATGGCATTATATTGCGTAATGAAGAAAAAAATTAGCAATTTGGAGCTGTGATTATGGGTTTTGATAAAATCGACTTGAGTATATTGCGAGAGTTACAGCAAGATTCTAGCTTAACCAACCAAGAGTTAGCCGATCGGGTTGGTTTGTCTGCCTCACCTTGCTTACGAAGAGTTAAAGCGCTGGAAGACATTGGGGTGATAGATCGTAAGGTGACCATTTTAAAAAAGTCGAGTTTGGGGTTGAAGTTGACCGCTTTTTTGCAAATAAGTATGGATCGACATACACCGGATCGATTTAGTGTGTTCGAAGAGCAGGTGGATGTTTTTCCAGAAGTACGCAACTGTAACTTGGTGACTGGGCAGAATTGCGATTACTTATTGGAAGTCGTGGTAGAGGATATGGAAAAGTATCATGATTTTTTATTAGGAAAGTTAACACGCATTCCTGGCGTGACTGGTGTACAGTCTAGTTTTTTGTTGCGTAGTGTAAAAGAGAGTACCGCTTTGCCTTTGGATCACCTGATTTAAAAGGTTATTTCCTTATTTGGCATTGATATTTTTGCTTTCGACCAAATTAATGGGCGTTATACTTGTACAATGTGCATAAAGTAAAAAAATCCCTAGTAGAGAAGATGTGATGAGCGATTTGACAATTAAGCGTCGAGTGATGATTCCCGTGAGGGCTGGCGACGTGATGGCGGAGTTTATTTCCTTTGATGGTGATGACTCAGGCAAAGAACATATAGGGATATTTTTTGAAGGAACACAGGGAAAAGAAGCCAATAGTATTCCGTTGGTTCGTCTACATTCAGAGTGTTTAACGGGTGATGTCTTTGGTTCAGGGCGCTGTGACTGTGGCGAACAATTAGACGAGGCCATTGATCTGATTAATGAGCAGGGCGGATATATTCTTTATTTACGCCAAGAAGGTCGCGGTATTGGTTTATATGCAAAGCTAGAAGCGTATGCATTACAAGATAAGGGCTACGATACTTACCAAGCTAATGAAATGTTACATTTGCCAGATGATGGTCGCGATTTTGGTATTGCGGCGGAAATGTTGAAAGCATTAGGTGTGGATGAAGTTCGTTTATTGACCAATAACCCAGATAAAGCACAACAACTTATCGAGCACGGTATTTCCGTTGCTGAGTTAGTGCCAACTAAAGTGCATGTAAATCAGCATAATCGTTTGTATTTAGAAACCAAAGCGAAACGCAAGCTCCATACGTTGAAGTTTGATTGATTGTGATTGTTGGTAATACTTAAAAGCAAAATAAAGAAAGGCACTTTTAAAGTGCCTTTCTTTATTTTAGAGGACGTTATACCCGCTTTATTTTTTACTTGGTGCTGGTTTCTTCTTTTTCTTCTTGCTGCTTGGTGAGCGGGCTTTTGTTTTTGGTTCCAACCCTTCGATTCGACCAAACTTGATATTGGCCTGCATAAAGCGTTGGATCTTCTCGATCATGGGTAGGTCGTTAATGTCGATTAACGAGATGCAATCGCCAGGCGCGCCTTCACGTGAAGCTCGGCCTGCGCGGTGAATATAGGAATCCGCTTTGCGTGGTAGGCGAAGGTTAATTACTGTGTTGATTTCAGGAAGATCGATACCACGAGAGGCCACGTCTGTTGCTACCAATACCTGTAAGCGGCCACGTTTCATTTGTTTCATGTGTTCGCTGCGGTCACCTTGCTTCATTTCTCCGTGCAAACCGTCACACATTAAGCCCATTTTGCGAATGCGCTGAACCCAAATATCTACGTGCTCTCGGTTGGAAACAAATAATACCGCTTGTTGAACGCGTTCTTGTGTTAATAAATGCTTTAGTATGGCTTCTTTGTGTTCTTCGCTATCTACGCGGTAGGCCAATTGGCGAATTTGGCTTGGTACTGTGCGTGAAGATTCGCCAAGACGAATCTGTTCGGTTTCGCTGTTTAACAGCGCGCTAGCAAAGCGACCCATTTTCTCGCCTTCAAGGGTGGCGGAAAACATAAGTGTTTGATGTTCTTTTGGTAACTCTTTGGCGATGTGGTTAATGGCATTAACAAAACCCATATCCAGCATACGGTCAGCTTCGTCGATAACGAAGTAAGAAACATCGGTTAGGTCTAACCATTGTTTGTCGTCGAGTTCGACCAGACGGCCAGGGGTGGCAATTAATATATCGCATGGTTCGCTGAGCTGTTGCTGCTGCATGCCATAAGGCGTCCCACCAATGATAAGTTGAGACTGAATGCGTGTGTGCTGAGTCAGCTGTTCAACCACATTGAAAATTTGGCGTGCTAGTTCTCGGCTTGGCGCTAAAATCAGCACTTTGGGTGCGGTAGTGGATTGTTCGTCGCGGTCAAGAATATGCTGAACAGCCGGTGCACAAAATGCGATGGTTTTGCCTGTGCCTGTTGGTGCGGTTGCAAGCAAGTCAGAACCATCTAAAGCGATTGGGATGGCTTGTTCTTGGATTTCTGTTGGGGTTTCAAAACCAAGATCACTAATAGCTTGTTCTATGGTGAAATCCAGATCTAATTCAGCAAATGACATGTAAACTCTCTGTAGCGGGATAAGTGGTACGGCCAAGTATGAATATCATAATAAATTTGGGCGTATGACCACTATAATGGACTGTAATGTAAGTCATGATACCTTGTTTTATGAGGATTCGAAATCGAAACATCAGATGATAATTGGATAAGTTAGACCCTTTGTACGCTTTGTTCTAAAATACTCATAAATATTTATAAGAAGACACGTTATGCTGTTATCAGATGAGTTGGTTACTGCCCAAACAATGACATGGGTAAAAGAGTTTATTGTAGGGTTGAATGTTTGTCCTTTTGCGAAACGTGAAGTGGAAAGAGACAGCGTGCGTTGCGTGGTGTTGCGATCGAAAAAAATGGATGTGGCGTTAGAGGAGTTAATGGCTGAAATTCAGTGGTTAGACGAACATCCTGAGACAGAAACAACTTTATTGATTTTTCCGACCTTATTTAAGGATTTTCATCGTTATTTAGACTTTGTTGAAACGGCGGAAAACCTTATGTTTGATCAAGGTTGTGAGGGTGTGTATCAGCTCGCAACTTTTCACCCTGATTATTGTTTTGCAGGCACTGAACCAGATGATGTATCCAATTACACCAATCGTTCGCCTTACCCTATGCTGCATCTTTTAAGAGAAGCGAGTGTTGATAAGGCGATTGAGTTTTATGGTGATACTGCTGAGATACCGAATCAAAATATTGAAAAAATGGAAGAGCTTGGGAAGTCTAAATTAGACGGTATATTTGCTGGTTGTATGAAAGCAGATAATGACTAACTTATAACATTCAAATTGAACTGTATTGCGCTTATTGATGAAGTGCGTATAGTGCGAAAAAAATTGCTTGCCGGAGAACTCATGGCTACACAAATTGGGCGCTTAAATACATTAAGAGTCGTTAAAGAAAAAGATTTTGGTGTGTATTTAGATGCCGACCAATTAGGCGAAATTTTACTTCCTAAACGTTACGTGCCAAAAGGTGTGACGGTGGGAGACGAAGTGGAAGTATTTGTCTATTTGGATTCAGACGATAAATTAATTTCCACCACTGAATTTCCTAAGGCGCAGGTGGGGGAGTTTGCTGCATTAACGTCAATAGCAGTCAACCAAGTGGGGGCGTTTTTTGATTGGGGCTTGCCAAAAGATTTGTTGGTGCCTTTTAGTCAGCAGAAGAATCGCGTAGAAGAAGGTGAAACACATTTGTTGTTCATCTACTTGGACCAAACAACCAATCGCATTGTGGCGACAACCAAAGTGGATGCCTTGCTGAATCGTGAGGAAGCGCCTTATCGAGTGGGAGATAAAGTTTCCATCATCATTGGTGACAAGACAAATATTGGTTTTAAGTGTGTGATCGATAACCGTTTCTGGGGTGTTTTATTCTTCGAAGATGCATTTAGACAACTGCGCAAAGGTGAAAAGACCGTTGGCTTTATTAAGCAAATGCGAGAAGACGGCAAAATCGACTTAAGCTTGCAAGAAGTTGGCTACAAGAAAGTGCGTAATATATTAGACGATATTCTTGATTATTTGGATGCTCATGGTGGCGAGTCACCATTGACCGATAAAGCCTCTCCAGAAGCCATCTATGCGGTATTTAAAGTCAGTAAGGCGACCTATAAAAAAGCTTTGGGTGCGCTTTATAAAGAAAAGAAAATTCTTCTTACGAAAGAAAAAATCACTAAAATCTAATCTTGTGTGAATCAGTAAAAAAGCTGCTAAGAGAGACTTAGCAGCTTTTTTCTCACCTCTTCACGCTGTTCTGCGTGGGCAACGCCATCAAAAAGCAGTCGCTGTACGGGCAACTCTATTGGACTGTTATCAAGTAAAAAGCCAGAAATAAAGTTGTTTTCAGTTTGTCGCTGTAGTCGGATGTCTTCATGCATGGAGGACCGATTTAAGCGGGTGAGTTGGGCGATGGTGTTTACTCTGTTCTTTAGGTTATCTCGGGTGAGGTGTTGGCTTTCTTGTAAGTAGCTAAACTTAGGATGGGTAAAAACGCTGGACAATTCTGAGAGAGTGGCGTCGATCAGTGGCTTGTATTCATCATTCAATATATCGCCGTTATGGATGTTGAAAATAGCGGTAATAGGATTAATAACTGCGTTAACGGCGAGTTTTTCAATCATTCGTTGGTGGATGTTAGTTACCGTCATTCCTTCCAGTGGAAAGTCTTTGGCTGGTGTCGTTGGACGCCATTGGCCGAAGTAGGTGTCACCCAGTCCCGTGTGCTTAATGTGGTTTGCTTCTATTTTGAGTACGCCTTCGCTGGTGGTGCCAGCCCAAAGGGTTTGTGTTTCTAGTAGTTTGTTTTGAAGTTCTTCTTGTGCCCCTATGCCATTACAAAGGCAAGCAATATCGGCATCGTTTGTAATGTGTGCTTCTACTTGGGTGAAAGCATTTTTGAGGTCAAAAGACTTAGTGCAGATTAGCACTTTATCGTATTGGTCGGTTAGCTCTTCAGCAGTAAAGCTTTTGATTTTATGTTTGGTTGTGCAAACCTGCTGTTGACCTTCTTCGTCAGTAAGCGATTCCAAGGTGATTTTCTTCCCGGGGCTCTCTGATCGATACACTAGATGGACTTTATTGCCGAGTTTTTCTAGCTTACAAGCCCAAAAAAGGCCGATAGCGCCAGCGCCGATGACTAACCAAGGCGTGTTCTTCATAATAGGTTTCCATTAGGTGTTTTATTTCAATCCCTGTTATTATCGCTCCAAATTACCTTATTGAAAATGCAAAGGAGCAGAAAATGCCATCATTTGACGTAGTATCTGAGTTGGATTGGCACGAAGTCAGCAACGCAGTCGATCAGGCTAACAGAGAAATTACAACGCGTTATGACTTTAAAGGCGTGAAAGCGCACTACGAAATTAAAGACAAGAAAAACGTTGTCATGGAAGCAGAGGCTGAGCCTCAACTTCGCCAGATGTCCGATATTCTAAATCAAAAATTGGTTGGCCGTGGCATTGATTTGAAAAGTTTGGAAAAAGAAGATGTTGTAAAAGGCAATATGCGAGCATCTCAAGCCGTGAAAATGAAAGAAGGGCTTGAAACAGATGAAGCAAAACGGATCGTGAAAATGATCAAAGACAGCAAGATAAAAGTTCAGGCTCAGATTCAAGGCGACCAATTACGCGTCACGGGCAAAAAACGAGATGATTTACAGCAAGTAATGGCGTTATTGCGTGGTGCGGATTTAGCACAGCCGGTTCAATTTACCAATTTTAGAGATTAAGCCTACTCTACAAGGAGCGTTACTAAATATTGAGTGACGCTCCTCACTCACTTGCCTTCATTTAGGGTTAGTTTGTTGCCAACGATAACCCAGCCTTCCTTTTCTAATTTTTCCTTTTGCCTCAAATAGCCATCTGTATTTTCTGCAAAGCTAATTCGACGTTGAGCATTTACAACGCGGTGCCAAGGCAGCTTAGTGTCTTTGGGAAGTTTTTTCATTAATTGTCCTACTTGTCGCCCATAACCAGGAAAGCCTGCTTGCTTAGCCAATTCACCATAGGATATGCAGCTTCCGAAGGGTACTTCACTTAAAATAAGAAGTACTTGCGATTTAAAGTGCTTCATTGCTTGATTAATCAAAGGAGCGCCCATAGATAGATACTAGAAAACGAATTTGAGTATGACATAAAGAAGGTGAATATGAGATTTGCGCTATTACTTTTTATTTTAGTGCCCATTGTGGAAATGACCGTGCTTATTCAGGTCGGTGGAAAAATTGGCGCATTGGCTACAGTAGGTTTGGTGTTCCTTACAGCAATTATAGGTGTCACTTTAATTCGTAAGCAAGGTTTAGAGACATCATTAAAAGCGCAGGAAAAAATGCGTCGTGGCGAACTTCCTGCCACAGAAGTGGCAGAAGGTGTTATGTTGGTTTTCGCTGGCCTGTGCTTGTTGATTCCTGGTTTTGTAACCGATGCGATTGGTGCCTTGTTATTAGTGCCGCCATTAAGAAAGTTATTCGCAGCAGGTTTGATTGTTAAGTTTGTTAGCTCTTTGATGGCTCGCGGCACACAGTGGCGTGATGGTCAACGATATGGCCCAAAAGATGATGGGGATATCATTGAAGGAGAATATGCTAATGAAGATAACGACTTAATAGATAAAAAATAATTTTTTGTTTGGGTTGAAATACGAATTACTAGCCGTATATAAAACTTCGATAGAGATTCTTGCTTCAAAGCAAGAGCAGTCCTGCCAGGGGAGTCCTGGTATTGTTTTAATTGGAGAAAATGATTGATGAATATTCGTCCTTTGCACGATCGTGTCGTTGTTCGCCGTAAAGAAGAAGAGACAACAACCGCATCTGGTATCGTTCTGCCTGGATCTGCGACAGAAAAGCCTACACAAGGCGAGGTTTTGGCTGTTGGCACTGGCCGTATTCAATCTAATGGTGACGTGCAAGCGTTGGCTGTTAGCGTTGGTGACACTGTGTTGTTTGGTCAATACTCAGGTCAAACAGTGAAAATCAATGGTGAAGAGCTACTTATCATGAAAGAAGATGAAATTTACGGTGTTGTTGAAGCCTAATTTATCTTTGTAGTTCATATTCGATTTGTAACACTTAAAACAAGTTAAAAGGTAGTAAGAAAATGTCAGCTAAAGAAGTTAAATTTGGAGACAGTGCACGTCAGCAAATGCTGAAAGGTGTTAACGTTCTTGCAGATGCAGTTAAAGTAACCTTGGGGCCAAAAGGTCGTAACGTTGTTATCGAGAAATCTTTCGGTGCGCCACTTGTTACAAAAGATGGTGTAACAGTGGCAAAAGAAATTGAGCTTGATAACAAGTTTGAGAACATGGGCGCACAAATGGTGAAAGAAGTTGCTTCTCAAGCCAATGATGTTGCTGGTGACGGTACTACAACTGCGACTGTTCTTGCTCAAGCAATTGTTTCTGAAGGTTTGAAGGCGGTTGCTGCTGGTCGTAACCCAATGGATCTTAAACGTGGTATCGATCAAGCTGCGGCAGCTGTTGTAAAAGAAATTGCTGCACAAGCTACACCTTGCACAGATACTCGCGCAATCGAGCAGGTTGGTACTATTTCTGCTAACTCTGATTCTTCTGTTGGTAAAATCATTGCAGAAGCAATGGAGCGTGTTGGTAAAGAAGGCGTTATCACAGTAGAAGAGGGCTCTGGTTTTGAAGATGAGCTAGCTGTGGTTGAGGGTATGCAATTTGATCGTGGCTACCTATCTCCATACTTCATCAACAACCAAGAAACAATGAGTGCGGAACTTGAAAACCCATTCATTCTTCTTGTTGATAAGAAAATCTCTAACATCCGTGACTTGCTACCAGTATTGGAAGGCGTTGCAAAAGCATCTCGTCCATTATTGATCATTGCGGAAGACGTTGAAGGCGAAGCCCTAGCGACTTTGGTTGTGAACACTATGCGCGGTATCGTAAAAGTTGCTGCTGCTAAAGCGCCTGGTTTTGGTGATCGTCGTAAAGCGATGCTAGAAGATATTGCTATTCTAACTGGCGCTACCGTTATTTCTGAAGAAGTGGGTATGACGCTAGAAGGTGCTACTCTTGAGCAACTAGGTACAGCTAAGCGCGTTACTCTAACGAAAGAAAGCACAACTATTGTTGATGGTGCAGGTCAAGCGGCTAACATCACAAGTCGTGTAGAGCAAATTCGTGCAGAAATGGCAAACTCTTCTTCTGACTACGACAAAGAAAAACTTCAAGAGCGCGTTGCTAAATTGGCTGGCGGTGTTGCAGTTATCAAAATTGGCGCTGCAACTGAAGTGGCAATGAAAGAGAAGAAAGCACGTGTAGACGATGCGCTTCATGCAACTCGTGCAGCTGTTGAAGAAGGCGTTGTTGCTGGTGGTGGTGTTGCACTGGTACGTGCTCTTACTAAGATTGTTGACCTTAAAGGCGATAACGAAGATCAAAGTGTTGGTATCACACTAGCTCTTCGTGCAATGGAAGCGCCAATGCGTCAGATCGTTACTAACGCTGGTGCAGAAGCTTCTGTCGTTGTTGATAAAGTGAAAAAAGGTGAAGGTAACTTCGGTTACAATGCCGCAACTGGCGAATACGGTGACATGTTGGAAATGGGTATCCTAGATCCAGCTAAAGTGACTCGTTCTGCACTTCAAGCAGCGGCCTCTGTTGCTGGTCTTATGATCACTACTGAAGCAATGATTGCTGATTTGCCAAAAGATGACGCTGGTAGCATGCCTGATATGGGTGGCATGGGCGGAATGGGTGGCATGGGCGGAATGATGTAATTCCTCTCTAACTCATTGAGATAAAAGAAAACCTCGCTATTTGGCGAGGTTTTTTTTTATAATAAGTCTTTATATTAGTGAGTGTCATTCTCATTTATTTAAGGCTGTTAAAATGGATTTTTTATCACAAAAAATGCTGTTAGAGTTGGTTGAGTCTAAGCGGTTTGGTGTTGAGTATCAGCCGATTGTGGAACTGAAAACGAGAGATGTATTTGCTTATGAAGCCCTGTCTAGGTTTCGCTCTGTAGCGGGTGAATTTATTCGGCCTGATCATGTTTATGCTGCATTGCATGATAATCCGCTGCTGCTGTTTCAGGTTGAGTTGGCTCAAAAAAAGATTCAGCTAGATCGCCTCTGCAATTCAGAGAAAATTTTTGTTAATTTAGATCAGGATGCGTTTTATGCCTGCGGGCAGGATGCAGAAAATAACGCTTTTGTTGAACTTATTCAGTTGTCTGGTCGTGATCGGGTAGTGGTCGAGTTGATAGAAAACTCTGAAATAAGCGATGCATTAATGAGTTTGTCTATGATTGAATTGTTTAATGGGCTGGGTGTTCGTACTGCGTTAGATGATTTGTGTAATCCAAAATCCATGTTGTCTGTTGCTGTCTTGCAGTTAGTTGAGTGGATAAAGTTGGATAAATGTGTGCTAGATAATAGATTAGATGCTAATTTTATGGTGTTTGTGTCTAAGATAATTGATTTTGCTCATGCTACTGGTAAGCAGGTTATTCTTGAGGGCGTAGAGAGAGAAGAAGATTTAGCCTTTGCTCAACAGATCGGTGCAGACTTTGTTCAAGGTTTTTATTTTAGAGATCAATTTTTAAGTTATTAGCTGTAAAAAACTATTGCTTTTGTATTTTTCTTCTTTCACTGGTGTTAAGTGCAAACCATTGATTCTAAAGCTATTGATAAATAGTCACCTGTGTAAGATACTTGGTTAGATATTTATGTCCACTTTTTGTAAATAAAGGGAAGCTTATGCTCAGAAAAACCCTCGTTAGTATTGCTGTATCAGGCGCGCTATATGTGTCCAGCAGTTACGCATTGGAACTGGGTGAGTTAACCTCTCAATCAAATTTGGGCGAACCTTATCGCGGGAGAATAGAGCTTTCCGATGTAGGTGCTTTAACCGACAATGATATTTTGATTCGTCTTGGCAGTGAAAGTGAATTTCGCCAAGCGGGTTTTGCCCCAACGAGTGTATTATCTCAGCTTAAGTTTGATGTGATTCGCGAAAATGGGCAACTAGCCGTTTCTGTTTCTTCAGACCAAGCTTTGAAAGTGGATGAGTTGCATTTCGTGTTGGCGGCACGTTGGCCAAGCGGACAGCTGGTACGAGAATATCAAACGCCACTAAATCAGTCAGCATTGGTGAATAAGTCGCAAAATGACGTGGTTCAATCGACCGTAGTGTCTTCCCAACAAACTGGTTCTTCCTCTTCCGTGTTTCGTCAAGCAACACTCGCTGCTCAGAAAATGTCTTCTAAAGGTCAGCTAAATGTGGCTAAGGGGAATACTCTGTGGTCGATTGCTGGGCAAAATCGACCAACCAATCAGCTAACTATTTATCAGACAATGATGGCGATACAAGCCCTCAACAAAGATGCGTTTTATTCTAATAACATTAACCTTCTAAAAGAAGGCGCTATTTTACGCTTGCCAACACAAGAGCAGATCGCTCTTTTCAATAAGTCTATTTCAGAAGAAGAGTTTCAGCGTCAGCACAATGCTTGGATGGCATTAAAAGGCTCCCAATCTGGTGCTTCTGTGAATCAAGCTCAATTAAATACACAAGCGAAAGCAAAAGCCGCGGCTGATAAAGCTGGAGCGGCTGGTGATAAGTTAACGTTAGCATCCGGCCAAAGTTTATTGCCAGAGAATGCGGCTAGCTCAAATACAGGTCAAAGCTCTAGTGCGGCAATGAGTGCTTTGCAGAATGAGTTGTCAGCCTCAAAAGAGATGCTCGACAAAGAGCAAAGAGAGAAAGCGGAACTTTCTAGTCAGCTTGGTGATTTGAATAAGCAGCTGGAAACGTTGGAAAAGCTTATTAGTTTGAAAGACAAGCAAATGGCCGAACTGCAGCAGCAGTTTGCTAGTGCTCAGCAAGCGCTACAAGAGCAAAAGAATACAGTTGATCAATTGTTAGAAGCCGATCAGATACGTAGAGAGAAAGAGCAAGCGGAAGCGGATTCCTTTGTAAATAAAGTATTTGGCAATCCTATTGTTGTATCTATCGGTGCGGTGGTTCTATTGCTGATTGGTCTCTTGATCGGTTTGGTTATGCGTCGTTCTGGAAAAAAACAGGAGGAACAAGACCTATCAAAAAAGGATGAGTTTGATCTTTCCCCTGCGGCAGCAGTTGCACCCGTCGCAGCAGTAGCAGCAGCGGAACAGGTTTTAGCGGATGAACCTGAATCTGAACCTGTTGAAGAGACGAAAGAAGAAGACCCTTTCGCCTTCGATTTTGATAGTCCAGACGACGATGAAGAAGATGATTTGGCGGACTTCGGTTCGTTCGGTGAAGATGTTGCTTCGACAGAACCATCATTTGATGCGTTTGAGGATGAAGCTGATTCAGCTGAAGATGAGTTTGAAAGTGCGCTTCAAGATGATACTGAAGAAAGTCTTGATGACATGTTTGATTCCTTTGGTGGCGATGATGCTGTAACTGACACTTTTCCAGAATTAGAAGATACCGATGACTTGGATGAGTTAGAAGCATTTGTTGAAGAAGATGATATTCCAACCGTAACCCCAGAAGCGTTGGATACGGATGCTGAAATTGATGAAATAGATACTGAAGTTGATGAAGTTGATGAAGTTGATAGTGAAGAAGAATCCTTTGT
Organism: Marinomonas alcarazii; assembly: GCF_003208215.1. Lineage (GTDB taxonomy): Bacteria > Pseudomonadota > Gammaproteobacteria > Pseudomonadales > Marinomonadaceae > Marinomonas > Marinomonas alcarazii. The sequence continues at coordinate 791,780 of NZ_QKLW01000001.1, forward strand.
ATCAAGTTTATTAAATGATGTTGATGAAGAAGAGCAAGAAGATGTCGATGAATCTGCTGTCTTTAGTGAATCTCCAAGCGATACATTAGCTAACTCCATTGAAGAGTCGTTAGCAGAAGCTCAACAAGAAGAAGAAATGGAAGTTCCTTCGTTTGGTGAGGCTGAAGCCGCACAAGACGAAGAAGTAAGCGATGAGGAAGAAGAGTTTGACTTCTTTGATGCTAGTGGGGATGAAGCCGCCACTAAATTAGATTTAGCAAGAGCCTATATGGATATGGGTGATGAAGAGGGCGCGCGGGTGATCCTTGAAGACGTTATTGATTCTGGCAATGAAAAACAAATTGCGGAAGCGCAGAATATGATGGAGCGAATGTTCCCAAGTGACTAAAAAAGTAGTATTGGTTATTGAGTATAACGGCTCTGAATACAAGGGCTGGCAAGCACAAAAATTTGGTGTTCCAAGTGTTCAGGAGAATTTAGAAAAAGCGTTAAGTGTTGTTGCTAATCACCCTGTGCAAGTGGTTTGCGCAGGGCGAACAGATTCTGGTGTTCATGCAAGTGCGCAAGTTGTTCACTTCGAAACAGATGCTGAGCGAAATGAGCGGGCATGGACGTTAGGTGTTAATACCTATTTGCCCTCAGATATTACGGTTGTCGCAGCGAGCTATGTATCTGACGACTTCCATGCTCGCTTTAGTGCATTAAGTCGTCGTTATCGTTATGTGATTTATTCTTCTCCTTTTTGCCCTGCAATTTTGGCAAAAGGCGTGACTTGGACGTACAAAACACTTGATGTTGATGCGATGAGAGAAGCCGCTAAAGTGTTCCTTGGTACTCATGATTTCTCTTCCTTTCGTGCTATTGGCTGCCAAGCCAATACGCCTATCCGCACCATTCTTAATTTTGACGTACAAAAGCTTGGCCAGTATATTGTTTTAGATGTTAGAGCTAATGCGTTTTTGCATCATATGATTCGAAATTTTGCTGGTGTCTTAATGTCTATAGGCGCGGGGGAAAAGCCCGTGTCTTGGGCAAAACAGATTTTGGATGCGAAAGACCGTACTAAAGGTGGTATTACGGCACCACCAACAGGTTTGTATTTTGTCGATGCTCAATATCCAGATGTTTTCAACGTACCTAAACTGCATTTAGGTCCTCATTTTTTACCCTATGTAGACGAGCCTAACTATGAATTGCCGAGTTAAAATCTGTGGGATAACCAACCTTGAAGATGCAATGATGGCTTGTAATCATGGGGCGGATGCTCTTGGTTTTGTTTTTTATGAAAAAAGCCCAAGGTATGTGTCCCCAGAAATGGCAAATTCTATTGTTAAACAATTGCCTCCTTTTGTTACGCCCGTTGCTTTATTTGTTGATGCTGACTCATCGCTTATTGAGTCAGTGGTTGGAGCGAATTCACGTTGGATGATTCAATTTCATGGTAATGAATCTGAGTCTGAGTGCCGTCGCTATGATCGTCCTTATATGAAAGCGTTGCGAGTTCAGCAGGGCGATAATATTGTCGCTCTAGTTGATCAATACCCAAGCGCCACAGCAATGCTGCTAGATGCTTATAAAGCAGGTGTGCCAGGAGGTACTGGCGAAGTATTTGATTGGTCTCTAATTCCGGCCGATTTGTCGAAGCCCATTGTGCTTGCCGGTGGTTTAACCCCAGAGAATATTAAACAAGCGATAAATCAGGTTGCTCCTTATGCTGTTGATGTAAGTGGTGGCGTTGAATTGTCAAAAGGCATCAAGAGTGAGCCGAGAGTTCAAGAGTTTATTCGTGGAGCAAAGAGTGAATAGCAACGATATTAATCTAGATTTACCAGATTCCCATGGCCGTTTTGGTTCCTATGGCGGCATTTTTGTTTCTGAAACATTGATGTCAGCTTTGGACGATTTGGCCAAAATGTATGAACGCCTCTCTAAAGACAGTGAATTTCAAGCGGCGTTTGACTATGACTTGGCCCATTATGTTGGTCGTCCATCACCGCTTTATTTTGCTGAGCGCCTTACTAAGAAAGCAGGTGGGGCTAAGATTTACTTAAAGCGTGAAGATTTGAATCACACTGGCGCTCATAAGATAAATAATACGATAGGCCAAGCTTTGCTGGCGAAGCACATGGGCAAGCCAAATATTATTGCGGAAACTGGGGCGGGGCAGCACGGTGTTGCTTCAGCGACAGTGGCGGCTCGTTTGGGTTTAAAATGTAAGGTGTTTATGGGGGCGGAAGATATTCGTCGTCAATCACTGAATGTTTACCGTATGAAGTTGCTTGGTGCCGAGGTTATCTCTGTCGATTCGGGTACGAAAACGCTGAAAGACGCGCTGAATGAAGCGATGCGCTATTGGGTTGGCAATGTGGACGATACTTTTTACATCATTGGTACGGCTGCAGGTCCTCATCCATACCCAAAATTGGTTCGCGATTTTCAGGCTGTTATTGGTCGTGAGACCAAAGCACAATGCTTGGATCATGAAGGTCGATTGCCTGATGCTGTTGTGGCCTGTGTTGGTGGTGGTTCAAACGCCATTGGTATGTTTCATCCATTCATAAAAGATGAAAATGTTGCTATGTACGGTGTTGAGGCTGGCGGTGATGGTATTGAAACGGGTCGTCACGCTGCCCCTCTAAGTGCTGGTCGTCCTGGTGTGTTGCATGGTAACCGTACTTATGTGATGGCGGATGATGACGGCCAGATTATTGGTACCCATTCCATTTCTGCGGGTTTGGATTATCCGGGTGTGGGTCCTGAGCATGCTTGGTTGAAAGACATTGGTCGAGCTAATTATGTCGCAATTAATGATGATGAGGCGATGCAAGGCTTCAGGGATTTAACCCGTCTAGAGGGTATTATGCCTGCGCTTGAGTCAAGTCATGCTGTTGCATATGGTATGAAACTCGCTGCGACGATGGAGAAAGATAAGATTGTCGTTATCAATCTTTCTGGTCGTGGTGATAAAGATATTCTTACTGTAGCTGAGCTGGATGGGATTGATGTATGAGCCGCATTAAACAATGTTTTGAAAATTTAGAAAAATCTGGTAAAAAGGCGCTCATTCCGTATATTACCGCTGGCGATCCTTCGCCTGAGTATTCTGTCGCTTTAATGGATGCTTTGGTAGACGGCGGCGCTGATGTGATTGAAATAGGTATGCCTTTTTCTGATCCTATGGCTGACGGTCCAGTTATTCAGTTAGCTTGTGAGAGAAGTTTGGCGGCGGGTACAAGTGTTAAAAAAGTATTGCAAATTATTGCCGACTTTAGAAAGAAGAATACTCACACTCCGGTTGTTTTGATGGGCTATTTGAACCCAATTGAGTTCTTTGGGTATCAAGCTTTTTCAAATGCTGCAAAAGAAGCGGGTGTTGATGGCGTTTTATTAGTAGATCTGACTCCAGAAGAGGCGACAGATGTAGTAGAATGCTTCCGAGAGAATGAGATTGATCTTATTTATCTGCTGTCACCGACTACGACACCAGAGCGCGCTAAGAAAATTTGTGATTTAGCGACCGGTTATGTTTATTACGTTTCTGTTAAAGGTGTGACAGGCTCTGCTGAGTTAGATGTAGACAGTGTAAAAAAGCATGTTGATTCATTACGTGCTATTACGACTTTGCCGATTGGTGTTGGCTTCGGTATTCGTGATGCGAAAACAGCAGCGTTAGTCAGTCAATGTGCTGATGGGGTCATTGTAGGTAGTGTGTTGGTTAACGCCATTGCCGAAAATAAAGATCATCAAAAAGAATATATAGCTGGCGCTTTAAAAGATATTTTATTACCAATGCGTAATGAAATGGACGCTTAAGCGGCAGCCAACGAGAGATATGGAGAATTAAATGAGTAGCTGGTTAGATAAATTTGTCCCTTCCATTGTGCGCAGCGAATCAAAGCGCAGCACAGGTTCTGTGCCTGAAGGTCTTTGGAAGAAGTGTCCAAAATGTGAAAACGTTTTATATCGTCCCGAGCTAGAAAAGAATTTAGATGTTTGTCCTAAGTGCGAGCATCATCTTCGTGTAAGTGCACGTCGTCGTTTGGATATCTTTTTGGACAAAGAAGGTCGTCATGAAATCGGCGCACATCTTGAGCCTGAAGATAAATTGAAGTTTAAAGATTCAAAACGCTATAAAGACCGTATCGCGGATGCACAAAAAGCAACTGGTGAGAAAGATGCTTTGGTTGCTATGCAGGGTGTCTTGAACGGTATGCCTGTTGTTGCTGTAGCATTTGAATTTAGCTTCTTGGGCGGCTCTATGGGGGCCATTGTAGGTGAACGATTTATCCAAGCGGTAAATGTTTGTTTAGAAAAACGTATTCCTCTTATTTGCTTCTCGGCAAGTGGCGGCGCACGTATGCAAGAAGCTTTGATTTCTTTGATGCAGATGGCTAAAACAAGTGCTGGCCTTGAGCGTTTGAAGCAAGAAGGTATTCCATACATCTCTGTGATGACAGACCCTGTATTCGGTGGTGTATCTGCTTCTTTGGCTATGCTAGGTGATTTAAACGTTGCTGAGCCAAATGCATTGATCGGTTTTGCTGGTCCTCGTGTAATTGAGCAAACGGTACGTGAAAAACTACCAGAAGGCTTCCAGCGTAGTGAGTTCCTGCTTGATAAAGGCGCTCTTGATATGATTATTAAGCGTGATGAAATGCGCGATCGCTTGTTCAATATCTTATCTCTGCTTACCAATAAGGTTGCTTAATTAGATGACGCACACGTCATTAGCGAGTTGGCTTTCATACATTGAAAGCCAACATCCCTCTGAGATAGAGCTAGGTCTAGAACGAGGGAATGCTGTATTAGCTCGATTAAATTTATCTAGACCTAAGGTCAATGTAATTACCGTGGCTGGCACTAATGGCAAAGGCTCGACTTGTGCCATGCTGACACAGTATTTATGTAGTCAAAATTATTCTGTTGGTACTTATACCTCTCCTCATTTCCTTCGATTCAATGAGCGTGTTGCTCTTAATAACTCTCCTTGTGATGACGATATTTTGTGTCGCGCATTTGAAGCTGTAGAAGCGGCACGTGACGGCATAACGCTTACCTATTTTGAATTTAGTACTCTGGCAGCTTTGTGGATTTTTGATCAAAGCGAATTGGATTATTGGGTTCTAGAAGTTGGTTTGGGTGGGCGATTGGATTCTGTCAATATGATCGATGCTGACGTTGCTGTTGTGACTTCTATCGCGTTGGATCACGTCGATTGGCTTGGTGATAATTTGGATGTTATTGCTCGAGAGAAAACAGGTATCGCCCGAAAAGACAAATTATTGGTCAGTGGTGTGGTGAATCCTCCTGAGACCATTGCTAGCACCGCGTTAGAAATTGGCGCTAGGCTACATCAAAAGGGCGTGGATTTTACCTTTGACAGTAATGAGCATGAATGGTCATGGGTCGGAGCTGGTATTCAGTATGCGCATTTACCGATTCCTACATTGCCTTTGCAGAATGCTGCTACTGTTCTCGCTGTCTTAGTGTATATGGGATTTGCCCCATCTCAGGAAGATCTTGAGACACTATTTAGTACAGCAGAGCTAACTGGGCGTTTTCAGAAAGTAGCTTCTTCACCTGACGTTTATATTGATGTCGCACATAATCCGGAAGCGGCTTTGGAGCTGGCGCAGCGCATAAAACATTTGCCTGCCAAGCCGATTGCAGTTTGCGGTATGTTAAAAGATAAAGATATTAACAGTGTGATGACTTACCTTGCGGACAGTTTTTCAGGTTGGTTTTGTAGTGACTTGCCTGGTCCAAGGGGAGCAAAAGCCAATGAGCTTATTGAGTGCATTGTACAGCAGTCCGAGAGTAAAACTTTTAGCGTTAATGCTTTCACCTCGGTACAAGATGCCTATATGGCAGCGTTAAATCAGGCAAAGCAAAAAGATTGCCCCGTTGTTGTCTTTGGCTCCTTTGTAACCGTCTCAGAATATTTGGCGATCGGTCAATTGGAAAAGTGATTTATGATAGATAGAACCATTACGTACAGGCTGATTGGTGCAGGGATTATGGTGTTGTCCGCTTCTATTATATTGCCATTAATCCTAGATGGAGAACGTCCTGAAGAATTGGATATGCAGGTTCAGGTGACATCGCCACCTGCATTTTCTCCTATTGAAATTGCACCGGCTCAACCTGTTGACAGCCTACCCGTTACATCCATGCAAGATTCTGCAAGCGATTCTGACGAAATTGAATTAATACCTGTGCCAAAACCAGCAAAGGATGTTTCTCAGGTCAGCTCAATAGAGCCTGAAGAGCCAGCATCGTCTGCGAAAGCGCCTGTCGAGAAACGTACTCCTACAGTGGTTGCTGATCGTTGGACATTGCAAATTGCTACGTTCAAGAGCAAAGACAATGCAACGCGCTTAGTAGAAAAGCTCAAGGCTGCTAAGTACGATGCCTACAGTCTGACAACCAATTCGCTTTATAAAGTGTATGTTGGTCCAGAGCTTAAGCGTGAAGTCTCCGATAAACTGCGAGATGAAATTAAAAAAGAGTTTAGTTTGAGCGGGATTGTTGTGAAATATTCGGTGAATTAAGCTGATAATGTATTTCGCAGTGTTTGGAATCAGTTAGGCGTCTGTTAAACTCCGCAGCGATTTTTAGAGGTTTTCATGGAGCAGGTAAGTTCTTTATCGACTGTTGATTGGTTGATTATTGCAGTAGTGGTTCTTTCTACTCTTTTAAGTTTGAAAAGAGGGTTTGTTAAAGAAGTTTTATCCTTGCTGACTTGGGTTGTTGCCTTTGTTGTGTCGGTGAAATTCTCAGATCAAATGCAATCTCTATTAATTGATCAAGTTCAAAATGATCAGATTCGATATATCGTTTCTTTTGTTTCGCTTTTTATCGCTTCGTTGATTGTAGGGGCGCTAGTCAGCTTTTTGCTCAGCTCCTTAATTCAGGTAACGGGCTTGTCTAGCACCGACAGAGTGCTAGGAATGTTGTTTGGCTTTGCTCGTGGTGGCTTAGTCGTTGTGGCTTTTGTTGCGTTATTGAGCTTAAGTCCTGCAATAGAGAAAACGGAATTTTGGAAAACATCTCAATTGATCCCTCAATTGGGGCAATTGAATAACTGGACACGTGATATGTTAGGCAAGAGCTCGGATCTAATGGATTCGTCTCTCATTGATCGTGCCCTTGGCAATTAGTTGTTATCAGTAGCAGCAAAAAAATAGATAGAAACTTGCGGCGTTTGCCGCAATTCCCCAACACGAGGATATAGAACATGTGTGGTATCGTTGGTGTCGTAGGCACATCCATGGTCAATCAAGCCATTTTTGATGCATTAACCCTTCTTCAACATCGCGGGCAAGATGCAGCAGGCATGGTCACAAGCCATAATGGACGTTTGTGCTTACGCAAAGACAATGGTCCGGTGAGTGAAGTATTTCGCACTCGTCATATGAAAAAACTACACGGTAATATCGGCATTGGTCATGCTCGTTACCCAACAGCGGGTACTTCTAGTTCAGCAGAAGCCCAACCTTTTTATGTTAATTCTCCATATGGTATTTCGCTTGCTCACAACGGCAATTTAACGAATACCGAAAAGCTTAAGCAAGAAGTGTTCGAGTCGGACTTGCGACATGTAAATACCACGTCTGACTCAGAAGTGCTGTTGAATGTTCTTGCCCATGAATTGCACTTGGAAAACAAGCTAATCCCAACACCTGAAGATATTTTTAATGCACTTGAGCGTGTTTACAATCGCATCGAAGGCGGCTACGCAGTTGTTGCCTTGATTACTGGCTACGGCATTTTAGCCTTTCGTGATCCTGATGGTATTCGTCCATTAATTTACGGCTCTCGTAAAACTGAGTCAGGCGTAGAGTACATGGTGGCGTCTGAGAGCGTTGCTTTGGATGCAGCAGGCTTTAAGGTAGAGCGTGATATTCAACCAGGCGAAGCGATTTTCTTTGATGTGAATCACAACGTACATGTGCGCCAATGTACAGAGAAAAGGGTAGCCCGCCCTTGTTTGTTCGAGTATGTGTACTTTGCTCGTCCAGATACTGTTATTGATAGCATTTCTGTCTATAAAGCACGCATGAACATGGGTGATCGTCTGGCCGCGAAAATTGAGCGTGAGTGGAAAGATCATGACATTGACGTGGTGATTCCAATTCCAGATACCAGTCGTACAGCAGCGTTACAAATAGCACAAACACTAAATATCCCATTCCGTGAAGGATTAGTGAAAAATCGCTATATTGGCCGTACTTTTATAATGCCGGGTCAATCGGTACGTAAGAAGTCAGTTCGCCAAAAACTGAACCCAGTACCTTTCGAATTTAAAGACAAAACGGTATTGCTGGTTGATGACTCTATTGTTCGTGGAACAACGAGTAAAGAAATTATCGAGATGGCGCGTGAAGCGGGTGCCAAGAAGGTATATATCGCATCTGCAGCACCAGAAGTTCGTTATCCGAACGTGTATGGTATTGACATGCCTGCGGTGACAGAGCTGATTGCTAATGGTCGTAATGTAGATGAAATTTGCGAATTAATTGGTGCTGATAAACTGATCTTCCAAGATTTGGAAGACTTAATTGAAGCATGCATTGATGACAAACATTCAGATGTTCGTGAATTCGATACTTCTGTGTTTGATGGCAAATACATTGCCGGCAATATTGATGGCGCTTATCTTGCTCGTCTTGAAAGCGTACGAAATGATTCCCAGAAGTCTTCTCTTGAAGTCGCGTCTGGTAGTGACATGATGCACCCTATGTAGCAAAATCATGAGATAGTGACTTACGAAACAAAGCCAGGTCACGCCTGGCTTTGTTGTTTTTAGCTAAGGCAATTTTGGAGAGACACGAATGTCGGAATACAATGATGCGACGAAAGCGATTCATGCAGGCGCTCGTCAAACGCAAGAACAAGAGAATAGCGAAGCCATTTTCATGACCTCAAGCTTTGCTTATTCTAGTGCCGAAGAAGCGGCAGGTAAGTTTTCTGGCGAAGAAGATGGTAACGTTTATTCTCGTTTTACCAATCCAACGGTAGAGCTTTTTGAAAAACGCCTTGCGGCCTTAGAGAAGGGCGAAGCGGCGATTGCAACCAGTTCAGGCATGGCCGCCCTGATGACTCTAGCCTACAGCTTGTTAAGCGCTGGTGATCGAGTTGTTTGTTCACGTAATATTTTTGGCTCTACGGTGAAGTTTTTTAATACCTATACCGTGAAGTTTGGTGTTGAAGTCGTCTACGTGGATGCAACAGATTATAACGCTTGGGAAGAAGCGATTAATGACAAAACTCGCTTATGTTATTTCGAAACGCCTTCAAACCCATTATACGAAGTTGTTGATGTGGCAAAAGTTGCTGAATTGGCTCACGCTAAAGGTGCTTTATTGTGCGTTGATACTGTATTGGCGACACCTGCCTTGCAAAATCCATTAACGCAAGGTGCTGATATCGTCATGCAATCTGCGACCAAGTTTATTGATGGTCAAGGTCGTTGCCTTGGCGGTGCTTTGATTGCAAGTAAAGACATTGTGGATGTTTTCACTGCGTTTATGCGCAGTGCTGGTCCATGCATGAGCCCATTTAATGCGTGGGTGTTGCTCAATGGTCTTGAAACCTTGTCGCTAAGAATGACAGCGCATTCATCAAATGCATTGAAATTGGCGCAGTTCTTAGAGGCTCACCCTAAAGTATTGAAGGTGAATTACGGCGGTTTACCAAGTCATAAATACCATGAGCTTGCTAAGAAGCAGCAAAAAGATTTTGGTGGTTTGCTGTCTTTCGAAGTTGAGGGTGGTCGCAAAGCGGCTTGGGCGTTCATCAATGCTACTAAGTTGATGTCTATTACAGGCAATCTGGGCGACACCAAAACTCTCGTTACGCATCCAGCAACAACCACGCATGGCCGCTTAACCGACGAAGAGAAGGCGAAAGCAGGTATTGCAGAAGGTCTGGTTCGTGTATCTGTTGGCTTAGAGGATATCGACGATATTATTGCTGATGTCGAGAGTGCGTTGGCACAGCTATAAGCCTTGCGGTATTTTTTGGCGCCACATTGAGTAATGTGAGTGCTCAAAAAAGCGGACTTAGATATTCTCTAAGTCCGCTTTTTTTATGGCTACTAACAAAATACGTTGTAACGTCATGGCAATAATTGCTACGACTCGTCAACCTTATCTATTGTTTCCTCATCTGTTTTTTCTGCCGTTTGCGCATTAAGTGCTTCGAGCTGTTTACGTTCTTTGCGTCTATAACCCAATACTAATAAACAAGGAGTGAGTATAAGTGTTAACGGCGTGGCGAAGGTTAATCCGCCTGCTATAGCAGTCGATAGTTGTGTCCACCACTGTGCAGAAGGTGCGCCGATACTGAAGGTTTGATGGATTAAATCAATATTTAACTGAAATACCATAGGCACCAGGCCAAGGATCGTGGTGATGGTTGTCAGCATCACAGGCCTTAAGCGTTGAACACCCGTGCGAATTGCGGCTTCACGAACCAGCATGCCTTGCTTACGTAAACCGTTGAATGTATCAATAAGCACAATGTTGTTATTGACGACAATGCCCGCTAAGGCAATCACACCAACACCACTCATGACGATACCAAAGGGCTGGCCTTTTACCATCAAGCCAATCAAAACCCCCATGGTAGAGAAAATTACCGCACTTAGAATCAATAAGCATTGGAAGAAGTTATTGAATTGGGTTACCAGAATAATCGCCATAATAAAGAAGGCAACGCCAAAGGCTTTTAACAAAAAGACCATGGATTTTTGCTGCTCTTCCGTATTACCTCGGAATTCATAACGAACTGACTTGTCTATTTTCGCCGCATCGATTTTTGCTTTAATGGCTTTAATAACTTCATCAATTACCAAGCCATCTTTCACATCCGCATCAATTTTAACGGTTTTCTTGCCATCCGTTCGATTTATCACGCCTTGCTTGGGTGCCGCATAGCGAGTAATAAAGTTACTGGCTGGAATGCTGCCTTGATTCGTTGGTATCTGTAGCTGATCTAGCTGATCAAGGTTTCGTTGGTTCACTGGATAGCGCAGCACAATATCGATTTTGTCATCAGCACCATCGGGTAGAAAGTCGCTTAATGTAATGCCTGTTGTGACTAACTTAATGACATTGCCTAGGCTGGTTACATCAACGCCGTAGCGGCTTGCTTCAGCGCGGTTAATGTCAATACGCCATTCAATACCGGGTAATGATCGGTCGTCACTCACGGTTAGAATCTCATCTCGTAGTAACAGCTGTTTGCTGATTTCATCGGCTGCAATATTGAGCGCTTCCGTATAATTTGAACTTAGCTGCAATTGGATATCGGCGCCAGATTGAGGTCCACCTTGCTCTTTTTTGGCACTCACTTCTATGCCAGGGATTTGTTTGGTTTTTTCCCTGATTCTATCGAGGATGACATTTGCTGAATCTCGCTTGTACCACTCGATAAACTCCATCGTAATAGTGCCAATACTGTCTGGCGCCACATTGTTTCCTGGTGTTGCATAAGAAGTAGCCACCACACTTTTCAATTCACGAGTGCCAATAATCCTTTGTTCGACTAATTGAACAAGCTTGTCCTTTTCTTCAAGAGAGAGGTCTCCACGAGCGCGAATATCCAAGTTGGCCGTTTCTGGTTCAATATCTGGAAAGAACTCGATGCCTTTACCAAATTTTCCATAGCTAATGAAAATGCTGATCAGCAAAGCGATGGTAAACATTAATACCCAAATAGGCTTTTCGACTAAACGAGTCAGTACTCGACCGTATAGTCCAGTTGCGCCTGTCAGCTCTCTAAGATCGCCTGTTTCAGTAATGCGTAGGGCATGCATTGTTTTATCGCTGTAAGCGCCTTTTTTGCCAATAATTGAGCCAATAGTGGGAATCACAATAAGCGCCATGACAAGAGAGGAGGCCAGCGTTGCTATGATGGTAATTGGCATAAAGCGCATAAACTCACCAGCGATATCTGGCCAAAACAATAGCGGCATGAAAACCGCTAACGTGGTAGCGGTGGATGCAGTAATTGGCCATGCCATGCGTTTAGCGGCTTCACTGTAGGCTTGTCGTTTAGATGCGCCTTCGGAAAGTTTCCGGTCTGCATACTCGGTTACCACAATAGCACCGTCTACCAGCATGCCGACACTGAGTATTAACGCAAACAACACCACCATATTAATGGTGAAACCTTGTAGGTTTAAGATCAAAATTCCGGCTAGGAATGCTCCAGGAATGGCTAGACCAACTAAAATGGAGCTGCGTATACCAAGAGCCCAAACAATAACAATCATCACCAGCAAGGTGGCTGCTAGGACATTGTTAAAGAGATCATTAAGCGAGGTTTCGATTTCAGTTGATTTGTCACCTGTGAGATTATAATTCACACCACTTGGCCATTGCTGACTTTCTGTTTCAACAACGTTTTTGACTGCTTCTATGGTATTTATAATATTGGCGCCAACGCGTTTAGAGACAGCTAAAGTGATGCTACGCTTGCCTTCAACCCGCGCATAACTGGTGGGATCTTCGAACGTCAGTTCTCCTGTCGCAATGTCGCCTAACAAAACGACTTGATCGCCATCGGCTTTAATTGGCAAATTAAGTATGTCTTCCTTGGTTTTTAACAGCCCAGGGACTTTTAGAGAGAAGCGACCTGCGCCGGTGTCTAAATTGCCCGCGGCCACCAAACGGTTATTATTAGAAACAAAGTTTGCAACATCACTCAGGGATAGGTTATACGATTCAAGCTGTTCAGGGCGAATGATAATTTGTGCTTGTTGATCTCTATCTCCACTAATGTTTGCTTCTAATACACCATCAACCGCTTCAATTGCGTCTTGTAAGTTTTTGGCTGTGCGGCTAAGAGTAGCGAAATCCACATTCCCGGATAAATTGACCCGTAAAACAGGGAAGGTGGAAAGGTTAATTTCGGTGACGGTTGGTTCATCGGCATCACTGGGTAGTTCGCTCTTTGCTCGGTCAACTTTATCCTTGGTATCGCTGATCGCTTGATCAATGTCTACGCCAGATAGGAACTCCACAATGATAGAAGCATGACCTTCTGAAGCCGTAGATTTCAATTCTTTCAGGCCGTCTAAACCTTTTAATTCTTTCTCTAAAGGGTGAACCAATAAGCTATCGGCGTCTTCTGGCGATATGCCCTCTAATGATACCGATACATAGGCCATTGGAATGGTGATGTCGGGATCGCTTTCTTTGGCAATTTCGATATAAGACACTGTGCCCATTATTAATATGAGCAAAAAAAACATCATCACGGTTCGGGAGCGTGCTAAAGCAGCCTCGATTATTGCTTGCATAATAGACCTCCCTAGTTTTGGTAGTGTGCGTCAACAAGATCACCGGCTGAGACAAAGCCTTGTCCAACAGTGATGATATTGACATTATCAGGTAGGCCTACAACCCAAACATGATCACGCTCCGATTTCACAATATCGACAGGCGTGATGGTAACGGTGTTATCAATGCTAATGGTTTTGATGGCAGTACGCCCTGTGTCGTCGAGCGTTAATAGAGCAGGAGACAATGCATGTGCTTTTTGCTCATCAATGATGAAATCAACCGATGCTGTGAGTCCTGCTGGGATGGTATTGTTTGGATTGTCTACGAGCAGCTCAACACTAATGGTTCGACTGGTTTCGTTGGCCGTTGCACTAATGTATGTGACGAAACCGTCCGCCTCATAACCAGATTCGAAGCGAATGTTCCCAGGCGTACCGATTTTAACTAGATGGACTTTATTTTGTGGGATATCCACTTTCACTTTGATTGGATTAATAGAGACAAGTGAGCCAATAGTGACGCCAGTAGCCAGAATTTGCCCGACCTGCACATCAAGCGTGTTGAGAATACCTGAAAAGGGCGCAACAAGGTTGGCATTTTCTAAGTCAATTAATAACGAAGTTTTGGTGGCTTTTGCAGACGCTAGATCTGTCTCTGCTTGGGCAAGATTAACCTTAGATGATAGGTTGGTGGTATTGAGTTTTTTAACACCATCTAGCTCAAATTGACGCTGTTTAACGAGTAAGTCAGCTTGCTCAATTTGCATTTTTAATGTTCGTGTATCGATCTGCATGATCGATTGACCTTTTTCAACAAGCTGACCTTTTTCTATTGGTAGCATAATGATTTTGCCTTGGTAGCTATTAACGAGATTTAACGTTTCTCCCGCCATCGTTTTACCACTTAATGGCAGGTGTATCTCAATGCGTTTTGGCGATAAGGTTTTGGCTTGTACTGGATAGGCTTGCTTAATTTCAGCAGCTTGAGAAGAAACTGTGCTTTCACTAGGTTGAGCGTCAGGGTTGCTTACGGTAATGCCATTGCCACCTACGAGCATCCAACCCACTGTCGCTGTCGCCACGACCACTGCTGTTATTGGTCCTAACTTATTTTTTAACGCCATCCAATACTCCGTTATTTGAAAAATCATTATTAAGCGACTTTAGTATAGGCTCAAACAAGAATGAATAAAGGGGTTTTATGAAATCTCTTTGCTAATAGTTTTACAGATAGCAGCTGTTTGGAGAAAAGCAAAAAATGCTTTTTTAAAATAAGAATCCTTTTCTTTTTATCAATTGATAGCGTCTATTTGCTGAACCTTCGCTTAGAAGGATGATACTATACCGCCACAAAATTTTTACTTTATATGGATAGATATGAGTCTATTGTCGTTAGAACAGATTAGTGTCGCTTTCGGTCATAATCCACTGTTGTCAAAGATTAGTTTTTCAGCAGAGGCTGGAGAGCGTGTTGCAATTATTGGTCGTAATGGTGCAGGCAAATCCACATTATTAAAAGTCATCTCTGGTGAGCAAGTACCTGATGAAGGTGTGGTACGCATTGAAGGCGGAATGAAGGTTGCTCAGCTTCCTCAAGAATTGCCTGATGCAAATGAAAAAACGGTACGTGAAGTTGTGAGTGAAGGGGCTGGTGAAGCACATTCCTTAATGACTCGTTACTTTAAGTTATTAGAAGATTTTGAAAATGATCACTCAAATGAGCTAAGTGATATCCAAACTGAATTGGATCGAATTCAGGGCTGGGACCTAGAGCAACGAGTGAATCATATGGTTCAACGTTTGGCTTTGCCTGCTGACAAGTTGATGTCGGAACTGTCTGGTGGTTGGCGTCGTCGCGTTATTTTAGCGCAGGCACTTATTTCTAATCCAGATGTCTTGCTACTCGACGAACCGACTAACCATTTGGATGTGCCGACAATCGAATGGATGGAGCAGCAGCTTCAACAATTTCGTGGTTTGATTTTGTTTATTACCCATGATCGTCGCTTCCTAGAAAAATTAGCCAATCGTATTATTGAGCTAGACCGCGGCAATCTTATTTCCTTTAGCGGTAACATCACCGCGTTCTTAGCTTTTAAAGAAAAAATGTTGGAAGAAGAAGAGCGTGCAAACGCCTTGTTTGATAAACGTCTTGCTGAAGAAGAGGTTTGGATTCGTCAGGGCATTAAAGCACGTCGTACCCGTAACGAAGGTCGAGTTCGTGCCTTGAAGGCACTTCGTGAAGAGCGCTCTGAACGTATTAATCGCCAAGGCAATGCAAAAATGGCGATTGAAACGAAAGAGAAGTCTGGCAAGTTGGTGGCGGAGTTTACGCAAGTTGGCCACTCTTTCGAAGACAAAGTCATTTTGCAGCCGATGGATTTTATTGTGAATCGCGGTGACCGTATTGGTTTGATTGGCCCCAATGGTTGCGGTAAAAGTACGTTTTTAAAGATTCTTTTGGGTAATCTGGAGCCACAGACAGGTACTGTTCGCCAGGGCACCAAACTTAACGTGGCGTATTTCGACCAGTTGCGTGAGCAACTTGACCCTGAAAAAACCGTCGCAGAGAACGTTGGTGAAGGCAAAGACGTTATCGAAATCAACGGTCAGAACAAACATGTGATTGGCTACCTTGGCGATTTTCTTTTCCCGCCAGAACGTGCACGAACACCAATCAAAGCGTTATCAGGTGGTGAGCGTAACCGAGTGTTGCTAGCGAAGCTATTCACCAAACCTGCTAACTTGCTCATTATGGATGAGCCGACCAACGACTTGGATGTAGAGACGCTGGAGTTATTAGAAGAACTTTTAATGAATTACGATGGCACTTTGTTATTGGTAAGTCACGACCGTTCTTTCCTAGACAACGTGGTCACCAGCGTTATTGCTTTTGAAGGCGAAGGCCGAGTAAAAGAATATGTTGGTGGCTATCAAGATTGGATTCGCCAAGGTGGTAAGTTCCCAACTGAATCCACTTCACAAACGGATGATGTGCCATCTAAAAAGGAAAAAGCTAAGGTAGAAGCAAGTAATGCTGAACAGGCCAATCAGAAAACGCCTGAACCAGCCAAGCCTAAAGCGAAGCTTAGCTACAAAATTCAGCGTGAATTTGATGAGATGCCTGCCACCATTGCTAAGTTAGAAGAAGAAATTGCCGCTTTGCATGTCACCACAAGTTCACCGGAGTTCTATACCGGAGATGCAGAGAATGTTCAAAAAACCTTAGCGAAGTTAGCGCATAAAGAAGAAGAGCTTGAAACAACCATGGAGCGTTGGTTAGAGCTTGAAGAAATGCAAAACGGATAAATTATGACGAATAAAATTAAACCAATTTCATTTGTACCGCGCTTTTTTGGCGCTTTTGGTCAGTTTATAAAATACATGGCGAGCGGCGATTATGCCGCTCGTTGTCAGGCGATAAGTGAAGGTAAGCAATTTGCCTTTGAAGTTGAGCCGACAGTCATTACTAAAGAAGTCGAAGTGATTCGTGAGGTTGAAGTCGCGGCTCCTATTTTGGATACGGTAAATGCAGACGGTGCCCATCAGTTATTACAACTGTTACAACAAGAAGCGCGTTTTATCGATTTTATCCAAGAAAGCATTGATGATTATAGCGATGCTGATGTTGGTGCTGCTTCACGTCAAATTCATGCAGGCTGTTCGAAAGTATTGAAACAACACTTTACCATTGATGCGGTCTCTACATCTGTTGTCAACACTGCGGTAGAGAACAGCCGTGTTGAAGTGCCGTCTGGATATGATGCCAAGCAGATTAAGCTTGAAGGTAAAGTCGAAGGGGATGGCCCTTATGCTGGAACGCTGATTCACCCAGGTTGGAAAGTCACTGAAACACGCTTACCAAAAGTGACGAATACAGAAAGTCTAACCATTCTAGCGCCAGCCGAAGTCGAGGTATAATTCAGTGAGTCAATATTTCATTGGTATCGACTTGGGTACCACGCATTCTGCTGTCTATTATTCTCCATCGACACAAACATCAACAGAAGCTGAACAAGTAGGGCGTATTCAACAATTAGCCATTCCGCAGTTTATTGCAGCAGGCCAAGTTGATGCTCGTCCTTTATTGCCTTCCTTTGTGTACTTTCCTCATCAAAGTGAGTTTTTGGAAAGCGATTTGCAGCTGCCTTGGGGTAAGGCTGCTTCTATTGTGGGCCAGCTGGCGCGAGAACTTGGTGCTAAATCTTCTGGTCGATTGGTGCAAAGTGCTAAGAGCTGGCTGTGCCATTCGAGAGTTAGTGCAGACGAAGCGGTTTTACCTGTCGATGCGCTAGAAGAAGTGCAAAAAGTGTCTCCAGCACAGGTCACAGAAACCCTTTTAGCGCATTTGGTTAGCGCATGGGGAAATCAATTTCCTGATGCTCCTATTACTGAGCAAACCGTTGTCATTACGGTTCCAGCGTCCTTTGACCCTGCCGCTCGTGCCATTACTGAGCAAGCAGCGGAAAAAGTTGGCTTACGTGCTCGTTTGATCGAAGAGCCATTAGCCGCGTTTTACGCTTGGTTAAGTGATCAACAAAATTGGACTGATAACCTAGAAGTTAACGAGCATATTTTGGTTGTTGATGTTGGTGGTGGCACGACGGATTTGTCTTTGATCCAATCAGTCGAGCAAGAAGGCGCTTTAAGTTTAGAGCGGGTGGCTGTTGGTCGTCATATTTTGCTTGGTGGCGACAATATGGACCTCACGTTAACTTACCATCTGGCGGCTCAGCTCGCGCAAAATGGCACCCATCTTGAGGCTTGGCAAATTAGCGGTCTAACACAGGCGTGTCGAGAGGCCAAAGAACGCTTGTTAACCAATGCAGACTTAGAAGAAGTCAGCGTCGTGGTGCCTAGTCGTGGCCGTAGTTTATTCAATAACAGCATTAAAGCGACCTTGACGCGAAATGATGTTCAACAGCTATTAATTGATGGTTTTTTTCCGCAAGTGCAGCTGGGTGAACAAGCTCAAAAAGCAGCGCGCAGTGGTTTCAGTGCGATTAATTTGGATTACGAGGGTGACCCTGCGATCACTCGCCATATCAGTGAGTTTTTGTCTCAGCATGATGTGAAACCAAGTAAGGTTTTGCTAAACGGCGGTGTATTCAATGCCAGTTTGATTCGCAATACTTTAGAAACACGTTTGGCTTCAATGCTGTCTGAATCATCCGGTGGCAGTGAGTTAACCATGCTGACACCTTCACATTTGGATCATGCGGTTGCCAAAGGCGCAACGTATTATGCTCAAGTGCAAGCAGAAGGTGGTGTAAAAGTAAAAAGTGGTTTAGCGGCCAATTATTACATTGGTGTTGCAAGTCCAATGCCTGCTATTCCTGGAATGGCACCACCTGTCGATGCGATCTGCGTGGCACCATTTGGTCTGGAGGAAGGTTCAGATGAGCAAATGCTGCCGAATGAATTTTCGCTTGTTGTTGGCGAAAGTGTGACATTTCGTTTTTTCCAGTCAAAAACGAGTGAAGTGGATTCGGTTGGTAAAGTCATTGCGTCGTTTTCAATTGCACAGCTAAATGAACTAAACCCTTTATCGGTTCGCTTAGATGCAGGTCATTATCAAGCTGGTGACATGGTTCGTGTGTATTTGACGGCCCGTGTAACTGAATTGGGGCAATTGCTGCTACAAGCCCATGACACCCAATCAGACCTGAGTTGGACTATTGAGTTTCAAGTTAGGGAGTCTTAAAAGATGGCGAAAGCGGCTTTTCCTGCTACTTATCGAGTCGGTATTGATTTAGGGACAACCAATTGTGTTGTCTCTTACACGCCGATTAATAGCGATGTTTCTGTCTGTGCAGAAAGCGAACCCGAACTCTTGTCGATTCCTCAAGTGATGGCGGATGGTTCTGTACAAGAGTTCGTATATTTGCCAAGTGCTATTTATGTCTTAGCGTCTGATGAAGTGGGTAAAATCGATCCTGTTTTGCCTTGGCGTCATTGTGATAAAGAGCGAGTTGTTGGTGTTGGAGCTTTGGCTCTTGGCCAGCGACGAGCAGGGCAATTGATACAAAGTGCGAAAAGCTGGCTTAGCCATCGTCAGGTTGATAGGCGATCAGCCATTTTGCCTTGGGCAAGTGAGTTCTCGAAAAAGCTCAGTCCATTAGATGCGAGTAGAATACTCTTGTCGCACATTAAGCAAAGCTGGGATTACCGCTTTGCTGATGCACCATTAGAATATCAATCCATTGCCTTGACCTTACCTGCTTCCTTTGATGAAGAAGCGAGAGCTTTAACGTTGGAAGCAGCCAAGCTAGCAGGTTTAAAGGATTTGTACCTTCTTGAAGAGCCACAAGCGGCTTGCTATCACTATATAAGCGATGATGAAAAACTCGCGGCCATAGCAGATAAGAAAATGCTTTTAGTGGTGGATATTGGCGGGGGTACCAGCGATTTTAGTTTGGTTGCAATTAAGCCTGTGTCGTCAAAGGGGAAGAATGTTTCTCTTAAGCGTATTGCGGTAGGCGAGCATTTATTACTTGGTGGCGATAACCTTGATCAAGCCTTGGCATTTCAGCTAGACCCCAAACAGATTTCAGCATTGTCTGCCTCGCGCTTAGCCGCGTTGGTTCAGCAAACTCGTCAGGCTAAAGAAACGCTATTAGGTGAAAATGCACCAGAGTCATTAACCATTACCGTACTGGGCGGCGGCAGTCGTCTAATTGGTGGTTCGCAAAAGTTTGATGTTTTCAGAAATACCTTGTTAGAGCAAATAACCAGTGGTTTTTTTCCTTTAGTGGATGCGGCTGACAAGGTGCAAAAAAGCGATTACGCCATGCATACCTTGGGTTTGCCCTATGAATCGGACCCTGCTTTCACTCGTCATTTAGCGGCATTTTTGCAACAGCATAGGTCGGCCATTGAAGCTGCGACAGGTTCGGGTATGCCTGATGCGGTGTTGTTTAATGGTGGTTTATTTAATAGCCCAGTATTAAAAGCACGTTTGTTAGAGCAACTTAACGATTGGCGTGCTGAGCCTATCCTTGCTTGCGCAGCGGATGAACCTAACGATGCTGTTGCCAAAGGCGCAGTGAAGTATTTAACTGCTTTGGCGGGAGAAAGTGCACGCATTGAAAGTGGTGTGGCACACAGTTTGTATTTGCAAGTAGGAGATGATCAATTTGTTGGTATCTTGCCGAAAGGTACCTTAAAAGGCGATGCCATCGTTTTAGAGCAAGAGTTTTTTGTCACCTTGGGGCAGCAAGTTCAGTTTCCTTTATATCGCTCTGATGACCATATTGATTGTGCGGTTGGTACAGTGCGTAACCAAGAGGGCTTACATTATATTTCTACCTTGATGACCGAGCTGGACGGCTCTATCGACTCTGAAGAAGTGCCTGTAAAGCTGTCGGTACAAATGACCGAAGTGGGTGTCTTACAAGTTGAGCTAAAAGCTAACAATAAACAAGACCAATGGCGTTTGGATTTTTCAACACATGCCAGTTCTTCTCAAGAGTCTGCACAAGCAGATGAAAGCGGTTTGCTTCATGCCAATATGGGGCAAGCAGAAGAGCACTTGGCTAAATGCTTTTCTAGTGTAGGACAAAAACAACATCCTGATCTGGTGAAATCACTTAAGCAGGATTTGGATCAGTTGCTTGGCAATCGAGATGTCTGGAATCTTGCAACGTCTCGACGTTTGGTTGATAAGCTTTTAAGTTTGAAGTCAGGTCGAACCAAAAGTGCTCAACATGAGCGACAATGGTTACAGCTCATGGGGTATTGTTTGCGTCCAGGCTTTGGTGCCACCGATGATTTAGCTCGTGTTCAGCAAGTGGTGAACATTACTAAAGCGGGGGCTCAGTATGATACTGCGCCAGTTTGGGGGCAATATTGGACCTTATATCGCCGTATTGCTGGTGGTTTATCCGTTGAGCAGCAAACGCATTTGTTTAAGCAGTTTAGCCAATATTATTCACCATCAGGGCAGCGATCTCGTGACAAAATGAAGGCGCTGACCACTAAGTCGAGTGATGATCTGATTCGTCTAGTTGGCGCGCTAGAACGCCTGTCGAATGAAGACAAAACCGTAACCATAGATTGGCTGCTAAAGCGTTTGCAAAAGACCTCGGAGCCAGACACCGCTTGGTGGACGATAGGACGCATAGCCTCACGTCATCTTTTATCTGGCAAGCAAGAGGAGAGAATTGCAGAAGAAACACTTTTTCCGATTTTAGAAACTGTCCTCAAGGAAGATTGGAAGAAGCGTAAGCAAGCTGGATTGGCTGCGGTGTTAATGAGCCAGGTGAGCGTTGGGGAATCTGATAAGCTGAGCGCGTTTCGAAAGAAAGTCGCGAATAAACTCAAAAAAGACAAATGCCCCGCTCAATGGTTGGAGCGTTTAGAAAGTCAAATCGAGATTAACAGCGACGAATTGAATGCCTTGGTCGGTGAGAGCTTGCCAATTGGTTTACGCCTATAACGTGCCAATTTTTCGACTTTGTCACCAAAGTGTTTAAAGACTATTCGTATTTCTTTTTCGCTTTGGTGACTTTCTCTAGGTACATTTTGGATTCTGATCTAGGGTGGTCGTACCTAAGCTTCTTATAGACGTTACTAGTGGATGTTTGATTAATTTTGTTCATCGCTCTCGTTCGGTCATTAGGATCAAAGGTTTTTAACACATTGCCTGTGCCACCATTATAGGCCGATATCATAGAGTATTCTTGACTGATCTTGTTGCTGACTTTAACAAGATAGCGCGTTTGCAAAATATGTAGGTAAGCGCTGCCAATATCAATGTTGTTTTCTGGTACAAACAACACCTCTTTAGTCGGCTCCCCTGATTTTTTCTTCACTAAGTTATAAACATCTCGTCCAGCTGTCGCCGGAACAACTTGCATCAAACCGTAGGCGTTCGCTGGGCTAACTGCATAGGGGTTAAACGAGCTTTCCGTTTCTATGATTCCGTAGATAAGCGCCGGAGATAGGTTGTAGCGTTTCGCAGCAGCGATGACATATTGGCTGTATTTTTCTTGTCTTAGGTGCTCATGTTGTGGGGCGAGATTGAACTCTACTGCATAAACGGATTTGCCATTTGAGCTGGATCGTTTCAATTGTTTAGACACTAAATAATCGGCATAGCGTTCTGCTCGCCAGCGATATTGAACAACCTTGCCATCGTGATCTATGACCTGAGGGTACAAGAAGGGGACGCCTTCCGTATCCGGTGCATCGCTCGAAAAAATATCCGTTTTAGACGGGTCAGAGGTGGTGAGTAACGTGGTTGATACCGCTTGCTTTAGGGTTTCAAGCGGTCGATCCGTGGTTAATGTTTCGACCCGAACTGTGCCTTTTTCAAAATCGACGATTGTTCTCGCTTGATAATCATTGGTGTATTTTACGTACTTTTTCTTTTCGGGTAACTCGCTATTATCCTTGCCCCATCGCTTATTCACTTTCTGATCAAGTTCGGCGTATAAGGCTCTTATTGCTTCAATATCAGCCCGAATAACTTTGCTAGTGGCTTTTACCTGCTTGGCAATGGCTTTTACATCTTTTATGTCGTCTGCCTCTTTAATTTGATTGGAAAGTGTATTAACAGAATCCACAGAATTGAAGGACAGTGACATAGATTCACAGCCATTTAATGTTAATAATAAAGGGCCAATCAATACAAAGCGGGACTGGCGGACGATACTCTTTAGCATTAAATGGCCTCTCATGGTGTACGTTTTTTATTTCAATGAATGTGCTTTACGCGCTTGATGAAGTTTCTTATAACTTTCAATTAAGCGCAAATGTGGTTCAA
The DNA here is from genome assembly GCF_003208215.1 of Marinomonas alcarazii. Classification (GTDB taxonomy): domain Bacteria; phylum Pseudomonadota; class Gammaproteobacteria; order Pseudomonadales; family Marinomonadaceae; genus Marinomonas; species Marinomonas alcarazii. The sequence goes on from NZ_QKLW01000001.1 coordinate 814,837, forward strand.
TGCCTTCAAGTTGCATGCTGGTTTTGGTTAAACCGTAAAAGCGCACATCGCCTTTAACGGAGCCAATAACGTTATCGATGACTTCTTTACCAAACATTCGGCTGAAGCTATGAACAAAATGATCCAGTTCTAATTCATCGTCTAGAGTGACTTCTAGTACACAATTCATGGCTTGATAAAATAAGCCTCGCTCCGCTGTGTTGTCGTTGAATTGTAAAAATTCACCCACCAGTTCTAGTGCGTCTTCATGGGCACCAAGAGCCAAGTAAATTAGAATCTTAAGCTCCATAATGGTTAACTGTCCCCAGACGGTATTTTCATCAAATACAATGCCAATCAAGGTTGGGATGTCGGTATAGTTATCTAGTTGACTTTCTTCTAGACGATTAACTAAGTCTTCTAATTGATCATCACTTAAGGCATGTAGGTTTAGAATATCTTCACGATAATCCAGCGCTTTGTTGGTATTATCCCAAACTAAGTCTTCTACTGGATAGACTTCGGAATAATCTGGAACCAAAATACGACAAGCGGCAGCGCCTAAGTCTGTTAACTCGGCTACATACACTTCTTTATCTAGGTCCTCTAAGATACCAAATAACGCATTAGCTTCTTCTTCGCTGGTCCCAGAAAAGTCCCATTCGACAAAATCATAGTCAGCTTGGTCACTGAAGAAGCGCCAAGAAATAACGCCTGTTGAGTCAATAAAGTGTTCAACGAAGTTTTCTGGTTCTGTAACGGCCATACTGTTAAAGGTAGGCTTTGGTACATCGTTTAAGCCTTCGAAACTACGTCCTTGCATTAACTCAGTTAAACTACGTTCTAAAGCAACTTCGAAACTTGGGTGAGCACCAAAAGAAGCAAACACACCGCCAGTTCTTGGGTTCATTAATGTAACGTTCATGACTGGGAACTGGCCACCAAGCGACGCGTCTTTCACTAGGATTGGAAAGCCTTGTTCTTCTAGCCCTTTGATGCCAGCAAGGATGCTTGGGTATTGTTCCAACACTGCCATTGGTACATCCGGCAAGACAATCTCGTCTTCGATAATCTGGCGTTTTACCGCACGCTCGATGATTTCAGATAAGCATTGTACTTGCGCTTCTTGTTGGTTATTACCCGCGCTCATGCCGTTGCTTAAGAATAAGTTTTCGATGAGGTTTGATGGGAAATAAACCGTTTCCCCATCGGATTTGCGTGTGTAAGGAATGGTGCAAATACCACGGGCTTTATTGCCTGAGTTTGTATCGATCAAGTGTGAGCCGCGCAGCTCATCGTCTGGATTGTAAATCTCCAAGCAGTAATCATCTAAGATGCCTTCCGGTAAGGAATCGTCTTCTGTTAATGCAAACCATTTTTCATTCGGGTAATGAACAAAATCACTGTTAGCGATTTCGGTACCAAAAAACTGATCATTATAGAAAAAGTTGTTGTTTAAACGTTCGATGAATTCCCCAAGAGCAGAACACAGAGCGCTTTCTTTAGAGGCGCCTTTGCCGTTGGTAAAGCACATTGGAGAGGCTGCATCACGAATGTGCAACGACCAAACGTTTGGCACTATGTTACGCCAAGATGATATTTCAATTTTCATCCCAAGATCGGCTAACATAGCCGTCATGTTACTGATGGTTTCTTCCAGTGGTAAGTCTTTCCCAGGAATGAAAGTGTTGGATGAGCCGTCTGGTTGGCCCATTAACATAGCATTGGCGTCAGCGTCTAAGTTTTCAACGGTCTCAATTTTGAATTCAGGACCAGTTTGTACGACTTTTTTTACTGTGCAGCGATCAATAGAGCGCAAAATGCCTTGGCGGTCTTTATCTGAAATATCGTCAGGCAGCTCGACATGAATTTGAAAAATCTGATTATAACGGTCTTCTGGGTCGACGATATTATTCTGAGACAAGCGAATATTGTCTGTCGAGATATCGCGAGACTTACAATATACCTTGACGAAATAGGCGGCACATAACGCAGAGGAAGCTAGGAAATAATCAAATGGACTGGGTGCTGAGCCATCGCCTTTGTAGCGTATTGGCTGATCTGCAGTGACGGTAAAATCATCAAACTTGGCTTCTAGTCTGAGATTGTCGAGAAAATTAACTTTGATTTCCATTGAAACGTATTTCCACTAAATAGGGCGTATGTGCAGGACAGTTATCGAGCTAAGAGGTCGATAAAAAATGATAGAGAGATTATCTTCGATAAGAGGGGGGTGAGTAAAATCAAATTGGCCATTTTAAAACAAATTGCCTTCTTTTCAGTTTTAGTTTGCCCAATTGCATTATAAAACTTCATAAGAAGGCTTTATTTTGTACTTTGCGATTAGCTTTTCAGGCGTCTGATGTTGATTAGAATAGGGCTTCCTGTCATAGGGTCGGGCATAAGGTCGCAATCAACACCGTAGAGTTCACGTACCAGCTCTTTGGTCATAATGTCTTTTGGACTCCCTTGCGTCAATATTTCACCTTCTTTCATGGCGATGATATGGTCTGAATATCGACACGCACTTGGTAAATCATGAACAACCATCGCTAATGTTTTACCTTGCCGAGATAGATTTCGTATCAGCTCGAAAACTTCGATCTGGTGGCCAAGATCAAGTGCAGATGTTGGTTCATCTAACAGTAATAAAGGCGTTTCTTGTGCAATGGACATAGCTATCCAAGCGCGCTGACGTTGACCACCTGACAAGGTGTCCAGTAGACGGTCTTTTAAACCCTCAAGATCTGCAGCCTGCAAAGCATATTTTATGGCTTCTTGGTCATCCATTGCCCATTGTCTTAATAAGCTTTGGTGTGGATGACGGCCAAATCGTATGAGTTCTTCTATGGTGATGCCATCAGGTGCCAAAGTGTCTTGTGGTAATAGGGCAAGACGACGAGCCACTTCCTTAGATGGCAATGAGTGGATATCTTTACCATCTAACATTACAACGCCTGAACTGGGCGTATGAACACGAGATAGTCCGTTCAATAAAGTGGATTTTCCACAGCCATTTGGCCCGACAATCGCCGTTACTTGGCCTTCTGGTAAGGTAACGTTTAATTGATCGATAATGCTTATTTTGCCATGTTTTAGACTTAGTTTATCTGCGCTAAGGCTGGCGCTAAAAGTGTTGGGCTTTTGTTTAAAAGCAGTAGCTGTCATAACGAACTCCTTGAAGAGCGTCTAACGAGTATCCAAATTAAATAAGGTCCACCTATCACAGCAGTCACAATGCCTACTGGTAATTCGATAGGAGATAAAACAGTTCGCCCAAATAGATCGGAGAGCATCATAACCAGTGCACCAGTGAGCGCGGAACTAATAAGAGGAATACCTCGATAGCGAGAAAGAACACGGGCAATTTCAGGTCCAACCAACGCAACTAAACCAACCGGCCCAGCGACAGCGACAGCCAGTCCAGTTAAGGTAATACACAGAATTAGCGCGAGTATTCTGATGTGTTTTATATTGGCACCAAGCCCAGTAATAACCTGATCTGAAAAAGGTAATAGAGCAAATTGTCTTGAAAACAAAAGACAGCCAATGACACAAATGGCAATGCCAATACTCAACGTATTGACCATGAAAGGATCGCGAGCACTGAGACTTCCGACCGTCCATGGATACGCGCTATTGGCAACATCAATACTGACTTGGCTTAATAAGAGCTGAGTTACTGCGCCAGCTATAGCGCCAATCCCAATGCCTGCAACAATGAAGCGATAGCCACGAGTGCCACTTCCACCAGCCAAGCCAAATGCCAATGCTGTTGCGGTTGCTGCGCCTGCTAGGGCCATAAAGGAAGGGGCCAAGGATACACTCATGCCAACAATGGAGGAGACCGCAAAGGCCATAGCTGCATTGTCGATACCAATGATACCTGGTGTTGCCAAACGATTTCGAGCCATTGTTTGCATCAAACAACCCGCCAAACTGAAGGCTGCACCGGTATAAATAGCGGCCAATAATCGTGGTAAGCGTAAATCTTTGACAACAAATTGATTCATGGTATCACCCTGTCCTAAGAGGACATCAACGACTTCTTTTGGCGAAATAGCCATAGTGCCGCTGCCAAGAGTAATGATGCTGGCAAAAAATAAGACAAGCAAAAGCCAAGTGTTGCGAACAATCGCTTCTTTCTCTATTAGGATTTGCGCATGTTGGCCAATAGAAACGAGTCTATAGCCATTTGGACTTGTGTTGCTGGTCGGAGTATCTGGCATGGAAAGGCTTTGGTTAATCATAATGTGGGCAGCCTACGTGATCGGACAATCAATAAAAGCACAGGGGCACCGACGATGGCGGTGAGCACGCCCAGAGGCATTTCTGTAGGTTGTGCGACAAGTCGCGAAATAATGTCAGCACTTATCACAATAATTGGCCCAAGAGGTAAGCATAGCCATAATGTTCTACGAATATCAGGGCCAACTAAGGCTCTGGCAGCAAAAGGAACCACTAAGCCGATAAAGGCTACGGGACCGGCTATTGCCGTGGCACCGCCTACGAGCAAGGCTACCGCGATAATGATAATGCCGCGAATTCGTCTTGGCTTGTGTCCAAGACCAATAGCGACACGCTCACCTAAAGCTAACGAAGCCAGCGGCTTTGCCGTGTATAGAACGCAAGCAGCGGCAACTAACATGGAAGGCAAAACGGACATTAGCGTGTGGGTGTCACGACCAGCAACACTTCCAGTGACCCAAAAGCGAATTTCGTCTGCCGCTCTTTGATCGAATAAGAGAATAAGTGACGTCATGGCTAATAGCAGACTAGATAACGCAGCACCAGCAAGTACAAGGCGAATAGGGTCGTTGTGTTGACCTTGCATACGCGCCGCACCAAGCACACAGATACAGCCAATTAAGGCTCCTAACTGCGCGATGCCAACCGTTAACGTTGCTGTACTGGCTCCCATGACAAGTGCCATGGCGACGGCAAATGAACTGCCTGCACTGACACCAAGCAAGCCTGGCTCGGCTAAAGGATTACGAGCCACGGCTTGCATTAACGCGCCAGCAATACCTAGCGTTAAACCAACAAATAATCCAATTAATGTTCTTGTTGAGCGCAGATGGAAAACCGTAAATTCGTCGTCTGGAGAACCGTTACCAAATAAGGTTTGAAGGGAAGCCTGAGGGGTTAACCCTCCAGCACCAAATAATAAGCTCAGCAAGCAGCAAAGTGCCAACACAAAAAGTGCTGACACTAAGACGGCAAACAATGGTCGCTGAGCTGGAGACTTAAGAAACCAACTTTGCATCGAGTTTAATTCATCTTTTTATCAATAACAGTTTCAATGGTGTCTAAAATTGCATGCGCTGCCAATGGTCCCGCCGCACTTGTCCAAAGCTGTCCGTTAACAGTCATAACGTGGTTTTCTTTAACAACATTTAGGCGAGAAAACGAAGGCGAGGTTTTAGCGGCTTCGAGTGCGGCATTGCCTTCATTGTTCAGTGTTGCCAAGAACAACCAGTCATTGTCCACTTTAGATAAATTTTCTAAGCTAAGAGGGCTACTGTGTGGACGTCCTTCTTTGACGACACCTGCATCGTTAATCTCAAAACCAACGGAAGCTAGGATGTCAGGTGCAAAAATCTGTGAAGACATGACGACAGGTCCTTGAGGCATCCAGCGAGCAAGTGTTGCTGAACGCTCATTTTGAGGTAATTTAGTTGTAATCTTGTTTTTAAGCGCACTTGCACGTTTCTCTATATCAGCAAGAATGACATCCATTTCGTCAGTCTTGTTCAATGCATCAGCATAAACGTGGGCTATCGTTTCCCATGAACCTGTAACTATTCCTGGGGATTTTGGCACGACAGTTGGTGCGATTTTCGAAAGAATATTGTATTGATCTTGGGACAAAGTCGCTGATGCTAGAATCAAGTCTGGTCGCTGAGCAACGATGGCTTCTAAGTTGTTTTGTCTCGAAGTGCCCACGATGCTGATATTGCCGACACGATCTTGAATGTACTCTGCGACGGAATCACCACCCCGTGTAGCAACCGCCGCCAAAGGTTTAAATCCCAAAGCAATCGCGCTATCTAAGGCATCTTCGGATAAAGTAACCACACGTTTTACCTCGTCATTAACCTTAACATTACCGTATTTCGTGCTAACAGTATGTTCCGCTGCGAATGTAGTAAAAGAAGCGGCTAAACCAGCACACAGTAATATTTTCTTAAACGAAGGGCGATTAAACGTCATAACATACATTCCTTAAAAATGAATATTTTCAATAAGCAGTACGCTTCAGTGCGAGCTGGAGTATTGAGGGTATAAAGAAACCAAATCAAGTTTAGTAATGATAACGCTTCTTATTACTGTGTTTAACTGTTTAATCTAATGAAAGCACTGCAAAAAATGCAACGTAGCGTTTTACAATTCGAGTATTTCTCAGGCGGGGCGTATTCGTAGAATAAGAACCAAGATGAATTTATGAAATAGTGTCGTTTAGCTATTGGTCTGAAATGAAAAAAAGCGCTCTTTTACTGAGCGCTTAAAAACACTATTTGTATGCTCTAATAAATATTAGATTCAGCTGTTACGTTTGTTGCTTCTGTATGATAGCAACAATCCAGAAGCATTCTGGTGTAAGGTTCTGATGCATTATGATTAGCAAGATCGTCAGAGGATATGGTTTCTACAATGCGGCCACTTTGCATAACGGCAACACGATCACAGAGATAAGACACGACACCCAAATCATGAGTAACCATAAGATACGTTAGACCTTCTTTTTCCTTTAAGTCTTTTAATAAATTTAAGATTTCAGCTTGCACTGAAACGTCCAGCGCTGAAGTAGGTTCATCCAATAAAAGGATCTTTGGTTCAAGTATCAAGGCTCTAGCGATAGCTACGCGTTGACGTTGCCCCCCAGATAATTGATGTGGCGACCGATAGCGGAAGCTATTATCCAAGCCTACCTTTTTCAGTATGGTGGTAATCCGTTCGTCTCTGTTGTCCATTTTATGAATTTTCAAAGGTTCCGCTAACGCGGTCTCAATACTGTGTCTTGGGTGCAATGATCCGTATGGATCCTGAAAAACCATTTGCATATCGATGCAGCGTTTTTTGTCGAGCTTATGTTGCAATTGCTCGCCATTCACAGACAGCTGACCTGACCAGTGATGGTATTGTCCTGCAAGGCAGCGTAAGACAGTTGTTTTTCCTGAGCCAGATTCACCTACTAGACCAAAGGATTCTCCTGCCTGAATCTGAAGACAAACGTCGTGTAAAACTTTGCTTTCATTAACACCACTACCAAAAGATAAGTTGAGTTTTTCAATGTCGATTATATTCATAAAGCTCCCCCTTAATTGAATAACCAGCTTGGATCCCTTTGCAGGGTTGGAAGGCGGTTTCGAATATCGCCTATTCTAGGCGGTGCTTTGAGTAAGCCTTGTGTGTATGGGTGTTGCGCATTTTCAAGTTCACTGGCCTTAATAGATTCCACAACTCGGCCTGCGTACATAACCAGTACGCGGTCACAGTAATTACGTACCAGATCTAGGTCATGACTAATAAAGATAAGCCCAATATTGCGTTCGCTGATCAACTCATCAAGTAAGTTAAGTACTTGGCGCTGAACGGATACATCAAGTGCAGAGGTGGGTTCATCCGCAATGATTATTTCTGGCTCAGGAATTAACATCATTGCAATCATAACCCTTTGACCCATTCCGCCTGATACTTCATGAGGGTAAAGAGAGTAGACTCGCTCTGGGTCACGAATTTGTACTTTTTCAAGCATAGTTATGGCTTTTTCTTTGGCGATTTTTTTGCTTACTTTGTAATGAGCAAGGTAAGCTTCCGCAATTTGATCGCCAACTTTCATGACAGGATTCAGTGAGTATTTTGGATCTTGCATTATCATCGATATTCTGCGGCCGCGAATATTCTGCATGGTTTTATCGTTTGCCTGTAACAAATCGATATCACCAAATTGCAATTTTTCGGCTTTCACTGTGGCATTTTTAGGGTGAAGTTTTAATAAACTTCGGCCCACCGTCGATTTACCTGATCCAGACTCTCCAACGATCGCTAGCTTCTCTTGCCCTAGAGTAAATGAGACATCACGTACCGCATTTACTTGGCTCCCTTCATGAGAAAAGCTAATTTGGAGATTTTTAACTTCTAATTTTGTATCTTCCATAAAAATCACACCTTTAGTTTCTAGGGTCGAGTAGGTCACGTAAACCATCGCCAAGTAAATTGAATGCCAGACTGACGAGCATAATTGCAGCGCCTGGAGCGGCAACGAGCCACCAATTTTCTAACATATAGCTACGGCCTGTAGATATCATCGCCCCCCATTCAGGCAAAGGAGCCTGAGCACCAAGTCCTAAGAAGCCTAAACCTGCTGCGGTCAAAATAATTCCAGCCATATTCATTGTTAGACGAACGATGACGGAAGATAGGCACATTGGAACAATATGGCGAAAAATGATTCGTGTAGCAGAGGCACCTTGTAATTGAACCGCAACAATATAATCCGCTTTACGCAATTGAAGGGTTTCTGCTCTTGCCAAGCGTGCTATAGGCGGCCAAGTTGTTAGAGCAATAGCAATAACAGCATGTTCAAGGCCAGGCCCTAAAGCAGCAACAAAGGCTAAGGCTAGGACAAGCCCAGGGAATGAAATGAAAATATCCGTGATTCGCATGAAAACGGTATCGATGATGCCACCGAAATAACCTGAAATGGTGCCTATTGCTAAACCTATTGGTCCAACAATTATGGTAACTAATGCAATGATATACAGGGTTATACGAGAACCATAGACAAGACGACTAAAGATGTCTCTTCCAAATTCATCGGTACCGAACCAATGCTCAGCGCTAGGTGCCTGTAAGCTATTGCTGAGCTGCTGAGCAAGCGGATTATGAGTTGCAATCCAAGGTGCGAATACCGCTATTACAAGTAGCAATATCACGACAACAAGACCCGCAGCGGTCAAAGGATTACGTATGATTCGTTTACAGCCATGACCTACCGTTTTTAATAACATCATTAGGTTGGCATTAGTTGATTTTGAGATTGAAGACGACTTCATTGTTGAATTTGTAATCATTTTCGTGTCCTCGGATCAAATACTCGATAAAGCAAATCTGTCAGTAAATTCAGTGATATAAAAATTAGACCAATGAGTAAAATTGATGCGACCACGGCATTCATATCACCGAGCAAAAGGCTACTAGTAAGGTATTGTCCAAAACCTGGCCAAGCAAAAACCGTTTCAATTAAAACGGCACCTTCTAATAACGAGCCGTAGGAGAGGGTAATAATAGTGAGCAATTGCACAAGAATATTGCGAAACGCGTGACGCCAGATAACCACACGTTTAGGCAAACCTTTAACTTGGGCAGTCAAAATATATTCTTGTGAAAGCTGCTCTAACATGAAACTGCGTGTCATACGGGTAATGAATGAAACAGCGTTCAATCCCAGTATAAAGGCAGGCAAAATGATGTGCTTAATCGCACTTTGAAATACATCCCAGTCTCTTGCCAGAGCAGAATCTATCAATAACATCCCAGTAACTGGGTCGACAAAGCCATCGTAGGCTAAATCTACGCGCCCAGATCCACCAACGACATTAAGCCAAGCATAGAAGATAATTAGACCTATCATCCCTACCCAAAATACGGGTGTTGAATAACCAAAGAGGCTGATAACTCGGATAATATGGTCAACAGCGCGACCTTTGTTAACGGCAGCGTACACACCTAATGGAATGCCGATAACAATACCAAAGATAATCGCGACAGTGGCGAGCTCCAGTGTTGCAGGAAAAACACGTGCAATATCTTCTATTACTGGACGACCTGTTAGTAGGGCGTTACCAAAGTCTCCATGAGCAATGTCATTTAAATAATATAAATACTGAGTGTAGAGGGGCTTATCTAACCCCATTTCTTTGTAAACTTGTTCATACGTTGAATTATCAGCATCTGGCCCTACGACAGAAAGAACAGGGTCGATGGGCATTACTCGACCGATAAAAAACGTCAATGCAAGCAAACCTAATAGCGTAATGGCGACGGAGCTAAGTCCACCAAAGAAATGCTTAAAACGCTTATTTGATAACTGGAAAGTAAGCAAAGTAAATCTCCAAAATAATGGTGAGAAAGCCACTATTTACAAAGTAACTAGTGGCTAGTGCTGGACAGAGTAGGCCAGCACTTTCGTTGTAAAAGAATTCTCTTAACGCTCTTTAGTAACTTCTCGTAACCGAGTCGTTGCCGCCTGGTGGCCTTCGTAGTGTTTCACATCGGTTCTAAGCAGAACGGTGTCTAACATTTGTGAAACGGGGAAGATGGCTCCAATTTGAGTTTCATAAATATTTTGAACATCTTGATACATTTCAATTTGCTTTTGTGCGTCTTTCTCTAGCAGCGCGTTTTCAATAATGGTGTTTATTTCTGGGCTATAAAATCCAGTACGCCAGCCTTGAAAATTAGTCAGTTTGGCTTCATCGCTGTTATCAGGGTTGTAAACTAATGAGCGCAAGCTTGAGTGAGGATGTGGTTCAATACCGCCACCGCCTCGGCCAACCAACATCTCGAATTTACGTTCGCGCATTGCGCCATAGACCTGATTGCCTGTACCTGTGATGATTTCTGCATCAATACCTGCTTGAGCAAGAGTAGATTGCAAGCTTGTAGCGATATTGATAAATGGAAGTTGAGACAACACTCTAATGCTGGTTTTGAACCCGTCTGGATAGCCTGCTTCTGCTAGAAGCGTTTTGGCTTTTTGGACATTTAATGCATAACCAGGTTCAGGGAGAGTTGCATCTAATCCTAGTTTGAGCGGGCGTTGGTGCAAAACACCATAATTCGGCATGATTGAATCGTTTATTCCTTTGTAATCGATCAAATAGCGCACTGCCTCGCGCACTTTTTTGTTCGAAAACTTATCGTCTTTCATGCTTACTGCGACATAGTAAAGTGTGCCACGGATCGTCGCTTCTGAACGGATATTGTCGTCTTTTTTTAAGGCTTCGATGTCAGGAACCGACATTCCCATGGCGATATCAATATCGCCACGTTCCAGCATTAAGCGCAATGATTGAGACTCTGTCATATGGCGCATTACAATACGCTTCATCTCGGAAGGCTCGCGCCAATAATCATCGAATCTGGTCATTAGAACACGGTCTTTTGCTCGCCAATCTCTCAATTGAAAAGGGCCTGAACCAGCAACATTTGTGGTTAGCCACGCGTGGCCTAAATCGCCATCTTTTTCATGTTTTAAGACCTCTTTACTATCAACAATAAAAGCACTTGGAGAGCTACCGAGTGTATAAAGTACTAAGTTAGGGTCTGTTTTTTCTGGCAAGCTAATTTCAACTGTATAGTCGTCTTTTGCTTGAATAAATTGTTCGACATTATCAGCAGTGAAGCCGTATGTTTTCCATGTTGAAGCTAGGGCTAGGTTAAGCTTCAAAACACGTTGTAACGACCAAGCGACGTCATGTGCTGTCAGTTTGTTTCCGGAGTGGAAAATAACATCATCTCGTAATTCAAATGTTATGCGGTTACCGTCCTCGCTAATAGACCAGCTTTTCGCGACAGCTGGTGATATTTTAGACGGTTCTTTTGGTGCTAATTCAATCAGCATGTCGTATAGATTAGAGTTTACGCTAACGACATCTAAGCCACTGGCTGAAGCGGGATCGAGGGATAACAGGTTATCCATACTCATACCGATAACCAATTGATTTTCAGGTGTTATAGCATTAGCACTGGGTACGATAGTGCTACTAATAGCGATTGAAAGTGCGCAATATTTAAGCAGATTTGAAACGTTCATTCTTTTGCTTCCTCTTTATTTTTGTATTGGATAAGCAGTGCCGCTGATCATAATGTCAGCGACGTTTCGGTTTTTTATCTGATTTAATTAGTAGGTTTCCACTATGTTGTTGGCGATGTACTCGAAGTTTATGTCTTCCCCTAAACCTGGTTTTTGAGGTAAGTGGACATAGCCGTCCTCATCCATAGGATCTACGATGCTATTAAGGTAGGCAGGTATATCATCGTATTCTAGAAATGGGTGAAGTAATCCGCGTTCGTACCAAGAGCAATTTTTTATTGCTCCTACTACCGCAAGGTTTGCAGCGCCATTCCCGTGGATTTCACAGTTCATTCCGAAAGAATCGGCAAGGTGAGAAACCTTCATGCAAGGTCCAATACCACCAACACCTGCAACGCCAGCACGTAAAATGTCGCAGGCTTCATTCTTAACCCAACTCGCACGGCTAAAATGTTTGCCTGATAATGATTCTGGGCCTAATACAGGGATGTCTAAGTTTTTTGTTAGCCATGCATAAGACTCCGTAGATTCTTCAGGCATTGGCTCTTCGATCCATTCAAAATTCAGTCGTTCTAGCTCTTTGCCAATTTTGTATGTATCTGTGCGGCTGTACCAATGGTAGCCGTCTAACATTAAGGCGATATCTGGACCAACAGCTTCGCGCACAGCGGCACAGGCACGAATGTCCATTTTTGGGCTAGGAGCAAAGGAAACAGGAGGCATCCAAGTGTGAAGTTTGATGGCTTTATAGCCTCGTTTTACGAGTTTTTCTGCAAAGTTGGCATAGTCTTCAGGAGTTGCTAAACCACCTTTAAGTTCGTCGCCGCACATTGTGCTGCCATAAGCTAAGACTTTATCTCGGTAACCACCAAGAAGTTGATAAACAGGAGTATTAAATTTTCGACCGATAAGATCCCACAAAGCTTGTTCCACTAAAGCAAGAGCTCGATCTGTTAGTTGTCCTGCACTGCCACGCTGCCAATGAGCAAGTTCTTGCCATAGACGTTCTCTGTGCATTACGTTTTGCCCGATCAGTACCTTGCGAGCAAAAGCATCTAGGATGTGTTTGCGAATAACTTCTGGAGGGCCAAAAGAATATCCTTCGTCTCCGGATTCTGTTGTGATTCGCAACATGGCCATTTGGGTTTGCTTTTCATCTCCCGGATGAGCGTGGCCTGCGGTATCTACAGATCGGCGACTGAGAAATGTGAAAACGTCCACTGTAATGGATTTAATGATCATAAATTAAGTATCCTGTTTAGTATTTTTTATCTTTAAGAAACTTTTTATATGCAAGAAGCTAAACAAAATTGATGAAATGATGTGATTTTAAAATCAAAACGGCATTTCATTTATCTTCTTTGTTAAGTTGTATGATGTATAACTAATGTAGTCAAGTGCTGTATAGAAAAAGTTTATTCGGCGTGTTTTTGCTATCGATATAATGTCTTAAAAAACAGTGTGTTAAGAAGTATTCCTATGAATAAGAATTTTTAATAGTCTGTTGGGAAGGAACCCTTTTTCTCTATTATTTGCTTAAAAGTAAGGGCTAAAAAGATTGTCTTGAAGTGACGTCAGTAGAGTAGGTGTACAACTTATTACGTTGAACGTCACAGGAAGGGGTTGAGAAAATGAGTAAGTAGATGGCTAATCGAAGGAAAAGCCAAAGATACTAATCTCTGTCTTGTAGGTCGTTTCCTTTGCAGAGGATTGAAGCGCTTCTATTAAGTCCAAATAGGTCTTCATTTTGTGGGCTTGTAGGTTCTTTTCACTGGGAATAGAGGTGGTGAACTTGGTCGCTCTGAGCATAGCTTTCACGCCGCTAGTTTTGGCAAATTCCCCTTTTTTCATGAGAATAATCTCTTCTCCCATGTGCCAGAATATATCTAAATCTTTTATTTGCATTGGGCTGATAGGCGGTACTAAAGGCACAATGTCATCTTCCGTGACAACTCTCGTTAAAGGTAGGTTGCCAAACTTGTCCGCACCAGTGACATTGGTGACTTTAGGCTGGCCAAAGGTGATGATCTGCTCTATTGGGTAACCATCGTTTTGTAGATACATGCTAAGGATCACGGCAATCGCTCCTCCCAGGCTGTGGCCTGTGAGTTCGATAGATTGATCTTTAGCGAGGAAAGGTTTGATGTCTTGGTAAATGGCTTTTGCTCCAGAAGCAAAGCCTTGATGTAGCTTTATATCAAGTACTGTGTCTGGGTGCAGTTGTAAATTTAAATCCAACATGGCGTTTTCTAGATTTGCCGTTCCTCGAATGGCAATGGTTTGAATATTATTGGCGCGACTTAAAAAATAACTCACTTGAGATGAGGGAATGACGGATTGATGAATTAAGGTTTGGCCTTGTTCTTTAAGTCGTTGCTCTAGTGTGCTTGGTTCTAGGTAAGTGTCATCTGACAGTCTTGCTTGACCTTCAATTGCAGTGAAATCTGGTGCGGCAATGGCCAGTTGAAAAGGTATAACCAGTAAAAGAGACAATAATAAGATCTTGTTTTTTAGCATGCGGGATAGGAGCAATAAAGTAGTAAAGAGGAGCAGAGTACTAAAAAAAACCATCGCGTAATATAAATTTAAGATGAGAAGTGGCAGAGAGGGTGAATTTTCATGTTTCTTAGCGATTAGGAAAACGGTCTTTACTGTTAAGCCAATTCGAAGGTTGCGAAGGTTGTAAAACCCCCTGATTATACAGGGGGCTTTGGGAGGGGGCTTTAACGTTTGATTTTAAAGCGTTGAGTTAACGCATTTAGCTCGAGGCTTAACGCTTTTAAGTTGCTAACCGCCATTGCCGATTCAGCAGCGCCTTCCGTGGTTTGATCCGCTAACTGGCGAACATTTTCAACACTGCTGCTTATTTCGTTAGAAACGTGAGACTGCTGTTCTGCTGCTGTCGCAATTTGTTGAGTCATATCTTGCACATGGCCCATTTCCATATTGATGCTTGCAAAGAGTGCAACAACTTCTTTCGCTTGCTCAGCGTTATTAATAGATAAATCGCGGCTGGTTTGAATTTTATCTAGGGACTCTTGCGCACCGCTTTGTAGTAAGTGAATTAAGTCTTCAATTTCTTTTGCTGAGTCTTGAGTTCGACTTGCTAAACCACGAACCTCATCTGCCACTACGGCAAATCCGCGACCCGCTTCACCAGCTCGAGCCGCCTCAATCGCAGCATTAAGCGCTAATAGGTTTGTCTGTTCAGCCACAGCCTTAATCACTTCTAGTACGTTTCCGACATTATCAGAGCGTTCTTTTAGTGTTTCCATGGTTTGGCTGGTATTGTTAAGCTCGATGGCTAGATTGCTGATCTGAGTTGCTGTCTGATTAACCATAGCACTACCTTGATCGACGATTTTGTCAGTGGCCGTCGTGGCAGAGGCTGCTGTTTCAGCATTGCGAGCGACTTCTGCAACGGTTGCAGACATTTCATTTATGGCTGTCGCGACTTGGTCTGTTTCATCTCGCTGAGACTGCATTCTACTTTGGCTGTTCTTGGTAATGACTTCCAGTTGCTCGCTTGTCGAGCTTAGGTTAAGTACACCGCTAACAACTTCTGAGATCAATTTGTTTAATGTCAGGCTCATCTTGCCGATGTCGTTGTAGAGTTTACCAAGTTCATCGCGACGTTCAGTGGAGTAACTTTGAGTCAAGTTACCGGCAGAAATGGACTCTAACGCCAAAGTAACATCATTCATTGGTGTGACTATCATGCGGCGGATAAACCACGCGAAGAATAATCCCATGAAGATAGCTGCGATGGTAACCCATATGAGTAACATGCGAACTTTAGCGCCATCTTCAGCACTTTTGACTTGTTGCAGCGCTTTTAAATCTTCAAGCTTATCAGTAATAGTTGTTGCCAATTCTGCAAGTTTTTGAGTTCCGTTATCCAATTTCAGCGTCAGAGGAGGGTTTAGAGCGAGTAATCCTTGGTAGGTTTTAAACAGCTCATTGATTTTCTGCTGAATAGCTTGCGACTGCCCTGTGAGTTGCAGTTTCTCCATTTCGGATGCAATTTTTGGGATACGAACATTGATTATGTTCAGTGGAATGGGGTTTCCTTTAGCGACACTCGTTGTGATGATTAACATAGTGTCAGAGAGTTCCCTTGACATGCGTAAAGTAGTTGTTACGGCATTTATATCACTGGAACCGCTAAGGCTATCGATTAGCTGGTCTGCTTGGGTATTGATTTCGTTACGAATACCGGCTGCTTTTTTGCCAGTATTCCCCCAGTCTTGGCGGAATGTGTGAACTTCTTCAAATGCGAGTATATATTTATCTAAGGCACTGGAAGCCTCTTTTACGATGGCTAAGCTTGTTTCACCAGTGTAAATATTGAAAGAGTCTTTAAACTGTTTCGATAAGTCTGTCTCAATATTGATGACGCCATGGTAAGCATCTTCGCTACCGTTACTAAGATATAATTTACGCTGTTCTCTAAGATCTAGAACAATGCTATTAAGCTGGTTGGACAATTGAACCTTATGGGCTCGTTCTAGCAGCATATCAACACCTAAAAAGCCAGCAATCGCGACGATAAGTGTTAACAATAAAACTAGGCCAAAACCACATACAAGTTTTAGCCCGATAGAGAGATTTTCGAAGGGGTTTTTCATGAGATTTCCTGTAAGGACTTTAGGGAGATAATTTGGTGGCAAATGGTAATTTTTTTGACGGACTTTTGCGATGAGATTTCTTAATAAAAAGTTACAAAAGTACGTTGTTTTACATTCTTTTTTTATGTTTTGGGAGTAATCAGGGGGAAATCGATTTAACCTGCCATGGTTTGAATAACCTGTTAAGAGTTTCTTAAGCTTTATAGAGCGGTTTTCTAATATAAAGATAGGCGATAAACAAGGTGGTTTTTGATGCCGTCATTTTAGCATTGCTTATAAGCGCTCTCAGGTATCACCAAGATTAGTAATACGGTAAAATCCCCACCCTAATTTTCCAGTAACACTAACCGAGAATCTAATGAGCACTGAGTTTTCCATTCTATCTGCAACTTTACTGTTTTTGTTTGTTATCGACCCGTTCGGTAATATTCCTATTTTGTTGTCAGTGATGAAGGGGGTTCCCCAGAAGCGCCAATATCAAATCGTGTTGCGCGATGGCTTAATCGGTTTGATTATTTTGGTGAGTTTTTTGTTTTTTGGGGCTGAGTTTTTGGCGCTGTTGCATTTGGAAACGGAGTCTATTTCAATCGCTGGTGGCGTGGTCTTATTTGTGATTGCTTTGAAGATGATATTTCCTTCTGCTTATGCGAAAGACACGGGGCCTGTGATGGAGCCCTTCATTGTCCCGATTTCTATTCCTATGCTAGCGGGACCCTCTACGTTAGCGACCTTGTTGGTGATGGTGAAAAGCTACCCAAATGATCAGCAAGACTTACTTATTTCTGTTGGTGCAGCTTGGGCAATTTCTGTGGTTATTTTGGCACTGGCGCCTTTGCTGAACAGAATCTTAAGAGAGAAAGGCTTGGCTGCGTTAGAACGACTGATGGGGATGTTGCTATTGATGATGTCTGTACAAATGCTGGTAAACGGTGTGCGCAGTCTATTCACTCACACACTTGCTGCCCTTTAAGATATTTAGCCACCCACTTCAATGATAAGCTGGGTGGCTAAATTTTGTTACTTCATACTATTTGTTAAGACTTAGTCTTCTATCACTGGAATGTCACTTGGGTCGATAAGCCCGTGTTCTACTGCAATTTGTAGCAGCTGAATGACGAGTTCATCTGGTGGCAGCAAGTGCAAAGGTGTTGTTTGACCTTGCTCTTTCACGGCATCGTCTAGATTTACATCCCGTTCTTCAAACCATGAGTGAATACTTTGTACTTCAAAGCTTGGCTCTAATCCTTTTATATCGTAAGTAGTCTCGACCAATAGGTTAAGCGATTCAGGTTCAAGTGCGTAAATGACATCGGTATCAAATTCATTGATCCATTCCGCTAGAATGTCGCTGGCTTCGTAGCCGAATTCGTAGAGCTGTTGTTCATCAAGGTCGAGTGCGTTAGGCTCGATACGGTGGTTTTCTAGCCACTCGTCGTCGGGTATTACCAATACTTCTTTTACTTGTGCTTCATGAGTAGACCAGGTGAAAAGTAATGGAAAAGCTGGCTCGTCGGAAGAGTTGGCGACAGCCGTCATGAATATAGGTAAACTTGCCATAATTTAGAACCAATGTTTGATTGTTAAGGAAGAATAAATGACCAGCCGAATCAAGATCAGTAGTGCGTTTGATGGCGGTAACATCTCCGTTATTAATGCTTCGGAGCCGGACAATATTAGAGTAAAGATCCCTAATGATACAAACTCTAAATTTTTGCAGTGGTTTTATTTTCGTTTACAAGGCGGCATGGGTGAACAATGTGTCATTCAATTTGAGAACGCTAGCGATGCTGCTTACCCAGATGGTTGGGTCGATTATCAAGCGGTAGCCTCTTACGATAGAGAGTATTGGTTCCGTGTTCCAACAGAATACGTAGACGGCAAATTGGTAATTACGCATCAACCCGAGCAAGACAGTGTGTATTACGCGTATTTTGCGCCATACAGCTATGAGCGTCATTTAGATATGATCGCTTGGGCAGCAAGTAATGAAGATTGCATTACCGATCATTTGGGTGAAACGGCAGAAGGTCGTGACATCACTTTGTTAGAAATCAGCAAAACCCAAGGTTTAGCCAAAAATATCTGGATTATTGCGCGTCAGCATCCAGGTGAAACCATGGCTGAATGGTTTGTCGAAGGTTTGCTGGAGCGTTTGTTTGATGAGTCTCATCCGGTTGCACGTGCTTTGTTGAAGCATTGTCGATTTTATGTCGTTCCGAATATGAATCCAGATGGCGCTGTGCACGGTAATTTGCGAGTGAATTCTAAAGGCGTGAATTTGAACCGCGAATGGAAAAATCCAACGGCAGAATTCAGCCCAGAAGTGTTGGCAGTACAAAAGAAAATGGCTGAAACAGGCGTTGATATGTTCTTAGACATTCATGGTGATGAAGCTCTGCCTGTGAACTTCGTTGATGGATGCCAAGGTGTTCCATCCTTTGATGCTCGTATGGAAGCCATGGAGACCTTGTTCAAAAATATCTTCACTGCTGTTAGTCCGGATTTTCAGACTGAGATTGGTTATACCCCAGATCAATTTGGTGAAGCGAATTTGACGGTGGCAACAAAATGGGTAGGGGAAACCTATAAATGTTTGTCTTTTACCTTAGAAATGCCATTTAAAGACAATCAAAATTTGCCTGACGATATAGTTGGCTGGTCACCTGAGCGCGCTAAGATTTTGGGTGCGGATGTCTTGTATCCTATTTATCAAGTGATCATGAGTTCTCATATGAAAGCCGACGACTAAGAGTCGTTGGCATTTCGAGATTTTTGACCGCTTTGTTGATGAAATGATGATTTATTATCTAGCGAATATTGGCAAACTGGATTAGGATCTTGCTTTCAAAATTGCAATGAATTTAATACCCATTTTTATTTTTATAGAACGTAATTTTAGGACGAAGAAAAATGCCTAAGGCAAGTGAGATCAAAAAAAATGTTGCCATTAGTTATGACAACAAAACATACATTGTAAGGGATATTGAACGCTCTGTACCTCAGGGGCGTGCTGGCGGCAGTCTTTACCGCATGCGCATGTACGATGTTGTAACGGGGCGTAAACTGGATGAAACATTCAAAGACTCCGATATGATCGATCTGGCCGATCTTGTTCGTCGTCAATCGATGTTTTCATACTCTGATGGCGACGAATATGTTTTCATGGACAACGAAGACTACACGCCATACAGCTTGAATAAGAGTGCAATTGAAGAAGAAATTCTGTTTGTTAATGAAGACACTGTTGGTATTCAAGTTGTTTTGGTTAACGATGCACCTGTTGCTATCGAGTTACCTACGAATGTTGAGTTAGAGGTTGTTGAAACGGATCCTTCTATCAAAGGCGCTTCTGCAACGTCACGTAACAAGCCAGCTAAATTGTCGACTGGTGCGGTTATTCAAGTGCCAGAACATATTTCTACTGGTGACCGTATTAAAGTTAACGTTGAAGAGCGTAAGTTTGCCGGTCGCGCTGAAAAGTAAGACTTTCAGTTCTTGTGAAAGAATATAAAAAAATGCAGCCAATTGGCTGCATTTTTTGTTTTAGCGAATCTTGATTAAAAAGCCGTATGCTTATTCTTTGTTAGTAGAATCCTTTAATGCGTCTTTGGCTTTTTTCTCTGGGTGGTTGTTGGCTTCGGTTAAACCTGCTTCACGTTGTACGGCGGCCAGTACACCTCGTAAAATCCCCAATTCTTGTTTCTCAGGGCGAGAGCGATTGAAGAATCTATGCAGCTTGTCTAAAACCTTACCCGGATGGTTACGAATGATGAAGTTGATGCCATAAAGGGTCTCTTCTAAATGATCATAGAACAAATCCATGTCTTTTTTGTGCGGGTATTCAGGCGTTTCTTTTTTGTAGTTCTCTTTGTTTTGGTTTGCCATCCAAATTTCATAAGCCACTATTTGTACAGCCTGTGAAATGTTCAATACAGGGTATTCATCATTCGCATCGATATAAACTTGGCGGTGACATTGGGCGATTTCATCGTTTAGCAAGCCCGTTGTTTCACGACCAAATACGATAGCAACATTGTGATTAACCGCTTCAGGAATAACGCTTTCAGCACATTCACGCGCATTCATGATAGGAAGTTGGAAGGTGCGATGACGAGCACTGGTCCCGATGACAAGGCTACAGTCAGCAATGGCTTCTTCTAGCGTGTCAACGATAGTGGCGTTTTCTAATAGGTCAACAGCGCCAGCAGCTCGACTGGTGGCTTCTTCCGATGGGTAGTCATTTGGATCAACCAGATAAAGATTGGTTAAGCCCATGTTCTTCATGGCTCGGGCAATCGCACCGACGTTGCCAGGATGGAAGGTGTTGATTAGTACAATTCGGATGTTACTTAGCATGGGTCGTGAAGTACTCAGGGTTATTTGTCAGTTAGGATAGTTATGGCTTTAGTGTGAGCGATTGCTCTGTGCTAGCAAAATCGACATTTTCTAAGATGACTTTGCTTGTGTCATTAAATATGAATTGATTACAGGCGTGATGATACAGTGAACCGGTCTCTAACACCAATCGGTAGTTGCCTCTTGGGATGTAATTTGCGGCATAAGCTTGTTTTCCATACAAGTAGATGGAAAAGGGCGCTTGCCCATCGTATGACTCAAAAGTCAGTATGCTGTGCTCTGGCAATTGGTTAAGAATACGCAGTCGGCTGCTGCCTTCTGCTTTACCAATTAACTCACCGTGTTGCGGGGCAATCCCAGGCTGGCCGATGCAGCCTGTTTGCATAGCGTGTTGCACATTGCCATAACCAATATTTTTGGTTTGAACCCAGCCATTGACACCTTGAAAGCGTACAGTCAACCAATCACCTTGGAGTTTTATTCCTAGCAAGTCTGCATTGGTTGGTATGGTTTTTAGGATGGCACTGGATGTATCTGGTTCGGCATAAAGCGTTGTATTGGTAAGTGTATAGCCAGGCCCAACGCGGAATTGAGGATACAGGCCGCTTACATAGGTTGCTGTTTGCGGTGATGGTGTTGCTTTTTCCTTGGAAGATTGCCAATAGAGCGTGGCATATATTCCGGCGGCGAAACAAGCGATATAAGTTGCAGCTCGAAAGGCCGCTTTTGCAGCATCTAATCGAATAGGTCGGCTGACAGGTGTGCTTTGTTGAGTGCTCCCACTTTGATAATCGTCGTCATCGTCTACAAAAGATTGGTAAGGCGGTATGTCTGACTTTTCATCATTTGGGCTATCTGTGTAGCTGTAGCCTTGTGAGGTGAAATTTTTAGAGGCTTTGAACGCCTCTTCATAGAGCGCCTTAACGCGTTTTTCTTTGAGCGTGTTTCGCGCGGCTTTAATCGCTTCATTACGGGTTTTCTCGTGATGAGCATTGTTACGCTTCATTTCTTCGTAAGCACGCTGTCGCTCTTTGATGAAGGCTTCTTGTTCTTTGTCTGTCGCTTTCGAAAAATTGGAATAACGGTTTTTTGCGCCAGAGCTGTAGGTATTTTCGCTTGTAAAGCTAAAGGGCTTCCAGTCATTGACTAAGGCGCCTTGGCGAATAGCGCTGATGACATTCTCATAGGACGTTTGAAGCCTTATAAATAACTCTGTGGTGTCTGTATCTGGATTTTTATCGGGATGATAACGCCTTGCTAAACGTCTAAATGCGGCTTTTGCCTCCTGCTCACTGGCACTGGCGGGGATGTCCAGTAATTGATAGTCGTCTTTTAGGCTCATGGGATTTTGGTTACTTACCGTTTTATATCTAGGAAAGAATAAGTGTATGACGCATTATGCACGATTTACAGGCTCTGACAAAGGCAGATCTTTTTCCGCTAACAAGGCAAGGTACTCAACTGGCGTCATAGGGCGGTACAAGTGGTAACCTTGTCCAATTTGGCAGCGCCATTGTCGCAATAGTTGCAATATGCCTTCGGATTCAATCCCTTCCGCTACGCTTGTTATGTCAAGCGCTTTGCTCAGGTCGATCATGTTACGGCATAAAATTTGACTTTGCGGATCATTCAATAAGTTCATCACGAAAAATTGATCTATTTTTAATTCGTCTGTTTCTAGAGCGACTATATTTTGCATTGAACTATAGCCTACACCAAAGTCATCGATGGCAATTTTAAAGCCAGCATTATGGAGTTGTTTAACATTGTTATGAACAATTGTGTTGTTATCAAACACACTGGTTTCTGTGATTTCTATGGTAAATTTTTGTGCTTCTAGTTGATGCTTTGTCACACTCGTTACCATTCGACGAGCAAAACCTTCTTGCAATAGATCAAGCGCTGAGATGTTAATAGATAAATATTGATTAGCCACTGCTTGTGGATTTGCAGAAGCCCAAGAAAAGACCTTTTCAATCAGCATGTCTGTGAGCTTGTAAATTAAACCTGTCTGCTCGGCTAGGGGGATAAATTCACTAGGGGAAACTTGACCTAGGTATTGGTTGTGCCAGCGAATCAATACTTCACCGCCAACAAGGCTCTGGTTTGTTAAATTGACCTGTGGTTGGATGTCGAAATACAACTTTTCATGCTCAATGTCGTTCGTGAGTAAGGTAATGAGGTTGAGCTGATGGGCATGATTATTTTTTACATTGTCTGTAAAGGCGGCCCAATTCCCCGATGAGTATGTGACAGACTGACTTGCTGTAAGGGCATTTTTATAGAGCGTATTCAGATCATGACCTTGTGAAGGGTAAAGAGCCGTACCAATTTTATATTGGGGTCTAAAGTGTATTCTATCTAGCTGTGTGGGGTTATCTAAGACCCGTTGTAAATCGCGAATGAGCTCTTTTAAATAGGTAGGCTCGGTGCTGATTACTACTAGGTGGGTTGCAGTAAGTCGAATAAGCTTTTTGGTACTCTTGTTTGGAAGAGGAAACGACATTAGACCTGTAAATTTTATTAACTGGTGATGAATATTGCTGATTGCTTCACCAATGACAGAGTCGGCTTTCACAGGGCCTAAAGCTTGGCTTAATGTTTGATGATTACTCATATCAATCATAATAAGGGCAAGCTCATGAGCGTCCTTGTCAGACTCTTTTAATAACTTGGGTAACTGATCGAAATAGTAGGCTCGGTTTGGTAAACCTGTTGTTATATCTGTGATGGCATGCAGTAATCGATTTTGCTCAATGTGTTTTGCCTTATCGGCAAACGCAAATGAAAACCCCAGTAACTGTAATATGCATGCGATGGGGAGGATTGATTCAGTAATGAGATTGATAGGTAGAATTTTCCAGAAAATCAACGTATTTAAGATGCTGCCAGCGATCAGAAAGAGCCAAGAAAATAAATAAAATCGTACAGCTGTAAAGCCTTTTAGATAGGCTTTGATTCCCCAATATAAGCATATAATTAACATAAACAATTCTAGCCCAGCAAAGAACAAGGCTGAGGATTTGACTGAGATGAATTGTGTTGCAACCAAAAAGGTAATGAATAAGACATCACCGTATTGTCTTATCAGTGACTTTCGTGAAGGAATTTGCACTTCTTGAAGGAATTTGCACTTCTTGAAGGAATTGCACGGTAAATCGGAAAAGTATCCAAGCACCAATGCCAAAAACGACGAATAAGTTATTGATTAGCCATTGGCTAATCGTTTCCGAAAATATCCACCGATTAAAGCCCGTAATTATCGATAACGCGAGGAATATGACGACATTCAGCCCAAGATAGTAGATAAATCCTGGTTGCCTTAGTAAGACAAACACAAAGACATTGTGCGCCAGTAAAATCCCCAAGCTGCTAATAATAAAAGTCCAAAATAACAATTTTTGTTCTTTTTTCTGTGCGGCTTTTTCACTATCAAACAGTTTGAAAGGAGTTAGTAGGGGGCTGTTGCCCTGCTTTCTAACCAATAAGGTGGTTACTTCATCAGGTGAAAGAGTAACGGGTATCCAAATTCCATCGTATTTTTGTTGATCATCTTGCCAGTTATCCAGCGCGCCTCTTTTCCAATGCTGCTTAAGGGTGTCGCCATGGAAAAGGAAAAAATCTAGGTGTTCAATAACGTAGTAATTCAAGTTAAGGTAAAACGAAGGCTGCGAGCTTGGAGCGTCGCCTATTGGAAAAGACAACTTATGCCAATAAGCTTGGTTTGAAAAATGTTGCGACGGCTCGTAGTGGCTGGTTTCAAATTCGGTTGAAAACAATGCCTCTTGTGCTGAGAGTGGATATGTTTCTTTTAACGTCGGGAGGGTTTTATCAATCCTGATCTCTTCATTCGAAATAGCTGTCAGAGGTGCGCATAAGAGCGTCGTTAGTAGGACAGATAATAAAATTCGCCTAGATACCATTCCGTTCGATCCTATTTTACTAAAACGACGACGTTATTAATTCATTATATAGGCCTTTTTATGATGGCTTTGCTGCATCTTTTCTTGCAATCGTAAGGGCTTTCTTAAAATATAGGCGACATTTCAAATTTATGTACACTGTTTAGGATTTTTATGAGCGATAAACTTACCCATTTGGATCATCAAGGCCATGCCCACATGGTGGATGTCTCAGATAAGGAAATTACTAAGCGTACAGCGACGGCTCAGGCTATTTTGCTTATGCAGCCTAGTACCTTGATTAAGGTTATTGAAGGGGGGCTGCCAAAAGGAGATGTACTGGCAACGGCTCGTATTGCTGGCATTCAGGCCGCTAAGAAGACCTCTGACCTGATACCGTTATGTCATCCGTTGATGTTAACCAAGGTAACAGTGGACATAAATGTTGCGAGTGACTGTGAGTTAGAAGTGTTGTGCACTTGTTCACTGTCCGGCAAAACTGGCGTGGAAATGGAAGCATTGACCGGCGCCAGTGTCGCTGCATTGACGCTTTATGATATGTGCAAAGCCGTTGATAAAGGTATCGTAATTCAGAACGTGTCTTTGCTAGAAAAGAAAGGCGGAAAAAGCGGTAATTGGAGTAAAGCTAATGTCTAAGGTAAGAGTGGTTTTTTTTGCCTCGTTAAGGGAAAGAATTGGTCATAGTGAGTATATGACTGAGTTAGACGCCCCTTTAAGTATTGCTGAGCTCAAGCAACAATTAGCATCTGAATTAGATAAAGGTCAGGCATTACTTGAAAAAGGCATTCAAGCTTCAATTGACTTCGAATTCGCAAGAGATGCGGATCTTGTACTCAAGGACGTAAATGAAGTGGCTTTTTTTCCACCCGTTACTGGAGGTTAAATGATTCTGGTACAAGAAAACGATTTTGATGTTGATGCTTTATACAAAAGCCTATTAAAAGCCAATAAAACGGGTGCTGTTGCCATGTTTGTTGGCCTAGTTCGTCAGTTTGCTGATGACCCAGAAGAAGATTCAAGCTTTGAGCTGGAGCATTATCCTGGCATGACCGAGCATAACTTGCAGGCAATTGTCAATGAAGCGTATTCTCGATGGCCTCTTTTGGACGTTTGTGTAGTGCATCGTGTTGGTCGTTTAAAAGTGGATGATCAAATTGTTTTTGTTGGCGTGAGTGCATCACATCGAGCTGAAGCGTTTCAGGCATGTGACTTTATTATGGACTATTTAAAAAGCAGAGCCGCTTTTTGGAAAAAAGAGTCTAAAGGCAATGAAAGTCATTGGGTAGAGGCCAATATTAAGGATGAGAAAAGCTTGGAGCGTTGGTCAAAATAGTTTGTGTTAAACAGAAAAGACGAACAAGGCCCCTCTAAGAGGCCGTGTTCGCCTTTTTGGGCTCTAGTCTTTAATGTGGTCGCAATGCTTTTTTACGGCCACTAGCATGGCGCTCTCGATATTCTGTATCAATGTATTTATCGGTTGTTGCCATACTCGCGTGACCGGCGTCTTCTCTAACGTGTTCCTTTGGTCGTGTTTTTACATCTTCAGAGATTCCCGTATGGCGTAACCAGTGAACGGTTGCAACTCGAAGGTCATCAGCATCAGCTCTCATTCCATCCTCGCACATTCTTTCGTAGGCTTTATCAAAGCAGGACTGCACGATATTACGCACTTGTCTAGAGCTGGTCATGGCACCTTGACCACGGTTTTTAGGAATCAATGGTGTGTTTTCTGCAATGGTTGGTAGCAAGGGTAAATCTCGGAATTGTCGGTAACGTATTAATGCCTTCAACATCTCATCCGAGACGGCTACCAGTCGTTCCTTGTTTCCCTTAGACAATACTTTAAACCACCAATGCCCATCAGAGTCTTTAATGAAATCTCCCATCACGGGCGCTGATCTTTCATCCGCAACCAGTTCGGAAATTCGCAAATACATACCAAGTAAGGCATTCATAATAAATAGGGTGCGTTCGTGCTGAGCAGGGTCTTCCTCTGCGAGCATTTCAGCAGTTTCAATCACGTAATCCCATTGCAGATTTGAAATTCTTCGTACTTGTTTACGAGTGACTTCTTTTTTGACGAATTTACTTTTTTGGCGAATCAGCGCAACAGGGTTTTGTTGGGCGGCGTCTTCTTGCATTAAAAAACCATAATAAGACGACAGGATAGAGAAGGTCGCACGAATGGCCGCTTGCGAAAGTGAGTGCTGCTTGGTTTGAGGTGATTCACCGTTTTTAAAATCCAATTTACTTACATGAGCCACAAAGGGACGCCAATCGTTGTTAGGTACCCTTGCGCCCATGTGTAGTTTAAAGCGTGCCACATTCTTGGTACCAATCCAGCTTTCCGGTGGGCTAATACAAAAATGGATAAACTCTTCAATCTGATCGCGTCTTAACTCGATAGAAGGACATTTGGCTATGTTCCATGACCAAAGCAGTAGGCGTTCGACTTCTCTGCGGTAGGAGTTAAAGGTTGCCTTAGAACCGTTATAGCTATAAATAAAGCACAAAGCGAGTTGTAGGTCTCGACGATATTCCGGCTCAGTAAGATGAGGGGTATTTTTTGATAAGTCGGCCGCAATACTTTCAAACTGAGTAAAGGGGTTCGGCAAATGTTCCAAATTATCAATTAAAGCAAGAGGTATCATAATCGTTCACATCTAAATATTAGTCTTAGGTTAACAAAAAATTCGATATATCCCTACTAATTTGTGTTGCAGATAAGGCGTGCACATCACATTGGTTGTAATATTTGTCTATTTTCTCCTTATTTGGTGTTTTTTTAATCATATTTATCTGTTTTATACAGATTTGATGTGATTTTTAACGAATCTTGCGTGTATTGAGTCGTATTTGGAACAAAGGTGGAAGAGATCGGCTACCCCTTTTTAATTTCCATGAAAGGACTATTATAAATTTATCGAAACGCAAAACGATTTAAATCTTAAATATAAAACTTACTCTCAAAAGGAGATTAATATGAAAACATTTACTAAAACATCTTTGGCACTATTAACTGCAGCGGTAATGACAACATCTGCATTTGCTAATGATACTGTTGAAGAGCGCCTACAAAGTGCTAAAGGTAGTGTAGAAGCATTGGGTACTACATTAGAAAATATGGGCGCTGATGTGGATACTAGCGTTGATTTAAGCGGTGCATATACGTTTAGCCAAAAAGCCGCTGTTTATAACGCTAAACATGCTGAGCTTCAAGAGCAGTTTAATAACCTTAACGCTCAGTAATAGTTCACACTAATACTATCTTAACGAATATCTATTTTAAGGAGTTAGCTATGAATAATGTAAATCGTGCAATACTCGCTCTCGTGACAACTTCTGCTTTGGCGACATCTGCTTTTGCAGCAACTGAGTCGTCTTACGAACGTCTTCAAAGTGCAAGAGGTAGCGTAGAAGCTCTTTCTGTCACCCTTGAAAACATGGGGGCTGACGTTGATTCAAGTGTGAACCTAAATGGTGCTTACACAAACGAGCAGAAAACTTCAGCTTACCAAGCTAAACACGCAGAGCTTCAAGCTCAGTTTAATGAGTTACACGCACAATCTGCAGAATAATGTATCGTTATTTATAAAAAAGCCAAACATTAGTTTGGCTTTTTTTATGCTTATAATTAATCAAAGTTATCATCTATTAAATCTTCTTGTTTTTCTGCCTCAATAACTCTTTCAAATAATGCCTCTGTTTTTAAAATGGTATTTTTCTCATTTTCAGAAGCGTCATTTTTAGCTCTCTTAATCAAGAAAAGTGCCGCTTTTTCTTTTCCTTGGCTGAAATCTAAAAGGGCTTTGTAATGCAGTGCCATTGTAAGATTATTTACGGACTGATAGTACTGAATATTGGCGCGCCACATTAGTCTTTTTTCATAAAGATAATTTGAATCAATAGTGTTAGGTTTAGTCTGCGTTAGTTGTGAGTTAAGCATTGAAAATAATATGTCATTTGGCGCTAACGCTAGTCTATCTTGTATGATTTCGAGTCCTTTTTCTTTTTGCTTTGCCTGTGTGTGGCTCAGTGCTTTAAGATAATCTGAAAAGCCATTTGAATTTTCTATCTTATTTAAAAATACAAGAGCACGCTCGGGTGACTGTATCAAGTAGGAGAATAATGCTTTCGCAAAATTTTGGGCGTCAGCATATTGGATGTTTTGATCGAGATAGGTATAAGGGTTGTCTTCGATGCCTGCTCTGTAGGCGAGTAGGCTGGCGCGAAAGTATTCGAATTCACCGTTTGTTTTTTGACTTAGAATGGTTTTCTTTGTGTCGGTGTTAAACGAATCGGACAGTCGTGTGTTTGGTGATGGATGTGTGGAGAGAAATTCTAGTTTTGGGCGACCTAGTGCTTTCTTAAAGAATGCTTGGAATAACTTAGACATACCATCAGGAGCCAATCCAGCATTATTTAAATATTCCTGCCCGCGTCGATCGGCTTCTTGTTCTTGGTTACGGCTGTAAGTTAAAGTATTTTCTGCTTGGTTCGCTATTCCACCAAGCCAAAGCGCTGTCGTCGCATCAGAGCCTGCTCCAGCTAGCGCTGCAGCAAGCCCAGCTCCTAACATAGCTAATGTTTTTTGCAGCTCTTGCCCTGAGTTTCTTTGTTGTCGTTCATAATGTCTTAGCTCTAAATGAGCGACTTCATGGGCAAGAAGCCCAAGCAGCATGTCTTCGCTAGTGATCATCTCCATAATATCTGAATAGATAAAAAGGTGGTTGCCAGGGATAACAAAAGCGTTGCTTTGTGAGCTATTTAATAGCGTCATTTCAACTGTAGTGTTGTATAAATTCGTCTGTGGAAGTATGCGTGAAAGTGTGTCTTTCAGGTAGTTGTAGGCCGGTGGGAAATCGATAAGTGCGCGGCTACCATTAAGCTTCCTAAACCAAAATTGCCCCAAAATATACGAGGGGTTAGATAAGGATCTTTCGTCTTTGTTCGCTTCCAAGTCAGGGATGCTTGCTTGGCTCACGCAAGATAAAGTGCTTGTAAAAACAATGGCTAAGATAGCAAAGCTTGTTGTAACGTTTGGAAATAGTCTCATAATACGGCTAATGCATTTATTGGAAAATTATAAAATGACAGTCAATCTAGAGAATCAGTATGACGTAATCTTGGATGCAAGAGAAGATCGTTGTCCCATGCCTCTACTCAAAGCCAAAATGGCGTTAAGTAAAATGGCCAAAGGTGAGTGTCTTTGTGTGAAAACATGCGACGCTGGATCTTTGAAAGATATTCCTCAGTACGTAGCTCTGGTTGGTTTTTCTTTACTGTCAACTTCAGAAGACAGTAATGTATATACCTTTGTGATTCAAAAAAGTTAAAACGGATCTGATATGTTTAAAATTGTAGACACGCTCATTAAGCGATATTTCTCAAATGAAGAAGTTGTGGTCTTTCTGCTTTTATTAATTTCTGCAGTATGTGTGTTGGCATTTTGGGGCGGAATTTTTGCTCCTATTTTAATTGCGATTGTGTTGGCGTTCTTGCTACAAGGCGTTGTTGAACGATTACAGCGGATAGGCCTTGGTCATACGCCTTCAGTCTTCATTGTCTTTTTTACCTTTTTAACCTCATGCAGTGTGTTTATCGGCGTGATGGTGCCGATCGTTTGGCGTCAGGCTGTGCGATTGGTTCAGGATGCGCCAAGAATGTTCACGGTTATTCGTAATGAGGTGCAGCAATTTGCGGAAGGGCACAGCGAGTTAGTAAGTCAATCAGCGATAGATGAGATAACGAACTCCTTGGCCAATGAGTCCGCAAGCCTTGGTCAGTGGCTTGTTTCCTTCTCTATTTCAAGTATTCCTTCGATGTTTGCTGTGGTGATCTATGTCGTTTTAGTGCCTTTAGTGATGTTTTTTCTGCTAAAGGACCAAGAGCGAATTTCTAATTATTTAACATCTTGGTTACCGAAAGAAAGAAGAATGATGCGCAACATCGCTCACGAGATGAATGACCAAATAGCCAATTACATACGTGGTAAATTCATCGAAATGGTTGTCGTTGGCGTTATTTCTTACTTAGTATTTTTGTTCTTCGGATTGAAATATGCGGAGCTACTTGCCTTGCTGGTTGGTCTATCTGTTTTAATTCCTTATATTGGTGCGGCGGCTGTGACGATTCCTGTGGTCCTCGTGGCGTTTTATCAGTACGGAACACAGAGTGAGTTCATTTATGTGGTGGTTGCTTACCTAATTGTTCAGGCATTAGATGGAAACGTACTTGTTCCCTTGCTTTTTTCAGAGGCGGTGAACTTACATCCATTGGCTATTATTGTTGCTGTATTGTTTTTCGGTGGCATTTGGGGGTTTTGGGGCATATTTTTTGCGATCCCCTTGGCAACATTAGTGAAAGCAATTATTAACGCTTGGCCAAATCAAGAGCAGCTTTCTTCTTAACCGCCTTTAATGATGGTTTAAAATCCCGCTCTATTTAGTTAGTAGCGGGATTTTTTTACCCAAGGTTCTATGTTCAAGAAGCGAAGTTAATCGAGAATAGAGGCCAGTAAAATACTAAATGGAGGAAGTATGATTGTACCGCCATCTACGTACCCACTTTGTATGGCCTCTGGTAAAGTGATCGGCGATAAAGTGAATTCAACCGGTAAAATGATATCTTGTTCTGCGGTATTGATGGCCACATAGATGCATTTCCCTTTATAACGGCGGACGAAGGTGAGGGTGGTTTCATCGTTGTATAAAAACTCGATATCGCCATAGCGCAGCTCTGGATGGCTTCGTCTAATGTGCAGAAAATCACGATAAGCGTGCAATACAGAGTGGCGATTACCTTCTTGTTCACTTACCGCCATAGAGCGTTGGGAATCTGCAATAGGCAACCAAGGTTGAGCTGACTGAGTGAAACCTCCTAATGCTTCATTTTTCCATGGAATCGGTGTTCTGCAGCCATCTCGTCCTTTAAATTCAGGCCAAAAAGCGATACCAAACGGATCGACCAATTGATCAAATGTGAGTTCCGCTTCCGGCAATCCAAGTTCTTCACCTTGATATAAACAAACACTACCGCGTAAGGTTAATAGCATCGCCATGTATATTTTGCCTTTGGCTACCATGTCGTGGTTTTTTCCCCATCGACTTACCACACGCTCTACGTCGTGATTGCCAATTGACCAGCATGGCCATCCATCACCTAATCCTGCTTCTATCGTTTCCATGGTATTACGAATGTGCGTCATTGAGGAATCATGGGTCAGTAAGTCGAATGAATAGCACATGTGCAGTTTATCTTTGCCTTGCGTGTACGCAGCCATGGTTTCTAAGGCAAAATCACAGCCGACTTCACCTACTGTGGTGGTATTTGGGTATTGATCGAGCAAATGGCGTAAACGTTTTAAAAAAGCGATATTTTCAGGTCTTGATTTATCATATATATGTAGCTGGTACGCATATGGGTTGTCGAGTCGGACACCGATACTGCCTTCAATGACCTCTTCTTTAGGCGGGTTATTTCTAAACTCTAAATCATGGTAATAATAGTTAGCCGTATCTAGACGGAAGCCATCAACACCTCGTTTAAGCCAAAACTCAACGGTATCAAGTAAAGTATCGACGACCACGGGGTTATGGAAATTCAGGTCTGGTTGGCTGTCTAGGAAGTTGTGTAGGTAATACTGCCTACGACGGCTGTCCCAATGCCAGGCAGGGCCACCAAAAACAGACAACCAATTATTAGGAACTGTGCCATCAGGCTTAGCGTCAGCCCAAACATACCAGTCGGCTTTGTCATTGTTGCGACTGTTTCTTGATTCAACAAACCACGGGTGTTGATCTGAACTGTGGTTTAGCACTTGATCGATCATAACTTTAATGCCGTGATGATGTGCGGAGGCAACCAACTCATCAAAATCAGCCAAATCACCAAAAATAGGATCTATCCCGCAGTAATCCGATACATCGTAGCCAAAGTCTTTCATGGGAGAGGTGAAAAAAGGAGACAACCAAATAGCATCGACGCCAAGAGAGGCGATATAACTCATCTTCGCTGTTACACCGGGAAGATCGCCTATACCGTCGTTATTTGAGTCAAAGAAACTGCGGGGATAAACCTGATAAATTACTGCGCCACGCCACCACTCTTGATCGTTCATCATAATTCTTCTCTCTAAAATAGGGATGATTGGGTCTAAGCGTTAACAGAATTTATTAGATTTATAGAGGATTAGTTCCATTCTCTGTCGTGCTTTTTTTCTATAATTCCAGCATACTCAAACATTATTAGTTATGCATAATATTTTATTGTCTTGATTGATAATTATCTTATTTGCACCCCATGGAGACATGATGTTTTCTGAAAAATCACGCCCTATAGCTTGGCCTTTATTCTTTTTTTACTTTTTCTTCTGTGCGGTTGTCGGTGTCATGATGCCCTATATTTCGATGTACTATAAATCGATAGGTTTAAGCGCATCTGAAATCGGACGTTTGATGTCTACTTTTACCTTGTCCGGTATTTTAGTGCCGCATTTCTGGGGATGGCTAACTGCCAAAGTTGGTTTACCAAAACGCACGCTGCAATTAGGGATTTTAGGCTGCTTCATTGCAGTGCTTCCGTTTAATTGGAGCGATCAGTTTGAAACCTTATGGCTTCTTACTTGTACGATGGCGCTGTTTTATTCTGCTCTTATACCAATGACCGATTCGTTAACGGTGAGAAGTATTCGCCACCTTGACGTGCCTTACACGCGATTAAGGGCGGGTGGTTCGATCGGTTATGTTTTTGCAGTCACCAGTGCAGGGTTTTTAATTGGCAAGTTTGGCACTGCGGTTGTTATTCCTACCATGTGTGTCTTTATGGGGCTTGCTGTCGTCACTTCTTTCTTTTTGAAAGAGCAGGCTTATGAAGTTAATCAACAAAAGGCGACTACGTCTTTTTTCTCACTGCTTAAACATCCAGAGTCGTTGCTGTTTTTTGGTCTGGCCTTTTTAGCCTTTATGTCTCACGCGCCTTTTAATGTCTTTTTTGCTGTGCACTTATCCAATTTTGGCTATAGCGGTGAGCACATTGGATTGCTGATGGCGTTGGGTGTGGTCATTGAGATTTTCTTGTTTTTATTTTTTGGCAATACCATTAAACGATTTGATGTGGTCCATGTGATTATACTGTGTTTTGTGTGCGGTATTGTTCGCTGGGTGTTAATTGGCTGGTTTGCTTCTGTAGTATGGGTCGTTATTTTTACCCAGCTGCTGCATTGTGTAACCTTTGCTTTATTTCACATGGTTTCTATTGAGCAAATACGCCGCCTTTTTCCTGAGCGCTTTGCTGGCCAAGGCCAAGCAATGTACAGCGCATTTGCTATTGGCTTAGGCGGTGGACTTGGAATGGTTATCACAGGTTATCTTTGGGAATGGTTAGGCGGTGCCTGGGTTTTCACCTTGGCCGCATGTGTAAGTGCTTTGGCACTGACCATTCTTGTTATCAGTCAGCGTCGTTAAAGGAATTACAAACTGGAGCTGTCGCTTTTTAGCAATTCTATAAAAGCGATGGCTGCGCGGCTTAATGTACGTTGTTTGTGATGAATAACACCAAGCATTCTTTCGACGTTGAGGTCTGGTAAATTCAAAACAACGAGCCTGTCATCAACTAATGTTGACGGAAGTAGAGACCACCCCCAACCAATATTAACCAGCATTGCTAAGGTTTCTAGATTATTAGTATTCATTCTTACTTGCGGCTTTAACCCTTGTTTACCAAACGCTTGCTCGGCAATTTGTCGTGTGAAGGTGTTTTTATTAGGTAATACGCAAGCATGTTGCGCCAAATCCATTAAACTGACATGGCGATAAAGTGCGAGAGGGTGGTCTTTACTGACCACACAAGTCAGCGGATCTGACCAGATTGGCAAAGATTCAATAAGAGGGTTTTCTTTATTCGATAAGGTGATAATCCCTAATTCAGCTCGGCCTTTCAAAACATCTTGGTAGGCTTCTTCAGATTGCACAAATTCAATTTCCAACTGCGCGCTAGGGTAATCTTGTTGAAATCGTTTGAGAGATTTAGGTAAACGGTGCAAACCAATATGATGACCTGTAGAAATACGCAATTCACCACTTACGTCTTGCATCTGTAATGTCATGCTGCGCTTGATGTCTTGCAAGTCTTCAGCCATTTTTCTCGCTTTGGGCAACAGGCGAATACCTGCTTCAGTTAATTGTACTTGCCGGCCAATGCGATCAAAAAGTTTTACCCCAAGGCTGTTTTCAAGCGAGGCAACTCGTTTACTAACAGCAGGTTGGGTGACGAAAAGTTGATCTCCAGCTTCTGAAAAAGAGCTGGTTTCGGCGACTTTTATGAAAGTCAGCAGTTCGGCAATGTCAATCATTCCAAAAAATTATCCAAAACATGAAAAATATGAATTTGAGTAATTTAAGCCAAAGTTTTAGGATAGCGCAATAGATTTCTGAGGAGAGAACTTATGTCAGCGAAAACCCTTTATGACAAGTTGTGGGATAGCCACCTTGTTCAGCAACGAGATGACGGTAGTGCATTGATTTATATCGATTTGCAGCTACTTCATGAAGTGACATCACCACAAGCATTTGAAGGGCTTCGATTGGCTGGGCGTAAGCCTTGGCGCGTGTCTTCAAGTTTAGCAACGCCAGACCATAACGTGCCTACGACCAAAAAAGAGCGTATTTCTGGTGTCGATGGTATTGAAGACCCTGTTTCTAAGATCCAAGTAACGACTTTGGATGATAACTGTAACGAATTCGGCATCACTGAATTCAACATGAAAGATATTCGCCAAGGAATCGTACACGTTGTTGGGCCAGAACAAGGTGCGACGCTTCCTGGTATGACAGTGGTATGTGGTGATTCTCATACTTCTACCCATGGTGCTTTTGGTGCTTTGGCGCATGGTATTGGTACGTCAGAGGTTGAGCACGTATTGGCAACTCAATGTCTAGTGCAGAAGAAAAGCCGTAACATGCTTGTTCGTGTTGATGGTGAATTGTCACCATGGGTATCTGCTAAAGACGTCGTTTTGGCCATTATCGGTGCGATCGGCACTGCAGGTGGTACGGGTTATGCCATCGAGTTTGGTGGCACAGGTATTCAATCTTTGTCTATGGAAGGTCGTATGACGGTCTGTAACATGGCCATTGAAGCGGGCGCTCGCGTTGGTTTGATCGCAGTGGATGAGACGACAATTGAATACGTTAAAGATCGCCCTTATGCGCCAAAAGGCGAGCACTGGGATATGGCGGTAGAAGCATGGAAAGATCTTGTTTCAGATAAAGATGCGCAATTTGATGAAGTGGTAGTGATTAAAGCCGAAGACATCAAGCCGCAGGTTACCTGGGGAACATCACCTGAAATGGTGATCGCGATTGATGAACCTATTCCACGTGCAGAGGACCAAAAAGACCCTGTGAAAAAAGAGGGCTATGCTCGTGCTTGGAAGTACATGGGTCTTGAAGGCAAAACCATGTTGTCGGATGTTGTTCTAGACCGCGTTTTCATCGGTTCTTGTACAAACTCACGCATTGAAGATCTGCGTATTGCCGCTCAAGTGGTTAAAGGCCGTAAAGTGGCACCGACTCTAAAACAAGCGATTGTTGTTCCGGGTTCAGGCTTAGTAAAAGCGCAAGCGGAAAAAGAGGGTTTGCACGAGATTTTCGAAGCGGCTGGATTAGAATGGCGTGAGCCTGGTTGCTCTATGTGTTTGGCAATGAACGCTGACAAACTAGGGGCTGGTGAGCATTGTGCGTCTACTTCGAACCGTAACTTTGAAGGTCGTCAAGGTTTTGGTGGTCGTACGCATTTGGTTAGCCCAGCAATGGCCGCGGCAGCAGCGATTGCAGGTCACTTTGTTGATGTTAATGAGTTTGTTAAACACTAGGAGAACAGTATGCGTCCTTTTACTAAACATACAGGTCTAGCCGCTCCTTTGGATTTGGCGAACGTTGATACTGATATGATCATTCCAAAGCAGTTCTTGAAATCCATCAAGCGAACTGGCTTTGGTAAAAATTTATTTGATGAGCTTCGTTATGAAGACGAAGGTCAGCCAGATCAAGATTGCTCTGGACGTCCTTTACGTAAGGATTTTGTGTTGAACCAAGATCGCTACCAAGGTGCGAGTGTACTATTGGCTCGTCAGAACTTTGGTTGTGGCTCTAGCCGTGAACACGCCCCTTGGGCGTTAGATGATTACGGATTTCGCGCAATTATTGCTCCAAGTTTTGCTGACATCTTTTATAACAACTGTTTCAAAAATGGTTTATTGCCTATTGTCTTGCAGGCCGAAGAAGTGGATCAATTGTTCGCTGAAGTTGCATTACGCGAAGGTGCTGAAGTGATTGTCGATCTTGACAACCAAACAGTTACGTCACCTTCCGGTGCGACATTTGAGTTTAACGTCGATAATTTCCGTAAGCATTGTTTATTGAATGGTTTGGATGATATCGGCTTGACGCTACAGCAAGATGCAGCGATTCGTCGCTATGAAGAAAAACGCATGAATGAGGCGCCGTGGCTGTTCTTGTCACGTGGTCAGTAAACTCAAGATATAGGTTTTAAGGATTTAACATGACTAAGAATGTATTGGTATTACCGGGTGACGGTATTGGTCCAGAAATCGTAGCGCAAGCGGTTCGTGTATTGGATGCGGTGAATGAACAGTTTTCATTGAATATTAAGCATGAAAGCGCGTTGGTTGGAGGGTCAGCTTATGACGAAACGGGCTCTCCATTACCAGAAGAAACATTAGCGAAGGCAAAAGCGGCAGACGCGATTTTACTTGGTGCAGTTGGTGGACCTAAGTGGGACAAATTAGACATGTATGTTCGCCCTGAAAAAGGCTTGCTTGGTTTACGCTCTAATCTTGAATTGTTTTCAAATCTGCGTCCTGCAATCTTGTATCCGCAGTTGGCTGAAGCCTCTAGTTTGAAGCCGGAAATTGTTGCCGGTTTGGATATTCTGATTGTTCGTGAACTAACAGGTGGCATTTATTTTGGCCAACCTCGTGGTATTCGTACGCTAGAGAATGGTGAGCGAGAAGGCTTTAACACCTATGTTTACAACGAATCTGAGATTCGTCGTATCGGTCGTTCTGCTTTTGAGGCGGCTCGTCAACGTGGTAAACGTGTATGCTCAATTGATAAATCCAACGTTCTTGAAGTAACGGTTCTTTGGAAAGAGATCATGGAAGAAGTAGCAAAAGAGTATCCAGACGTCGAATTGACTCATATGCTAGTAGATAATGCTGCTATGCAGCTTGTTCGGGCACCAAAACAGTTTGATGTAATGGTTACTGGCAATATGTTTGGTGATATCCTTTCTGATGCCGCTGCGATGTTGACAGGCTCAATTGGTATGCTACCTTCTGCTTCTCTGAATGCTGAAGGTCGTGGTATGTATGAACCATGTCACGGTTCTGCGCCAGATATCGCGGGCCAAGGAATTGCGAATCCTCTAGCGACCATTTTGTCTGTTGCTATGATGTTGCGATACTCTTTGGATGCAAAAGACGCGGCTGATGCGATTGAAGCAGCGGTAAGTAAGGTTCTAGATTTGGGTCTAAGAACGTCAGATATAGCATCAAAAGGGTGCGAAACTGTTAGTACGCAAGCCATGGGTGATGCCGTGCTAGCAGCATTAAAAGCCTAATATCATAACGATATTGGGCATTCATTAGGGATACTGCTCTTGGTATGAGTGGCCCCACAAAAAAAGGTAACGTTAACCATGTCAAAACAAACTGTAGGTTTAGTCGGATGGCGCGGAATGGTCGGTTCCGTGTTGATGCAACGCATGATGGAAGAAAAAGACTTTGATCATATTGATCCAGTGTTTTTCACTACATCTCAAACGGGGCAGAAAGGTCCAGAAATTGGTAAAGATATTCCATTACTTCAAGATGCGAGCGATATTGAAGCATTGAAGAAGATGGATGTAATTATTACCTGCCAAGGTGGGGATTATACCAAGGCTATTTACCCTCAGTTGCGTAATGCTGGTTGGACGGGTTACTGGATCGATGCGGCATCTTCTTTGCGTATGGAGAAAGATGCCATCATTGTACTTGATCCTGTTAACTTGGATGTTATCAAAAAAGGTTTAACGACTGGCGTTAAAACCTTTGTTGGTGGTAACTGTACTGTAAGCTTGATGTTATTAGCGCTAGGTGGGTTGTTTGAAAAAGGTCATATCGAATGGATGACCTCTATGACTTACCAAGCCGCTTCTGGTGGCGGTGCTCGTCACATGCGTGAGTTAATCAATCAAATGGGTATGTTGCAAGATTCTGTTGCAAGTGAACTTGCCGATCCAGCGAGTGCTATTCTAGAGATCGATCGTAAAGTCGCTGAAACAATGCGTTCTGGAAATCTGCCAACAGATCAGTTTGGTGTACCTCTAGCAGGCTCTTTGATTCCTTACATTGATAGTCAGCTGGATAACGGTCAAAGCCGTGAAGAGTGGAAAGCGCAAGCGGAAGCAAACAAAATCCTTGGCATTGATGGAAAGCCTATCCCTGTTGATGGTCTGTGTGTGCGTATCGGTGCAATGCGTTGCCATAGCCAGGCGTACACGATTAAACTTAACAAGGACATTCCTGTTGCGGATATTGAAGGTCTGCTTGCTGAGCACAATCAGTGGGTTGATGTTGTACCAAACGATAAAGAAGCAACAATGCAGCGTCTAACGCCAACGGTCGCTACTGGCACGCTTGGTATTCCTGTAGGCCGTATTCGTAAGCTGAACATGGGGCCTGAATACATCAGTGCTTTCTCAGTAGGGGATCAATTGCTATGGGGTGCTGCTGAGCCACTACGTCGTATGCTACGCATCCTAATCGAAGACTAATAACTGTTTTCAAATAACGCCTAAAAACCCGCTGTAAGCGGGTTTTTTTATGGCATAACGAAACAGGGGAGGCAATAAGTTAGCTGATGTCTATGTCTAAGCTGAGTATCACGAGTATGCCTATCAGAGTTGTTATAACAACGGACACTAACGATCCAATTAGCATGTATTCAGCCATGCTTCGATCGTTTGATTTATTGAGTTCGCCAAATCTGAAGATTGATTTGGCCGCTAATACAAAGCCTATAGCGGCGTAGCTGCCTACTAGCGTGAAAGTTAATATCAATATTCGTTCTAGATACCCGATTAATTCACCGCCAGCAACCAAGCCGTTAACATTTTCTTCTTCGCTCCCTGAAATTGGATACTTGCTTAAAATGCAGCCGATTGTGACTGAGGTTGGCTTGAGTATTAGCAAGTAAGCAAAAGTTATCAGGATGATTTCTGGCATCTGATCATGCTGTAGTAGTTCAGTAATGTTGATGCTGTCAGTGACGTAAAAAACCGTAGAGATCAACACCAGTACATGCAATATTTGATCAATGGCAAAGCGTGAAAAGGCGTCGCCTTTGGTTGTACTGACTTTCCATAGATCGATGATGAAATGAGTAATGGTAACGATCGTGATGATACTGGCGATGTTAATCCACTCGATCTTTAGGATTAACGAAGGAATGAGTAAGGCCACGCCATGTAAAATCGAATGCAAATAGAGCCTTGGTGATTTGATTTTTTTCTCTTTTTTTTCCTCTATCCAATGCTTTGGTTGAAGGTAAAAGTCACAAAGAATATGGATCAGTAAAAATGATACGAGTAGGCTGGTAAAATCAGTCATCTTTAAGCCCTGTTACTTGGTTTATAAATAGACTATTTAGCTCACTTATCAGTGGCCAGCCTGATGCTTTCAGTGATTTGCTGGCTGTCGCTGTTGCAATGTCGAGTTTATCTGCAAGCTCGCTCACAGACAAACCTTCTTGATTTCGTAGCATGGGAACTAATACTGCACATTGTCGCGAGGTTAACTCGGTGATCTGTCTATCCAAGTATTTGAAGAGTAGATCAAAGCGTTCTGTGAGTTCGGCATGTTCCGATTGGAAAGTGAAGCGGTCGCTTTTCAGGGCTTTTAATCCCCGGCCAGATAAAACAAAAGCTTCTCCCATTGACTCCGATACTGAGCTGCGTAAGTCCGCGTTAGAGGCAATAGCAAAGCTAATGCGACTGTCAAAGGCTTTGCCAAGGGATTTAATGCCGATCCGATAAAGAATCGCATATCTGAGTGCATTTTGAATGTCATGCACGACCGTCTGAAATTCATCTCCGCGCTCAATGCTGTGGAGGTTAGAGGTGTTCCCTTCAGTGATCCACGTTTGAATTTCTTTAACTCGTTGTAGTAATTGTTCGAATTCATCGGAAGTGAGTTTGGTCGAGTTAATGGCATCACCGCTTATCACGGCAATGGGTTTGATTGTCTGCTTCATGCGCTGTTCCCTCTAGTTCGTCAGAGTAATTTAGCCGTTTATGACTAAAAACACAAATTTAGCCTAAAATGGCTAATTAATGCTTTTTAGCTATTTATGGCTAATAAAAAAGTACGCTTCTCGATTTCGTGGTGGTGATTAGTATTTTTTATACGCTTATGTGTAGAAGTATAGAAATTCGTCTCTCAATTGTTTCTGGGACTGCTACACTGATTTAATGAGGCAAGTGGCTTGCGTCAATAGCGGCGCTTTTCATGATGAAACTAAAGCTTGCTATAGGGAACAAAACTAATTACTTTATCAATATCGCATCGAAATAAATTTTCTGTAGAAGATTTATGGTATTGATATATAAAGTATTTAAGGGTGTTGAGTCGGTTTTTTTGATTGCTGTGTTTTGTTCATGATCTTGAGCAAGTATTTACACTCTAGGCATTGAAATAAAACGATATCACCCATAGATTATAAGTAAGAGCAGCAGAGGAGAAAGAAGACTTAAGTTAATAAAAAAACTGACTAAAATAGAAGGATAATTCTCTATGTATACATTGAATATTAGCGGTCACCACGTCCAATCTGGTGAAGAAGTTCAAGAAGTAGTAAAAGAAAAAATGGATCACTTGGCACGTATCAATAATCAGATTACGACCATTAAAGTGATACTAAACACAGAGAAGCATGAGATTCATGAATTAATAGTGGAAGCCAGTGTTCATATTCCTGGTCATGATCTTTTTGCAACGGTTAAAACCGATAA
Organism: Marinomonas alcarazii; assembly: GCF_003208215.1. Taxonomy (GTDB): domain Bacteria; phylum Pseudomonadota; class Gammaproteobacteria; order Pseudomonadales; family Marinomonadaceae; genus Marinomonas; species Marinomonas alcarazii. The sequence continues at coordinate 856,617 of NZ_QKLW01000001.1, forward strand.
ACAACTTAAGCCGGCACTTGACCTTCTGGTCGGTAAGCTAGAGAAGCAACTAATTAAGCACAAAGCGAAGCATGCAGGACGACAACATCATATCAATGCCAAAGATGTAGAAAGTCCTGTAGAGCAACAGTTACAAGCAGAGTTTGATGAACTGGTAGAACGAGAAGTTATTTAGTAAATCAACCTTTCTAGGATAAGCCTCGCATAGCGGGGCTTTTTTGTTTTTGTCGAATTCTGTTATGAGTTTTATCTATCAGGCTGACATAAAAATGCCGCTGCTACTTTATAAGTTTGGCCCTTGGGCTCTTATAGAATAGGCAGCGGCATTGAATCATATTAACAATATGATCTTATGGCAGAGCTTAAACGTTATTTACTGGAATAAACTCTACTGGAGCCATTGTCATTGCATCAAGCGGCGGCGCGAAGTCCGTTAGTTTGATGCCTGCAACAGAAGCTTTGTATTCTTCCAATGTTGGGAAACGTCCCAAAATAGCAGAAAGTACAACGATTGGCGTAGAGCCAAGCAAAGATTCGCCTTTCTTCTCTTTTGAATCGGCAACCACACGGCCTTGGAACAAACGAGTAGAGGTCGCAATAACTGTATCGCCTGGCTCAGCTTTTTCTTGGTTACCCATACACAAGTTACATCCAGGGCGCTCCAAATACATAATGTTTTCGTATTTAGTACGAGCTTCGCCTTTAGGTTTAGCATCATCAAATTCGAATCCAGCGTATTTCTGCAGGATATCCCAGTCACCTTCAGCTTTTAACTCATCAACAATATTGTATGTTGGTGGAGCAACAACTAGAGGCGCTTTAAAGGACACACTGCCGTTTTGTTTTTCAAGGTTACGCAACATCTGAGCGATGATTTGCATGTCGCCTTTATGAACCATACAAGATCCAACAAACGCTAAATCAACAGGCTTATCTTTGTAGTAAGAAACTTGGCGAATCACGTCATGAGTGTAACGCTTAGAAGCATCATCGTTGTTTACGTCTGGATCGGCAATCATTGGTTCAACGATTTCATCAAGATCGACGACAACTTCTGCATAGTAGTGAGCGTTGTTATCAGGTACTAGGGCAGGTTGCTCGCCAGAAGTAATACCAGCAATACGCTTGTCAGCAAGTTCAATTAAGCCATGTAGTGTTTTGGCTTCATTTTCCATGCCTTTATCAATCATGATCTGAATGCGTTTTTTCGCAAGTTCAAGAGATTGAATTAGCGTCTCATCTTGAGAAATACAGATGGAAGCTTTCGCTTTCATCTCAGCAGTCCAGTCAGTAAAGGTGAACGCTTGGTCTGCCATCAGTGTACCGATGTGCACTTCGATGACACGGCCTTGGAATACGTTTTCGCCGCCAAACTGTTTAAGCATCTGAGCTTGAGTAGCGTGTACCACATCACGGAAGTCCATGTGGTTTTTCATTTCGCCTTTGAAGGTTACTTTGACTGATTCAGGAATCGGCATAGTTGCTTCACCTGTTGCCAAGGCAAGAGCAACGGTTCCAGAGTCTGCACCAAAAGCCACACCTTTAGACATACGAGTATGCGAGTCACCACCGATAATGATGGCTGTGTCATCAACTGTAATGTCATTCAATACTTTGTGGATAACGTCTGTCATTGGAGGATAGACGCCTTTTGGATCACGAGCAGTAATCAAACCAAACTTATTCATGAAAGACATCAATTTTGGAATGTTAGCTTGTGCTTTAGAGTCCCAAACAGACGCTGTGTGACAGCCTGATTGGTAAGCGCCATCAACACTTGGAGAAATAACAGTCGCAGCCATAGACTCTAGCTCTTGAGCTGTCATTAAGCCTGTCGTGTCTTGTGAGCCAACGATGTTTACTTTAACGCGAACATCGGAGCCTGCATGCAGTGCTTTCTTAGATTTCACACCGACAGCGTTTTTGTTGAAAATCTTCTCAACAGCCGTTAGACCTTGGTCATCGTTAGAGATTTCTTGCGCTGGAGCGTAGACAGTAGGAGTTGGAATGCCTAGAGTTTCTGCAGCAAACGTTTGTAGTTTCTTACCAAAAACAACAGCGTAAGAGCTACCCGCTTTCATGAACTCAACTTGCTGTGGAGTGAATGCAGAAGAAACATCTACTAGCGCTTTGTCGCCATTGTAAAGTTTTTTCTCTTTGGTATTAATTGTTAAAACTGTACCTGTTTCAACAGAGTAAGCTTGCTCAAGAACAGTATCGCCGTTTTCATCAAGAACCGGCTTGCCATTTTCGTCTACTTTCTTAACCCAGTTTTTCAAGTCAAGACCAATACCGCCAGTAACACCTACCGTTGTCATGAAGATTGGTGAGATACCGTTTGTACCAGCAACAACTGGAGCGTAGTTTACGAATGGAATGTATGGGCTTGCTTGTTGGCCTGCCCATAGCGCCACGTTGTTCACACCAGACATACGAGAAGAACCAACACCCATTGTGCCTTTTTCAGCAATAAGCATCACTTTTGCGCTTGGGTGCTTAATTTGAAGTTCTTTAATTTCTTGCTGCGCTTCAGGTGAAATCATGCACTTACCGTGAAGTTCACGATCAGAGCGGGAGTGTGCTTGGTTACCAGGAGACAGTAAATCTGTAGAGATATCGCCTTCGGCTGCAATGTAAGTTACAACTTCGATCTCTTCACTGATGTCAGGCAGTTTGGTGAAAAATTCTGCTTTAGCGTAGCTTTCAAGCGTGTCTTTAGCTAGTACGTTTCCAGCCTTATAAGCGGATTCAAGGCGTTCCATATCTGCTTCGTATAGGAATACTTGAGTTTTTAGTACCTCAGCAGCAGGAGCGGCAACCGCCATATCGTCAGACAAAGTAAGGTCGATCAAGACTTTAACAGAAGGACCGCCTTTCATGTGGGATAAAAGCTCTAGAGCAAACTCAGGTGTGATTTCTTTCACACTGGATTCACCTAGGATAATTTCTTTAAGGAATTCTGCTTTAACAGCCGCTGCGCTGGTTGTACCAGGCAAGGTGTTGTAGATGAAGTAGGATAGGGAGTCTTCGCGATGTTCATGCCCAGTATCTTTGATTTGAGCAATAATTTCAGTTAATAGATTGCCATCGTCGATAGGTTTAGGGTGCAACCCTTGGCTTTTACGATTCTCTATCTCTTTTAAGTACTCTAAATATAAGCTCATTTGCACCTCTGAATAATAATTTTCGATAAGTTCTGTGCCAATAATTGAGATCAGGTGAGCGGTATTTGCTCTAGAGAAAATAGTACGTTCAACCTCATTATCTCTCCCTAATTAGCGGTTTTATACAGATCGTTTACAGTAATGAAACAGAAAGACTGCCCGTATTCCTATTTCATTTTTATTACGTTATCTGGCATTACGCTTTAAACGGTGACTTGGCTGAATTAATTCAACCAAGTCGGGAACTTCTAAGACCATTTTTTTGATGTGCTTATTTTATAGAAAAAAAGCACCAAAGAGTTACTGTGGACCATAACAATTTCGAATAGGTGACATTTAGCGGAATTATTCTGATTTAGATAAATCATTTGATTGCTGAATAATCCTAACCACTCTGAATCCCCAATTGCTGGCTTTTAACTCGGGTTCTGCTCGATATCGAGTGGAACTACGACCAACTCTTGGAATATCAAACCATGATCCGCCCCTTAGAACGCGGCTATCACATTGGTTTGCTAGCCAAACTTGGTTTTGGGTTGGGGCGCCTTCATAAGTATCGTGATAGCAGTCTTCAACCCATTCAGCGACGTTTCCGTGCATGTCGAAAAGGCCTAGCGGGTTACTTGCTTGGCTACCAACAGGGGCGGTAGAAACACCATCCCACTGGCTTCCGCAGCTGTCACAAACGCTGTAACCAGCTTTTACTGTATCGCCATACCAGAATGCGGTATTAGAATCGGCTCTGGCTGAGTATTCCCATTCAATTTCAGTGGGTAGGCGGTATTCGGCATTTGTTTCACTGGAAATCCATGCAGTATAAGCTTTGGCATCGTACCAGCTAACGTTGATTACTGGCCTTTGTCCACGTCCCCAGCCATTATCTGGGGGGAGTGCCCGACCAGTCGCTTTGGCAAATTTGTCGTATTGATTAAAAGTCACTTCATGTTTGCTGATATAAAAGCCACGCGGAATATCCACTTCATGGGCAGGTTTTTCATTGTCATCGCCAATCCGACTTTGATCTCCCATAATAAAGGTGGCCGGAGGAATTTTTTCGACCTTTGGGGCTGTTCCGCCAGATATAAGCGGCTCTTCTAGTACTTGAGGTAATGCCTCAAAAGGGGTTTTTGCCGGCTCTTTTGGTGGTTGAGGTTTGGTAACCGCAATGGTCTCTTCCTCTGGTGGCGTGTTGGTCCAAAAAGCAAATGCAGCAATGATGCTTAACGTTAATATTGATCCTATTGTTAATTTTATGGGCGATAGTGTGCGGATATAGCGTTTAACGGCGCGTTTTGTAGGAGAGCTATCACTGACTTCTTGCTTGTAAAGGTTGGCGCGAATAATGCGAATCACTTCAGCTAAGGATTTAGGACGATGGCGTTCACTGTCTCTACACCATTTTAATAAGCGTCCCCAAGTCGCATCGCTAAGGTTTGGATGCGTATCTGGAAGCCCTGTGCTGAAATCTTTATCAAGAATAGATTCCCCTAACAAGGTTGCCATTAACAGTCGCATAAAGGCGTATTTATCAGCCGCTTCAGTTCGTTGCTGATCTTTTTTTAGGTACTCTGGAGGGAAAAGGCGGATATCCATTTCACTCTCTTCAATACGCTTCATCCAATTATGAGCGCCAAACCCAGTCATTATGCCTAGGCCATTAACAACATGGATGGAACTTAAGTCAAGATGACCATGGAACAAGCCGTTTCTATGTACTTGATCCAATGCTTTAGCAATATTGTCAAATAAGCTAATCACCACATTGAGTGGTGCACCATCTGGATATTTGCCTAAAAAACTGTATAAGTTTTCACCGCCGCACACAGCAGACGTTGAGAATACCCACAAGTTAGAATAAAAGGGTGGGTAATTTGGAGTGATGGCAGGATGCTTTACGCTAGCGTATTTACGGGCATTTTGTAAAAAATCTTCTACCTTGCCTTTGCCAGATTGATAAAATCGTAGCACAAAAGGGCGCCCACCCTGATCTGCAACCCATGTCGTTTTGCGACTGTCCACTGGGTAGTTTAAGACGTACGGATCTAGCTCTACGCCAACATGTTGGCCAATTTTTAGTTTCTGAGGGTCATAAAAATCATTCATTACGAATTTGATATCCAAATCAAGACGTTGCTGCCTAAGTACTTAATACAAGGTATAATCACGTTTTTTAACATAAAAAGGTAGAGTAATGTTATCTGCGTACCCAGAGCTTGTTGAATTTCTTCCATGTGAGTCGCCTAAGGCATGGGTAAATTGGGCACTTGAGAATCAAACTCTATTGCTTAATGATCACGCTCATTGTGAAAAGAAAGCCGCTTCAACGGCTATGAGTTTAATGTATCGTTACGTTGATCGCGACAACCTACTGCATAAAATGTCTCGTTTGGCTCGAGAAGAGTTATTGCACTTTGAACAAGTACATAAAATTATGCGAAAACGCGATGTCGCATATGATCATTTGACGGCCTCACGCTATGCTGAAGGCTTACGTAAGCATATCAGAACTCATGAGCCTGCGCGTTTGGTTGATACCATGATTATAGGCGCTTTTGTTGAAGCGCGTTCCTGCGAGCGCTTTGCCGCACTCGCTCCCCATTTAGACGAAGAGCTGTCGAAGTTTTATATTTCTTTGCTTAAATCTGAAGCGAGACACTTTCAAGATTATCTTGAACTTGCAAAAGAATATTCTAATGAGCCAATTGATGATCGTGTGGCTTTTTTCCGTGACTTAGAAGAAAAGTTAATTACTGAGCCTGATGAAGAGTTCCGTATGCACAGTGGCCCACCAAGTTTGATGTAAATTACAAAATGCCACAATCTTTAAAGACTTCTTCTGGTGACTTTTGAGTAGGGTGCTACACTCATAGAAAGGTCCATGTTTGATCCTTGAATCTGCAAGGGCCTCAGAATATTACTCTTGAGATTCTGGAGGATATAATGAGCATACATAAGAGTGAAACTCTACCAGATGTGACACATTGGCTTGCATTAGAGATTGCGAAAGTTGATCCTGTTGTCGACTTGGATGCTATGTATAAAGGGTCTTTAGAGTTGGATTTTTTATACCAGCTACTTACGTGTAAGGCTCAGCAGCATTGGTGGCAAGAACATGGCATTCAATTGAGCCCTGTGATCGTGAATAATGCATTTTTCCGCGCAGTGGCAATGCTTCATAACCGTAGCATTGAATTTAATCGTTCGCGTAATAGAGAAGAAACAGTTTGGGTTCGTGAGCTCTTGAAGCGCTAGGTATTTATAGAATATGCAAAAAAAGCCAGCTTATGCTGGCTTTCGTTATAATGGCTAAAAGCCTATGAACCTACACGCTATGGTCACCACTTAATAAAGTGATTCTCTGTGTACTTCCTTTAGGCTAACTAATCCTTTTTGCTCAAAGTCTTCCACGCTTGCGTTCGATTGAGTGTATGTTTTACCTTCAATACTTGCCAGCCAAATACACTTATCCCAGTCACCTAGCACACAACGCAAATGTTGATCATCTTTATGAATATCTGGACGATGTGTGTGTCCATGTATCAGGCTTTTACAATGATGTTGATTTAAAGATTCAGCAACCGCTGATGGTGTGACATCCATGATTTCCAGAGATTTTTCGGTCGCCATAGACTTGCTGTCATTGCGAAGCTGAGCCGCCAACGCGATACGCTGTTCAATTGGCATCGCTAATATGTGTTGTTGCCATTGGCTAGAGCGCACGGTTTTTCTAAACGCTTGATATTCTGTGTCATCCAAGCAATATTCATCGCCATGTGTTAGCAGCACAACACGATCTTCAAGAGCCAGTTTGGTCTGTTCATGAATAAGCGTCGCGCCAACACGATCTATCCAAGCTTGACCAATTAAGAAATCTCGGTTGCCGTGTAAGAAATACAGAGAGGTCCCTGACTTCGATACTCTTGCTAAGGCGTTTTCTATCTGAGTATTCCAGTCTGCCTGAAAATCGTCCCCGATCCATGCTTCGTAGAAGTCTCCCAGTATATATAGCTCTGCCTTTTCATTGCGTGCGATAAGCTCTTCGGTCATTTGTACAAACGCCCGGATAAGATCCGGGCGTTTGTGGCTCAGGTGTAAATCTGAAATAAAATAACGAATCATTATTTTACTAGTTCAGCACTTTCAATGATCACATCTTCAACAGGAACATCTTGGTGTCCTGATTTCATTGTTGTTTTCACTTCTTTGATCTTATTAACGATATCCATACCCGCAGTCACTTTACCAAATACCGCGTAGCCCCAACCATCTGGTGTTTTACTACGGTGATTTAGGAAGCTGTTATCTGCTACGTTGATGAAAAACTGCGCTGATGCAGAGTGTGGGTCCATTGTACGAGCCATCGCCAATGTGCCTACTTCATTTTTAAGGCCGTTGTCAGCTTCGTTTTCGATTGCTGTGCGAGTTTCTTTTTGAGTCATTCCTGGCTCAAAACCACCGCCTTGAACCATGAAACCATTAATGACACGGTGAAAGATTACGCCATCGTAAAAACCTGAAGTCACATAGTCTTCAAAGTTTTTCGCTGTTTTAGGTGCTTTTTCGTAATCTAGCTCAACGTGAATGTCACCGTGGTTTGTATGTAAAATGATCATTTAAGTTTCCTTATAAAGTTAACGCGGTAATGTAAAAATGAGATCATGCTTAATCAATGTTGAGCATTTTATGTGTTTGTAAGCTAAGACGCCACCGTGGATGTGATAAACAATAGTGCAAAGTGGCTTGTTGAGTATCAATCAGTGGAATTTGATCCGCGGTTAAATGGCTTTGATCCATAGGTTGTAGGTAGAAATGCTGAAAATCTAGATCTTCAAATAAATCAGGCGAGAGATGGGACTGCGGATACACTAGCTTAATTTCGTTGCCTTTGCTTACCACTAAAGGTTTTGTGGTTTTTGGGCTAACGCATACCCAATCAATACCGTCAGGAAGAGGCAGAGTGCCATTGGTTTCAATAGCAATAGTGTAGCCGTGCTGTTTCATTTCAATAATGAGTTTTTCGTCAAGTTGAAGTGCTGGCTCGCCGCCAGTAAAAACAACGTATTTGTGTCCTTGGCCAGCAGGCCAAAGTGCATCAATATGGGCGCGCAGTTGTTGGGCCGTTTGGAATTTCCCACCATGTTGGCCATCTGTGCCTATAAAATCAGTGTCACAAAATTGGCACTCGGATTTGGCGCGTGTTTTTTCTAAACCAGACCACAAATTGCAGCCGGTAAAACGACAAAATAGAGCAGGGCGTCCAGCATGGGCGCCTTCGCCTTGTAATGAATAAAAAGCTTCTTTAATTGAGTACATTGGTTATACCTGTTACATCTCGAAAAACAGTCGAGGCAAGGGTTATAACTTTAGTTAATCATTTGATAGCGTATTGGTCATTTGTGGAACAAAAGCCAATGGGCACTAAAACAAACACACTAAAATCAGAATAAGTTAATTGTTTAACTCGGTGGTTAAACTTCGTAATCCAATGGATCAGTCGTACCTTGCTCCGCAAACGCTTCTAAACGTTCGTAGCAAGCGCCACATTTTCCACAAGACTTTTCACGGCCATTGTAACAAGTCCATGTATTGGCGTAGTTAAGATTCATCTCTAATCCGGCTTTTAAAATTTCACCTTTTGAAGAGTGTAAAAATGGTGTGACGATTTCTACAGACTGGTAATTGGCGATTTTAGACACCGCATTCATCGCTTCTACAAATTCCGGACGGCAATCAGGATAAATATGATGGTCGCCTGAATGAGCACCGTAATAAACCTTTCCAGCTTCTAGGGAAACGGCATAAGCAATCGCCATAGAAAGTAAAACCATATTACGGTTAGGGACAACGGTGGATTTCATGTTGTCGTCTTCATAATGCCCTTCTGGAATTTCTGCATCGCTGGTGAGTGATGAGTTTGCCATTAAGCTATTAATTGCCGTGATATCGACAACTTTATGTGTCACCCCTAATTCATTACAGACACGTGCGGCAACTTCCAGTTCCTTACTGTGCTTTTGTCCATAGTTAAAGGATAAAGCATAAACATCCAGCCCGTTTTGAATGGCTGTGTTCAAAACAGTAAATGAATCCATTCCTCCTGAATACACAACGACGGCTTTTTCAGACATCTTTTGGCTCCTCAAATTAAGCTTTTATATTACTGAAAAGATCACAGTAATTAGACGAGGGTTGATAAAGCGCGGAGTATAGCAGACAGGCAAACGTTTAAACTAGAAATCATAGAGGAAACAAGGCTTGAAACCGTTAGAGGATTACGATATTTTTATATTCGTAACTGGTTACCTAATTTTATGTGACCTTTCATTATTGTTAAATTTTAATTTCCTAGGAACAACATGGAACAGTTCGGAGTGCTGACACTTGGCAGTCGCCTAAAGCGATTAAGTGATCATTTATTCATGCAAGTGCAAGAAATATATTCTCAATGCGAGATACCCATTTCGGCAACCTTTTTCCCTATTCTTAGGCTGTTACAGAAAACCGGGAGCCTATCTGTGATGGAAATAGCTGACAGCTTGAATCTGAGTCATCCGGCGGTGAGCAAGCAGACCACTAAGATGATCAAAGAGGGGTTGCTGGAAAAAACAGTGGATGAGCAAGATCAGCGAAGATCCTCCTTGCGCCTTTCTAACTCTGGCCTAAGTGCTATGCAGCGCGTTGAGCCTGTTTTACAAGAAATGAAAATTATCTTGGAAAGAATGTTGGACTTTTCCAGTGAAAATTTTATGGAGGGTCTGACGTGCCTAGAATCCCAGATCTTAAGTGGAAGTAGCTTGGCGGATAAAGTGCTGGATCGTTTAGAGTCTATCGAGATAGTGCCGATGGAAAGCCAGCATGAGCAAGCATTTTACGATCTAAATATGGCTTGGCTTGAACGTTATTTTCCAGAGCAGATTACAGAGAAAGACCGAGTTCAGTTAAGTAATCCGCAAGAAAGAATTATTTCAGAAGGTGGTATGGTTTGGGTGGCGATTCGCAAAACAAAATCGGTTGACTCAGTTGTTGGGACCATTGCTTTTGCGCCTACTGAGGGCTTTGGTGCAGACAATAAAAGAGCTGAAGTCTTCAAGCTTTCAGTCGCTGAGCACGCTCAAGGCAAAGGGATTGCTCAACGTTTGTTGTCTGCTGCGATTGATTTCTCTGCTCAGCAAGGCTTTTCAGTGTTATCGCTAGAAACGTCATCGATTTTAAAGTCAGCAAGATGTCTTTATGACAAAAACGGTTTTATTGAAAAAGCATTTCCAAACCCTTCTTTATACGAGAGAGCAGATGTGTATATGGAAAAAACATTAACCTTAACAAAAAGCCGAGATATGTCATGAATACTTTGCAGCATATGCGCCGTGGTTCTGTCGCATCGATTCCAATGATTATTGGTGGTATACCCTTTGGGTTGTTGTTTGGCTCGTTAGCGTCCAGTTACGGATTAAGCCCTTGGTTTGCCATTGCTATGTCGGCCTTTGTATTTGCCGGTTCCGCGCAGTTTGTTGCGCTTGGCTTGATTGCCCTGCAAGCGCCTATTTGGGTCATTGTTTCGACAACCTTTATTGTTAATTTGCGCCATCTTTTGTACGCCGCGGATATGGTTAAGTTTGTGAAACACTTACCCATGTCGATGAGAATTATCATGGGCTTTGGGTTAATCGATGAAACGTATGCCGCTGTTCGCCCCATGTATGAAGTAGGTTCAGCGAATGAAAAAAATGGACATAAAGTCTACATAGGTTCGTTTCTGTCGTTTTATGTCATGTGGAATATGACCACCATTTTAGGGGTTCTGTCTGGTGAACTCATTCCTGGCATGAGTGAATGGGGATTGGAATTTGCAATGGTGGCAACCTTTATTGGCATTATCACGCCATATTTAAAACACAAAGCATTTTGGTTGTGTCTATTAAGTGCTGGAGCGTCTTCAATCATTTTGTTTGATTTGCCGAATAATTTGGGGCTTTTGGTTTCTGCAATCATTGGTGTGGTAATGGGGTTTGTGAGCGACTCTTCGAGTAAAACGGTTTCAGAAATAGATGATAGTATGCAAGAGGCGAGCAAATGAATTTATGGCAAGGTGTTCTCATTATTTTTGGTATGTTTGCTGTGACCTTTGGTGTGCGGTTTGTACTCTTTGCCCGTGCTGACAAAGTCGTGATGCCTGCTTATATTGAAAAGGCACTGAAATTTGTACCGGTTGCTGTACTAACCGCCATCATTACCCCGATGGCTTTAATGCCAGATAGTAAGTTAGATCTCACATTGACCAATCCTTGGTTGCTAGGTTCTCTTGCTGCTTTTGTCGTCGGGATTTGGCGACAACAGCAACTGTTGACCATTCTAGTGGGCGTTTTGGTTTTCTTTGTAGCGAAATATGGTTTTTCTTTATAAAAAAGAGAAAAGATTTTCTGCCCAATATCCCATGCAAACCTAAATACTATATACTTGGCGGTCAAAGTAACAATATTGTTAGATCAACACTTATCGGGACTTACATCAAACATGTCAGAAACGTCTAAACCAGGTAATTTTATTACCCAAATCATTGATAAAGATAACGAATCAGGCAAGCATGGCGGTAAGGTTCTTACTCGCTTTCCTCCTGAACCAAATGGCTACTTACACATTGGCCATGCTAAATCTATTTGCCTTAATTTTGGCTTAGCGCAGCGTTACAACGGTCAATGTAATCTACGTTTCGATGACACTAACCCAGAAAAGGAAAGTGTTGAATACATCGAATCTATTAAGCGTGATGTTGAATGGCTTGGTTTCGAATGGAAAGGCGAACCTAAGTTTGCTTCAGACTATTTTGATCAGTTATTTGATTTTGCAAAGCAGTTAATTAAGCTAGGTAAAGCTTACGTATGCGAACTTAATGCTGAACAAATGCGCGAATACCGTGGCACATTAAAAGAGCCTGGTAAAAACAGCCCATTCCGTGATCGTAGTGTCGAAGAAAATATGTCGCTTTTTAGCGATATGGCCAACGGCAAATACAAAGATGGCGAAGTGGTTTTGCGCGCCAAAATTGATATGGCGAGCCCAAACATCAATATGCGTGATCCAATCATCTATCGAGTGCGTCATGTGCATCATCACCAAACAGGTAACAGATGGTGCGTTTATCCAATGTACGACTTCACTCATTGCTTGTCCGATGCACTGGAAAATATTACGCATTCTGTTTGTACGCTGGAGTTCCAAGATCACCGCCCATTGTACGACTGGGTGCTAGATACCTTGAAGACAGCGCATCCGCAGCAAATTGAATTTGCTCGTTTGAACTTGAACTATACGGTGACCAGTAAACGTAAATTGAAACAACTAGTGGATGAGAAGCACGTTCATGGCTGGGATGACCCTCGTATGCCAACCATTTCGGGCTTGCGTCGCCGCGGTTATACCGCACAATCTATCCGCAATTTCTGTGAGCGCATTGGTGTAACCAAGTCTGACAGTGTTGTTGATGTTGGTATGCTTGAGCACGCTATTCGCGAAGATTTGGATGCGAGTGCAAATCGTGCCATGGTGGTGTTGAACCCAATTAAGGTAACACTAACCAATTACCCTGCAGATAAAGAAGAAATCTTCAGTGTAGGGAATCATCCAAAAAATGAAGAAGCGGGTACTCGTAAAGTGCCATTTAGTAAAGATCTGTACATAGATGCAGCCGATTTTGCTGAAGTGCCACCTCGCAAATGGAAACGTTTGACACTGGATGGTGCTGTTCGTCTTCGTGGTGGCTACGTCATTATTTGTGATGAAGCAATTAAGAATGAAGCGGGTGAAGTGGTAGAGCTCTTGTGTCGCTACGATGAGAAAACACTTGGTGTAAATCCAGAAGACTACAAACCAAAAGGTGTTATTCATTGGGTAAGCGCTAAGCATGCTGTAGACGCGACCGTGAATCTTTATGATCGCTTGTTCGTCAATGAGGCGCCGGATGCCAATTATGAAGATAAAACCTTCTTGGACTTTATTAACCCTGAATCGTTAACGGTTTTGACAAACGCGAAGGCTGAGCCTTCTTTGTTGGACGCTGAAAAAGGTCAAGGTTTCCAGTTCGAGCGTGAAGGCTACTTCTGTCGCGACTTGAAAGAAGACGGTATGGTATTTAACCGCACTGTGACGTTACGTGATTCTTGGGCGAAAATCGAAGCAAAAGGAAATTAAGCGCATGTTGAAGATTTACAACACCCTTAGCGGGAAGAAAGAAATTTTCAAGCCAATTGAAGAAGGCAAAGTGGGAATGTATGTCTGTGGCAACACGGTTTACGACTTCTGTCATATTGGCCATGCTCGCGCGATGATTTCCTTTGATATTATTTCGCGTTTTATTCGTCATCTAGGTTACGAACTTAATTACGTTCGTAACATTACCGATGTTGACGATAAAATCATCAAGCGCGCTGAAGAAAACAATGAATCAACTCAGTCTCTGACTGAGCGAATGATTGCGGCACAACGCGAAGACGAATTGCGCCTTGGTAATAAAATGCCGGACCGCGAGCCAAAAGCCACCGAATTCATGCAAGAAATTATTGATATGGTGCAAATCCTTATTGATAAAGGTTTTGCCTATCAAGGGACTTCTGGTGATGTTTACTATCGAGCTACTAAATTTAAGGAGTACGGTAAATTAAACAACCGTAAACTTGAAGATATGTTAGCTGGTGCACGTATTGACGTGGAAGTGGCCAAAGAGCACCCTGCGGATTTTGTTTTGTGGAAGCAGGCAAAAGCGGGTGAGGTATCATGGTCTTCGCCTTGGGGAGACGGTCGTCCTGGTTGGCATATTGAATGTTCTGCCATGTCGACAAACTGCCTTGGTAGTCATTTTGATATTCATGGTGGTGGCCCGGATCTTAAATTTCCACATCATGAAAATGAAATTGCTCAGTCAGAAGCGGCGACGGGCAAGGACTATGTTAATTATTGGATGCACTGTGGTGCCGTTCGCGTTAATAATGAAAAAATGTCTAAGTCGTTAGGCAACTTTTTCACTGTACGTGATGTGTTGGCTAAGTTTAACCCTGAAGTGGTTCGCTATTTGATGGTTTCAAGCCAATACCGTAGTGCGATTGATTATTCGGATCAAAGTTTGTCGGAAGCCAAAGTCGCTCTAGAGCGTCTTTATACAGCGTTGCGTCAGCAGCCAGTTGCTGAGTCATTTGAGCCAACGGCTTTCACTGAGCGCTTTGAAGAAGCCATGAAAGACGACTTTAACACGGCCGTTGCTGTTTCTGTATTATTTGAGCTTGTTCGCGAGCTAAACAAGGCAAAAACAGAAGATGCGGATAAAGCATCTGCATTGGCTGCAGAGTTGCGTGCTTTGGCAGAGTTGCTTGGTTTGCTTTACCAAGATCCGGAATACTTTCTGCAAAATAGCACAGTATCTGAAGGCTTAGACGAAGCTGCGATTCAAGCTTTGATCGACGAAAGAACGCAAGCACGCAAAGATAAAAACTTTGCGCGCAGTGATGAAATTCGTGATGAATTGGCTAGTCAAGGTATCGAGCTGTTGGATAGCCGTGAAGGAACGACTTGGACGAGAAGCTAAAATTATTCGCGTCATCCATTAAAAAGGCGATGTTATAAAAAAAACATCGCCTTTTTGTTGTTTTGCTGAATTGTTTCTTAGATTAGTCTTTTACGACTTTAACCGCTAAAACATCGCAAGGTGCGCCGTGAAGAACACCGTTTGCAGTAGAACCTAGAAGTAGGGCGAGTCCATGGCGGCCATGGCTACCAACGACAATTAAGTCCGCTTTCTTTTCTTCAGCGATGCGGTGTATTTCACTCTCTATCCCGCCTTGAGAAATGCAGCTTTCTTGTACTGGCACATCCAATTGAGCTTCAAGAATGGAAATGCGCTCTTTTGCTGTCTCTTGCAGTTGCGCTTGGATATCTGTGATATCTATTGGAACATCACCACCATAGGCGTAATTGAGTGATTCAATGACGTGAAGTATGGTAAGTTCTGCGCCAGTAGCTTTGCACAGTGCAACAGCCTTATTTGCTACCTTGATACTTTCATCTGTTAGATCAACAGCGAGTAGAATTCTGTTGTACATCATAGAACACCTCCAAATTTAGCTCGATTTACTAATTTTAGTTTAAAACTTAGAGAGACACTTTAAATTATGAC
Source organism: Marinomonas alcarazii (assembly GCF_003208215.1). Classification (GTDB taxonomy): domain Bacteria; phylum Pseudomonadota; class Gammaproteobacteria; order Pseudomonadales; family Marinomonadaceae; genus Marinomonas; species Marinomonas alcarazii. Next base: position 871,941 of record NZ_QKLW01000001.1, read on the forward strand.
TGCTCTTATCGTTATTTTTATTACATTGTCATTAATGGGTTCGGCACTGTGGATTATGCCTCCAAAAAAAGAGCGCCAGCGAATGAGCCTACGTATGCAGGCGCGAAAGCTTGGTATTACCGTCCAGCTTACATCAATTGACCTTCCTGACAAGTGGGATAAATCAAAAAATCGGCAAAAAACAGTAGCTTATTCTCATTATCGCCTAAAGCCGCTTGCTACTTTGCCAGAAACCATTTGGATATTACCGTTTGAAGTTTGGAAGTTTCACGCTATTACAGAGGGCTGGTGGGCAAGCGAGTCATTTCAATTGGACGAAAAGGCGTTAAATATTTTAAAAAAATATGCATCAATACTTTCAGCCATAAAAATTACGGCGGATGGGGTTTTTTGTTATTGGGATGAAAGTGGGGATGAAGCGATATTAAATGAGTTGTTTGAGCTTATTACGGCATTGGAAAAAATTCGTAGTGTCACTCATCAAAAATGACACTACTTTACGGTGCTGATTTTGCTCAGCTGTCTTTTGGCACTTCTAAATTATGCAATAGCTCAGACAGCACTTCTTCTGGGTTCTCGCTTTCTTTCATTGCGGCTATTTGAGGAGAGAGAATTTCCTTCATTCTGTCTGTAATAAAGTTTTTTAAGGTGTTTTTTTCCGGACGTTCTGTTTCATCGGACTTTATATGAGACAAAATGACACCATAAAGGGTTTGTGCAACACGCATGTCACCACTGGCAAAGTTTTTGTTTGCTTGCACCATTTGACGATTAACTTGCACCCATAGGTTAAGCCAGCGCAGGTACTCATAACATGCTTGGTAATGGGAGTGACTAATGCGGCCTTTACGGCGTAAATACAGTAGCATTTTTGCTAACTTGGTTAATCTTTCTTTGTAGTTTGATTTTTCTTGGAAGCTAAAAAGCTCTGGTTCAGGGTTAAATTTGAGTGGCTCGTTTTCTCGGTTTTCTTCGGCGGTCGCGATGCGGATTTCAATTTTCTCTGGATCATCTGTGTATTGCAGAAGTTCTCGAAGTGTGTCTAGATAGAAATCATATAGCACATCGGTGGCAATATTATCTGTATTGATATCCTTTAATCCCCGAATGTGCTGCTCAACGCGATCGGCTCTATTGGACAGCTGGAGTTGTTTGACACGACGTTCAGTTATTTCTTTTTCTTTCTGATGGGCGCGCGATCCTATTACTACAGACAAAAGTACAATGATGATCAAAAATGCAATTGTTAAAATTTGAAGGGTAGCCATGATTGTCCTTAAGCAATGAATTCAGTATGTTAAATAAGAAATACTAAGTTCAACAAGATTTAATGTGTGAAACAATACAGGGATCGCTTGTCATATAAAAGATGTTTACTTAATATCAGCGCCCCTAGAGATGAAACTTCGTGCAACGTGGATTTGCAGACCTACTTTATAAAAGGCTTACACAGTTCAATGGGAAAATCACTGGTTATTGTGGAATCGCCCGCTAAGGCGAAAACCATCAACAAATACTTGGGTAATGACTTTGTCGTCAAATCGAGTGTCGGGCACATTCGAGACTTACCAACAGGTACAACGGCTACCTCTACACCTCAAGAGCGTGCAAAGCAGGCTGCTTTGACGCGAAAAATGAGCCCAGAAGAAAAGCTTGCTTATAAAAGTAAAAAATCGCGTGCGCAATTGATTTCCAGAATGGGCGTTGATCCAGAAAATAATTGGAAAGCTCACTACGAAATATTGCCAGGCAAAGAAAAAGTAGTCGATGAATTAAAACGCCTAGCTAAAAATGCTGACACCATCTATCTCGCAACCGATTTGGATAGAGAGGGTGAGGCTATTGCTTGGCACTTGCGAGAAGCAATTGGCGGTGATGACAGCCGGTACAAGCGAGTCGTCTTTAACGAGATTACGAAAAAAGCCATTAAAGCTGCTTTTGAAACGCCATCTGAACTTGATATGAATCGCGTGAATGCTCAGCAAGCTCGTCGTTTCCTAGACCGAGTTGTAGGTTTCATGGTGTCTCCGCTGCTTTGGTCAAAAGTAGCAAGAGGTTTGTCGGCAGGGCGTGTGCAGTCTGTCGCAGTGCGTTTGATTGTTGAACGTGAAAAAGAAATTCGTGCGTTTGTTCCTGATGAATTCTGGGAGTTGGATGCGATGCTTTCAACGCCTTCAAAGGATGTCATTAAGTTTGAAGCCACAAAGTATCAAAATAAAGAATACCGACCCGTTAATAAAGCGCAATCCGATGAGCATGTTGCTCGTCTTGATAATGCAAAATACTTAGTAAGCAGTCGAGAAGATAAGCCAACGAGCAGTAAGCCGTCAGCCCCTTTTATTACCTCAACTCTTCAGCAGGCGGCCAGTACGCGTCTGGGTTATGGTGTTAAAAAGACTATGATGCTCGCTCAGCGCTTGTATGAAGGTGGTTACATCACCTATATGCGTACAGACTCGACTAATTTAAGTGTCGATGCTGTAGAAGCGCTTAGAGGCTATATCGCTTCTAATTTTGGCGATGCGTATTTGCCTGCAGAACCTATTCGTTATAGCAGTAAAGAAGGCGCACAAGAGGCTCACGAAGCCATTCGTCCTTCCGATGTAAATGTGCGCGTTGATGATTTGCTTGGCATGGAAAAAGACGCGCATCGTTTATATGATTTGATTCGTAGTCAGTTTATGGCATGTCAAATGACGCCAGCTGAATACACCTCTACCACAATTACAGTAACCACTGGTGACTATGAGTTTAAAGCCAAAGGCCGTATTTTGCGCTTTGATGGTTACACTCGTGCCATGCAGACCGTTGCAAAGAAAGGCGAAGATAACACTTTGCCAGATGTGGGTGAGGGTGAATATTTAACTCTTCAAGAGTTGTTGCCAGAGCAGCACTTTACTAAACCGGTGGCGCGCTTTAGCGAAGCAAGTTTGGTTAAAGAGCTTGAAAAGCGTGGTATTGGTAGACCTTCTACTTACGCCTCTATCATTTCAACGATTCAAGATCGTGGTTATGTGCGCGTTGAGAATCGTCGCTTTTATGCAGAGAAAATGGGTGACATAGTCACAGAGCGCCTAGTTGATAGCTTCAATTCGTTGATGAATTTCAGTTTTACTGCGCAAATGGAAGAGCAACTAGATGATATCGCTGAAGGTCATAAAGATTGGATAAAGACGCTTAATGCGTTTTATAACGACTTTAGTTCTGTGCTTGCTAAAGCTGAATCGCCTGACGGCGGTATGATGCTAAATGAGCCAACCCCGACAGACATCGAATGCCCAACTTGTTCCCGTCCGATGCAAATTCGTACAGCAAGTACCGGTGTTTTTATGTCTTGTTCCGGCTATGCGTTGCCTCCAAAAGAACGTTGTAAAGCAACGATCAACCTTATCCGTGGTGATGAAGCCGTTGCCATTGATGACGAGGAAGGTGAATCTAAAGCGCTGATCAATAAGCATCGCTGTAAGATTTGTGGGTCAGCGATGGATAGCTACCTAATGGACGAAAGCCGTAAGCTTCATGTTTGTGGTAATAACCCTGCGTGTTCAGGTTATGAAGTCGAAACTGGAACCTTTAAAATTAAAGGTTATGATGGTCCTACGCTTGAATGTGACAAGTGTGGTTCCGAAATGCAGCTAAAAACAGGCCGTTTTGGCAAATATTTTGGCTGTACAAATGAAGAGTGTAAAAACACTCGTAAACTATTAAAAAATGGTGAAGCTGCACCGCCGAAGATGGATCCTGTGCCGATGCCTGATTTGGCATGTCAGAAAGTAGAAGATCATTATGTGCTTCGTGATGGCGCAACGGGCTTGTTCCTTGCGGCTAGTCAGTTCCCTCGTAAACGAGAAACTAGAGCACCTTTGGTAAAAGAGCTACTTCCTTATATGGACCAAATTGATCCTAAATACCATTTCTTTGCTAAGGCGCCTGTAGAGGATTCCGAAGGTCGTCCTGCTATTATTCGTTATAGCCGTAAGACTAAAGAGCAATATGTTATGACGGAGAACGAAGAGGGCAAGCCTACAGGTTGGAAAGCATTTTTTGTTGGCTCTAAATGGGTTGTTGAGGAAGGTAAGAAGAAATGAGTGTTGCCAGTCTAGCGAGCCTTACGAATCAAAAATTAGATACTGCAAGACGCTTTATTCAACAAAGTCAGCAAAGCGAAGAGAGCTGGTTGAGTGTTGGGCTTGAAAGCTCCGCTCTTTTCCAGATAAGAAGCGCATTAAATGGTTTATTGAAAGAAGTGTCTTTAGCGTATTCATTATCTGGTTCGCTGGATGTGGCAAAATTATTGACAGAGTCTGAGTCTAAGCAAATTGTTGTGCCGGTTTTATCTGAACTGGCTGATTTGCTAACGCGAAAAGATTCTTGGTTTTTTCAGCTAGATCAAGCTTATTTAGCTCAGTTTGAATGTAAAGGCTTAGCTTCGTCGGCAGTCCAAGGAGATAACTTGATCGGTCGAGGAAGTGATGCGGGTGCATCAGTGAGTTACTATTTAGCTAAGTTGGTTGAATTAGTGTTACGTTTTAGAGAAGAGTCATCAGAGTATTGAATATGAAAGAATCCTACCTAGAAATTGTTGAGCTTGATAACGGCGATATTGTGCTGCGTCCAGCCGCTGAAGATGGTGAGGAAACCGTTCCGTTAGCAACATTGAAAATATCCGATGATACTCGCTCTTACTTAAAAGATCGGTATTTTGAATTGGCAAAACATATGTTTCATGCCGGAATTGATTTTGTTTATTCTGATGAAGCAGGCTTTGATGAAGGCGCAGATTATCTTGATGATGAAGAGTTTCGCCCCAAGATCCTTCACTAAGCTTGTATGAGTGTTGTGATATCTCACACCAAATAAAAAAGCGAAGATTAGTCTTCGCTTTTTTATTAAATGGCAAGACAGTAAAGCAGAATTGCTACCTTATAGGCCTTGTCGTATCACACCGACAGATAAGCCTTCAATAGCAAAATCTTCACTTTCAAGATCAACAATAATGTCGTTAAATTCGTCGTTCTCTGGTATGAGTCTAACAATACTGCCTTTTTGTTCAAAGCGTTTTACTGTTACTTCATCGCCAATACGAGCCACAACAATTTGGCCATTACGTACAGAGTTGGTTTTATGAACGGCGAGTAAATCGCCTTCCATAATGCCGATATCTTTCATACTGGTTCCTGAGACGGAAAGGAAGTAGTCCGCCTGAGGAGAAAACATTGCCGCAGGTATATTCACATGGGACGCGATATTCTCTTGTGCCAAAATAGGGTAACCTGCAGCGACTTTGCCTATAACGGGTAGGCCAAGGTCGTCGACAGAGTCATTGCTTGGCTCATTGTCAATTAAGCGTATTCCGCGTGATGCGCCAGATAGCATCTCGATCGCGCCTTTTTTACATAAGGCTTTTAGATGCTCTTCGGCTGCATTGGGGGATTTAAACCCAAGTCGGCGCGCTATTTCTGCTCTCGTAGGTGGAAACCCCGTTTCGGTAATAAACTCGCGAATGGTTTCTAGTACGTCAGATTGTCTTTTGGTTAATTTAATCATAGGGTATCTGGTTGTTTATACAGTTACTGTTATTATATACAGCATTCCTAACTATACTCAATGATATAAATGCTTTCAGATGAACTAAAAACACAAATTCAACTCGCATACCGAGCTTCTTTGGATGCGAAGTCCCATAAACCAAGGGCCGGGCAGCGCCAGATGATTGGTGCAATCGCTCGCACCTTAGGCAATATAAAACGTGACTCTGAAGGCCAACGCCTTGATGAGAAGCATGTTGCCGTTATCGAGGCGGGAACAGGGACAGGTAAAACCTTATCTTATTGCCTTGCCGCCATCCCTATTGCCAAAGCACGTGGTCTGAAATTGATTATTTCTACCGCCACAGTGGCCTTACAAGAACAGATCTTACATAAAGAGCTGCCCAATCTATTGGAGCATACCGATCTTTCGTTCAAGTACACGCTTGCTAAGGGCCGAGGCCGTTACCTTTGCCTGAACAATCTTGAAAGCTTTCTGAGTTCGGAAGAACATGCCATGGAAGATATGTTTGCTGGCTTATTCGAGCAGCACCTTCACTCTGATGACATAAACACCGTTCTTTACCAAGAAATGGATGCGGCGTTATCTAAAGGTGACTGGGATGGAGATAAAGATAACTGGGCTGGCGTGGTGCGAGATCAAGACTGGCGGCGACTTACAACAGACCATCAGCAGTGCACAAATCGTAACTGTGCGAATTATTCCGCTTGTCCATTTTTTAAAGCTCGCGCTGAAATTGAAGTGGCGGATGTTATTGTTGCTAACCATGACTTAGTACTTGCTGATTTATCACTAGGTGGCGGAGCAATTCTTACACCGCCAAAAGAAACGATTTATGTTTTTGATGAAGGTCATCACCTTCCGGACAAAGCCATAGGGCATTTTCGCCATGAAGTTCGGTTGCAGCAAAGTATTACCTGGTTACGCCAGCTAGAGAAAAACTTAGTGAACCTTAAACAAGAGCTAACGGATGACGTGAGTTTGACCGGGCAACTCTTGCTTAAAATTCCTCAGCAAATACAAAGTATTGTTAATTTTATTCAATATGCACAACAAGGTTTAGCGCCTTATATTCAAGGGTTGGGGCTGGATCAAGAAAATAACCAACATAGGTTTGAGTTTGGTCAGGTACCAGATGAATTGCGCCAGTTAGCATACAGTTTACAAACCTCGTACCAAAAGTTGTTCAACAACATAGAAAGCATCCAAGATGAATGCAAAAAGACCAAGCAAAACGAAGGGATGGGCGTGACGCCTGAAACCGCGGAAACCTGGCAGCCTATTTTGGGAGTAGTTCTTGGGAGGCTGGAGCAATGTGTTGGTTTATGGCAATTGTATTCAACCGTCGATGACCAGAACTTCCCGCCCAATGCTCGATGGTTGGTTTTGTCCGGTCAAGGTATGGAACAAGATATTGAGCTGGGGGCTTCTCCGATTTTGGCGGCCAATACATTAAGGCAGCAGCTTTGGGATAAATGTTTTGGTGCCGTCGTTACATCAGCAACATTAACGGCATTGAATCAATTTCATCGATTTAATATGCGCTCTGGTGTGCCTCGTGACAGTGAATATTTACGTGTTTTAAGTCCTTTTGATTTCCAAGAAAATGGACGTTTAGTGGTACCCGATATGGAGCATGAGCCTAATCGTGTTGAGCAACATACGGATGAAATAGTGCGCTATCTTGAAGCGCATGTTGATACCAAAAAAGCCAGTTTGGCGCTTTTTTCTTCCCGTCGACAAATGGAAGAGGTATCGAAATCACTTTCTTCCAGCTTGCAGGAAATATTACTCATGCAAGGAGAGCAGTCGAAACGCGTTATTCTGGATTCTCATAAAGCAAGAGTGGATGAAGGAAAGGGGAGCTTATTGCTAGGCTTAGCAAGTTTTGCAGAAGGTGTGGATCTGCCAGGAGATTATTTAACCTGTGTTTATATCGCCAAAATCCCATTTGCAGTGCCTGATGACCCCGTTGAAGCAACGCTGGCGGAGTGGATAGAAAAGCGTGGTGGCAATCCATTTATGGAAATCACCATCCCAGATGCATCTTTGCGCTTAGTCCAAGCTACGGGGCGGCTATTAAGAAGCGAAACGGATAAAGGTGAAATTCACATATTGGATAAGCGTTTACGCACTAAGCGTTATGGTAGTCAGCTTATTAATAGTTTACCGCCATATCGTTATCAATAATGTAAATCAACAAACCGTAAGCAAGGGGTGATAAAACCGTATCATTTAGGTACACTCCTTGCACTGATAATTAACCTCAAAACATAATAGAAGCGTATAGATTCCAATATGGAAAACCAAAATCAAGAAGTGTCATCAGAAACCTCTACAAAACCTAAGCGTACTCGTCGTCCTAACAAACGACCTAAAAGTAACAATGCTGAATCTAGCAGTGCAAATAACCAAGCTAATACAAAAGCAAAAGAAGTAAAAAATACTGCTGGAAATGCCAAAGGTCATATTTGGTCGATCGAAGATTTCCCTGTTGCTGAAGTAGAAGGTAAATTGCGTTTCCATGATTTAAACCTTCCTGACAGAGTTCTTAAATCTATCTCTGAAATGGGTTTTGAGTATTGCAGTGAAATTCAGGCTGAAACCTTACCTATGACGCTGTTGGGTTATGACATTATTGGTCAGGCTCAAACCGGTACAGGTAAGACTGCGGCTTTTCTAATCGCCATGATTAGTGATTTCCTTGATTACCCACTAGAAGAAAAGCGCGCCAATAACTTTGCCCGCGGATTGATTATTGCACCGACTCGTGAATTGGCTATTCAGATTGCTGATGAAGCCATTAAGCTAACGTCTAACTGCCATTTAAATGTTGTTACTTTGGTGGGTGGATTAAGCTACGAGAAGCAAAAGATCGCAGTGGAAACAGAGAATGTTGACATTTTGGTTGCCACGCCTGGTCGCTTATTGGATTTTGCTCGCAGCCGAAAAGTTCAATTAGGCAAAGTAGAGTGTTTGGTTCTTGATGAAGCTGACCGCATGTTGTCTATGGGATTCATTCCTGATGTGAAAAGCATTATTCGCATGACGCCACACAAAGAAACCAGACAAACTATGCTGTTCAGTGCGACTTTCCCTAAGGATATCCAGGCTTTGGCTCAGCAATGGACTTATTTCCCTAAAGAAGTGTCGGTTGTGCCAAAAGAAGCGACAAATAAGAATATAGATCAGGTGATTTATACTGTTGAAGCAGAGCAAAAATGGCCTGTTTTACAACAGCTGATCGACAAGAACGGCGGTCAACGAACCATCATTTTTGCTAATCGTCGAGATGAAACTCGTGATCTTTTTGAGCGCCTACGTAAAGCCAATATTAACTGCGCTATTTTGTCTGGGGAAGTTGCCCAAGATAAGCGTGTTAAAACTTTGAAGAATTTCAAAGACGGTGTGATTCAAGTGCTTGTAGCAACAGATGTCGCTGGACGTGGTATCCATGTTGATAATGTCGAGTTAGTAGTTAACTACTCATTGCCAGAAGACCCTGAAGACTACGTACATCGAATTGGCCGTACTGGACGTGGTGGTGAGACAGGGAAATCTGTTAGCTTCGCCAGTGAAGACGATGCGTTTATGATTCCAGAAATCGAAAGGGTTGTTGGTGAAAGTATCCGCTGCGAGTATATGGTCGATACATCGCTATAAACATCGCTTAACTTTTAAGTGAGATATGATGAATTTAGAGCATCACTTTGCAAGTTTGGGTGAGGCGTTTTCTTCGAAAACTCTCATCCAGCCACTTCATGAGCAGCGATTGGTAGAATTTAATCAATCGCTCGCTACCTTTCTGTCTATTGATATTAAATCCAATGAAACCAAGCGTATCTTAAGCGGTGAAGAAGCTCTGCCTTCGAGCCTAAGCATGGTTTATGCTGGGCATCAATTTGGCGGTTTTTCGCCTCAGCTTGGGGATGGGCGAGGTGTTTTGCTAGGTGAGGTGCGTGGTCAAGACGGGCGATTATATGACCTGCATATGAAAGGCGCTGGTCTGACACCCTATTCTCGACGTGGTGATGGGCGCGCCGTTTTACGCTCCTGCATACGTGAATATTTGGCGAGTGAGGCGATGACAGCTTTGTCTGTGCCTTCGTCCAGAGCTTTGGCTTTGTATGACAGTCGAGAAGCGGTGTATCGAGAAACTCCAGAAGCAGGCGCCATGTTGCTAAGAACAGCGCAAGGCCATATCCGCTTTGGTCATTTTGAGTACTTTTTTTATCAAGGTAAGCAGGATGAACTTGATCAGCTTATAGAATATTGTCTGAAGCATTACTACCCAGATAGTTTAAAGGCACAATCCCCATTAGAAGACATGTTAACCGAAGTGGTTAAGCGCACAGCAAGAATGGTTGCTAAATGGCAGGCAGTCGGGTTTCAGCACGGTGTGATGAATACGGATAACTTTTCATTTACTGGCGAGACGATTGATTATGGTCCGTATGGTTTCATGGAGGATTATGAGCCTAATTGGGTTTGCAATCACTCAGACTATGAAGGGCGTTATGCATTTTCTCGTCAGCCAGGCGTGGGCTTATGGAACTTAAATTGTTTGATGCGCTGTTTTTCAAAGCATCTTGAGAGAGACCAGCTTATTGCTATTCTTAAATGTTATGAGCCAGAACTTCAAGCTCATTACGATGTCTTGATGATGAAGAAGATGGGGTTAAACTCCGTTGACGCTCTGCATGAGTTATTACCTCCATTGCTGGTTATTTTAGCGGCTGAAAAAATGGATTATACGGTCTTCTTTCGTATTTTGAGTCATCTTGAAAAAGACGACTTTACGCCTTTGCTGGATGAGGTGGTTGACCGTGAACGATTGAACCAATGGCTTGATCGTTACTTGTCAATAAGGCTATCAGAGCAAAGCAATTGGGAGCAGACTGGTAATCTGATGCTGCAAACAAACCCCAAATTTATTTTAAGAAACTACTTGGCTCATGAGGCCATTTTAGCAGCGGAGCGTGGAGATTATTTGCCATTTCGACGTTTGTTAAATGTGCTAAATACGCCATTTGATGAACACCCTGAGTCAAGCGCATTGGCTCAAAGAGCTCCGGAATGGGGTAAGTCTTTAGAAGTTAGTTGTTCGTCCTAAAAGTATTTGACGATTTCAAAAAGAGAAATAATCATAATGAAGCATTCAGTTTGTGTGTTAGGTGGTGGCAGTTTTGGTACAGCATTGGCGAATATTATGGCCAATAATGGTCATCAGGTTAGTCAATGGATGCGCAATGAAGAGCAAGTAGAAGAGATTAATTTAACGGGGTTAAATAGCCGTTATTTGCCAAATGCGCCTTTGCACAGAGAGCTATTGGCGACAAGTAATCTTGAGCAAGCAATTCGAGAAAGTGATACTGTTTTCGTATCTATTCCATCTAAGTCATTTGAGCAAGTTGTGCATCGAATTGAGCCATTATTGACGGCAGATAAAATACTGATCAGCACGACTAAGGGATTTAATCCAAATCGTTTTGAACTTATGAGTGATGTTTTGCGTCGAAACTCTATCACGCAAAAAATTGGTGTTTTGAGTGGGCCCAACCTAGCTAAAGAAATTGCTGCAGGACAAATGACAGGGTCTGTTATTGCCAGTGCTGATGATTTAGTTCGCCAACGTGTTATCGAGTTACTTAAATCTCCAACTTTTCGAGTTTATGAAAATCGCGATAGCAAAGGTGTGGAGTTGGCTGGGGCATTAAAGAACATTTATGCCATAGTGTGCGGACTTGCTAAAGCATTGAATGTTGGCGAAAACACGATGTCGATGATAATGACTCGTAGTCTAGCTGAAATGAGCCGTTTTGCTGTGCACTTTGGTGCGAACCCTATGACTTTTCTTGGTTTAGCTGGAATGGGGGATTTGATTGCCACTTGCACTTCACCACTAAGCCGAAATTATCGAGTTGGTTTTGCTATTGGTTCCGGTGAAAATCTAGACGATGCCGTTGGTGGTATTGGCGAAGTTGCGGAAGGTGTGAATACATTAAAAATGGTGGTTGAAGAGGCTCATAAACATGGGCTTTATATGCCACTTGCGGAAGGTCTTTCTAAATTATTGTTTGATAATGCCAAGCTTGAATCATTGATTGGATCAATGATGACGGGTGAGCAAAAATGGGATGTCGAATTTGCGACAAATGAGGAGAGTGACAATGTCTAAGCCAGGCTATGCAGATCAAGGTTTTTGGTTTCGTATTATTTTTATGTTGTTGTACTGGGTTGTCTTAAATGTTGCTGTGACAGTATTTGGGGTGCTTTTGGTTATCGTGAGTTTAATTAAACTTGGTTCTAAGCATGAGCCAGTGATGTTATCTTCATGGTTAAATCGTTTGGCTTCATTTATTCAGCAAATTTTTTCGTTTATGGCTTATAAGACGGAAGAAAAACCGTATCCGTTTCAGCCTTGGCCGCATGTAGAGGCGGATGATGAAGCTTAAGCGCTTATATGTCTTACGCCATGGCAATGCTCAGCCTTATGGATACGATCTAGACGAGCGCAGGGAACTCACTGAACTTGGTGTGGCGGAAGTAAAAATGGCGGCGCTTGCCTTTCAATCAAGGGCAGAAGCTTTTGATGTCGCTTTTGTTAGTCCTTATGTTCGTGCTCAGCAAACAGCTAAAGTGTTTTTATCAAGCTTGGATGTATCCGTTGAGCAAAAAACTTGCCCTTTAATTACCCCAGATGGCCGTAATATGGATGTGGCGCTTTGGTTAAATGATCAGCCATATGAATCCATTTTGCTCGTTACGCACCAGCCATTTGCTCACCAATTTGTTGATTATCTAGTTGATGAGCCACTGCCGGTTAATTTTGCGATGACGACAGCGACTTTGGCGTCAGTTGAAGGCGAGCTATTCGCAAATGCTTGCTGTCAATTTCGTTGGAGCGAGTCTCCTTCGTAATTATCTTGTCGAATTTTTGTTATTGGTAAAGATAGAAACTCTATGGGAAATGAAATTGTTTATAAGCTGCCGCATACTGAAATATCTGGTATGCAATGGCTGCCAAAAAAGACATCAGACCTAAAAGTATTATCACTTCATGGGTGGCTGGATAATGCAGCCAGCTTTGCTAACTTATCACCTCACTTATCTGATTTTTCTCATGTTGCCTTGGATTTTGCTGGGCATGGTTTGTCTTTGCATCGACCTGCCGGCAGTTTTTATCATCTGTGGGATTACGCATTGGATGTTGTGTCTATACTTAATCAATCAAAACAGAGTGTTTGGTTAATAGGTCACAGTATGGGTGGAGCCGTTGCGATGTTGGTGGCAGCTATAGCACCAGACAAAATTCGTGGCTTAATTATTTTAGACAATATGGGGCCGCTCACTGATAGCCCTGAAAATCGTGTTGTCACTCTACAACGTGCGGTTAATAAAATGTCTAAGCATCGCCATGGTAGAGAAACAAGCTACCCAACGCAAGAAGCAATGATAACGGCGAGAATGGAGGGCTTTACCTCGATTTCCAACAGTGCTTCTAGGTTGCTGGTTGAACGCGGCGCTAAGCAAAACTCCGATGGTGTTTGGGCATGGCGTCACGATAGAAAATTAACGTTTCCATCGCCTTTTCGAATGGATGAGGCGAGTGTAGAAACCTTTATTCAGGAAATTAAATGCCCAACCTTGGCATTGGTTGCTAAAGATGGTGTTTATCAAAATGACCAACAGTTAGTTGAAAAACGAGCGGCTCAATTTCCATGGATTAAGTTGAAATGGCTGGAGGGGAACCATCACTTTCACCTAGAGCCAGATACCTGTTTTGCTGTGGCAACCGAAATTCAGCGGTTTATTGACCAAAACTAGTGTGTTAATACGCCCTGTACTAGGGTGATGGGAAGGTAATATGGTTAGGTTTCGTGGAATTTTTTGTTCTTTACTGTTAGGCAGTAGTGCTTCTTTCGCGGCTTTGTTGGATGTCGAGCCTTATCGTGATGCTCAATTGGTTAAAAGCTATTCTAAATCTGAAGAGTTAGTTGAAATTCCTCTGAGTAAAATACGCAGAGCCGGGAGTGGCTGGGAGCCAGAGTCGGTCATTCGTTTACAGGGCGAGTATTTTTCTTCCCTATATAAAGTAAACCGAAATGCGCTTTTACCTGACGTATATGAACATTACCGAAGTCAGATGTTATCTAGCGGTCGCAATGTTTTATTTGAATGTGAAAGCCGTAGTTGCGGAAGCAGTAATGCGTGGGCAAATAATTTCTTTCAGGATTATTTGTTGTATGGATCGGACAGCAGTCAATATTTATTGGTCGTGCAAGATCAGCAAGATATCTATCAGGTTTTGTATATAAATCGTCGTGGCGCTGGTGATGTAATGATCCGCCTAGATGAGGTGAAATCCACTGAGGGACAAGACACGTCAATAAATATTGTTGCTCAAATGGATGTTAATGACATTCCTCGTATTCGTCGTTTTATTAGTAGCTTGCCTGCTGGACAGAATGTCGTAGGCTTTGTTACGAGTGAAAAAAGCAATCTTTTTACTTCAATCGAAGCGGGAGATAGATTAATTTCACAGGTGTCTGCAGGCATAGGCGAGCGTCTACAATCACGGGTGCGTTTTATTAATTTGGCAGACCTTGGTCGAGAGGCGCTAGGTGTAAACCGAATTTCTTTTGTTTATGTTCGTCGTTAGGTGGTAGTAGTGAGCTCAAAAAAAGGGACAGTTGCGCTTGTTTTAGGGAGTGGTGCCGCTCGAGGTCACGCGCATATTGGTGTAATTCAGGCTTTCGAAGAGCGTGGATATGAGATTATTAGCATTTCTGGTTGTTCAATAGGTGCGATAGTCGGTGGTGTGTATGCAGCTGGTAAATTATCCGAATATCGTGAGTGGGCAGAGTCTCTAGATCGGATGAATGTTCTGCGCTTGTTAGATATGTCACTTCTAAAAGGCGGCTATGTAAAAGGCGATCGATTTTTTGAGAAAATTCAGGAAATCATTGCAACGCCAACTATTGAATCGCTACCCATAGATTACACCTCTGTTGCTGTTGATTTACTCAATCAAAAGGAATTTTGGTTCCAAAGAGGGGACTTAATCAGCGCTATGCGGGCATCTTCGGCGATACCATCGCTTGTTTCTCCTGTGGAGTTTAATGGCAGGATGTATGTTGATGGCGGCGTATTAAACCCTTTGCCTATTATTCCTGCTGTACCAGCTGGTGCAGATTATATCGTCGCCGTGGATCTTAATGGCCCCGCGGAAGCGTTGTTGGATAAAGAATCTCAGACAGCCGCGACAGGGCCTGCCTGGTGGCATAGCACAAAAGACTTTTTTGCGAAGGGGAAAGAGTCTGATAAGGCTAAATACTCCCCAGAAAGCTGGGGACGTTTGCAGACGATCAATATGATGTTTGAAACAATGCAAGAGTCGTTAACTCAGTACAAGTTGGCAGGCTATCCGCCAGACTTGTTGATTTCAATTCCAAAAGACATCTCTGGCTTTTATGAGTTTTGGCGGGCCAAAGAATTGATTGAATTCGGTTATGACGTCACTTTAAACGCTATTGATGGTCTTGAATCACCAGTGTCCAGCTATCATTCATTTCCTAAAGGCTATTAAGAAAGCGGGTTGACACCTGAGTTCCTAAGAAACTTAGACAGCATAATAAGGGGGAGGCCGATGAGACTAGTCGGATCATCCCCTTCCATTTTATCAAACAAACACACTCCTAATCCCTCGCACTTAAAACTACCTGCACAGTCTAGAGGCTGCTCGATGGCAACATAGTTGCTGATTTCCTGATGAGTCAACTGCCGGAAGTAAACATGGAACTCATTTAGCTCGTATTGGTATGTCTGGCTTTCTTGGTCGAAAAGACAGAGCCCAGTTAAAAAGCTCACTTTTTGTCCGCTGAATGAGGCTAGCTGCTTTATTGCGTTTGCTTGCGTATGGGGTTTGCCTAAAATAGTAGAATTCAGTACAGCGACTTGGTCAGATGCAATAATCAAAGCATCATTAGTTAGGCCTTTTGTCATACGCTCTTGGTGTACGGCTTTTGCTTTTGCGATTGTAAGGCGTTGAACAAGGTTTTGTGCGGATTCTTCGCTAAGTGGGCTTTCATCTATGTTTGGAGAGTGGCTATCAAAAGGCAGATTTAGCCTCTCTAAAAGTGCCTTACGATAAGGTGAAGAAGAACCTAAAATAATTTTTTTTTGCATTGTTTCTTGGCCGTTTTGTTCTGGTTTGTCGACATTTTACTTTTTTTCTCTTTGAAAAGCTTAATTTTCTAAAAAAAGCCGCTTTAACGGCACTTAGACTTTGACAAAGAGGGTGCTTGGCAATATTATTCCCCGCCATGTTGAATGACTCATTACCTAAATATTTTGACCCACGAAAGTACGCTCATAACGAGATGTCCTTTGAAGGGAACGTGCCCCTCAATCAATTTGAGGAGCTTTGTGCTATATTAGCCTCTGATGAGGGTAATGCATTTATTCATCTAGACTTTAGAGTTGATGAGGATAGGCGTTATATTGCTACCGGATCATTAAAGGCTCAAGTGCAAGTTGTTTGTCAACGTTGCATGGGAGCTGTTTCACATGATCTGGCGTTAGATTTGTCGCTTGGTTTTGTCTATGACGAAGATCATGCTAAGAATCTACCGAACAGTTACGATCCTGTTGTCATGACCGATGGTGAAGTAATTTTAGCAGATATGGTAGAGCAAGAAATTATACTTGCCTTACCAATTGTCGCTTATCACGAAGAAAGTGGTTGCAACCCAACAGCTGTAAAGTATGCCTCGTCTACCGATGACGCACCGGATGACGAAAAACCGAATCCATTTAGTATATTGGCCCAATTAAAGGCCAAGTAAAGTTAGGAGCTCCAAAAAATGGCAGTACAAAAAAGTAAAGTTACTCGTTCACGTCGCGGTCAGCGTCGTTCACACGATGCCTTGACTGGTCCAACTCTTTCTGTAGAAAAGACAACTGGTGAACTTCACCGTCGTCACCACATTTCTGCAGATGGTTTCTACCGTGGCCGTCAAGTTATCACCCCTAAAGGTGAGTAACTAAGATACCCATGATCAGGGTAGCTTTAGATGCTATGGGCGGGGACTTAGGTCCCCGCATTGCATTAGATGGTGCGGTCGATATTCTTTCTCGTCATCATGATGTTTTTATCACTGCGTATTATTCTCCTTATCCTGGTCTGGAACTTCCTGCACCTCATGAACGCTTATCTTTGATTTCTTGCTCTGATGTTATTGATGGAGACGAAGAAATAGTCTTATCCTTATTCAAACGACGCGATAGTTCACTCTATCAATCTTTGAATGCACTTAGTCAGAAAACATCAGATGTGGTTGTAACGCTTGGGAACACAGGCGCAATGGTTGCTTTAGCCAGGCATATATTAGGCGTCCTAAGGCCAAAGCTTTATCCGGCTTTAATTCGAGAACTTCACTCAAACCCTTTGCGTTGTTTGGTTGATTTGGGGGCAAACGTACATTGTCCTCCTTCTATGTTGGTTGGCTTCGCTGAGTTAGGCGCTGCTTACATAGAAGCGTTAAGTGATGAGCTGCCTAAGGTTGGGCTGCTGAACGTCGGTGTTGAAAGCTCTAAGGGCAGTGCTGTTATTCGTGAGACGGATAGATTGTTATCTGCCAATAAGTGGCTGACGTATTTAGGGTATGCTGAAGGCACTGAGTTGTTTGAAGGCGATAAAAACGTCATTGTTTGTGATGGCATGGTTGGTAATGCTGTACTAAAAGCATCTGAAGGGCTTTTGTCTTTTATGATGAGTAAGTTCAAAAAGATTAATGGCGCTTCGTCGCTGTTTGAGACTTTTTACCAAACTGAGCGCAGACACGGTGCTTGTTTAATTGGTGTGCGTGGCAATTTGGTAAAAGGTCATGGTCGTTCTGATTTGCCGGCTATGATTGGTGCGATTGAGTATGGAATTGATATTGCGCGAGCTGACTTATGTTCTGCTATTGAAGCGCGTCTTTGTAATGAGGAAGTGAAATGAGTACTAAATTAGCTTTTGTTTTTCCAGGTCAGGGCTCTCAACAGTTGGGAATGCTGGCAGATCTAGCGGAGAAGCACGAAATAATAGCGCAAACGTTCGCTGAGGCGTCTGATGTACTTGGCTACGATTTATGGGATCTTGTACAAAATGATGCTGAAAAACTAAGCCAAACAGACAAAACTCAACCTGCACTTCTTACTGCAAGTGTGGCTTTGTGGCGTCTTTGGGAGCAACAGGGCGGTGCCAAACCTGCTTATGTGGCTGGCCATAGTTTAGGTGAGTATTCGGCTCTTGTGTGTGCTGGTGTTATTAAGTTTGCCGATGCGGTTGAACTGGTTAAGTTGCGTGGTGAATACATGCAGCAAGCCGTACCAGCTGGTGAGGGCGCAATGGCGGCTATTATTGGTCTTGATGATGATAAAGTGGTTGCTGCTTGTGAAGCGGCTCCTGGCATCGTGAGCGCTGTGAATTTTAACTCTCCAGGTCAGGTGGTTATTGCAGGTCACGTTGCCGCTGTTGAAGCAGCAATGGTCAATGCAAAAGAAGCCGGTGCTAAGCGCGCGTTACCTTTGCCTGTTAGTGTGCCGTCTCATTGCGAATTAATGATTCCTGCTGGCGAAAAATTGGCTGAAAAACTAGAGTCAATTGTGTTTAGTGAGCCGGACTGTGTTTTGGTTCAAAATGTGACAGCACAAGCGGTTTCTGATCCTGTAGTAATCAAGGCGAATTTGGTTTCTCAGTTGAGCGAACCCGTTTTATGGACACAATCTGTTATGCTTCTTGCTGAGCTAGGTGTTACATCAACTATTGAATGTGGCCCAGGTAAAGTATTGAGTGGACTTAATAAGCGAATAGTAAAAGGCTTGGATGCATCGTCTTTAGGTGATGTTGCTGGATTTGAAGCGGCGCTGTCTGTTTAAATATCGCTTTATATTGATTTGTATATTAAAAAGTTGGAGACAAGCATGAGTCTTGAAGGAAAAATTGCTCTAGTCACGGGGGCTACTCGTGGCATTGGTAAAGCGATCGCTACCGCATTGGTCGAGCAGGGCGCTACAGTTATTGGTACAGCTACCAGTGAGTCTGGTGCACAAAGTATCAGCGAATATCTAGGCGCTAACGGTAAAGGCTGGGTGTTGGATGTATCCTCAAGCGAATCTGTTGATAATGTGATTAAAGAAATCACTGCAGAATATGGTGCGCCAACAGTATTGGTTAATAATGCCGGTATCACTCGTGATAACCTGATGATGCGCATGAAGGAAGATGAGTGGGATCAAGTGATCAACACTAACCTAACTTCTGTTTTTCGTGTTACAAAAGCTTGCTTACGCGGCATGACTAAAGCAAAATTTGGTCGTGTTATTAGCATTAGCTCTGTTGTTGGCTCTATGGGTAATGGTGGCCAAACAAATTACTCAGCGGCAAAAGCCGGTTTAGAAGGTTTCAGTCGCTCTTTGGCTGCTGAAATTGCTTCTCGTGGCATTACGGTTAACTGTGTCGCGCCAGGCTTCATTGAAACAGATATGACTAAGGTGTTACCTGAAGAGCATAAGGCCAAATTGGTCGAGAAAGTGCCTTCATCACGTCTTGGTCAACCAGAAGAAATTGCAGCAGCTGTTGCTTTTTTGGCGTCAAATGGCGCTGCATACATCACCGGTGAAACATTGCATGTCAATGGCGGTATGTATATGTCGTAATTTGAGTTGAATTTTATGTTTAATTCAACGAAAATACGTCTCCGGTTCATGTCGAGAATCATACCTTTTTTTAGGTGATCGAATTTTTATAATATGCTCACACTGAGCTGTTAATGAGTAGAGTAGGAACTTCTAATGAGTAGCATTGAAGAACGCGTTAAGAAAATCGTTTGTGAACAACTAGGCGTTAAAGAAGAAGATGTTGTTGCTTCAGCATCTTTTGTTGATGACCTAGGTGCAGATTCCCTAGATACAGTTGAGCTAGTAATGGCTCTTGAAGAGGAATTTGATACTGAAATTCCTGATGAAGAAGCAGAAAAAATCACTACCGTACAAGCAGCGAACGACTACATCAACGCTAACTTGTAAGATATTGGTGAACTGAGTTTTCCGAAAAGCCGCTTGTATTCGTTACAGCGGCTTTTCTTATTAATAGCTCTTAATGAATGAGAGCGATTTGTTGGAGAAATCTTATGTCTCGTCGTCGGGTAGTAGTCACAGGAATGGGAATGGTGACACCCCTTGGCAATAATGTGAAAGATACGTGGGATAATATCCTGGAAGGCAAGAGTGGTGTATCGGATATCACTTCTTTTGATGCCAGCCAGTTTTCCACTCGTTTTGCGGCTCAAGTAAATGGTTTTGACGCTACTCAGTATATGAGCGTGAAAGAAGCCCGCAAGATGGATCTATTCATTCAATATGGTATCGCTGCTGCTGTACAAGCTTTAGATGATGCCAATCTTAACGCTGACACAGCCGATTTAAGCCGTGTTGGGTGCGCTATAGGTTCAGGTATTGGTGGATTGCCAATGATCGAGAAAAACCTAGAGCTATTGAATGAGTCTGGCCCAAAACGTATTTCTCCTTTTTTTGTGCCAGGCGCGATTATCAATATGATTTCTGGTCATGTAGCGATTCGTTTTGGTTTTAAAGGACCAAATATATCCATCGTTACAGCATGTACGACTGGTACTCATAATATTGGTATGGCAGGCCGGATGATCGCTTATGGCGATGCCGATGTAATGATTGCTGGCGGTGCCGAAATGGCAATTACGCCTTTAGGTATCGGTGGTTTTGGTGCTGCAAGAGCGTTATCAACACGTAACGATGACCCTAAAACAGCAAGTCGCCCATGGGACAAAAACAGAGATGGTTTTGTTATGGGGGATGGCGCGGGTATTTTGATCCTAGAAGAATACGAACACGCCGTTGCACGTGGCGCAACTATTTATGCAGAGCTAGCAGGCTTTGGCATGAGCGATGATGCCTATCACATGACAGCTCCACCAGAAAATGGTGAAGGTGCGTTTTTGGCAATGAGTGCTGCGTTAAAAGACGCTCATTTAACCCCTTTGGATGTTGACTATATAAATGCTCATGGCACATCAACACCCGCTGGTGATTTGGCAGAAACACAAGCTGTAAAAACACTAATGGGTGATGACGCTTCGGATGTTGCTATTAGCTCGACTAAGTCGATGATTGGTCATCTACTGGGGGCCTCTGGTGCGGTAGAGTCGATATTCTCAATTTTGGCGATTCGTGATCAGGTTGCTCCTCCTACGATTAACCTTGAAGAGCCTAGTGAAGGATGTGACCTGAATTATGTTTCAGGTACACCGCAAAAACGCAAAATTGACGTTGTACTTAACAACTCATTTGGTTTTGGTGGCACGAATGGAACACTAGTCTTTAAGAAAATTTCTTAAAGACTAGTTAGACTTTTTCAGTTAAACATCATCATTAATGAACTTGGTTCGATATGCCACGTAAGGTATTGATTTCTTTTGCAATATCGTAGTCTTGGTTTTGACTGTCGAGTTCGTATAAGTGGTCTTCTAGCTGTTGATATAATGTGATTTCCTCGTCACCAAGAAAGTGCAAGCATTCTCCACCTACAAACCACAGTAGCTCGCGCTTTATCAAAGGGACGAGGTTTGCGTAGCAACGAATGAAACGCGATAATATCTCTTGAGCATCAAACGTATAATCATGGGTGTTTTCCTGAATTTTTTTTGTCAGGTCATCCCACTTTTCTAAGAAGTCTAATTCTTCTTCTGCCAATTCTTGCTGATTAAAGGGGTCATGTTCTGCGATTCGTTCGCGCAAATCTGCAAATGCGTCAAGTATGTATTGTGTGCGTGATTCCACGTAAAACCCTATTCAAGTAAGTAACTAAATTAGTCGGCAATGCCGTATGAGAATTTCAATTATGACATATGCAATCGAAATTAGTGACCTTAAAAAACGTTATGAAGGTGGATTTGAAGCCTTAAAAGGAATTGATTTAAAAGTTGAAAAGGGAGATTTCTTTGCGTTGTTAGGTCCTAATGGTGCTGGAAAATCTACCACCATTGGTGTGTTATGCTCCCTAGTTAACAAAACTTCTGGCAGCGTATCCATTTTTGGCAATGATATTGATAAGGATTTTGCAAAAGCAAAACAGTTTCTTGGTGTCGTCCCGCAAGAGTTTAACTTCAATGTTTTCGAGACAGTTTTTAATGTTGTCGTCACCCAAGCTGGGTTCTATGGCATTACACGTGCTGTCGCTGAAAAACGCGCTGAAAAATATCTCAAACAGTTGGATCTGTGGGATAAAAAAGATTCACAATCTCGCATGCTTTCTGGCGGCATGAAACGCCGTTTGATGATCGCAAGAGCGCTCATCCATGAGCCAGAAGTACTTATTTTAGATGAGCCAACTGCCGGTGTTGATATAGAATTACGTCGCTCTATGTGGGAGTTCATTAAAAAACTCAATGAGCAGGGTACGACAATCATTCTAACCACTCATTATTTAGAAGAAGCAGAGCAGTTGTGTCGAAATATTGCCATCATCAGTGCTGGTGAAATTGTTGAAAACACAAGTGTAAAAGCGCTATTGAAAACACTTAACCAAGAAACCTTTATTTTAGATCTGGATAGCAACTTGCCAGACAATTGGTCTCTGCCTGGCTTTAACGTTGCGGTAAGTAAAGACGCAACAACACTGGAAGTAGAAGTGGTCAAAGGGCAATCGATTAATGCGATATTTAAAGCGCTCGATGATATCTCTATTAACGTTGTTAGTATGCGCAATAAATCTAACCGACTCGAAGAGCTCTTCGTGAAATTAATTAAAGGCTAATAAGATGAAAAACTCAGAAATTTGGGTCGCATTTTACACCATTATTGTAAGAGAAATACGTCGTTTTACTCGTATATGGCCGCAAACATTACTACCACCCGCAATAACTATGTCATTGTATTTTGCTATTTTTGGCAATTTGATTGGGGGCCGTATTGGTGAGATGGGCGGGTTCAGTTATATGCAATACATTGTTCCTGGCTTGATCATGATGGCAGTAATCACTAACTCGTATTCGAACGTTTCGTCATCTTTCTTTTCTGCCAAGTTCCAGCATAGCGTGCAAGAGCTATTGGTGTCACCTACGCCAAACTGGGTGATCTTATTAGGTTATACTTTGGGAGGTGTTGCGCGCGGTTTATGTGTTGGCCTTATTGTCACTTTGCTGTCTTTATTCTTTACCCATTTGGCTTTGGAGAATCTGTTTTTAACCATTTTGGTTGTGTGCCTGACCGCGGTGATGTTTTCTCTTGGTGGCTTTGTAAATGCGATATACGCAAGAAGTTTCGATGATGTGTCAATCGTGCCAACTTTTATACTCACGCCATTAACGTATTTGGGCGGCGTGTTTTACTCCATCGATTTATTGCCGGACTTTTGGCAGTCTGTTTCGATGTTGAATCCTGTGCTTTATATGGTTAACGCATTTCGATATGGCATCTTAGGAGTTTCCGATATTAACGTATATTGGGCCTTGGTTATTGTGAGTGTGTTTATTGTTGTGTTGTTTAGTTTCGGTCTGCGTTTGCTCAATCAGGGCAAAGGTATTAGAAGTTGAGGTAGTGTTATATGGGCTTTTTACCCTTAGGTCAGCAAACAGAATATGTTTCTGAATACGATGCAGGGTTGCTTTACCCCATTGCAAGAGTGGATAAATGGACTGAAATGGGCATTGAATCTGAACGCCTTCCATTCTATGGGGAGGATGTTTGGAATGCTTACGAGCTTTCATGGCTAAACTTGAAGGGCAAGCCTATTGTTGCTTTGGCTGAGTTTCGTTTGCCGTGTGATTCCCCAAATATTATAGAATCTAAATCATTTAAGCTGTATTTAAACTCGTTAAACCAAATGCGTTATGAGTCGGCAGAAGAAGTGCAGGGCATTCTTGAGCGTGATCTTTCTCAAGCTGCTCAAGCCGAAGTCACTGTGATTATTCGTGATGTGGATTCTATGTCATCTTTGGTGGTGTTGACGCCGGATTATTGCATAGACGATTTAGACATTGATGTGTCGGAATATCATCCTAATGCTGACTTGCTGGCAATAGATGAATCTATGGGCATTGTTGAAGAACGGTTAGTGAGTCATCTTTTGAAATCAAATTGTCCGGTTACCAATCAGCCAGATTGGGGTTCGGTATTTATTGATTACAAAGGGCCAAAAATTAACCATGAGAGTTTGCTTAGGTATGTGATCTCATTCCGTGAGCATACGGATTTTCATGAGCAATGCGTCGAACGAATTTTTATTGATATAATGCGTCACTGTCGACCTGAAAGCTTAACGGTATATGCGCGTTATGTTAGACGCGGAGGGTTAGATATTAATCCTTATCGCTCTTCTACGCCTGTTGTTTTAGGAAATGATCGTCTGACACGTCAATAACTGTGTGACATGAAGATTTATAAAGCCGCATAATTTAATAATTATGCGGCTTTTTTGGTTCTGACATTAGCTTATAGAAAGTAACTTGTGTGACACATTACATAGATGTCAGCTGTTTTTTAACCGTGTCTAATGCTGGTTTACCATCAAATGTAGTGACGCCTTCTAGCCATTTATCGAGCACCTCCGGGTGTGCCTTTATCCAGTCTGCCGCTGCTTTTTCTGGTTTTTCGTCTGAGGCGATGATTTCGTTCTCCATGGTCAAACCAAATTCAAGATTGCTAAGCAATTTACCAACATTTGGGCATTCATTGCTATAGCCTTTGCGGGTTAAGGTTCTGATGGTGGCGCCGCCATAATTTGGGCCAAAATATTTGTCACCACCACTTAAGTATTTAAGATCAAAATTGACGTTCATTGGATGCGGTTCCCAAGCAAGAAAGACGATAAAGTTATCGCGCTTGATGGTTCTCGCTACCTGCGAAAGCATGGCTTGTTCGCCAGACTCAACCACTTTCCAATCACCAAGACCAAAGTCATTTGTATCAATCATGTTTTGAAGCTTTTGGTTTGCTGGCGCCCCTGCGTCAATACCATATACTCGATGACGAAACTCTTTTCCAAACGCTGATAGGTCAGAAAAGTCTTTAACTCCTGCTTCATAGACGTATTCAGGCACAGCTAAAGTGAATTTAACGCCTTGTAAGTTAGTTCGAACAACATCAACATCGTTTTTGTATTTATCAATAAAGGCGGATTGAGCAGGCATCCAGTTCCCCATAAATGCGTCAATCTCACCATTTTTGATACTTTCAAAACCTACTGGAACACTTAATAAATATACCTGAGTTTCATAGCCCATTGCCTTTAGTAGGGTTGTTGCTACACCATTAGTAGCGCCAATATCCGTCCAACCTGGATCGCTAAGCGTCACTTTTTGGCATTGCTCCGGCTCGGCAGATAAGGCGAAACCACTACCAGTTAGTAGACTGGCCATGGTAATGGCTCTGAGTCCTGTACTACTGAAAGAAAGTACTTTCATTTTTTTGCTCCTATTGTGATGAACATTATTAGTATGTTTACTCTGCTTTAGGGAAACGTGATCGGCTCTCCAAATCGTCCAAGTCGATATGGTTTCTCATGTACATTTCACTGCTATCAAAAATAGGTTGATGATCCCATGGTAGCTTTTTGCCTATATTCATGGCTTTTACCACCAAACGTCGACGACGCTGACTGATTAAAACGTCTTGCGTTAAGGCCTCTGAATCCCAGCGCTCAAGAGCTTCTTGTCTGAAACTATCATGGATGTCTTTGTAGCTAGGGTTGGTAGCTAGATTGATAAGCTCATCAGGATCGTTTTCTAAATCAAACAATTGATCTGGATCGATATGGCAATGAACGTATTTGTATGGTCCGCGGCGTATCATGAACAAAGGCGCTATAGCGCCTTCTCCAAAATATTCCCCTATAACCTCATCATGACCGGTTTTTTGCCCATCCAAATGAGGTATTAAGCTTCTGCCTTGGATAGGCATGGCGTATTCATGATCAGATACGCTGGTTGCCATTTCAAGAAAAGTTGGCAATAAGTCCATCGTAGAAACGGATTCTTTTACTCGTTTTGGCAAGAAACGAGTCGGTGCGTGAACTATCATTGGGACGCGGGCAGAGCCTTCAAAGAAGGACATTTTGTACCAGAGGTTTCTTTCTCCCAGCATATCGCCATGATCACCTGAGAAAACAATGATTGTATTATCGTCTAGGCCAGTTTCTTTTAGTGCTTTTAGAAGCATACCTATTTTATCGTCTACATAGCTTATTGCACCGTAATAAGCGCGACGGGCATTGCGTACCTGTTGTTCGCTAAGCTCTTGATCATGATACGCATACACTTCTTGCAATCGGGAAGAATGCGGGTCCTGCTGATCTTTAGGGATCTTTATTCTGGGTAGGTCTATCTCATCGTCGCGGTATCTATCCCAATACTCTTGTGGAATCGCATACGGATCGTGGGGGTGAGTCATCGAAACGGTTAGACAGAAAGGTCTGTCTTGATCTCGTCTTACGTAATCGTATAAATAACGTTGAGCATGGAAAACCACCTCATCATCAAAGTCTAACTGGTTGCTTCGAACACAAGGTCCTGCTTGAGTAACAGACGACATATTGTGGTACCAAGTAGGGCGAGTTTTTAAATCGTCCCAATTGGGAAACCAGCCATAATCAGCAGGATAAATATCTGTCGTAAGTCTTTCTTCAAACCCATGTAGCTGATCTGGTCCACAGAAGTGCATTTTGCCAGAGAGCGCTGTTTTATAGTTCTGTGCGCGAAGGTAGTGAGCAAATGTAGGAATGTCTGCAGGGAAATCGGCAGCGTTGTCAAAAGCACCAATTTTACTTGGTAGTTGTCCTGTCATTAAAACATATCGAGACGGTGCACAAAGAGGGCTATTGCAATAGGCGGAGTCAAAGACCACGCCTTGCTCAGCAAGAGTGCTTAGATTCGGTGTTTTTACAATCGGATTACCATAAATAGGAAGGGCAGAGGTAGCAAGCTGATCCGCCATAATAAAAAGGATGTTTGGTTTCTTTTCTGCCATGATTATCTCTAATGCGTAAAAAGTGAAAGAGAGGCAAATGAAAGTAAATTGCCTTGTTATATAGAGATTGCGCTAACAAAAAGTTATTGTAAACTCACTGAAATTTTATACATGGGATAAGTTGAGCTTATGTTAGATGATTTCGATCTTCCTCCGTTGCAATCGCTCGTCGTTTTTGAAGCATCAGCAAGGCTATTGAGTTTTACCGCTGCTGCACGGGAACTTGGTACGACTCAACCAGCAGTGAGTCAGCAAATAAGAGGGTTGGAGGAGTCTCTCGGCGTAATGTTATTCGATAGAATATACCGTGGCGTGGTGTTGACTGATGCCGGATATATTTTATTAAAAACGACGCAGTCTAGCTTGAGAGACTTACGTGATGTTCTGCAAAGAATTAAACAAAAACCGAAAAGTCAGCGAATTACCGTTGCGACGGACTTTGCTTTTGCCGCTTTTTGGTTGATGCCAAGACTGCCCGAATTTCGCAGATTACATAAAGATATTGATATTCGAATTCAAACCTCTCAATCGGAAGTGGATTTAGTGTCTCTTGAGGCTGATGTGGCAATTTTATTTGGAGAAGGGCAGTATCAAGGTTATCACAGTGAAAAACTGCTATCTGAAGTCGTCTACCCAGTGTGCAGCCCAAAGCTTTTTAATGAATTCTCTGGATTTAATAATTTGTCAGACCTGGTGTCGGCACCACTTTTAAAATTGAACGCTGATATGGGGCAAAAGTGGGTAGACTGGGACCAGTTGTTTCAACTCAATGATTCGCTGTGGCAGCCTTCAGAATCCGTAATGGAGTTTGATAATTATACTTTACTGGTACAGGCTGCGATTTCTGGCCAAGGTGTTGGTTTGGGGTGGTCACCCTTGTTAGATGACTACATTCAAAATGGCGTGTTGGTTTCACTGCCAAAATTTACCGTAGAATCTGATAATGGCTATTACATTGTTTTATCAAAGCAACATGCTCCCAACCCCGCTGTCTCAGCTTTTCTAGAATGGTTGAAAACTTAACTTAAGATAAATAAAACCACCAAACAGCGGCCGCTGAGCAAAGTGATAACGGCAGCGAAATAAGTATCATAAGGGCAATTTCATCGGTTGGCCCTTTGAATTTAGTGGCCAGCATATAGCTGATCACGGCAACAGGCATCATGCTCAATACAACTAATACAGAGCTTTCTAGGTGTGTTAGCGGAAAGACACTAATAACCAATATGGCACTTAAGCCACCAACAAAGGGACGAAAAAAAGATAGAGCAGCGGCTCGGTATATTTTTTTGCCATCTTGAATCGATAGATTACTCAGAGACTTCCCTAATAACATTAGCATTATTGGTAGCGTTATATGGCTGAGCATGTTCAGTGTGTTCATTAAAGGGGCAGGTAAGCTCAGGTTGAAGCTTAAGAATAACGCGCCAACAACGAGGGCGATAACAGGACCATTTTTTAATAATTGCTTTACACTATAGGAACCGGACATAAAGCCAACCCCTAAAGTGAAGTGGCTTATCTGGACAACCGATGAAATGACAACCGCAATAGCCATGCCTTCATTGCCAAATAACGCATAAGCAATTGGAATGCCCAGGTTGCCTGTATTTGGGTTAACCAACGGGGGAAGATAAAATTGTGTGGGAAGCTTTAGTGATTTTAAAAAAATAAAAGAAACAACCCCAGCTAAGACCAATACAGAAACGGTAGCGCTGATGATTTTAAGCATGCTAAAAACTTGCATTTGCATCGATAAAACCGAGTAAAGCAGCAAAGCTGGTAAGCCTAAATTAGACACTAAAGCGCCTAGTGATGGACTCTCTAAATAGTTTGTTTTCTTTCCAAGGAAGAACCCCAAACAAATCAGTAACAAAATAGGGGTGAGAGAACTCGCCAAGGCCGACAGCATATAAATCCTTATAGACTCTATGATTTTTTGGAGGCGTCCATAGTAAAGGCTTCCATTAAATAGTGCACCAATGCTTTTACTCTTAGGCTAATATTCCGTGACTTAGGGTAAAGCAGAGTTACGTCAGAATGAGGGATATGCCAGTCTGGTAGTAACTCTATCAAGCGGCCAGACTCAATATCGTCTTTTACATAATAGGCTGGTTGTCTTGATATTCCAGCGCCATCTAGAGTTGCTCGTCTAACCACATAACCATTTGAGCACTTAAGTTTTCCCTGCACTGGTAAATCGTATTTCTCTTTGCTACTGATATGGGTGAAGGACCAACGTTTTACTGAACCATTAATCAACGCATGATCTAACAAGTCTTTCGGGCTCTGGGGCTTAGATTGGTTTTCAAAATACGTTGGACTGGCAACAAGATGATTGGTGTAGCGGGTGAGCTTTCTTCCAATTAGGTTGGAATTCATTAAAGCCCCCATCCTAACAACAAGGTCGTATTGCGATTCAATTAAATCTTCTCGTGTACTAGAAAAGCTAAGCTCAATTTCAATCTTCGGATTGTCATTCATAAACTGAATCAATATCGGTGCAAGTATTTCTTCACCAAACAAACCTCCTACTGAATTAATTCTGATTTGGCCTCCGATGCTCGAATGAGCATTCTGTGCCGACAAAACAGCATGCTCCAGTTGGTTCACTCCTTGGCGCGACAATTGATAAAAGGTTTCTCCAGCAGGAGATAATGACAGCGAGCGAGTCGATCTATAGAGCAATTGAACGCCCATATCTTTTTCTAATCGGCTTATTATCTGTGAAACACGCGCTCTCGAAAGGTTAAGTTGTTCTGCCGCTTTCGAAAAGCTCTGCGCTTCAACTACGGTTAAAAATTCGCGAATACCTTCGGGAAAATGCGGATTCATACTGTTAAGCCCTATTAAACAATCATTTTAATGTATCGATAATTATAAACAGTTAAAAGGCTCGTATAGTAGAGGGATTCACGAATAACTTTATCGTAGGAGTATGTATGAAAACTCGGGTACTGGGGAAAACAGGATTTGAAGTATCGGAAATCGGCTTAGGATGCTGGCAGCTTGGCAATGACTTTGGTCCAGTAGAAGATCAAGAAGCGGCCGCAATCTTACAATCAGCAGTGGACGAAGGAATTCATTTTTTTGATACCGCTGACGTATATGGTGGTGGTTTAAGTGAACAAAGAATAGGGCAATGGCGAAAAACGTTAAGCAATCAACCTATCATCGCTACTAAAGTTGGTCGCAATAGTGAGCTATACCCAAATGGTTACAGCAAGGCGAAAGTAAAAGAAAGCTTACAGGCTTCCGCTAAACGATTAGGTGTGGAAGCCGTTGATTTGGCTCAACTGCATTGCGTGCCTAGAGATATCTTGTTCTCAGGCGACTTGTTGGCTTGGATGGAAGACTTTAAGCAAGAGGGCATAATCAAACACTTTGGCGCCAGTGTCGAGATGTTGGATGAAGCAAAGTTTTGCTGTGAGCATCCCCAAATTGCCAGCTTGCAGATTCTGTTTAATGTGTTCCGTCAGGATGCAGTAGACTCATTGTTACCGCTAGCGAGTAAAAATGACGTGGGTATTATTGTGCGTTTGCCACTGGCGAGCGGGTTATTAACAGGAAAAATGGGACTCAATCATACTTTTAGTGAGCATGATCATCGATCATATAATAAAGATGGTGCGGCATTTCATGTAGGTGAAACCTTTAATGGTATCCCATTTGAAAAAGGCATTGCTCTAGTTGAAGCTCTGAAAGAAAAACTACCTGAAGAACACAATATACTGGATGTGTCTCTACGTTGGATTTTAGATCAGCCACAAGTATCAAGTATTATCGCTGGTGCGAGTCGCTCTTCACAAGTTGTTCGCAATGCCGCGGCATCGAATTTGCCACCTTTAAGTAAAGAGTTGCATAGCTTGTTAGCGGACTTTTACCGTATGGAAGTTAGAGATGAGATTCGTGGAGGGATCTAGTGATTGGTAAAACAATGGCGCGTGTGTTTTCGCGCCATTGTTCTGTGGCTTATTTTAGGATCTGCTCAGCGTGAACTTTGGTTTTCACTTTGCTGATGATGTCGGAAATAACGCCATTTTCATCGATAATAAAAGTGGTTCTTACTGTCCCCATAGACTCTCGCCCCATAAACTTCTTCAGCTGCCAAGTCCCGTATAGTTCATGAACCTCTTTTTCTGTATCCGCAATTAACGGAAATGGTAGATCGTATTTTTCGATAAAATTCTGGTGTTTTTTCTCTGTATCGGTGCTAACGCCCAAAACAACAAAACCTTGATCCAAAAGCGCCTGATAGTTGTCGCGCAAATCGCAGGCTTGAGCTGTACAGCCAGGCGTATTATCTCTTGGGTAAAAATATAAGACGACTTTCTTACCTTTAAATTGACTAAGAGTGATCGTATCGCCGTTTTGATCTTTAGCACTAAAATCTGGTGCAATTTGTCCAATTTCAATTGTCATATGGCTGCTCTCTGTTTCATTAATAGGATTTAATAGTAGGTATTTTGTTTAATATTTGCTCTGTATGTATGAGCTTAAGAAAGAGTATCTTAACAAGGGCTTAGTGAAAAATCCTCTTGTCATGAGTTTCTTACGAATTTACGCCTGCTTTACGTCCTCGAATTATTGTTAATCAAGAGTCTGGACGTTACTATAGGCGCGCTTATAATTTTAACGGAGACTCGAAATGATCACAGGTAGTTTAGTTGCGCTTATCACACCTATGTCACCAGATGGCGCTGTAGATACCCAAAAATTAGATGATCTAATAGAGTTCCATATAAATGAGGGGACTCATGGCATTGTTGCTGTGGGAACGACAGGCGAGTCTTCCACTCTGACGCCTGAAGAGCATGCCAACGTTATTCGTCAAGTAGTGAATACTGTTAATGGTCGTGTTCCAGTTATTGCAGGGACTGGCGCTAATGCTACCCATGAAGCTATTGATCTTACTCGAAGTGCGAAAGAAGCAGGCGCTGACGCTTGCTTGCTGGTCACACCTTATTACAACAAACCGACTCAAGAAGGCTTGTATCAGCACTTTAAAGCCATTGCTGAAGCGGTTGAAATTCCTCAGATTCTTTACAACGTACCGGGTCGAACTGCATGTGACATGCAAAATGAAACAGTCGTACGTCTTTCATCCATTACGAATATCGTTGGAATCAAAGATGCCACTGGTAATTTGGAGCGTGGAGAAGCGTTAATTAACGCGCTTCCAAATGATTTCGCTGTTTACTCAGGTGACGATCCAACCGCCGTATCTCTTATGCTTCTTGGCGGTAAAGGCAATATATCCGTTACGGCAAACGTCGCACCAAAAGCGGTTGCGCAAGCTGCTGAAGCCGCGTTAGCAAACAATTCTGATCTAGCTCACTCAATTGATACCACTATATCATCACTGCATACGAACCTATTTTTAGAATCTAACCCAATACCAGTAAAATGGGCGTGCAGCCAATTGGGTTTGTGTGAAGATGGTATTCGCTTACCTCTTACCCCGCTTTCAGAGCAGCATCATCCAGCTGTTCGACAGGCATTGATAGAAGCTGGAGTTTTATTAGTATGAACAAGTTAGCTTTACAGTTAATCGGTGCAAGCTCGGTGGCATTTTTGCTATCTGGCTGCAGTACTTTTTTTACTGACCATTCAGATGATTATCAAAAAGAAAGTACTGCAACAACACCCATCGTGATGCCAGATGGCTCCCAACCTGCAAAGGATGTTTTGGTTATACCAAATGAAAACACTATTGCAGATTTAGAGGGTGTTACACCTTATGAGACACCGCGTGCTCCTTTTATATTTTACCCTATGGTCGGCGTTGATGTGATTGAAAAGCCGGATGCGATTCAATTTTCAATTCCTGCCAACAGTAGCCAATCTAAGCGTATTGTGACTGATTTTTTAACCGCACTGCATGGTGCAGGTTCACCAATAGCTTCTCAAACTGAAAATCAGATTGTCAGTGTGCCATTTGATTTTGATCCACAAGGTTGGTGGGGCTCATTATGGAGTAGCATTACTCGAGTTTATCCAGCTACCCCAGCGTTTTCTTTTACATTCAACGAAGTTGAAGGTAAAACATTATTATCCGTTCAGTACCGTGAAGAGCAAAAAGGGGTAGAGGCAGGCAACTGGATGAGTCCTGTTAAAAGCCAAGATGCCTATTCTGTAGCAGTGCGTCTTTGGGGAACCATAGGGCGTCAACTAAATCAAACATCTGCTTATCTATCCAATCGTGGTTCAGAGACTACATTCCCTATTTGGGTTGACCATCGCGGAATCTTTGCCATTTATTTAGGTAAAAACTCTTCAGCATCGGAAATAGAAGCAAAATTAAATGCAGCTGGCCTTTATTTGATTCCAGACCAAGACAATATGCTAGCGCCAGTCCCTGCAGAAGAGGTTGCGCGTATTGGTGATGTTGTTGACTTCAACATTCCTGGTAGTGAACAAAAATTGTTTAAGGTGTACCGTCGAAACCTTGATGATGTTAGCTGGGAAAAGCGAGAATATCCTTATCAGATTTCACGCCAAAAAGCGGGTGATTTTTTAGTGATTGATGTTTCTGCTATGGATTCTCCAGAAGTGACATCCTTTCATTTAGTTCAGCGCTTTTTAAAGTAATTAAGATTAACCCCTCATAAAAGAAGACCGGAGACTCTCCAATGGAAAAACGACAAGAGCTGTATGCAGGTAAGGCAAAATCTGTATTTCGTACAGATGACCCTGACAAAATGGTTCTAGTATTTCGCGATGACACCTCAGCATTTGACGGAAAGCGAATAGAGCAGCTTGATCGTAAAGGCATGGTGAACAATAAGTTTAACGCTTTCATCATGAGCAAATTACAAGAAGCTGGAATCCCAACCCATTTTGAAAAGCTTTTAAGTGATACCGAGTCGCTCGTAAAATGCCTTGATATGATGCCGGTTGAATGTGTCGTACGAAATGTTGCTGCGGGCAGTCTATGCCGTCGTTTAGGTGTTGAGGAAGGCATTGAATTATCACCACCAACGTTTGAATTGTTTTTGAAAAATGATGCTTTGGGTGACCCAATGATCAACGAATCTCATGTTGAATCATTTGGCTGGGCAAAAGCGGCAGATTTGGCAAAAGCAAAAGAACTTACATTTAAAGTAAATGATGTACTAAAAAAGATTTTTGCTGATGGCGGCATGATTCTAGTTGATTACAAATTAGAATTTGGTCTATATAAAGGTGAAGTTTTATTAGGTGACGAGTTCTCTCCAGATGGCTGCCGTTTGTGGGATGCGAAAACCAAAGAAAAACTTGATAAAGATCGTTTTCGTCAAGGCTTGGGTGGCGTTATCGAAGCTTACGAAGATGTTGGTCGTCGTATAGGTATCGATTTCGACGCCTAAACGAATTTGGCGATTAAATCTATAATGGAGGGATATTCCCTCCATTTTGCTATGCAAGGATACACATTGATTAATTTCCTACCTGTTGCTATCGGGCTTAGATACGCCCGTGCTAAGCGCTCAAATCATTTCATTTCATTTATCAGTTTTTCCTCTATCGCAGGCCTCGCTTTGGGCGTGATGGTTTTAATCACCGTATTGTCTGTGATGAATGGGTTTGATCGTGAATTACGCCAACGTATTTTAGGCATGGTTCCACACGCTACCTTGTGGGGAAGCCCTGTTTTACATGATTGGCGAGAAACAGCTATGTTGGTTGAAGCCATGCCAAATGTTGTTGGGGTTGCGCCGCACACCCAAGCACAAGTTATGTTTCAGTCTGGTTCAAGTGTTCATGGCGCCATACTAAATGGTATTAATCCAGAGATGGAAAAGAAAGTGTCTATCATTGGTAACAACATGGCTTCAGGCTCTCTCGATGCCTTGGATGACACAAGCTTCGGGATTGTCTTGGGCGCACAACTTGCCAAAATGCTAAGGGTTGATATTGGTGATAAGGTGACAGCGATTTTGCCAAAAGCAAACGTTTCGATTGCTGGTGTTGCACCGGTTTTAAAACGTTTTACCCTTGTCGGTACGTTCGAGGTTGGGGCAGAGCTGGATAGCAGTTTAGCCTATATAAACATTAAAGATGCCGCAAAATTGAAGCGTTACAAAACTGACGAAGTGGAAGCGCTAAGAATTTCGTTTGATGACTTATTTGTCGCACCATCACGTATTTGGGATATAGCCAGAGAAGTGCCTGGGCAAAACAGAGTCAGTGACTGGACCCGCACTCACGGTAGTCTTTTCCAAGCAATAAAAATGGAAAAAACCATGATAGGGCTGTTGCTACTTCTTATTGTGGCGGTCGCAGCTTTTAATATTGTCTCCACTTTAGTAATGGTTGTAACTGATAAGCGTAACGACATCGCTATCCTGCGAACTATGGGCCTAACCTCTACCCAAGTTATGTGGGTGTTTATTGTTCAAGGTATGTTCATTGGTATGCTAGGGACCTTAATCGGCGTTGTGCTAGGCGTGACATTGGCATTGAATGTGAGTGAACTGATTGCTGCATTACAGAACTTGTTAAATGTTCAATTCTTAAGTTCAGATGTTTATTTTATTAACTATTTACCGTCTGAACTCCAGTGGTCGGATGTTGAATTAATTGTTACTTCTGCTTTTATCATGACGGTTGCCGCAACAATTTATCCTGCTTGGCGAGCATCAAAAGTAGAACCCGCGGAGGCATTGCGCTATGAGTAGTAATATCGTTTTGGAATGCCGTCAATTGTCGAAGCAATATCAAGATGGCAAGCAAGTGGTCGATGTCTTCCAATCTATTGAGCTCTCTTTAAATAAAGGAGAGGCTTGTGCAATCGTGGGGGCATCTGGATCCGGCAAAACCACCTTACTTAATTTGTTGGCGGGCTTAGACTTGGCAACCACAGGCGATGTGAAGCTTGCGAATGTTTCTTGGTCCAGCATGAAAGACGCTAAGCGGGCGAAGATGAGAAACAAAGAAATGGGCTTTGTTTACCAGTTTCATCATTTACTCGCAGAATTTTCTGCACTGGAAAATGTTCTTATGCCTATGTGGATTGCTGGAATGAACAAAAAAGAAGCGTATCAGCGAGGTGAAGAATTACTTGGGCAAGTTGGTCTAAAAGACAGATTACATCACAAACCGTCACAGCTATCTGGCGGTGAAAGGCAGCGAGTTGCCATTGCTCGTGCGCTAGCCAATCGTCCTGCTTGTGTTTTGATGGATGAACCAACAGGTAATCTTGATGAAACCACGTCCGTGGAAATTCAAAAGCTGATTAATGAGCTAAAGGTCAATTACGGCATGGCGTTTCTTGTTGTAACGCATGATGAAAAAATGCTTAGCTGGATGGATTCGGCTTATAGATTATCAAAGGGGACTTTGCAGCCACTTAAGTAATCTTATTGAAAGCTCTAAAGAAGGTCGAGAGAGGAGGTTGCACTCCGACTCTCGGCTTATTTTTTGTCTGGAGTATTACGGGCTTTACGCTCTTTCCAACGCTTTAAGACATGCAAACGCCACAGTATGGAAATAACAGCATAACTGATGGCACCGACAACCAGTCCAGAGGCTACGGATCCAACATAAAGTGGAAGCCATATGTGTTCCATTTTATCCCATATCCACTCAACGGAAAGGTGAAAATTCTTGTCGTGATGCAGATCTAAAATAAGCGAGCCAACTTTGTAGTTAAAATAGAATACAAAAGGCATGGTTAGCGGGTTTGTAATCCAAACGAGTGCTATCGAGAGGGGGATATTTGCTCTAAGAGGAATAGCTAATAAAGCCGATGCTAACATTTGGAAAGGCATTGGAATAAACGCCCAAAATAGGCCATTAAAAAATGCCCTAGCAACGGATTTCCTGTTCAAATGCCATAAGTTAGCCTCATAAATTTGAGACCCTAATAGATTCAGCGCTTTACTTTGTTTTAGCTTTTCAGGGTTTGGTATGAATTTTCTTAGATAATTCTTCGGCATAATCAGGTATTGAAAAATTAGCAATTTAAGACAAGGAGGTCTTATGTTACTAAGTAGTTTGTCCATATTGATGGGCGCCATATTGGTGCCGAGCGATTATTTATGGGTGTATTCTACTCATATCGTAATGGTGTGTCTCTACTTAATATGGACAAAGCGCTTCCTAGTGCTATTTTTGACACTTGTGTCCTTAATGTTTCTCGCTTTTCATGAGGGCAAACAGCCATCGACCATACCGATTGATGCACAAGAAGTGGTCTTTATAGATTTCCAGCAAAGAACCCTGTTCCCTTCTAGAAGCCTACCCCCAGAGCAATCCGGCTCCTTTAAAAAGCAATCCGTTGAAATTATGTATTTCACCCCGAGCGGAGAGCGAAGAACACATCAGAATTTTAATTTGCGCTTTGGTAAGGTGTTCGAAGCAACAAGGCACGATCTATCCTCAGAATACATCAAAGGCGTTGTCAAAAATGTCATTCTCTCGGACAAAGAAGGCAGTTGGTGGCAGAAAAAACTTTACATTAATCGGCAAGTAGCTCAAATCACAGTGGAGCTTTCAGAGCACGATATACAAAGATTGGACAGCCTAAGGTCATCACCAAGGGACCAACTTCTTGAGACATTAGATTCAAAGTTATCCGACTTTAGTTCTTGGCGTTTTTCAAAAGCCTTGCTGTTAGGGCAAAATGATCTTTGGAGTCAAAAAGACACTTGGGTGATCCGAACATTAGGATTGGCGCATCTTTTTGTCGTTTCAGGTCTGCATACTGGATTTATGTTTGTAATCGGAAGCTTGGTAAGTAGGGTGGTTTGGCGGCTTCTTCCGGGAAGCATACTCTTATCAGGATTAACCCGCTGGCATTGCAACGCCATAATAATCATTCCGCTATTATTTTCTTATGCCTATTTTACAAACTGGGGCGAACCGGTCGTAAGAGCTTCCATAATGTTGAGCGCGTATTTATTTGCTCGCATGTTATCACTGCATTTTTCTGCCTATAGCATCATAACATTTGCTTTATGGTTGGTGCTTTTAGCGAACCCCAGAGCTATTTTAAGTCCTGGGTTATGGCTTTCATTTAGCCTGGTGTATTTGCTTATTGGCTATTGCCAAACAGCTAAGTTGTCTCGCTTATTTATGGGGCAAATGATGTTAAGCACAGCTTCTATGGTTTTGATTCTTGGCTGGCAAGAAGAAATCTCAAGCGTATCAGTGTTAGTCAATATGTTGCTTATTCCTTTCGCGGCCTTTGTTTGGTTCCCATGGGGGCTATCGGCTTGCTTTGAGGCTTTTTTGATTGGCTCAACCTACTGCTATAAATTGTTGGAAATGCTGCTTTATTACGTGGATGAGCTAATTAACTGGGTGGCTTTTCGTCTGCCACTGTTAGCGTTTGAAACTTTTCCAACCGATTTTCCAAGGATTTTAATGCTGTTCTTGATCGTATTCTGGGTGTATCAGAGCCCATTAAAGCGAGGCATTCTTAGCTTAACCAGCATTTGGTGCTTACTCTTTTCTTCTACACTTCTCTACGATAATAAGCCTGACTACTTGATACAAAATAAAAACAACAGCTTGATCTTGAAAAGTAATGACCAAATATTAATGGTTAATTCTTGGGCTGGTAGCGATGTTGAACGTCTGACATTTGATTCAGATCTACATTTCCATTCAGCTGGTAGTTATATGTTATCGCCAGCGCAAATGTCGGATTTAACGCCCAATAAATTAGTCTCGGCCGATGCGTCATGGGTATTTTTACAAAAAGCGGAAGCCGAAATGACCACCGTAATGCTGGATGCATTAAAGGTTAATTGGCTTATTATTGCGAATGGGGAATTTTTAGAGTTCTACTTTAGAGACAAGCATCTTTCTCTGCGACACTCTTCGTGTCTTTATTCATTTTTTCTCTTAAAATCTGACACTTGCAAGCGTGTAGAAAAGCTAGAGAGTGTGTTAAATTACTTACAAACTTAAATTGGAGAGCGAAGTGTTAGCCTTTATTCAAACTGGTGGTTTTTTCATGTGGCCGTTATTGGCCTGTTCCATTCTTACTTTGGCTATTATTATTGAGCGTTTTTGGACTCTCCGCCAATCGCATGTTGCTCCTAAAGGTCTCTTATCTGATGTTATGTCACGATTACGTGACGACAGAATGACCATTGAATACATTCGTTCAATGCAGGGTCAAGCAGGGCTTGCATCAATATTTGCAGCGGGGTTGCTAAACTCAAAGCATGGGCGAAGCTCGATGAAAGAAAGCATTCAAGAGGCTGCCAGTCATGTTATCCATGAGTTAGAGCGCTTTATGAATACGTTAGGAACTATTGCTGCGATTTCTCCATTGCTTGGTTTGCTTGGAACCGTTGTTGGTATGATTAAAGTGTTCTCTGTGCTAATGGAAAGTGGGGCTGGAAACACCGCGTTATTAGCTGGCGGTATTTCGGAAGCGCTATTAACAACCGCTGCCGGCCTTGGCGTTGCTATCCCTGCTTTGATTTTTCACCGCTTTTTTAGTCGTAAAATTGATGTTCTTGTCGTTACGATGGAGCAACAGTCCACAAAACTGATCGATGCTTTACACACAGATAGAGAGAAGACAGGGGTGGCACAGTGAAGTTTCGTCGTCAAAAAATAGATGACGTTCAAATTAATTTAACGCCCTTGATTGACGTCGTTTTCTTGTTGTTAATATTTTTCATGGTCAGTACAACCTTTAATCAAAGTACAGAATTAACGATAGACCTTCCAACAGCGACATCGAATGCTCCAGCGTCCGACAGAACGAAAAATATTGAATTAGTGATCACGGCGGATGGGCAATATGTCATTAATGGTCAGACGCTCATTAATGAGAAAGTAAGTACCTTAATACAAGGCTTAAAAGAAGTTGGAGAAGGGGATTTAACTCGTCCGCTTATCATTACCGCAGACGCAAAATCGCCTTATGACTTGGTGTTAAGAGTTTACGATGCTGCAGCAAGCTTGGGGATTACCAAGCTGGCGCATACAGCACAGAAAGAGCCTAGTCAGTGAGTTTTGAGTCGCTATTTACTCGATCTTGGTATGGTCGTTGTGGTTGGACCCATATCTTTCGTCCACTTCAGCCCTTAGTTAATAAGGTCGTAGCTGACAAGAGGCGTCGCTTTGTAGAGCACCCGCAATTGTCCTACAAAGCCCCTGTGCCGGTCATAGTGGTCGGTAACATAAGTGTTGGGGGAACCGGGAAGTCGCCAATGGTCGTTGCCCTGTGTAAGCTCTTAACGGAAAACGGATATCGACCAGGCATTGTCTCCCGCGGCCATGGTGCAAAAATTAAAACACCAACTCCAGTTTACCCAACAAGTTTGGCTAAAGAGGTAGGTGACGAGCCTGTAATGCTTGTCCGTCGCGCTAATTGCCCAATGGTGGTTTACCCTAAGCGAGATGAAGCCGTTAAGTATTTGTTGAATACAACAGACGTGAATGTTGTTATTAGTGATGACGGTATGCAGCACTACCAACTTAATCGAGATATCGAAGTTGCCATGTTAGATGCTTCTCGTGGGGTTGGTAATGGCCACTTGCTTCCTGTTGGCCCATTAAGAGAACCTGTTGAACGACTTAATGACGTCGATTTTATTGTTAGTGTATCCAGCAAAACGACAGAGTCTCTCAATCTTTTGGGCCTGCCAATTACACTTGCTCCACTAACACCGACCGAACTGGTATCGCTTGATGGGGCTAAGCGAATGGACTTGCGATCCGCTTTTACGCCAGAGTCAAAGTGGCATATTATGGCAGGTATTGGTAACCCTGAGCGCTTTCTAACAACATTAGAAAATCTCGGGGTGCAAAGACAAAACACAACTCATCAATGGTTTGCTGATCACCATGCTTTTGAAGCCACAGACATTCCATCTAATGGTGCCGTGGTTATGACAGAGAAAGACGCAGTTAAGTGCCAAGCGCTTGAGTTATCAAACGCTGAGGTTTGGTATTTACCGGTGTCTTTAGAATTGCCTTTAACCTTTCAGCAAACATTTTTAGAAAAACTTAATCACATTATTACGGATCAATCCAATGAATAAAACGTTACTTGATATCCTTGTTTGTCCAGTTACCAAAGCCACTTTAACCTTGAGTAAAGATGGTACAGAGTTGATAAGCAAAGTCGGCGGCATGGCGTATCCAGTTAGAGATGGCATCCCTGTTTTATTAGAAACAGAAGCTCGCACATTAACGGCTGATGAACGCTTAGATTCAGATTCTTCAAAATGAGAAGTTACAAAGTATTAACGGTGTGTTTGGGCAATATTTGCCGATCACCTGCAGCGCAAGGTATTTTGGAAGCTGCTGCTAAACAGAATGACGTTTTTTTAGAACTTGATTCTGCAGGAACTGCAGCCTATCACATTGGGAATCCGCCAGACTCTCGTTCCATTGCTGCGCTTCGTCAGATTGGCATTGATATCTCTCACCAGAAAGCACGCCAAGTAACCAAAGAAGATTTTAATGAATTTGATTGGATTTTAGCTATGGATAGAGAAAATCTATCCAATCTTAAAAAAATTCAGCCACAAAACAGCAAAGCATCATTGGTCATGTTTGGTGAATTTAATGATCAAGCCGCTTTTGGCGAAGTCGCTGATCCTTATTATGGTGGTAATGAAGGCTTTGTAGAAATGCGAAAACACCTTACTAAAATTGCTGATGCATTTGTACATCACCTTCATCCCAATAAAGAAGATTAGACTAGGCAATGAAAATTCGATTCAACACGGAAGACGACTTTGCTCAGCGCATTGAAGGTTTCATCCAAGAAAATGTTTCTCTAGCTACTTATAATACCTTTCGCTTTGATTACTCTGCAGAATATTTTGCAATTGCCGAGACGTTGGATTCTTTAAGGGATTTACTCGCTTGGGCGAAGCTTAATCATAAAACGGTCACCATGATTGGCGGCGGCAGTAATTTGCTTATTTCAGACCATGTCTTAGGTCTAGTTATCATTAACAAGCTATCGGGCATTAACGTGCGAGAGCATTCAGGTAACCTTGTTAATTTAACGGTTGCTGCTGGTGAAAACTGGCACCAAGTGGTGCAATTTGCCGTAGAGAACGGGTGGTATGGAATTGAGAATCTTGCCTTAATCCCAGGCACAGCAGGAGCCGCGCCAGTACAAAACATCGGAGCTTATGGCGTTGAGATCAAGGATGTTCTTTCTCGTGTTCAAGTGATCAATAAAGACACCGGTGATGTGTATTGGATTAATGGTCGAGACTGCGGGTTTGCATACCGTGATAGCCACTTTAAAGGTCAATGGAAAGATGTGTTGTTGATCACTTCTATTGAGCTTTCATTAAAAAAACAGGCCGATTTTCAATTAGGCTATGGTGGTTTGTCTGACCGAATGGATGGCATACCCGATCTACAATCTGTTTTTAATACGGTGTGCCGTGTTCGTAATGAAAAGCTGCCCGATCCCGCTGTTCTTGCTAACTCTGGAAGCTTTTTTAAAAATCCAATTATTAGCCAGAAACAACATGCAGAATTGAAGTTGCGTTTTCCTGATCTTGTTTCTTTTCCGTTTGAAGAGGGTTTCAAACTGGCCGCTGGTTGGTTAATTGATCGAGCAGGTTGGAAAGGGGCTCATTTCCAAGGGGTTGGAGTCTATGAAAAGCAGGCCTTGGTTTTAGTTAATTATTCTGAAAATGACGCATCAGCCTTGCTAGAGTTAGAAGATAAAATCAAACAATCGGTCTATGAAAAATATGGCGTGTCTTTAGAGCGTGAACCTGTTCAGCTACCTGTTGTGACGGAGATAGTAGAGTGAAGATCGGAGTAATGGACTCTGGTGCCGGCGGTTTGACGATTCTTAATGCCATACATCAAAAGCATCCTAGTCTTGATCTGGTGTATTTGGCTGACGATGCCTTTGCTCCATATGGCAGTAAAAATATTGATCAGTTGCAGGATAGACTGGTCAAAGTGGGTCGTTTCTTTGAGGATGAAAATGTTTGCGCTATTGTGGTTGCCTGTAATACAGCAACCGTTGCCGCCATTGATACGCTTCGAGCAAGTACTTCGTTACCCGTTATTGGTGTCGAGCCTGCTGTAAAACCCGCTTTTCGACTCAGTAAAAAACGTCGTGTTGCTGTATTGGCGACACCCGTTACAGCAAAGAGTCCAAGGCTAAACCAGCTCATCGACCTTTGGAAAGCGGAT
Source organism: Marinomonas alcarazii (assembly GCF_003208215.1). GTDB lineage: Bacteria > Pseudomonadota > Gammaproteobacteria > Pseudomonadales > Marinomonadaceae > Marinomonas > Marinomonas alcarazii. The sequence goes on from NZ_QKLW01000001.1 coordinate 914,664, forward strand.
AGTCATGTCGACATTATGTCGAGTTCCAGTTTGGCTTTCGATATCGATGCCTGGCCAGAAACAGAAGAAAAGGTGAAGGCGACGATTCATGCATTAAGCGAGGATATGCTCGCTGAAAATATAGATACCTTAGTATTGGCATGCACTCATTACCCTTTAGTAAAAGGTTTATTTGAAAAGGCATTAGGTAGCCAGTGTGAAATAATAGAGCCAAGCGAAGGCGTCACAGCACAAGTGGTTCGCCGCCTATTAGAGTCATACCCAATGGAAGCTCAACGTGCATTGGTCACTAGCTCGTCTAACAAAGGCCGTATTGAGTTGTGTTGCACAAAAGAAACGAAAAGCTTTAAGCGTCTAACGCAATGGATTGAAGACGCTGACGCCATTACCCTAAAAAGGGTTGTTAAGCTCTAAGTATCATTTTCTAAAAAAGCGAGAATGCGATCTTTTTCCCACATGGCGTCTTGATAGCCTAAATCCATAAGTGCTTTGCAATACTGGGGGGTAAACAAAAGATAACTCGCTGCAGAACTGATTTTTTCCGAAGTGGATCCGCCAGCGGCTTTTAAAAGCACTCGAATATTCTTTGGCAAGGTTCCTAGATGTTGATGCGCAATAGCATTCAGCTCTTGAGACGGAGAGATTATCAAGGTTTCAGTAGGCAGGTTTTGGTGTTGCGCTTTTTTCTCTTCGGGAAGGTCTCTAATAAGACTGTTCATAATTTCTAGCTGATTAATGTCGTCTTCTAGATTGTCGATAAACGCACTGTTCAATAACTGCCCTAAGATTTGTGCCATGCTTGGGGCGCTTGAATCAACATCAGTGTCAGGTGCTGACCATTTTTTGGCGCTACGATTACCGCTTACACCGATAATAAAAAGCTTATTCGCGCCTAACTTTAAAGCTGGGTAAATCGCTGATTTCTGCCTAATAGCGCCATCACCATAATAATGATTATCTATCTTGTGAGCTGGAAAGATGGTGGGTATCGCGCTGGAGGCTAGGAGATGATCAACTCCCAGGTTAGCAATGACGCCTTTTCGTCTATTGCCTTGCCAAGGATGAATGTCTGGTGCTCCTTGAAAGAAAGTAGTTGATTCACCCGTACTGTAACTCATAGCGGTAATCGCAAGCGCTCTCAACTGTTTATTATCAATTGCATTCGTAACCCTCGAAAAATCGAGATGATTACGTAGCAACTCTTCTAAGGGCAGATTATCCATAAGCGCAATAGAGCGGTCATGATTATGCATATGGAAATATGACATTAGTGTTTTAGTTAAAGAACTCGCAACCGGCCAACGTCCTACGGTATAAATCTGATCAGGTGTTAAATGTCGCCATACAAAGGCAAGGGTCGAAACAGCTTTGGAAAAATTATCGGCATAGGAAGCAAGCATAGTGGCATTAAGCGCGCCAGCAGATGTGCCGCACAAAATAGAAAAGGGGATAGGTGAGTGCTTAGGCAGGATTCGGCCCATCGCAGATAAAACCCCGACCTGATAGGCCGCACGAGCCCCACCACCGGACAAAATCAATGCATTATTATTGTTCATAAAAGCTCACTTTTTCAATCCTGATTAAGCAACAAATTTACTCCATAATGAATCATTTTCTCCTATTAAAACAACTACTCATTTAAGAAAAAGGATGGCTAATGCCATTAGAAGTATCACGTTAGATATTACCAGAAAACATAATAAAACCAGTTTGTTATTACAATTTGTGGACTGTTCTAACGTTGTGGTTCACAATCTAACTTAACGCTTAATAATCACTTTATAGTAAAAATAATAAAAAGGTAAATTCCATGAATTCTTCCGTTGTCATTAGCGGAGTCGGTCTATGGACTCCAGCAAACAGTATCAGCAATGAAGAGCTCGTAGAGAGCTACAACGCTTGGGCTGAGAATTATAATGCTAAAAACTCAGCGTCCATTGAAAAAGGGGAAATGGAAGCGAAACCTCTTTCAAGCGCTGCTTTTATCGAAAAGGCTTCTGGCATTAAAAGTCGTTATATTTATTCAAAAGAGGGTGCGTTAGATATTAATCGTATGCGACCCACGCTAGAAGCAAGAACTGACGATCAAATATCCCACCAAGCAGAAATGGCGATTGCTGCGGCCAATAAAGCCTTAAAAGCAGCCAACAAAAAAGCCAGTGATATTGATATGGTGATCGTTTCTTGTGCTTATACTCAGCGATCTTATCCTGCTATTGCTATTGAAGTGCAAGGGGCGTTGGGTATAGAAGGTTTTGGTTTTGACATGCTTGTCGCTTGCTCGGCTGCAACGTTTGGTTTGCAGCGGGCTGTTGATGCTGTAAAAGCAGGATCGTCAAAAGGGGTTCTGGTGATCAATCCAGAATTAACTTCTCCCCAAGTAAATTACATGGATCGGGATTCTCACTTTATCTTTGGTGATGTCGCCACTGCCATTGTTGTTGAAAGTAGCGATACCTGTCAGTCAGCCCATTCCTTTGATGTGATAAGTACCAAGTGTATTACATCATACTCAAACAATATTCGTTCTAACTTTGGCTATACGTCTCGGGTCACAGATGAAGACCCTTATTCTGCCGACATGCTATTCCATCAAAATGGTCGCAAAGTTTTTAAAGAAGTCTGTCCCATGGCCGCAGATCACATTGAGAACCATTTGAAAAGCCAAGGCATTCAGGTGTCAGAGTTAAAACGTTGGTGGTTACATCAAGCCAACATCAACATGAATCTGTTAATCAGCAAACGCTTGTTAGGGCGTGATGCAACACTTGAAGAGGCGCCGGTGGTGCTTGATGAGTATGCCAATACAGCTTCTGCTGGCTCTATTATTGCTTTTGCCAAATACCATGAAGATTTGACTGTTGGCGATATTGGTGTGATTTGTTCTTTTGGTGCTGGTTATTCAATAGGCAGTTTGATACTTCGTAAACGCTAATTGCTTATTCTTTTATCTTGCTTGAATAACTTGCTCAGTTAAGTCATTGAAACAGACCTGATTATAAGGGAGACTAATCATATTAGTTTCAATGACTTAATAGGGCATTTTAAATATGGCAATTCATCCTCAAGCAGGGCAGCTTGCTTCTCACGATATCCTTGTAAACATTCCAGAGCTGATGTCAGCTTATTACACAAAAAAGCCACGCGTAATCACTCATCCAGATGAGCGTGTAAGCTTTGGCACATCAGGTCATCGTGGTAGTGCTTTATTAACCAGTTTTAACGAAAGTCATATCTTAGCCATTGCTCAGGCAATTGCGGAATATCGCTTATCCAACAACATTACTGGTCCTTTGTATTTAGGTAAGGACACACACGCCTTGTCTGAAGCCGCTTTTCAAACAACAGTGAGCGTGCTCACGGCCAATGGGGTTCGTGTACGAACTCAATTAAACGGCGGCTATACGCCAACACCGGTTATTTCTCACGCTGTGCTAACCCACAACAAAACAGAAGTTGATGTTAGCGATGGTATTGTTATTACACCCTCCCACAATCCACCAGAAGATGGTGGTATTAAATATAACTCCAGTAAAGGCGGCCCGGCAGACAAAGACATTACTGATTGGGTTGCGAAAAGAGCAAACTCATTACTAGAAGCCAATCTTGAAGGCGTAAAATGCTTATCGCCAGATGAAGTCGAATTAAGTGGATTGATTGAACCTTTTGATTTCATAAGTCACTACGTTAATGACTTAGAAAATGTGATTGATATGAAAGCCATCGCAGAAAAGAAAATTCGAATTGGTGTTGATCCAATGGGCGGCTCAGGCATTCATTATTGGGAACCTATTGCGAAAAAATATGGCTTGGATATTACTGTGGTAAATAATGAAGTGGATCCTACATTTCGCTTTGTTCCACGTGATAAAGATGGTCGTATCCGTATGGACTGCTCTTCGCCTTATTCAATGCAGGGTTTGTTAAAGCTCAAAGACGATTTTGATATCGCCGTTGGCAATGATCCAGATTATGACCGTCATGGCATTGTGTGTGCTGATTTTGGCCTGATGAATCCTAATGCCTACCTAGCCGTGGCAATTGAATACTTGTCTCAGCATAGAACGCAGTGGCCACAAGATATTCAATTTGGCAAAACCCTTGTCTCTAGTGGCATGATCGATCGCGTTGTCGCAGGTCTTGGACGTAAACTTTGCGAAGTGCCTGTTGGCTTTAAATGGTATGTTGAAGGCTTGTATGAAGGCTCTATGGCATTTGGTGGAGAAGAAAGCGCTGGCGCCTCTTTTCTGCGTAAAGACGCAAGTGTTTGGTCAACGGATAAAGACGGCTTCATAATGGCACTGCTTGCTGCTGAGATTCTAGCGGTAACAGGCAAAGACCCTCAGACACTTTATGAAACGCAAGTAGAAAAGTATGGTAAGCCTTATTACAAGCGTATTGACGTTGTCGCAACATCCGCACAAAAAGCCTTGTTAGGGGCTTTAGATACCAAAGATGTTACACAAACAGAGTTAGCTGGTGAAAAAATTCTTTCAGTGCTAACTAAAGCGCCAGGCAATAATGCTGCCATTGGTGGATTAAAAGTTTCCACAGAAAACGGTTGGTTCGCAGCGCGACCATCGGGTACAGAAAACGTTTATAAAATCTATTTAGAGAGCTTTGTTTCAGAAGAGCATCTTGCTGAGCTTGAAAGCGAGGCGAAAGCCTTGGTAGATAGTGTGCTTGATAACTAAAGAAACACTTTGAATAGGTTAAAACCAATGAAAACGCTGCCTTTCTTGTTAAAAAAGAGAGGCAGCGTTTTTTTGAAGTGAATTAAATCTCCGACAATCTAGAAAGCCATTTTCCTAATTGGAAACCCATTTTATCGCTGAGCTTTTGCGCGGCGGCTTTCAGTTCTTTGGCGTTATTATGGTTCACTCTTTTGCCAGCGATAATCACCCAATTACCACTTCCTGTATCCAAGGCTCTGACATCGTTAAAGTGTTGTTTAATGACAGCAGTCAGGTCATGGTTATTCTTTTGATCAATCCAGCAATTCAGGGCTAACCATCCATCCTCTTTGATGTTTTTGGCGCAGTTTTCAATGAAGCTTGTCTGAAGAACGTCACGATCCATTCCTTGCGTGTTATAAAGATCCGTCATCAATAAATCGACCTTTTTAGGCAATCCTTCAGCCATGTAGTCAATGGCGTTGGCAACCTCTAAGTTGATTCGCTTGCCTTTTGGCAGTTTAAAATACATTTCAGCCGCGTCCATCACTTCTTGACGTAATTCGACAGCAGTTAAATGAATAGCGGGAACCGTATGGTGAAGCGCATTAAGCAAAGTGCCACCGCCAAGCCCTAAAATGCACACTCGTTTTGGCTCGCAAAACAATAGAGGTAGCATCATGGCTTGAGTGTATTCGTGTTGTAAAACATGTGGCGTTGAAAGACGAATACGACTTTGCTCATCACCTTCTGCAAAAGACAGAATGCGGTATTGGCCGTCATCAAAAACCCGAATAGGGCCAAGTTCGTCGGCACTGTCATGTATTAACATAGTGTTCCTTTAAATATAAATAGTTAAGGCTCGTATTTCAGAGCCTTAATGATGGTGATGCAGTGATTGCTTAATCGGTTCGCACTTCTCTTAGATGTTTCAAGATGGCTTGCACTGGATGATCGACAGCAGTTAAATGAATAGCGGGAACCGTATGGTGAAGCGCATTAAGCAAAGTGCCACCGCCAAGCCCTAAAATGCACACTCGTTTTGGCTCGCAAAACAATAGAGGTAGCATCATGGCTTGAGTGTATTCGTGTTGTAAAACATGTGGCGTTGAAAGACGAATACGACTTTGCTCATCACCTTCTGCAAAAGACAGAATGCGGTATTGGCCGTCATCAAAAACCCGAATAGGGCCAAGTTCGTCGGCACTGTCATGTATTAACATAGTGTTCCTTTAAATATAAATAGTTAAGGCTCGTATTTCAGAGCCTTAATGATGGTGATGCAGTGATTGCTTAATCGGTTCGCACTTCTCTTAGATGTTTCAAGATGGCTTGCACTGGATGAG
>NZ_QKLW01000001.1:920780-1040849 GCF_003208215.1 Marinomonas alcarazii
AGGCTCGTATTTCAGAGCCTTAATGATGGTGATGCAGTGATTGCTTAATCGGTTCGCACTTCTCTTAGATGTTTCAAGATGGCTTGCACTGGATGAGGAATGGCAACGTCATCAAACCGTTTTGCTTGGCTACGGCATGAGTAGCCTGTAGCTACTAGTTTTCCGGCTAACCCAGGATCCGTCACTTTTTCTTTCCAAGACAAATCATAAATGGTTTTGGACGTTTCTTTATTCGCGGTTTCGTGACCATAAGTTCCCGCCATGCCACAGCAACCGACGTTTTCGACTTTCAGTTCTAGACCTAAAATACTGTAGACCTTTTGCCAGTCTTGAATAGACGCCGCCGCATTGGTTTTTTCTGTGCAGTGGGTCATTAGGTGGTAAGTCGAATTATCACACATTAAAGGTTGTTTAATCAGGTGAGCACTTTTCTTCATCAACCATTCTTGCAGCAACTGGATGTTAGGTATTTGTCTAGTATCGCCAAAGACTTTGGTATATTCCGAACGATAAGTCAGCGTCATCGAAGGATCAATGCCGATAAATGGCAAGCCATAGAACGCCAAGCTTTGCAGCATGTCTAAGTTCTTACGCGCCGTACGATTAAAGGCTTTCATGAAGCCGTGTACATGCAAGGGTTTTCCGTTAGGCATGTAGGGCGCTAGGTAGGCTTGGAAGCCAAGACGGCTTAGGGTTTCCATCGTGTCTAATACCAGCTCCGTTTCAAAGTAGCTGGTAAACGCATCTTGAACCACGATAACAGCACGGGTTCTGTCTTTTGGGCTTAGGGATTCGATTGCTAATGGTGTTGCCAAACGAATACCACGACGGGACATTTCTTTCTTTAGGTTGAGCGCGCTCAATTTTGGATTTTCAGCCAAGCCTAGGTATTTGCTACAGAAGTGATTAACCCAACGACGTCGAATGAGCCAATTGTATGGCTGAGGAAATATTGCCAACGTTGGCATGATGAATTCTAACGACCCAATCAGGTAATCTTTGGCAGGTCGTAAATAACGGCTGTAATACAGCTCCAAAAATTTCGCTCTGAATTCTGGTACATCAACTTTAATTGGGCACTGTCCGACACAAGATTTACACGCCAAGCAGCCCATCATAGATTCATGCACTTCATTGGAAAAGTCGTAGTCGCCGCGACGTTTTGCTAGTGTGTTTTTAAGCTTTGGAAAAAAGCTAAAAAGAAAATTACTGTTTTTTGCGTCTTTGCTTGCTTTAACCGTGTCCACGCCTTGTTGACTCATTCCACGTAGCCATTCACGCATTAAAGAGGCGCGTCCTTTTGGCGAATGACGACGATCTCGCGTACCTTTCCAGGAAGGGCACATGGCATCATTTGGGTCAAAGTTGTAGCAGGCACCGTTGCCATTACAGTACATACCTTCCTGAAATTGGTCACGATTATGCAATGGAATTTGACGGTCAAATTGACCTCGTAATGGAACGGCATCTATCTGTAATAAATCTACACCGAGTTCAAATGGCGTAGCAATTTTACCGGGATTTAATTGGTTTCTTGGATCAAAAGCGCCTTTTATTTGCTGGATACTCGGATAAAGTTCGCCAAAAAAAGCAGGAGAATATTCAGAGCGAACGCCTTTGCCATGCTCACCCCACAACAAACCATTGTATTTCTGGGTAAGTGCAACGACCTTATCTGTGATCTCTCGGATCATGGGTTCTTGGGCTTCGTCTTTGAGGTCAAGTGCAGGGCGAACATGAAGAACCCCCGCATCAACATGACCGAACATGCCATACTGAACATTATAGCTATCAAGAACGGCACGAAACTCCATTATAAAATCAGCAAGATTCTCTGGCGGTACGGCTGTGTCTTCAACGAATGGAATAGGGCGACTTTCCCCCTTTGCGTTTCCTAATAACCCAACGGATTTTTTACGCATTGCCCAGAGCTTGTTAACGTTATCGTGTCCCATGGCGATGGTGTAACCCAACGCACTGCTTCCGCCTTGTTCCGCTAAAGCATCTAATTTGTCGGTCAGTATTTTGATTTTATCGGCAACGTCTTGTTCGTCATTTCCAGTGTATTCGACAAGGTTAATCCCTTGGATGTCTTCTCCTGCTTTTTCTGGAAAAAACTCAGCTACAGAGTTCCAAATAATATCGCCTTTCGCGAGTCCGAGAACTTTCGAATCAACGGTTTCGATGGAGGTTGGCTTGGCGGCCAGTAGCTCACGAGCATGACGCAGGGATCCTTCGAAGCTGTCATAACGAATATTGACTAAAGCGGCATAAGTTGGAATCGGTAAAAGGTTAACTTTCGCTTCAACAATAAAGCCTAGCGTGCCTTCTGAGCCACAAAGCACCGAGTTCATATTGAATTGTCCGTCTTCGGTGCGAATATGAGCCAAGTCGTAGCCCGTTAGACAGCGGTTAAGTGCAGGGAAGGTGTCTTTGATTTCTTGAGCTTTGCTTTTCTGAATACTATCGACAACACGGTGTGCATGAGCGGAATAGTCACTGCCACTTTGTATATCATCCAGTGTTTTATCATCAATGGGGGCAGAATCTAATAGATGGCCATCTAACAGCACGGTTCTTAGCTCAAGAACGTGATCGCGTGTTTTTCCATACATTACCGAACCTTGTCCGCTGGCGTCGGTATTAATCATGCCGCCAATAGTCGCTCGGTTGCTGGTCGATAACTCTGGCGCGAAGAATAAGCCGTGAGGTTTAATCGCTTTATTAAGCTGATCTTTTACTACGCCGGCTTCGACACGAGCCCAACCTTCCTCAGCGTTAATTTCCAGTATTCGATTCATGTGCTTGGATAAATCGATCACCAAACCATCGGTTAACGACTGGCCGTTAGTGCCCGTGCCGCCACCACGAGGGCTTAACACCACATCGTTGAACTCTTCTTGATTAGAAAGTTGAACCAACAGTTGAATATCTTGTACGTTCTTAGGAAAGATAACCCCTTGAGGTAAGACCTGATAAATAGAGTTGTCAGTTGAAAGAACCACACGGTTGGCGTAATCAGGATTGGTATCTCCTGAGAATCCTGAAGCTTTCAGGCGCTCAATGAAAGAAAGGTATTTGGCCTGAATGGGCGAGACTTCAGAAAGCTTTGGAATCATGTTTCATCTCCACAATTGATGAGTGCGAGGATTTTAACAAACAAATGTCAGCGAGAGTGGTTTTTCTCATTTTAAAAAGTGTGTGATAGCGAATGAAAAACACATGTTATGATGAAAACATGTGTTTTTTGTAACTGAGTATATTTGTGTCTTGTATCCAACCAATCGCCTTTGGGCCAGATTTCCTTCCATCAAATGAATTTAAGGTTTCTAAGATTAATTACGAGTTAGATATCTACCGCGGCGATCTTGAACACCCGAATGCACCGGGAAATAAGTGGCATAAGCTTCAGCATCATATTGAGGCTGCCAAAAAACAAAACGCTTCTGTCATCGCTACGTTTGGTGGGCCGTTTTCAAATCACCTTCATGCCTTTGGTGCTACGCTCAAGGATTTGCCGTTTAGAGCGGTGGCTGTCGTACGGGGCGAACTTCAGCCTAAACTCACTCCCACATTAAAAGATATGGTGAGCGATGGTGTTGAGTTGTGGCCTTCGACAAGAGCCGATTATCGACTTGGTATGGACGCTCAAATAGTTGATGAGATAAACCGTTATTATGGAAATGTTTACTGGATTCCAGAAGGTGGCGGCGGGAAGCTTGGTGCTATGGGTTGCCGAGATTGGGCGACTGATATTAACGCAATCGATGGTAAATATGATGCATGGGTTGTGTCTTCAGGTACTGGCACAACTGCCGCAGGTATGTTGGCAAGTCACCAAACGCCAGATTTACATGTGTTTAGTGCGCTTAAGGGTGAGCCCGCTCAGCGAGATTTGATTTTAGAGTTAGCCAGTCAGCTAGCCGATGCGTCAATCTCAAAAGAGTGCTTAGATTCAAAATTGTTCTTCCATTTCGATTGCCACGAAGGTGGTTACGCCAAACAAAGCCCAGCATTAATTGCCTTTATGAGAGAATTCGCGAAAGCCAATCCCAAACATCCACTTGACCCGGTTTATACAAGTAAAAGCATGTATGCCACCTTGAAAGCGATAAAAGAGGGCGTGTGGCCATATCGTCGTACATTATTTATCCATACAGGCGGTTTACAAGGCTGGCGAGGATATTCAAAAGATACTAATCCCTACTGGTGTTCTTAACGAGATGGCGATAGTCATCGTCTTCATGTTAAAGTTGCGCAACTTATGTAAGACCCACATAAAAATAAAAACCGTTATACACACCTTAGTGGGTTGATTTGTTGACATCGATAGACGGGAAGAGAATGACACATGAGTCTTTTTAGACGTGTTGGTATTATTGCTCGATTAGATAAACCTCAGATTCTTGATACGGTTAAGAAGCTGATGGAATATCTCCAAGAAAAAAACATCGCACCGGTACTTGAAGACCAGTTGGCAACTATGATGCCGGGCGTTAAAGTCGCATCCTCTGCGCTAAAAGAATTGGGAGATCATTGTGACATGGTCATGGTCGTTGGAGGTGATGGTAGTTTCCTCGGCGCAGCAAGAGCAATTTGTAATTACGACATTCCAGTTTTAGGTATCAACCGTGGCACCTTAGGGTTCCTTACCGATATTTCTCCTCATAACCTTCAAGAAGAGTTAGATCCTATTTTTCGTGGTGAATACCACGAAGAAAAACGCTTTATGATCGAGGCCAAAATTAAGCGTCAAAATCGTCCTAGCGGTGAGGGCATAGCACTGAATGATCTAGTGCTTCATCCAGGTAAATCTGCGCGAATGATTCGCTTTGATTTATTTATTGATGATCAATTTGTGATGAACCAAAAGTCTGACGGTTTGATCGTGGCAACGCCAACGGGGTCGACGGCATACGCGTTATCGGCTGGTGGACCTATCATGCTACCAAAATTGGATGCCTTGGTACTGGTTCCTATGCACCCTCATACCTTAAGTAATCGCCCCATTGTGATTGATGCGAATGCAAAAATCCGTATTGTGGTGTGTGAATCCAATCTTACCTACCCAAGCGTGAGCTGTGATGGTCAGTTAAACATTACGGCAGCACCTGGTGATGAAATACATATCACCAAAAAAACGGGGGGGATTCGCCTAATACACCCTAAAAACCATGACTTTTACAATGTGTGTCGTGATAAATTAGGTTGGCAATCCAGTTATCGCCCTTAAAGGGTCGAATAACAGGTTAGTGTTCTTATCATTTTATAAACATATCCTTTAGGGGTTCCATGTATTTTGTTTATCAGTTTCAACAAACAGAAGACCCTAAAGGGTTAAGTGAAGCATTATGGCGACATAAGGTGGCACATCAGATTGTTTCTCAACAAGGCCATGATGAGCTATGGATACTAGATCCAAACCAACTTCCAACGGTTGAGCAACTTCTAACCATATGGAAAGATAATCCCTCTTTGTTAGAACAAACCCAACCTAAAGACGTCAAAGCGACATCTCCGGGTGGCATTGTTTCTCAGCTTAAAAAGTCGCCTGTCACAACCATTCTTTTGTTACTCACTCTTCTAGTGGCCGTCCTTACTCAGCTAGGTGCAAACCTCAAGACAGTTGGTTACTTTTCCATAAGTCCGTTTGATATTAGAAATGGTCATATTTATTTTTATGACTTAGCTGAAGTCGTTGCTAAAGGAGAATATTGGCGTTTCTTTACTCCTGCATTACTGCATTTTAGTGTGCTTCATATTGTCTTTAATACCCTGTGGGTATGGGAAATCGGCGGGAAATTAGAGCGTATTTTAGGTTCCATCGTTTGGAGTGTTGGGGTTGCCATCATTGCGGTTTTAAGCAATGTTCTGCAATATCAACTAAGCGGCTATCCATTATTTGGCGGCTTGTCTGGTGTTGTTTACGGCTTGATTGGTTTTGCTTGGCTCGTACCACTATTAAACAAGCGCTGGCCTAATATTATCAGCAAGCACTTAATGTTGTTTTTTACAGTTTGGCTCGCAGTAGGCTATACGCCTTTGCCTGAAATGATAGGACTTGGCAGCATTGCAAACACAGCCCATACCATTGGTTTGCTATCGGGCTTGGTGCTGGCTGTGATCTATTGGTTGGCGACAAAACACCGCCAAAATCCGTCAAATCAATTTTAATTTTACCTTTTAATTATAGACTTAGCCTGCTGTAGCGCAGGGAGATACAAAAATGAATTTTAAAGAAATGATCGACAATATGTCGCCTGAAGTTTATGTCAAATTGAAGCAAGCTGTAGAGCTTGGTAAATGGCCCAATGGCGTGAGATTGACCCCAGAGCAAACAGAGTTATGTCTTCAAGCTGTCATTACTTATGACTACAGCAATAAAGAAGAAAAAGACCGCGTGGGATACATTGATACCACAGGGCATAAAAATGTCGGCAAAAAAGATCCAGCAAAAGAACAAGACACGATCAAATGGGTAGGTGATGGCCCTGAGGGGCAAGCTTAATGCTGCAAGGCAACCTCAAAAAAATGTCCACTGAAGTCCGCGATGGTCAGGTTTATTATCATCTTGATTTGGGTAATGAACGCGTTTTAATCAACGACCTCTTGGGTAAGAAAGTCTCTTTGCATATTGATGGCATCATTCATTGTGTTCATTGCAGTAAAGTGACTAAAAAATCATTCAGCCAAGGTTTTTGCTACAACTGTTTCCGAAAGTTGGCTGCTTGCGATACCTGCATCATGAGTCCAGAAAAATGTCATTTCCATTTGGGAACGTGTCGAGAACCTGAATGGGCTGAGCAATATTGCATGCAAAGTCATTATGTTTATTTGGCGAATTCATCGGCACTGAAAGTTGGCATCACCCGTGGCGATCAACTTCCTACCCGCTGGATCGATCAAGGTGCGACACAGGCAAGAGCCTTGTTTCGAGTACAAAACCGCAGAATGTCGGGGTTAGTCGAAACCTTGTTTAAAACCGAAGTGGCAGATAAAACCAACTGGCGAAATATGCTCAAAGGGTCGTCTACCGAACTTGATCTTGAGCAAGAGCAAGAGCGATTAATTGATCGCCTTTACGAAGGCTTAGACTCACTACAGAGTGAATTCGGCTTGCAATCTATAACCGATCTTTCTGATGAAAATGAAACCCATGAGTTTCACTATCCAGTTTTAGAATATCCAACCAAGATCACCAGCCTTAATGCGGAAAAAACGCCACTCATTGAAGGGACTTTAATGGGAATAAAAGGGCAATATTGGATGCTAGATACAGGCGTCATAAATATCCGTAAATACACTGGTTATCAAGCGACATTGACATTTTAGGAGATTAGAACAAATGAAAGAGAGTCAGCCTTCAGTAATTTATTTAAAAGACTATAAAGTTCCTCCTTTTCTTATTGATAAAACAGAGCTCACCTTTGATCTAGACGAAGCCACTACCATCGTGACTTCTCGCCTACATATGCGCCGGAATCCAGCGTTTGGCAAATCAACAGCGCCTTTGGTTCTTGATGGCGGTGAAGATGTTAAATTAATCGGTGTTGCTATGGATGACTACGCATTGCCGCCAGAAGAATACCGTATCAGTGAAGATAAACTGATCATTACTGCCACCGCTGATGAATTTATTCTGACTTGTGAAACTCTAATTGAGCCACAAAATAACACACGCCTAGAAGGCTTATATCGTTCGTCTTCTATGTTCTGTACCCAGTGTGAAGCCGAAGGTTTTCGCCATATTACTTATTACCTAGATCGTCCTGATGTAATGTCCGTGTTTACCACAACCATTATTGCTGACGAAGCACGCTACCCAGTTATGTTGTCTAACGGCAACGAAGTAGAGCGCGGTAAAACGGATGAGGGCAAAACGGTCGTTGTGTGGCACGATCCATTTCCAAAGCCTGCGTATCTTTTTGCCTTGGTAGCGGGTGATCTTGCAGTTAAAAATGATGTCTTTACGACACAAAGCAAGCGCGATATAAAACTGCAAATTTTCACTGAGTCCCATAATATCGACAAAGTCGATTATGCGATGGAAGCGCTAAAACGTTCCATGCGTTGGGACGAAGAAACTTACGGTCGCGAATACGATCTGGACATTTTCATGATCGTTGCCGTGGATGACTTCAATATGGGCGCAATGGAAAACAAAGGATTGAATATTTTCAATTCATCATGTTTGCTAGCTAGCCCAGAAACCACCACAGATGATACGTATTTGCGTGTTGAAGCTATTGTCGCTCACGAATATTTTCATAACTGGTCAGGTAATCGCGTCACTTGCCGTGACTGGTTCCAATTAAGTCTAAAGGAAGGTTTTACGGTCTTTCGTGATCAAACCTTCTCTGCCGATATGCATTCAGACACAGTAAAACGTGTTGAAGACGTTTCTTTTCTAAAAACAGCGCAGTTTGCTGAAGATGCTGGTCCTATGGCGCATCCGGTACGCCCAGCATCTTTTATCGAAATTTCAAACTTTTACACCCTGACTGTTTACGAAAAGGGCGCTGAAATTGTACGTATGATTCACACCTTGTTAGGTGCTGAAAAATTCCGAGCCGGTTCCGATTTGTATTTTGATCGTCACGATGGTCAAGCGGTAACTTGTGATGATTTTGTTGCAGCGATGCAAGATGCCTCTGGCGTTGATCTTACGCAATTTAAGCGCTGGTACTCTCAAGCGGGCACACCGATTGTCACAGTGACAGATCGTTTTGACGAAGCAACAGGTACGTATCGTTTAACCATGAAACAAGATACACCTGCCACCCCAGGTCAACCAACAAAATTACCTCTGCATATTCCAGTGCGTGTTGGCTTGCTTGACCAACAAGGCACGGTTATATCTGCTGAAGTAAACGGTGTGAGAGCAGAAGATCATGTATTGCACCTCAATGCCAGTGAGCAAGAATTTGAGTTTAGCGGTTTGACTTCTAAGCCTGTACCGTCTTTGTTACGAGGCTTTTCGGCACCCGTTAAATTACGTTATGACTATTCTTCGAAAGACCTATTGTTATTGCTGTCTTCCGATTCGGATGGGTTTAATCGTTGGAGCGCTGCTCAGCAACTCGCTGTTAATGAGCTAACCACTCTTATTAATCAGGCAATAGAAGGGCAAACCTTATCTATTGACTCGCAATTAGTGCATGGCTTTAAAGCATTGCTAAATGATGAAACGCTCGACCCAGCAATGGTTGCTTTAATTCTTGCCTTGCCGAGTCAAGCTTATTTGTCTGAACTAGCAAATCCAATATACCCAGCGGCCATTAAACAGGCCCGCCAGTACTTAAAAGGGCAATTGGCTAATGCGCTGGAGACTGACTTTGAGCGAGTCTATCGTCAACATAAAATTCAAGGTGAATACCAACCCGCCGCTGAAGACATCGCTCATCGTTCATTGAAAAACATCGCCTTATCTTACTGGGTGGAATCGGGCAGTGAGCTCGCTCAACAAGAGCTTGTTGCACAGTTCAAAACAGCCAACAATATGACAGATCAGTTTGCTGCACTTTCTATTGTGGTTAATACCCAGCAAAAACAAGCCGATGTATTATTGAATGCCTTTTATGAACAGTGGAAAGCGGAACCATTGGTGGTCAATAAATGGCTTATGTTAAGTGCAAGCCAAGAACAAGAAACCGCTTTGGAAACGGTGAAAGGCTTAATGGAACATCCTGCCTTTGACCTAAAGAACCCAAATAAGGTTCGCTCTGTTCTCGGTGGTTTTGGACAAAGTATTAGCGGTTTCCATAAAATGGATGGCAGCGGCTATCATTTCTTGGCAGATCAGATAATTTTGTTAAATAAGCGTAATCCACAAATTGCTTCTCGCCTTTGTACTCCATTAACTCGTTGGAAAAAAATGCAGCCTGAGTTAAGTATAAAAATGAAAGCAGAGCTTGAGCGTATATTGGCAGAAGATTTATCTAAAGATGTTTATGAAGTGATTTCAAAAAGTCTTGCCTAGCAAGTTTTAGATTATCCTTTCGTCGATATTCAAAGCCCCCAATGTTTTTCATTGGGGGCTTTTTTGTGTATGGCTTATAATAATTTGAGTTCTGTCTTTACTGGTTCTTTGCATTCTATACTTAAATCTGGCATAAGAGAGGATAACTTATTGTCGACCTTGAGTTTATTAAGGAGCGAAACATGAAAAGCAATAAAACACAGTTTATTCCTATTGCTTTAGGATTATTATTGTCAGCCTGTAGTACAACGTCCAGCCAGCAAACGTCATCATCTATCGACAATGACGTGGTTGAACCCACAACCGCTACAGCAGTCAAATCAGCAAGCAATGACTCCAATGCTGAACTTATTCAAAACCTTCAGACTCAACTAGACAACAACAAAGCGCAGCTTTCGTTGCTTAATCAATCCCTTGATGAGAAAGATAGCTTAATCGCCTCGCTTCAAAAAACAGCACCAACAGCTGAAACCCTAGCGACTTTAGAAAAGCAAAAACAATCCCGAGCAGAACTCGAATCACAATATTCAGCATTAAAACTGGATAATGAATTATTACACCGTCGTATTAGTCAGCTTGAAAATGAAAATGGATCATTAAAGAAACAAGTCGCCAGTCTTGAAGCAATGCCAGCATCACAAGATGGTTTTAAACAAAGCTATCTTGAGCTATTAGGTGAAAATACAGAGTTGCAAGCAAAGTATGCAAATCTTCAAACAGATAACAAAGCCCTTCAAAAACAGCTTTCAGACCTTAAACAAGAAAACCTAATTCTTGCTGGTGAGTTATCTGACGCCCGAGCTCGACATCAAGCATTATCAGAGAGACTTTCTAATCTAAACGATAACTCTGTGATTCCTGATTCAACAACCCAGCCTGTGATACAAACAGATAACGGTGCTTTTTATGACCGTGATAATGCCCAATTACGTGTTGAATTGATTAATCTGCAAAAGCAAGTAACAGATCAAAAAGCACTAATAGAAGAATATAAAAGTGACATTGTTAAGTTGGAAGCAGCATTAGATGAGGGCGCAGCCTATGAGCAGCGCTGGAAAGACTTAAATGCGAAATTGTCACTTGCACAGCAAAATAATGCTACGTTAACTGCCAAGCTAGAAGCCGCAGAAACGGCTCTTAGCACAACTGAGTCTGAGCTAAGCGCCGTATCAGATCGCCTTACTAGCACTCAGCAAGCACTTCAGAGCAATGAGAATAATGGCATATCGGTCAACGCAACGATCGAATCCTTGCAATCTCAGCTAGGTTCAAGATTACAGAATGTCAGCTGGCAGCTACCAGACGAAATGGCGCTGCACAACAACTTTGAAATTCTGGTTTCTGCTGATGTACAGCCATTTATATCAGGTCAAACTTATCAAGCTGAGCTGGTAGTAGACAGTGATATTCAAATGATTAGCGATCGAGTTGCAAATGCTATGGTGCAAAATGGTCGTTTGCAATGGCGCTGGCGTGTTGCTGGATTAAATGAGAAACCTGACGCGCAATTAAACCTATTTGTTAACCAACAAATGAATTTCCAAGATCAGGTATTTCAAAGACAAATTTATCGTGGTAGTGAAACCTTATCATTAGTCAATACGAACTTGTTCGATAAATACGGCTATTGGGGCATGGCAATTTTGCTTGGCCTGATAGGAGGTTTCCTTATCGGCCGAATTAACAAATCAAAAAACGCCCAAGAATTTAACTCTTAGGCCATTAATTTACTGTTATCTTCACGAAGCTGGCTCCTTTGAGCCGCTTCGTGATTGCCTTTTCTCGAATCATTCAACACTGCATTACTTTTTTTCAACGCGACAAGCCCAACTTTTCGGTATAGTACTCTTGCATATTCTTTTTTGAGGTGGTGAGAGTGGTAAAGTCCGATTCGTATTCTATTATTGAGAAACGACTAGCTGAAAACGTATTGATTCTAGATGGCGCCATGGGCACCATGATTCAGGGATACAAATTAGAAGAACAAGACTATCGTGGCGAGCGCTTTGAAGATTGGGAAAGTGACCTAAAAGGTAACAATGATCTTCTTTCATTGACTCAACCAAAGATCATCAAAGACATTTATTCCAGCTACCTTGCTGCTGGCGCAGACATTATTGAAACAAATACTTTCAATGCCAACTACATTTCCATGTTGGATTATCACATGGAAGATCTCAGCTATGAGCTTAACTTTGAATCTGCACGCTTAGCACGTGAAGCCGCTGACGAATTTACCAAGCAAAACCCAAGCAAACCTCGTTTTGTTGCTGGCGCGGTTGGCCCGACCAGTCGTACTTGTACGATTTCCCCTGATGTTAACGACCCAGGCTTCCGTAATATTCACTTTGATGAACTTGTTGAAGCCTATACCACTGCAGTAGATGGTTTAATTAAGGGTGGTGTCGATCTCATTTTAATCGAAACGATCTTCGATACTTTAAACGCAAAAGCGGCCATTTACGCTGTATTAGATTACTTTGAGAAAGCGGGTGTGCGCTACCCAATCATGATTTCGGGCACCATTACCGATGCCTCTGGCCGTACTTTATCTGGACAAACAACCGAAGCATTCTGGAATTCTATTTCCCACGCTAAACCTATTTCTGTCGGCTTAAACTGTGCACTAGGGCCGAAAGAACTACGCCAATACGTAGAAGAGCTTTCACGTATTGCAGACACTCACGTATCTGCTCACCCAAATGCAGGCTTACCCAACGCCTTCGGCGAATACGATGAATCGCCTGAAGAAATGCTTGAAGAAATTCAGGGTTGGGTTGATTCTGGATTCTTGAACATTATTGGCGGTTGTTGCGGTACTGCGCCGGCACACATTGAAACCTTTGCCAAAGCATTTGCAGACGCGACTCCGCGCGTTATTCCGGTTATCGAAAAAGCTTGTCGTCTATCGGGTCTTGAACCTTTTAACATCGACGGAGATAGCTTATTTGTTAACGTGGGTGAACGTACTAATGTCACCGGTTCAGCGATGTTCAAACGCCTTATTAAAGAAGGTGACTTTGATACTGCGCTCGATGTTGCTCGTCAACAAGTTGAGAACGGTGCGCAAATCATCGACATCAACATGGACGAGGGCATGTTGGACTCGCAAGCAGCGATGGAGCGATTCCTTAAGCTGATTGCCTCTGAACCAGATATCTCACGTGTGCCCATCATGCTGGATTCTTCAAAATGGGAGATTCTAGAAGCCGGCCTGAAATGGATTCAAGGTAAAGGCGTCGTCAACTCTATCAGTATGAAAGAGGGTGAAGATAACTTCCGTGAGCAAGCGCGCAAATTAATGAAATACGGAGCCGCCGTTATCGTCATGGCATTTGACGAAGTGGGTCAAGCGGATACTCGTGCTCGAAAAATAGAAATATGCCGACGTTCATATCATATCTTGGTTGATGAAGTTGGTTTCCCACCAGAAGACATTATTTTCGATCCAAATATCTTTGCCATCGCCACAGGCATTGAGGAACACAACAGATACGCCTTGGATTTTATCGAAGCTACGGGTGATATCACTCGTGAACTGCCTTATGCCAAAGTGTCTGGTGGCGTGTCTAACGTCTCTTTCTCCTTTCGTGGTAATAACCCCGTACGTGAAGCGATTCATGCTGTGTTCTTGTACCACGCGATCAAGCAAGGCATGACGATGGGGATTGTGAATGCGGGGCAACTTGCCTTGTATGAAGACATCCCGCTGAAACTACGCGACGCAGTAGAGGACGCTGTACTTAATCGCACACCAGAAGCAACGGATAACTTGTTAGCAATCGCTGGCGAGTTTGCGGGTAACGGCGAAGTAGCGGAAAAAGAAACTCAAGAGTGGCGTGGTTTGCCTGTTTCTGAACGTCTTAGCCACGCTCTAGTAAAAGGCATTACAGAGTTCATCGATGATGACACAGAAGAAGCTCGCCAAGCTTATGCTCGCCCATTAGAGGTAATTGAAGGGCCTTTGATGGACGGAATGGGCATTGTCGGTGACTTATTTGGCTCCGGCAAAATGTTCCTGCCTCAGGTGGTAAAGTCTGCTCGAGTAATGAAAAAAGCCGTTGCTTATTTGATGCCTTTCATTGAAGAAGAAAAACGTCTCAATATGGACACAGCTTCTTCTAGTAATGGCAAGATCGTTATGGCAACAGTGAAGGGCGATGTACATGATATCGGCAAGAATATTGTTGGTGTGGTTCTGCAGTGTAACAACTTCGAAGTCATCGACCTTGGGGTTATGGTGCCAGCAGAAAAAATCCTGCGGACCGCCAAAGAAGAGGGCGCAGACATGATTGGCCTGTCTGGCTTAATTACACCATCTCTTGATGAAATGGTGCATGTGGCCAAAGAAATGGAGCGCCAAGGATTCGATTTGCCGGTAATGATCGGCGGCGCAACCACATCGAAAGCCCACACGGCCGTTAAGATCGAGCAGAACTACAAACGCAATCAGGTGGTGCATGTTACCAATGCATCTCGCAGCGTAGGTGTTGCCAGCGCTTTATTAAGCAAAGACAAAGAGCGCTATCAAGCCTTTGTCGACGAAATTAAAGCGGACTACGAGAAGACACGAATTCGCTATAAAGATCGCGCGAAAGCCGGTCGTCGAGTTTCCTTGGATAAAGCGCGTCAAAATAAGGCCCCAATAGCGTTTGATGGTGGAAATATTGTAAAACCCAACAAGCTGGGCGTTACTGTTTTAAACGAAAATGATATCGACCTTAATCTAGTTAAAGACTACATAGACTGGACGCCATTTTTCCAAACTTGGGAATTGGCTGGCGCTTATCCTCGCATTCTGACTGACGAAGTAGTTGGCGAAGAAGCCACCCGAGTATATAAAGATGCGCTTAAAATGTTAGACGAAGTGATTGCGAGTAAATGTTTGCAAGCACGTGCGGTTGTTGGTTTGTTTCCAGCGAACCAGACAAACCATGATGACATTGAAATCTATGCAGATGAATCGCGTAATGACGTTATCGAACGTTTGTCTTTCTTACGCATTCAAAATGAATTGACGGCTCCTGGTAAATACAACCATAGCTTGGCCGATTTTATAGCGCCAAAAGAAAGTGGTGTCGCTGATTATATAGGGGCTTTTGCTTGTGCGGCAGGTTTTGGTATCGATCCATTGGTAGAAAAATACGAAGCGGATCATGATGATTACAATTCTATTATGATCAAGGCGGTTGCAGACCGTTTGGCCGAAGCGACAGCAGAGTACTTGCATGAAAAAGTTCGTAAGGAATTCTGGGGCTATGCTGAAGCAGAATCGTTAACCAATGAACAATTGATCAAAGAAAAATACCAAGGTATTCGTCCGGCACCTGGTTATCCTGCTTGTCCGGATCACACAGAAAAAGCCAAGCTTTGGACTCTGTTAGATGTGAAAGAAAACATCGAGATGGAGATCACAGAAAGCTTTGCAATGATGCCTACCGCAGCAGTGAGTGGGTGGTATTTTGCCCACCCAGATGCAACTTACTTCGGTATTGGTAAGATTGGGCCAGATCAGGTTGATGATTACGCAGATCGTAAAGGGATGAGTAAAGATGATGCCGAAAGGTGGCTAGCCCCTAACCTTGGCTATGACCCTGAAGACGACCGTATTTAATTTATGTTTGCAATTATGAGGCCTTATTTGTACGTAAGTATGAATAAGGCTTTCGTTCTATTTAGTAGCAAGAGGCATTATGTCAAAAGCAATTAAGGACCCAGAAAAACACCAACAGCGCATGCAAAATATCAAAAAGCATGTCGATAAGCGTATTGCTAAAGCTCAAGAAGACAAAGGCACTTTTGTGCTTTTGACAGGGAATGGAAAAGGCAAGTCCAGTTCAGCATTGGGTATGGTTGCTCGTGCTCTAGGCCATGGAATGAAAGTCGGTGTCGTGCAATTTTTAAAAGGCGAGTGGAACACTGGCGAAATCGACTTTTTTAAACAACAAGAAAATGTTCGATGGGAAATCATGCCGTCAGGCTTTACTTGGGAAACGCAAAATAGAGACGCAGACATAGCGTCTTCAGAGGAAGCTTGGTCCAATGCATTGAGCATGCTCAATGATCCTGAC
The DNA here is from genome assembly GCF_003208215.1 of Marinomonas alcarazii. GTDB lineage: Bacteria > Pseudomonadota > Gammaproteobacteria > Pseudomonadales > Marinomonadaceae > Marinomonas > Marinomonas alcarazii. Next base: position 936,831 of record NZ_QKLW01000001.1, read on the forward strand.
GTCGATTTGGTTGTATTGGATGAACTGACTTATCTGCTTCACTACGAATACCTGAATGAAGACGAAGTGTTGAAAGCCTTGATGAATCGCCCTGAAAACCAGCATCTTGTTGTGACTGGACGTGGCGCCTCTGAAGCATTGATCGAACTTGCTGACACAGTAAGTGAGATAAAAGAAGTAAAGCACGCCTTTAAACGTGGAATAAAAGCGCAAAAAGGGCTGGAATTTTAGAGGCTTCTGCCTTTATAGTGAAACACTTAAAAATTATAAATATAAAAAAGTATATTCTTTCTTAATGAAATAGAGGTAATTATGGCAACAATTGAGCGCATGGAAGTTGGTCAACGCATGAGCCGTATCGTTAAACACAACGAGACGGTTTATTTATGCGGCCAGGTGGGTGCGGATGCAAATACGGATATCACTGAGCAAACCAAAACCATGCTAGAAAAAGTTGATGTTCTATTAGAGCAAGCTGGCTCAGACAGATCTTATATTTTATCAGCAACAATTTACCTTCGAGATATGAAAGACTTTACAGCAATGAATGCGGTTTGGGACACATGGATTCCTAAAGGCCACGCACCAGCTCGAGCGTGTGTAGAGGCAAGACTGGCAAGACCTGAACTGCTAGTTGAAATATCAGTGGTCGCCGCTATTAAGTAATGACCCGTTATTTATGAATCGACTAATAGTGCAATTCATTAGTCGATTCATTTCATTTCTCAAGCTCATCATATTCAACCAAGGCATTACTCAATTCTCGTATTGTTCTTGCCATATCTCGCGATAAGTTCATCAACAGAATACCGAAATCAAACGGATGTTGATCATGAAAATCACTAAACAACTGGCTTGAGATCTCTAACAAAAGAGAATCTTCTAATGCGCATAGACTGCCGACACGCTCATGCAGGGCAATCATAGACACAAAGCCAATCGCTTCACCAAAACAAACAGTTCTGGTTCGTAATTTTTTATCATTATGTTGCTTGTAGAAATCTAACTTTCCATGCAAGACAGCATAAAAGCTTCCGCCTTTGCTACCATAGGAAAAAACCTCATCACCTTTTGCTACTTTATGCAAAACGCCTTCGTCTAGTAAAAACTGAATTGAAGGGTCTGACAAAGCGCCAAAAATAGAGCCTTCTTTTAGGTGCGCTGGCGATATATCGTACTGTGTCGCTACTGCTAAGACGGTTTCCATATCTTTCTCCGTCAGTGGTTATAACTATATCATCGGCGGTTATCATGATTTCTAAATAGCCAATGGATATATATTAGTTTTAGTCCTATCCAGTCAAAAGATCAGTATCATTTTGTATTCCGTTTGTGGGTTATTGACTCTATGTGTAACAGTTAGTTCGAGCTTTTTTTCACAATAAGCACTTTCTTCCTTAAAGACTCGCCTAGTTCTGTGCGATAATGCGCCGCATAATCTTTGCTCTTATGACGAAAAACAGATAAAAGCAAAAAAACTTACCTCATGATAAACGGAAGAATACTTTGTTAACGACGGCTAACATCACCATGCAATTTGGTGCAAAACCTCTTTTTGAAAATGTCTCTGTGAAGTTTGGAGAAGGCAAGCGCTACGGTCTAATCGGAGCGAATGGATGTGGTAAATCTACGTTCATGAAAATTCTAGGCGGTGATCTAGAACCAAGCTCTGGTAATGTTTCTAAAGATCCGAATGAGCGTCTTGGTAAATTGAAGCAAGATCAGTTTGCCTACGAAGAGTATTCCGTTATTGATACTGTCATTATGGGTCACACTGAGCTTTGGGCAATTAAATCTGAAAAAGATGCCATTTACGCAAACCCAGAAATGACTGAAGCTGATGGTTTACGTGCTGGCGACTTGGAAGCTGAGTTCGCTGAAATGGACGGTTACACCGCTGATGCTCGTGCTGGAGAATTGCTACTAGGCGTTGGTATTCCTATAGAACAACATTATGGCTTAATGAGCGAAGTCGCTCCTGGCTTAAAACTTCGTGTATTGCTTGCTCAGGCCTTGTTCTCTGATCCAGAAATTCTATTGCTTGACGAGCCAACCAACAACTTGGACATCAACACTATTCGCTGGTTGGAAGGTGTTTTGGTCGAGCGTAATTGCACTATGATCATCATTTCCCATGACCGTCACTTCTTAAACTCTGTTTGTACTAACATGGCAGATTTAGACTACGGCGAATTGCGCTTGTTCTCTGGTAACTACGATGAGTACATGACAGCGGCGACTCAAGCTCGTGAGCGTCTATTATCAGACAATGCGAAGAAAAAAGCGCAGATTAACGAGCTAAAATCCTTCGTTAGCCGCTTCTCTGCCAACGCTTCAAAATCGAAGCAAGCAACATCACGTGCTAAACAAATTGATAAAATTCAGCTAGAAGAAGTAAAACCTTCCAGCCGACAGAATCCATTTATTCGCTTCGAGCAAGAGAAAAAGCTACATCGTATGGCCGTGCAAATCGAAAACGTAGCCAAATCTTATGATGAAGAACTATTCAGTGGCTTAAACATGATGGTCGAAGTCGGTGAGCGCATTGCGGTTATCGGGCCAAACGGTATCGGTAAAACGACTTTGCTAAAATGTTTGGTTGGCGATACAGAGCTTACCAAGGGCGAAGTGAAATGGTCAGAAAACGCCAATATTGGCTACTACGCCCAAGATCATGCCCATGAATTCGAAAAAGACGTTGACCTAATCGAATGGATGGGACAGTGGGGGCAAGAAGGCGACGACGAGCAAGTTATTCGTGGCACTTTGGGACGCCTGCTTTTCTCTCAAAACGACATTAAGAAATCTGTAAAAGTGCTTTCTGGTGGTGAACAGGGTCGTATGTTATTCGGTAAGTTGATGCTGCAAAAGCCTAACGTACTCGTTATGGATGAGCCAACTAACCACATGGATATGGAATCGATCGAGTCTTTGAACTTGGCGCTTGAAAACTACCCTGGCACTTTGATCTTTGTCAGCCATGACCGCGAATTCGTATCGTCCTTGGCGACTCGTATCGTCGAAGTAACCAGTGATGGCATTGTCGATTTCCACGGCACTTACGACGAATACTTAGCGAAACAAGAAGCCTAATTTCACTAAGCATTGATGATAAAAAAGAAGGCCAAGTGCCTTCTTTTTTTATGGGTCTAAAAGAGCAGTGTTAGGCTTTTCTTCTGTCTAGATATTGTTCAGGCTCTCTATATTCAAGCACTTCAATACTATCGCCTAGATGAATGCTACCTGAATTTAGGGCGATCATATTTATACCAAATGTGACACCATCTTTACCAAGTAGACGAAACTTGCCAAGTGTTTTAAGTGGTTCGCCTTTCCCTATTTTTTCTGCTGTCTTTGGGTTTAATGTTGTGAATATACAACGAACACAAGGTTTTACATTTTCAAATTCGACTTGGCCAATTCGAATACGTTTCCAACTGTCTTCTTCAAATGGCGAGTTTCCTTTCACAACCAAATTGGGTCTGAATTGCATCATGTCGATGTCTTTAGGACAGCTACGATTAAGTTCTGCAAGTGAGGCTTCTGTTGTTAATAGAAATGGATAGCCATCAGCAAAAGCGACAGGTGAATCTGGCCTACGACTAGTAAAACGCTCGGACGCTTTACCAAAGTAAACAAGTTGTAACGGCTCTCCAGCGATCTCGCTAAACCAAGCGTCTATATTTTCATTACTTATTTGTCCCTGCACAATATCATCCCACACGGTCACGCTTTTATATTGGCCGCTAAAAATATCAGGATTAATGTTAATGCTTTCAGTCATATCTGGATGTGAAAGTGTCCATTGGTTCTCTCCAGTAAGCTGTGCAGATATTAACGTAATATTTGGGTGTTCACGTCCAGTAATAAATAAGCCATTAGGTTTTACCATCATGTAACGTCGATCACCCCATAGGCCAGAAAAGTCTACCTGACTCGTCTTTAGTGAGATGCCTTGCACCGATTTAATAGGATAAATGACCAGGTCACTGAGAGAATAATGCATGAGTGCTCCTTGTATAAACTCTCATTATTATTCCCCATAGCGAAGCATGATGCCAATAAAAAAGCCCTAGAATGGATCATTCTAGGGCTTCTAATTTAGTGCTTGAAAAGCTTATAGATAATATGACGCCAAAGGAGGGAAGCCATTAAATTCTACCGCACTATAAGTTGTGGTGTAGGCACCAGTCGACAACCAGTACATACGATCACCTATCGCCAAATTCAGTGGCAGGCCATACTTGTAGTTCTCGTACATGATATCGGCGCTATCACAGGTTGGACCGGCAATAATAACTTCCTCTAATTCACCACCTTTATCAACATGAATTGGGTACTTGATAGATTCGTCTAGCGTTTCAATAAGGCCAGAGAACTTACCAACATCTGTAAATACCCAACGATTCAATGCAGTGTGTGATTTACGAGAAATCAAAACAACTTCACTTACTAAAACACCAGCGTTAGAGATTAAAGAGCGACCTGGTTCCAGAATGATTCTTGGTAAATCAGTACCAAAATCTTCTTCCAAGAAGCGTTTAATTTCTTCTGCGTACGTTGCCAAGTCATTCGTACGAGCAATATAGTTAGCAGGGAAGCCGCCGCCCATATTTATCATCTCTAATACGATGCCATCTTCTTCTTTAAGGCGTTCAAATATTACTTTAACGCTAGCGATAGCCGCATCCCACGCACCGATATCACGTTGCTGTGAACCAACATGGAAAGAAACGCCATAAGGAATCAAGCCTAATTCTTTTGCAAGGACCAGTAGGTCCATCGCCATGTCTGGACGGCAGCCAAATTTACGTGAAAGAGGCCAGTCTGCTGTTACTGTACCTTCAGTTAAAATGCGAACGTAAACTCGAGAGCCAGGGGCTGCTTTTGCAATATTGCGCAGATCCGCTTCTGAATCTGTCGCGAACATGCGAACACCTTTCTCGTAAAAGTAACGAACGTCTTTTGCTTTCTTAATTGTGTTGCCGTAGCTCACTTGCTCTGGGGAGATGCCACCAATTGCAAGCAATTTATCTAGTTCATAACGTGATGCAACGTCAAAGTTTGAGCCACGATCACGCAGTAACTTTAAAATCTCTGGCGCTGGGTTTGCTTTGATAGCATAAAAAATATCAGCAACCGGAAAGCCTTTTGTTAATTCAGTGTATGCTTCATCGATGATTTCGGTATCGATAACAACAAATGGCGTGTCTTTGGTTTCAGCAAAGGCTTTAAAACGGGCAAAGCGTTCTGGTGTGTAGAAAGAATTGACGTCAACAGTCATGGGCAAAAGCTCCTTAATTATGCAAAACATAAACCGATTAAATAAGTAAACGCCTTTACCTTCTCCCGTCCTACTTATGGCTGTTACTTATCCGGCAAAAATGGCCTTAAGCGACTAGCGCAGCAGTTGAAGCGGTGCGGATTATGTTCAGCAATGACGCGGGCGAAATTTAAGACGCAAGGCGTCTTTGGTCAAGTATTTTTTCATATTTTAGACCAAAAAAAAGAGACTGCGAGCGTCTCCTTTTTTTTTAGGGATTTCATTGTCTATTTTTGCGATGAAAGCGACTGTAAATGATGTAATCCACTGCCAATTATCAAAGCGATAACAAAATAAAATCCCTCTGCTGGATTGTTCACTAACGCCGTCAAACCAGGCCCAGGGCAATACCCACTTAATCCCCAGCCAATACCAAAAAGAATGGCGCCAATAATTAGTTTCGCATCGATTTGACGCATTACTGGCACTTGCCAACTATGGGATAAAAGCGGCTTAAGTTGCTTCTTTTTGATGATGTAGCCAAGCATGCCAACCGCAATAGCGCTGGCCATTACTATGATAAGTGATGGGTTCCAATTACCAAGAATATCTAAAAAGCCTAAGACAACAGCTGGATTGGTCATTTCAGCAAATGCCAATCCTAGGCCAAACAGGATACCTGCGAGGATTGTTACGATTGCAGACATGTTAGTTCTCCTAATTTAAGACCATCACGGTCAGAATGGCTGCCAACATAAATGTTGCTGTGGCGACAATTGAACGAGGCGATAATCGTGAAATACCGCAAACACCATGGCCGCTTGTGCACCCGCCGCCTAGTCGCGTGCCATATCCAACTAATAGTCCAGATGCGATAAGTAACCAAGGGCTTCTTATTTCAGGAAAATCCACAGTTTGCTCTGTGAGCGTTCCGTAAGCGGCACCCCCAATAATTAACCCAGCAATAAATAAGAAAGGCAGGAATCGCTCTTTAGAGAAAAGCAGTTGCGACAAAATTCCGCTGATACCGATCACTTTACCAAGGGTTAAAAGGTATATCGTTGCTGTTAGGCCTATGAGCAGACCTCCAACTAAAGGGTTGAAAATCGTATCCATTGTTACATCCTCATGTTTATATTAGTTTATTCTAATACACTTTATAAGAAAACTCTAATGTAATATTTACTCTATTTTCTTCTCCACATGTGCACAGTGTTTATTCATTAGCATACTGATATTAATCACTCTTCATTGTATTCTTCACTATCTTGAGGAGAGACAGATGAACGAGTTGTGGCTAGGGGCGTCAGCAGAAAGTGCCGATTACATTTTCTTGTTGCCAAATAGACCCGAATTTCCGCCCCATTTACTAAAAAAAGATTATCCCCATGTTGATGTGACCACTTTGATTGCCATTAACGGAAACCACTGGCGAAAAATTTTTACCATTATGGCGAAACTGGCTGCACCAGAACTCAGTACTTGGCGAACCTTTCGCGATAACGATTTATTAACAAGAGTAGGCATTGCTTTTTCAGCACATCAAATTCAAAACGTTAATGGCGTTGTCTTTATTGTAGGTAAGACGTTTGAAGATGCCTGCCCAATTTCAGAACAAGCAAGGTTGATAGGGGAGAAACAACACGCCAGAGTCGATCTTCCTTATGTCTGGTGCCCCTATTTAGACTATCGTCAATTTCCTAATAGCCTTATTGATGCTCTACGCGAGTACATTTTGGAGAAAAAATGATTACAGCATTAAAAAACCTTTTTAAGCTACCTGTAGAACAGGTTGAGCAAATATCTTATCAAAAAGCCGTTGCTGCGCTATTAATGGAGGTCATGCTTGCGGATCATAAAGTCGATGAGCAGGAAGAAAAGCAGGTAAAAGAGTTTCTACGTGAAATAAGTGACTTGGGCGAAGACATTGATGTTTTGTATGAAGAAGCGAAGTCAGGCGTAGATGAAGCAAATGATTTGTATCAATTTACCAAAGTGATTAATGATGGAGCGACATTGGAGCAAAAAATGTTACTGCTAAAAGGTTTGTGGCGAGTGGCTTTGGCAGACGGAGACATTGACTCTTATGAGGATCACAGAATAAGAAGAATTAGCGAATTGCTATTCATGCCTCACTCAGAGTTCATACAGGCGAAATTGTCAACGCAAGCAGAAATGAAGGCAGAATGAATGAAAATAAAAATGCGGCCCTTAGGCCGCATTTTTTGACTGGTCTAAATCTAAGACTAAGACTTACGCTGCGAAGTTCGCTGCTGCGAATTCCCAGTTTGCAAGTGCCCAGAAACCTTTAAGGTAATCAGGACGAACATTGCGGTAGTCAATATAATAAGCGTGTTCCCAAAGATCGACAGTGATGATCGCTGTTTGACCGCTTGTCATAGGAGTTCCAGCATTGCTTGTGTTGACGATTTCAAGAGAACCATCTGCGTTCTTAACCAACCAAGTCCAGCTAGAACCAAAGTTGTTTACAGCTTTGTCGTCAAATGCTGCTTGGAACTCTGCGAAAGAACCCCATTTTGCATTGATTGCATCAGCTAGAGCGCCAGTTGGCTCGCCGCCGCCATTAGGGCTTAGGCTGTTCCAGAAAAACGTGTGGTTCCAGATTTGAGCAGCATTGTTGAAAACAGGACCCGCTGGAGCAGAGACAATGATCTCTTCAAGCGTTTTATTTTCGTATTCAGAACCTGGTACTAAGCCGTTCAATTTAACAACATATGTGTTGTGATGCTTGCCGTAGTGGTATTCAAGCGTCTCAACAGACATGTGAGGCTCTAGTGCGTCTTTAGCATAAGGAAGAGCGGGTAATTCAAAAGCCATTTCAATTCTCCTTGCTTTTTATTTAACGAAAAATGCTTGTGATCAAGCAGTTAATGGTGCTTATATAGTATCACCGAACATCTTAAGATAATATTACTTAGGTTTGTTCTTGAGCTATTTTCCATAATTTTTGTTAATAACGATATATAAGATTTCCATGCGAAAAGATGATGATGTTGAGATCCCAAGCCTGACTCTGGATCATGATGAAGTCAGCGAAAGAAGGCCTAGCGCTGTCAAGCCTAAGAGCCAGACAACCCCTACACCCACAAGGCCAGCGCATGCACCAAATATTGTGCATAAAAAACAAAGCCTTGTTGGAGTCTATCTTTTGTTAATTCTCTTGCTGATAGTCTCGGCAGGTGCCGGTTATTGGCTGTGGCAACAAAATATACAGCTGCGTAACGAGTTGTATGGTGCTAAAAGTGAAATACAAAATTTAGATCATCAGTTACTTGCTGCCGATGTGTCCGCCAATAAGCAGGGCGAAACATTGGAAGAAACACTAAACAACCATGCCAGCGAAATCCGCAAATTGTGGGGTGTTTCATACGATACAAACAGAAAGTCCATCGCCAGCAATAACGCTGCAATTGATGAAATGCAAAAAAAGCTTTCGACAATGCGAGACACGATATCGACCCAATCTAAGCGCATTGCGGTTCAGGCAGAAGCGTTTAACGAAGTTGAAGCGGGTTTTAATAAGCTGGTTCCCACCGTCGCCAATATTGATGAAACCGTTAAATCAATTGCTGTGGAGCAGGGTGAGCAGGCTAAGCAACTACAATCAGCTGAAAAAATGATCACAGCACAAAGCGGTAAGAATGAAGCTCAAGCATTAAGCCTAGAGCAACTGTCTCAAAGTTTAGCCGCCTTAGAGAAGAAAGTCGCATCAATAGAAACACAGGCGTTAGGATCAAATAACGCTGAAATGGCAACTTTTGAACAAACGCTAGCTAGACATCAGGAAGCGATAGAATCAAGTGATACATTTAGGGTTCAGGTGAACGCTGAAATAATTCGATTGCGTAAGCAAATTAATCAATTGATGTTAGAACAGCAACTAACCAACGAATAGTAAAATATTTCGTACCAATTTGTGCATAAGGCCGATTATTTCGGCCTTTTTTATGCCTGTCTAACTTTGCCTTGCCATATTCACAACACACTAATCGGCCATATATGGCTTTTTAACTATCTATATTCCACTAAAGTCTAGACACCACTCTTTTTATAACTTTATAGCATGTTATAGTTTGGAAAATGCTGAATCCTGATATATAGAGATGGGAAATTATGACAGAGGCAAGACTTACTCACTTAAAACAACTAGAAGCTGAAAGCATTCACATAATACGTGAGGTTGCGGCTGAATTTGATAACCCAGTAATGCTTTACTCTATTGGTAAAGACTCAGCGGTGATGCTACACCTTGCAATGAAGGCTTTCTATCCAGGTAAACCACCGTTTCCGCTTATGCACGTGGACACTGGCTGGAAATTTAAAGAGATGATTTCATTCCGTGATGAAATGGTAGCTAAGCTAGGTCTAGAGCTTATTGTTCATCAAAACCAAGAAGGCATTGAGCAAGGTATTGGGCCATTCACACATGGTAGTTCCAAGCACACAGATGTCATGAAAACCCAAGCTTTGAAACAAGCTTTAGATAAATATGGTTTTGATGCAGCTTTTGGTGGTGCCCGCCGAGATGAAGAGAAATCTCGTGCGAAAGAGCGAGTTTACTCTTTCCGTGACAAACAGCATCGTTGGGACCCAAAAAATCAACGTCCAGAATTGTGGAATATCTACAACGGTAAGGTTAACAAAGGCGAAAGCATCCGCGTTTTCCCATTATCAAATTGGACCGAGTTGGATATTTGGCAATACATTTATCTGGAAAGCATCCCAATTGTGCCACTGTATTTTTCAGAAAAGCGCCCAGTTGTAGAGCGTGACGGCACATTGATCATGGTTGACGATGAACGCATGCCGTTGAATGGCGAAGTGCCAGAAATGAAATCTGTTCGTTTTCGTACTCTGGGTTGCTATCCATTAACGGGGGCGGTTGAGTCTGAAGCCGCTTCGTTACCTGAAATTATTCAGGAAATGCTGCTAACAAGAAGCTCTGAGCGACAAGGGCGAATGATTGACCACGATTCATCCGGGTCAATGGAAGAGAAGAAGAAACAAGGCTATTTCTAAGTTTGGAGTAAAGAAAGAATGTCTCACCAATCAGAATTGATCAGCCAAGACATACTTGGTTATTTGAAACAACACGAAGAAAAAGACTTATTACGTCTTCTTACTTGTGGCAACGTTGACGATGGAAAAAGTACATTAATTGGACGCCTGCTTCATGACTCAAAGTTGATTTATGAAGACCACCTTGATGCGGTTAAACGTGATAGTAAAAAATCCGGTACTCAAGGTGAAGAAGTGGATTTGGCTTTGCTTGTTGATGGTCTTCAAGCAGAACGAGAGCAGGGCATCACAATTGATGTGGCTTATCGATACTTTTCGACCGAAAAGCGTAAATTCATTATCGCCGATACACCAGGCCACGAGCAGTACACTCGCAACATGGCGACGGGCGCATCGACCTGTGACCTTGCTATTATTTTGATCGACGCTCGCTATGGCGTGCAAACCCAGACGCGACGCCATAGCTATATTGCTTCTCTTTTGGGTATTAAGCATGTTGTCGTTGCGATAAACAAAATGGATTTGGTGGATTTCTCTGAAGAGAAGTATGAACAAATCAAAGCGGATTATTTAAAATTTATTGGTCAACTTGGTGATCGCCAACCGGAAGACATTCATTTTGTTCCTATGTCAGCTTTACGTGGCGACAATGTGGTGAATGCTTCAGAAAGTACGCCTTGGTATCAAGGTGGATCACTCATGTCTATTCTAGAAACTGTACAGATTAACCGCGATGTGAAACGTGATTCTTTCCGTTTTCCAGTCCAGTACGTTAATCGACCTAATCTAGACTTCCGTGGTTTCTCTGGAACGATTGCCGCAGGCGCTGTGAAACCTGGAGATAAAGTGGTTGCTTTGCCATCTGGCAAAACGTCGACAGTGGAAAGAATCGTTACTTTTGATGGTGACCTTGAAACCGCTAAAGCAGGACAAGCCGTTACCATTACATTGGAAGATGAAATTGATATCAGCCGCGGTGATATGCTTTCACATCTCGGCCAAGAGCCTCTCATTGGAACGACACTGCGCTCGTCAATAGTTTGGATGGCAGATCACCCTCTGGTGCCTGGTAAATTGTATGACTTCAAGATTGGAACACAAACGGTTCCTGGAAAAGTTCATCACTTCAACCACAGAGTTGATGTAAACACCCTCGAAGTGAGTGATATAGACTCTTTAGAGTTAAATGGCATTGGCGATGCAGTTATTCAATTCGATGCTCCTGTCGCTTTTGATGAATACACGGATAGCCGCTTTACTGGCGCTCTCATCATTATCGATCGCCTGACAAACGTCACTGTGGGTGCTGGCATGGTTGAAGAGGCTGTTGCAGAGCTAGACCAAGAAACGCTTGTAACGGCAGAAGATCGTGCGGCTCGACTTGGACAGAAACCAGCCGTCATTGCTCTTACTAGTGATGTGCTCGCGCAAAGCGAAGTCCTTGAGCGTCTATTATTGCGCCAAGGGGTTGTCGCATTAGTCAAAGCAGATGCAACGGCAGCTGATGCAGCACTAATCCGTCAGACAGGGATTGCCTTTTTGATCGCTGATTCGGCTATTGCGGACTCGCAGATAACAGAAACGGCATTGGATGAAGTGGTTGATTTAATCGCTGAAAGCGTATTGCTATAAGTCTGTAAAATTGCAAAAAGCCACTTCATGATGAAGTGGCTTTTTGATTAATTTTTTACTAATCAAGCAGTGGCTTCAAGGTCAACTCGTTTAACAACTTTATGTTGATCTTCATTGCTGCCGAGCTTCCAATAGCTAGATATATACAACCTGTCTTTTTGAATTTCTTTTTCACTCTTAAAGAATGAGCGCAGTGCTTTCATACTGCTGAATTCGCAAGCAGCCCAAACTGAAACGCTTCCTTCAGGCCATGAAAGTGACTTCACTTCATCAAGCAGTGAGCTGTTATTTTCACCAGGATGCGCATTGATCACCCATTTTAACTCGATGCCAGCAGGGTGCTTTAATGGCTGAATATCAGCCTCAGAGATAACTTCCAAAATGGCAAACCCCTTAGCGTCATGGGGCAACTTTTCTAAATTAACACTGATCGCTGGAAGGGCCGTCATATCTCCAACCATTATTTGCCAATCGGCCGATTCTTCAATGAGCTTCTTCGGTCCAGGTCCGCCAACGAAAATCTTGTCATTTGGCTGAGCCTGCTTTGCCCAAGTGGATGCGGGCCCTCCATCTTCGTGCAGAACAAAATCAATGTCGATTTCGCTTTCTCTTTGGTAGCGAATGGTATAGGTACGAATTAACGGCTTTTGATCTTCTCTGGGAAAAATAAGTTTTACATAGCCACTTTCTTGATCTTCTGGAATGGTATTAATCTCATCACCACCCAAGGTTATACGCAACATATGAGGGGTCACTTGTGATTTTTTAATAACAACCAACTCTCTTTGTTGAGGCTTGCTCATTACGTGCTCCTTAATTTTGTTTGTCGCATTCCGTTAATGAGAGACTGTCGCTAATCATTATGTTCGAAATACGTATGAAATCCTCTATTTGATGATCCGTTAAATTACGGGTCATTCGTTCTACTGCCGTATGTTCTAGCATCATAATTCTGGAAAGCTGCTCTCGGCCGGAGTCTGTCAAGCTCAATAACTGGCTACGATGATTTTCTGGGTTACTGGCTTTGGTTATATAGCTTTTAGTAAGCAATTCCTTTAGAACGCGTGTAACCTGAGATTTATCTAAAGAAAGCTTGTCAGAAATATCTTTCGCACTGCAGTTGTGGATCTTATCAATACACTTTAAAGAGCGTATGTGGGTTACCGGCATGGCGATGTCTGCTTCTAATGCAGCAGCGCGAATTTGATGCCGATAGTTATGCATTAGTCGATGGAGTGACTCACCAATATTTTCCTTCATGTAACCTCTAAAATGCTTAATGAATTATTAATATATGAGAACGATTATCAATATACAGATTTTGGTTGATAATGTCAACTGACAAAAAAAGGCAGCACATTAAAACCACGATTCTTGTCATTTTTACTAACGTCGAAAGTACTAACAAGTCTCTTTTTTTATTTGCTTGAATCGCTACAATGCATGCATCAATACTAAGTAGATTTAAAAAGTGGATAAAAAATCGGTACATCAAGCCATTAAAAACGCATTATTACAGCGCTTTGAAACCGCAAAATGGGCTGCTAAGCAAGCCCATGATGCCGCCACAAATGACGAAAGCGTTGCTGAAAATAAGTACGATACATTTGGGCTTGAGGCTTCCTATTTGGCTCACGGCCAATCGCAGCGAGTTTTAGACTGTGAAAAAGACTGGCTACTTTTCAATAAAAAATCTGTGGATATTTTTAATCAGGACGAGGCTATTAAGTTATGGGCTCTAGTCAGGCTTGAAGGGATTGAGGTGGCTGACGGAGCTGAAAAATATTTCTTTATTTCTCCATGTGCAGGAGGATTAACGGTCGAAGTAGACGAAAAAACAGTTTATCTCGTCACAAGCTCAAGCCCTGTTGGAAAAGTTCTGCTTGGAAAACTGACCGGGGACGAGGTCGAATTGCTACAAAATGGCAAGCAAACGGCTTACGAAATAACCAGTATCAGTTAATAGCGAATATTGTAGCGGACAAATTTAGGTCAGCCCCTAGAGAGTCGGCTTATGTTCGCATATAATGTTTTGCCTTAAATTATTCAGCTCTTTCGTTTAGTACAAAACACACAGTTTAACTTGATGGAAGGCACTCTAAGAACACATCACTCTCTTACTGAGATAGTAATAGGAAAAGAAATTATGCGCAGCCATTATTGCGGCGAGTTAAATGCTTCTAACATTTCACAAGAAATAACCCTATGCGGTTGGGTTCATCGTCGCCGAGATCACGGCGGTGTTATTTTCCTAGACGTTCGTGACCGTGAAGGTATTACACAAGTTGTTTTTGACCCAGATCGCGCAGAAAGCTTTGCTTTGGCCGACAGTGTTCGCAACGAATTTGTTGTTAAACTTAAAGGTTTGGTACGTGCTCGCCCAGAAGGCACAGTGAACCCAAACATGAATACGGGTGAAATTGAAGTTCTTGGTACTGAATTAGAAATTCTAAATGCGGCTAAAACACCACCGTTCCAGCTTGACGAACATCAATCTGTTGGTGAAGACGTACGTTTGAAAAACCGTTTCATCGATTTACGTCGTCCTGAAATTCAGCAAAAAATGCGTTTCCGCTCAAAAGTAACGTCTGTATTGCGTCGTTATTTAGATGACAATGGTTTCCTAGATATCGAAACACCAATTTTGACACGTGCCACACCTGAAGGCGCACGTGATTATTTGGTTCCTAGCCGCACACAGCAAGGTAGCTTCTTTGCTCTTCCGCAGTCTCCTCAGCTATTCAAACAATTGTTGATGGTGTCTGGCTTTGACCGTTATTACCAAATCGCAAAATGTTTCCGCGATGAAGATTTACGTGCAGACCGTCAGCCTGAGTTTACTCAAGTAGATATCGAGACATCTTTCATGAGCGAACAAGAAATCATGGCGATGACGGAAGACATGATCGTTGGTTTGTTCAAAGAACTAATGAATGTCGACCTAGGCACTTTCCCTCGCATGCCTTATTCTGAAGCGATGGAAACCTATGGTAGCGACAAGCCAGACCTTCGTATTCCGCTTACGATTATAACGGTTTCTGATTTGATGGCGAATGTTGACTTTAAAGTTTTCTCTGGTCCAGCAACAGATCCAAAAGGTCGTGTGGCAGCACTTAAAGTACCTGGTGGTAACGCATTAACACGTAAACAGATCGATGATTACACTAAGTTTGTTAGTATCTACGGCGCTAAAGGCTTGGCTTACATCAAGGTTAATGATAAATCCAACCTTGAAGAGGGCTTGCAGTCTCCAATTGTTAAGTTCTTGCCTGTTGAAGTACGTGCCGCTTTGCTTGAACGTCTTGAAGCACAAGATGGCGACCTGATCTTCTTTGGCGCGGACTCTGAACGCGTTGTAAATGAAGCTCTTGGGGCACTTCGTTGCAAACTAGGTGAAGATTTAGACCTTTATACTTGCCAATGGGCACCATTATGGGTTGTTGACTTCCCTATGTTTGAAGAAACCAGTGATGGTGGAATCACTGCGATTCACCACCCATTCACTGCGCCTTCTTGCTCTCCTGAAGAGTTAAAAGCAAACCCATTAACGGCATTGTCACAAGCTTACGACATGGTTCTTAATGGTACTGAACTTGGTGGCGGTTCTATTCGTATTCACCAGTCTTCAATGCAAGAAACAGTTTTTGAATTGTTGAAGATCACTAAAGAAGAGCAAGAAGAGAAATTTGGTTTCTTGCTTGACGCATTGAAGTTCGGCGCGCCACCACATGGTGGTTTGGCATTTGGTCTTGATCGTCTTGTTATGCTTATGACTGGATCAAGCTCAATTCGTGACGTAATTGCTTTCCCTAAAACTCAAAGTGCAACTTGTTTGTTGACCCAGGCGCCTGGTGAAGTAAGTGAGAAGCAACTTAAAGAACTAAGCATTCGAGTAAGAAAGCCTGCTGTTGAGTCTTAATTTTAACCTTAACTTATTGTAAAACAGTAAGTTATGTTAATTATCTGAAAGAAAAATGTAAAAGGTCGCTAATTAGCGACCTTTTTTATATTTTTACATTGCATACTTTGTAAAGGGCTGTTGAAATATACAGTAATTATAAAAGGCGCGAGAAGTATGTCGACAACCAGAATTTTAGCGATTGACCCAGGATCCAGAATAACCGGATTTGGTGTCGTCGATATCATAAATGGTAAAACAACTTATGTGACGAGTGGCTGCATTAAGCTACCGGATGAAGCGCTGTCAGTTAGGCTGAAATCTATCTACCAAGGCGTTTCTACATTGTTAAGCGAATATAAACCACACGAGTTTGCTATTGAAGAAGTGTTCTTAGCTAAGAACGCCAACTCAGCTCTAAAACTTGGGCAAGCTAGGGGAGCTGCGATCGTTGCGGCGTCTCTACAAGATTTGGTTGTTCATGAATACGCTGCGAGACGCGTTAAGCAATCTGTGGTGGGTAACGGCAATGCAGACAAAACACAAGTTCAAATGATGGTTCAGCTGTTGCTTAATTTAGAATCAAAACCTCAAGCAGATGCAGCCGATGCTTTAGCTATTGCTTTATGTCATGCAAATACCAGAACCTCTGGGGGGTTAGAGTATGGCGTTGGTAAGCGAGCAGGGCGTACGTCCAAGCGCTGGACAGAACAAGATGTAAGGAAAACATTGTGATCGGACGAATCGTCGGCACCTTGATTGAAAAGACCCCACCAGAATTATTAGTCGATGTGGCTGGAATTGGCTATGAAGTCAGTGCCTCTATGACGACCATTTATGACCTGCCTCAAGTTGGTGGTCAGGTCACGCTTTACACGCATTTATTAGTAAAAGAAGATTCCCATACCTTATATGGTTTTATTGATAAGAATGAGAGAGCTTTATTTCGCGTTCTTATCAAAGTTAACGGTATAGGACCAAAGATGGCATTAGCCATTTTATCAAGCATGTCAGCAGAAGAGTTGATTAATAACGTACAAGAGTCCGATGTTACCGCGCTTACTCGCATTCCAGGAGTAGGTAAAAAAACCGCAGAGCGCTTAATTATCGAACTGAGAGACAAGCTTGGGCAAGCCGCAAAAAGTGACCTCTTTTCAGCACCGGCTGTTTTGCGCCAAGTTCAAGCAGATCCTAGGCAAGAAGCTGAAGCGGCGCTTATTTCGCTTGGTTACAAACCTCAAGAAGCAGCAAAAGCCATTGCTGGCGTTCCGATCGATTCAGCCAATAGCGAAGATGTCATCAAGGCCGCGCTAAAAAGCATGCTGAGGAAATAACAGATGATTGAACAAGATCGCATTATTTCAGCCGAACTAAAAGGCAATGATCGACAGATTGACAGGGCCATACGGCCTCAAAAGCTGGCAGACTACATAGGCCAGCCAGTGGTTAAAGAGCAAATGGAGATTTTCATCCAAGCCGCAAGGCAGCGTGAAGAGCCGCTTGACCACACACTGATATTTGGTCCGCCAGGCTTGGGTAAAACAACCCTGGCGAACATTATTGGCAATGAGATGGGCGCCGAGGTCAGAACCACTTCTGGACCTGTGCTTGAAAGGGCGGGGGATCTAGCCGCTCTGCTGACGAATTTAAACGAAGGAGACATTCTCTTCATTGATGAAATTCACAGGTTAAGCCCAGCGATAGAAGAAGTGCTTTATCCTGCCATGGAAGATTACCAATTGGACATTATGATTGGTGAAGGGCCAGCGGCTAGATCAATTAAAATTGAACTACCGCCGTTTACACTTGTCGGAGCAACTACGCGGGCAGGATTATTAACCTCCCCCTTACGTGATCGATTTGGTATCGTTCAAAGACTTGAATTTTATAATGTAGAGTCCTTAACCACGATAGTCGCCAGATCCGCGGGCAAAATGGGTATGGATCTTGATCACTCAGGTTGCTTTGAAGTTGCCAGAAGATCAAGAGGAACGCCACGCATAGCAAACAGACTATTGCGACGCGTACGAGATGTAGCGCAAGTGAGTGGCGAAGCAATTGTTGGTCAAAAGGTTGCTCAAAGAGCGTTGGATATGTTAAGTGTAGACAGTCAGGGATTTGACCACTTAGATAGACGTATGTTGTTGACTATGATAGAAAAGTTTGACGGCAGACCTGTCGGACTAGATAGTGTATCCGCAGCTTTGGGTGAAGATAAAGATACTATTGAAGATGTGATAGAGCCTTTCTTAATACAACAAGGTTTTATTATAAGAACACCAAGAGGACGTCAGGTCACGAAACGTGCTTACGAACATTTTAATTACCAGCTACCTTCAGATTTAAAATAGAGGTTAATAATGTCAATTTGGGGACTTATCGCCAGCGCTAGCTTTGTGGTTCAACTTGTTATGTTGATTCTATTGGCCGCTTCCGTATTTTCATGGGTCGTAATATTTCAAAGAATTCGAGTATTAAAAGCGGCAAAGAAGACCCGTGCTGCGTTCGAAGAGAGCTTTTGGTCCGGCATTGATTTGAGCCAGCTTTATAGAAAGCTAACTCAAGAAGGGCGCAAAGTAGAAGGCATGGAAAACATTTTCACTTCTGGGATAAAAGAATTCACCAGACTGAGACAAAATCAAAATGTTGACCCTGAAGCAATTATGGATGGCGTTCAACGTACGATGAGAGTCGCGCTTTACCGTGAGGAAGAGAAGCTTGATCAGCATTTACCATTCCTTGCCACCGTTGGGTCTACAAGTCCATACATTGGTTTGTTTGGTACTGTTTGGGGGATTATGCATTCCTTCATAGGCCTTGCTGAAGTTCAGCAAGCGACACTTGCAACAGTGGCTCCTGGTATCGCCGAAGCGCTTATAGCAACTGCAATCGGTCTAGCAGCCGCTATCCCTGCCGTTATTGCTTATAACCGCTTTTCTTCTACGGCTGAATCACTAAGCTCTAGCTATGAAAACTTTGCCGATGAATTTACAAGTATTTTACATAGGAAGGTTCATGTCAGAGAGGGAGGCGCTGTATAGTGGCTCGTTCAAGAAGAAACAAACGTCGTCCAATGGCAGAAATCAATGTCGTTCCTTACATTGACGTTATGCTGGTTCTACTGGTCATTTTTATGATTACAGCTCCCATGCTTACACAAGGAGTTGACGTTGAACTGCCTAATGCCAATGCGTCGCCAATACAAAACGATGAAAGCGATGTGCTGATTGCCTCAATTGACTCAAAAGGAAATTACTACCTAGATGTTGGTGGTAAACAGGAATCAATTGGTTTATCGCAACTGCAGGATCGCGTAAGAAAAATATTAAACCAGAACCCTAAAATGTCTGTATTAGTAAGAGGCGATAAAAACGTTCCTTACGGTGATGTGGTTGGGCTAATGGTAACCTTGCAGGGAGCCGGCGCTCCAAATGTTGGTTTAGTAACAGAGCCGGATAGAAACTAATGAAATGGTTGCGCAAGGACAGTTATGGTATTCCAATCATATTGGCTGTAGGTTTACACCTTAGCATTGTGGTTGCTGGTCTATTGGTGATTGATTTTGGTGATGAAGAACAAAAGAAACCCAAAAGACCGCCGATAGTGAATGCCACTGTTATTGATATTTCCCAAACGATTATTGGAAAACGTGAAGCGGAAGAAAAAGCGGCAAATCAGCGAGCTGCCGCTTTGGCTGAACAAAAGAAAAAAGAAGCTGAGCAGCAAAAAAGAAAAGAAGCGCAGCGCAAAGCTCTTGAAGAAAAAGAGAAACAGCTAGCGAGAGCCAAACAACAGGCTCAAGAAAAAGCAGAAGCCGAAAAGAAAGCAGCGGAGCAGAAAAGAGAAGCTGAACGTCAACGTCTTGCAAAAGAAGCTGAGCGTAAACGCGCGGCAGAAGAAGCCGAGAAGAAACGTTTAGCCGAACAGCAAGCAAAAGAGAAACAACGCAAGGAAGAACTTGCCAGGAAAGTAGAGGCAGAAAGACAGGCCGAAGAAGAGAGAAAACGCCAAGAAGAGGCGGCTAGACTGGCTAAAGAACGGAAAAAGGCAGAAGAAGCGGCAGCTTTAGCTGCTGCTGAAGAGGCTAAAAGGCAAGCTGCTGAAGCTCAGATGGTGCAATCTATTAGTGGTTTGATCAATGATAGAGTAACAGCGAATTGGAATAGACCTCCAAGTGCTCGAAATGGCATGAAAACGTATCTTCGCATTTATTTTTTACCAAATGGAGAGGTAAGGAGTGTGGATGTTACACGCTCTAGTGGCGATGCCTTATTCGATCAAAAAGCAGTCGATGCGGTTTATAAAGTAGGAAAGATTGATGAATTATCTAACGTAGACTCTTACGTTTTTGAACGAAACTTTCGTCAAGTAGATTTAATTTTTAACCCACAAGATTTGAGAAACTAATGATGTTTAAAAAATGGTTGAGTGTGGTATTCACTTGTTTCATATTTTTGAGTACAGCTAGAGCCCAATTAGTTATTGAAATAACAAGTGGTGCGGATCAATTATTACCTATCGCAGTCGTGCCTTTTGGCTATACTGGTGTAAACCGTTTGCCTGAGGATATTGCACAAATTGTAGAAGATGACTTGAGTCGTAGTGGTTTATTCAAAGCAATACCAAGATCAAATATGCTTAGCATGCCTTCAAAAGAAGCGGATGTATTTTATCGAGACTGGCGATTGCTAAAAAGCGACTATGTTGTTATTGGTAATATTCAGAAGTTGCAAAATAACCAATATAGAATAGGCTTTGAATTATTAAATGTTTTAACTCAAAAGCCTGTTCAGAAACACAGCTCAATAGATGTTAGTGCTGCGAACTTTCGCGATGCGGCTCATTATATAAGTGACAAAGTTTACGAATTATTGACGGGCACAAGGGGAGCATTTAGTACTAGAATATTATATGTTACTGCAGAGGGTGATAAAAAAGCGCCTTTATTCAAATTGCAGGTTGCTGATGCCGATGGCCATCGCCCACGTGTAGTTGTTGAATCAAAAGAGCCTATTCTTTCCCCTTCTTGGAGTATGGATGGTCGTAATATTGCTTATGTAATGTTTAGAAATCGTCGACCTAATATTTTTATTCAGGAGTTAGCTACTGGTAAACGCCAACAAATAGCTCAATTTAGAGGATTAAACGGCGCTCCATCATGGTCACCAGATGGAAAGAAATTAGCCCTAGTATTATCGAAGGATAATAATCCAGAAATATATACACTGGATATTGCAACCCAGAAATTGGAGCGTATGACAAATCATTACGCTATCGACACCGAACCAAGCTGGGAACCGGATGGAAAAGGAATAGTATTCACATCTGATCGTGGTGGTAACCCACAGATCTATCGATTAGATGTAAATAGTAAGCGTGTAGAACGAGTAACTTTTGAAGGTGAATTAAACACCAGAGCGAGAATGACGCCAGATGGCAGATATCTTGTGACAGTTCAAAAGGACGACGGCAATTATCATATAGCGTTACAGGATATGAAAACGGGTCGCGTACAGATTCTAACAGAGACTTACTTAGATGAATCGCCAAGCATTGCGCCAAATGGTAGCATGGTGATGTATGCCACAACCTATCAAGGAAAGGGTATCTTAGCCGTAGTATCCGTTGATGGACTTGTAAAATATAAGTTACCATCAGCTGATGGAGATGTACGTGAGCCATCTTGGTCCCCGTATTTCAAATAAAGACATTGAGGAGTGAATAATGAGTGTAAACAAACTAGGTAAGTTTGCTGTAATTGGATTGTCTGCCGCTTGGATTGCGGGTTGTAGTACAACAGCGACAGATACTGATTCTTCAACTGTTGCTGAAGATGCCAATTCAACAGAACAAGCAGCTGACACTGGAAGTTCAGACCAAGCATACGGTGCTGGTGAAGACGGCGCATTAACAAGTGTTATCGTTGATGATACAGAAGCAGCACAAGAATCTAGCATGGATTCTCTAGCTGGCGTTGAAACTGTATTCTACTTTGACTTTGATAAATCAATTGTTCGCCCTGAATCTCGTGAAGCGTTGGCAAAACACGCTGAATACTTGGTTGCAAACCCAGATGCGCGCGTTGTTTTGGAAGGTCACGCTGATGAGCGCGGTACTCGTGAATACAACATGGCTCTAGGTGAGCGTCGTGCTAAAGCAATCAGCCGTTATTTGACTATCCAAGGCGTAGCTGCTTCTCAAATCGAAACAGTAAGCTTCGGTGAAGAAGTTCCTGTTGCTTTTGGTCATGATAGCAACGCTTGGCAGCTAAACCGTCGAGTTGAAGTGCGTTACGAATAATGATCTATAAAAATATCAGAATTCGCTCTTTTGCAATGGTGCTGTGTTTCACAGCACCATTCGCATCAGCTGAAATGCAGCAGGCAGGTGGAGGGCTTTCAGCAGGAGCCGCCGCCGACCTACTGTTCCAGTTAGAAACGCTGCAGCAAGAAGTTCAAAGTCTTCGTGGCCAACTAGAAGAGCAGGGGCATGAATTAAAGTTGATGAAGCAAAGCCAGCGAGATCGCTATATTGATCTGGACAAACGTATATCTTTATTGATGTCGGCTTCAGCTAATGAAACGAAAAGAAATATCCCTCCAGCACAAAATCAAGAGCCGCTACCTACAGCGACTCAAAGTACGACGACAAACCGAACCTCTAGTAATAATTTAATCACCTCACCTTTAGCACCTGTTGCACTACAACCGCCAACACAGGCCGCTCAACAAGCTTACGATGACGCATACAACCTAATTCGTGAGAGAAAGTTTGATGAAGCGGAAGCTGCGTTTACGCAGTTTGTGAAGCAATTTCCAAATAATACGCTTACTGGAAATGGCTACTACTGGTTAGGCGAAGTTAAACTAGTGCAAGGTCGCTCTAATGAAGCACTTGATGCATTCACGACTGTTATCCAGAAATTCCCTGGCCACAGTAAAGAGCAAGATTCCTTGTACAAGTTAGGGACGGTGAGTGATCAAATGGGCGATAGCGCAAAAGCTAAATCCTACTTGCAAGATGTAATTCGGCGTTTTCCTGACAGTAAAGCAGCTAAGTTAGCATCAGGTTATCTAAGTAAAATTAAATAACTTGCATTCCTCAGCGGGCTCTGTATTATACGCAACCCGTTGGGTCGTTAGCTCAGTTGGTAGAGCAGTTGACTTTTAATCAATTGGTCACTGGTTCGAATCCAGTACGACCCACCAACTTTTTTATTCCTTTTGTGATTTTTGGGTCGTTAGCTCAGTTGGTAGAGCAGTTGACTTTTAATCAATTGGTCACTGGTTCGAATCCAGTACGACCCACCAAAAAACACTCATTCCGCTCCCAGTTTCTTAAGGGGTAATGATATGTCCGAGCTTTTTAATAAGTCAGCACTTCGTGATACCGTCCAAAAATATTTATCTGAAGCCGAAGAGAACCTTAAAATCAAGTCAGTTGATGACGAACAGATTCGTGCTGAAATAAAGTCATTACTAAAAGAAAAGAATGCTGTTCTAGTTGCTCATTATTATACTGAAGATGCCATTCAAGAACTTGCTGAAGAAACGGGCGGGATTATTGCCGATTCCTTGGAAATGGCGCGCTTTGGGGCAAACCACCCTGCAGAGACATTAGTTGTTGCTGGCGTTAAGTTCATGGGCGAAACAGCTAAGATACTAAGCCCTGAAAAAACGATTTTAATGCCAACACTAGAAGCAACATGCTCTCTTGATATTGGCTGCCCTATAGATGAATTTTCTGCTTTTTGTGATCAATATCCTGACCGCAAAGTCGTTGTTTATGCCAATACCTCCGCTGCGGTTAAAGCTCGTGCAGACTGGGTCGTAACGTCCAGTATCGCATTAGATGTTGTTGAGCACCTTGTTGAACAAGGCGAAAAAATCATTTGGGCTCCGGATCAGCATTTGGGTGGTTATATCCAAAGAGAAACCGGTGCTGATATGATTCTGTGGGATGGAGCCTGCATCGTCCATGAAGAGTTTAAAGCGAAAGGCATTACCGACCTAAAAGCAGTGTACCCAGATGCAGCGGTACTTGTTCACCCAGAATCTCCAGAAGCGGTAGTAGAAGTCGCCGATGTTGTCGGTTCAACGTCGCAACTATTAAATGCTTCTAAGACCATGACGAATGACACTTTTATAGTGGCAACGGACAGAGGCATTTTCTATAAAATGAAACAAGCCTCTCCCGACAAGCGTTTTATTGAGGCCCCAACAGCCGGTTCTGGCGCATCTTGTAGAAGTTGTGCCCATTGCCCTTGGATGGCATTAAACAGCCTAGAAATGCTCAGAGACGCTCTGAAAAACAACTCTGGAGAAATCCATATCCAAGAAGAAACCAGGGTAAAAGCACTTCTTCCATTGCAAAAAATGCTGAACTTCCAAGCTAAATAGCATATTCGATGCAGTAGGGGCTCTAATGCTTTAGAGTCCCTAAATATTTTTTTTCTAGGTCAGAAAACGCCAACTGAAGCCTGTCACTTTCAAGGCTTTTTTTGTTGAATATCCCTCTTAATTCTTGATGGCTTTTTCCTAATCTCATCCCTAAGACTTTTTCTTTTAGCTCTGTGGTTATGCTAACCAGCTTTCTATTCCTTTCTCTTTGCAAGACAAGTTCTGACGCTAAATTTCCTGTGGATTTTTTACTTGGAACAATGGAATCCAGCTCATCTTTTAATTTTTTATTTTCACTCTCTATCGTCTCCAGTTCTTGTGCAAGTAAGGTTACGCAGGTTTCAGATTCATGCAAAAGGCGTTCTAACTCATGGGTATCTTTATCTTGTTCTGCAAGACTTCTTATTGGAAGATTTTCCTTGGCCGAAGTGACACCATCGCGTAATGAAATGATCGTTTCTTTCTTATTACTATGCAGAGCTTGAAGGCTACCAATAGCAGTGGTGTTCTTTTCGTTTAATTGTTTTTCTAGCTCAGCAAGCTTGGCATCTCTATCACTAATGTACTCTTTCAAAGAAGCAATGGATAAATTGGACGTTTCCAGTTCGGCCTCTAATTGCAAAACCAATGATTCTGATTCTTTAGCAATACGTTCAAGTTTAGCGACAGCGGTTTGTTGGGCTTCAAAAGTAGTATGAGAAGTATGATGCTCCTGTGCTCTCGCCATTTCGTTTTTAAGCTGATCAATCACGGTTTCTTGCCTTGCTGAAAGATGGCTTAAACTCGCTATCTGCTTCATAAGCTTAGAGCGTCGCTCACGCTCGAGATTCCTAGCTGCAGGGGCTTGCCTATGTAATACAGAATCTGAACCTTTATTTTTATCATCACCGTGCACTTTTTTTAATCGCTCAATGCTCAGATTAAGGTCTTTAACTTTGGACTCTAAACGAGCTTTCTCAATTTTTTTAACGGTTAAACGCTTAAGCGCCTGCTTTGATCGATCGATACTGTCGCGCAAGTCTTCGTTTAGTTGGTATTGGTTTTCAGTCAATAGCTCTTTAGACATTAAAAGCTCGGCAATCTGTGTAAATTCTCCCTCCATTTCTTTTAAACTATTTTTTAGTTCATCAATATTGTGCTGTTTCAATTTAGGACTAAATAATGCGGAGAATAAACTGGATAAAAAGCGCTGTAATATTGGCGTTGGCTGCTCGCTCACTTGATTTAGTAAGATGGCTCGCTCAGCCTTTAAAATAGTACCCCAAATTTTTAAACGGTTCGTTTCATGTTCGCTCATGCTCTCCATGTCTATAGCATTAGCCGCAAAACTGATTTGCTTATCTAAATATCGCGCTAACGACTTGTATACATCTGGGTTTTCAGCACCACCCAATAGACTAGGCATTTCAACCTGACTGCTTTCAATGGGCCTCGGCTCTACGGCTTCGGCTTTTTTTGATAGTCTGTGTGTCAGCCATAGCAAGAAAATACTGCCTAACAAGAGCAGCGTGCTGATCTCAAGTAGTGTCCAAATCAACCACTTAGCCATAAAAAAGCCTCGACCTTTCGGTAATAGATGTGATATTCATTATCATTAATTAATAGCAGATAACGAGTTTGCTTTCATCATTCTTTATGTATATGGAATACAAAATTTTATGAGTAAAGAGTTTATAACATTCATGCGCAACCGCGTGTCACAACCGAAACTTGATTCGCCTGCACCCAGTGAAAATGAATGGGTTACAATCTTAAGTGCAGCAAGTCGTGCCGCAGACCATGGTAACTTAACACCATGGCGCTTCAGAATATACGAAGGAGAAGGGCGGGCAAAACTAGGGCAAATTTATTGGCACCACGCGCTTTCAGAAGTGGAGTCCATGCCTTTGAATAAAGAAGAGTCATTCATTAAAAAAGCGTATCGAGCGCCAGCAGTATTGCTTATTTATGCACACATCCAAGACCACCCCAAAGTACCAGCGGTAGAACAGATTATGGCTGCCTCAGCGGCCGCACAACAAGTTTTACTGGGCCTTAATGCTCTGGGCTATGGCGCAATGTGGCGAAGCGGTCCTGCTTGTTTTACACAGAAAACCAAAGATCTATTATCCCTTGAATCCAACGAACAAATTATTGGCCTCATCTATGCGGGAACACCTGCTAAAGAACAAACCACTATTAGAGACGTTGAGCTTGAATCACATCTAACATGGGTAAGAGATTAATTTCTAAGGTTTAATTGCAAAAAACTGTTGCAATTAAACCTCTCCATCACTAATATACGCGCACAAATTACGCAGCGCGTAAAAAAGTTTTGGTGAGCTGTCCGAGTGGCCGAAGGAGCACGCCTGGAAAGCGTGTATGTCGAAAGGCATCAAGAGTTCGAATCTCTTGCTCACCGCCATTATTCTTAAAAAAAGACGTCTACGACGTCTTTTTTTTTCGCCTTTAATTTATCTTAGATCTTAGCTACCGCTATTCTCCTACTATTCCTAAACCTCAGAAAATATCACAAAACGTATTTATTGCCGTCTCTAATGAGATTACCTAAAGTCAAGCTGTGTGCCACTGCTTCTTGAAGGTTGGAAGTTGGAAGTTGGAGGTTGAACTTAAAAAGATTGAATCTTCACTTAATAGCGGCACAGGAGCTTTTCGGCCAACTCCAAGAATAGATGGAAAGCTGTGCAACTCAGATTGGACGTAAAACTGAGCAACTTCGGATCCTTGAAGAAGATATTCTTTCTTTAGAGAAGAAAGTTCGTGAAATTGAAATTGAAATCGAAAAGCTTTACGAAAAGCATAATTTATCGAAAGAGAAAAGCGATTTTATCAATGAGTGTGATGCAATTGTAGGATTGCTCAACCAGTTTATTGTGAGAATGCGGAAAAGCAATTTTCAACTCTGATTTTAAACTGAGTGATGACACCTGAGTTGCTAGCCTGGTTAACCCAGCCAGGCCCTGAGATTTTGCGAGCCATGCTGGCTGGAGGCAATTGGCAATACCGATCCCGAATATGTCCTGTCTAAATTGGTCATTGAAGCTGACCAAACCAGTGTCCAGCGAGACTAGAACGCAAAAACTTGAGCCTGTAATGCAAATCCATTTGATCCTCTTACAATAATTTAGCGTACCATATTAGCATGTTGATAAACTCGTTAGTTCGATGATGAAGAAGATGATGAAGAAGTTGATAGCACAACATCGCGTCGCTCGGCGGTGCTTCTCTAAAGGCCCCGTTTCAGCGGCTTATGAACTAAAGGTGAACGCGGGGGAGGTGCGACGAGATGACGCTCAAGTTGCTCTGGCGGCAAAATTCGATTCCCTGTACGAGTTTCTTGCCTCGCTCCCACCAGTACCCGTACGCACCGACGATCCTACAGAGAACAGCTGTACAAGCAAAAATCCACTTTTACTGCTATTGGCGCGATCCCTGGCATCCGCCCAGTCCTTTCTTCGAAAGAAACTCCATTTGTGGTTTTTTTGTCCACCACCGCGAGGCATGTACATTCATGGAACGGTTGGGGTAGGCAAGACCTTTCTAATGGATCTCTTTTACGCGTCGGTTACTGATGATGATTTTTGTTGTAATAATGACAGCCACAAACACGCAAAGATTACCAAACGCCGCGTCCACTTTCATGAATTCATGCTAGACGTCCATCATCGGATCTTTGTCTATAAACAGAAGCATCCACGAGGTGATGCGACTCCCATCATTGCGCAACAATTGGCACAAGAAGCCCAACTCCTCTGTTTAGATGAATTTCAAGTGACAGACATTGCCGATGCCATGATTTTGAAACGACTATTTTCACTATTACTGGATTGGAATGTCGTGGTGGTGGCCACCTCGAATAGATCTCCCGATGCCTTGTATGAGGGAGGCATTAACCGATCCCTTTTTTTACCATTCATCGACATGTTGAAACGCACGTCCGACATTATTTCCATGGAGGATTCAAGCAAGGATTATCGACGCGAACATCGAGCGTGTGGTCAATCCTATTTTTGGTCAAACAAGGATGTTCATGGCGATAATAATACTAATAACAACATACAGGCGCAGTTGGAAGAAATATTTGGTGGCATTGCATCCGGAACTGAGGCCGAGATTATTCCAGTCCTATTTGGTCGCACCGTCCAGGTCGCCCGATTGAATGACCGGTGCGCTTGGTTTGATTTTTCCGAGTTGTGCTACCAACCGCTCGGTGCGGCCGATTATATTTCCCTCTGCTGCCGATTTCCGGTCCTCATCATAGACCGGGTTCCCCAATTGAACGCCAAGCACCTTAACGAAGCACGACGATTCGTGACCCTCATTGACGCGTGTTATGAATCTCACACCCGCTTGGTGCTGGCGGCACAAGTCCCGCTCGACGAATTGTTTGTCAATTTTGAAGCGCAAGTCGAAAGCTGTGATAGAGATGAAGAATTGTTTGTCAATGACAAGGGGGGAAACTCGAGTTCTTTTGCGACGACCATGATTCGCACCAAAGATGGGAAATATTTCGAGTGGTCAGCGACGGGTCGTGTTGGTGTGTCACTAGCACAATTTTCGGCCGCAAATGATCTCGCCTTTTCCTTTAGACGAGCCGCGTCTCGGTTGAGAGAAATGGGTGGAAAGGAATGGGGACGACAATGACGAAAGGTCTTTACATTGCAAAAAAAACACTAAAATGAGTGACACCGCATGTTTTTCGCTCAAATGAAAGAATAATGTTAACAAAATCGATTTCACCCCATGTTGCACCACGTACTTCACCAGAACGAGCAACCGTTAAAAATGCGACCACGCAGACGACTAGCAGTTTCATTCTTTTCAAGCCATATAGATTGAAGTACTTCAAGTATGTGTGCTCTATTAATGCGATTGACAGAGAGGTGACCAATAATAGGGAATGCGTATTGCTCTAAGCTTCAGCGCCATTGAGCTTAGCGACAGTTATTCCCAAGTTGCTTCTTTTTCTGAAAGCGTAAAACGTATATCGCGGCCATCAGAACACATCTGCATAATTGAGTTAGGGGAGCCGTCTTCGTTTAGGCTTACTAAGCTAACGCCCGAAGCATTTAACAGCCGCTCACCATCGGCCGCTGTTTCTGGCTTATGAGGGATGACTTTCATACTGCGACGTCGGGTGAACCAGTTGAGAGGAGATCTGGGCGAATAGAGCCAACGATTCAGACGATCGAATACATCTAACAATTTCCCCGGAAATTCATTTTTTAGGCCGCTGCTGGTTATCTGCCACAAATCAGGCCCACGCTTAACTCCGCGTAGCTGTATGTCATAAACAAATGAGTAATGCACATCACCAGAGAGTATGACGAAGTTCTTTGGCGTTTTATTGTGACGAAACATGTTCATGAGAGTATACGCAGAGCCAGGATGAGCCATCCAGTTTTCTGCATCAACCATTAAGGGCTTGCCAAACCAAGTAAACACACGTTGAATACTTTCAATAAGTTTTACGCCAAAAATGGGAGCGGGAGACACCAACACCACTGCGTCAAGACCTTTTAATTGATGCTGTAAGTCTGTAAGTGCTTCCCAATCCATTAAGCCTGAAGGGTTTTCAATGGATTTCTCAGAACGCCAGCGCTGCGTTCGGGTGTCCAGTACCACAAGAGGAGGCTCTGTCTGCCAAGTGTAATTCCATTCAGAAAATCCAAGTAGCTCTTGCACTAGCTCATCGTGGTCGG
This sequence comes from Marinomonas alcarazii, assembly GCF_003208215.1. Taxonomy (GTDB): domain Bacteria; phylum Pseudomonadota; class Gammaproteobacteria; order Pseudomonadales; family Marinomonadaceae; genus Marinomonas; species Marinomonas alcarazii. The sequence goes on from NZ_QKLW01000001.1 coordinate 966,765, forward strand.
ACTCACCCAAATGATTGAGCGCCAATTGGCAGTTGTTAAGAAGTTCCTTAGGAAAAGATTCTGGGCTATTGCCCCAACCTTGGCAAAGTAGGTAAGCAAATAACGCATTTCCAATAATACGCGTAGAGAAAGGGTGGTTGTAAGCCGTTTTTTCCCATGCTGCTGTTAGGTTCCAGTCGTCGGTTACATCATGATCATCAAATATCATGGCGACGGGTATGTGAGCCAAAGCACGACGCACTTTCGGCAACCCTTTCGCAAATTCTTTCAGTATGACAACTTGCTTTGCAAAACTGTCTTTTTGCGCCTCTGATAAACCAGCAGGCTCCATCCAACTTGTGTCTGTAAATGCGATATCCCAGCCTGTAGGTGACCAGACAAGCGCATACATAGACAGCATTTCAGCCAATGATATCAAATGGTTGTGGGCCGTGTCGGTGGTAAAAACCGGTTTACGGACACCACCGAAAAACTGTTCTATTAAGCTTCTATTGGTATCATTTTCAGGAAGAAGTGACTCCCTTGCATAATAATGAGGAGAGTCCGTATGAAGTTCATCCGAGTTATCAATGTCAATGCAGTCAAAAGCTTCTGCACGTATTCCCAAATGTGGAATTAGCTGGTGAATAACACAAAGCAGAGGAGCTGCGACATCGTCAGCGTATATTTGATCACCACTCATCATCAAAACACTAGGCCATTCTTTTGGATCAGTATTTTGTAAGAGCGAATCGACTCTTAATAAGCCATCTTGACTTGGATGATGTGGTTTGCGGCAAGAGCCATGTAGGATGTTTTTGATCTTAGGCTGCAACACGAAAAAGGGCAGTTTTTGCCCCGGATAAACAAGATCCTCGGCCCATTCACTCCAACCTGTATCATTAAGTCGTAGATCGTAATGAATAGGGCATTGAGCTGGTAAGGCGGTGTCTAAGGGAATGTCCAGTAGTTGAATATAAAGGTTATCACCCACTTTAAGTTGGGTATGGGAATCCGCAACTTGCGTGCTTTTATAGGTAAAAAGCATCTTGTCATCTTGAAACAAGGTTAAGTCAACCACTACGGATTCAGTTGTCATCAACCAAATGGTTAATCGCTCTGTGGTCATTCTTCGTAATAGCGGACCAGCCAATACCTGCATATTTCCCCTTACACGCGATCTTATTGGATGCTTTTATAGACATCAAACATAATGCGCTACTGTGAAAGTAAAAGCTCAGCTTGCTCGAAAACCACAGGACGACCTTCTTTTGTTGTCGAGGTAACCGTCATTCTGGCTGAAAGCATTAGCTGATGATCTTCAGTTCTGTGAACGGTTTGGATAAAGGCGAGCTTGAGCTTGGAAATGCGCTCAACGCTTGTTTCGATATAAAAAGCATCACCGCTTTGCAGCGAGCGTTTATATTCTAACTCCGCTTTTATAAGCACGAGGTGAATGCCTCGCTTGGTTATTTCAGCGAAATCCAAGCCACGTGTTTTAATATATTGATGTCGAGCGTGTTCTAGGTAGTTTTGATAGACCGAATTGTTAACAATACCCTGCATATCACATTCGTAATCACGCACTTCGAAATGAGTGCGGTATCCATGCTCGATATGATCCTTCATTGTAATACCTTGTTCTTAAAATTATTCGTGATGTGCGATGGCGTTTTTGCCTGACCGCTTTGCGTATAGCAGATAGTGCTGAGACCGCTCCACCAGCTCTTTAGGGCTTTCATCACCAAATAGCGTTGCAACACCAATTGAAACGGTAACCTGTCTCAGTAAAACCTTAGTATTTTTATAACGTATCTTTTGAATAGAAACTTCATGGCGTATGGATTCAGCAAGTTGAGCTGCTACACTCAGCTCCGTTTCGCTGAGTAACATAGCGAACCGTCCACCTTCTATGCGCGCTAAAAAACCGCTTTCTGGTAACATACCAAGCAACACTTTGGATATATACCTGATTAACGATGTTCCTGCTTTTTTCCCATATTCTTCGTTAACCTTTGCAAGGTTATCAATATCAATCAGAAGCAGAGTTAAATCATCTTCAGCATAAGGAACTAATGAAAAGAGCTTTCGTTCAAAGCCTTTTTCATTTGCCAATAAGGTCATTGCATCGAGTTCTGTGTTCCTTTTAACATCAGACAACTCGGCACGAAGTGACGCCAATTCCTCTTGAGCGGAAACCAAAGATCGGCCAAAGCGCTCGATTGCTTGATTTACTTGAAAGGCACCTTGTTCAAGAGTGGAGGCAAGCTGTTCAATTTGTGATGGGGTGCTTACCTCATCGATCACCTCTTTCGTCTTCTGCAAGTGAGACTGAAAGAGACCAATATCTTTAGATATATCAGTTGTGTTTGTTTCTAAACTGCTTGTAAGGTTTTTTAAACGTGCACCTTGGGCATCTGCCTGCTGGAATTCTTCAGGTAATAGGAATTCAGTAAAAAGCTCTTTCGAGACAAATGCCGGTAAACTACCAAAACGGCGCAATGAGCGATCTACTAATTGATTCAGTTTAGGATTATTGTTTGAAGCGTATTCGTACCAAATACCATAATTAAAAGGCGTTGGAGGAATATCCAGCTTAACCATAAGCGGAATGGCTGATCGCATTAGCTTATTGGCTTGCTTTGTGGTGTGTTGAAACATCGGAACCTCTACTGCCATTTGCTACCGCTAAGACGTCCCATTTCATTAGGGGTAATGCATTATAAAAGAGCGTTGAAATCACTCATAAACATTCTGGCTTCGACTAAAAAATAATATTCGTGTTTCCAAACCCTTGAAAACACGAAACATAGTAAATCTAACAACAAAGAATAGCTATCTTAGCCGCCCTTAAATTTACAAGAAAATCCTTCTTTTTCAAGCAGCTCTTTGATTTTTTGACGGTTATCACCTTGTATTTCGATGTGACCATCTTTCACTGCACCACCAGTACCACATTGTGCTTTAAGTTTTTTCCCCAGCGCCTTTAGTTTTTCTTCTGTTAAAGGTAAACCGGTAATGACTGTAACGCCTTTGCCTTTTCGACCTTTCGTTTCTAGGGCAATACGTACATTACCATCGCCAACAGTCATTTCATTCTTGCATTGACAGTCTGAGATCGGGTTCTCGCACTCAGAACAAAGACGACCTTGGTCTGTCGAATACACTAAATTTCTTTTTTTCACGTTCGTTCATTCCCTCTGAGGTCATTGATAAGGCACATTTTATCATTTCCTTTTTCCGCTATCAGTGAAAAATGTAATATTCAGCATTTATTCAATATCTAAACTAAGATAAACAGTATGAGTCTGATGATATGTGCTGGCTATGAAAAAAATACTTAAGATACGACAAGCTACCGAAAATGACCTTAGAAGCATTTTATTATTCGAATTTCGCAACCGAGATTGGTTTTCAAAATTCATTCCTCAGGAAGCATTGCGGCAGCAATCTCAGATTTACTTCAAACGTTTACTCAGAAGTGACGTTAAAAAATTTCAATACCTAGTCTGCTTACCCAATGATGTTCTTATTGGGCGCTTCAGTGGTCAGCTCCTAGACCAGGGCTGCCTAGAGGTGTCTTATCGCATCGCCAAAAACTTTACCAACCAGGGAATTGCCAAATATGTGCTTAAAAACCTACTACTAGTATGGGCAAGCGATGGCATCAATGAAGTGTACGCTCAAGTGGCTGATCATAATGCAGCCTCCATAAGAGTACTGACAGCATGCGCGTTTGAGCTGCAAGAGATTCAACAAAATTCGATAAATTTAGCAGGCGATATACACGATAGTCATGTATATCGCTGGTCAACCACAGAAGACATCATACCTTTGTACATCACGCCTGGTAGCGGTAGTTCGACAATTTATCTAGAACATTAGTGATAGCAGGGCTCAAAGGTGCATTAATAACCAAACGCTCAAGACTAATAGGGTGTGTAAACTCCAGACTCGAAGCATGGAGCATCAAGCGAAAGTCCTCCGGCCATAGATCTTTCACTACTTTGTTGATGTGACGACAGCCATAACAAGAATCCCCAACAAGTGGGTTTAAATAATGCTTAAAATGCCGACGAATTTGATGCTTACGACCTTGTTTTGGCGATACTTCAACCCAGCTGAGACGCATGTTGTCATAACGACTGACGGGGACTGGCACTTGATATTGTTGAAGACGCGTAAACTGTGTTTCGGCTTCTTTTTCAGTGCCTTCAATTTTAAATCGAGATCGACCTTTCTGTTCGTTTAATTTTGCCAGAGGGTAATCGATAACACCTTCCGAATCACAAAAGCCTCGAACTAAACAATGGTAAGTTTTTTGCGTGGTCGCTTCTGCAAACTGGCTAGAAAGGCGTCTTGCTATTTCTGGGCTAAACGCCATAACCAATACACCCGAAGTGCCTCGATCAAGGCGATGAATAGGAAACACCCATTGCCCCGTCTGGTCTCGAAGCCTTTGAACAACGGCATCTTCTTCGTCTTTAGCTAAGTTTGTACGATGAACAAGTAAGCCTGCGGGCTTATTAACAACGACAAGGTGTTCGTCTTGAAACAAAATATCTAGAGTCATTAATCTTTATCTATAAAAAAGGTAATTTTATCCATCGCCATATCGGCTAAGGTTTGCATTGCTTCATCACTGGTTCCAAAAAATCCGCTTTCATTACGCTTTCCTTATTTATATCTATTTAACACTGTCTAATAGTGGTTCTAAATATGGCAATATATTTTGTAACACTACAGGTTGACCCGCTTTATTGGGATGTAGGCCATCGTTTTGCATTAGATCCTTGTTCAGAGCGACCCCTTCAAGCATAAAGGGCACATAGGCGAGGTCGTATTTGGTGGCGATGTTCTTGTATAAATTAAAGAACATTTCAGTATAACGTTTGCCATAGTTTTGCGGGATTTGGTTGCCAATCAATAACACAACCGCTCCAGTTTCTTGAGCTTGCTCAACCATTTTTTCTAGATTTAATGTGGTCTGATCTAAAGGGTAACCACGTAAAGCATCATTAGCGCCAAGCTCTAATATTACCAAGCTTGGTTTGTGCGTGGTTAGCAGATCGTTAAAGCGTGAAAGACCGCCTTGGGTTGTTTCACCACTAACACTAGCATTAATAATGTCTATTTCAGGATGAGATTGTGAAAGTTGATTTTTTAGTAAACTAACCCAGCCATCTTGTTGTCGTAAGTTATATGCCGCACTAAGGCTATCCCCCATAACCAGTAAAGTGGATGCCGAAGCGAACGAACTAACGAACAAGAGAGTCAATATTGCAAACCACTGTCTTATTTGTTTTTTTAACATATCAAACCTTTTTAGAGTGAATCACTATGGATAGAAACACCGCGATTAAAGTATCTAATTTAACTCATACCGTGACGTCGAATACAGGAGATTTAACCATATTGAAAGGAATTAATATGGAAATCAAAGAAAGCGAGTCTGTGGCCATAGTTGGTTCATCTGGCTCAGGTAAGTCAACTTTGCTCGGTTTATTGGCCGGTTTAGACGTCAACACCTCCGGCGATATCTTTCTATATGATCAAGAGTTCTCTAATCAATCCGAAGAAGAAAGGGCGCTGGCTCGTGGTCAATACGTTGGCTTTGTGTTCCAGTCTTTCCATTTATTACCAAGCTTACAGGCTATTGAAAACGTCATGTTACCGGCCGAGCTGAAAGGCGATAAAGAGGCGCGCAAAAAAGCAGAAGTTCTGCTGGACAAAGTAGGCTTATCACACCGTTTAACGCATTATCCTAATCAATTATCTGGAGGCGAGCAGCAACGAGTTGCCATTGCACGCGCTTTTGCTTCAAACCCTAAGGTCTTATTTGCTGACGAGCCAACAGGGAATCTTGATGAAGAAAACGGCAAGCTTATTATCAAATTGCTTTTCGATCTTAATCAATCCCAAGGGACAACATTGGTCATGGTGACGCACGATAATGAGTTAGCCAAAATGTGCGATCGTCAATTGGTCATGTCTGCAGGTCAACTAACGGAAAAAGCCTTATGAGTTTTGCCTTTCGTCTAATGTTCAGAGATATCCGCAGTGGCGACTTGCTGACGCTGTTGTTGGCTTTGGTAATATCAGTAAGCACAGTGACTTCGATAGGTTTGTTTGTCGATCGTTTACAACTCTCTTTTGAAAAAGAGTCCGCTAATCTACTAGCGGCTGACCGCTTAATTCGCTCAGACGATGTTATATCGCCAGAATGGGAGCAAAAAGCGAAAGAACTCTCTCTTCAGACCGCACAAAGAACGTCATTTACCACTATGATGTTTGCGGATAACTCGCTTCAGCTTTCACAATTAAGCGCCGTTACCGATAGCTATCCGCTTAGAGGCGCCTATCTAATCGATGATAAATTATTCGGTACTGGGCGTCGTTCTGTTGAAACACCAAAGCAAGGCGAAGTATGGATATCATCACGCTTAGCAAGTTTGCTAAACGTTAAGCTTGGTGATCAGGTTGAAGTGGGTGACCAACCCCTAACAGTTACCCAATTTCTAGTACGAGATCCTGGTTCTAGTGCATCGGCTTTCGCTATTTCACCTAGAGCCGTGATGAACATGGCTGACCTTGCAGCTACTAACGTCATCATTCCGGGTAGTCGAGTGCGATACTCTTTGTTATTGGCTGGAGATAGGGCGTCTCTCGATGAGTATGAAGACTGGATTACGCCACAACTAAATGAAAGCCAACGCTGGCGAACACCCACACAACGTGGCGAACGTATCGGCGATACCATTGGCCGAGCAGAGTCTTTTTTATTGCTTGCTGGTACATTAGCGGTTGTCATGTCAGGGGTTGCCATGGCATTGGCTTCGTCTCGTTTTGTTAAACGTCATTTGATGCAAGTGGCCATTTTAAAAACACTTGGAGCCACGCCGAAGCAGTTAGGAAGGTTGTTTTTTCTGCAGCTATTTCTGCTATTTGTCGCCGGCGCTGCCATTGGTTTAGGCATTGGCTGGGGTATACAAGAAATCATTGCTTCGCTGTTGTCTGGCTTAATGTCGACAGCACTACCAGAGCCTTCCATTGGTCGTTTGTGGCTGGGAGTCGCCACTGGATTCATTTCAATGGTGGCTTTTTGTCTACCGCTTATGTCACACCTTATCAAGATATCGCCTTTGTCTGTGTTACAGCCAAATGCAAAAATTGAGTTTAACTCTTTTGCTATCTATGCCATTGGCTTTGTCGGCATGTTCGGTCTGATGTGTTTGTACACCAATGGTTTTCTACTGCCGAGCATCATGACTGTGGCTATTTTGGGGATCGCACTTCTTGTCGGCGCCATTGGTTGGCTAGCGTTCAAACTAGGGCGTTCATTAACCTCAGGAGCCACGAGCGGCTGGCAAATTGGTCTTGCCTCTTTATATCGAAGACTGGTTCCTAACCTATTTCAACTCTTGGTGTTCACTCTTATCATCATGCTTACCTTGATTCTGACCGGTGTCAGATCAAACTTAATTGCCGATTGGCAGCAACAACTGCCGGAAGATGCACCAAACCACTATTTGTTCAACGTGCAAGCAAATCAGATTGATCCTATTAACGCCCAAACCTCTAAGTTAGGCGTGAAAGCATCGGCTTGGTATCCAATGGTCCGAGGCCGTGTAACTGAGGTTAACAATGAATCTGTGCAATCTCTTTACCCTGAGGAAAGAAATGAGCCTGAGCTTTACGAGCGCGAGCTTAACCTAACTTGGTCAGATACGCTTGGAGAAGGAAACGAATTGGTCGAAGGCGATTTTTCAGCACCCGGTCTCTCTGTAGAGCAAGAGGCGGCGAAAGAAGCCAATTTATCCCTAGGGGATGAGTTAACGATTAACATTGGCGGCAACCTTGTGACCTTACCCATCACCTCGATTCGAACCGTTGATTGGGGATCAATGCAGCCTAACTTTTATTTGATTCTCCCCAAGAGTGCGCTAGAGGATTATCCAGCAAACTTTGTCAGCAGCATGTTCATCAGTGATCGTGAAGCGCAATCTTTTTATCGTGCTATGGCTCAGTATCCAACAGTGTCTATCTTAAATGTGGGCGATATTTTGAGACAAATTCAAGCCATCATAGGCCAGTTATCCAAAGCCATTCAGTTGGTACTCTTTTGTATCTTGAGTGCTGGGGCCTTAGTGCTGTTGGCCAGTGTCCGCTCGACATTGCAAGAACGCCTCGAAGAAGGCGCGCTACTGAGGGTTCTAGGGGCCAGAGCCGCATTAGTAAGACAAGCTCTTTTGGTTGAATTTGGTGCACTGGGATTTTTCGCAGGTTTGATTGCCGCTATAGGGGCTGAAACCTGTTTGTTTGGTTTGCAGGTATTTGTGTTCAATACAGAAGCAAGCTTCCACCCATTGCTTTGGCTATTAGGACCAGCTATTGGTGTTTTAGTGATAACAACCATTGGTGTGTTTGCCAGCAGAACCGTTCTAAAAGTGCCACCCATGCTACTGCTGCGTGGGTTATAATGTAGGCCATCTTGGAAATACATTAGGCTGTATAAATGTTTGTAGAAAAAACTGGCTATATTGTGAGTCGTCATACCCGTGATATTGACGGCCACATTGAAATGAGCCTTTTTATAAAAACACCAGAAGGTACCGTTAAGGTTCTTCCGGATAGACAGCTTAGTGTATTTTTTACGGATGCGCCGATTGACAAGCTTCCCACCGATGTTACTGGTATTCACTGCTCGGCATCCGCCTTAAAGTCATTTAATAATGAGCCTGTTACCTTGGTTCAAAGCAACAGTCTTTTGCTTCACCAACAAATGATTAAATGGGTAAAAAGCAATGGCTTTGCTGTTTTTGAAGAAGACATCAAAGCCCATAACCGCTATTTAATGGAACGCAACATACGTGGATCGGTACGTTTTATCGGCATTCCTGACGTCAGTCATCAAACATTTCACCAAGCGCGAGTGATAGCAGGGGATTGGCAACCCGATTGGAGTGTTTGGTCACTCGACATCGAAACCTCTGTGTCATCCAATACTTTATTATCAATTGGCATTACATCACGAGATTTGCGTGTTGCCTTTGTGGTAACTAGCCAAGAATCAGTGTCTCCACACATTTATCGATTTAATGATGAAAAAAGCTTATTGCTGGCGTTTATTCGTTACGTGAAAAAGCATTCCCCTGATATTTTTATTGGCTGGAATCTCATCGGCTTTGATTTACAGTTTATCGATCAACGCTGTCAGATACTTGGTATTCGCCCCGCGTTTGGTGTAAACGGTGAAAGTTGGAATATTCGCTCTTCCGACAATCAAGGTAAATACTTTGCCAGTATTCCTGGTCGTGTTGCCTTAGATGGCATTACGCTCCTGAAAGTCGGCGGATATCATTTCGAATCTTACAGCCTGAACAATGTCAGTAAGGAAATACTCGACGATGGTAAACTTTTACAGGGTAGCGAACGCTGGCAAGAAATAGAGCGCCTTCATAAAGAAGATCTTGAAGCCTTTGTTGCTTATAACTTACAAGATTGCGATCTTGTTATGCGTATATTCGAGAAATTGAAGCTCATCGAGCTGCAACAAACCCGAGTGGATTTAACGGGCATTCCGCTTGAACAAACAGGCGGCTCTGTGGCAGCGTTCGAAAATTTGTATTTACCCAGATTGCATTCTGCTGGGTGGGTGGCTCCTGCATGGCGAGATGATGACTTTGTTGCGAGTCCTGGCGGCTTCGTAATGTCATCTATTCCTGGGCTTTATAAAAATGTTTTAGTGTTCGACTTTAAAAGTTTGTACCCCAGCATTATTCGCACATTTCACGTTGACCCATTGGCTCGTATCAGCGCTCAACACTCAACCAGTTTCTCCAGCCAAGATAACGCGCATATCACGCAATTGGTTCCAGGGTTTTTAGGCGCCCGTTTTGATCGACAACAAGCCATTTTACCTTCTTTGGTAGGTGAGCTCGCTCAAGCGCGAGAAGACGCTAAGCAAGTGGGTAATAGCATCTTAAGTTACGCAATTAAGATAATTATGAACTCGTTTTATGGCGTGCTGGGGTCAAACGTCTGTCGTTTTTATCATGCCGAACTTGCAAGCTCGATAACCATGCGCGGTCATGAATTATTAGGCCGAACTCAAGCTTGGATGGAAGAGCGTGGCGCGAAGGTAATATATGGCGATACGGATTCACTCTTTGTCATACTGAACGACGAACTAGAGGCCCCTCAGAAACAGGGCGAACATTTACGTGATGAAATCAATGCCTGTTTAGCTAACTGGTGCAAAGAATACGCTCAGTTAGACTCCCACCTAGAATTAGAGTTTGAGCGTGTCTATGAACGGTTTTTTATGCCAACCATACGAGGACAAGAAGAAGGCAGCAAAAAACGCTATGCCGGTAAATCAAAGGGAGAATTGGTGTTCAAAGGGTTGGAGGCCGCCAGAACAGATTGGACACCCTTGGCTCGCCAATTCCAACGAACTTTATTTGAAAAAGTATTTAATGACGAAAACCCAATTAGTTATATCCAAGAAACCATTCACAAATTAAGGGCAGGGATTTATGACGAGCAGCTGGTTTACAGTAAACAACTAAGTCGGCCCTTATCGTCTTACACAAAAAACAAGCCTCCTCATGTAAGAGCGGCCGCCATAATTGATCAGAAAAGAGCAGAACAGGGACTTCCTTTAGAATACAACAAAGGAAGGAAACGTGTTTATTACCTTTACCAGCGTACAGGTGTCGTGCCTTATGAAAGCAGTGATGATCTGGTTGAGTTGGATTACGAACACTATATAGAAAAGCAGATTGAACCGATAGCCGACAGTATACTGCCATTTTTTAAAACCAACATGGCGAGTCTACTGTCACAACAAATTTCGTTACTGTAAAGAGGCGCTAGAGCCTCTATAAAACTATACGCGAATACCAAAAACCCGCTCCGTATTGGCTAGGGTTATTCCGACTAATTCTTCAACCGAAATATCTTTTAGTCTTGCAACTTCCTCCGCTACCCAAGGCAAAAATTTGGGATGATTCCTTTTTGGCCGCGGACGAATGTTGCGAGGCAACAAATAAGGAGCGTCTGTTTCTAAAAGCAACCTATCTAAAGGAATATGTGGAATGGAGGCTTGTAAATCTGCACCTCGACGTTCATCGCACACCCAGCCAGTAATGCCAATGGACAAGCCCAGCGCTAAATAGCGATCTAATTCTTCACGACTGCCTGTAAAGCAATGGATAACAGATTTCTGAGCCAAGCTAGGTGACTTTGACAGTATTTCAACCATTTCGTGATGAGCATCTCGCTCATGAAGGTAGAGAGGCAGGTTAAATTCACTCGCCAACTCAATTTGCTCACCAAACGCATAGCGCTGTTGTTCAGGCGTCGAGTAATTACGGTTGAAATCCAGACCGGCTTCACCAATCGCAACTGGTTTTGCCTTGTTGATGAGACAAGAAAGCTCCGATTGACTTTGGGTATTCCAAGTTTTCGCCTGATGGGGGTGGCAGCCTAACGTATTCCATATCACAGAATGTTTAGCGCTCAATGCTTGAACAAGCTGACTTTCTTCCAAATCCGAAGCGATGCAAATCATACCTTTCACACTGGCTTGCTGCATATCTGCAATGGTTTTCTCTAGGTCATCCATAAAGTATGAATGGTTAATATTTACTCCAATATCAATCAAAATGCCCCCATTTCTCTCGCATCTTTTAAGCTCTTCACATATAACTCCCTAAGAGTCTCTTGTGTTATTTCTTGATTAGCCAAGTGCTCAAATGGGATTTTTGACCACTGACCAGCCTCATAGGCTTTGACGATTTTCAATACACTACCTAGGTTGCCTTTTAAATCCAGCAATGCGATCTTAATATTATCTTCTAGAGGGAGATCTTTAAGTAATACCCCTAACTCTTCATCTAAGAAGCTAGGCAAATAGGAAAAAAGCCCTACTAAAAAAGCCCCATCTAATTTGGGAAATAACAGCGCAGAGACGTTACTGCAAAAACAGGCCCTAGAAAGTGCCATGGTAAATAGACAAGCTGGCTTTCCGCTGACACTTCCCAGCATGACAAGACTAACCCATTTGATTAAGTCTCTTATGCCAATAATTTCAATAGCTCGTTGAGCATTTGAGACATTAAAGTGGCTACGATACATAACAGAGTGAGTCAGTTTAATAATTCGGTAAGTAAGCGTTGGATCACGCTCAATGCATTCCGCCAGCCTTTTCAGTGAAATCTCAGGCTTTTTCAACTCTACCAATAGGTCTATCAAAATAGCCTGATAAGCCAATATTCGTTTGCCTTTAACGGACGTCATTTTGTGTATGAAGTCTCCGCTAAACTGGCCCATTGGGAACCTGTCCTGTAAAACAGAATACTGTTCTGCTGTTTCTACTCGATTGATCCAAACTGTTTTCAGCTCCAAAAGCGGTGCATCTAGACGGGCTATCACCTCATCAATCGGCATTCGGCTTAATGAGAAATGTACATGCGTGAATATATTAAAGAACTCTACTGAAAAGTCTGAGGGAGAGGGGTTGGAGATACCCAATACATGGCCTTGTAAACGTAAATCTGACAGAATCTCAAGATTGGCCTGCGTTAATTCAGTCGCTTCTAAAAAAAACACTGCATGAATGTTATTTTGTAATGGTAAAACCTGAAGTTCGTCTAAACTAGTCTTTATATAGATGGTTTTTTGTTGCGTTATTTCGGTAATATTAACATCGACAAACAAGGAACTTAAAAACAATGAATCGTGAGTATCTGTAGAGGTTTTGGGGTGCAGTATATAATACGCAACAGTAGCCGAAGCTTGATTTACAACTGCTTTACGGCAGAAAAGTATGTCGTTATTACTCATTGCACATCCTTGAAAGAAGAGTTATCGCAAAAAAAATACTGTAACCATCAGCTGAATACAATATCATGGTTAAATTGATTAACGCCTAAAAATTAAAATGTTTGGAGTAAAATATGGCAAGCATGCTAGACGCTGTAGACCAAAGAACCAAGTTAGTAGGTGAAAACCGCTTGGAACTGCTCATGTTTCGCCTTGGCGGAATGCAAATGTTTGCAATAAACGTTTTTAAGGTTCAGGAAGTCGTTATGCTTCCAAAACTGAACTTAATGCCGCATCGACATCCTTCTGTAGCGGGCGTTACGCATTTTCGTGGTAGAACCGTTCCAGTAATCGATTTGTCAGAATCGATCGGTATGAAACCAATCGATCGAACTCAACCCTGTAATTTGATTGTCACGGAATACAACAATACCGTTCAAGGTTTCATGGTGGGTGAAGTAGACCGCATCATCAACATGAACTGGAATGAAATTTTACCACCACCAGATGGCACAGGACGACAACACTATTTAACCGCGATCACTAGAGTGAACGATCGAATAGTAGAAATTATTGACGTTGAAAAAGTGTTGGCTGAGATCTCTCCTTATGACAGCACCGTTAGCGACCATGTTATTGATAAAGATTTGCTAACTTTGGCCAAAGGTTTAGAAGTATTGGTTGTGGACGATTCTTCTGTGGGTTTGGCTCAGTGTCGTTCGACATTGGATTTCATGGGGATCAAGGTTCATGAAGCGACCGATGGAAAGCGCGGACTTGAAAAACTGAAAAAATGGGCAGATGAAGGGGAAAATGTTCCAGAGAAATTGCTCATGATGATCACCGACGCCGAAATGCCAGAAATGGATGGTTATCGTCTAACTCGTGAAGTTCGAGAAGATCCTCGCCTTAAGGACCTTCACATTGTTCTTCATACTTCGTTAAGCGGTAGCTTCAACAAAGCTATGGTACAAAAAGTTGGCTGTGATGATTTTCTGTCTAAGTTCCAACCAGATAAATTGGCAACCTTGATTCAAGACAGAATTCGAAGCGTCGTTACTCAGGAATAATTACTAAATTGACGGTTTAACTATCAATCTTAGTAAATTAAATTGATCCAACAATGAAGCGGACTCATGTCTGCTTTTTTGTTGGTTTTCACCATGGCTAGGAAGGGTGTTTTATCTTATGCCAACCATAGAAATGATTTTACTGTTGCTCTTTATCGGAGCGACATCTGGTTCTCTTGCCGCCTTAATTTCTATCGCTCCCACTCTTATTGCTATTCCAGCACTCTATTTCTTTTTGCCTATCTTTGGGTATTCATTAAATGAGTTCATCTTACCAGCAGTAGCGACTTGTATAGCTGCGTTTATACCGACACATCTTTTTGCTTGGATAAACGCAATGAAGCAAGGTGACGTGGATTCAGACAACCTAATTCGCTTTTCACCTGGAATAGCATTAGGCGGCGTTATTGGCGCTCAACTGCTCTCGATAATCAGCTTCGATGTATTCAGAATCTGCTTTAGTATGCTGGTGGTTATCACAATTATCGGCATGACGTTTCGCTCATCACTGACAAAAATAAAAACCATTCCTATGACCAAAAGCGCCGCATTACCAATAGGTTTAATTATTGGCACCTCATCCGTCATCTCTGGACATTGTGGCAATGTGCTCGCGTACGTTTTAGAGAAGGTGAACACGACGAATAAGAAGTTGAGCGCGGGGACGATCAGTGGTTTTGCTGTTTTTGCGTCCATTGCCGCACTGATGGGTTTTATTTTTCCTGCAAAAGCGTTTGAGAGCATGGAGCTATCAGGTTTTGCCGGAGCCATTCATATTCCCTCTATGTTAATACTAGGAATGACCCATTTTATCTTCTACTTACTCTGCCGTGGTCGCGGAAATGACCTTGATAAAAAAGTGCTTTCTATTGGCTTTATTGTCTTTCTCGCTTGTTCATTAATTCGCTTATGGGTTGGTTGACCCAACAACATCAAGCAATGACAACATGGTGAAAGTAAAGAATCGCGTGCAGTAAAACTTGGTATTTCCATTATTGCCCCAATTTAATGGGTTTATAATAAACCTGAGATCAAAATCAAAAGGTATCACATGCATAACTATAGTAATTACGGTGTTTTGATGATGAATCTGGGAACCCCAGATGGGTCTGAGGCATCCGATGTTCGCCGCTACCTTAGAGAGTTTCTATCAGACTCGCGAGTAGTCGACGTCAATCCTTTAATTTGGCAGCCGCTACTCAACCTTGTCATCTTACCTTTTCGCTCGCCTAAAGTGGCAAAAGTCTACCAACAAGTTTGGATGGATGAAGGGTCGCCTTTATTGGTATTGAGCAATCGTTTAAAAAACAATGTTAAAAAAGCCTTATCTGACAAGGCAGGGCACACAGTTCCTGTTGAGCTGGCAATGACCTATGGCAATCCAAGCGTTGAGTCCGCTGCAAAAGCCTTAAGAGAACAGGGCGTTAATAACATTATTGTCATCCCTATGTACCCGCAATTTTCGTCGACGACAACCGCTGCGGCCTACGATAGAGTCATGTTATCACTGAAAAAATGCCCACACTGGCCATCTCTTCAGCTTTTGCATGATTATGCTGATCACCCTATGTACATTAAAGCGCTCGCGAACTCCATACGTGATCAATGGGACAAACAAGGCGAAAGACGACATTTGGTTTTATCTTACCATGGCATACCAAAGCGCTACGTGACCAATGGTGACCCTTATGCTCGCCGCTGCGAAAAAACCAGCCAACTGGTTGCTGAAGAATTAGAACTAGGGGATCACGAATGGACACACGTCTATCAGTCCAGATTTGGTCGTGAGGAATGGTTGAAACCTTATGCCGACGCAACATTAAAGGCACTTCCTTCAATGGGCATTAAGAAAATCAATGTCATTAGTCCAGCCTTTTCTATCGACTGCATCGAAACACTTGAAGAGGTTACTCTAGAGCTTGGAGACGAATTCAAAGACAATGGCGGCTTGGCATTTGATTACATTCCAGCGTTGAATGACACACCTGATCACGTGGCGTTATATGTCAATTTAATAGAAAAAAACACACAGCAATGGTCGTAAAATGTCGATAAATAATCACCAGATACAAACAATTGCCTTTGATGCAGACGATACTTTATGGCGAAACGAAGACATTTTCATAAACGCACAGAGTGATTTTATAAGCCTACTTTTGCCATACCATGATGAAGCTTATGTACGCTCGCATTTGGCCGCTGTACAGATTAAAAATTTAGAGCACTTTGGTTATGGCATTAAGGGCTTCACCTTATCTATGATTGAAACGGCCATTGAGTTAACTGAAGGGCGCATTACGGGCACAGAAATTCATCAAATCATAGAACTGGCGAAACGTATGCTGGCGTCCCCAGTGGAATTATTACCAGGCATAAAGAAGGTGCTGTCTGAGTTAAAGGGGCAGTTCAATTTATTCGTCATTACAAAGGGCGACTTGCTCGATCAGGAGAGCAAATTAGCTCGATCGGGTATTGCTGACTACTTTGATGCCATAGAAATTGTCAGTGATAAAAACTCAGAGGCGTACGAACAAATACTCAAACGCCACCAGATTTCAGCAGATAATTTTCTGATGATTGGGAATTCATTAAAATCGGATATTTTACCTGTATTGGATCTTGGCGCCCGCGCCATTCATGTTCCGTATCACAGTACTTGGGAGCACGAAGAAGTCTCCGATGAGACGTTATTGCAGTATCCGCAACTCATCAGCTTAACGAATATTTCACAGTTAATGAGTTGGTTAGGCTTAAAAGATCACAACTCCATAACCAAAAACGATAAGGTGGTATCATGAAGTATTTCAAATTACTGATCGTAACGTTTTTTCTAATATCCACGTCCGTACAAGCGGATGAATCTACGTTCGATAAGGCGAAAGCTGAAACTAAAATATTATGGGATAAAACCAAATCCACTACCTCTGAAGTCATAGATAAAACCGCAGAAAAAGCTTCTGAAATTGGTGAGAGAGCATCAGAGCTTGGAAGAAAGACTTCTGAAGGAGCCAGAGAAACAGGGGCTACTGTTTGGGAAAAAACCAAAGAAGTTGGCAACGCAACGGCCGATGCTGCACGCGCAGGTGCGGCTAAAATTAGGTCATTAGCAGACGGCAAAGAATGCCAAGAAGACAGCGCAACCTGTTACAAGAACAAAGAGTAAAGCAGTGAAGGAAGACGATCGTAACAAAACCACATCCAATAATTGGGAACAAGAGTTCCTAGAGCAGGATGATGCCCATATTACATCGGCAAAAGTACGCTATCGTTGTCCCAAATGTGAAAGCTTATTAGTTTTAAAAAAAGGCGCTAATGGCGAGTTTTGGGGCTGTGAATCCTATCCTAGCTGTGATTACACCGCCAATAATGAACAAGGAAAGCCTGTTAGGGCAAAGCGTTACCTTTGCCCAGCCTGCCAATCCCCATTGCGAAGAAAAGTCTTCAAAGACAACGCTTTTTGGGGATGCTCTAATTACCCAGATTGCAAGGTGACAGTAGAGGATGACAATGGAACGCCATCCAGTACAAAAAAATATCCTTGTCGTGCCTGTGGCCATTACTTAGTGCGTAAAAAGAGCAAAAATGGATACTTTTGGGGCTGCATTACTTACCCAAAATGCACTAACACCCTGAATGATGATAAGGGCTTACCAGTCCTAAAGAAAAAGCGCTAACCGCATTCATCATGAATAGCTTTGGGCGATATTCGTTAATGCATCGTCCACATTGTCAAATTTAAATTCAAACCCTCTTTCCTCAAGCCTTTGCGGAACAATCTTTGCCCCTTCTGTGAGCAAAGACGACATTTCACCTAACATCATCGACAACAACCATTTAGGCGTAGGCAAAAGAGCAGGGCGCTTTAACGAACAAGCATAACTCCTAGCAAAGTTTTTTTGCTCAATATACTGTGGAGCCACCATGTTATAAGCGCCGTCAAAAGTCTCATCTTGCATTGCGTGACAAATAGCTCGTATCACATCGTCTATATGGACCCAAGGAAACCACTGGTTACCGCCGGCAATAGGGCCACCTAGCCCTAACTTGAATGGCAAACGCATTTTTTCTAATGCGCCTCCCTTGCCTAAAACAACACCTAAACGGTAAATCACGACACGAGTTTGTTGGCTTGAAAAGCCATTGGCCGCATCTTCCCATGCCGCACATAGATCATGGGCAAAACCGGACTCAGGCGTCGTGTCTTCATAAAAAGTGGCATATGTTGCCTTTCCATAAAAGCCCACTGCGGACATAGAAATCAGAGTTTTAGGCGGATATTGCAAGGCGTTTTTAATGCTATTCGTTAAAGTGACTCGGCTGTCAAAAAGTTCCTGTTTACGTTTTTTGCTCCAAGGTTTATTGGCAATACCTTCACCCGCCAAATTAATAAACACATCAAATGCCACATCTATGTTTTTTAAATCGTTTACATAGACCTGTTCAACGCGTGAGTCTAGCGTTTGGCTTTTGTTCCTGACAAGCGCGTAAATCTGATGGTCTTCTTGTGATAAGGTGGCAAGCAGTGAGCGACCAATAAATCCTGTCGCACCAGATAGCAAAATTCTCATAAAGCCTGTTCTCGTTATAAGTGAGTAATAAACATACGTACAAAAAAAGAAATAGGATCAATAACTTCCTGATACTTCAGAATAGATTGTATTTCACAAAATATATGCAGAAGATGGTAAGGTTTTTTGTTCTGCACCTTCTTTTTCTGATATAGGATGGCTAAAATGGGGAATCGAGAAACATTAGGTATCAAAATGCTACGCAAAGAATACGATCACATCATACTTCTTGCACACGGAAGCCCTGATCCTCTTTGGAAACAGCCCTTCGAGTCGCTTTACCAGCAAGTATCATTAACTTACGGGAAAAATAACGCGAGTTTAGCCTATATGGAGCTTACCACTCCCTCCTTAGAAGAAGTTATTGCCACATTGGGAGAAGAGGTTAGAACAGTTGCTGTATTGCCACTTTTCTTAGCGGTTGGCCGACATTTAAGACATGATGTCCCTGCACAAATCGCCGCTTTGCAGAGCGATGCCCTGCAGATAGAACTATTACCTCCAATTGGAGAGGATGAGCTAGTAAAGCAAGCTATGCAAACTGTCGTAGCCAATCATTTAGGTAAGGTTTAAACATGGTATTAGTTTTCGATAAGTCAGGGAGCCGAATGAATGCTATTTAGACATTTACCTGATGAAATATTTCAGGCTTTGAGCGGCTCCAACAGAGCATTAATTGAAGCGGTACTGAACGATCTTGCAGATATTTTTTATGATCATGCTGAAGACCCAATAAAAGATAAATCCACTATTATTGAGTCGATAGAAGACACTTTGCACAAGTTAGACACGCTGGCTTGGCATGATGATCAAAAAGAGTCCTTTGACTCACCTAAGACCATCCATGATTACGCCTTAAGAATTTACCATCGTCTGGTGAATACTGGATGGTTAGTGGAAGAGCAGGAACTGTATAGAGTCAGCGTCCTGATGACACCTCAAATCTCCATGTTACTGCGTTCTCTCGTCGAGATTAGCCGACATGGCAAACGCAATTATGGTGCGACTGTACTGAGCATACTCAGTAATTTGGAGTCCGTCGCAAAACACCCTAAAGAGCGTGGGGTAACTTTACGTCAATCAGCTGAAGCATCTCGAGATTTCTCGGCTCACCTGAATCAGATCTTACTTGGGATACGCAGTTTGCAAAGAGAGCTCTTTGCTAGCCGAGACCCTAAAGCGATTGTTGCTGGTTTCTTTGACTTGTTTGTAGAAGGCATCTTGATTGCTGACTATAAAACCATCAAAACGAGCAATAACCCATTCCGTTTTAGACGACAAATACTCGAGTTAACACAAGAGTTTTTGAACAACCCTGAAACCATGGGGCAGGTTGCCCAGTGTTATGTAGATCAACAACTCATTACCATGGCTGAAGCACAAGCCATGGTCGAGAAAGATTGCCGCGACATTATCCAAACCTTTAGCAATATAGAACAACGCCTAGAACGCATTGATGAATATCGATACCGTCTTGAAAAAAGAGCCGCTGATACCGCCCGCTACATGGACAGTTCACGTCCGGGCATGGCGAATAAAGTCGCAGGCGTTATTGCCGATGTCGCAAAATTCGACAAATTGCCAACATTAAAAAATGTTATTGGTGCACGTTTTGTCGGTATGGCGTCAGCCGCACAACCAACAAAACGCAGAGAGCCGCCACCACCTCGCGTAATGACACCATCGGAAGTGTCAGCGGATGCAATAAGATTGCGTGATCAGCAGCGTCGTTTCCACGAAGCTCGACAGGTTACCATTCCTAAGATGCAAAACTATTTGGATAAACAAATAGCGGCTGGTGATAGCAAACATATTTTAGATTTCACTATTGAATCTGTTGAAGATTTTGTTTGCTTCGATCATTTGCGTTATGTCGGATCTCTTGGCGTAAGCGCTAAGAAAATAGAAGAGTCATTTGAAGTACAGTTTACTGACCAGTATGTGGATGTGCATAATTTCGTTGAATGTCGTGAATTTACTGTAGTGCGTAGGAGCAAAGCGTAATGCTTAGAGAATTAAAAAAAGTCGTTGAAGAGTCAGGCAAAGACGCTCAAGAATTCCAACAAACGGCAAACTTTGTGATTGCGAATCAATTTGCTAGCGCCTACAAACATGGCCAACGAAAACATTACTTGTTGCTTGAGTCCTATCAAGACTACTTTGATAACTTATTCGATGCGCTGGGAATGAAGCTTTACATCAACGAGAATGAGCGTCTTGCCGGCGTTTTGCCAATCCAAAAAGAAGCCTTTGTTCGTTTGAAAACAGATGAAACCTTATTCCTATTGGTGCTTCGCCAAATTTACGAAGAGAAAATTGAGAACTTTGAAGTCGATAATGGCTTTGTCGCCACAAACACACACACCATTCTTGACAGATTTGTTCAGCTCGTTAAGCGCGAAATTCCTAACGAAACACGATTCAAAGACATACTGGCTTTATTCAGTCGTCATGGCATTGTCATCCGAGGTAAATCCTACGAAGAAGACAGTAAGAACCAAATGATCAATATAACCCCTGTGGTGAGATTGATTGTGACAGAAGCGTACCTAAGACAATTAGAGTCATTTAATGGTACGGATCCAGATGAAGACGACATCGTGGAATCAGATGCCGAAACAGAAACAACACAAGAAACGACTCAAGACTAGGGCCAAGATATGAAAAAGTTAAATCGCATCGTATTAGTCAATTGGTACCTGCTGGGTGCAGAAGAGATAACTATTCGTGGCAATACTGCCATCATTGGACCAACTGGTTCTGGTAAATCCTCTTTGCTTGATGCTATCCAAACCGTTTTGACGGGTGCAAGCAAGCGACACTTGAATTACAACGCCAGTGCCAATGATGGCAAGGCGAGTGGTCGAAGCATTCGTTCTTATATTTTGGGGATGATCGACTCAGGGCAAGCCAATGCCAAAGCCTTCGGCACCCAACCAAGACAAGACGCAACCAGTTACCTTGCTTTGGTTTTTGAAGATAGCATCACAGGCAAAGAGTCCACTGTTGGGATTACATTGAGTGCGTCATTAGCATCACCGGAAGAGGATGTTCTTGGTCGCTTTGTGCTGTCTAATTTTGGCGCGCGCAAATCTGATTTCATCGATGCAATGGAAGGTAAAAGCTATAAAGCTAAACCCTGGATTGAAGTGCGTGAGAACCTGAAAAAAGTTTGCCTAGATCCATACATTAAATCAGGCAGCGCTTCTGCTACCCAATATATCAACCGCTATTTAGAAGAACTTAGTCCGAGCCCAGATCATTTAGTTACACAGGATAGCTTCCTTAAAAACTTCAAAAACGCGCTTAAGTTTGTTCCCATTGCTTCACCTACACGCTTTGTACAAGACTTCGTCTTGGCAGAAGCGCCTTTACAAGTTGGGGCTTATCAGAAATCACTCAATGAATACCGTCAGCTAGAAGCCAAAACACTTGAAGTTTCTAAACGTATTGATGATTTAAGACTGATTCAACAAGATTGCGAGAAGAAGCATCAGCAAGAGCAAACTGCGATTAACTATCAATGGATCGCAACAGAAGCACGTTTTGATGAGTTGGGCAGTAAGCAAGACGATATACAAGATCAATATGAGCTTCAAAAAGAGCGTGAAGAGGAAATCGAAGAAGAATTAACTACCCAAGCCAGCCTATTAAAACAACTGCAGGGACAGTTGCTTCGTTTCGAACAACAGTATGAACACTCTGACGTTGGTCTAAAACTGCAACAACTAGAGCAAAATAAGAAGCTATTAACACTGCAAGGCCAGCAAGATCAAAAAGCCATCTTACAAGTACGACAGCTGACAGTATTGTTATCGGCACTGAATTCTTTTGAAGACCTTCTATCAAAAGAAACCCTGACGTTGGTAAGTGAGTTTTCAGCATTTAATGGGTTAATTTCAGAAGATGGACGCATCGAAGGTAATCTCAAACCTTTGACTCAGAAACTGGTTGCACTTAATGAGTCTTTAGATAAAGAAAAATCTCAAGTGTTTGCTCAACGTTCTGAGCTTAACCGCACCATTTTGAACTTAAAAGATGAGTGTAAGCAGCTTGAATCAGATGTCTCTTCTTTAAAAGGCGGGGTTAGCCCGCTTTCTCAAAATACAAAACGACTTATTGCGTTATTAAAGGACGCAAATATCACAGCCACACCACTGAGCCATTTAGCGGAAGTCACTGACAGAAAGTGGCAAGACGCTATTGAAGGTTACCTAGGTGCACAACGTGAAGCGTTGATCGTTGAGCCTGAAGAGGCAGAAGAGGCGATTCGTATTTTCCGTGCTCATCGACGACAATTAATGGGGTGTCGTGTTATTGACACCACCCAAACTCGATTGTGGTTAAATCGCGGCGACAATAATTCAGCATTACGCTTTATACGTTGTAACAATGATCACACTCAAGCTTATTTAAACCGTCGCTTGGGTGGAATAAAACCTGTTGATACAGAGCGTGAATTATTGCGTGAAGACAGCGCGATGACAGCCGATGGCATGTTAAAACTTGCCGGTACTATCTCTACCATTCGTTTTGTCCCACACATGATGGTTGGTATCAATACCGAAGGCATGCGTGAATCTCGTGAAAAACAATTAGCTAACCTTAGCGGCGAACTAATGAATTTCCTTAAGGCCGATCAGCGCCTTGAGCAAGCGGATTCCTTGCTTGGTCGTATCATGGCTAACAATCAATTTGATGCTGATACCATAAGCAATGCGAGCCATTCTGTGACTCGATTGACTCAAGAACTTGAGTCAGTTGAAGCCGAAATTATGCAATTGCAAAAGCATGACGATACCGAACTACAAGAACGTATTGAAGAGCTGAAATCTCGTATTGCCAATGTTGAGCTGGATCAGAAAAAACTGGATCGTGAGCGCCAACAGATTGCAGAACAATTTGGTGCATTAAATACCCAAAAAAGTCAGTTAAGCTCAGCGCTATCGGCTCTAGATGAAGAGCGTAATCGCCTGACGTCTAATCCAAAATACGATGCTGAATTCGCCAGTGAGCGTTATGCTTTATTGGAGAGTAGCATGGTAAATGGCGCAGCCATTTATAGAGAAGCCATCAGTCGGGCTGAAAAGGCCAACGAAAAAGCTCGTACTTTCGATCAGAAAGTCCGAAAAGAAGTGGCTGACCATTATGGTAAATACCATCATGCTAACCTTGATAATGACGTTCAACTGGATTACCTAGAATCGAAATTTGAAGAGTTTGAGCATTACGTTTCTTATCAAATCGATGTCCTTAGTGAGACTGAATTAGCCAAATACGCTAAACGTGCGGAATTGGCTCGTCGAGAAGCTGAGGAAACATTCCGATCAGATTATGTCTCTAAACTGAAAGACTCGCTTGATCAAGTCGCACACATTATTCGTGAGCTTAACCACAGCTTAAAACGCCGTCCATTTAACCAAGAGATCTATCAATTCCGCTACTATCCAAATGGCGATATGAAAGACATCTTGGATTTGGTTGAGCGTTTTAGTGCCCAAGATCAAGCAAATGTCGGTGGATTATTTGACCCTCACTTGAATGACGATCCAGATCACGCTCGAGCTATAGCGTCGATTCAGGAATTGATATCAGATGACGAGAAGCAACAAGATCTTGCAGACTACCGTAAGTTTTATAACTTTGAGGTTGATATCTTGGATGCCGACGGCAACAAAAAAACAACGTTGAGCCAGCGCATTCAAACGGGCTCTGGTGGTGAGCACCAGATTCCATTTTACTTGGCCATCGCTGCTGCTTTATCGACTACGTATCGTTTACACGAAACCATGGATGGGGAAATCGTTGGCGGCTTCTCTCTGGCCATGTTCGATGAAGCTTTCAACAAAATTGATATGGTTAAAACGTCAACTTGTATGGGCTTTATGAAGGACATTGGCTTACAAGTTATTGCCGCAGCGCCAGATGATAAACGCGCTGTTATGGCAGCGAATATGGATACTATTATTAGTGTTTGGCGAGAAGGCGGCGCAGTATCCATCGATGTTGCTTATCCGAAAGAAAAGGGTCAAACCCTACTAAATGGCGAAGTAGACTCACTACCGACTCCAGCATAATAGAGAATGACATGCTTATACAAAATCAGATAAATCAACGTATTAACGAAAGCCTAGATGTACAGCATATGACACTCGAAAACGAGAGTCATATGCACAATGTGCCAGAAGGCAGTGAATCGCATTTTAAACTTGTTTTAGTGAGTGATGATTTTGAAGGTAAAAGGCTGGTTCAACGACACCAGCTTATTTACGCTACGCTAAAAGAAGAAATGACGAAAATTCACGCCTTAGCCATGCATCTATACTCAACCAAAGAATGGAATGAGCGCAATGCGCTTGCTCCATCTTCGCCAAAATGCCACGGAGGCGAGTAGATCGCTTGATCCGCTCGATTAGCCAATGAGTATTTCAGTTACTGTTAACGAAGAAGAAAATCTTGTCACCATTCATATTATTGGTAGCTTTGATTTTTCTTTATTTAATGAGTTTCGTGAAGCCTATTCTTCATTACCAAAGACGTATAAAAGCTATGTTGTCGATATGAGTATGGTCGAATATTTAGACAGTGCAGCACTTGGAATGCTACTAAGTATGAGGAATGCAATCGAGCTAGAAAGTGACATTCGATTAGAAGGAGCCAATGACTTCATTAAGAATATTCTTATGATTTCTCGCTTCGATAAACGCTTTGACATTCAATAGGCTAAATAGATGAAATTATTATGCGTAGACAGTGAACCCGTTTATCGCGAAATTATTTCTTTATGTGCAGAAAGCGTCGGCGCTCAGGTCAAGAGTGTAGAGTGCTTTGACGAAGCAATACATGCGTTTTACGACTACGCTCCGGATATTGTCATCTTAGACGTTATTATTAAAGGTGGCAGTGGTATTGATCTCGTTAAAAAAATGAAAGCCATGGCTGGCAATCGCTTCGTACCGATTATATTTCTAGCGTCACAGACATCAGACGCCGTTATGGGAAATTGCTTTAGATGCGGCGCTGATGATTTCATTCCTAAGCCATTCAGTGAAATCTTGTTCAATATTCGATTAAAGACACATATGCGCCACGTCGAATTGATCAAAGAAATGTACCGTAAAAATAAAGCGCTCACCTATTATCAAACCATGATAGAACGAGAACATGAAATGGCGCACCATGTTCTTAACCACATTCAGACACGCAGCGAACGAAACTCCGAATATGTTGCTATTACTCGATTGTCTGCAGCGAGCTTTAATGGCGATTTAGCCCTGGTAAAAACCCGTTCTGATGGAGCTCGTCTAGCATTTGTTGGCGATTTCACCGGACACGGTTTACCCGCATCAATAGGGGCCTTACCTGTCATGCAGGCTTTTTTTGATGCGGTCGATGATTTGCTTGATATCGGTAAGTTAGCCGAAAGAATCAATCGAATTTTAATCAGTGTCTTACCTGATTATATGTTTTGTGCTGGCTATTTGGTGTTGCTGTACCCTAATGGAAAAATCCTATATTGGGGTGGCGGCATGCCTAATGCCTTTATTCGTCGTTCTGGTGGCAAACTCGATCAACTGAGGTCGAACCACATGCCTCTTGGTATTTTACCTGCACGAGAATTTGACGCGGGGCTACAAAGCGATCAACTAGACGAAAGCGATACTCTGGTGATTATGTCTGATGGCGTCTTAGAGTTGAAAAATATCTCTGAAGAAATGCTAGGGAACGATAGAGTAGAGGCCATTATTAATTCTTCTTATGCAGAGAAGAGCTTAATAACAGCGCAAAGGACAGCGGAAAAAAAATTAGCAGAATATCAGGGTGAATCTATTCAATTAGATGATATTACACTTCTTGCTCTTAGAAGAACCTGCTTGAATTAAGCGACAAGCAGGTGCTTTCAGTACTATCTCTTTCCACCTTTCTTTTTGTTTTTATTGCCTTGTTTTGGCTGTGCTTTGGGAAAAGGGCGCTTCTCTGGTTCCGTACGTAGCACTAAAAATAAGTCAGTTACTACTTCTGGTATTTGTGCAATGCAAGAATCAGTCAGTTTTTCACTGTGACGAATTTGAACAACTTCTTCATCATCAAACAGGTCAGACGCGACCATGATTGGCAGTAAAAGCTCCGCTACTACTTCTTCCTTTTCAGACTCAAACCATTGGCTTTCTGTCATGAATACGCCTTCCATAAAACCAGTAGCCCATTCTTGCAGCTCACTTAACTCTTCAGGAGATTGGCCCATTTCTAATTCACAAGGAACCATAAAGCCATCTTCAGATTCTAGCTCTTTTTGAATATCAACAAAAAGGCGAGTTAAGTACTGAGTAATTTGCTTTTCTTGCTTTGGATTTTCAAACTGTGGTGTCTCTTCGAAGATCACCGGTAACCACTGATCTTCCGTTGTTGGTGTAGGACAAATAGCTAATGCCGTCAAAAAGCCATGAGCCATCACAAAGTTCTGACATTCCTCATGAACTTGATCCGATTCCAAAAAATTTTCTAATGTCTCTAGTTCAAGATCATCAAGAGGTTGATGTGCCATGTATATGTTTCCCCAATACAAATTAAGTGTATGATTCTAGCGAAAAGAGAGCGAAAAATCGATGCAGAAAGTAGCGTCTTAAGGGATAATTCCTAAATGAATTTAAAGTCACTCACACTTTCTCGATTAGGTTATTCCGAATATCGCCCATTGCAAGAAAAGGCGATCGATGCCTTATGCGCAGGTCAGGATGTTTTACTAGCCGCACCCACAGGTGGCGGCAAATCCTTAGTTTACCAATCAGCTGGATTAATCAGACAAGGCGTTGCCGTCATTGTTAGTCCGTTGTTGTCTTTAATGTCTCAACAAGTAGATGAGTTAACTAAAAAGGGCATTCGCGCTAAATTTCTAAATTCAACACTAAACCCAGGAGAACAGGACGATTTAATCTGGGCACTACGGCATGAACATATCGACTTACTTTACATATCGCCTGAAAAGTTGGTACAGCCTTCGGTTATCGGTTTTTTACACAGCTTCGACATTTCTTTATTTGCCATTGATGAAGCCCATTGCATTTCTCAATGGGGGAGCTTTTTTAGACCTGAGTACAGCCAATTAGGACAACTTAAGGACTCCTTTCCAGACGTTCCTATCATCGCTTTAACCGGAACCGTCGACAAAGACACAATAAACACCATTCAGACATCACTTAAGTTGAAGGATTGTCAGGTTCTTCGTAGCAGTTTTGATCGATCCAATATAAAGATCCACATCGCTCAAAAACGCAAAGCTAAACAACAGGTTTTGTACTTTTTACATCATGAAGTACCCGGTCAGACTGGCATCATCTATTGTCGGTCAAGAAAGAAGACCGAAGAGATTGCGGATTGGCTCAGTCAATTAGGGCTACCAAGCTTATGTTATCACGCCGCAATGACGGAAGAAGATAAACGAGCTAATCACCATACCTTTACCCACCAACCAGGCACCATCATGGTTGCGACGACGGCCTATGGTATGGGGATTGATATTGCACATGTTCGATTTGTTGTTCACATCGACTTACCCAATAATACTGAGTCATATTTTCAGGAAATAGGCCGCGCGGGAAGAGATGGCAAACCAGCCAAAGCATTACTTTTGTATGGCCTACAGGATATAACCCAAGCTCAACAATTGGCTGCCATGCAACCCTTTTCAGCAGATAAAGAACTTGAAAATATGGGTAAATTCTTTCGGGTTTTGGAAAGTAGGGGCTGTAGAAGACAAAACTTATTGGCACATTTTGATGAACGCTTACCAGCATGCGACAACTGCGACCGATGTCTATCCAATAGATCAGAACAAAATGTGACGATAGCAAGCCAAAAACTGCTTTCTTTAATTTATCATACGAAAGGTGTCCAACCGTTTTCTTTGCTCATCCAGATATTACTTGGCAAAAAAACCAAATCTGTACTGGCAGCTAATGCAGAAACATCTCCGTTATTTGCAAAAGGCAAAGAGCTTACTGAAGTTCAATGGAAAGCGATCATTAGACACCTTATTGCTTTCGATTACATAACACTTGGCACAATATCTGCTTTCACAGTTCACATAAATGAAAAATCCCGGTCCGTGTTAAAAGGCAATACACAAATTATTATTCCAAATGAGCAATACTACCCAACACTTCATGAAGACGATCTTGAGATAGGCAGTGTGAGTTGGCATAAGGTATTAGCTTGGAAATATAGCCATGGTAAAAATACTCTTAGTGAAAATCAGCTAAGATTAATTTGTCGCCATAAGCCAAAATCTATTGCATCTCTTAGCAGACTAACAGGCTTACCAAAAGATCATGTCGTAGATTTTGCAGATACACTATTAAAAATAGTACATGAGATGGATTCATTGGAGGTAAGTCCTTAATGACGTTGCAACTCGAGCTGACAACTCAAGAACACAAAGCAGACGCCTTAAGTCATATCACCCAGAAAGCAAATGAATGCTTTGATAAAGCCGATCAATTTTTTGGCAATAAATTTAAACGCTCAACCTGCAATCTAAAGCAACGAGGTCGAGCGGCGGGCACAGCTCACCTGCAAAAAAACGAATTGCGCTTTAACCTTTTCATGTACCAACAAGATCCAACCGAATTCATTAATACTGTGGTTCCTCATGAAGTGGCTCACCTTATTGTTTTTCAGATTTATGGTCATTCTGTTAGACCTCATGGCAAAGAATGGCAAGCCGTTATGAGAAAGGTATATGGCAACAATCCAAGTAGGACACATACCTTTGAAACACCACCACAAAAACAACCCTACACATATCACTGCGCGTGCCAGAAACATCAATTCAGCAAACAACGTCACACTAGGGCACAAAAGGGGGTTGAATACATTTGTAAGGGTTGTAAGTCAAATTTACAATTTGTAGGTAAAATCACTTAGTGCGTCATAAATTTCCTTTAAAAAGTGATTTATCGTGCACTTTTCCTCTGAGATCTTCATTTTTGATGCGATGCCTTTGTGCTTATAGTATTATGGCGTCGTTTTATTTATAGCGTGTTTATGATGGATTTATCTAATCGACCTAAAGAAAAATTAGAGCTGAATAAGCTCCAAAAACGTCTGCGTAGACAAACGGGCCAAGCCATTGCTGACTTCAATATGATTGAAGATGGCGATAAGGTAATGGTATGTTTATCTGGCGGTAAAGATTCTTACACAATGCTGGAGATTCTTCGCAATCTGCAAGCTAATGCCCCGATAAACTTTAGTATTGTGGCTGTTAATCTAGACCAAAAGCAACCTGGCTTCCCAGAGCATATTTTACCTGCTTACTTAGAAGAGTTAGGTGTTGATTACCACATTTTAGAGCGTGACACCTACAGCATAGTAAAAGAGATTGTGCCTGAAGGGAAAACTACCTGCGGTCTATGTTCACGCTTACGCCGTGGTTCTTTGTATGGGTTTGCTGAAGAAATTGGCGCCACTAAAATAGCACTAGGCCACCATAGAGATGATATTCTTGAAACTTTGTTCTTGAATATGTTCTTTGGCGGCAAGCTAAAATCAATGCCACCTAAATTGTTAAGTGATGATGGTAAGCACGTTGTTATTCGTCCCTTAGCTTATTGCAAAGAAAAAGACATTGAAGCTTTTGCGGTCATGAAAGAGTACCCGATTATTCCTTGCAATTTATGCGGTTCACAAGAGAACCTGCAAAGACAAGTTGTGAAAGACATGCTTCAAAAATGGGAACAAGAATTCCCAGGTAGAACTGAAACTATGTTTTCTGCTATGCAAAATATT
Source organism: Marinomonas alcarazii (assembly GCF_003208215.1). Lineage (GTDB taxonomy): Bacteria > Pseudomonadota > Gammaproteobacteria > Pseudomonadales > Marinomonadaceae > Marinomonas > Marinomonas alcarazii. Next base: position 996,997 of record NZ_QKLW01000001.1, read on the forward strand.
GTTCCATCACATCTAGCAGATACAGAATTATTCGACTTCAAAGGGTTAAAGCAAGCACCAGACGCTTTAAACCGAGTAAATATTATTTCGTTATAGGACCTTAAAAATGAATGCTACGTACAAAACACTATTAGTAACCGCAGCCATTTTAGGCACTTCAGCAGTAAATGCTGCCTCTACCGCTGGCGTCAGTTTAACTAACGAGACGGTAAAAGGGGATGTTAACTTTGATATGGGCACATTCGGCGTAGACGCTGGTATTGCTTATGATAAAGATGAGAATTTTACGACTACGCACCTTGGCGTTAATGTTCAAGACGCTGACACCAGCGGCCCATTACAGGTCGGTATTGGCGCTCGTGTATACGGAATCGATGCAGATCTAAAAGATGATAGTGATGTATCTATGGCGCTTGCTTTAGGTGGTTGGTACCGCTACACACTTCCGGAAGCAAACCGAATCAGTATTTATGGCTCGCTTTACTATGCGCCAGAAGTTTTATCCTTCACTAACTTAGATCATATGTACACTTATGAACTTCGTGCAGAGTACATGACTATGCGCAATGCTCGTGCATACATTAGTTATGGAAATACAGTAGCAGTATATGATAACGATAGCCGTATAGAGGCGAACAAAGGTTTTGCTATAGGTGCAATGGTTGATTTCTAATAGAGTTAAAGCTCTTATAGAAAGTAAAAAAGGTGGCATATGCCACCTTTTTTAGTATTAATAACAGCAGTCTAAACGGCAGATATCAATCACCGTCATAAGCACAAAGACTAAACACAGGTATGTTGCTGTCACGTAGCTTTTGACTTCCACCAAGATCTGGCAAATCAATTATTGCCGCCACTTCTTTAATATTCGCACCTTGTGCAGATAATAATTCTATTGCAGCTAATAGCGTCCCACCTGTCGCGATTAAGTCATCAAACAACAAGACTTCATCACCGGCTTTAACCGCGCCTTCTTGTATTTCTAACTCCGCTTCACCGTATTCTAGGGCATATTTTTGTGAAATGGTCTTACCAGGCAGTTTGCCTTTCTTACGAACCAGAATTAATGGTTTTTGTAGCTCATAGGCAAGAACCGCTGCGATAAGAAAACCACGAGCATCAATACAAGCGATATGAGTAATATCAGTAGAAATATAGCGATGCACATAAGCATCTACAACCATTCGCATCCCTTTTGGGTCACTAAAAATGGGAGTAATATCCCGAAAACTGATGCCTTGCTTTGGCCAGTCTTCTACTGTTTGTATTAGTGACTTAACGTAAAAATCATCGTAGAGCATTATGGTATTGCCTCAATATATCAATCAAATTTGACTGATTTTACCACAATCACTGGCAACCCCAACGAGTTTTTGCATTTCTGGGAAATCAACAATTTCAATTTCTTTGCCGTCGACATGAATGAGCTCATTTTTTTGAAAACGGGTGATCACACGACTAACGGTTTCCACTGCTAACCCTAAATAATTTCCGATTTCGCCACGCGACATAGACAAACGGAAAGAGCTAGCAGAATAACCACGTTTTTTAAAACGATTAGAGAGGTTAAGTAAAAAAGAGGCTACTTTTTCATCCGCATTCTTTTTCCCCAGAAGCACCATCATCTGCTGATCATCAGAAATCTTACGGCTCATCACTTTAAAAATTTGGTGCTTTAAAGAGGGGATTTGTGAAGACAACTCTTCAAGGTGGCTAAACGGAATTTCACAAACAGTCGTCGTTTCAAGCGCCTTTGCAGAAACGGGGTAGGTGCCAGAATCAATACCACTTAATCCCACTAGCTCGCTAGGGCAATAGAAGCCTGTAATTTGCTCCTCGCCAACAGAAGTAATATTGAATGTTTTTAATGTGCCTGAACGTACTGCATAAACGGAATCAAAAGACTCACCTTGGCGAAACAAAAAATCTCCCTTTTTGAGTGGTTTTTTGCGCTCAATTATCTGATCTAGTCGATTAATATCTTCATCTGCAAGTGCGATGGGAAGACAAAGTGCGCTCAGACTGCAATTTTGACACTGCGAAGTAAGCGTACTATTAAACCTTGAATGTGTGTGTGTTAATGACATTTCAATCTCCCTGATATTAATTCATATAACTTTTGAGTATTTTACCGTGTTGTTTAAATGCTTATCGAAAACCATACAAATACACCGAATAAGCAATCTTCCACGATCTGTGATCTTAATAGTGGTCTGCATTCCACTAGGATCAAACTCCAACATGCCATCTTGTAACATAGGAGTTAAGCTATCCATTTCTTCAGCAAAGTACTCTTTAAAGTCGATTTTAAACCTTTGCTCAACTAACGTCATATTGAGTTGAAACTGTGATATGAGGGTCATGATGACATAATGACGTATTCTATCATCGCGATCGCTAATATACCCTTTAGCAATAGCTAATTGACCCTTTTCAATACTACTCCGATAATCGGTCAAGTCAGTATAATTTTGAATGTACACGCCATTTAAATCGCTAATGGCAGAAACACCGAATGCAATTAAATCCGTGCCTGCATGCGTTGTATAGCCTTGAAAGTTACGGCGCAACGTTTCTTGCTTTTGGGCAATGGCTAATTCATCACTCGGTTTCGCAAAGTGATCCATACCAATGTACTCGTAACCAGCCTCTAACAAATACTCTATACTCATTTTCAACAAATCAAGCTTCATGCTTGATAAAGGCAAAACGTCATCGGTTATGCGTCTCTGAGCAGGGAAGCGATCAGGCAAATGCGCGTAGTTGAATAAAGAAATTCGCTCTGGAGCCAGCGCAATTACTTGCTCAAGAGTGTTTTTAAAACCGTCAATTGACTGATAGGGCAGACCATAAATTAAATCAAAATTAATCGACTTAATGCCTAATGCCCTTGCGTCATTTACAAGGCTTTCAACCATACTATAGGGTTGTATTCTATGTATCGCTTGCTGAACTTTATGATCAAAATCTTGAACACCAACACTAATCCGATTGATGCCCATTTCAGTCAGCAATTTGATTTTCGAGTAGCTAATTTCTCTAGGATCTATCTCAATACTGTAGTCCTGTGATCCGTCATTAACCAAATTAAAATACTGATTGATATTATCAAACAACACTTTAATTAGGTCTTCCGTTAAAAACGTTGGAGTGCCACCACCAAAATGAAGCTGTGTAACCTTTCGTGAATGATCAAGCATAAGGCTACGTAACCGCATTTCCTCACCTAGTAGTTCAACATATTCCACGCCTTTATCATATTGCTTTGTCACAATCTTGTTGCACGCGCAGTAATAACAGAGGTGTGCGCAAAATGGGATGTGAAAATACAAGCTAAGATCGGCATCCGATGGCGTCAACATCTTATCAATCAGTGCAATTTTGCTGATTGAAGCGTTAAATTGCGGGGCAGTAGGATAAGAGGTATAGCGAGGCCCTGATAAATCATACTTGCTAATAAGTGCGGAGTCCCAGATCATCATTCGTTCCTATTAAAATTTCTAATAGGAATTCTACTCTTTCAAACAAGAGCTTATTCTGACACAGATCAATAGATACCATTCTCAGTGCTCAAATGATTGCTTCAATGTATAGAAAATAATGAATTTGGTTCTAACACATAGATGAATCTGATCTAATAGTCATTTTAAGCGCAATGATCATGAAATCACTTCCAATATACATCGCTCACGGGGCTGGAGCTGGCCATGAAAATAGTTTCTTAACGTGTCTGCGCTGCGCGCTTTCAGACCAAACGAAACAAGTCGTATATCCGGTCACTTTTTCTTATATGGCAGAACAAGAGCGTACAGGTAAAAAAAGACCGCCTCCGCGCTTTCAATCGCTTGTCCCAGAGTTTGAGCAGCTGGTTAAAAACGAAGACGCATGTGTGGTTGCTGGCAAATCGATGGGCGGACGGGTAGCAACGCAAATAACTCACCTGCCAAACGTAAAGGCAGTTATTTGTTTTGGCTTCCCTTTCTATCCCCCTGGCAAGCCTGAAAAGCATAGGCTGTCTTTTCTTGAAGAGTTAAAAAAACCCTGCCTCATCATTCAAGGCACAAGAGATCAACTGGGCTCTTTTGATTGGGTGAGTCAGCAGACATTACCAGATAATATAGAGATTCTATGGATAGAAGGAGCTGATCATGACTTCAAAACCCTCAAGAAGCTCAACAAAAATATAGACGACACCATTTTAGAATTAGCCATGCATGTAAAAACCTGGCTCAAACTTAATACGTAATTAGAGGGGAATATTATGGAACACCAAGCCTTGCTTGATGCAACTGATTTACTTTGCCCAGAACCCGTTATGATGCTACACGCTGAGATGCGTAAATTGACGGCCAAACATGTTCTCAAGGTCATTGCGACAGACCCATCAACAACAAGAGACATCCCGAAATTTTGCCAATTTCTTGGTCACAAGCTAATGAAGCAGGAGCAAGAAGGCGATATTTACTATTACTGGATTGAAAAAAAGGAAAGCTAACTCAAATAATAAAGCCCAGGTCATTATGATCTGGGCTTTATTTGTTCAGTCGGTGAGGTCGATAAAGTTATGCCACTTTTAGCTTTCTTGTGTGCTCTTTATGACCAAGAATCGCACTTTCATAAATCTGTGCAAAACTAGAAAAGCCAACATCAATATCCAGTCTTAACTGACGAGCCACATCATTTGATGATATAACGCCACGAATGGCTTTGGTTTCTTCATCAATTACCAGTAAATGCTGTAGCTTATTATTGCGCTGACTAAACAAAAGAGACTCTATATCAGAGTGCTGCAATGAAGTATAAGACAAAGCAAGGAGCACATCTTTTGATCTCATTAAATCTGCAACCATTAGCTCAGAACGCTTAAAACCATTGGCAACTTGTTTGATAAAAATATCTTCAGACAAATCTTCTAAGCTAACAATACCGACAAAATGATTATCAGCATCAACCACTATTTTCATGCGCACGTGTTCTTTTCTCATCAATTGAACCAACTCATCAGCACGAGTATTGGCTTCAATGACTCTAGGCCCCGCTTTTTGAAAGTCCGTGAACACGGTAACTGCAGGTGAATAGATGTTTATGTTTTCAATAGTTTTAGGCCAAATAAGCTCATTGACGCTTTTTGTAGACACATAAGTTAGTGTTTTCATGATAAATCCCCAATAAAAGACAATTAAATAGAAATAGGGTGAGTTATATCAATGAAAATGGCGGAGCTCGTGGATTAACATTACGAGTAACCTTGGTAGTGGAAACAAAGGTATCGTAAATGTATAAATTGGATGGAATGCCTAGGGCGTTAACATAAGAGTCGCTTAAAAATAAGCAATCTTTATCTGATCCCGTATCTTTGTCAGGTGTTACAACCTCATGACTAACCTGTTCGATAGTCGGTTCTAGCCAACGAAACTGGTTTACTTCTTGAGCATTGGCGCGCTGAGAGATCGTCAGAAGAGACGATACAATCACTGCAATGATCATAAGTAATTGAGTTTTCATTGTAATACCTAGCTTTTGAATTATCTTAACAATATAGGCCTGCTTTAATTTAAATCCCAGCCTTAATTTCAAAATGCCGTGTATTTACACGATCTTATGCATTATCAATACATTGTGATCCTATTGAACAAGCAATGGTCTTAGGCATAAAAAACGCCAGCGCGATGCTGGCATTTTCTACTTCATGCTAGTAATACCTTATGACAAGTGCTTTAGTAACGCCTCTACACTCTCTTTTGCGTCACCAAATAACATGCGTGTATTGTCTTTAAAGAATAGGGGATTCTCAACACCAGCATAACCTCGGCTCATCCCTCGTTTAAGTACAATGGTCTGCTTACCATGCCAAGGCTCTAGCACTGGCATACCTGCAATTGGGCTGTCAGGCTCCTCATTGGCCGCGGGATTAACAATATCATTTGCCCCGATTACGATAGACACATCAATGTTTTTAAAATCATCATTGATTTCGTCCATCTCGTAGACAATATCGTATGGAACCTTAGCTTCTGCCAACAAAACGTTCATGTGCCCAGGCATACGACCAGCTACTGGGTGAATACCAAAACGAACATTCACACCTTTATCACGAAGCTTCTTGGTAATTTCATAAACTATATGCTGCGCTTGAGCTACAGCCATACCATAACCAGGTAGAATCATTACCTCTTTAGCATCTGCCAACGCTTGCGCTGCTTCTTCAGCGTGGATCTCAATAATCGTACCCTGTGGCTCAGCGTCTGTGGCTACACTTGATTTATTGGCCTTCTTTCCACCAATACCACCAAGAATGACATTCAGGAACTTACGATTCATAGCACGACACATGATGTAGCTTAGGATCGCACCACTACTGCCGACTAGCGCTCCGATCACTATTAGTAAGTCGTTACCCAGCATAAAGCCCATAGCCGCAGCTGCCCAACCGGAATAGCTGTTTAGCATAGAAACCACGACAGGCATATCAGCACCACCAATAGCAATGACCAAATGCGCACCAAAAACAAAAGCCAATAAGGTAATTATCATGAGGTAGTTCATGCCTTCTGCTGCACCAACTTGAGCAAACTGCACAACCAAATACACAACAGCAATACAAATCAGAAGATTGAGTAAATGACGAGCAGGTAATCTAAGCGGCTTGCCAGAAACCTTGCCACTCAATTTTAGATAAGCAACTAAAGACCCTGTAAATGTTACCGCACCAATAAATACGCCTATCGCTGTCTCTACATCATGTATGCGTTGAGCAACCAAAGAATCATACTGCCCATGGCCTAATGCATTTGCAAAGCCAACAAAAACAGCAGCCAAACCAACTAAGCTGTGAAGAATAGCCACCAGCTCTGGCATTTGTGTCATTTCAACCCGCTTGGCAAGCAACCACCCAATTAAACTGCCGGGCACTATGCCGAGTAGTAGCAATTCATAATTATCGGTTACCGCTCCAGCGATCGTGATCACAACAGCAAGCGCCATCCCGAGCATGCCATAAATATTGCCGCGTCTTGCGCTTTCTTGGTGGCTTAGTCCAGCTAAGGCCATGATAAACAACGCGCTTGCCCCTATATATGAGGCGGTCATCATTCCGAAGTTCATTGTTTATCTCCTATTTGCGGAACATTTTCAGCATACGATGCGTCACGGCAAAACCGCCCACAATATTGATACTGGTGATAAAAATCGCCATGGCGGCTAAAATCGATACGATTGGACTGTCACTCGATACTTGGGTAATAGCACCAATGACAATAATGCTACTGATCGCATTTGTGACACTCATAAGAGGTGTGTGTAAAGAATGACTGACGCCCCAAACCACCATGTAGCCAACAAAACATGACAATACAAACACCGTCATGTGAGCCATAAATTCTGCTGGTGCGATAGAGCCCAAACCAAGCAGCAATGCACCCGTAATAAGCACCGGTAAGAGAAAACCAAAAGCACTCGGCTTTTTCTCTTTGGCTTTTACATCCGCTTTTTCTGGTTTCAGTTGTTCGCTAACATCCGATTTCGGTGCTGCTGACAGTCTAGGTGCCGGTGGTGGCCAAGTAATACTGCCGTCTTTCACAACCGTTGCTCCACGAATCACTTCGTCTTCCATATTAAGATCGATCTGACCGTCTTTATTCGGGCATAACTCAGTAAGAAGGTGATAAATGTTAGTGGCAAATAACTGACTGGACTGAGCCGCCATACGGCTTGGCAGATTGGTATAGCCGATAATAGACACACCATGTACATCAATCACTTCATTGGCTTGTGTTAAACGACAGTTACCACCTGTCTCTGCCGCCAAGTCAACAATAACGCTGCCGGGCTTCATTGAGCGAACCATGTCTTCGGTTATAAGCTCTGGGGCGGTTTTGCCTGGAATTAATGCTGTCGTAATAATGATGTCTACGTCTTTTGCTTGTTCTGCAAATAGCGCCATTTCAGCAGCGATAAATTCCGCACTCATCGTTTTAGCGTAACCACCTTCGCCACTGCCATCTTCGTCCTTAAAATCTAAAAGTAGAAATTCGGCGTTCATACTTTCGACTTGCTCTTTTACCTCTGGACGAGTATCAAAGGCACGCACAATAGCGCCCATACTTTTGGCTGCACCAATTGCGGCCAAACCCGCAACACCAGCACCGATTACTAGCACTTTTGCAGGTGGAACTTTACCCGCAGCCGTAATTTGCCCAGTAAAAAATCGACCAAAATGTTGGGCCGCTTCCACAACTGCACGATAACCTGCAATGTTAGCCATCGAGCTTAGGACATCCATTTTCTGCGCTCTCGAAATACGTGGCACGGCATCAAGCGCTACAACATTCGTTCCTCGCTCAGAAAGCTGCTGAAGCTTATTCATATTTTGCGCAGGATGAATCAGACTGATCAGTGTTTGATTCTGCCCTAACAACTCGACACCATAAAATCCAAGTTCTGGGTGCTCAACAGGAGGGCGAACTTTTATTAGTAAATTGGCTTCGTGCCATAGCTTCTTAGTGTCGTGTGTTATTTCAACACCAACAGCTTTGTAAGCTTCGTCTGAGTAGGAAGCTGCAGTACCAGCTCCGCTTTCCATTACGATATCAAACCCTAACTGCTTCACTTTGGAAGCAATAGAAGGGGTCATGGCAACTCTTAGTTCGCCATCTTCTATCTCTTTTGGGATTCCAATTTTCATATTAATGCCATTTTATATTTATTAACGTTAGCCTGAATATTCATCCAATATGTCTGGAAGATACTGCCCTTGTTTCCTACTGAGTAAACGAGTACGAAGTGAGCACAATTAAAAACCAGCTGCTTGTTACGCTATTGCATGCCAGCGTCAACAGCTGTTGTCATAACGACGTTTTATCGAGTTCAGATCAGATGCCAATGCATTGTCTTATTTTTTCAATTGAATAATTGATTCAATCCCGCTTACCTTAATGAAGCAGGGAGTGCGTATCTCAAGATATAAAATGTCGTAATGAGATAAGTTGAATATGAGGGGATGTGCGATCCTGCGACATTGAACGCCGTATGCGACCAGGGATGAAATGTCTGAATCTCGACATTTTATGATGGTGAGTAAGCGACAATATCACCTAAATATCATGAGGTATTATTTTTTGGTTCAGGGCGAATGTGTGCTTTGCATCAATAGGTACTACAATAAAAATAACACTCCCGCCTGTATGAGTTTTTAGCGACTAAGGCGGTTGTAGGAGGATTTATAATAATGACTACACCGAGATTCGTGATTTGGGAACCTACCGTCGGTCAATCCATCATTGATGAGTTTAAGGCCAAGCCAGGCGCCTTACTGCCACTTTTACATGCTATACAAGACCGCTTTTCTTACATCCCAGAAGAGGCCGTAGCACTCATTGCGTCGTCTTTAAAGTTAAGTCGTGCCGAAGTTCATGGCGTCATCAGTTTTTATCATCACTTCCGAACCAAACAACCTGGCCGTCATGTCGTTGAAGTCTGTCGCGCAGAGGCTTGTCAGGCTTTAGGATCTCGTCGTTTAGAAGCTCACGCTAAGAGCGCCTTGGGAGTGGAATACCATCAAACGACCAGCGACTACAACATAACCCTAGAGCCTGTTTACTGCTTAGGGAATTGCAGCTGTGGCCCCTCTGTTCGAGTAGGCGATGAAGTTTATGCCGACATGGATAATCAACGCTTCGATGAATTAATTAGCAGCTTAAAAACTGAACGTTTGGAGGTTCAATAATGGTTCAACGTATTTACATACCTTCAGATACGACAGCGAAAGCACTCGGTGCAGACCGTCTTGCTAAACTGATCAATATCATGGCAAGCGAACAGGGCCTTGAACTGGATATCAAACGCAATGGCACTCGGGCATTATATTGGTTAGAACCTTTAATAGAAGTTGATACTGCAAAGGGTCGCTTTGGTTTTGGCCCTGTCAAAGAAGCCGATTTAGAATCCCTTTTTGCAGCCAAATTTTGGCAAGGCGACGTTGAGCATCCTTTAGCACTCGGTTTGGTAGATGATATCGAGTACCTCAAAAAACAACAGCGCCTAACCTTTGCACGTATCGGAGCGATAGACCCTTTGTCTTTGAGCGATTATCAACACTTAGATGGCTTCAAAGGTCTAAAAAAAGCCCTCAAAATGGATTCGCAAGCACTGGTCGATCAAGTGAAAGAATCAGGCTTGCGTGGTCGAGGTGGTGCAGCATTTCCAACTGGCATCAAATGGCAAACCGTATTAAATGCACCAGCTGAGCAAAAATACATTGTCTGTAACGCAGATGAAGGCGACTCCGGCACCTTCGCCGATCGATTGGTAATGGAATGTGATCCCTTTATGTTGATCGAAGGGATGATTATTGCTGGTTTAGCAGTTGGCGCCACCCAGGGCTATATTTATCTCCGCTCAGAATACCCTCTGGCCTACAAGACACTCAATCAAGCTATTGCTCTGGCTTATGCCAATAACTTGCTTGGTAGCGACATCCAAGGCAGCGACAAACATTTTGATTTAGAAGTTCGTTTAGGTGCAGGGGCTTACATTTGTGGTGAGGAAACCTCATTGCTTGAAAGTCTTGAAGGTAAGCGCGGCTTAGTTCGTGCCAAGCCTCCATTACCCGCAATTGTCGGTTTGTTTGGACAACCAACCGTCGTCAATAACGTGTTGTCACTTGCAGCCGTGCCTTTCATACTAGATCAGGGGGCGAAAGCCTATGCTGATTGCGGTATGGGGCGCTCTCGTGGCACCTTGCCATTCCAGTTAGCAGGTAATGTTAAACGAGGCGGATTAGTTGAATTAGCCTTTGGACCAAAGCTCAGCGAACTAATGTTTGATTTTGGTGGTGGCACACGGAATGGTCGCCCCTTAAAGGCGGTTCAAGTAGGCGGCCCGTTAGGCGCTTATCTACCAGAGTCTCAATGGGATACACAGCTTGATTACGAAGCCTTTGCAAAAGAAGGCGCCGTACTTGGTCATGGCGGTGTAGTGATGTTTGATGACACCGTCGATATGAGTGAACAAGCACGATTTTCAATGGAATTCTGTGTGGCTGAGTCTTGCGGTAAATGTACACCTTGCCGTATAGGTTCTACTCGCGGTGTTGAGGTTATTGATCGTATTCGTTCAGGTGAGAATGTGGACAGCAATATTGCGCTATTAACGGATCTGTGTGAAACCATGGTTGACGGCTCGCTCTGTGCAATGGGCGGCATGACACCATTCCCAGTGCAAAGTGCGATGACACATTTTAAAGAAGATTTTGTGAAAAACGCAGCTTCAACCACGAATATAGAGGAGGTCTAGACATGTTGCAATATTTTGATCCACGTAAAGATTACGGAACACCTGCCTCGCTTAGTGAAAAGCTGGTAACGCTAGAGATTGACGGTGTTGAAACCTGCGTTCCAGAAGGTACGTCTGTTATGCGTGCTGCCGCTTTAATGGATATTAATATCCCTAAGCTGTGTGCGACTGATAACTTAGAAGCCTATGGCTCATGCCGACTTTGTGCCGTCCAAATTGAAGGGCGCCGTGGCACTCCAGCCTCATGTACTACGCCAGCAGAGCAAGGTATGAAGGTTTGGACGCAAAATGAAAAATTAGCCAAGCTTCGCCGTAATATCATGGAACTGTATATTTCAGATCACCCACTAGATTGCTTAACATGCCCTGCAAATGGGGATTGTGAACTTCAGGATATGGCAGGCGCTGTTGGTCTAAGAGAAGTACGCTACGGTTTTGATGGTGAAAACCACCTAGACGCGCCTAAAGATACGTCAAACCCTTATTTTACCTTTGATGCCAGTAAATGCATTGTTTGTTCTCGCTGTGTACGTGCTTGTGAAGAAGTTCAGGGGACCTTTGCATTGACGATTGATGGTCGGGGGTTCGACTCAAAAGTCGCTGCAGGACAGAATGAATCCTTCTTGGATTCTGAATGTGTCTCTTGTGGCGCCTGCGTGCAAGCATGCCCAACCGCAACATTATCTGAAAATTCAATTATCGAATTAGGGCAGCCTGAACACAGTGTGGTAACGACTTGTGCTTATTGTGGTGTGGGTTGTTCTTTCCGTGCAGAAATGAAAGGTGATCAACTTGTACGCATGGTGCCTGATAAAGGTGGTGATGCAAACCACGGTCACTCTTGCGTTAAGGGGCGCTTTGCCTTTGGCTATGCAACTCATAACGATCGCATTAAAACGCCAATGATTCGTGATTCTATTGACCAACCTTGGAAAGAGGTCGGTTGGGAAGAAGCGATTTCTTTTGCAGCAAATCGCTTAAAAAGCATTCAATCAGAGCATGGCCGTGAAAGCATAGGCGGTATTACATCTTCACGTTGTACCAACGAAGAAACATACCTTGTACAGAAACTGATTCGTGCAGCCTTTGGCAACAATAATACGGATACCTGTGCCCGTGTTTGTCATAGCCCAACAGGTTATGGCTTAAAACAGACGTTAGGCGAATCCGCTGGCACACAAACATTTGATTCGATTATGAAGTCGGACTGTGTTTTGGTTATTGGCGCAAACCCAACGGATGCTCACCCGGTGTTCGGTTCTATGATGCGTCGCCGTTTGCGTGAAGGCGCAAGCTTGATCGTTGCCGACCCACGTGAAATTGATTTGTTGAAAACGCCACACCTTGGTAATGCACTGCATTTGCCTCTTCGTCCAGGCTCTAACGTTGCTATGGTTAACGCGCTGGCACATGTTGTTATCACCGAAGGGTTAGAAGATACCGATTTCATCGCCAAGCGCTGTGAAACCGACGCTTATAATAAATGGCGTGCTTTTATATCTGAAAAACGTAATTCGCCGGAGGAAGTTGAAGAAATCACTGGTGTGTCTGCTAAAGCTGTACGTGAAGCCGCTCGCAACTTCGCTAAAGCGCCAAATGCCGCAATTTATTATGGTTTAGGCGTCACCGAGCACAGCCAAGGTTCAACCATGGTAATGGGGATCGCCAATCTTGCATTAGCAACAGGTAACATTGGTCGTGATGGCGTAGGGGTTAATCCACTACGTGGCCAAAATAATGTTCAAGGCTCTTGCGATATGGGCTCATTCCCGCATGAACTACCAGGCTATCAACACGTTTCTGACCCGATCGCACGTGGACGCTTTGAGGCGGCTTGGGGCGTGAGTTTAGATGATGAACCAGGCTTGCGAATTCCTAATATGTTTGATGCCGCCATCGCGGGACAATTTCGCGCCTTATACGTTCAGGGTGAGGACATTGCACAATCCGATCCGAATACCCAACACGTTGAGGCCGCTTTAAAAGCATTGGATTGCCTCATTGTTCAAGATATCTTTTTGAATGAAACAGCGAAATTTGCCCATGTATTGTTGCCTGGTTCTTCTTTCCTTGAGAAAAACGGCACCTTTACAAACGCAGAACGTCGAATTAACCGTGTACGCAAAGTAATGCCCGCGGTTGCAGGAAAAGAAGATTGGGAAGTGACCGTCGATCTTGCAAATGCTTTGGGTTATCCAATGAGCTATAACCACCCGTCCGAAATTATGGATGAGATTGCCTCCTTGGCTCCGAGCTTTGCCGGTGTAAGTTACGAGAAACTCGATAAACACGGCAGTTTACAATGGCCTTGTAATGATCAGTTCCCGGATGGCTCGCCAATAATGCATATGGAAAGTTTCCCGATGCCAGAAGGCAAAGGACATTTTGCTATCACTGAATTCGTACCAACGACAGAACGGGCAAACCGCAAGTTCCCGTTGTTGTTAACCACTGGACGAATTCTGAGTCAATACAACGTGGGGGCACAAACACGACGTACAGACAACCAAGCATGGCATGATGAAGATATATTGGAACTTCACCCTCATGACGCGGAAGAACGAGGCATCAGTGATGGCGACTGGCTTGGCATCACGAGCCGAGCAGGGCACACGGTCTTACGGGCGCGAATCAGTGTGCGCATGCAGCCAGGAGTGGTGTATACAACCTTCCATCACCCAGGAAGCGGCGCAAACGTAATCACCACTAACAACTCAGACTGGGCAACGAACTGTCCTGAGTATAAAGTGACTGCAGTGCAAGTTGAGAAAGTCTCTCAACCTTCAGAGTGGCAAAAAGACTTTGTGGCGAATCACCAGCGTCAGCATAAGTTTTTAGCTGAAGCCACCGTGGCAGCAGCTAGTGAAGAGTGATAAATAAACTAATGCGGCTGAGCCTACTAAAAGGTCAGCCGCTATTAGTCATTGTAATAGGACAGCGGTAGCGAGAATAAGATATGCACCAAACTGAGCAAGAACACTTAATTGATATGATCAATCAGATTGCGATTAACAATATCAGCCTCGGTGATGACTCCGTCGTTGCTGATATGATTGCTGGGCATGTTAAGAAATTTTGGCCACGTCGGATGAAAGTTATTTTAAACGATTATGTGGTTAATGATGGGGGGGAACGCCTTCACCCTGCAGCTTTGTTAGCAAGCAAGAAACTGTCGAAAGAAGGATAATCACAAACCCCAGTTTTACTGGGGTTTGTTTTTTTCGTAATGCAAAAGCCTAAAGTATAGGTAAAGACTCTTTTTGATGACACGATTGCATTTACGCTGGCAGCATAATCGTTGCTTCACCGGTCACAACAACTTTTCCATCACACTCACATACCGTTTTTAACGTTGCACGTCGACGGCGTTCGTTAATGTCAGTCACTGTGATTTTTGTCACGACTTCTTGGCCAATGAAAACAGGTGCGCGAAATTTCAAAGTTTGCTCTAAGTAAATGCAGCCAGGCCCTGGCAATTTCGTGCCAATAGCAGCAGAGATGAATCCCGCCGTTAACATGCCGTGAGCAATAGGCTTGCCAAAAGATGTTGTTGCAGCATAATCCGCATCTAAATGAACAGGGTTTGTATCGCCCGTCACTTCTGCAAAAGTATGGACATCTGCCTCTGTAACCAGCTTGCGGTATTCAATGCTTTGATCGATAGAAAGTTGCTCTAATGTATAACCAGTAGTCATTACCAATCCTTATTTTGTCAATTTTGGTTATGGTACACTTTCAGCGATTTATTCTTAAGAGGTATCTATGGTTAAGTTGGTTATTTTTGATTGGGACGGTACCTTATTCGACTCTATCGATAAAATTTGTCACAGCATGCTGGAAGCTGGGCTCCATATAGGAGCACCAGTCAAAACAAAAGACACTATCAAAAACATTATAGGGTTATCACTCGATAAAGCAGTCAGCACAGTCTGGCCTGAGTGTTCACAAAAAATGCAAAATGACATTATTGAACACTACAAAACACTTTATGTCGCATCAGATCAGGTTCCGCCTTTAGCTTACCCTGGTGTCATGAATATGCTTGATAAACTCCATACTGCCGGTATCAAAATGGCAGTGGCAACCGGTAAAAGCCGCCGCGGACTTAATCGAGCCATGTCTCTAACGAACACGAACAACTACTTCATTACTTCCCGTTGTGCCGATGAAGCAATATCAAAACCCGATCCACTTATGCTCAACCAAATATTAACCGAGCTGGACATTTTCCCAGAGCACGCCATTATGATTGGCGACACAGAATATGATTTAACGATGGCTACCAACGCCGGTATGAAAAGTGTTGGGGTGACTTACGGCGCACATGAAGAAGAACGACTAAAAGCTTGCCAACCGCACGCTATAATTAATAATTTCAATCAACTATCAAATATTTTAGGGCTATAAAAATGAGTTGGACAGAAGACGAAGATCGCGAGCAGTCACTTAAAAAAGCCGAGGGATCGCTGGAGCAAAATAAAGAGAAAACAGAAAGTTCAGACACAGACCCAAATAAAGAAATATGGTCATTACTCGAAAAAACACTCAATGACAATCTGATTGAAAAGCGTCGCGCTAGACGCTGGAAAATCTTCTTTCGTTTTACCACACTCGCTATTTTTATAGCCGTGATGGCGAGCTGGGTTGTTAAATCGAACCTGCAAGACGTCACATTAGAAGAGGACATTGTCGCCATGATACCTATGCGCGGTGTCATTGGAACTGACAACGAAATAGAGTCTTCAGAGTTTGTTTCCTTGCTTGATGCTGCATACAGCAACTCTAGATTAAAAGGCGTCATCATTGAAATGAACAGCCCTGGTGGAAGCCCTGTTCATTCTGGCATTATCTACGATGCCATTCGTTTAAAGGAAAAAAACTATCCAAACATTCCAATTCTAGTGGTTGTAGAGGATATGGCTGCTTCTGGAGGCTACTACATTGCTTCTGCGGCAAATGAGATTTATGCAGACAAAGCCAGTTTAGTTGGCTCAATTGGGGTAATTTCATCTGGCTTTGATGCGAGCAATTTACTGGAGAAAATTGGCGTTGAGCGACGTACTTTTACAGCGGGTCGCAACAAAGCCTTTCTTGACCCATTTTCGCCCATGACGGAAGAAGCCAAAACCAAGTGGCAGGCGGTATTAGATGAAACGCATCAACAATTTATCAACGCAGTAAAAGACGGTCGTGGTGATAGATTGGTTATAACAGACGATGTCTTCTCCGGTATGGTATTCACGGGCTCACAAGCCATCAAGATTGGTTTAATCGACGGCTTAGCAAGTGTAACCGATGTATTGAACACGCGTTTTCCTGACGCTGAGCCCGTTATTTTTGAACCAAAACAGGATACATGGAAAGAACTGGCCAAAGAATTTGGTGTTGAATTGGCAACCAGAGTCATAAGCACTACCAACATCCAGTAAATCATTATCCTAAACAACAAAGCTCCTTCGGGAGCTTTTTTATTGTCTAACATTAAGTGACTTTCTTCTTTATGTTGATAACCAATGGAATTGGAGTGATTGATTTTATTCTTTTAATAAATAAGATAAAATATTTATATAACTTATTTAATTTTAGCAGGATGGCAATAATGGCTCGCAAAGCAAACATAGCAAGAGAAGAAATCCACCAAGCCTGTTGGGACCTACTTGAAAAAAACAGCTTCCCGAATATCCCGCGTCTGGCCGATTACTTTCTGCAAAAGGACGGGCGACGCTGCTCAAACACCACTTTTTTGAACGCTATCACCGAATGGGAAGAAACCTACAAAGAACATCAGCAAAATGAATTAAGTGAACTTAATGACGTATTGCTTCCTGTTTTCAAACGCTTCTCAAGAGAAGTGACTCAAAATATTGGACAACTTCTCGATGAAAAATCGTCCGAAATTGAGCAGCATCAAATACGTAAGCAAGAAGCAACGCAAAGTGGTTATCTGTCTTTGTCATCAGCATTAGTTGAATTACAAGATGCATACGACGCTTTAGCATCAAAACACCAGAAATTAAGCAGCGAAGCCGAAACACTAAAGCAAAAATCTGCACTTAATGAGCAAAGATACCAAGAGGTGATGGCTCAAAATGCGGTATTAAACAGTCAGATCAAACAGGCACAGAAAGACAATACCGAGTTGAGAATAAACCTGGCACAGAAAGAAGTGGATTTAGCCAAACAAGACAATCGACTTTCTCAGTTATCACAAGAGAATCAGAAACTAATAGAAGCGCAGCAGGAGTCTAAAAACGCCAAAGCAAAAGACGAGGCCCAACAGTGGCAAATGATGGCGAAAAAACTCGACGAACTCACCAACTCTATGAAAACCATGCAACGCAAAGATAGAGGCTCGAAACAATAACCGTTATAATGCGGCAAACGCCGTATTCGCGCATTCATTATTAAGAAGAGAAGATGAGCAAAAAACAAACAGCCACTCGAGATTTATCCACCATTAAAGACTTCATTCGTTGGACATTCAGCCGCTTTCAAAAGGCTGATTTATTTTACGGTCACGGCACAGATAACCCATGGGACGAAGCGGTTCATCTAGTTATGGGCGCACTAAAGCTTCCACTAGATTTTGATCGCGATATGTTAGATTGCGCACTGACTTATAATGAAAAAAAGCACCTTCTTAAACTTGTGCAGACACGCATCAGCAAACGCGAGCCTTTGCCATATTTATTAGGCGAAGCTTGGTTTATGGGGCTGCCATTCAAAGTCACTAAAGATACGTTAATCCCACGCTCACCGATCATCTCACTACTAGAAAGTGAATTTTCACCTTGGCTAAAAAACTACCCATTAAATATATTGGACATGTGCACTGGCTCAGGCTGTCTTGGTATTGCTGCCGCCTTAGTATTCGAAGATGCTGAAGTCGACATTTCGGATATTAGTGAAGCCGCCTTATTAGTCGCTAATGAAAATATTCTTCGCCACCAAGTAGAAGACAGAGTGCAAGCAATTCATTCTGATATGTTTAAAGGCTTAGCCGGCAAACGCTACGATCTTATTATCTGCAATCCGCCTTATGTAGATGCTGATGACTTTGCAAATGCGCCAGCAGAATTTCACAATGAGCCGGAATTAGCTTTAACATCTGGCGATGACGGACTGAGTTTTACCCATGATTTTTTAGCCCAAGTCGCGCATTATTTGCAAGATGACGGTATATTAGTATACGAAGTAGGAAACACCGAAGTAGCGTTACAAGCTGCATACCCTGACATTCCCTTTATGTGGGTTGAACTAGAGCAGGGTGGTAATGGCGTATTTATCCTAACTAAAGAACAACTTAGCGAACTATTACAAGAGCAGAATTAACCTATGTCTGGTAATACATTTGGAACACTTTTTAAGGTCACCACCTTTGGTGAGAGTCATGGTCTTGCACTGGGAGCCATTGTTGACGGCTGCCCACCAGGAATCGAGATATGTGAAGCTGATTTGCAACGTGACTTAGATCTACGCAAACCAGGCACCTCTAAACACACAACACAACGTCGTGAAGCCGATGAAGTAAAGATTTTGTCAGGCGTTTTCGAGGGTAAAACGACAGGCACGCCAATCGGATTAATGATCGAAAATACTGATCAGCGCTCAAAAGATTACGGCAATATCGCAGATACTTTCCGCCCAGCTCATGCCGATTACACGTATGATCAAAAATACGGCTTTCGCGATTATCGTGGTGGCGGTCGTTCATCAGCACGAGAAACAGCGATGCGCGTTGCGGCTGGAGCCATTGCGAAAAAATACTTGAAACAACAATTCGGTATTGAAATCCAAGGTTTCTTGTCTCAACTGGGCCCAATCAAATTGGAAGTGAAAGACTTAAGCCAAGTCTATGACAACAGTTTTTTTAGCCCTGATCCTGATGCGATTCCTCAGCTTGAAGAATACATGACGGCATTACGCCGTGAAGGAGATTCTGTTGGCGCAAAGATTACCGTTATTGCCAAAAACTTAATGCCAGGCCTTGGCGAGCCAGTATTTGATCGCTTAGATGCAGACATTGCCAAAGCCATCATGAGCATCAACGCAGTAAAAGGCGTAGAAATTGGTGACGGATTTGATGTCGTCGAACAAAAAGGCAGCGAACACCGTGATGAAATGACACCTGAAGGCTTTTTAAGTAATCATGCCGGCGGTGTTTTGGGCGGCATTTCATCTGGCCAAGACATTGTTGTGCACATGGCCTTAAAACCCACGTCAAGCATTACGATTCCAGGCAAGAGTATTGACCGTGCTGGAAATTCAATAGACGTCATTACTAAAGGTCGACATGACCCTTGTGTTGGTATTCGTGCAACCCCAATTGCCGAAGCCATGCTCGCATTAACTATTATGGATCACTTGCTAAGACACAGAGCGCAAAATGCAGATGTTGTCTGCCCAACGCCCATTATTAAAGGGCAAGCATAGTCTTACAGATATTCCAAACAACAAGCCGCTATTAGCAGATAGCGGCTTTTTTATTTTTATGATTTCAATACGAGGCGATTAATGGCTAATACACTAGGAACGACTGTCATTCGAATTCGCGTTGGTTCCACGAATCCGGTCAAAGTAAACGCGGCCAGACAGGCTTTTACCCAAGCTTTCCCAAACCACATCATTCATTGTGAAGAAATGCATGCACCGTCTGGTGTTGCTGAGCAACCCATGTCAGAAGCGGAAACTCGGCTTGGCGCACAAAATCGCGCACGTTATTGCTTTGAAAATAGTAAAGACAAGGTAATGAATTTCTTTGTTGCAATGGAGGGCGGTGTTGATAAATTCGAGGAGGGTGCAGCCACCTTTGCTTACGTCGCCATTGTAAACAGTGAAGGTCTTCTAATGACAGGCCGTTCTGCAAATTTGCCTCTGCCAGACAAAGTTTATCAGCGCTTGCAATCCAATGAAGAATTGGGACTGGTTATGGACGACCTGTTTAATACGGATAACATTCGGCAAAAAGGCGGCGCCATAGGCTTGTTTACCAATCACGCAGCGACAAGAGAAAGCGTCTACACAGAAGCTCTGGTGCTTGCATTGGCCCCAGCGTTGCACTCTGAACATTATTTTTAAACTGTTAGATTAAGTACATACAATGAAGTATAAATGGATCTTATTTGATGCTGACGAAACACTATTTCATTTCGATAATTTCGCTGGCTTAAAACACATGTTTGCACAACATGGCGTGGCTTTTGAAAAAACCGAATACGATGAATACCAGGTTGTAAACAAACAGCTTTGGCTCGATTATCAAAATAATCAGATTAATGCAGAACAACTACAAACACGTCGTTTTAAATTATGGAGCGATAGACTGGCCATTAGCCCAAAAGAACTTAACAAACAGTTTCTAGACGCTATGGCGGAAATCTGTAAGACATTACCAGGCGCGGTAGAACTCGTGTCGTATTTGCATGCAAACAGTATCAAGATGGGCATAATCACCAATGGCTTTGTCCAGTTACAAGCAGTACGACTAGAGCGAACAGGTTTTTTACCATATTTCGCACCCGTGGTTACTTCAGAGTCCGTTGGTGTTGCTAAACCACACCCTAAAATATTCGAACATGCTTTTGAGCAAATGGGCTCACCAAACAAAGAACACGTACTTATGGTTGGCGATACCTTGGAGTCAGATATTTTAGGAGGAAACAACTTTGGCATTGATACATGTTGGCTTAACCATCACAACAAAGAGCATCCAAAGGAAATAACACCAACTCACCAAATTCGTTCACTGGTTGAGTTACAGAGTTGGTTAAATTCTAAATAGGGCATCTAGCGCTAAATAGCCCAGAATGAAGAAACCCCATATAAACCTTGCTGAGTATATATGGGGTTAACTGTAAGCATATTAGCTGAGTCGTCTTTATTATTTATTTTTTAGTAGCAGACAAATACTTATCTAAAGTTTCTTGGCTTGCGGATTTAACCGTCATACCGTCTGGACCAGCACCGATATTTGTATACTGTTTTGCAGGCTCACCATGTTCTTTAAAGAACTCTAATTCTTTAGAACCTTCCTCAAAAACCCAAAGGCGTCCATCTTCAACTTTTGTAGTGAATCCATCGACATCGTATTTTGAAGCAGATGTGTCAGAAGACATTGAAGAGCAAGCGCTAAGAGATCCAGCAAGCAAAGCAGCGATAATCAGTTTGTTTTTGTTCATTAAGAGCACCTATACAAAAGTAGATTGTTTAAAAGTTAAAAACTCATAATGAAAGAATTGCGTTACAGAAAAATGACGAAATGATTTAACGAGCAATTTTTTTGCACAGTTTAGAAATATGGCGCTTAAGAGGACTGGAATAACGCTCACTATTTCCGATAAATGTTATTATCGGAAATAGTGTATATTTGGAAATAGCGACCTCAAAGCCGCTAAATCTTATCCATACTTCTTAAATTTAAATGCATGCGCATGTTTCCGCAACGATGCTGCGGTTACGACCTTGCCCTTTGGCTTCATACAACGCTTGGTCAGCAGCTGATAATGTTTCTGATACATTTGCTCCACAGTCTGCAAACCATTCAGCTACACCAATCGAAACCGTAATATTACCAACAACATCGAATTTTTCATCAGAAATGGCAACGCGTAATCGTTCAGCAATACTGTAGGCTTCATCTAACGTGATTTCTTTAAGAACCAATATAAATTCTTCACCGCCTGTACGAGCCACCATGTCACCATCTCTAGTGAAATGCTTTAGTATGTTCGCCTGATGCTTCAACACTTCATCGCCAACACTATGCCCAAAGGTATCGTTAATGCGTTTAAAGTAATCAATGTCTAGCGCCAAAATAGCGAATGGCATGTCTAACAACTCAAGTTGTTTGAGTTTAATTTGAAATGCACGACGGTTACTAACACCGGTTAATGGGTCTGTTTCAGCGTCTCTCTTTAATTCACCAATTTGGCTCTGAATAACCTTAACACCACTTAGCATGGCACGTTTCAACCCTAGACTTTCAACATACCACGATCTTATGTTCTCAATATCCTCGTTCACAGTTGGACTATCAAGTGAACGAGCCTTCTCAGCCAACTGTTGCAATGGCCTAGAAATCGCCCGTGCGAACAACCAAATAAACAGGAATACTCCAAAAGCCAATGGCAATGTACGTAAGACCACTTTTTCCATAATTCCGGTTAGTGGGAGCAAAGTCGATTCCAGTGGACTTTGTGTAATGACAATCCAACCAGTACTGGGAATAACAGAATAGCCTGCGAGCATAGGAACACCCTTCACGCTCTCAAGCATCATTCCACCTCCTTTAGATGCTAGAACATCGTCAATACCTTCATCATTATCAAAAAAAGTACCAATTCTCGCTTGATCAGGATGGTATAAAATCTGTTTATTTGCGTCGATGACATAAATATACGAGCCATTCTTATAGTGATGTTCACCCAGAATATCGCTCAAAATATTTGGACTCTTCAAATAAATGGAGCCCCCTAAAAACCCTCGATAAGTACCATCTGAACTAAATATCGGTGAAGAGATAAAAACAATCAGGTTTTTGAGCGTTGAAACATAAGGGCTACTGATGAGATTTGTTTTCTCTTCTTGAGCTTCCCTAACCCCTAACGATGTGAGCTTTTTTCCCACTATATCCAGGGTTTCAGGGGAAGCGGCTTTTGCTAAGCCAGAAGCATCGCTAATTACAACCGAATTAAAACTGTCAGTTTGATATTTCAACCGATTTGCTTCTTCAGTTAATGTAGCCTGATCGCTCATTTTATCGTTAATAGAATTTGCGGAGTAAGCGAGCTGTTGCAGAGTGGATGTTAAAAACACCTCAGTCGTATCTGAAAGTTTATTTGCATACGCCCTATTTACCTCAATAGCTTGGGATATAAGCTGTTCTTTTTGCACTTCGTAGTTTGAATAAAAGCTGCTAACAAAAGTAAGGATGGTGGCTGTAAGAGCGAGGAATAAAATCAGTCGGTTTAACTTGAGGAGCTTGCTATTTAAGAAGGTCAAAATCGTATATCCATTACGTAGAGTAAATTTTTGCACTGCAGGTCATTTTATACCAAAAAAAAGAGGCGCATTCAGCCCCCCTCTTTGTTTTAATCAAAATTGTTAGCAGTAGACTTTTTGTATCGATTGAAACAAACCATCAACAAACCAGAAAACGATAATATGGCGGCGGCTGCAGGAATCCATTCAAAGCCAAAACCAATACTAATAACCAGTCCACCTAATGCAGCACCAAGAGCATTCCCAAGATTAAAAGCCCCTATATTAATCGAAGAAGCTAAGCCTGGCGCCTGTGCAGCAATTTTCATCACTTGCATTTGTAATGGTGGACCGCTACCAAAAATCACCACGCCCCATAACAAGGTTGTTAACGATGCGCCTATAAGACTGGTCGATGTAAAACGGAACAAAAGCAAAATAGTAATCTGTAAGCCAAGAAAGATAAATAACGCCATATCGGGAGACTTATCTGTTAACTTGCCACTGATGAAGTTACCTAAAGTGAAGCCAATGCCGACTAACATCAACATTAAAGCAATCGCATTATCTGAAGCGTCAGCTAATGTCTGCATGATTGGCGTGATGTAGGTATACAAGGTAAACATAGATCCTGCACATAACACAGTGGTAGAGAATGCTCTTAGTGCCGCAGGCTGAGTAATTGCCTTCAATTCAGCTTTGACATTCGGCTTGTCAGCTTTTGGCATGCGAGGCAAGTTACGATAAATACCCGCAAACGCAATCACGCCTAATAATGCCGTCAGAGCAAAAGCCAGTCGCCAATCTATTGTCTGCCCAATCCATGTCGCAATTGGGACACCAACGATATTGGCAATGGTTAAACCCAAAAAGATAGCCGCGACCGCTGAGCCTTTTTTATGAGCAGGTGCCATATTCATCGCAACCAATGCCCCAATACCAAAAAACGCCCCATGGGAAAAACTCGTGATAATACGAGAAATCATGAAAGTAGAATAATTTACCGAGACGGCAGATAAAATATTGCCAACAATGAAAATGACCATTAAAGCAAGTAGTGAGGTTTTGTGGCTGTAGCGAGTTAAATACAAAGTTATTAAGGGCGCACCCAACATCACACCTATCGCATAAGCACTGATCAATAAGCCTGCCGCAGGTATAGATGCATTTACACCGTCAGCGATTACGGGCAGTAACCCCATCGGCATAAATTCTGTTGTCCCTAATCCAAATGTACCGAGGGCAAGGGCAAATATACCCCATTGATAAGCCTGCATAGACGCTCCACTGTAAATGAAAAATAACCAAACCAAATCAAAAAAATAAGCCAATAACAGAAGCTATTGGCTTATTAAATGGAGCCGTATTTTACACCAAACATTTATCAAATGCTTGGCAAAATCAATGCCCTCTATTTTCGGAGTTTCTGCTTATGCGGTTTAATGTGGCTTGGCCACCAGAACCAATAGATCACGAACAATATAAGCAACAACCCTATTATATTAATGAGCGCGTTCATTTAGACACCTCCTGGCGTTTTTCCTTTAACTGGGAGACTTTCAATAATCGTAGTCGGTTAGCATTCATGACAACAGTAACAGACGATAAAGACATAGCCGCACCAGCGATAACAGGACTCAAAAGCCAACCAGTAAAAGGAAACAACACACCAGCTGCTACCGGTATACCCAAACTGTTATAGGTGAATGCCCCCCATAGGTTTTGCTTGATATTACGCAAGGTTGCCGAGCTAATATCAATAACATCCGCCACACCGCGTAAATCATTATGGATCAGAGTGATGTCAGCACTCTCCATAGCGACGTCTGTACCCGCGCCCATAGCAAATCCCACATCCGCTTGAGCCAATGCCGGTGCATCGTTAATTCCATCGCCAATCATGCCAACCACTTCGCCTTTAGACTGCAGCGCTTGGATCCAATTTAACTTATCATCCGGCATAAACTGCGCGTGGTAGTCATCGATGCCTACATGATCAGCCACAGCCTTTGCTGTCTCTGGATTATCGCCGGTGAGCATCACAACTTTTAAACCTTGATCTTTAAAATGTTCAATGACAGATTTAACTCCCGCCTTAATTGGATCCTCTATAAAGAAGATCGCCAATACATGCGTAGTATCAGATAAATAGACACGAGTCGTGCTTTTAACGCCCTCGTCGCTTTGTGCCATATTTAGGTCAATAGCATGCTCTTTCATTAAACGTTGGTTGCCTAATAAATAGGTTTTACCATCGTATACCACTTTAGCGCCCAAACCACTGAGCGACTCAAAACGCTCCAATTTAATACTATGCTTTTTGTGTGAATCAAAATGAGCCAATAGCGCGTCAGCCAAAGGATGATTTGCTTGTGATTCTATTGCCGTGACAATTTGACCAACAAACTCTTCCTGAGCGCGCTCAGCTATCTGCTGATGAACCACTTTCGGCTTTCCTTCGGTTATGGTTCCAGTTTTATCCAAAACGATCACAGACAATTCACTGGCTCGCTGTAAAGCTTCACCATTGCGAATCAGACCACCATACTCTGCGGCTTTACCAATACCAATCATGGTAGAAATGGGTGTTGCCAACCCCAAAGCGCAAGGGCAAGCAATGATGAGAACCGAAATCGTCGTCACTAGCATATATGACAGCGCCGCATCATTTCCAAAGTTAAACCAAGCTAGCGCGGTAACAATAGCGATAATGATCACACTAGGAACAAATACAGCGGAGACTTTATCCGCCAAGACGCTGATTGGTGGCTTAGAATTCTGAGCCTTGCCAACCATAGTAATAATTTGAGCCAGAAGCGTATCCGCCCCTACTCGAGTTGCTTTAAATAATAAACTTCCCTGACCATTTACAGTGCCAGCCGACAATACACTGCCTTGGTGTTTTTCGATGGGCTCAGCCTCGCCCGTTAGCATAGATTCATTTACGGTGGAGGAGCCTTCGACTACTTCACCATCAACCGGAACCTTATCCCCTGCACGAACTCGCAAGATATCATTTACTTTGATGTCGGCTACAGGCACGCGAGTCTCAGAGTCCCCCTCAACCTTGGTTGCCATCTTGGGACGTAAATCTAATAAACGATGCAAAGCCTTGCTGGTTTTACGACGCGCACTTAACTCTAACGCTTGCCCCAAGTTAATTAGGCCGATAATCATAACGGCCGCTTCAAAATACAGATGCTGTGTATTATCTGGAAACCACTGGCTTGGTGCTAAAATCACTAGCATGGAATATAACCAAGCGCTTCCCGTACCTAATGCGATAAGTAGATCCATATTCGCTTGATGATTACGAAACGCCTTCCACGCTCCGCGAAAATAATGCCGTCCTGCACTGATCATGATTAGCAAGGTGATTAAGCCGATGATTCCCCACACGACTTTTTCGGTGAACGTGCTCACCATCATATCCCCACCTAAAACGCCATAAAGCATTAAAGGAACACCCAACCCCAAGCCAAGAATCGACGATTTTTTCTTATGCTGGTATTCCTGCTGTTCTCTTGCTTGACGCTCTTCCTGACTTTTTTCTGCATCAACAATAAGGCTTGCTTGGTAACCTGATTTTTCGACAGCCTTAATGAGTTCTTCTACCTTCCCCTTGCTGATTACTTGAGCGGTGTGACTGGCAAAATTCACTTCAGCAGACACTACATCTTCTGCATTATTCAGCGCTTTTTGAACCGTATTAACACAGCCCGCACAGGTCATTCCAGCAATTGATAGCTGGTAACTTTGAGTGTCTGTGGTTTGATCTGAAGTGGCCTGCTCTTTTTCGCTGCCAGTTTCCAGGGCCTGTTTTTCTTCTGCTTCACTTTTTTGAGCATGCTCATCATTAAACAAACCTTGAAACTCAAAACCTGCCTTTGTAACACTCTCCTCAATTTCAGCTAGTGGTAAATCAGACGTCACCAACAACTGTTCTTGTTTAGGAATGCCCTCAACTTGCGCTTCTGGACTTTTCACCTGAATGAATTTGCGAACTTTTGAGACACAGCCTTGGCATGACATACCGGTCACTCTTAGCGTTAGCTCGACTTTTTGATCAGATGATTTTGATGCTGAATCTGTCATATGCTCTTTCCTTCTAATCTCGTCATGACGCGCTTCACTTTGTATTTTCCCATTCTTCAATCAAACAACAAATCGAATGGCCATCAGGCGCACCGTTTGGCATGTGCTCCCACGCAGCTAGAGCCTCTTCCATTTTGATTAAATGCGCTTGCAATTGAGCTATTTTTAATTTGGTTTCAGGCACCTTCTTTTCCAGAAGGTCACGAACCATTGGGCAAGGTGAATCGCCACTATCGGATTGCTGAAAAATCTCTTCGATCTGTTTTAAGCTAAAACCTAATTCACTGGCTTGACGGATGAAATTCAATCGCTGCAATGCCACTTTGTCGTAGAGCTGATATCCATTATTCGGATCACGCTCAGCATGGATTAACCCAAGCCTAGTGTAGTGACGAACTGTCTCAGTCGTAACCTTGCCTATTTTAGCTAGCTCACTCACTCGCATAGGGACCCCCTTTAGCTTCTTTTAAGTTTTCATCATAACGCTAGTGTAAAACCTATGTGTAGCACATAGGTCAAGCTGATATTAATTCCTTGGTAAAAATTTAGCGCAAAAAAAACCGAGTTCATTATGAACTCGGTTTTGTATGGGGCACTTTAAAAGAAAAGATCAGTGCAACTTCAGTTTTGGCTTAACGACCTTGCCAATTTTTTGTGCAGCCATAATCACCGTCGCTTTCAACCAGCCATGAATTGCAATGAGATGAAGTCTGTACAGAGAAACATAAACGAAACGAGCGATACGGCCCTCTATAAACATGGAGCCACCCATTAAATTTCCCATTAGATTACCCACTGTACTATAGCGGCTCAAATTCACCAGAGAGCCATAATCTTTGTAGGTATATTCTTTAAGCGGCTCGCTCAAAAATGACGCCTTGATATTATCAAATACAAGGGCTGCCATTTGGTGAGCTGATTGTGCTCTTGGCGGCACAAAAGAGCCATCGGCTTGCTCACATGCGCAACAATCACCTATGACATAAATATTGTCAAAGTTTGTCGTTTGCAGGGTTCCTTTGACTAATATTTGATTGTTACGTGTGGTCTCAAAACCTTCGATATCCGCCACAAAATCCGGTGCTTTAACACCAGCAGCCCAAATCATTAGGTCAGCTTCAATGTTTCCCTCATCGGCAGTTTGGAAGCCACCGTCGTAAGCACGCACAACTCGCGTGTTTTGACTTACCGTAACACCAAGACGAATCAGCTCTTTAGTCGCCAAGGAAGCAATACGGTCAGGCAGCGCAGGAAGAATTCGTTGACCAGCTTCAATTAATTGCACTTGAACTCGTTTACCTGACATTTCAGGCATACCATAAGCTTTAAGCATGTCAGCCACATGAAATAATTCAGCCGATAATTCAACGCCTGTAGCTCCCCCTCCAACAATGGCAAGTTTGAGTTTAGCGTCTGTGCCTTCTTGATGAACTCGTAAAAACTGATTCAATAAGGCTTGCTGGAAGCGTTCGGCTTGTTTGTGGGAATCAAGAAAGTAGCAATGATCTGAGACACCTGGCGTGCCAAAATCATTACTCACACTACCAACAGCCATAATCAGTATGTCATAGGAAATGGTGCGTTCTGGCAAAACAACATGCCCCATATCATCTGATAAAGAATCCAATCGTAACGTTCGAGCTTCAGGATCAACACCCATCAAAGTGCCTAACTGAAATTGGTAATGATGCTTTGCGGCATGAGCCCGATAATTCAAACCATCGCTGTTTATATCTAACGAGCCAGTCGCAACTTCATGCAGCAGCGGCTTCCAAATGTGAGTCTGACTTCGATCAATCAGCACAACATCAGCTTGACGCTTTTTCCCAAAGGCGTGTCCTAACTTGGTGACTAACTCCAAGCCACCAGCACCACCGCCAACAACAACGATTTTCTTCATACAAAATCACCTATAAACATTGAATAATTTGGAAAGCATTCATTAACCTACTTTCCAAATTATTCATGAGACTTTACTTACCCGTTTTTATTTCACTCGTTGCGCCAGGAGCTTATCCAA
The DNA here is from genome assembly GCF_003208215.1 of Marinomonas alcarazii. Lineage (GTDB taxonomy): Bacteria > Pseudomonadota > Gammaproteobacteria > Pseudomonadales > Marinomonadaceae > Marinomonas > Marinomonas alcarazii. Next base: position 1,026,383 of record NZ_QKLW01000001.1, read on the forward strand.
TGTATTTGCAAACGCCATTCTATCTTGCTGACTAAATGTCGCTGGTCCACCCATCTGCACACCAGATGAACGCATCTGCTCCATGAAGTCTCGCATCCCTAAGCGCTGCTTTATGTTTTCTTTGGTATAAAGTTCACCACGAGGGTTTATCGCTAACGCACCTTTCTCAATCACGTCCGATGCTAAAGGAATATCCGCAGTAATGACCAAGTCCTGATTATCGATATTATCGACTATGTAGTTATCAGCAACATCAAAGCCAGAACTAACGACACGTCGCTCAATCCATTTTGATGGGGGAATAGAGATGGCTTGATTAGCCACTAAGATACAAGGAATTTCAACTCGCTCAGCGGCACGAAAAAGAATGGTTTTTATAACATTAGGACAGGCGTCAGCGTCGACCCACAAGCGCATAGGATTCCCCTTTTTGTAGGGCACTATTATTGATCAGTCGAAATATGAAATCCAGTGATGAATAAGAACAAACGGAGCACATATCAGCAATCCGTTTGTTCATACACTTTCAGATACTACATATTTGGGTAATTTGGACCACCAGAACCTTCTGGCGTTACCCAAGTAATATTTTGTGCAGGGTCTTTGATATCACACGTTTTACAATGAACACAGTTTTGCGAATTAATTTGAAAAATAGATTCGTTATTGGCCTCTACTACCTCGTACACCCCTGCCGGACAATATCGTTGTGCAGGCTCATTGTATTTAGGTAGATTGCTCTGTATTGGTATTGCCGCATCTTTTAGCTTTAGGTGACAAGGCTGATTTTCTTCATGATTTGTATTCGACAAGAACACAGAAGATAATTTATCAAAGCTTAGTAAGCCATCCGGCTTTTTATATTCTGGTGCCACGTGCTTTTCGGCTAACTCCATGCAAGCATAATCTGGCGTCATATCCTTAAACGTAAGGGGTAAATTACCCGAAAAGACATTTTGATCTAACCAGTTATAAGCTCCCCCCCAGAAAGTACCAAACTTATGCATAACGGGGACAAAGTTACGCGCTTGCTGCAACTCTTTTCCAAGCCACGAATCTTTCAACGCGTCATTAAATTGCAGCAACTCTTTTGGTGATGTTTCCAGCTGCAGCGCATCAAAAACACTTTCTGCTGCAATCATACCGCTTTTCATAGCCGTATGAGTTCCTTTAATTTTGGCAGGATTTAACGTACCCGCATCACAACCAATGAGCAATCCGCCAGGGAAGCTCATTTTAGGCAAAGAAGCCCAACCACCTTTTGCGATCGCTCTAGCACCATAAGAAACACGTTTAGCGCCTTTCAAATGCTCGGCAACAACAGGGTGATGCTTATATTTTTGGAACTCATCATAAGGACTGAGATAAGGATTTTTATAGTTCAGATCGACGATCAGCCCAACAACCACTTGGTTGTTTTCTAGATGATACAAAAATCCACCACCTCCAGCTTCGCTCCCTAATGGCCATCCAGCTGTATGGATAACCGTACCAGGCTTACTTTGCCCTTCTGGTACATCCCATAGCTCTTTGATACCAAGTCCATAATGCTGAGGGGCTTTATTTTTATCTAACTCAAAGCGCGCAATAAGCTCTTTGCCAAGATGTCCGCGACAACCTTCTGAAAAAATAGTGTACTTGGCTTTAAGTATCATACCAGGCATGAATCCGTCTTTTTCAGAGCCATCCTCAGCACGGCCCATATCTCCGGTAATCACACCTTCTACATTCCCTTCATCATCATAGGCAACTTGAGCCGCTGAAAACCCTGGAAAAACTTCAACACCGAGCGATTCGGCTTGTTCTGACAACCAGCGGCAAAGATTACCAAGGCTAATAATGTAATTGCCATCATTATGCAGCGTTTTTGGCATCATCCAATTAGCGAATTTTTTTGAGGAAGTGTCAGAGCCAAGCCAATGTAGCTCGTCCACGTTCACTTTGGTGTTAAGCGGCGCTCCCATTTCTTGCCATTCGGGAAAGAGTTCGGTGAGAGCGATTGGGTCAACAACGGCACCAGATAGAATGTGCGCTCCTATTTCAGAACCTTTTTCAACCAAACAGACACTAATTTCTTTTTCTTCAGCTTGTGCTTTTTGCATAATTCGACAAGCGGCAGACAAGCCAGCAGGCCCACCACCAACGATCAAAACATCAAATTCCATTACTTCTCTATCTGACATGTTTTGTCTCCCTATAAGGATGCGTTTTTATTTTTAGGGCATTCTTTATAATTTTATAATATTGTTATCGATTGAAAGCGCTTTTGTTTAGTTTGTCAACAGTTTGAGAACCAAACATTATTGAGTGGCTGTAACCAAACGCTCGCGGCAAAACGTGATCACAGTAAAAGGCGACAGAATGCTCCCAAGAAGCTTTTTGTTCATCATCTAAATTACCGTCATTTTGCGCGGCCTCTAATGCCCTTACTTGTAACCAACCACCAATCAAATAGCCCATGAGCATCATATAAGAATACGCCAAGCCAGTGCCTAATACTGGGTTCTTTTTCATTTCAGCCAAACAGTTTTGTGTAGCGGCTTTGGCTAACTCCAAAACATGTTGAACTTTTTCAGTGTAACCACTAACAGATGTTTTCTTCCACTCCGCAAGCTCTGCTTCTATATCCTCTAATAAAGACAGCATGGCAGCCCCTTTATCAGAGTGCAATTTACGGCCAATCAAATCGATTGCTTGTATGCCGTTTGTCCCCTCATAAATGGGTAAAATTCGAGCATCACGAGCGTGCTGAGCAACCCCTGTTTCTTCAATGAATCCCATGCCTCCATGCACTTGAATCGCTAGAGAAGTAATCTCTTGGGCCTGCTCAGTAATCCAGCCTTTAACAATAGGTGTATATAGAGCAGTTCTGGCAATAGCACGCTGTTGATCTTCTCCTGATGCAAAATGAGACATATCATTCTCTACTGCCGCCACATAAATAAGCGAGCGCATTGCATCAATCTGCGACTTCATTGTCATCAACATACGAAGTACGTCTGGGTGTTCAATAATAGCTGCCCGCTCGGTACGCTCCGCGTTCATTCCTTGCTTACGCTCTAGAGCATAGGCTAATGCTTGCTGATATGCTCGCTCAGAGATGGCTAAGCCCTGCAAGCCGACTCCCTGTCTTGCATTATTCATCATAGTGAACATGGCTTTTATGCCTTCGTTTTCTTCACCTACTAGGTAACCTACAGCACCTTCTTTATCACCAAAGCTCATCACACAGGTAGGCGAAGCATGAATCCCCATTTTATGTTCTACTGAAACCACCTGAACATCATTACGTTGACCTAGTTCACCTTGGTCATCCAGTAAAAATTTCGGCACGATGAATAACGAAATGCCTTTTACACCTTCAGGGGCATTTGGCAGACGGGCCAGCACCAAATGAATGATGTTGTCAGTCATCTGGTGATCGCCCCAAGTGATAAAGATTTTCTGACCTTTGATGCGGAATGCCTCCCCATCTGGGGTCGCTTTACAGGTAATCGCAGCTAGGTCAGAGCCAGCGTTAGGTTCAGTAAGATTCATTGTGCCAGCCCATTCGCCAGCCAACATTTTTGGAAGGTAAAGATTTTTAAGTTCGTCACTTGCGTGCAAGCTAATCGCTTCAATTGCGCCAAGGCTTAGTAAGGGGCACAAAGAAAAGGCTAAGTTAGCGGCTTGAACGCCTTCGTTCACGGCTGTTGCGACATAAGAAGGTAGACCTTGGCCACCGTATTCAGGGTCACCCGACAAACCTATCCATCCACCGTCTGAATAGGCCTGAAAAGCCTCTTTGAAGCCTTTTGCTTCAATAACTTCACCCTTCTCAACACGAGACCCTTCTTTGTCTCCACTCGCATTGATAGGCGCAATCACCTGTTCTGATAATTTGCCAGCTTCACCGAGAATCGCTTCTAATAGATCATTATCAACAGCGTCATCTAAATAAGGTGTAAGACGGTCAATTTTAGCGACAGAACGTAAACTGAATAAGATGTCATTGATTGGGTATAGGTATTCGCTCATTTTTTATTCTCCGGTTAGTTATCCGAGCGGATTTATACCTATAGAATGGAAAAATAAAGCCAATTTCTCAATAACAATTCAGACCTATATTTCTAACAAAAACATTCATGCTGTTTATTCAAAGGGTTCAACAGCCTAATCTATAGGCGTTTCATCGCTTTACCGAATTTCAGGTATTCCTCACTTTTTCGATATTCACCTGGCGTCATACCAGTCCATTTTTTAAAGGATCTAAAAAATGCACTTGGCTCATCGAACCCCATTAATGCTGCAATATCATTGATACTAAGCTGTGGCGCATTCATATAAGTAATCGCCGCCTCTTTGCGGCAATCGTCTTTAATATTTTGATAGGAAGTCTTTTCATCATTGAGACGACGACGTAATGTGGAGACACTCATATTAAGAGCGCTTGCCACTTCATCTGCACTTGGCATTTCACGAGAGAAATCTTTCCCTAACATCGCCATCACTTGTGATTTAAGACTGTTATCATTTTCAACCATGACTAACAATTGATAAGGCGCCGTTTTTAAAAAACCTCTCAAGCTGTCTTCCGTTTGCACGATCGGCATATCAAGGTAACTAGCGGGGAAAACCAATGCATTGGCGTGTTGATTAAACTTAACTTCAGACTGGAACAATGTTTTGTAGTATTCGACATCATCGGGTCGTTCGCTAGTAAAGTAAGCCGCTTTTAAATTTAGTCGACGCCCTATCAACCAACAAATAAAATGGTGCCACATAGACAGTGTGGTTCTTAATTGCTCATTTGATTCAGGCACGACAAGTTCATCAACACTCCCGTCGGATGAATCTAAGGCTGCAAACGTTACCATCGCAAAACGGCCCTTTTTAATTAGCACGGGCTTGACGGTTGGACCACGGCAAATTTCATAAAAATCACTGCAGCGATATAAAGCATGAGCAAGACTTCGCGCATGTATAATGCATAAGCACATCATTCTAAAGGTACCATTAGGAACCTTTCCTCCGCTGAGCATGCCAAAAGATTCGTCCTGCATCAGCCACATGATTTTCTGATAAAGCATGCCATATCGATATGCTGGAAAAGTGTCACCTTGCTCTAGCTCATCGTGTGTTAGTTCTAAGCTGTCTAATACTGCTTGGCGATCAAGCCCTTGACCTTCAACCGCCTTTAAAAGATATCGAACACTAGACATAGGAACAGAAGCTTTCACAGACATCACCTTATTTCACAAATGAACTTACTAAATTTTTATTTTACGGTGTTTTTTTTAACATAAAAAAAGGCTGCATCTGCAGCCTTTTTTATTTTACCTTCACTTACTAATTTTTTGCTTCAACTTTAATGAGCTTATTTTTGCTCAGTAAAAGCGGATAACAATTCGTCTAATGACAGATCTTCACTATCTGTATCGACATTAGTCGTCTGCTCCAATGCTTCTGCTTGCTCTGTTTTTTCTTCAACAGGCTTAACAAAAACAAAGCGACGTGGACGTACAGGTGCTGCCCCAGCTTCTTTTTCCGGAAGTAGACCTAAACGATCAAGTTTTTTGTGCGCTTGTTCTTTGCGTTCCTTGGCTTTCTTTGTTACAAAACGGCGAGTTGACGAAGCTTTACGAGCTTTGTTTTGCTCTTTCATCATCTCTTTTGAACCAGTTTTTCCAAGTTTTCCACGCATACTGCGCGATTTTTTAACACGAGCCATAATATCCTCTCTTTATCGCGCGCATTGTAGCAGTGAAATCACGCTAGGTCATCCAGCAGTGTTAGCAATCCTTAAAAGATCTGTGACCTAAATTTCTCTGCTCACCAATTGCACCAAATAAATCTCTCACTTTTGCAGAATCACCGGCCTTCAAAGCACCTTCAAGTTCTTTAAGTATAGTGATTGTGTCATCAACGACTTTTTGATACTCCGCAGTTTGGGCCTTTAACTCTGCGCCTTGCAAATTATCATGACTAAATTTGTGAGGTGCTTCACTGCGAGATTTCTCGAAATATGAAATAAGCGCTTCGACGTGACCTACTGCAGACTCACTGTCTCCGGCTTTCACATCAGATGACATCGCACGCATTTCATCTTTGATATTTTCCATATATCCATGCAATGTGGTATCACATACACCATGAGCAAATACTGTAGAAGAAAAAGCCATTGACATAATGGCGGCAGTAAGAAGAGTTTTTTTCATCGTTATACCCTTTAAGTTCCTAGTTTCTTAGGCAAATGGCTTCATTTTTTTAGCCAAACAATACCTTTAAAATAACACGCTTACTGAAAATAGCATCCAAAATATTGCAAAAAACAATTGTCTTTTTTGATTACATACACATTCAATGGTACAAAAGCGGTTTGATGTGTATCGTCTAGTGTTGGACAACGAATACGATAGGAGTTCATTATTTTTACTGTCAAACCTCTATTGCTGGTGGTAACCGGCCTAGTAATGAGCAGTCTTACTCTAGCTGAATGCAGTGATTTTGATGCGAAACTGGCGGCGGATAAACTGGCTCAGGATTATATTGATGGAAAAAGCTTTAGACCTGCATTGGTATTAAAAAAGCACTTGCCCAGTAAACGCAAAGAGGTCGCCAGCTATATCAAAACGGACGACCTCTACTATACGGTGTATTCTTTGGTTAACTCTAATTGCACTGCGAAAATAATCAAAAGAACCAATGGCAAACACTAAGTCACCACTGGTTCTATTTAATTTTTAAGCTGCGCTGATTCGTTCATTTCTTATCTTTTTCTGTATCTTTCGTTTTATTAGATTTTTTGGCGTTTGTAGATTCTTCCTCAGAGTCTTCTTCCTCTTCATCGTCATCTTCTTCACCTAGTTTTGAGATTTCTTCTAGTCGCTCAATCACTCTGGCAGACAAACTGCCTTCTGGGTATTCACCTTCCTCATTCACGACACCTGGCTCAATTCCTGTCAATAAATGCAGAGCTTCATCCGCTGTTGAGACCGCATAGATATGGAACATCCCGGCTTTAACAGCTTCAACAATCTCATCGCTTAACATTAAGTTAATCGCGTTTGATTTTGGAATGATGACCCCTTGCGTGCCAGTCAGCTCTCGCGCCTTACAAACATTGAAGAAGCCTTCTATTTTTTCATTCACCCCGCCGATCGCTTGAATTTCACCGTACTGATTCAACGAGCCAGTTATAGCAAGATCTTGACGCAAAGGCACTTGAATCAATGCCGACAACAAACAACATAACTCTGCGGTAGAAGCGCTGTCACCATCTATGTAACCGTAACTCTGCTCCATAGCAATGGAGGCTGAAATATCGAGTGGAAAGCGCTGAGCATATTTATTGCCCAAGTAGCCAGATAGGATCAACACACCCTTAGAGTGAATATTTTGACCTAGGTTGGACTCTCTCTCTATATCAATAATCCCTTTGCCACCTGGGTAAACGGTTGTAGAAATTCGCGCTGGCGCACCAAAGCTGCTATCACCGATCTGCATCACAGTTAAACCGTTTATTTTACCAACCGCATAACCATCACTTTCCAGCAATACGGTGCCTTCGATAATCTCTTCAATGATTTTTTCACTAACGCGGCCCGTTCTGTGTTTTTTGGCTTTTAAAGCTCGCGCAATATGATCGGCCGTAATTTCTGTGTCTTTGGCCATCTGACGAACAAAATCCGCCTCACCCAATAATTCGAATACATCACCGATCTTTGCGGCCATCTCGCGCTGATGCTCTGCTAAACGGCTGCTGTATTCGATTAAAGCAGCAACACCGTCACGGGTTACATTGGCGTATTCTTCTTTGTCGACTCGGTCTTTCATGAGGCGCGCGAAAGACAGCTCAGATTCTTTAGTGCGTTTTAGTGTATCGTCAAAATCGACTAGAACGCGGAACATTTCCTGAAAGTCTGGATCCGCATCCTGCAACAAATAATAAATATCACGGGCACCTATCAAGACCACCTTAACCTGCAAAGGCAAATCTTGGGGAGACAAGGTCATGGTATTCATCAGCCCCATATCAGCGTATGGATGCTCGATCTTAATGGTTTTGCTTTTGAGGGCACGTTTAAGTGCTTCCCATAAATAATGGTCTGTCAGCAGTTTTTCAGCGTCTAAGATTAAATAGCCGCCATTTGCAGCGTGCAAACTGCCAGAGCGAATTAAACGGTAGTTAGTGACTAACATACCTTGGTCACTACTGTGCTCAACTTGACCAAATAAGTTGCGATAAGTCGGATGCGGTTCATACACAACAGGCTGACCACCATTAGGCTTATGAGTCATCGCGATATTGGGTAAATACAGCTCCTCATAAAACTGACGACGGCCAATTTCATCGCGGTTTTCAGAGGCTTTATCATCTGCCATTTGATCAATGATAGTTTTATCTAAGTCTTCACGCAGAGCATGAAGATGAGCAGTGATATCGGCATCATCTTGATATTTCTCAAATAAGCCTGACATCAATGGATCCAATGCTTCTTTGACAGTATCTAAATTCAATTGACGGATTTTTTCGTAGGTCGCTCGCTTCCATTGTGGCAAGCCTAATAGTTCTTCATTTAACAAACCTTCAAGCGTAGACACACCTTCCTGAAAGGCATCACGCTCATCGTCAGTCAAAGCAGCAAATTCATTTTCTTCTAGCGCTTTGCCATCTTTCATTGGTGCAAAACTGACAGAAGACGCGTCGCGAAACATAGCAACACCAATCTTTCCAGAAATGCGCTCAACTTTATTAATAGCGGCTTCATACTGATCATTGAATGCTCTATCAATAATGCTTTTTTGCTGTTGATAGGTTGGGTTTTCAAAAGCGGCAGGAAAGGTAACCATTAATCCATCAATTAACGAACGGATCTCTTTTTCAAACTCAGACGCCTGACCTGGAGGGAACTCAAGGGCTTTAGGGCGATGGCTTTCCGTAAAATTGTTAATGTAAGCCCACTCATTAGGGGCAGGACGGCGCTTCGCTTCACTTTTCAAATAATTTAGTACATAAGAGGAGCGGCCTGTTCCCGAATCCCCCATAGCAAAAATATTATAACCTGGACGTTGCATTGCCACACCGAACTGAATGGCCTCAACAGCACGTTCCTGACCTAAAATACCGCTTAGCGGCTCAATATCATTTAATGTTTTAAAAGCGAGATGATCATTTGGCACTTTCGCTGCAAGTGCTTGGTGAGGTAGAGAGGTAACCATACTGGACATCAATGGGTTTCCTTTTATGTAACAAGCTTCTTTAAATGAGGCTTGCGAAAGAAGAGTCCTCTTCTTTCGAATATGTTATGTAAATACAGTAAGTTGAGACTAACACTCTGATTCCACTTCGCCTATATGATGGAATAAAATTTCCTTCTCACCTGCATCGTCATTAAAGTGCTAAGAAGCGGCTAGCTGAAGCTGAGACAGAGGATTAGCTTTTGAAAATACACGGTGAAAGTTCTGCGCCGTGGCTTCTAATAAAGCTTCGTAGCGAATTCCTTTTAAATCGGCGACGTACTGTGCCACTTCAGAAACATACTGAGGTTCATTTTTCTTACCTCGATAAGGAACGGGTGCCAAATACGGCGAATCTGTTTCAACAATCAATGATTCTAATGGCAGCTTACGCACCGTTTCTTTCAAGTCTTGCGCGGTTTTAAAAGTCACTATGCCCGATATAGAAATAAGATAGTTCTCATCCAGCGCGGCTTTCGCCATATCATAATCTTCAGTAAAACAATGCAATACCCCTGCGCTATCACGATTGCCATATTGCTTAATCAAAGACAAGGTATCTTGTTTCGCATTTCTTGTGTGAACGATGACTGGAAGACCTAAATCGCCTGCTGCTTTGAGGTGATGCATAAAGCTTACTTTCTGAGCTTCATGGGCCTCTGCTGACGCTTCATAGAAATAATCTAGACCCGTTTCACCAATAGCAATGACTTTAGGGTCTGCAGCATACTGACGTAAAAGCACTTCATCGGTCACAAGGCCATCGCTTTGTAATGGGTGAACGCCACAGCTTGCGTATATTCCGTCTCGCTGAGTAAAGCCAAGCACGGTATTCATTTTATTTAGATCAACTGAAATAGTTAACAGCTGCCTGACACCCTTTTGATATGCCGCATCAATGACTGAATGTATGTCGTTGTTATGTGGTGCCAAATCAAGCATATCAAGATGGCAATGAGTATCAATTAACATAGTTTGTTTACCACTGATTTAATTCGTGTGTGAGTTGCATAATGGGGTTTAAATTTGTCTTTTGAAGGTCTGACTTTAATTTTTGTAACGCTTGATAACGCAATATGAGCGTTTGAATTCCCAGACGAGCAATAAGAGTGTCATAGATTCCCTGTAAAGCAGGGTCAATCGGTGCGCCAGTTGAGTGATAAATACATTGATGAAGAATCGCAGCCAAGCCATTGCAATAATCTTCTATATTAGAATTATCTGCTCCCTTCAACACTGCACTAACGGACACAGTCCCTCTCAATAGATCAGTCAGCTGGTTAGGCAATGAGGCGTATAATTGGGCTTTGCCTTGCTTTTGGATCGCTGACAATCGAAATGGCTGAGTCGTTAACCAAAATAACGAACTTAACGCCTCGCCATCATCTTGCTTCAACAGCCATTGCTTTACCTCATGCGTATTTGGCGTCGGCACATTCACTAAAAGACAGCGACTACGAATAGTGGGCAAAAGACTGGTTGATTGAGAGCTAGTGAGAACAAAGTAGGTTCGATCTGCTGGCTCTTCAAGTGCTTTGAGCACAGCATTTGCCGCATTAATATTCATTGCTTGCGCATGGGTAATTAATACAACTTTATTCTGACCGACTTGAGGTTTTTGACTAATTTGACGAACTAACAAGCGAACTTGATCAACTTTGATTGTTCCAGCCTGTCCGTCTAAGATACGAAAATCTGGATGAGTTTCAGCGCGCATCAACTGGCAAGAGTGACAATTCCCGCAGGCAGCAGCTTGATCACTTTCGCACATTAAGTCCTTAACCATTTCATTGGCAAGCTCTTCTTGTCCAACACCATCCGCCCCCGTAACTAATAAGGCGTGAGAAAGACTATTTGTCTGCTTTAAAACCTGAACTTGTCGTAAGCATGGAATCAACCAGTCAGCTATATTTGTCATCTAGGAATTACCAGTCCAAGCGTTATTGAGCTTCACAAGTTGCTCTTCGATTTGCTGCTTAACTGAGTCAAGCGACTGACTAGCATCAACCACTCTAACCCTTTCAGGATCGGCTTGTGCCCGCTCAAGAAAACCGTCACGGACCTTTTGGTGAAAGGCCAAAGACTCTTTGTCTAAACGATCCTGATGCTGACGCTGAACAACACGTTCTTGGCCTAACTCAACAGCCACATCCAACAGTAAAGTTGCATCAGGCTTGTTGTCACCTACCACCCACTGTGAAAGCTGATCAAGCATCACAATATCACCACCACGGGCTTTTCCTTGGTAAACGTAACTGGAGTCTAAAAAACGATCACTAATCACCCAAGTACCATGTGCCAATGCTGGCTGTATTTTTTCAGCTAAATGTTGCGCCCTTGCCGCAAACACAAGCAACAACTCTGTTATATCATTTACCCTTTCACTTCGGGGGCTGAGGATGAGTTGGCGTATCTCTTCCGCAAGAGGCGTTCCACCCGGCTCACGAGTCATTACATAAGGAATATTATGATCATCAAGCCATTGACGAATGAACTGGATCGCTGTGGTCTTACCACTGCCTTCTCCACCTTCAAGCGAAATGAATTTACCTCTCATACATAATCCTCTTTATTTCGTAACTTCTGGTGTCGATCGATAGTCTTCTCGACGCTTATACTGATATTCTCTGACCGCTCGATTATGTTCTCTTAATGTATCTGAAAACGCATGCGTTCCGTCCCCTTTAGCCACAAAGTACAAGGCTGTTGTGTGCTCTGGATTTAAAGCTGCCTCAACCGCCTCTCTGCCAACATTAGCAATGGGTGAAGGCGGCAAGCCATAAATCCGATAGGTGTTATAAGGCGACACATCTTGTAACCCTTTGCGCGTCAAATTCCCCGTAAACTTATCACCAAGACCATAAATAACCGTAGGGTCTGTTTGCAGTCTCATGCCTTTTTCAAGTCGACTTATAAACACTTGAGCAATAAGAGGACGTTCGTAAGGAACACCCGTTTCTTTCTCAATAATAGACGCCATAATAAGCGCCTCATAAGGCGTTTTATAAGGTAAATTCTCTGCTTTATTAGCCCACAACTCCGCCAATGTTTGCTTCATCAAGGTATGAGCGTGTTTTAAGATACTGACGTCTGTATCACCATTATGATAGCGATAAGTATTCGCAAAAAACTGCCCTTCTGGATGATCAACATCAAGCCCAAGAGTCGTCACAATCTCTTCATCTGTAGCATCAAGCAATGTCATAGTGATATTGCCTTTGGCTTGCATCGCGAGCAAAAACTCTCTGGTTGTTTTACCTTCAAGCAAAGTAATCGAATAAAAAATAGACTCGCCTGAATCAAACAACTTCATAACATCAAGTAGATTCATGCCTGGTTTGATAGCATATTCACCAACTTTAGGCACCCATTCAGGATGAAGTTTAGCCACTACTCGCGTTAAATAAGGGCTAGAGATGAAGCCCTTCTCACTTAAATTATTCCCCAAGCTGTAAGCAGAATCCCCTGCATTAACAACAAATATTTCCTCATCCTTTATCATCACAGGATCGGTAATGGAGTAATAAAGATAACCAGCTATGACAACCAATAACGTGATGAATAAAAAAGCAACACGGTAAAACCATTTAATGAACGCCATGCATATCCTTAGCTTGCATTAGAATTTGTAATTTTCGGGTATGAATCCCTATAGGAAAAGACACACCAGTTACGCCAATAACCGGCACAATCCCCATCAAACTGTTCGTGATAAAAACTTCATCCGCTGCCATCAGATCACTGAGTGAAAAGCAGCCGACTTGAACAATGTACTCTGCCTGATTTTCAATAATGGCTTTTCGATAAGTACCTTGCACACCGGATGTCTGGAGTGATGGTGTATACAAAACACCATGTTTGCACCAAAAAAGATTACTCTGGATACACTCAACCAATTTTTCGTCCGTATTCAACATAATGGCCTCGAAGTCAGAGGCCATTAAAAAGCGCTTAGCCATCACGTTTTCAAGACGATTTAAATGCTTAATCCCCGCTAAAAAACGATTTGAGCTAACAGGTACAGGGGATACACAAAGTGAAACGCCCTTTTCCTGCTGAGCTTTATAGTCTGGCGCTGGTAGGATACCGATAACGATCGAATGAATACAATTTTCTGGGGGCAAATACCCTCTTCCACCTACACCGCGAGTCACCATGATTTTGACCACGGACTCTTCTTTAATCAATGGCAAAACCTGTGAGTACAGAAAACGCTTCAATGTAAGTTGTTGTTCATTGGAAAAAGGCATAGCGAGCTTGGATAGCCCACGATACAGTCGAGAAAGGTGATCTTCAATTTGTAGAAAGCAATGAGGGACAGCACGGATGGTTTCGAAGACACCATCACTGTAAGCCAAACCACGATCAGCAACAGAAACCGAATTGTCTAATCTGTAATTGACGAACCAAGTCATGGCTAAAAACTCAAAAATTAAGGTTAGCTATGATAGCGCAAAAAAGGATGGCGTCCCATAGGGGGTTCGAACCCCTGTTACCGCCGTGAAAGGGCGGTGTCCTAGGCCTCTAGACGAATGGGACAAATAAAATAGATATGGAGCGGGAAACGAGGCTCGAACTCGCGACCCCAACCTTGGCAAGGTTGTGCTCTACCACTGAGCTATTCCCGCAAAAACATAAAAAGAGTGGCGTCCCATAGGGGGTTCGAACCCCTGTTACCGCCGTGAAAGGGCGGTGTCCTAGGCCTCTAGACGAATGGGACACAAATAAACTCTTTAAAACTACACTACTACTTACTTTAAAAGTAAGTGGCGTCCCATAGGGGGTTCGAACCCCTGTTACCGCCGTGAAAGGGCGGTGTCCTAGGCCTCTAGACGAATGGGACACAATTTAGCTTTTATAGTGCTATAACTATTTTCTTCCCTAAAGAAGAATGGAGCGGGAAACGAGGCTCGAACTCGCGACCCCAACCTTGGCAAGGTTGTGCTCTACCACTGAGCTATTCCCGCATTTTTATTACCCTACTCTTCATTCGCATGAAGCAGTGAGCAATCTACATGATCCGCCTTAGCCAATCATAATAAAAAGTGGCGTCCCATAGGGGGTTCGAACCCCTGTTACCGCCGTGAAAGGGCGGTGTCCTAGGCCTCTAGACGAATGGGACACAATTTAGCTTTTATAGTGCTATAACTATTTTCTTCCCTAAAGAAGAATGGAGCGGGAAACGAGGCTCGAACTCGCGACCCCAACCTTGGCAAGGTTGTGCTCTACCACTGAGCTATTCCCGCAA
>NZ_QKLW01000001.1:1040946-1083057 GCF_003208215.1 Marinomonas alcarazii
ATTTTCTTCCCTAAAGAAGAATGGAGCGGGAAACGAGGCTCGAACTCGCGACCCCAACCTTGGCAAGGTTGTGCTCTACCACTGAGCTATTCCCGCAAAAAACTCTCGCACAAACCCATTTTCGGGTAGACTATCCGCACATCCTTATGAAAAGATGGCGTCCCATAGGGGGTTCGAACCCCTGTTACCGCCGTGAAAGGGCGGTGTCCTAGGCCTCTAGACGAATGGGACAACGTTATAATCTTGCTGTGTGAGCGGGTGCGTATATTACTGTTACTAAACTTAAAATCAACAGTTTTTTTCATTAATTTAAGCCACTTAGGAAAAAAGTCGCTTTAGAAATCAATCTGATCGGAGTCATTATGCAACATAAACAACTTTTTCTAGCCTTGTCACTTTCCACTCTTCTATTAGCTGGCTGCTCCACAACCCACTATATAAGCGTCACTCCGCAAGCCGAGGTGCAAGCTGCCAACCTAACAAACGAGCGAGTGATCAATGTTTCAACCAGTACTCAACTTAACAGCGCCATCGGCTCTATTAAAACCGGCATTAATGAACGTGCAGATATATTTACAACCAATGACATTAAGTTGAGTGTAAAAGAAAGCGTCCTGAAAGGATTACGAGAACTTGGCTTTACACCTGATCAAGGACTCATGCCTGCAGCTGACCTACAAATTGACATTAGCAAAATGAGTTACACCACTAAAGTCGAAACTTTAAAAACTGTTGCAACTCTAGAGTTTGAACTAAAAGTGACTCTCGCTGCAAAAGGACAGACATATAAAGCTAACTATGGTTCTCAAAAAGTGCGTGAATACGGCACCATGCCATATCAACAAGCAATACAAGACGACATGAACGCTCTGGCTAGCCAAACAGTTAATCGACTATTAAGTGATCCAAACATCCTAACTCTACTTAAATAGCCCCCAAAACCACCAGCCACCCTCTCTTTATATATAGGTGGCTGGTTTTTTCTCACCAATCTCCCCTCACTTCTCTTCTTTTATAAGACTTTTTTCTTGGCATATCTTGATCACTTATAAGTAAGGTGTACAGTTGACGTATCTCCCACACAGATTTAGTAAGGATAATGTGGTGCAAATTCGCAAATCAAACAAACTCGCTAACATATGCTATGAAATTCGCGGCCCAATTCTAAAAGAAGCCGTTCGAATGGAAGAAGAAGGACAGAGAATTCTAAAGCTCAACATCGGCAACCCTGCTCCTTTCGGTTTTGAAGCTCCTGATGAAATTCTAGTCGACGTTATTCGCAACCTACCTACATCGCAAGGCTACTGCGACTCTAAAGGGCTTTTTTCCGCTCGAAAAGCCGTCATGCAAAAATACCAAGCAATGGGCATTAAATCTGCTGACGTTAATCACGTATGGATGGGCAATGGCGTTAGCGAGTTAATTGTTCTCGCGATGCAAGGCCTACTTAATGATGGCGATGAAATTCTTATCCCCGCTCCAGACTATCCACTCTGGACAGCGGCAGCAACGCTATCTGGTGGCTACGTAAAACATTACCTATGTGATGAAGGCTCAGGATGGCAGCCAGACATTAATGACATTCGCTCTAAAATCTCAAACAAAACAAAAGCGATCGTTATTATCAATCCAAACAACCCTACTGGGGCCGTCTACGAAAAAGATGTGCTCGAATCGATTGTTAACATTGCAGAAGAACACAACTTGCTCATCTTTTCCGACGAGATTTATGACAAAATTCTATATGACGAAGCCAAGCACATCCCTACAGCAACCCTGACCGAAGGGCGAGCGCCTTGCATCACCTTTGGCGGACTTTCCAAAGTATACCGCACGGCAGGCTTTCGATCTGGCTGGATGGCTATTACTGGAGACAGGAGTGGCATACAAGATTATATAGAAGGGCTAGACATACTAAGCTCAATGCGCCTGTGTGCCAATGTACCCGCTCAGCACGCTGTTCAGACAGCCCTTGGCGGTTACCAAAGCATCAATGAGTTGATCATTCCCGGAGGGCGCCTGTATGAACAACGTAAAGTAGCGTGGGAAGCACTCGATTCGATACCGGGCGTACACTGTCACAAACCTGAGGGGGCATTATATCTATTCCCTCGTTTAGACCCGAAAGTCTACGACATTAAAAATGACATAGACCTAGTTTTGCAATTTTTACGCGAAGAAAAAGTCCTGATCGTTCAAGGCACAGGATTCAACTGGCCAACCCCCGACCATGTTCGGTTCGTATTTCTTCCACATGTTGAAGAGCTAACCCCCGCCATGGAAAGGTTTGCTGCTTTTTTAGGACGATTAAGAAAGCGTTAATTACGCTCTTGAAATAATCCCATAAAGCCCTACTATGCTCCTTAACAGTTACTTAAGGAGCATAGTGATGCGCATTATCCTGTTTTTATTAACGAACTTAGCAGTCATGGTGGTTGCAGGTATCGTTCTTAGTCTTTTGGGTGTTAATGGTTATATGTCAAGCAATGGCTTGGATTTCACCTCCTTGCTTATTTTCTGTGGTGTATTTGGCTTTGCTGGCAGTCTTGTTTCACTTCTTCTCTCCAAATTCATGGCAAAACGTGGATCTGGAGCTGTCGTTATTACACAGCCAAAAAACCATAAAGAAGTATGGCTACTTGACACAGTAAAAGACCTATCCCAACAAGCGGGAATAAAAATGCCAGAGGTCGCCATATTCCCTGCCCATGAAGCCAACGCATTCGCAACTGGCTGGAACAAGAACGACGCTTTAGTCGCTGTATCAAGCGGTATGCTGGATAGGTTTTCACCTGACGAAATCAAAGCGGTACTTGGGCACGAGATTGGCCACGTAGCAAATGGCGACATGATCACACTGTCTCTTATTCAGGGCGTAGTGAACACTTTCGTGATGTTTTTTGCTCGAATTGCCGCTTACGCTGTCGACCAATTCTTACGCCGAAATGACGACGAAGGCTCTGTAGGCTGGGGTTATTATATCGCCACTTTTGTTTTTGAAATTATCTTCGGTATCTTAGCTTCTATGATTGTCATGTGGTTCTCTCGCTATCGAGAATTCAGAGCAGACGAGGCAGGCGCTCGCTTAGCAGGCAAAGGCGCGATGATTGCCGCACTTGCACGATTACAGCAAGAACACGAAGAAAGCCGCATGCCAGATTCAATGCTTGCTTTCGGGATCAGACGCGGCAGAACGCCTACAATGGGAGAGTTATTTTCTAGCCACCCTCCTATTGAAGACCGAATTAAAGCACTTCAAGCACTTTAATCTCACACAAAAAAACGCCAGCATTTTGCTGGCGTTTTTTTTATGAAAACAGGGTGCTTACCTTGTTTTATTGTGCTGTGTTTCAAAAATAAACGCCATGAGCGGAATACCTACATCCTTTGCAAGATCAACAAATCGCACCCCATAAACGTAAAAATATTCAACACCCATTCTTGCTAGAAAATCATTATCCACCAAACTGGCTTGGACCTGTTCTAACATTTGAATTTCTTGCGACCGAATCTCACAGTCTAGCTTTAAAAGATGATTATACGGGCCAACTTTGACATTACAGTTTAACTTCATTGTCTGATTAACTGAGCCGAAGTCTTCTTTTGAAATTAGCTTAGCGCCACCAAAACTCAAATCGATAATAACCGACGAAGAAGGGGATGAGATAGACAACGGGGAACCATTTGGCTCAACATTGGCAATCAAACGGGTTTCGACACGAACCGCCTGACGCACTTCTGATGTTTCAACATATTCTGGGTAGGCAATATGAAGGTGCGCCGCCGGCTCTAGATAGCTTTTTGCCACCTTGCTTGAAAACGCACAAACATGAGTGCTCAGCATTAGGCGAATATTCACCACCTGCCCATCTCTCACTAAAATATTTTTACCGTTTATTTTCGGTGCAGAAAGTATCAAAGACCTTCCTGGTATATTCCCAAGAACTTTCACCATATAACGACCCGGAGGAGAAATAAATTCCACCTGAACATTTGTACCTATAGGTACATCAAGAGTCCCCAAGTCAACCTGCATAACTCCAGCCATTCTGTTACCTAAGCCTTATTATTTATTTTTTCGAGAAACCAACAGCACACACTAGACTGGATACGTCATTATTAATCGCACCCACTGCACAAGTATTAAATTCATCTCTTTCCACATAATGCTTTCTCAACCAATCAAAAACATTATTTTCTTTATTTTCTCGATATTTAAACCGCAATCTAACATCATCTCGAGCGACATCATAAATTGCTTGCACACTTCGAGCCAGCATTTCTTCTTGGTCACCACTTGCAACAACATCGATAGACGAAAGCCAGCCGGAACTAATAGCATCACTTTTATTAACAGATTGAGAGCTTATCGCTAAATGGCGGCACAAAGCCTGATACACCATCCAAGTCCCCTTTTCGCGCCCTTGTTTACTGTATCCCGCAATATGTGGTGTAGCAATATCAACAATAGAGACCAAATCCTGATTAATCTCTGGCTCCGTATCCCAAACATCAATAACCAAATGAATATCACCATTCAACTGACTATGTCGTTCAAGCAGAGCCTCTTCATCAATTACGCCACCCCGCCCCGCTGAAATGACTGCGGTGCCAGCTGACAGTTGAGCAAGCTCTTTGCTACCAATCATCCCTTTACTTGGAAAAGATCCCGTAGTAGTTAAAGGTGCATGCAGGGAAATTACATCACAAGAAAGGATTTCATCTAATGCAACAAAGTTTGCTGCACCAGCCTCATTATCTTTAAAGGGATCATAGACACACACTTGGCAACCCAAATTAGTAAAACGGTCATAAACCGTTTTTCCAACATTACCATAACCCACCACACCGATTTTCTTATTTAGCCAACTCAGCTTCTTTGTCATATACAAATGACTCAAGCCGCTAAAAACATAATCCGCAACCGCCTCTGCATTGCAACCTGGCGCACTGCTAAATTCAATTCCAGCTTCAGTCAAATAATCCAAATCAATATGATCAACACCTATGGTGGCACTTCCGACAAAACGAACAGAACTACCCTCAAGCAACTCTCGTGTCACCTTAGTAACGGAACGAACCAACAGCACATCGGCGTTTTTTATTTGACTGTTCGTTATTGTTCGGCCGTTTACTAATTCCACATCACCCAAATGCGAAAAAAGAGCTTTCGCATTAGGCATATTCTCATCTGCAATAATCTTCATACTGTTGCTTTAAAAACTCACTAAAAATTAAATCAGGTTGGCGTTGTGCCAATAAATAGGCAGAAAAAATCTCAGCCCTTTTCGGTAAGCCAGAAACAACAAAGCTTCCAACCTGCTTCATTACTGTTCGCTCAAAATGCTTGGCGTCATAATCAGGCATAGACAAATTATCAACACTTACACGAAAAGGTAATCCAGCCGCCCAATGTAAAATACACTCAACCGCCTGGGGTTTAATTTCAACCCGCTCAAATTCTTGTTGTGTTTGTAAGTCTCGCGTATCGGATTCATACCAGTAGCCATAATCTTCCAATAAGCGCCTCTCAGCACCTGCGATACACCAATGACTCACCTCATGCAGAGCACTTGAAGGATAATCTAAACGAAAATATATAGTCGCTGGGGCCTCAGCTGATGCAGGCAAATACAAGGGTTCATCTGCTCCACCAACAAGACGGGTATTAAAACTCGAAAAAAAACAAGCACGGAAGGCTTCAACAAGCTGCGTTACACTTGCCAACGTATAGACTCCAAAAGCTAAGAATTATCACACAGGAAACAAAAATGCGCCACGCAAAGAAGTCGACTTCACGTGACGCATTTGATGCAAGCCCGATTCACACAAGAACGGGCCAGTTAAATAGTCTAGAGCTAACCTCGGTAATATCGAGAAGGCACAAACGGCATAGACGTCTGAGTCAGCGGAATACTCTTTCCTCTGACATTGGCAAACAGCGCCTCACTGGAATCAAGTGATTGGGCAGCCACATAAGCCATCACAATAGGCTTAGCAAGCGTTGGAGAAAAACCACCACTCGTTACCACACCCTTAACCTCTCCGGAAGCATTCACGATCTCAACACCTTCACGAACTGGCGCACGACCATCGACTAGAAAGCCAACACGTTTTCTAGCTGGTTTATCAGCGAATTGCGCCAAAATAATATCAGCGCCAGGAAAACCACCAGCACGATCACCTTCTAGACGACGTACTTTTTGAATCGCCCAATTAAGCGAAGCTTCTACTGGTGTCGTTGTCGTATCGATATCGTGGCCATACAAGCATAAACCAGCTTCAAGACGTAAAGAATCGCGAGCACCAAGACCGATCCACTCTACCTCTTCAAAAGCCAACAAAGCATTTACGAAGTCTTCAGCGTGCTCATTTGGCACAGAAACCTCATAACCGTCTTCACCAGTGTAGCCAGAGCAGCTTACCCATAGCTCAACACCCTGCCATGACATTTTTTCGCTTTGCATAAAAGTCACCGTCGCTGCATCAGGCACCATACGAGCAAACACTTCACGAGCTTTTGGACCCTGAATCGCCAACAAGGATCGATCGTTAACAATCTCAACTTCACAACCGACTAATGTCGACTGCAAATAAGCAAAGTCTTGCTCTTTACAGCCAGCATTAACCACCATAAAAATCTCATCACCCCAATTAGCGAACATCAAGTCATCTGTGATGCCACCCTTATCAGTAGTAAACATACCGTAACGCTGCGTACCTTCAGCCAGCCCAAGTACATCAACCGGCAAAATAGCTTCCAGCGCTGCCTTTACGTTTTCACCACGGAGTATCACCTGACCCATATGCGACACATCAAACAATCCCGCATTTTCGCGAGTCCACAAATGTTCTTTCATCACACCCAGTGGGTATTGAACTGGCATTTCATATCCAGCAAATTCAACCATCCTAGCACCAGAAGCAACGTGTAGATCACATAGAGCAGTACGTTTCATAACGAAAACCTTTAATAAAGTAGTAACAATGTCTGTTTCCAATTGGAAACAGAGTATCTAAATTCAGCCAGACTTGACAAGCCCCAAGCCGCATTTATTCATACAACAATTGACATAATCCCAATATTTTCTAAGCAAAATACTAAACAAACGGTCAAATATATTAATAAACAAACTTAAAAAATCCATGTTGATTGGTGTTTCCAATTGGAAACTTTTTCATTATCATAAGCAAAAATGACGTAAACCGAACAATGACTGACGCTCCTAGAAAGATGATCTTTTTTCATCATCATAGACTGCCTTAGTGTTATTATATGCACCACTCATTGTCTTTTTGGCATACATGTTTATTTAAGAGGAATTTCCCCATGGCGAATACCGAAGCTTTTTTCAGCCAAACTTTAGCTCAGCGAGATCCAGAACTTTTTGCGTCAATCGTTGAAGAACAAGAACGCCAAGAAACTGGCATTGAATTGATCGCTTCTGAAAACATCACTTCAAAAGCTGTTCTAGAAGCTCAAGGCTCAGTTCTTACTAACAAATACGCAGAAGGTTATCCGCATCGTCGTTACTACGGTGGTTGTGAAGCGGTTGACGTAACTGAACAACTAGCTATTGACCGTGCCAAAAAACTTTTCAACTGTGAGTTTGCCAACGTTCAGCCTCATTCCGGCGCTCAAGCAAATGGTGCTGTAATGCTAGCATTGCTTCAGCCTGGCGATACCATCATGGGCATGTCATTGTCTTCTGGCGGTCACTTAACTCACGGTGCTGCACCAGCTCAATCTGGCAAATGGTTTAACGCTGTACAATATGAAGTTAGCCCAGAAACATTATTGATCGATTACGATGCTATCGAAGCGCAAGCCCTAGAGTGCAAGCCAAAAATGATTATCGCGGGTGGTTCTGCTATTCCTCGTCAAATCGACTTCAAACGCTTCCGTGAAATTGCAGATAAAGTTGGCGCCTACCTGTTTGTTGACATGGCTCACATTGCTGGCCTTGTTGCAACTGGTGTACACCCATCTCCACTTCCACATGCGCACATTGTTACAACAACAACGCATAAAACGCTTCGCGGCCCACGTGGCGGTATGATTCTTTCCAATGACCTAGATCTTGGCAAGAAAATCAACTCTGCGGTTTTCCCAGGCTACCAAGGTGGTCCATTGATGCACGTTATTGCTGGTAAAGCTGTTGCTTTCGGTGAGGCGTTGAAACCAGAATTTACAGATTACATCAAACAAGTTGTTGCGAATGCGAAAGCACTGGCAGAAGTAATGGTTGAGCGCGGTTGTGACATCGTTACTGGCGGCACCGATACCCACCTAATGCTGGTTGATCTTCGCCCTAAAGGTTTGAAAGGTAATGCGGCAGACGCAGCTCTTGAGCGCGCCGGCATTACTTGTAACAAAAACGGTATCCCATTTGACACAGAGAAACCAATGGTAACGTCTGGCATCCGTCTAGGCACACCAGCGGCAACCTCTCGTGGATTTGGTATTGAAGAATTCCAAAAAGTGGGTCATCTTATCAGTGATGTACTTGATGGCTTGGTTGCAATGCCAGAAGGAAATCCAGAAGTGGAAGCTCGTGTACTTGCAGAAGTAAAAGAACTTTGTAAACGCTTCCCACTTTACCGCTAAAATCACGTACCCAAGAGCCCTCGCTCTTGGGTACTTTTTTAAAGAGGCATAAATACTATGAGCACTATCCCAGAAAACCTTAAATACGCTGACTCTCACGAGTGGGTCCTAGACAATGGCGATGGCACTGTAACAGTGGGCATTACCGACCATGCACAAGACCTACTAGGCGACGTAGTTTACATTGAATTGCCTGATGTTGGCACTGAAGTAACAGCCACCGAACAATTCTCTTTAGTTGAGTCTGTAAAAGCCGCTTCTGACATTTATGCCCCTGTTAATGGCGAAGTAATTGAAGTTAATGACGCTCTAAACGATTCACCAGAGCTAATCAATGAAGCACCTTTTAAAGATGCGTGGATTGCTAAGATCAAGCTCAGTGACCCAGCTGACCTTGACAAACTACTTGATGCTGCAGGCTATTCAGCCACAATCGAATAGCTTCGACTCCAGGCTCTCGCTTCATCCGTATTGAGAGCCTAACTCCCAGATCTAATCTTAATAGGTAATTAAACCATGACCTCGTGCATTCGCGATTTGTTAAACAGTGATGAATTTATTGCTCGCCACATTGGCCCAGACACATCAGAGCAGGCCAAAATGCTATCTACAATTGGCATCAACAGCCTTCCGGAGCTAATCGAAAAGACAGTACCGGAAGCCATTCGTCAAGCAAATCTAGATCTTTCAGCCAACCCTGTTAGTGAAAACGAAGCACTAGTGCAATTAAAGGCCATCGCCAACCAAAACAAAGTGGCACGCTCTTTTATCGGCATGGGCTACCACGACACACATGTACCATCCCCTATTCTACGTAACCTACTAGAAAACCCAGGCTGGTATACTGCTTACACACCTTACCAACCAGAAATCTCCCAAGGCCGCTTGGAAGCACTATTAAACTTCCAACAAGTAATCATAGATCTAACAGGAATGGAGATTTCCAACGCATCTTTGCTAGACGAAGCGACAGCAGCCGCTGAAGCAATGACACTAATGAAGCGCTCTAACCGCAAGAAGAGTGACACATTATTCGTTGCAAGCCACTGCTTGCCACAGACAATAGATGTCATAAAAACACGTGCCGAACTACTTGAAATTGAAGTCGTTGTTGATGATATCGCGAATTTCGCACAGCACGATGTATTCGGCGCCATTTTTCAATACCCTGGCATTGACGGTACAGTGACGGATTTATCAGCTGTTATTGCACAAGCGCACGAACAAGGCGCACTTGTTAGTATCGCTGTCGACCTACTGTCTCTTGTGCTATTGAAATCACCAGGGGAAATGGGGGCAGACATCGTTTTCGGTTCAGCTCAACGCTTTGGCGTGCCAATGGGCTTTGGTGGCCCACACGCTGCTTTCCTAGCAACCAAAGATGCATTTAAGCGCTCAATGCCAGGCCGTGTTATTGGCGTATCTAAAGACAGCCATGGCAAACCAGCACTCCGCATGGCAATGCAAACACGTGAACAACATATTCGTCGTGAAAAAGCGACATCAAACATTTGTACCGCGCAAGCGCTACTGGCAATGATGGCTGGCTTCTACGCTGTTTATCACGGCCCTGTTGGCCTTAAAAAAATAGCGAATCGTGTTGCAGCGCTTACTAGCTGTTTTGCGAGCGCCGTCCAGGCAAAAGGCTTCACGACAAACTCCAGCTACTTTGACACCGTTATCGTTAACACTGGCGAACAAACTGACAGCATCATGGCAAAAGGTGCAGAGAAGTTAATGAACTTCCACAAGATGTCCGAAAGCCAACTGTCTATCTCTTTAAACGAGACAATTACGCCAAACGATGTGGTCGACTTAGCCGAGTGCTTCGGTGCCGAACTGACACTAGAAGGCATTACAAATACGGAAAGCGCTTATGGCTTTAATGCTTCCCTATTGCGTCAAGACGACATTCTTACCCACCCAGTCTTTAACAGCCATCACAGCGAAACCGAATTGATGCGTTATATGCACCAATTGGAAGTCAAAGACATTGCACTCAATCAAAGCATGATCCCACTTGGTTCTTGTACAATGAAGCTAAACGCTGCTTCTGAAATGATTCCAGTTACTTGGGCTGAATTTGGTCGCATCCATCCATTTGCACCAAGCAATCAAGTGTCTGGCTATCATGCATTATTGCAAGAGCTTATCGACATGCTTTCTAAGGCGACGGGGTATGATACCGTTTCTTTGCAACCAAACTCTGGTGCGCAAGGCGAATACGCAGGCCTGATTGCCATCGACAAATATCACAAATCTCGTGGCGACCATGAACGTGATGTTTGCTTGATCCCAAGCTCAGCACACGGAACAAACCCTGCATCAGCGGCATTGGCAGGTATGAAAGTTGTCATTGTAAAATGTGATGAAGACGGCAATATTGACTTAGTTGATCTTGCTGAAAAAGCAGAAAAGCATGCCGCGCAACTTAGCTGCATCATGGCAACATACCCTTCTACTCATGGTGTATTTGAAGAACACATTCGTGAGGTTTGCGACATCGTTCACAAATTTGGCGGACAAGTTTACATTGACGGCGCCAACCTAAATGCTCTTGTGGGTGTTGCGCCTCCAGGCTCATTCGGCGGCGACGTGTCCCACCTTAACCTTCACAAAACATTCTGTATTCCACATGGTGGCGGTGGTCCTGGCATGGGTCCAATTGGGGTTAAATCTCACCTTGCACCGTTCCTGCCTGGCCACGCTGTTGCGCCAGTGATGGGCATGCTTGAGCAACACGGAGCCGTGTCAGCAGCACCATATGGTAGCGCAAGCATTCTTGTGATCACTTGGATGTACATCAAAATGATGGGCGACAAAGGTTTGCGTGATGCAACCTTCAACGCCATTTTGAATGCTAACTACATCGCTAAACGCTTAGGCGAGCATTACCCTGTTCTTTACACTGGCAAAAACGGCACTGTGGCACACGAATGCATTATCGACATTCGCCCACTAAAAGCAGAATCAGGCATCAGTGAAGAAGACATCGCTAAGCGCTTGATGGACTTTGGTTTCCATGCTCCAACCATGTCCTTCCCTGTTGCAGGCACATTGATGATCGAACCAACAGAGTCTGAAAACCTAGAAGAGCTAGATCGATTCTGCGATTCAATGATTCAGATTCGCAAAGAGATCAGCAAGGTACAAGCCGGTGAATGGCCTCTTGAAGATAACCCACTAGTCAATGCACCACACACCGCTGACAGCCTTTTGGATGTAGAATGGAATCACGCCTATTCACGTAAAGAAGCGGCTTACCCACTTAATTGGATTAAAGCGCGTAAATACTGGCCGCCAGTCGGCCGCATTGACAACGTTTATGGTGACCGTAATCTATTCTGCGAATGCCCACCAATAAACAGCTACGAAGACTAATCTTCTAAGCAAGTAAAAAGCACTAAAAAAAAGGCGAATCAGCAATGATTCGCCTTTTTTGTTTCATTGGGCATGATGAACCACATCAAGTCCATAAAATAATTAAGATATAAATGGTATTTTATTTATTAAATATGCGCATTACACTTTACTTAATGCTCGACCAAGTAAGCTGAAATAATCATGAAAGGCTTGATTAATACGAAGTCGCTGCTCACCTTGAGGATAAAGACCCAATTTGACCTCTTCAGAATGACGACTACCTCTGACTAAAAACGTGCTGGTGGGTTTGGTGTCTTCTACGAAGGCTTCGAATGCTCTCGCTGCCATCTCTTCTGGTTTGGCGTAATAGATGACTTTTAACTTATGATCGGCTGAGCGAGAGGCTTTAAACAGATTACTTGGCTCATCTCCCTGCTCGCTCAACATAATTGCCTTGAAACATTCTGCTAGCAACAAGTTTAAAGGATGAGGCTTTTTGTTGCGGGACAATTGCAGTTGAGCGCTATTCAACCAGCTCGCAGAAGCAAAATGAGAAGACGATACATGCTGGAACATTTTATCGCCCATGTAATGGTCGAAAGCATGAAACCACTCGTGAGCAAGACTGCCTGCGCCCGCGTTTTTCGCTAGAGATAATTGCCGCGTTGCCGGCACATAATGAGCAGCCACACCAGGTCTTCCGCCTTTTCCATATTGAAGACCCAATGTACCTCGCAAAGATATCAGCACTTCAGGCCCTTGCAAGACAGACATAAGATCCTCAAGCGCCCGATGAAAATTCAACGCCGCGCGATCTCTTTCTTCCGGCGTCACCCAGCGCCCCATTTCAATGCCACGAAAATCAAATTGCCGACGAATCATGACGAAATTAAGAGGGCCTTGACTAATGGACATATAAACTCACTGACTGATTACACCAGATTCAAAATCACTCTAGTGTTTAAACTGCACTAAATTGTCGATCGAACTCTGCGATTTTAGCTCGACGCATCGCCTTTAGATCTTGCAACTGGTCTTCTATTCTATTTTTCGTCTTCTCAATTCGCTCATGATCTAAACTGGCAGCAGCATCTTCTATTTCACGCTCATACTGATCCAACAATGCATCATAGTCATCTTGATACGCCTCTTCTACCATAGCCAAAGCTACTTGATGCTGATAGCTAAGCGACTTGTCAGAGTGCTTTTGAACGTAGGCCAACGAATTTTCAAAATACAACTGATTTAATGTATCAGGCTGAGCTTGTGAACTTTTAAGTGAACTTCTTCTATCATCAGCCAACACCCTAGCCTGTAATGGCTCTGCTTCATAGCCAATGCCGCTCGCCTGCACCAAACTAACTGTGGCCGTATTCAACACAAGAATCGCGGTAAGAGACTGCAGTTTTCTCAACAAAACTTTCTTCATGCGTACCTTCTTGCCCAATGCGAATGCAATAAATTGAAAGCTTGATTCTATTGAGATGAAACCCTAAGAACAACAGCCTAATAACGGATGCACATTTTAACCTTATCTTTAGCCTTTTTAATGCAAAAGGCGACACTCAACAACAAAAGCATTGCGTGAAAATCACGACCAACCGCTTAAAACATCTCATTTTATGCACATTTTTACTATTTCTAGAGTTCTACTATAACCGCTATGATAGCCTCCTATAATGCGGCTATATAGACAACAAAGATAAGACTAGAACCCAGCCCTCCCACACTCTTTCAGAATCGCTAAGGAAGCAATCCCATGAAAATTTTTCTCGAAAACAGGCTAATAGGCACTAAACTTGGTTTAGGCTTTGGATCTGTATTATTACTTGCTCTTGTTGTTGGAATGGTCGGTATTTATGGTGTTAACACCCTGCTTAATAGAGCAGATAAAGTCCGACTATCTAATGACTTAAGTAATTCTGTGGCGAATATGCAAATTGCCCGAGCGCGCTTTGCTGATTCAGGATCTACAGAAGATAAAAATCAACTTATTAGTCGAATTGAAACCCTCACCAGCCTCTTAAAAACGAGTGATACTCTGTATGACGGCGCAGACGTTAAAGACCTAATAAATCAAACAAAGCAAAACGTCCTTGAATATCAAAAAGCCCTTACAAACCTTACTAATGCCCTTAAGAAATGGGAAGACATTGATAACGATGCCAACACATTGCTAAGCAATCTATTCAATCAATACGCTCAAACCATTCAAGCGCTTCGTCAGCAAAATGACGTTCAAAACATGAATACAGCTTTGGATGCATCAAATAGCTGGTATGCCCTGACATCAGAGATCAACAGCCACGTTGCCAAAAAAGAAAACATCCCTGTTGAACTGGTAACAACAAGATTTCAAGCTGTTGTCAACAAGACAAAAAATCTACAGCTATCAAGTGACTTGCAAAACAGACAGCAGACCATCTTATCTCTTTTAAGCCAATACGAAGAACTTGGGAAAAAAAATCCCGCTGTTAATAGCGAGCTTGTAAGAGCGCAAGAAAAACTAATGAGTCTGTCGTCTAGCATGAGCGATAAAATCGATTCGATTACCGCTCTGCAAGAGCAAAAAAGCAAAAAAGATGGGGAACGCGTTTCAACCCTATTAATCACAGTCACTGTGATCGCTATTTTGATGGGGATATTTTTTGCCTTACTAATCCGTCACTTGATCGTAAACCCAATGAATGAAGTGAAAGCCGCCGTTGAGAAGATAGCTAATGGCGACTTAACCCAAACTCTAAAAACCGATCGTAAAGACGAATTAGGGCAGCTGTACAACGATATTGGCGCAATGAGCCGCACTTTAAACAAGCTCATTTCGGAAGTGGTTACTGGCGTTCTAAATTTAAGCTCAACAAGTGCGCAATTAGAAACCATTTCAAAACAAGGTCAAGCAATGATGCAGTCTCAAAAGGATGAGACAGATCAAGTAGCAACGGCAATCAATGAAATGTCGTCTACCGTTGCAGAGGTCGCCCGCAATGCGGAAACAGCAGCAGAAGCAACCACTAAAACTGATCACATAGTGAATCAAGGTAATTTAAAAGTATCTGACACAGCAAGATCAATTGAGTCTTTAGCGAGCGACTTAAACATCACCAGTACTGCAATGGAGCAATTAAAAACACGTACCGACAACGTCGGCAATGTATTGGAGGTTATTAAAGCCGTTGCAGAACAAACCAATTTACTAGCACTAAATGCCGCAATAGAAGCAGCTCGAGCAGGAGAAGCTGGACGAGGCTTTGCAGTAGTGGCAGACGAAGTACGCGGACTAGCCAGCAGAACACAAAGCTCCGCTAAAGAGATTGAGGATCTAATCGTAGAACTACAAAATGGCGCCCAAGAATCTCTGGATAAAATGCTAATAAGCCGTGATTTATCTACGAAAAACGCCGAACAAGCTAAAGAAGTATTGGAGCTCTTCGCAAACATTAGTGAACAAGTTGGCTACGTCCAAGATATGAACAATCAAATAGCTACAGCAGCCGAGGAACAATCTCAAGTGTCTGATGAGATCAATCGCAGCGTTGAAAATGTTCGCCAGTTAGCTGACCAAACCGCTGAAGGCTCTATTGAATCAGTCTCCGCTGTTAGCAACTTGAGAGCATTAAGTCATCAACTTAAATCACTGACAGATCGATTCAAAATCTAATCACAGATCTATGCCCCCTGATAAAAACGATCAACAACAGCCATCTCATTCAACATGAATAGATGGCTGTTTTAATTTACAGCTAAATTAGCAAGTACCAACCAATACACACTCAGGCATAGACAAAAAAGACCTGCCGCAGCAAGTCTTTTTATAAACTTAAACATTTAAATCAGTAATGACAAAAAAGTTAAGAAAAAATCCCCGTTAACTTTTCATTCATTAAGGTTTGCCACTCTTTATCCAAAGGAGCTTCGAACAACATACGCTCTCCGTTTAGCATGATATCAAGACGTGTCGCATGCAGACACAGACGTTTGAATCCTAGTGCTTTGGTCTCTTTCAATGACTCAGCCGGTGAATATTTATCATCACCTACTATCGGATAGCCAGCATGCAAAGTATGCACGCGAATCTGATGAGTACGCCCTGTTACTGGCTCGCACTCTACTAAACTGTAACCCTCAAACTGACGAACCAATTTAAAGCGAGTTAAACTCTCTTTACCGTCAGTGTGGACTCTCACGATACGTTCGCCAGATTGCAGCTCATTTTTCAGCAAAGGGGCATTAACTTGCAATTTTCGCTTCGGCCAACTGCCATATACCAGAGCAAGGTAAGTTTTTTGTACACCTTCTTTTTCACGTAATGCAGTATGCAACTCTTTTAGAACCGCACGCTTTTTAGCGATCATAATAAGACCAGACGTATCACGATCAAGACGATGAACAAGCTCAATGAATTTCTCTTGCGGTCGCATTTGACGAATAACTTCGACCAAGCCAAAGCTCAAACCACTACCACCATGGACGGCTAATCCAGAAGGTTTATTGACGACGATCAAGCCTTTGTCTTCATAGACAATGCGTGATTCTATCTCGCTCTTGAGTCGATCAGACAATACAGGCTTATCAGATTCTGGCGCAATAACAATCGGGGCAATACGCACGATGTCGTCATTTTGAAGACGGTAGTCCGGCTTGGTACGTTTCTTATTGACGCGGATCTCTCCCTTCCTCAATAAGTTGTATATCTTTCCTTTCGGAACACCTTTTAAAAAGGTAACCAAAAAATTATCGATTCGTTGACCTGTATTATTGTCGTCAATTGTGACGTAACGAACCGCGGGACGCTCTGCTGAATTAAGTTCTGAGTCCGACATAAGCTAAGATTGGTTTCCTTTATAATTGAAGCACTTAGTTTTTACTGTTATATTCACATTCGCAAAGGGTAAGAGGCAACAAAACACCTCGAAGATAAGATGCAAGAATTGAATGACAATTGCCGAAGCGACACTTTGGCCCCTATCTTACCTCTGTAACAGTTAATCTTAAATAATAAACCGCATGATTCGGAAAATTCCGCTTCAGTGGAAGGAACACTCATTAAATTGCTAGACCGCGCGTTCGCGTTGTTTCGTAAAAGCAAGGAAACGAGACCGGTTAAAGAGACTATTTGGTAATAATAACGGCAGCGACCACATGAAAGCGTTTAAGAAACAATAAACGAATCGCGTATTCCTCTAGCCAGAAAAAAACTGAATGACTTACTCTAATTCTGAGTCAGATTTATTAATGGTTACCCTATCACTGTAGTGACTCTTTCGTTTCAGCCCACAGAGTTCACACATATAATGATTAGAATGCTTATTAATGCAACTCAACAAGAAGAGTTGCGAGTCGCCCTAGTAGACGGACAGCGTCTATATGATCTAGATATCGAATCCGGTTCACGCGAACAAAAGAAATCCAACATATATAAAGGCCGTATCACTCGTATCGAACCGAGTCTAGAAGCTGCCTTTGTTGATTTTGGCGCTGATCGCCACGGTTTCCTTCCCCTAAAAGAAATTTCCAAAACCTATTTCTCCAAAAAGTCCAATCACGAAGGCCGTATCAACATCAAAGATGTGTTGAGCGAAGGTCAAGAAGTGATAGTGCAAGTAGACAAAGAAGAGCGCGGCAATAAAGGTGCTGCATTAACTACTTTTGTTAGCTTAGCTGGACGTTATTTGGTTTTGATGCCAAATAATCCACGTGCTGGTGGCATTTCTCGTCGTATCGATGGTGATGACAGATCTCACCTAAAAGAGGCAATGTCAGGGCTAAATACGCCAGAAAATGGCGGGCTTATTGTCCGTACAGCAGGTGTTGGCCGCTCAACAGAAGAACTTCAGTGGGATTTGGATTACCTTGATACTCTATGGTCTTCCATTACTAAAGCGGCATCTGAAAAGCCAGCTCCGTTCTTAATTTATCAAGAAAGTAACATCGTCATTCGCGCTATTCGCGACTACCTACGTGAAGACATTGGCGAAGTTTTAATTGATGAGAAAAGCGCCTACCAAGACGCAATCAATTTCGTTATGCAAGTAATGCCGCACTTTAAGTCGCGCATTAAGATGTACACAGATTCTACTCCTCTGTTTAACCGCTTCCAGATCGAAACTCAGATCGAAACGGCTTTCCAACGCGAAGTTCGCCTACCTTCTGGCGGCTCGATCGTTATCGACCCGACAGAAGCGCTAGTGTCTATTGATATCAACTCTGCCCGTGCTACGAAAGGCGGAGACATCGAAGAAACAGCACTACAAACGAATTTAGAAGCCGCAGACGAAATTGCTCGTCAATTGCGCCTTCGTGACATTGGTGGCTTGGTTGTTATCGATTTCATCGATATGACACCAGTTCGCAACCAAAAAGAAGTTGAAAACCGCATGAAGAACGCCCTAGAAGCGGATCGTGCTCGCGTTCAACTTGGTCGTATCTCTCGTTTTGGCCTGCTAGAAATGTCTCGCCAGCGCTTGCGCCCTTCTCTTGGCGAAACCAGCGGTATCGTTTGTCCTCGCTGTAATGGCCAAGGCTTTATCCGTGACGTTGAATCTCTAGCTCTTTCTGTACTTCGCCTTATCGAAGAAGAATGTTCTAAAGAACGTACCGCTCAAATACGTGCCGTTTTACCTGTATCGGTTGCAACCTTCTTGCTTAACGAGAAGCGTACAAACATCGCTAAAATCGAAAAACGTAACAACGTTCATATCATCCTTGTGCCAAATCCTCATATGGAAACACCGCACTTCGAAGTTGAACGCATTCGTGATGACAGCACTGTTGTAACGCAGAACGAAAACAGCTACTCACTAGTAGAAACACCAGAGCAGCCTCCTTATGAGCCTCGCAAAGCAAATGAGAACGTTCGACCACAGGCCGCTGTAACAAGCATTGCACCAAAATCGCCAGCACCTGAGCATTCAACACCAGCAAGTACTCCTAAAGCTGCTCAAAAGACATCAAGCAAACCAAGCTTGTTTAAACGTATTATGACTGCGCTATTTGGCGAAACACAAACAAACGAAAAACCAAAGAGCACAAGTAAAGCGCCAGCAAACACCAGCGCTCAGGGAGAAAGAAGCAAGTCCAGCAAAAATACGAGCAATCGCCCTAATAGAAACAACAAGCGCAACGTTAAACACCAGAACTCAGACAAAGATGACAGCAATGCAGAAAAAGCACGCTCCACTCGTCAATCTCGTCGTGAGCAAGCTGAAGCTGGTAGCAAAAATAATAGCCGTCGCAATAACCGCAATAACAAGCAAGAAACTCAAGATACTCGAGTTGAAAAGCAAGAAGCAGCGGTAAAAGCACCACGCCAACAACCAAAGGAAAAAGACATTCCTGAAGTGAAAGAGCGTAAACGCGACCGTAACGACAATCGTCGTCGTAATGGAAAACTGAAGGATGAAGCATTAGAAGCAACCAAACTACAAGAGCAAGAAGATGCGGCTTTAGTAGAGGCGGCTCAAAACGCAGTAACTGAGAAAAATGAGAACGGTGATGAACCACAACGTCGCTCTCGCCGCTCTCGTCGTTCTCGTCGCCCTCAGAAAGAAGAAAACAACGAGCAACAAGAAAACAATGAATCTGCCAGCACTGATAACACCCAAACGGCTGACACAGTAGCAAACGCAGAAACAACAAAATCTACAGCTCAGAAAGACAATAAGGTCGCCGAAGCAACAGAAGACAAAGCGGAAAAAGTTGCATCCAAAGACACGTCTGAAGACGCTCCTAAGGAAGAAACGCAAGCCGTCATCTCTAAAGAGTCTACTGATGAAGCGCCTAAGGGAACTGCAGAAGTAGAAAAAACCAGCGATGAAAAAACAGCTGAAGAAACACCAAAGGAAACTTCAGAAGTTGTTGCTAGCGAAGACCCCCTAAAAGAAACAGCAGAGGCAGCCTCTTCAAAAGATGCGCCTGAAGAAGCTGCTCTTACTAAAGAAAAAACAGAAGCAGTCGTTACTGAAAGCGCGTCCGAAGAAAACCAAAAGGAATCAACTGAAGCAGCACCTGCAAAAAATGATACTGAAGAAGCTGCTCCTAAAGAAACAACCGAAGTTGTAGCCTCTGAAAGCTTGACGGAAAAAACGCCCAAAGCAACAACTGAAACTGAAACAAAACCAGTGAAGCCAAAGATGTCAGTGAAAGCTCAAATGAGAAAAATTGAGCAAGAAAACGCTGATAACGCTATAGTTACCACAGAACAATCAGACAGCACAGAAGCTAAAGCAGAAAGTGTTACTGAATCAACTTCTGCAGAAGTTGAGACCGTAAAGGCAACCACTGAAGAAGAGACAAAAGAAGGGAACCCAGAAAACACTGGCCGCCCAACTCGCACTCCTCGACGTGGGCGTGGCAAGCCTGTAGCAAAAGCAGCGAGCACTGAAGCTAAAGCTCCAGTAGAGCTTCCGGCTGCCATTTTAGCTCAGCAGGAAAAACTTCGCTTGGAACAAGAAGAAAAACGTAACGCAGCAACATCGCGCCGCCGAGCATCTTCTGGTCGCGTAAAAAATGACCCGCGAATTTCACGAGAAGAAACAAGTCCTGAGCCAGCCTCTGAGACTAATGCAGAGTAAAACCTGCATGCATTTTTCATGAAATGACAAAGAGCCCGCCTTATGCGGGCTCTTTTGCAAACAGCATAAAACGGAATACTTCAACGGACTGATTAGCGAACAATAACGGACAGGTAAGAAAACAATGATCATTGACTTTTCCCGCTTTAAAGACTGGGCTCTTGTAGGCGATTTATTTGGCGGCGCCACCACCGCTATCGTATCTCTGCCACTCGCACTCGCTTTCGGCGTCGCTTCAGGCGCTGGTGCTGAAGCTGGACTTTGGGGGGCCATTTTGGTTGGCCTCTTCGCTGCATTATTCGGCGGTTCAACCAGCCTAATTTCCGAGCCAACAGGGCCAATGACGGTTATCATGACCGCCGTTTTAACCAGCATGCTTGCTAGTAGCCCTGAAGGTGGTGTCGCCATGGCATTTACCGTCGTCATGATCGCAGGCCTATTCCAAATTACTTTAGGCTACTTAAAGCTCGGGAAATACATCACTCTTATGCCATACAGCGTAATATCTGGCTTTATGTCTGGCATCGGCATTATCTTAATTATTTTACAAATAGCTCCTTTTTTGGGGCATTCATCGCCATCAGGTGGCGTGATGGGAACACTAAGCGCCCTACCCGAACTTATTGTTAACCTTAAATTTTCTGAATTATTTTTAGGCCTACTCACCTTAGGTGTACTGTTTTATCTTCCTAAACACTGGCGCCGATATGTTCCTCCACAACTCGTCGCTTTAGTCGTCATTACTCTGGTTTCGGTTGTACTCTTTAGCGACACTGGCGTTCGTCGTATCGGCACAATCCCATCTGGCCTACCCTCAATTCATTGGCCTAGTTTCGAACGCTCTGTTTTTATAGAAATGGTGATAAATGGTTTAGTACTTGGCACCTTAGGCTGCATAGACACACTCCTAACCGCCGTCATTGCCGACAGCCTAACACGCAAAGAGCACGATTCTAATCGGGAACTTATAGGACAAGGTACAGCCAACTTCTTTTCCGGGCTATTAGGCGGCTTACCAGGTGCAGGCGCGACCATGGGAACCGTAGTGAACATCCAGTCCGGTGGCAAATCACCACTGGCCGGCATAACAAGAGCCCTCATCCTATTACTGGTTGTGCTTGGCGCTTCTGACCTTATTAGCCCAATTCCAATGGCCGTATTAGCAGGCATCGCATTGTACGTCGGTATAAATATACTTGACTGGAGCTTTTTAAAACGCGCTCATAAAGTCGCCCTATCCCCTACAATCATCATGTATGGCGTGATGGCATTGACTGTCTTTGTCGACTTAATGGTGGCTGTAGGTATTGGTGTTTTCATTGCCAATATCATGACAATAGAAAAGCTTAGCCGCCTCCAATCTGGTAACGTCAAAGCAATAAGCGATGCCGATGATGACATCCCACTATCCGATGAAGAAAAAGCACTATTAGATCAAGCTGACGGGAAAGTTCTGCTTTTCTATTTATCAGGACCTATGATTTTTGGTGCCAGTAAGGCCATAGCAAAGCATCATAACCGCATACATAACTACAAGGCCGTGGTGCTCGATTTAAGCGCCGTTCCTATGATGGACCTCACCATAGGGCTTGCACTTGAAAACGCCATTAAAGACGCAATAGAAGCCGACTGCGCCGTTTATATATACAGTCCAAACGGTCAGACAACTGAGCGGCTTGAAAAACTTGGTGTCTTAAGCCGACTACCTAACAATGCCTTCTGTGATTCTCGCAAATCCGCCTTAGTACAAGCAGTTAATAACCTAACAACTGCATAACCAAATACATATCCCACAAAACGCTAGACAAAAAAAAGCCGCTTATGAAGCGGCTTTTTTATCAGCTTAACTCTCTTCTTAATTAAAGAGACAAGCGACGAACATCACTTAGCAATGAATTCAAGTAGGTCATAAAGCGACCTGCATCACCACCATTGACTGCTCTGTGGTCATAAGACAAGCACAATGGCAACATTGTACGAGGCTCAAACTCTTTACCATTCCAGCGCGGTTCGATGTCTGCTTTAGAAACACCAAGAATACCCACTTCAGGACAGTTAACGATAGGAGTAAACCCTGTACCGCCAATTGCACCCAAACTAGAAATAGTAAAACAGCCACCCTGCATATCTGCAGGTTTCAACTGCTTATCAAGCGCTTTCTTGATCAGTTCGCCAGCTTCTTTTGCAATCTGAACAACTGACTTTTTATCAGCATCACGCAAAACAGGCACAACCAATCCTGCAGGAGAGTCTACCGCAATACCAATGTGCACATAATGCTTCTGAACATAGCTTTGACCATCAGACATTAGAGACACGTTGAAGCTTGGGTTAGCAACCATAGCTTGCGCAACCGCTTTGATCAGGAATGGAAGAGGCGTCAATTTAACCCCTTGTTTTTCCATCTCGCCTTTCAATCCTTTACGGAAAACTTCAAGATCAGAGATATCCGCTTTGTCAAACTGAGTAACCTGAGGCACAACAAGGGCGTTGCGAACCATATTTTCAGCAGTTAGACGTTGGATTTTGCTCATTTTAACAACTTCGACTTCGCCGAACTTACTAAAATCTTGATCTGGCACAGTTGGCAAACCAGAACCCGTTGCTGCAGCCGCAGGAGCAGATTCTGCTTTTTGAACCGCCGCTTTAACATAAGCGTGCAAGTCTTCTTTCGTAATACGACCACGTGGGCCTGTAGGACGAACAAGAGCAAGATCAACGCCTAGCTCGCGAGCAAGCATGCGCACAGCAGGACCTGCATGAACTTTCTTAGAAGGCTCAGACAACACAGCAGATTGATCTGCCTGTGCTGGTGCTGCTTTCGCCGCACTCGCTTTAGGTGCCTCAGCAGCAGGCGCTGGTGACGCTTTTTCAGCAGCAGGAGCCGCTTCAGCTTTAGGTGCAGAACCACCTTCCACTTCAAGCTCAAGCACGAAATCACCTTCAGAAACCTTGTCACCTACTTTTATAGAAACAGATTTTACCGTTCCTGATTTTGGTGCAGGAATTTCCATAGAAGCTTTATCAGTTTCAAGGACGATGATGGAATCGCCTTCACTGACCTTATCGCCAGCCGCCACTGCCACTTCGATAACTTCTACGCCTTCAGCGCCACCAATGTCAGGAACATTGACTTTTTCAACGCCACCTGAAGCCGATTCAGCAGCTGGAGCTGGAGACTCTGATTTAGGTTCTGCCGCTTTCTCTTCTGCAACTGGAGCAGAAGAAGACTCTGTCAACAATAAAAGAACCTTATCGCCCTCAGAAACCGTGTCACCTTCTTTGATATAAAGCTTCGAAACTTTACCGCTGAAAGGCGCAGGAATATCCATGGACGCTTTATCAGTCTCAAGAACGATGATTGAATCGCCCTCTTGAACCTCATCACCTTCAGCAACACAGACTTCTATAACGTCAACACCTGTCGCTCCACCAATATCAGGTACAGAGACAGTTTGTTCAGAAGACGCTGCAGGCTTTTCTTCGGCAGCAGGCGCTGCTTTTGCAGGTGCTTCTTCTTGCGCTTTTGGTTCTTCAGCAGCAGCTTCGCCACCTTCAACTTCTAGCTCAAGAATCTTATGACCTTCTGAAACAGTATCACCTTCTTTAACACTAATAGCGGTCACTTTACCCGCTAGTGGAGAAGGTACGTCCATAGACGCTTTGTCTGTTTCTAATACAATAATCGCTTGGTCAACTTCGATTATGTCGCCAACTTGAACGCTAACTTCGATTACTTCGACGTTATCTGCACCACCAATATCTGGCACTTGAATGATTTCAGTACTCACAGAAATCTCCTTTGTCTTATAGACGCATCAAACTTAAAATCACATCCAGCTTGAAATAGACCTCAAGCTGGATGCCTAGATTGTCAGGCAATTAGCAAGTTACTGGATTCGGCTTTTCAGGGTCCAAGCCAAATTTAGCAATCGCTTCACTAACTACAGATGCATCAATCACACCGTCTTTTGCAAGGGCATTCAAAGCTGAAACAACAACCCAATAGCGGTTCACTTCAAAGAAATGACGCAATTGAGCACGAGTATCACTGCGACCAAAGCCATCTGTACCTAATACGTTATAAGTCGTATTGATAAAAGGACGGATTTGATCTGCGAACAACTTAACATGGTCAGTAGAAGCGATTACTGGACCATTTCCGCTCAAGCAGGACTCGACATAAGACACGCGAGGCTCTTGTTCAGGGTGAAGCATGTTCCAACGGTTTACATCAAGACCTTCACGACGCAACTCATTGAAAGACGTTACACTCCATACATCAGAGTTAATACCGTAATCGTTAAATAGAATCTCAGCAGCCGCTTCTACTTCACGAAGAATCACACCAGAACCAAGTAATTGAACTTGTTTCTTGTTGGCTTTCTTAGCGTGAGATTTAAGTTTATACATCCCTTTGATAATGCCTTCTTCAACACCTTCAGGCATATCTTCATGGGTATAGTTTTCGTTCATTACTGTTAGGTAATAGAAAACACTTTCTTTCTCTTTATACATACGGCGCAAGCCATCTTGCATAATAACCGCAACTTCGTATGAATAAGTTGGATCATAAGACACACAATTTGGGATAGTGCCAGCAAGAATGTGGGAATGACCATCTTCGTGCTGCAAACCTTCACCGTTAAGTGTTGTACGACCCGCTGTTGCACCAATCAAGAAACCACGAGCCTGAGAATCACCTGCCGCCCAAGCCAAGTCACCAACACGTTGGAAACCAAACATTGAGTAATAAATGTACACAGGAATCATTGGCAGATTGCTGTTGCTGTAAGAAGTTGCTAATGCCAACCACGCAGAGAATGCACCTGGTTCATTAATACCTTCTTGCAAAATTTGCCCATCAGCAGATTCTTTGTAATACATAATCTGAGTATGGTCATGCGGTGTATAACGCTGACCTTCAGATGTGTAGATACCTAGCTGACGGAACATACCTTCCATACCAAAGGTACGAGCTTCATCCGCAACAATTGGCACAACACGCTTACCAATTTCTTTGTCTTTAACCATAACATTCAATGCACGCACGAATGCCATCGTTGTAGAGATTTCACGACCGTTTGTACCAGCGATCTGAGACTTGAAGGCTTCCAAAGATGGAACCTCTAGTGCTTCACAATCACGACGACGCACAGGGAAATCACCATGCAATGCTTTACGACGTGAGCGCAAGTATTGCATTTCTGGGCTATCTTCTGCTGGGCGGTAGTAAGGAAGATCTTTCAGTTCTTCATCACTGATAGGAATACCAAACTTGTCACGGAACTGAGCCAAAGACTCCTCATCCAGTTTCTTAGTTTGGTGCGCCGTATTTTGCGCTTCAGCCGCTTTGAACATGCCGTAACCTTTAACGGTTTGCGCCAAGATAACGGTCGGCTGACCCTTGTGAGAAGTTGCCTCAGCGTAAGCTGCGTATACTTTATATGGATCATGTCCACCACGGTTAAGATTCATGATCTCATCATCAGTCATGTCTTTAACCATCTCTAGCAATTCTGGGTATTTGCCAAAGAAGTGTTCACGAGTATATGCGCCACCATTTGCTTTGTAGTTCTGAAGTTCGCCATCGCATACTTCATTCATACGCTTAATTAGCAGGCCTTTGTCATCTTTCTCGAACAAAGGATCCCAATGACGGCCCCAAAGACACTTGATAACGTTCCAGCCAGCGCCACGGAATACACCTTCAAGCTCCTGAACAATTTTGCTGTTACCACGCACAGGTCCGTCTAGACGCTGTAGGTTACAGTTGATCACGAAAATAAGGTTGTCCAGTTTTTCACGGCCAGCAAGCGCAATTGCACCTAAAGACTCTGGCTCATCACACTCACCATCGCCAAGGAAAGCCCATACTTTACGGTCACCTTGATCAATCAAACCACGGCTATGCTGATATTTCATAACGTGTGCTTGATAAATGGCTTGCAAAGGCCCTAGACCCATAGAAACCGTAGGGAACTGCCAGTAGTCAGGCATCAACCAAGGGTGTGGGTAAGAAGAGATACCTTTGCCATCTACTTCACGACGGAAGTTATCAAGCTGCTCATCTGTCAGACGCCCTTCAATGTATGAACGTGCATAAATACCAGGAGAAATATGGCCTTGGAAAAAAACCATATCAGCTTCTTGCTTACCGTCACTACCACGGAAAAAGTGGTTAAAACCGATATCATAAAGCGTTGCGGCTGAAGAAAAACTCGTAATGTGGCCACCAAGTGTTGAGTCAACACGGTTAGCTTTCATTACCATAGCCAATGCATTCCAACGAATTATGGAACGTATACGACGCTCCATAAATACGTCACCGGGCAACGGCTTCTGATTTTCAGGAGCTATCGTATTTCGGTATGGCGTCGTGATAGACGACGGCATTGACGTACCTGCTTTTGAAGCTTCATTCGTCAAATGATTTAAAATGTATTGTGCGCGTTCAGGACCTTCTTCGCGAAGGACAGACTCAAGCGCATCGACCCACTCTTTCGTTTCAATTGGATCGATGTCTTCGAGAATATGCTGCTCAGTCATCGTGTTAATAACTCCCGCTATTAGAACAGATACTTAACCTACCAAGGACATTATGTGTGTTTAAGCCTTGGAGGCTACTTAAACGAACCATCGGAACTCATATGAATAGCCATAAATAAGTTCCAGCCGACTTCGGATAAAACGACACCCTACTTTATTGGTACTTAAAGCGTCGTTTTTATCCGTTTCAATGGCAACTTTTGTTGTTTTATTTTTATTTCCATTGTATCGACCACTAGTTTACCTAGTCGGATCGCTTCCAATTCGGATTTGGTTCATCAAATCCAACATTAAGTTTCTACATGCAACTAGCCTTACTAAATGCATATAAAAATTCAAAACTGTTTACTTAGATAAGTAAGAGAACATGATTTAAGTGCTTTGCACTTAAGATCTTTTACCAAAGTTTTACCTTTCGGAACACTTTCTTCTATCTTAGAAGAGTCTAATTCGGGCGTAAGATTAACACCTAATC
The DNA here is from genome assembly GCF_003208215.1 of Marinomonas alcarazii. Taxonomy (GTDB): domain Bacteria; phylum Pseudomonadota; class Gammaproteobacteria; order Pseudomonadales; family Marinomonadaceae; genus Marinomonas; species Marinomonas alcarazii. The sequence continues at coordinate 1,068,512 of NZ_QKLW01000001.1, forward strand.
AAGAGATCGCCTAGCCACTGACACCAAGATTGAAATATTCAGAGCAATTTTCACCATCTGAACTTTGCAAAAAATCGACAAAAGACAGACAAAAAACACGTTAATCCAAGGAAAACTAGGTCTCTCCACCAAAAATTCAGAGAGAATATGAGGCGTATAACTTGTGTGAATCTTGCCCATTTTTCACATTAGGCTTGTACCGATTTCACAAAAAAGCAAGATTTTACATCTATATAATAGCTATAATGCCATAAAATCCCGTCCCCAACCACGCCCCAGTATAGGATTCAATTGAATCACCCGAGCTAGCCATAAAAATACTGACTCCCACGACGCCCCCTTTTTATAGAAATACTACTCAAATCAATTAATTTCGTCGGATCAGCACTGACGATCTATCAATATAAGGCTACAATAGCGTTTTAACTTCACGCGACGAACTAGGATTGCACATGACTCTTTTGAGCCCCCTTTTAACCAAACACATCCAATCGCAAGTTACTTTTGCATTAGAGGAAGACATCGGCTTAGGAGACATAACCGCTCAACTCATTCCTGACAATCAACAAATCACCGCAACAATAATCAGTCGTGAGCCCGCCATACTATGTGGCCAGGCGTGGGTTAACGAAGTATTTTCCCAATTAGGCAATAATGTCACCCTTACTTGGCATAACAAAGACGGTGATTTATTAACACCTAATACACCATTTATAACGATTCAAGGACATGCAAGAACAATTCTAACTGGTGAACGTACGGCGCTAAACTTTCTACAAACCTTGTCATACACGGCTACGGTTACACACCAATACAGCGAGATTGTCTCTAATACGGCACTGACCATACTGGACACTCGAAAAACATTGCCCGGCATGCGTCAAGCACAAAAGTACGCCGTAACCATTGGTGGTGGAAAAAATCATCGCATTGGTCTGTACGATGCGTTTTTAATAAAAGAAAACCACATAATGGCGGCAGGCTCTATAGCAAATGCCGTTAGCATGGCGAAACAAATTGCACCAGGCAAAACCATTGAAGTGGAAACTGAAAACCTTAACGAAGTAGCAATGGCCGTTGCAGCGGGTGCTGACATTATCATGTTAGATAACTTTTCATATGAAGATATGAGCAAAGCGGTGAGCGACTTTAAAGGGCAAGTTAAATTTGAAGCGTCTGGCAATATGGATAAAGATCAACTTTTAAAAGTGGCTGCCACCGGTGTTGACTTTGTGTCAATTGGCGCTTTAACAAAACATGTTCAAGCAATCGATCTGTCATTGCGCGTATCTCAGGAAACACTATGAAAGATAGTATTTTAGTTATCAATTGCGGAAGTTCATCTCTAAAGTTTGCCATTCTAGCCAATGCCGGACAAGAAACCTTGGTTGAAGGCATTGCGGATAGATTAGGGACAGATGAAAGCAGCATCACGTTTAAATTTAAAGGCCAAAAGAGCGAAGTTAGTTTAGAAGATGGCAGCCATAAAAATGCCGTAAATCAAATCAAAATCTGGCTCAGTAGTCACCCAATTATTGAGCGCTCATTAGCGGGTATTGGCCACAGAGTGGTTCATGGTGGTGAAACCTTCAGTAAATCTGTGCTTATTGATCAAGATGTTATTGCTGGCATCAAACAGTGCTCTCAGTTTGCACCATTACATAACCCCGCCCATGTTAAAGGCATAGAGGTCGCTTTTGAACTCTTCCCAGGCCTTCCCCAGGTCGCCGTATTTGATACAGCTTTTCATCAGACACTTGCGCCCGAGCAGTATTTATACCCGATTCCAATGCACTTCTATCGAGAGCATCATTTTCGCAAATATGGCTTCCACGGCACAAGTTATCGATATATAAGTCAGCGATTAGCGCATATTGCCAAAGGCAGTGATCAACAAGGCGTGCTTGTGGCTCACCTTGGTAACGGTGCAAGCACTTGTGCGATTAATCAAGGCAAATCTTCCGATACTAGTATGGGCATCACGCCATTAGAAGGCCTAATGATGGGAACGCGCTCTGGTAGCCTAGATCCGAGCCTACTGTCATTTATTAGCCAAGCTGAAAACATTTCCTTTGAATCCGCACTTGATATCTTAAATAAACAGAGCGGCCTACTTGGTGTGTCAGAGATTTCCAATGACTGTCGGACCTTAGAAGAAGCTATGGAGTCTGGAGACCAAAGAGCTAAGTTGGCTTTAGACATGTTTGCCGCTAGGACAGCGAAACATTTAGCCAGTGTGGCCACGACTTTAATAAGTATTGATCATTTGGTATTTACAGGTGGCATAGGCGAAAATTCAAGCTATTTACGTCAAGCTATCTGTAATCATTTGAAAGCACTAAATATCCGTATAGACTCAGAAGTAAATGACAATGCCCCTCGTGGCGAAACGTTGAATATTAGCGCGAAAGATAGTCATACCAATGTTTGGATTATTCCAACGAATGAAGAGCTAATGATTGCGCTCGATACAATAAGCTTGATTCAACATTAAACAGCATAACGCACACCAAAATGGACTAATTTAGGATTCATCAGATATGTCAATAAATGTACTTATGACCGTACCCACAGGCCCTGGTGTAGGACTAACATCAGTTTCTGTTGGTCTTGTCCGTGCGCTTGAACAGCAGGGCTTAAAGGCCAGCTTTTTCAAGCCAATCGCCCAGCCACAGCCTGGTGACAAAGGACCTGACAAATCAACAGCCATGGTTGCCCAAGGTTCAACACTGACGCCAGCTGAACCTATTCCGCTTCATGAAGCAGAGCGTTATTTGTATAACGACAATATTGACGAACTGATGGAAGAAATTGTTGGCCGCTTCCAAGCTAGCGTAGAGCCAGACTCAACGGTTATCGTAGAAGGTCTTGCTCAAATTGCAGGTCACCCTTACGCCACACGACTAAACAAAGCGATTGCTCGTACTCTTGATGCGGGTTTGGTATTGGTAACAGCACCAAACAATATGCGAGTAAATGAACTAGAACACCATGTTGAGATTGCGGCAGGTTCTTATGGTGGCATTAAGGCCAACGATGTCATTGGCTGTATTTTGAATAAAACTAGCCCTGGTTCATTAGGTGTTAAATCCTATGGGGATTTATTTGCTCAGCGGGGCATATTTAAACGCAACTTTAGTCTGCTCGGTCAAATACCAAAGGCAGACGAACTCACCTACCCACGAGTAAAAGATGTTGCCGACTTCCTTGGTGCTCGCATCATTAATGCGGGTGAAATCGAATCTCGTCGAGTGCAATCTTATACCCTTTGCGCCCGTGGCGTAGAAAACATGCTTGAAGCACTTCGTCCAGGCGTACTGGTTTTCACTCCAGGGGATCGTACCGACATCATAATGGCGACGGCTATCGCAGCACTTAATGACATCAAGATTGCAGCCTTAGTTGTGACCGGTGGATACCAACCAAGTGAAGCCTTAATGACGCTATGCGGCAAAGCAATGGCCAAAGGCTTACCAGTTCTATCTGTTGAGTCTAACAGCTGGGAAACGGTTATTAACATGCAGTCGTTTAACCAAGAAATTCCGCTTGATGATAAAGAGCGCGTCTTAATGGTAAAAGAGCACATTGCTCGTTGTATAGATCACGATTGGATCAACTCTTTCGCTTTAAACCAAGAAGAAAGAAAGCTATCTCCACCAGCGTTCCGATTCCGCTTGATCGAACTTGCTCGCTCACTCAACAAGCGCATTATCCTACCTGAAGGTGAAGAAATTCGCACAATTCAAGCCGCTTCTATTTGTGCCGAACGTGGCATTGCGCGCTGTACCTTACTCGGTAACGAAACAGAAATACTTAGAATCGCACAGAACAATGGCATTGAATTGAGTCATGGCGTAGAAATACTCGACCCTAGCAGCATTCGCGAACGCTATGTTGCGCCAATGGTCGAGTTAAGAAAAAGTCGTGGACTGACTGATATCGTGGCACGTGAGCAATTGGAAGACAATGTTGTATTAGGCACCATGATGTTACAAGTTGGCGATGTGGATGGACTAGTGTCTGGCGCAGTACATACGACGGCCAACACCATTCGCCCTGCTCTACAGTTAATCAAAACATCCGCTAACGCGAGCCTGGTGTCATCGGTTTTCTTCATGTGCTTACCTGATCAAGTCTTGGTTTATGGCGATTGCGCGATTAACCCAGACCCAACAGCACAACAACTTGCAGAAATCGCCATTCAAAGCGCGGACTCTGCCAGTGCATTTGGCATTACACCGAAAGTCGCCATGATCAGCTACAGCACTGGCGGTTCAGGCACAGGCAACGATGTAGATAAAGTACGAGAAGCGACTGCGATTGCACAAAAACTGAGACCAGACCTATTGATTGACGGACCATTGCAGTACGACGCAGCTATCATGGAGAAAGTTGCTAAGCAAAAAGCGCCAAATAGTAAAGTCGCCGGTAAAGCCACTGTCTTTATCTTCCCTGATCTAAATACAGGTAACACCACTTATAAAGCCGTGCAAAGAAGTGCGGATGTAGTAAGTATTGGCCCAATGCTGCAAGGTATTCGCAAACCTGTTAACGATTTGTCTCGCGGCGCTTTAGTCGATGATATTGTCTATACTATCGCCATAACAGCCATTCAAGCTGGTGATAAAAAAGACGTCTAAACGCGTACCACTTTCTAGGCAGCTCGCAATCATGCAAGCGGCTTTTATAGAGCTACTGTCTAGAAAGTGGACATACTTAAGATTGCCTATTAATATTAATCAATATTTTTCAGCTGGTGGTCGTTATGTCTGGTAGCCTTCCTCACTCAATCGCTCTATCCGCCCAAGTGCCAAATAATACAGTTACGCCTGGTTACACCACTTTTGATGTGCGGTCTGACGAAGACAAGAACCTAGCAGCATTACATGCCCGTAACGCCAAAGCCTCCAGCGACCTAGTTGTAACTATTTCTGAAGAAGGTCAGGCGTTGTCCCAGCACAATAAAAAAACAGCGGATGAAATTGATGCGAAAAAGCAAAATGATATGCTACAGGAGTTAGAAGAAGAATTTGCTGAAGACACAGATCTTGCAACTTCAACTCAATTAGAACCAACAAAAGACTATCAAGAAAACAAAACGACTGGAGACATCTTAGATCAGATTGTTTAATGTGACATCATTAACATAAAATACCATTAGCAGGATGCTAAAATCATAATCTTCAAGGAGTGAAGAATGTTACTTTCTCGTCAATTAGTACGCGGCTTTACGTTATTGGAACTTATGGTCGTGATCGCCATTATTTCCATCTTAGCAAGCCTTTCTGTACCCACTTTTACACGTCAAATAGCAAAAGCGAAATTAATCGAAGCGCAAAACCTTGCCACACAACACCAATCCGTCATCGAAGAATTTATTCTTTTACATGGTTCCTTTCCCAATGAAACAGAATTCAACCTAATAAAAACCTCACTCACGGATAAATCCATCGCGAAGTCCATTACCGTTGACAGTGCCAATAAAACAACAGGCAGCCTAATTCTCACTCTTAATAGCAATACAGGCATCGATGAAAACCAATATCTCAGATTTTCTCGTGATAGCAATAGAAATTGGACATGCCTTTCAGACCTAGACGCTAATCTACTGCCCCTACAATGTGAAAGTACAATAGAAGGTGCGCTATGACATTAGAAGAAATCATCTCTAACGCTATCGGTCGGCACGCTACAGATGTCCATTTAGAGCACACGAAGATAAGCCTACACGTCTATCAACGCGAATATGGCACCCTAAACAAAGTGGTTGATTTGCCCCCTGAAACAAACCTAATCAATCGTATAAAAATGCGCGCAAATCTAGATCTTTCAGAAACAAGAAGAACGCAAGAGGGTCAGTTTTTGTTTGAAGAAAGACACCGCAGTACATTTGTCAGAGTGAGCATCGTATCAACCGTTAAAGGAGAAAAAGTTGCGCTTCGCTTATTACCTGACAAAAACCGCTTGTCTTTGAATGAAATAGGCATACAGGCTAACCTCCATTCCGCTTTGTCTTCCGCTTTGGAACAACCCAGTGGGTTAATTCTAGTATGCGGTGCCACTGGTGCCGGAAAAAGCACCACTCTATATTCATGTCTAGATGTTTTAAATACAGGTGAGAAAACCATTTTCACCATTGAAGACCCTGTGGAATATGAAATCTCAGGGTTATTTCAATGTGAACCCAATCCCGCTATAGGACTGGACTCAGCAGCATTATTGAAATCATTTCTTAGACAAGACCCAGATGTCATCATGGTAGGCGAAGTACGCGATGCCATCACCGCGAATTTAGCCGTTAATGCAGCTCTTACTGGTCACCTTGTTCTGGCTACATTACATACTAACTCGGCACTAGATGCGATACATCGATGCCACGGCTGGCAAGTTGATTTTTTTTCTTTAGCAAGCTCACTAAAGCTCATCATCCATCAATCAATGCTCTATAAAAGCAGCTCACAACATCCTATATTTCATGGAATATCCCCCTTATGGGAGGCATCTTTGCCAAGGAATTACGATGAATTAATTTCCTCTCCCTCTTTATGGAAACCCTACCCTCATTTGCATAGTGAGGCCCAAAATGCCATGGTTTAAAATCAAATATGTCAGTGGAAAAGTAGATTATAGATATGGACACTCAGAAAAAGAGGTGCTTTTTGACTCTGTTAGTAAAGGCCACTGGCAAATCATAGTATCCCAATGGACACCAAAGAAATTCGACTACAAATCACTTCAAACTTTTTATGAAGAAATTCAAAGTGCCTTACAATCGGGATTACAACTTAACCAAGCTATTGCGCACTTCGCCTTATCTTCGTCAAACTCAGGATTGGCTAATATAAGCAAAGCCATATTAGGTGAACTAGAGCGAGGCACAACCTTTAATGAGGCATTAAGCAAGCTAACCAAAAACTCAGCAGCACCCTACACGCAGCTTCTAAATTCTCAGGGTACAAGGGAAGATTGTGAGAAAAGTTTAAGCGTATCAATACATCAACTCAAATCTCTGCTTGAATGGTCTCAGCGATTACTAAAAACCCTTATCTATCCATTCAGCGTCATTCAGATAGCTTTGATCATCCTCATTATCAATCGCTCGTTAGAAGATCAGTCAACCGATGATTATCTGGCACACTTGATACTTAATCTTTCAATTTATGTAATTTGTAGCCTAGTCCAAATTAGCGTTATACGTAGCCTTCACCAAGGTCATGCTTGTTATTGGCTAGAGAAATACAGTCGTAATTTTCGTTTGACGAAATTGTTTTCTTTATTAAGCACCATCAGAAAAACAGGCCTAACATTGCAACAGGCATTAAAAAATATGCCTGACTATTTCCAACACATTCCCACAAAACATGAAATTTACAGTGTCTATTACACCCTTCGTTTAGGCAAGAACTACGAAGAAACCTTTCCGTCACACTGGTTCCCAAACGAATCATCAATTGCCTTACACTCTGCTGGACAGGATGGCGATATCGAAAGAGCACTCGTCTTAGCAGCTAAAGAGCACGAGAAGCGATGGCAAAGAAACATCGCCATTTTAGAGAAACTCATCCCCGCTATCTGCCTCATGATTGCAGGCAGTGTCGTTGCCACAGCACTGGTTACTCTGTATGCACCTTTGATTGAGATTTAATAAATGGATTTAACCGTATTAATGTGGACTTTGTACTGTGTAATGGTACTTTGCATCGGCAGTTTTTCTGCTGCCTACACAACCCGATGGCCAATTAAACAAGATTATTTGTGGACTAAAGAGGCACACCATCTATTATCTATTCCTTTCACCACGTCTTCACCATTAATGTTTAATAGAAGGCGCTCTCACTGCATTCACTGTGAACAACCTCTGACATACAAAGATCTCATCCCAATCTTTAGTTTTATCGCTCTTAAAGGCAAATGCCGCTATTGTAAACAGAGAATATCCTCTCGTTATCTCGTTATTGAAATCACACACTTACTTTGCTGCCTGCCTCTTTTGTGGCTATTTGATGATGTCTACTCGCTGACTCTTATAACCTTGTTAATGAGCGCTTTGATTACCGCAACCGTCATAGACATGGAACACAAGCTTATACCTGATGAATGTAATACTGTGGCGCTAGGTTGCGGATTGCTACTTAACATATCTGCAAATAACCTGCATAACAGCGTGCTGGGTATGATGGCTGGGTTCGTTTTGTTGTACACCCTACGTTGGCTCTATACCTTGTGTAGGGACAAAGAAGGCATTGGACTAGGTGACGCTAAACTACTGGCAGCATTGGGAAGTTGGCTTGGGCTCTCACATCTTCCTACATTGTTATTTTGTGCAAGCATATGTGGAATACTATACACTGTGTTCTCAAAAACAAGCAGCCAAGACTATATAGCTTTCGGCCCCTTTTTAACGATTTCAGCCTTATTAGTATTCTATTTAACTCTATGACAGATCACATAACTCCCATCATAGGTCTTGCTGGCGGTATAGGTTCAGGCAAAAGCACAATAGCAAAATGCTTTAATCAACTCGGCATTCAAAGTGTTGATGCCGACGATGTTGCAAGATTAGTTGTCTTACCGGGTTCATATTGCCTCGATAAAATTGAGCAGCGCTATGGCAGTAAAATATTACTGAACGATGGCACATTAAATCGACGTGCTTTACGCGAAATTATTTTTGACACTCCCAGTGAGCGTTCATGGCTTGAATCATTAACACATCCAGCAATAAGAGAAGAACTTCTATCTCAGCTCCAAGGTGCGACATCACAGTACGTGCTTCTTGTTCACCCGTTATTATTTGAAACAAAGCAAAATTCTATATGCAAATATACTATCGCCATCGACGTCCCAGTAGATGTTCAATTACAAAGAGTCGTGAATCGCGACCAAGTAGATAGAGAAAGTGCACAAAAAATAATCTCTGCGCAATTAAGCAATAGTGAACGCCTCATGAAGGCCGACTTCATCTTGGAAAACGCTGGCAATCTTAATGATATGAATGCTAAAGTCTTAAAATTACACCAAAAAATTCTAGAGTCATTATAAATTTAGAGTCACATTCATGTCAGACAGTATTAAAGCTTCGCTAGTTGCATGTCCAACTTGCCAAAAAAAATCACCGTGGTCGAAAGAGAACCCAGATCGCCCTTTCTGTAGCCCTAGATGTAAGTTAATTGATTTGGGTGCGTGGGCAAGTGAATCCTACTCTATTCCTCAGCAAACATCGGAAGAAGACGAAATTTTTTCAGAGGATCTTGTTATTGATCCAAATAAGTCCTTTTTATAATTGCTAGATATGGAATGTAACTTTTTATGGCCCAACAAGACTTTTCAAAGAAAAAAGCTCTGCTCATAGAAGATATGGCAGAAGCTCGAATCATGCAGCGAAAAATGCTGACAGACTTCGGCTTTACTTCCATAGAAATCGCTATGAAAGCAGAAACAGCCATAGAACTTTTAAAGAATAAAAATTTCGATGTCATTTTATCCGATTATAACCTTGGCAATGGTAAAGACGGACAACAACTGCTTGAAGAAGTTAGACACTCAAAACTGATACCGAACACAGCCACTTACTTAATGGTTACTGCTGAAACATCAATTGAAATGGTCATGGGTGCGATTGAGTACCAACCCGATGGTTACATCACAAAACCATTCTCTCAAGCTGGGTTGCAACGACGCCTTAGTAAATTATTAGAAACAAAAGATAGGCTGTATGACGTCAATGTAGCGTTAGATAAAGGCGAATATGAAAGTGCCATTGCAGCAGCAAAAGTTGTGATGGAGAAATATCCTTCTCTAAGCGGAAAATGTGAACGCATCATCGGCGAAAGCTTTATAGAACTCCAGCAATACGATAAAGCGCTCTCCTTGTTTAGCAAGATACTTAAAAGTCGTAAAATGCCGTGGGCACTATTTGGCAAAGGAAAGTCTTATTTTCTAATGGGTGAGCTTGAGAAAGCAGAACAGAGCTTTCGCCAACTGATGCTTGATAACCGCTTTTTCGTCAGCGCTTATGATTGGCTGGCTAAAATACAGTTTTCTGAAGGCAAACTAGAAGACGCTCAAGCCACTTTGATCGAAGCTATCGCACGATCACCTAAGAATATCTTACGTCAAATGGAACTAGGCAAAATCAGCTTATTACTTAATGACAGTGTAACGGCAGAAATGTCCTTTAGAAGGGCTGTGTTCTTAGCGAAGTACTCTTGCTACAACACAGCAGAAGTATACCTAAATCATCTAGAATCTCTTGCTCGTATTTCTGATGATGGCCCTCTACTCCCTAGGCAGAGGGATAACTTTAACAGTACTCTCAAGAAAATTCATGAGTCTTTCTTTGAGGATCCTGACCACAAAGCAAAAGCGTATAGCTGCGAAATAGATGTATTCTTAGCAGATAAGGATATCTTGACCGCTAAGCAAATTTTCGAAGCTTGGCTAAGTGAAGTAAAAGGCGGAGCGGCGACAGCTCCAACCAAGAAACAAAGTTCAGCCTACGCAGAATCTTTTGGAAGTTAAAAGATGAAAAAAATCGATATCAGCACAATTTTGGCAAGCGCAATCCACGAAAGCAAAAATCAGGTGGGAACCTTGCTCTACCAACTACAAAGCCTGAAAGAGTCGATGGTAAGCAAAGATGCAAACCAAAAAAAAATAGTATCAATTGAAGAGTCTCTAAAGAAACTCAATGATGAGTGGGTTGAATACCTATATTTATATAAGCTAGCTTCTGACGGTTATGATTTGCATGCTGATACCTTTCTACTTGATGAATTCTTGGATGATCAAGTTTTTGCCCTACAACCATCAGCCAATGCAAGAAATTTGGAATTAGGCTATGCTTGCAATGAAAGTTTAACCGGTGTTTTTGACGAAAGACTAATGACAGCGGTTGTGAGCACCGCTGTGTACAATGCATTTCGTTTTGCCAAATCCAAAATCATCATCAATGCCAAACAAGAAAATAACTTCCTCGTCATTTCAGTTGAAGACGATGGACCAGGCTTTAAACAAACAGATGATGAACCAGATGATTTCCTCGAAGGTAATACAGGATTAGGTTTGTATTTTGCCGAATTATCAGCTTCTGCACATCTAGCTGGTAATGCGCGTGGCTATATTAAAAAAGACTCTTCTGCTAGCTTAGGCGGTGCCAGTCTTATCGTGTATTTACCACAACCCGTTCGTGAAGATTGCTAATCATCCTTAAACACTAGCCAGAATTTTTAAGGAATTCCGTTAACAAGCTCCCTGCCTTTTCAATATGCTGCCTTAATAAGATAAGTGCAGCATTTTTATTATTCGATTCAATCAATGAAATCAACTCTTCATGCTGATCTTGGCTTTTTTCATGATACCCCAGTGGCCCAAATTGAAAACCAAGATAGCGCACAGCTTGCATATTCAAACCTTCAACAACACGTTGTAATGTTGGCCTATTGGCAGGCTGATACAAAGCCTCATGAAATTGCCAGTTCAATTCACCACGACTCACCAAGCTAATATTCTCATGATCTAACGCTGACAAATAAGAGCGTGCTTTAGCGACGTCTTTATCATGGATTTGCGCAAATGCCATTTCGAACAAAATACACTCTAATTCAGCTCTCATCAAATACAGATCCTCAGCCTCCTGCCAACGTAAGTCGGGAATCATTACCCCCGCCTTACCATGCGGAACAAGCCAGCCCTCAGCTTTTAACGACAACAAAGCATCGCGAATAGGTATCCGGCTTACCCCATAGAGATCGGAAAGAACTGCCTGCCTCAAAGGTGTGCCTCTTGGAAGCTTATTTTTAAGAATATCTTCTTTGATTCTCTGACTTACATCCATAGCCACTTCTTATTGCTTACGCTTAATATTGGATATCATTAGACAAATAACACCAAATAATATCCCCCAAAAAGCCGATGCAATACCACCAAATGAAACACCTGAGACAGTGACTAAAAAAGTAATCAATGCCGCTTCTCTGTTTGAATCATCCGCCACGGCATTTTTTAAATTCATTCCTATGGTTCCCAATAAGGCAATACCAGCTAATGCAGCAATCATAGTGGAAGGAAAGACAGAAAATAAAGCAACAACTGATGTTCCAGCTAAACCCGCTAGCCAATAAAAAAGCCCGGCAGAAAGCCCTGCAATATAACGGCGTTTAGGGTCTTTATGGCATTCTTCTCCAGAACAAATCGCGGCAGTAATTGCCGCCAAATTAAATGCAAATCCGCCTAAAGGAGCTAGAACGATTGATGTTAATCCAGTCCAGCTAATAAGAGGAGATACTGGAGTTTGATATCCACTACTTCGCATGACAGCAACTCCTGGAATATTCTGAGAGGTCATGGTGACAATATACAAAGGAATACCAACACCTATAAGAGAACTTACATTCCACTCAGGCCACACCCATACAAGTGAGCCCAGAGAGACAGGTATAGTGGAGATAAGTTGCTCTTCAGATCTCGCCAGCACAAAAGCAACACCGGCGACCAAAACAAACAGCACAGCATATCGAGGCACAAGTCGCTTACTTACTAAATAAGTAATTAACATAACTCCAACAAGAAACGTATCACTCATCATGGAATCAAAAATAGACAAACCAAACTTAAATAGCACCCCTGCCAACATCGCGCAGGCAAGAGGTAAAGGCACTAATCTCATTGCTTTATCAAATAGGCCTGATACACCTGTTAACAGGGTTAACACGCCCGCAAAAACAAACACACCAATCGCTTCAGAGTAACTGATTGTTCCTAGGCTCGTTGCCAGTAAGGCTGCCCCAGGCGTTGACCAAGCGGTAATTACAGGTGATCGGTACCATAAAGAAAGGAAAAAGCAAGTTGCCCCCATACCAAAGCCTAGGGCCATAATCCAAGAGACAATGGTACTAGAATCAGCCCCCGCAGCCTGAGCTGCCTGAAAGACAATAGCAACAGAACTTGCAAAACCAATGAGCACTGCAACAAAACCTGCAACCAGCGCACTTAAACTAAAATCATTTAATATCCTGAACACAACCTTATTACCTAAATAATCCATATGAAGGACTAACTATAATTGTAAACAAGTATTTTTGTATACATTTTTTAATGTACTAACATATAACCAACTAAACCAAGTGCAAACCCCATCACTGCCCCCATCGGTGGCGCCCAATGTTTTTCTAAAACAGCTTGAGGTGCAATATCTTGAAATACTGCGTACAAAATCCCACCAGAAGCAAATAACATAATGCCAGAGACTACTGCTGGCCATTCAGCAAGCCAGAATAACGCAATAACTCCAGATATAGGCCCACACAAAGCTAACAAGGCAAACCAGAAAATAATGGTAATGGAGCGATAATGTGATGTGGATTTCAATTCTCTGAAAGCATTAAACCCTTCAGGAAGGTTCTGCATTGCTATAAGTGCTGCAAGTAGCCCTCCATTAACGTTACCTAATGCAAAGGCGGCTCCTAGAGCTAATGATTCAGGGATAAAATCAGCTAACATGGCAACAAGCTGACTTATAGAGGTTTGACTTCTGGATAACCAAATATCCAGTAACATAAACGCTGCCCCGCCTGACAAAAAAAGCAAAGCAGCAAACACAGGAGAAAAATGTAATACACCTTCTGGCACAAGAACTAAGGCAATGGCTGAAAGCAAAGCCCCGCCTCCAAACGCCGTCACAGCATGCATTAATTCTTTTTCTAACCACTCAGGCTTTATTCGCTCAAAGTTACCTATCAACGCCCCCAATGGCATTGCTAGCCCAGCACCAAGGGTTAACAAGATAACACTGTATAAAGGCTCCATTTTTAACACTCGCTTGTAAAAGTCTTTTCAATAATCACGTCAGATACTGTATCTTAATATTGAAAAGGCCAACCAGCACTTAAATAAATAATTAACAGGTTTCCATTTAGCTATTGAACGCCTTATTTGCAGACTCAGACCTTCTTATTACTATGCTTTAGTTAAAAAAATACCAGACAGTGTCTGGTATTTTTTAACGCTTAACCGGCGAATCTAGGTTGACCCAAGCATCCCACCCCTGCCATTCTTCTTGAGCATCCACTTCCATGTTATGCACACGCATCACATCAACAATTGCCTTATAAAAATTACTGATAATTAGTTTCATAATACTAGTCTCTCCATATATTTGCCTGAATGAGAATAGAGATATTTGCTAAAATTACATAATCAATATTTCCTAAAGGCGTCATACATAAAATCTATTCTGCTAAAACGGGCAAATTAATCCTCACCGTTAAACCATAATGACAAGATGACATTTCTACAGACGAAAAAAGCCCTGACAGCTTAGCTATCAGGGCTTCCTTAAATAAATCTTGATAACGACCTACTCTCACATGCTTGTCTGTTATAGAAAGCCCCACACCACCATCAGAGATGTTGACTCCCTATAACGAAAAAACCCTACCCTGCTTAGCAGGATGAAGTGACCCCATAAAGTTGGACACTTTATTAACCGGCTAACAATGCCTGATTTCGGTACTCTACCGGAGTCAGGCCATTTAACCCCATTTTTA
>NZ_QKLW01000002.1:0-270569 GCF_003208215.1 Marinomonas alcarazii
CCTAAAAACAATAAGCCAACATAAAGCGAATTGACGTGTTAGACGTTTCGCAAGACTTCAATTTTTTTGATCCTAAAAGGATCTTCTGAAGCCTCTAGCGAGCGCCCACACAAATTATCTGATTATCTATTTTAAAGAGCGTAGCCACACTCTCTGTGGCTGAGGACGTGTATAATACAGATAATTCTAACCTATGCAACCACTTTTAAATAAAAAAGCCACTACATGATAAATGTAGTGGCTTATAAACTTAGTGAGAAGAACTACTCAAGTACTATTTTATTTCAAGAGCCTGAGCTTCTATTCTCGCTTTCCATTCAGCCGGCCCTGTAATATGGACAGACGTGCCTGATGAATCGACAGCAACAGTTACCGGCATATCGACAACATCAAATTCATAGATAGCTTCCATACCTAACTCAGGAAAGGCAATAACCCCAGCCTTCTTGATTGCTTTCGATACAAGGTATGCAGCACCGCCTACCGCCATTAGATACACAGCGCCAAACTCTTTAATAGCATCAATCGCAACTGGGCCACGCTCAGACTTACCAATCATGCCAAGCAAACCGGTTTTATCAAGAATAGTACGAGTAAACTTATCCATTCTTGTTGCCGTTGTTGGACCAGCAGGACCAACTGCTTCATCCCTTACTGGATCAACAGGCCCTACGTAGTAGATAAAGCGTCCCTTAAGATCCACTGGAAGCTCTTCACCATTGGCCATCATTTCGACCATTTTCTTGTGAGCAGCATCACGACCGGTTAACATTTTCCCGTTCAAGAGGATTGTTTCGCCAGGCTTCCAGTCTTTTACTTGCTCAGGAGTAATAGTATTCAAGTCAACTCGACGGACACTTTCACCTACTTCCCAAGTAATTTCTGGCCAATCATCTAAAGATGGTGGAACCAAATCCGCTGGACCTGAACCATCAAGCACAAAATGTGCGTGACGCGTAGCGGCACAATTTGGGATCATAGCAACTGGCAACGATGCGGCATGTGTTGGGTAATCCATGATTTTGACATCAAGAACCGTTGTCAAGCCACCAAGCCCCTGAGCACCAATACCGAGATTATTTACTTCTTCAAAGATTGCAAGGCGAAGCTCTTCAATGCGGTTTTGAGGGCCGCGAGCTTTCAACTCGTGAATATCGATTGGCTCCATCAAGGATTCTTTAGCCATAACCATGGCTTTTTCTGCAGTACCACCGATACCTATGCCCAACATACCTGGTGGACACCAACCAGCCCCCATGGTTGGAACCGTTTTCTTAACCCACTCAACAATATCATCAGAAGGATTAAGCATGGCTAACTTTGACTTATTCTCAGAGCCGCCACCTTTGGCAGCAACATGCACTTCAACCGTATCCCCAGGAACAACTTCCATGTGAATTACTGCAGGCGTATTGTCTTTAGTATTTTTACGTGCACCAGCAGGGTCAGCAAGAATAGAGGCGCGCAATACATTGTCTGGATGAAGATAAGCACGGCGCACGCCTTCGTTTATCATATCCGTAACGCTTTTCGCGCCTTCCCACTGAACATTCATGCCAATTTTCACAAACACAGTAACAATACCTGTATCTTGACAAATTGGGCGTTTACCTTCAGCACACATACGAGAGTTAATAAGAATCTGCGCCATGGAATCTTTTGCAGCTTTACTCTCTTCTCGCTCGTACGCTTCATGTACCGCTTTTACGAAATCCAAAGGGTGATAATAAGAGATAAACTGCAGCGCATCAGCAACGCTATCAATCAGATCATCTTCTTTAATAATACTCATGCTTCTCTCCTGCTGAGAATTACGATTCAATTAAAGATGAAATGGTAAAAGATGCGGACCCGCAAAGAAAGCGTTAAGGTGGATTTAAAGCGAATATAACCTCCATCAATTAAATGAATGAAGGCTATTTGTTTGAAAAACAACAAACTGATTAACGATTAGCCTTCTGCCCTCTATCCGTATTTGGCTTCTGTACAGAATGCTGAATATACTCTTCGAGTATTTGAGCAGTGAACTTCTCGCGCTCAGGCAAGGATGTAATTCGCTCAGCCTCCCAGTTAATTAGACGAATAAAAACCGAATACTTTTTGATAAAGCCATAGCCAATATCCCTAACCCCAACATCGTTGGCATCCATCAAATAAATCACCTGTTCAAGATTTTT
Source organism: Marinomonas alcarazii (assembly GCF_003208215.1). Lineage (GTDB taxonomy): Bacteria > Pseudomonadota > Gammaproteobacteria > Pseudomonadales > Marinomonadaceae > Marinomonas > Marinomonas alcarazii. The sequence goes on from NZ_QKLW01000002.1 coordinate 2,178, forward strand.
TTGCGTCTCAAATTGCCCACCCTCATTTGCAGCCACCAGCAAACGCTGAATATGCTGAATCGGGTTTTCCGATGAGCGAGATTCTTTTTTAGTCGAACTGGACGTTAAAAATTTATCTAACATTTCTTCCGTGTGAGCCTCTCTTTCATGCACATCAGAAATCAGTGCAGACTCACGTTCTAACAGACGAATAAACAAGCTCTTATTCTTAATATCTGAGAATTCTAAATCTTTAAGGGAAAGACCGTTACTGGCCATAATTTCAATGACTTTTTCATAAGAAGCCGTTGCATCTTCACCAACGGAAACAGCCAATGCAAGATGAGTGCGTAACTCGTGCATAATTTTAGCCGCTCTATAATCTTCCTTACGCTGCAAATGCTGCTTGAAAGATTCTTTGTGCTTAACTAATGTATCACTAATCGCATCGTAACCCTGAACAGCCTCTTGCTCATCCCTTAATCGAGCCATTCTAATTTTAGTGCAACGCTCCTCCCAAGCTTCATAAGACTTAGCTCTAGCCTGAAAAGCACGCTCAATAGCTTCCTCAAAACTTTGCTCTATACGAGCTCGCTCAGCACGTTCTTGAACTTCACGCTGCTCTTGCTCATATCTTTCTTTCTTTTTGGCTTGCAAACTTTCTTCCGCTAAAGAAAGCTGTTTATCCAACATTTCAATCTGCGCTTGAACCTGGGCTTCATCAAAATCCGCCAACTTCTCGTACACTTTTGACCAATAAGCGTCCTCATCAAATGGCACAGCTGGATCGCTTGTTGCGTACTGATTTTTTAGAGTTTCGGTGAATTCATTACCACTTGGCCGAAAAGCGTTAGTGGCATTGATCACATTATCTGTTGATGTATAAGAAAACGACTCTTCGCTATGAACTACTTCAGCATCCTCTGCCGCTTCAGCATCACTCAAAACTTCATCTACGACCATATCGCTCTCATCCACAAAATCACAATCCAACTCGTCATCATTCTCAGCAACACAATCTTCAAAGCCTGACTCAGCAGCTGATGCGTTCTGGCTACTAAAAGAACCACTTTCAGCACCTTGAAAAGCAGTAAATTCAAGGTCATCAAGAATCGTTCTAGCTGATTCATAAGCCCTACTTGGGTCATTGGCTTTTTCGCTAAATCGACGCTGATAAACCGAACTTTCAGGCGGCGCTTTTGCAACAGGCTCTTTAACATACCTTGGTGCTGCACCACCCCAACTGACGCGATAAAGCATAGAACGGTCACACAGCTGCAAAATAGGTAGCTCTCGTTGAGCAATCTCGTATTGCCTAATTAACGATTCTGCATGACGTAAAGCCACTGTCGATTCGCTTGAATTAGTAGACGTCGCTAAATTAAGTAACTTAACAACCTTCTGTATGACCTTCTTCCTTTTTCGTATGCTCATAAAACACGCTTTCCAAAGTTGGCTTATCACTCAATTATTATGAATTTTGGACTCGTTCAATAGTAAAGCTCAGCTCCATCGCTCGGTAACGTTAATTCATCGCTCAATAATGACCGTACTTTCTGCAAGATTTCAGCCAACTTTTCTTCAGTATATGGTACAGCCTTGAATTTCCCCCAAATTGGGTCTGGCCAGCAAGGATCTGTTTTATAACGAACAATGTGATGGACGTGTAATTGCGGCACTTGATTGCCAAGCGCGGCAATGTTTAGCTTGGTTGCAGAAAAGGCATCATGCAAAACCTCAGCTAATACACAACTTTCCAAAAGTAACTGCTGTCGATCCTCCTCAACCAATTGATAGATTTCGCCAATATCATTTCGTTGAGGTACAAGAATAAACCAAGGGAATTGAGCGTCATTGATAATACGAAGCTGACATAAGGAAAAATGCCCTACCAGAATAGAGTCACGACCTAACACCGGATTTAACTCAAACATCTTTACCTCTCCCTATTTACAAAAATGGCTTTAATAAGCACTATAGCACCCTATTTTTAAAAAACCCTCAAAGACTTGGAGCCCGCATGACTGATATGCAATGTGCCGTGGATGCACAAGCAAAATTAGCCGAATGTCCTCGTTGGGACGAACGCACTCAAACGCTCTATTTTGTCGATATAGATTCCTTCATACTATACGCTTATAGCACAGAATCAAAGAGCCTTACACACCGTAAGTTTAACGAAGAGATTGGCTGTTTTTCGCTAGCCGAAAACGGCGGCTTCATTGCTGCGTTCCGTTCTGGTGTATATACATTTGAAGATTTTAACGCGGACTTACAACCCTACTGGCTCGCTGACTACGATAAAGAAACAACACGATTTAATGATGGTCGCTGTGACGCCAAAGGCCGCTTCTTGGCTGGCACTATGTACTCTCCAAAAGATGCATTCAAAGGCGCACTGCACCAATTCAGCAAAGGTCAAGAAAAGCTTATCGATCAAGCCGCATGGACATCTAACGGCTTAGCTTTTTCCCCTGACAATACCATCATGTATTATTCTGATACTCCTAACCATGTGGTCTATCAGTTCGATTACGATATTGAAACAGGTACTGCGACAAACAAACGCGTGTTCATTGAGTTTCCTCATGGCAATGGCCGACCTGATGGTGCCGCGGTGGACAGTGAAGGCAATTACTGGTCCGCCCTTTATCAAGGACAACGCATCGTTAAGATTAGCCCTGCAGGTAAAATTCTAGAAGAGATTCCGGTTCCAGCAACCTACCCAACCATGGTGGCTTTTGGTGGACCCGAAATGAAAACGCTCTTTATCAGTACTTGTCGTGGTGCACAAACAGACGACGAACTTAAAGAATTTCCGCAAGCTGGCGGAATATTTTCAATTGAAACCGATGTAAAAGGCCAGACAGAACCAAGGTTCGCTGGCTAAAACTCTGTTTTATAATTTAACTTTAATCATTCAACTTTAAAGTAACTATATTATTATGCGCGCAAGCAACTATTTATTTTCTACCCTACGCGACACACCAACAGACGCTGTCGTTACAAGCCATCAGCTAATGATTCGCGCTGGCATGATTCGCCAAATTTCAAAAGGACTATACACTTGGCTACCGACAGGCCTAAAAGTTTTTCGCAAAGTCGAAAATATAGTTCGCGATGAAATGGAAAAAGCAGGGTCTCTTGAGATCGTGATGCCAGGCGTTCAGCCAGCAGAATTATGGCAAGAAACAGGACGCTGGCAAAAATATGGGCCTGAACTTCTTCGCCTTCAGGATCGTCATGGCCGCGACTACTGCCTTGGCCCAACCCATGAAGAAGTTATCACAGACCTTGCGCGGAACGAACTAACCAGCTACAAGCAGCTGCCAATGAATTTCTTTCAGATTCAAACTAAATTCCGCGATGAAGTGCGCCCTCGCTTTGGTGTAATGCGCTCACGTGAATTTTGCATGAAAGACGCCTATTCATTCCACGTTGGTGCCGAGTCTCTGCAAGAAACATACGACATCATGCACAAAGCATACTGCAACGTATTTGATCGTATTGGTCTAGATTATCGTCCAGTGCGCGCTGATACAGGCAGTATTGGTGGCGCCTATTCACATGAATTTCACGTATTGGCAGATTCTGGTGAAGACGATATAGCGTTCAGCGATTCCTCCGACTTTGCCGCGAACATCGAGCTTGCTGAAGCAGTATGCTTAAAAGAAAAAGCGGATGCACCAACTCAAGACATCGTCGAAGTGTTCACACCAGACTGCAAAACAATCGCCAAGGTAGCAGAGTTTTTGAAGCTAGATGTCACTAGCACAGTTAAAACCATGCTAATCAAAGCCATTGATGAAAACGAACAACCAACAATCGTAGCGCTAGTGTTACGTGGTGATCACAACATCAACGAAATCAAAGTCGAAAAACTGTCTGGTGTAGTTACCCCATTTGAGTTTGCCGATGAAGCCGATATCGTGGCGAAAACTGGCTGTGCGCCTGGCTCTATCGGACCGAAAGGTCTAGCGGAAAAAGGGATACGCGTAATCGTTGACCGTTCAGCAGCCGTCATGTCTGACTTCTGCGCGGGTGCAAATAAAGACGACTACCACTTTACAGGCTTAAACTGGGAGCGTGACTGCCCTGAATTTGAAGTCGCCGATATTCGTAATGTTGTTGAAGGCGACCCATCTCCAGATGGACAGGGCACCATCATCATTAAACGCGGCATCGAAGTGGGTCATATTTTCCAACTTGGCCAACAATATGCTGAAGCACTAAAAGCCACAGTTTTAGATGAGAACGGTAAAGCTCAGGTCATGCACATGGGCTGTTACGGCATTGGTGTTTCTCGTATTGTTGCTGCTGCGATTGAGCAAAACTTCGACGACAAAGGCATCTTATGGCCGGAAAGCATTGCGCCTTTCGACGTCGCTATCGTTGCAATGAACTACGACAAATCAGAAGCGGTAAGAACCGAGTGTGATCGACTATACAACGAACTTAAAGCAAAAGGCTTAGACGTATTACTAGATGACCGCAAAGAACGCCCAGGCGTTAAATTTGCCGATTGTGAATTACTAGGCATTCCTCACCGCTTAGTTGTTGGCGATAAAGGGCTCGAAAAAGGCACGCTGGAATACAAATACCGCAAAGCAGGCGAAAACGAAGACATCGCCATTGCTGATGCTGTCGATTTCATCTTAAGCAAGAAATAATCCCACCAAGCCTAACGGAAGCCCTCACTTCCGTTAGGTTTTTTTATGCAAATCGTAAACAGGAGTGCGTACATGACCACCATCTACCACAACCCTCGCTGCTCAAAATCACGACAGACTCTACAACTTCTAAAAGAAAACAACATTCATCCTGAGATCCGCTTATATTTACAAGATGCACCTAGCATTGAAGAAATTAAAACACTGCTTAGCCAACTCTCTATTACACCACTTGCGCTTATGCGCACCAAAGAAGCCATTTATAAAGAGCTTGGCTTGAACAAAGACTCAACAGATGAAGAACGCCTGCAAGCAATGCATGCAAATCCAAGCTTAATTGAGCGCCCTATTGTCATTCATAATGACAAGGCAAAAATTGGTCGCCCTCCAGAAGATGTCTTGGCCTTATTTGAATAAATAAGTCCAACTGTATAGGAATACCCCAATGCCCCAAACACCTTACGTACTTGTTTTATTCTACAGCCGACACGGCTCCGTTTCTGAAATGGCAAAGCACATTGCGCGGGGCATCAATAAAATAGGAAACGTGGAAGCTAAGATACGTCAAGTACCTGATGTATCAGATACAACCAAGGTCGCTTCTCCAGCTCTGCCTGAAGATGGCGCACCATACTGCACATTAGAAGAACTGGCTGATTGCTCTGGACTTGCCATTGGCTCACCCTCTTATTTTGGCAGTATGGCAGCACCACTCAAACACTTTATTGACCAAACTTCGACACTTTGGCTAACAGGTCAGTTGATTGACAAGCCTGCATGTGGTTTTACCAGTGCAAGCACTATGCACGGCGGTCAAGAGCAATGCCTTCATAGCATGATGACACCATTACTGCATCACGGAATGATTTGGCTTGGCTTACCATACAAGAATAAAGAGCTTATTAGCACCACAGCAGGCGGAACACCTTACGGCGCAAGCCACCTCGCAAACAGCACAAGCGAATCATCACTTACTGAAGATGAAAAGGCACTTTGTGAAGCACAAGGAAAACGCATTGCTGAAATGGTCGTGAAACTGAAAAAATAACCAAAAAGAACAGTCAAAAAAAAAGCCGTAACATAATGAGCTGGCCTCACATGCTACGGCTTTTTAATTGATCTCGAAAAGATTAATGCCTAGGTAGCTCAATATCCTTAAACAATAGCTCAACATCCTGTCGATTTCCGGCTTCCATTGCAGCCATTACTACATCTTTTGTTAGATGTGGCGCAAAAGACTCTATAAATTTGTACATATAACCACGAATAAATGTATTACTGCGGATGCCGATTTTCGTACAGCTATCCTCAAATAAGTGCGATGCATCCAACGCAACCAAATCCATGTCTTGCAATTCATCATAAGCCATTGAAGCCACAATCCCTACCCCCAAACCTAAACGAACATAGGTTTTAATGACATCAGAATCTGCCGCTGTAAACACCACGTTAGGCTCTAACTCAGCGTCCTGAAACGCTTGATCCAATTGTGACCGCCCAGTAAAGCCAAACACATAGGTAACAATAGGATAGTCCGCCAATGCCTGCAGAGTAAGTTTATCCACCTTAGCCAATGGGTGGTCTTTAGGCACAACGACCGACCGGTTCCAAGTGTAACAAGGCAACATCACCAAATTACCAAACAACTCCAATGCCTCTGTAGCAATGGCAAAATCCACAACACCGTCATTCGCCATTTCAGCAATTTGCATTGGCGTCCCTTGATGCATATGCAGAGTCACTTCGGGATAACCATCAATAAATTGGTTAATTACTTTAGGCAAAGCATATCGGGCCTGCGTATGCGTAGTAGCAATATCAAGAGACCCTTTTCGCTCATCACTGAACTCTTTCGCAACACGCTTAATATTTAAAGTCTGATTGAGCACTTCCCCTGCCAAGGCAATAATTTTCTCGCCAGCAGGCGTCACGTGCGTTAGATGCTTGCCGCTGCGCGCAAACACCTCTACGCCTAACTCATCTTCTAAGAGACGAATCTGCTTACTGACGCCTGGCTGTGACGTATACAAACTTTGTGCGGTCGCAGAAACATTTAAGTCGTGACGCGCCACTTCCCATATATACCTAAGCTGCTGTAACTTCATCGTCGCCCTTATTCGAAAAAGAGTTAAAAACATAATAAAATATTACTTTATAGAATAGTAAAAAAGCTCTAGTGTTGCCAGCTTAAATCAACTTAATATGGCTTTCTAATGGATTTTATTTGGTACATTTGTGCTGGCGCAGCAGTTGGCTTAGCTGTAGGAATAACCGGCGTCGGTGGCGGATCTCTTATGACGCCTCTTTTATTAATGTTTGGTTTCCCGCCTCACATAGCCATTGGCACAGACTTAATGTACGCAGGTATTGCCAAAAGTACTGGCGTAGTAATGCACGCTAAAAGAGGCCATGTAAATTGGAAGATCGTTTTTGCGATGGCTGCAGGCAGCATTCCCGCCTCATTTATCACGGTATGGGCATTATCACGTTTTGACAAACCTGACCATTACCAAGAAATCCTTACTAGCACACTGGGGATCATGCTAGTCCTCACAGCGGCTGTGATTGTGTTCCGAGCCAAACTAACCAATAAGTTGAATTTCAATTTATCCGAACAGCAAAGCACAAAAATTGTGTTTTTATGCGGTTTTGCTCTTGGTGTCCTTGTTACCCTTACTTCTGTAGGCGCTGGCGCTCTAGGCACGGCCATCATGATGATTTTATTTCCTGCAATGAGAGCGAAAAACATAGTAGGAACAGACCTAGCGCACGCAGTTCCCCTCACCCTTGTTGCCGGCACGGGACACATTTTTTTGGGGAATGTTGACTACACACTCCTCGCAGCGCTTTTGATCGGTTCCATCCCAACAATATATCTTGGAACACGCATCGCTAGTCATGTACCTAACCATGTATTACAGCCCGTTTTAGCTACCGCCTTGCTGTCATTTGGCGTGAAGTATCTTTTCTTTTAAAAAACCAAAAAATGATGGCGCAGCGGTTCATTCACAACGAAAAACACGATATTGTAAGCAGCTATAACCAAAAGCAAAAAAAGCAGGAAACCCCGCAATGAGTAACAAGCGTCTTGAAGACTTAAATATTGCCTCTTTTACCTCTTTGGTAACACCGAGCCAATTGAAAAAAGAGCTGCCAGTAAGCGAAAGCATTAGCAGCCATGTAGCGGAATCCCGCGACACCATTAAAAACATCATGGATGGCAAAGACCATCGTCTTGCGATCGTAATCGGTCCTTGCTCCATTCACGATCCACAAGCCGCACTAGATTATGCCGCTCGATTAAAAGCACTGGCTGAAAAACTAGACGACACTCTGTATATCATTATGCGCGCCTATTTTGAAAAGCCACGCACAACTGTAGGCTGGAAAGGACTAATTAACGACCCGAATCTAGACGGTACATTCGACATCAATAAAGGTCTACGTATTGGTCGAAAATTACTAATTGACCTTGCAGAACTTGGCTTACCACTTGCCACTGAAGCACTGGACCCTATTTCACCACAATATATTCAAGATCTTATTAGCTGGTCGGCAATTGGGGCGCGCACAACAGAGTCACAAACTCACCGTGAAATGGCATCAGGCCTATCTGGCCCAGTTGGTTTCAAAAACGGTACAGATGGCGGCTTAACAGTCGCTGTCAACGCCATGCAATCTGTGTCTCATCCACATTCTTTCTTGGGCATCAACGAAGAAGGCCAAGTGACTGTGGTAAACACCAAAGGCAACGATTACGGTCACGTAGTTCTCCGTGGCGGCGGCGGCAAACCAAACTATGAAGCAGAATTTGTCACAGAAGCCGAGCAAGAACTCACTAAAGCCAAGCTTAAATTGAACATTATGATCGACACATCTCACGAAAACTCAAGTAAAAAGCCTGAGCGACAAGTGACTGTAGCTGAAAGCGCGACTCAGCAAATTCTAGATGGCAATCAATCTATCATGGGCCTAATGATCGAAAGTAACATTGGCTGGGGCAATCAAAAAGTACCAACCGATATTAGTGAATTAGAATACGGTGTATCCATCACTGATGCCTGCATTGATTGGGAAACAACAGAAAAAGCACTGACAGAAATGGCGGACGCATTGCGCGATGCACTACCAAAGCGTCAACGCGGTTAAGCAACGCTGGATGCACTACCAAAGCGTCAACGCGGTTAAGCAACGCTGATTGTAGCGCCAAAAAAAGGGAGTCTCTATTTAGCGACTCCCTTTTTTATTCTGATGGTTGTAAGACCAGATTACATGAAAGCGTTATCTGTCACACTATGGTCAGTTGAATCTCTGACTGCCGTTAATGTAGGCACTTTCTCTATCAAGGTTTTTTCAACACCTTCTTTTAGTGTTAAGTCGACAGCACTGCATCCTTGGCAACCACCACCAAATTTCAACACTGCAATCGTTCCATCAACAACCTCAAGCAAGCTTACTTCACCACCATGGGCGGCTAGACCTGGATTGATATCCGAATAAAGCACGTAGTTAATTTGATCTTCGATAGGACTGTCTGCCGTTACTTTAGGCATTTTAGCGTTCGGCGCTTTAATTGTTAACTGGCCACCCATTTTTTCAGTAGCGTAATCAACAAAAGCCTCATCCAAAAAGTTTACCGAATTCTTTTCGATATACACTTTTAGTTTAGGTAGATTTAAAATTTCGTCGGTCTCATTTACTTCGTCTGGACGACAGTAAGCGAGACAAGTCTCAGCATAAGGCGTACCTGGTTGCTGGATAAAAATTCGCACAGCAATACCTTCAACCCCTTGTTTTTCAAGCAAAGAAGCAAGATATTCTTGGGCACCATCCGTAATTGTAATATTCATAAAAACCCTTTCTAAATCTATACAACGATCAATACTCGCCATATTACAGCAGATAACGCCCAAAGCCAAAGACCAAGTAAAAAAGTAGGGTATTTTTCCTTTATATTCTACTGAATTCTAAAGAGCCTCTTGCCTCAACGAATTCTAATAAGCCTTATTAGCAAAACCGCTAAAGATATAGATAAATATTCATTTTTAGAATAAAGGATCTTTGCTAACATGATCCAAACTAAAACTTATTAACCATGGTTCACTTCACTATGTATCAATACGACGCCATTGACCAACAGCTTGTTGAAGAACGCGTAGCACAATTTCGCGACCAAACACGCCGCTATTTAAATAAAGAGCTAAGCGAACAAGAATTCCTACCTTTACGCTTACAAAACGGCCTTTATGTTCAGCGCTATGCGCCTATGCTACGCATCGCAATTCCATACGGAATGCTTTCTAGTCCTCAATTACGTAAATTAGCTGATATTAGTTGCCGTTATGACAGATCATATGGGCACTTCAGTACTCGCCAGAACCTACAATTGAACTGGCCAAAAATTGAAGATGTGCCAGATATTTTGGCTGAGCTAGCAGAAGTTCAAATGCACGCTGTGCAAACCAGTGGTAATTGCATTCGCAACACGACAACCGACCAATATGCTGGTGTGATTTCTGACGAGATAGTCGATCCACGCCCGTACTGTGAATTAATTCGCCAATGGTCGACCTTCCACCCTGAATTTGCCTTCTTGCCTCGCAAATTCAAAATTGCCGTAAACGCCACCGAGTCTGCTGATCGTGCAGCAACACAAGTTCACGATATCGGTTTGCATATTAAAAAGAACGAAGCAGGCGAAATTGGTTTCAAAGTCATCGTTGGTGGCGGCCTAGGTCGAACGCCAATGGTTGGCGTGACTATTAGTGAATTTATTCCACGTGCGGACCTATTGACCTACTTAGATGCCATTATCCGCGTCTATAACCAACAAGGCCGTCGCGACAATAAATACAAAGCTCGAATCAAGATACTGGTTAAAGCATTGGGTATCGAAGAGTTTCGCAAGCGTGTTGATAACGAATGGGGTCATTTGAAAGGCAAAGAAAGTACCGTTCCAATGAGCGAATTTGATCGCCTTGCTGGTTTCTTTTCTGCCCCTGCATACGATGACTTGACCGACCAACCAGAAGTACTAACTAGCAAACTCGCAAGCAGTGCAGGATTTGCTCGCTGGTTCGAACGCAATACATTCGAACACAAAATACCAGGTTACCGCATCGTTACCCTAACGTTGAAAAAAGCAGGACAAGCTCCTGGAGACGCAACAGCAGAGCAAATGCAAAAAGCGGCCGATCTAGCTGATCAATTCAGCTTCGGAGAATTACGCGTAAGTCATGAACAAAACTTAGTACTTGCTGATGTTCGCCAAGAGCAATTAGTTGACCTTTGGGAAGCAGCAAAAGAAGCAGGCTTCGCTACACCAACACTCGGCCTATTAACCGATATGATATGCTGCCCAGGCGGTGATTTTTGTGCCTTAGCTAACGCTAAATCCATCCCAATTGCAGCACAAATCCAAGAGACATTTAACGATCTAGACTACCTATATGACCTTGGCAATATTGACTTAAATATATCGGGTTGTATGAATGCCTGCGGACACCACCATGTCGGTAACATCGGCATTCTGGGCGTAGATAAAAAAGGCGAAGAGTTCTACCAGATCTCAATTGGCGGTGCTTCCGGCCACGATGCGAGCATTGGTAAAATTCTTGGCCCTTCATTCGCTCAAGAAGAAATCAGTGGTGTTATACAAAAATTAATGACTGTCTACGTCGAAAACCGTTCTGAAGAAGAACGCTTTATTGATACTTATCGCCGCGTTGGCATCACACCATTCAAAGAGGCCGCTTATGCCAAAGCTAATTAAAAACGGCGAAATCGTCGAAAATATCTACCACTGGCAACAAGGTACAGAGGAAGCAGCGACAACAAATAGCATTGTTCCTGCGCAAAAATGGCTTGCTGAAAAAGAATCCATTGGCAGCGTTGCTGGTATCTGGCTTGAGGCTGGTGATGGTGTTGAATTTCTGCAAGATGTTGATTTAAACCAATTCCAAGTAATTGGTATCAACTTCCCAGCATTTACTGACGGAAGAGGCTTTAGTTACGCACGCCTATTGAAAGAAAGACTGAATTACCAAGGAGAAATTAGAGCCCTTGGCAACTTCATTCCAGATCAACTTGGCTACCTTCTTAGAGTGGGTTTTAATAGTTTCCAGTTCAATGAAGAGGTTGATCTTGAGAAAGCATTAAAACTGCATAAACCTTTCAGTATTGCCTATCAGGGCGATGTTTCAGACCCTAGACCTCTGTTCATGCGTCGCTAAACAAAACATTTTCAATAAAATCACGATAAAAGGCCATTACGATGGCCTTTTCTATTGCGCAATCCTCCACTCATCATTATCGTATAAACAAGATAAAGTAATTGATTGTTAAAGGAACTTAACGTGTCTAAGAAACGCATCATGAGCCTAATTGTTGGTTCACTACTCTCTGCCACTGTGCACTCTGCCACGGTATACATTTCTGACATTCAATTTGTCGCTATCCGAGAAGGGTTAGATAACAGCACAAGAGCGGTTGAAAGAGGGCTAAAAAGCGGTACACCACTAGAAGTTCTTGAACAAAACGATGGCTATACAAAGGTTCGCACACCATCTGGCAATGAAGGCTGGGTTGCCGATTACTTTCTAAGTGAAGACATGGTAAGCCGGGATCAACTCGACAACCTGCAGTCACGACTTGATAGAAGCATTGAAACCCGGACAGAATTAGCAAATGCTTTAAAAGCCAACCAACAAAAGACTCAAAGCCTCATTAACGCCAATTCCGCATTAAAAAATGAAAACCAAGAATTAAAACAACAACTCGAAGACACAGAGGCCTTGTCTGAGAAAGCTCAATCTATCGTTGCTCAAAATGAAGATGTCACTTATCAGATCGAAAGTCTGAAACAACAAACCAACATTGCCGTTGCAAAAGCCGAAGCACTGCAAGACACCACCGAACAAAAGTGGTTCATGATTGGCGGAGCAACATTATTTGGCGGCTTATTACTTGGTATTCTAGCTCCTATGCTAAGACGCAAAAAAACCGGCACAGGTTCTTGGTAAGAACGGAGCCATACATATGGAATCATCGATAGTACACTCCTTCTTTTTAATATTTGCTGGAGCCGCTGTCGTTGCTTCCATTGCCTTGTACACAAGGCAGCCAATGATCATTGCCTACATTGCATTGGGGGTCTTACTAGGCCCTTCTGCACTTTCCCTCATCAATGAACCTAAGTTGATGGATGAGATGAGTCACATTGGCATCATCTTCTTGCTTTTCTTACTTGGCCTCGACATGCAGCCAAGCCACTTGATCAATATGCTAAAAAAAGCATCATGGATTGCCCTACTTAGCTCAGTCGCCTTTGCCCTACTAGGGTTTGGTGTTTCCATTCTCTACGGCTATAGCCAAATTGAAAGCATTATTATCGGCATCGCCATGATGTTTTCGAGCACCATTGTGTGTATAAAACTGCTTCCTACAACAGCCCTACACCATAAGCATACAGGCGAACTCGTAGTCGGTTTATTACTATTACAGGATATGATTGCCATCGCGGTTTTACTCGTGCTTTACAGCACTTCGAGCACAGAAGACAGCACAATCATGCAATACTTAAAGCCTTTAATCGCTCTACCTGTTCTGGTTACAGGTGCTTTCTTATTTGTTAAGTATATTTTATTAAAGCTGATAGCACGATTTGACCGCTTTCATGAATACATATTTTTAGTATCCATTGGCTGGTGTCTATCCATGGCTGTTCTTGCTGAAATAGCGGGTCTGTCTGCTGAAATGGGGGCTTTCATTGCTGGCGTTGCCTTAGCAACCAGTCCAATTTCACAATATATAGCCACCCACTTAAAGCCACTAAGGGATTTTTTCTTAATACTCTTCTTCTTTTCTATTGGTGCAAGCTTTAATCTCGACCTACTAGGTCTGGTTATCTTACCGGCGTTAATTCTCGCTGTTGGCTCAATGCTGATAAAACCTGTCGTCTTCCGCTACCTATTAAAAGGGATAAAAGAAGACGCAAGCACCTCATGGGAGGTCGGCTTTCGACTTGGCCAAGTAAGTGAATTTTCTCTACTGATCGCTTATTTAGCCGCAAATATAGGTCTAATAGGGCAAGAGGCCTCGCACGTCATACAAGCCACCGCTATTTTGAGTTTCGCCATGTCAACGTATATAGTGATACTGAACTACCCTAGCCCAATCGCAATCTCAGATAAATTACGTCGAGATTAACCGTTAAAGCCCATTTTTATTCTCCTTAAGCGGGCTTTAGCCACATTTATAAAATGCTTTCCTATTGCCCCTTTCTTTAATCACATAAAATATAATAGAATAGCGCGAAATACTTGGCTATCAATGCAAAAAGTCTTGTATACTAACGCGCAAATTTCGTCCTCACTTATTTAGAGTAATGTAATGGCTGACTTATCAAAATACAGAAACATCGGTATTTTTGCTCACGTTGATGCGGGTAAAACTACTACTACAGAACGTATTCTTAAACTTACGGGTATGATCCACAAGCTTGGTGAAGTTCACGAAGGTGAATCTACAACAGACTTCATGGAACAAGAAGCTGAGCGCGGTATTACTATCCAGTCAGCGGCTGTAACTTGTTTCTGGAAAGATCACCGTTTTAACGTTATCGACACACCTGGACACGTTGACTTCACTGTAGAAGTATATCGTTCTCTTAAAGTTCTTGACGGTGGTATCGGTGTATTCTGTGGCTCTGGTGGTGTTGAACCACAATCAGAAACTAACTGGCGTTATGCTAACGAATCTGAAGTTGCACGTTTGATCTTCGTAAACAAGCTAGACCGTCTAGGTGCAAGCTTCTACCGTGTAACTGAACAAGTTAAAAAAGTACTAGGTGCAACACCACTAATCATGGTTCTACCTATCGGCACTGAAGATGAGTTCTCTGGTGTTGTTGATCTTCTTTCCCGTAAAGCGTACATCTGGGATGAATCTGGCCAACCAGAAAACTACAGCATTGAAGATGTTCCTGCTGACATGGTTGATCAAGTTGAAGAGTACCGTGAAAAACTAATTGAAACAGCAGTTGAGCAAGACGACGACCTAATGATGGCGTACATGGACGGTGAAGAGCCATCTATCGAAGACATCAAGCGTTGTATCCGTACTGGTACTCGTGACCTTGCGTTCTTCCCAACTTACTGTGGTTCTGCTTTCAAAAACAAAGGCATGCAGCTTCTTCTTGATGCTGTTGTTGATTACCTACCAAGCCCAACTGACGTAATCCCTCAGGATCTTACTGATGAAGAAGGTAATCCAAATGGCGAAAAAGCAATCGTTGATGCTAAAGAGCCATTAAAAGCACTTGCATTCAAAATCATGGATGACCGTTTCGGTGCTCTTACTTTCGTACGTATCTACTCTGGCGTACTTAACAAAGGCGACACTATCCTTAACAGCTTCACGGGCAAAACTGAACGTGTAGGCCGCATGGTAGAAATGCAAGCAGATGACCGTAAAGAAATCAGCTCAGCTCAAGCTGGTGATATCTTAGCGATCGTTGGTATGAAGAACGTACAAACTGGTCACACTCTATGTGATCCTAAGCACCCTTGTACTCTTGAAGCAATGGTATTCCCTGAGCCAGTTATCTCTATCTCTGTTACTCCAAAAGATAAAGGTGGCAACGAGAAAATGGGTATCGCAATCGGTAAAATGGTTGCAGAAGATCCAACATTCCGCGTTGAAACTGACCAAGACTCTGGCGAAACCATCCTTAAAGGTATGGGTGAGCTTCACCTAGATATCAAAGTAGATATATTGAAGCGTACTTACGGCGTTGATCTTATTGTTGGTCAACCACAGGTTGCTTACCGTGAAACAATCACTAAATCGGTTGAAGACACTTACACGCATAAGAAACAATCTGGTGGTTCTGGTCAGTTTGGTAAGATCGATTACCGCATCAAACCAGGTGAAGTAGGTTCTGGCTTCAAGTTCACTTCAACTGTTGTTGGTGGTAACGTACCAAAAGAATTCTTCCCAGCAGTAGAAAAAGGCTTCAAGTCTATGATGGAAGAAGGCGTTCTAGCTGGCTTCCCTGTACTAGACGTTGAGATTGAATTGTTCGACGGTGGTTTCCACGCAGTTGACTCCTCTGCAATTGCCTTCGAAATCGCTGCAAAAGGCGCTTTCCGTCAGTCAATTCCAAAAGCGGGTCCTCAATTGATCGAGCCTATCATGAAAGTTGACGTGTTCACTCCAGATGACCACGTTGGTGACGTTATCGGTGACTTGAACCGTCGTCGCGGCATGATCAAAGACCAAGAGAAAGGTTTGACTGGTGTTCGTATTAAGGCAGACGTACCTCTTTCTGAAATGTTCGGTTACATCAGCTCTCTACGTACAATGACATCTGGTCGTGGTCAGTTCTCTATGGAGTTCTCTCACTACCTACCATGTCCTTCTAACGTTGCTGAAACCGTAATCGCAGCAGTTAAAGAGAAGAAAGAAAAAGAAAAGAACTAATTACTAGTTTTTTCTAATTTCTGTAAAAACCCGATGTATCCTGTACATCGGGTTTTTTATTATCCAAACAAAAGCAGTATCTAGGCAAAAAAAAAAGCGCCCTGAAGGGCGCTTTTAAAAACACGAACCAATGATTAAAACGGCACTGGATACTCTTTATAAACAGCCATAATGTCTTTTAACACCTCCTCTGACAAAGTCATGTCAAAGGCAGCCATATCTTCCTTAAGCTGATCCATAGATGTCGCCCCAATAATTGTGGAGCTAACCCCATCCACTTGATTACACCAAGCCAAAGCAAGCTGTGCAGGAGTAAAACCATGTTTCTTAGCAACCTCCAAATAAGCAGAAACAGCCTTCTCCACCAAAGCGGTATCGCGGAAAATACCATTGCGTTGAGCATACGTCCAACGACTGCCTTCAGGACGGGCCCCACCAAGATACTTACCAGTCAAAGCACCTGCCGCCAAAGCTGACCAAGGTAAATACGCGACATCTTCATGCACACAATTTTCAATCAAGTAAGGCCAATCTTTTGTATGCAGTAGGCTAAATTCATTTTGGATAGATGCCACTCGAGGCAAGCCATGCTTATCACTTAGGCGAATAAATTCATTAATTCCCCAAGTCGTATCATCTGACAAACCAAAATGACGAATTTTACCTGCCTTAATACAAGTCTCTAACCCTTGAAGAATATCAAGCATTTGCGCAGACTGATCAGCACGATCAACATCTGTAAAACTAATTACGCCAGGGAAATGCTTCGCAAAATGAGGGGTTGTTCGGTTCGGCCAATGGAGCTGATAAAGGTCAATATAGTCTGTTTGCAAACGTTTAAGAGAAGCATCAACAGCCTCAATAACCGTTTTACCAGATATATTGCTGCCATCACGAACATATTTAAGTCCAGGCCCAGCAATTTTGGTAGCAAGAATGAACTCTTTACGACGTTCAGGGTGACGAGACAGCCAATCACCAATAATCGTTTCTGTTTTACCGTAAGTCTCCGCTGACGGTGGAACGGAGTACATCTCTGCAGTATCAATAAAATTCACACCATTTTCTAATGCATATTCAATTTGTGCATCAGCATCGGCTTGATTATTTTGAGTCCCCCAAGTCATAGTACCCAAACATACACGTGAAACTTCTAAGCCAGTTCGGCCAAGTGGAACATACTTCATTAGATCTACCCTTAAAATTCAAACAACACATATTAAGTGCGAAAAAGTGACGAAACATTCAATGTAATAAAATTTTGACTTACAGGCCAGTTTTATCAAAGAAAACAATGAGGACTTAAAGCTTTAAACAAAAAAAAAGCGCCAAACAGGACACACATTAGTGATTTTGTTTGGCGCTTTATTTATAACGAAAAATAGCGACTACAATGCTTTACGCTAATTCTGTTCTGGCAAAGTGACATTTAACTCTAATACTGAACAGTCATCCGTATTATCCAGCTGAATCTGAACATCTTCGCTGCCAATGTTCACATACTTACGTATCACATCAATAATCTCTTGCTGCATCTGCGGCAAATAATCAGGTTGATGGCGCTTGCTTCGTTCATGCGCAACAATAATCTGCAAACGATCCTTTGCTACTGACGCCGAGCTAGGAGCACTTTTACTTTTAAAATAATCGAAAATTCCCACTCTAACCCCCTAACAAACGTTTGATGAAGCCTTTCTTCTGAATTTCTAGGAAGCGCAATGGACGCTCTTCACCCATCAAACGATCAACCGCATCCATATAAGCTAAACCAGCCTCAGATTCCGTATCCAAAATCACTGGTGTGCCTTGGTTAGACGCCTTCAATACAGCCTCTGATTCGGGAATGACACCTAATAGTGGAATTGCCAAGATATCTTCAACATCAGACACACTTAACATTTCACCCGATGCAACACGCCCAGGATGATAACGAGTTAAAAGAAGATGCTCCTCAATCGGCGCTTTACTCTCTTCCGCTCGTTTAGACTTACTTTGCAAAATCCCTAAGATACGATCTGAATCTCGTACAGAAGAGACTTCTGGGTTTGTCACCACAATGGCAGCGTCAGCAAAATACAGCGCCATTTGGGCACCCTTTTCAATGCCTGCTGGCGAATCACAAATAATGTACTCAAATTCTTTAGCAAGCTCTTCTAGGACTTCCTGCACACCTTCAATCGTCAGCGCATCTTTATCGCGAGTTTGCGAGGCTGGTAAAATAAACAAGTTCTTCGTACGCTTGTCTTTAATCAGCGCCTGAGATAAGGTCGCTTCTTTGTTGATCACATTCACAAAGTCATAAACGACGCGGCGCTCACAGCCCATAATCAAATCTAGGTTACGTAAACCTACATCAAAATCGATAATAACCGTTTTATGACCCTTTAACGCAATACCAGTCCCAATAGCAGCACTGGATGTTGTTTTACCAACACCACCCTTGCCTGAGGTGACTACTATGATTTTTGCCAATGCAATATCCCCCGATAAATTCACCTGAATTTATCCAAATAATAAAATGAATAATAAACTTTAAAGCGGTACGATTTCTAAACTATCGTCAACTAATAACACTTGCGCGCTGTCTTTCCAAACGATATTTTGCAGCGCATCACTCAACATAAAATTCCCAGCAATTGAAACCAGTTCGGCCTCCATACTTTTACAAAAAATTCGCGCCTCTACATCGCCTTTCACACCGGCTAATGCTCGACCTCTTAAGGCACCATAAACATGAATATTGCCGTCAGCCAGCACTTCAGCACCCGCACTGACTTGCGTTAACACAATCAGATCCCCTTCAGCGTATACCTGCTGACCAGAGCGAATAGGCTTAGTAATCACCTTGGTTGATTGAGGAACAAGACGCTCCTCCACAACGGTTTTCACCACCACATCAGGGCTTGATTCTTCTTTCACGGTCGGTGCAATATTAATTGGGCGCGCTTTGCTTGCTGGCAGCAATGGAATTGTTACAGACGCGCTCCAAACAGGTAAATTATCCGGATCACAACGCCAACCAATCACCCCAAGTCCCAGCGCACTCACAGACTGAATTAATGCCTCAAATTCATCCACAGTAATGCCCCGTTTCATTTTCGATATATCGATAATGATTGGTGCTTGATTAAAAAA
Organism: Marinomonas alcarazii; assembly: GCF_003208215.1. GTDB lineage: Bacteria > Pseudomonadota > Gammaproteobacteria > Pseudomonadales > Marinomonadaceae > Marinomonas > Marinomonas alcarazii. The sequence goes on from NZ_QKLW01000002.1 coordinate 21,443, forward strand.
ATGCGGAACTTGATCAATCTTTTCCTTTAAATGGAAAACAATGCCATCTAATGAAAATGTCTGAATTTCCAGCAAAACCGTCGTAACGACACTTCCTTTGAGTCGGAAGCCTGAGTCTGTCATGCAAACTGTCCTTTTTTAATACCTTAAATGGCTATAAATACTTTCTAGCCGCACTGAAATTTAATCATCAGCTTGTATAGTTCATTCTATCAAGCTGAACAATTAAAGAAAGTCAGCACAACACTGTCTTTACATTAGGGAAAAACACCTAACTGCTCCCTTATAGTGCTAAGGATAACGCAAAATGAACAATAATGAACGCAAGATTAAGCATTTGATTTAATTAATATTTTACAACTTACTTACATACTTGTTCCCATAAAACTGGGGAAAACTTTTGCACCATGAAGGCTCAGCAAATAACCAGACACTTCACTCACTCGTCTATTGTATCAACTGCAAATTCAGCAGAAAGGCGGCTGACGCCCAAACCACTCTGCTTAGTGAGCTTAATTTGCACCGGGATACGCTCTTTCAACGCGCTAATATGACTAATGATTCCAATGGTTTTACCCGAAGAATGCAAGTTATCCAAAGCATCAAGGGCAGACTCCAGCGTCTCGCTGTCCAAAGTTCCAAAGCCTTCATCCAAAAACAAAGAATCAATACTGGTTTTATGAGATACCAGATCAGACAATGCTAAAGCCAAAGCCAGACTCACCAAGAAAGATTCGCCACCCGACAGCGTTTTAGTGTCTCGTGAAGCGTTTGCTTGCCAAGTATCCACCACCAACAAAGATAAAGCGTCTTCATTGCGCACCAATTGATAACGACGATGCAAAATATCCAAATGCTGGTTGGCCAAATAGACCAAATGATCCAAGGTTAAGCTTTGCGCAAAGCGTCGGAACTTCGCACCGTCTGCTGAACCTATCAAATGATTCAAGCGCTCCAGATGTATGAAAGCGTCTCGGCGATCTTGTAAGTCTTGTTTAGACTTCGCCACCTGCTCCCTACGAAGCTCTTCTTCTTTGACCTGCTGAGTTACCACACCCCATTGACGCTGTAAGGCTTGACGCTCTGCATCAAGCTGAGCGCATTGTTCTTCTAGAGCATCAAGAGATACAGTCTCAAATGTTTGTTCTCCAAACTCATTGTCTTCAAAAGCACCTAACTCGTCTTTTTTCTCAAGATGCTTAGCCAAAGATTCTTCCGATTGGTTAAGCAAAGTTTGCAGTTTAGCAACGGCTTCCTGAAGATGCTTAAGTGTTGTTTGGCGCTGCGCTATTTCTTCCGAAGATAAACGTGCTTGCAACCAAGCAGATTCAGTTTCGAAGCCTTTTTCGACCAGTGATTTTTGCCACTTAGCAAACGCAGTCTCATATTCTTCTACTAACACTAGATACGTCTTATTAAGCGCTTCTAACGTTGCCTTGCTTGATGCCAAGGCTTGAGCTAGCTGCTGTCGCTCTGCTTCTACTTTTTCCAGCGCCTGTTGAGCCACTGCAACCTGCGCTTGAGTTTCTTGACGCAGTTCAACAATACTTTTATCACCTAACAACTCATGCAACTGCTTAGAAATATCGGCTAAATGAGCATCAAGCTCCGCGACTTTCTCTTTAGCCTCATCACGTACTTGCTGACTCTCTTTGAGTGTATTTTCTACGCTTTTCGCTTCATAACCAAGCTGTTCACCTTGCTGCACCAAGGCATCATAACCAGTTTTGCTACCTCGCCATTGCTGCATTGCTTCTTGTAACTGGGATATTGCTTCAGACAAAGACAATTCAAAGTAGCTTGCAGGTACACCCGCTTGCTGCATTTCATTGCGTAACTGCTCAATGCTTTGCTTTTGTTCTGCGTTTTTATTGACTAAATTCTGTTGATACGTTTCTAAGGTTTGCCATAACAACTGACATTGCGATTGCTCCTGAGAAACCTGCTGCTGAATAGACTGTTGCTGAACGGTTAAACTCTGCAACTCTGCCTCTAGCGCCAAACGAGACTGATGTAATTCCTCAAGTTGAGATGCTTTGCTTTGCTGAATTTGCCAATCCTGATCAACCATCTGAACAAATGTCGAAACAGAATCTTTATCAGACAAATTAACGTCAGCGAGTTGGGGATTCATATAATGACTTAACGACGCCAACCATTCGTGCAGATCATTTTCTGTTGCCAGTAAACCGTCGACTAATTGCTGTCGTCGAGTTTGACCAGAGGCTAATTCTCTCTGCATGGATTCTAAGTCAGCGGCTAGCTGCATACCTTTGCCTTTGAGACTGTCTAACTCTTTGCCCAAACGAATAAACTCTTCTTGGCTTCCAGAATCCGTCTGATACACAGCATTAGCAAGATTATGCTCTGTGGCACCACATAAAGGACAAGCATCATGTTCACCAAGCTCATTACGTAATTGGCTTAAAGCCAAAATATGGCGTTCCGCCTCAGCGAGTTTCTCGACCGACTTCTGATGACGAAGCTTGTCTTTGTAAGCTTGCCTTTGTTGCTCTAACTGACTTTGCTGATGCTGAATATTACCCGCCGTTGCATGCAAACTCTTATCCAGCTCTGCCAATAGCGATTGCTGATCTTGGTATTGATGAAACTGTTTCCACAGAGATTGCGCATTGTGCTGAGCACGTTCAACTTGGTGATAAACTTTCTGCCAATCGGCATACTCAACTTGCGACGATAGCTGCATGAAAGCATCAATCGTGCCTTGCAATGCTTGCTGACGCTCGCCCAAAGTCGTTTGCCCTTGCTCTAATTTAGCTTGGTTAATGCCATAAACAGAGCGAGCTTCCTCATATTTATTCGTCGTTTGCGTGATATTAGCCTCAAGCTCCGTAATCGCTTGAGCATTCACCGCGATGCCTTGCGCTTGATATTGCCAGCTAGATAACTGATTTTCGATTTTCTCAGGTGACGTCCAACGGTTCAAAATAGCGCTATTTTCTTGGCAAGCTTGATCAATTTCTGCGCGTTTGTCTGTTATGCTTTTTAACTGCGACTGCTGATTGCCAACTTTTTCTACCGCTTGTTTTAAACGATAAGACATGTCTTGGTGCTGTATTTTCACGCTTTCTTGGCGGGACAAGATGGGCTGAATTTCATCGTTGATCTTGTTGTTCAACGCTTCCGATTCAATATGCGTATTCGCTAATGTCGCCTTCGCCTGTTCCAGCGATTCAGTAAGCGTCTGACTTTGTATCAGCTGTGTTTGCTGCGTCTCAGTATGTTGCGCAATATCAGCGTGATTCTGATCCAAGCGAGATTTTAAGCCCTGCTGCTTTTCATAATCGGCTTGAAGAACTTGCGCAGTCAGTGCCTGTTCTAATTGCTGTTGCTGAGGGCCAAAATCCATCAACGCCTGATTCGCATCGGTGACTTGTTGTTGATATTCAGCAACTTGCTCTTGAAGATTTTGCTCTGTACGTCGCCACTCCAAAACCGTTTGATGCTGCTTAAGGGCCTTCGCATTGGCTTTTTCATTAACCTCAAAGCTCGACTCTGTTTGTTTCAGCTCAGCAAAAGCATCATCCGATAACAATTGAGTCTGCTCATTAAACTTTTCTAGAGAAGCAATAGCTTGTTTTTCGAGTTTGTGCTTATCAAACACCCACTTCGACACATCACCGTAAATTTCAGTGCCTGTTAATTCTTCTAACAATTCCGCTCTATCATTAGCGGTTGCATTCAAAAACGCTGAAAATCCACCTTGGGCCAGTAACATAGACTTAGTAAAGCGGGAAAAATCCAACCCCGTGATTTCCGCGATTTTGTCTATTTTTTCACTGATTTTAGTGGTGATAATTGTGCCATCACGTTCGCACAGTTCGCAGGTCATTGGCTGCAATTTGCCATCACTTTGACCACGGGCGCGCCGTTGTCCCCAAAAAGCACGATATCCTTTGCCTTTTATCTCAAATTCTACTTCCGCTAGACATTCAGAAGTATGGCGCGTCATCACATCGTTCTGGCTAGGTGACACTTTTAAACGCGGCGTCTCATGATATAAAGCCAAACAAATCGCATCCAACAAGGTCGATTTACCTGCCCCTGTCGGTCCGACAATGGCAAACACTCCAGCGTCATCAAAAGGCGCTTTGGTAAAATCAATTTCCCACTCGCCTTTTAGGGAATTCAAATTCTTTAGGCGCAGTTTGCAAATTTTCATGATTGCTTCTCCTCGCCTTCTTGTTGATGCTCTTCTAGCTCAAGCAAACAAGTATGAAACAACTCAGTCAACGTTTTGTTTTCTTCTTCATCTAACTCTAAATTCGACGTAAGGCTCTGCTGAAAGACATCTTCCACAGTTAATTCCGACAAGGTTTTGCGAGCTTCAAAGTCTTCATTCTTTTTCTCTACAGCACTGCGACGCATCACTCGAAGTAACTCAATAGGTTTACCCTCAATAACTTCCAATAAGCGTTTGTGAACATCGCTCAAATACTCATCTGCAATGACCGTCACTTCTAGCCAAAGGGTTTTGTCGTCTACTAAATCGAGCGCTGAAATCTGTTTAATCACCTCTTTCAAGCTGCCCTTCAAACTCGCCATAGGTTGAAAATTAGGAATCGTGATTAATTGCACAGGATCCGTTGGCTCGGCAAACAAGTCGTCCACAAACGTATCTTCACCTAGTAAATCGGTATCAAAGATAACGAGGGTTTTGTCACGCCCTAATTCATCGAAACTCAATGGAATCGGCGAGCCACTGTAACGGAATCGGCCACTTTTACTGATCGGCTGAGCACGGTGAATGTGCCCAAGAGCCAAATAATCAAATGCAGGAAATACCGATGTCGGCAAAGCTTCTAACGTGCCCACATAAAGATCTCGTACCGATTCACTCACTTGCCCGCCCACTGCCGTCAAATGACCTGTACCAATAATCGGCACTGGGGTTTTCATTGCTTTATTCTTCTCACAGGCAGCGTCATAAACTTGCTGGTAAAAATCCCCAATCATTTGCAACAAGCTGAGTTTTTTATCTTGCTCAGATTGCCCAGCTATACTTTTCATCACGTCTTTAGGACGCAAATACGGTACAGCACAAACCCAAGCCGCGATCTCTCCGGCTTTGTCTTTAAGAGAAATAACATGAGAATCAATGTCTTCGAGGTTTGCCTGACTCGACACTTGTGTATCCAGATAGGTCAGCAAACTTTTGGATTCATTCAGCATACTAACCGAATCGTGATTACCCGCGACGATGACTAACTGACATTGACGCGCTTTCATATCCAACACAAGTTGATGGTACATTTCACGGGCATAACTTGGTGGCGAGCCTGTGTCAAACACATCACCAGCAATAATCACCGCATCGATAGATTCTTTGTCTACCAGCGCCAATAGCCAATCAATAAAGGCTCTGTGCTCATCACGGCGGGATTTCCCCATGAAATGCTGACCAAGGTGCCAGTCAGAAGTGTGTATGATTTTCATTTATAGATCCAAGCCATAAAAACATAAAAGTAAATATATAAAGATAAAAATATAGATAGATAGTCAAGTTACCGAACAAAATGCAATTGATTGGGATGGATTCTTAATGGGCGTAATAACATAGCCCAATCTTTCGCAGACACGTTTTGCCCATGATAAATGATGTGTAACGGAGCCCCCTCGGAATCTACCAACGCCCCTTGTAGAAAAGTAATTAGCGCATCGTCCGCTAAACTAAGCGTCAGATCATCATTATCAAACAGTATAAAATGCCCAAGAAACCTTGGTGTAAAGTCGCGCACAGCATCACGCCAATACGACTCAAAAATAGTATTATCTGGAGAAGAAATAACCACCACTGGCGCATCGGCAAGATCCATCTCAAATAAGAGACGCCCTTTTCTTATACCTGTCGATAACTGTACTTCCAGCTTGTCATCCGCAGAAAGTGCCAAGGCCCGCAACCAGTCCTCGGTGGAAACATGTTCTTTCTGTAACACCACTTTTAAAGGCCCACCAGCAGAATTTAACGCCATGCATTCATGAAAGTGAGCTTGCCTATCAGATGATTTTTCAGACGGCTCATTAGAGGATAAGGACACAAAAACACGGTCGCCAAAAGAATCGTCGCTTGGGCCTAAAAGCGTCAATTCAATTGAAGCATCATCGAGGGAATTATGGCTTATAATAGAGAAAGAAGAAGATTCAGCAGGCGTATACCGAGTCAAAGACATAGCAGATGTAATTGTCGTCTGACATGAAAGAATTGACTCACAGTTACTGGCATCATAAAGACGACACGCTCCGCAAGCGCCAGCACGACAGCCGTAACGAACATCCGCACCTTGATAAAGCAACGACGACAATAGGTTTTCACCCAAAACTGTCTCAAACTGCTCATCATCCAATTCTATCGTCAGCGTCTGTGAAACCATCATCCAACCTCCTCTTTTGTTTGACTATTATGACATATTCTCACACACAGACCTTGCACCAATCCTAAAAAAGAAAAGGCAAAGCGTAATGGAACCATTACCTTGGGCAAAATATTTAAAATGGAGGCTGTACCTTCACTTGAGGTAGGCGGTAGTTTCGAAGGGGGTGTCACTCGATTCGAGTTATGTGTGCGGAGTCATATTACAAACAGACGCAACCAAAACCTTTGGCAAACGCCATGGCAATGGCGCTACCATTATTAATCTAATTGAACAAGAAGGCAGTTTATAGGAAGTCTTTTCGTACTGGCGTGAAGTTGTCTAGCAAGACGCCCGGCTCTAAACAGCGGCAGCCATGCATAACATTTGGCTCTTTATAAAGCGTATCGCCAGGGCCTACAATTTTAGTTTCATCCCCTATGGTGAACTCAAACCTACCAGACAGCACGTAGGTTAACTGCTCATGTGGGTGATTATGCAGCGGGCCGATGGCATCTTTTTCAAAATGCACTTCTACTGCCATGATGTTATCTGAATAAGCCATAATTTTGCGTGAAACGCCCGCACCAAGATCTTCCAAAGGGACTTCATTATTGTAAACAAACATAGGATAACTCTTTGCATTATTGTTTTAGACTCTCCTACTATAGCAGTGATAAAACATTATTCAATATTTTTTGAAAAGCTGTTTCATTCCAGCGGCGCGTAGGGATTCTGATTAACGAGGATAAGAGTGACATTCACCTGAGGTAGGCGTAGTTTCGAAGAGAATGTCACTCGGTTCGAGTTATGTGTGCGGCTGCAACAAGTTCAAAAAATGAAAGAACCACCCCATCTTCCGTCTTCCCTTTGAAGAAAGGGGAAGAGACTTAAGCCCTCGGTGTGGACGCCAACAACGCAACAAGTAATCGCCAAAAATCCCCAACGGAGTCTATCTCCATGCGCTCGGTCGGTGAATGCGCACCACGGATATTGGGGCCGAATGACACCATTTCCATACCTGGGTATTTCGCGCCGATAATGCCGCATTCTAAGCCCGCATGAATCACTTTAACATTGGCGTCGTGACCCATAACCTCAGTGTGAACCGTTAAGAAATGTTTGAGCAAGCCGGCATTTGGGTCCGGACGCCATCCTGGATAACCATTTTCTAATTTCACGCTAGCTTGAATCAATGAAAATCCTGATTTTGCGACATAAGCCAAGTGTTCCACAGCGGAATCCACAAGAGAACGAACCAACAAGCAAGCGTCAAAAGCCTTTTTGCCATCAGCCGTATTTCGAAGATTAATCACACCAAAATTACAGGAAGTTTCTGTTACACCTTCCAAATCAGCACTCATGCGATGAACACCATGAGGCGCACAGTACATGGCGTTTAACAACGCATCTTTATCGTTTGTTTCCAGTTCCGAGTCCAGTTCGGCGGTTTCTATAGTCACGATAAGATTTGTTTCTGTAGTGCTAAATTCTGCCTTGGTGTTTTTCTCAAACTCTTCAACAAACGCAAACAGTTTAGCTTGGTCTTGGCTACTAACGTTTATCGTCGCTTCTGCATCTCGGGAGATGGCATTTCGAAGCGTGCCCCCTGTGAAGGCACTTAAACCAAAGTCGCAACGCTCTTTCAGTAGATTCAATAAACGCACAATCAGCACATTAGCACTAGCACGCCCTTTATGAATGTCTAAGCCTGAGTGCCCACCACGTAAACCAGACACAGTAATTTTAAAGGCTTTTTTGTCTTTGTCAGTCGTGACTGATGAATAGTGCTTTTCAACATTTATATCCATGCCACCAGCACAACCTATATAAACATCACCGCGATCTTCAGAGTCCAAGTTCAATAAGATCTTGCCCTTTAGAATCCCTTCTTCAAGCTGCAATGCGCCACGTAAGCTGGTTTCTTCTTCAATGGTAAATAATGCTTCTATAGGTCCGTGAGCTAGCTCTGTTGACTCCAAAACCGCCATTGCAGCCGCCACACCAATACCGTTATCAGCCCCAAGAGTGGTTCCTGTTGCATGAACCCAACCATCAATGATTTGCGTAACAATAGGGTCTTTAGTGAAGTCATGATCAATATCGGCATTCTTTTGTGCCACCATGTCCAAGTGACCTTGCAAAACAACGGTTTCTCTGTCCTCCATACCTTTACTTGCCGCTTTGCGAATTAATAGGTTCCCAACTGAATCAACATAGGTCTCATGCCCTAGTTCTGTTGCCCATTTAATTAGATGCTCTCTTAATGCGGCTTCATGGAAGGATGGGCGCGGTGTATTGCATAATGTTTGAAAGTGGCGCCAGATTGCGCTGGGTTGTAACGTCGTGAGTACTTCGTTCATCTTGCTCTCTTGGATTGGTAATGACATGTTGCGAATGTTAGCAACACTAAAGAAGCGCACCAATTGTGGCAATCGAAATAAAGACTACGCTGATAGAGAAAACGTATGTGAATGATGTGCAAATAAAAAAAGACGCGACGATAAAATACCGACGCGTCTTTTTTTATTTGTTGGCTAAGCCGTATCCAAACTTATTTTTTCTTAAGTGATGCCGCCGAGAAGGTCACAAACTCTTCCGCACTGGTTGGGTGAACACCTACCGTGTCGTCAAAGTCCGCTTTGGTAGCGCCAGCTTTAATAGCGATGCCCAAGCCTTGGATAATTTCACCAGAGTAATCACCCACCATATGGGCACCAATCACTTTGTCGTCTGCATTGTTTACCAATAGTTTCATCAAAGAGCGCGAAGTCGCACCACTTAGCGTGTGTTTCATTGGACGGAAGTCGGTTTGATAAACACGGAAGTCTAGGCCCCGCTTTTCCGCTTCTTGCTCGGTTAAGCCAACAGTACCAATGGCTGGCTGACTAAAGACAGCGGTTGGGATGTTGTCGTAGTCAAAGTCCACTTCTTTGCCATCAAACCAGTAAGCAATAAGCGCCATGGCTTCTTTAATGGCTACAGGTGTTAACTGAATATTGTCGGTGACGTCCCCAAGTGCAAAAACGCTTTTTGCGGAGGTAGTGAAGTTCTTATCAATAATCACAGCGCCATTTTTGCCTGTTTTAATACCCGCTTTATCAAGCCCTAAAGAAGCAACATTTGGCACACGACCCGTTGCGTACAGGATGAGACCAAACTCTTCTGAATGACCGTCTTTGAAGTGAACGGTTCGAGCACCATTTGGATTTTCCGCATCGGCAAGTTCAATGCGCTCAACGTCTGTATTCAAGCGCACATCAATGCCAGATTTTTTGTATTCTTCACTTGCGAAATCACGAACATCTTGATCGAAACCGCGCAGCAGCTGATCGCCACGATAAGCAAGGCTAGTTTCAACACCCAAGCCATTTAGAATGCCAGCAAATTCCACTGCGATATAACCGCCACCCACAACAAGGGCTTTTTTCGGCAATTCTTCTAAGAAAAACATTTCATTAGAACTAACTACTAAATCACTGCCTTGGAATTCAGGAATGAAAGGCTTAGCACCAACAGCAATCAAAATGCGTTCTGCTGTATAGGTTTTGCCATCCACCATGACCGTGTGCTCATCAACAAAGCTTGCATAGCCAGTAATAAGTTCAACACCAGCATTACCAAGCAAGTTTCCATAAATGCCGTTTAAACGCTGAATTTCTTTGGTTTTATTATCACGCAATACAGACCAGTTGAATTCCACACCTTGATGAGACCAACCAAAGCCTGCCGCTTCATCAAAACCATGACCAAATTCAGAGCCATAAACAAATAATTTCTTTGGCACACAACCAATGTTAACGCAGGTTCCGCCTAGGGCACTGCCCTCAGCAACCGCTACTTTATAACCTTTGGATGCCGCAACACGGCTAGCACGAACACCACCTGAACCGGCGCCAATAACAAATAAATCGTACTGATAAGACATTCTTAGTCTCCAAAATCATTCATGATGTAATATGAGAAGCAGTTTAACAGCCCCACTCTCTTAGAAGAAGGCTGAACAGAAAATAGCGATGCTGTAGATAGTCATTTCTTAATAGAAATAGGTATAAAGCCTAAAAAAATGTATCGTTAAAGGCTGCTACGATATCATTAAATAGACGATAATCGTTACCAACAAAACCCACAAAAAGATCATAATACAAGGAAGTTACATGCCCGATTTCATCATCCTAGCTTACATTGCCATCATGGCGTTTTATTTTTTTCAAAAAGATGATGGCAAGACATTCTTCATTATCATGGCATTGCCTTTCATTGCGCTTTTTAGTGACGATTATTGGCTTTGGCTACCAGTCAGCGCGGCATTAAGCGTGGTGCTCTTAATTATTGAAGGCTATAAAGCAGGGCCGACCGCTGGCGGTGCTGTGGTTGCTTTTTTCTTTTTCTCAGTCGGTGCTTTTATTGTCAGCGTGATAATCAAAACAGCGTGGGCATTTCTTTCCGACTTCCGTTTTTCGACTTTCCATCTAGACAGCCCACTGAGTTATGAGTGGCCAACCTATGTCATGGTCTTGTATGGGCTGGCTTTTGTTCTTACTCTTATAACTATTTTCCGCAGTAACAAGGAAACGTTAGAGTTAGCACGCATCCACATTACGGCATTTGCCTTTGCAGCTCTTCCGCACTTTTGCGGATCTTTTCTCTACGGCATGGCATTAAGTTTCGGGTTATTTGCTGTATTGTTTTTGCTCGCCATCATCAAAAAAATAAACCGAGAGCAACGTTTCCTTTTTGCCTACACCACATTGAGCCTTATCCCTGGTAGCTTTCTGTTAAAAGGAATCATCATCGCCTTTTTTTAAAGGATTTACATGAGCACGAACGGATCAAAGATTTAATTTTATAAAAGAGCAAATAATCTAAAGCAATGGATCTGTAAATCACTTTATGCGAACAGCGCAACTGGGTATCATTAAGAAAATTCGCTATGGAACCATTTACATGAAATTTGTCTCTTTTAATATCAATGGCTTGCGAGCTCGTCCACATCAAATCGAAGCCCTAGTAGAAAAGCACGCGCCAGATGTCATTGGCTTGCAGGAAATAAAAGTCCACGATGACGCCTTCCCGCACGAGATTCCTCAGTCCGTTGGCTATCACGCTTATTATTATGGACAAAAGTCTCACTACGGAGTGGCCATTTTCAGTAAACAAGAAGCCACCAGCGTGGAATATGGCTTTCCCGGTGACGAGGAAGATGCGCAACGCCGCATGATCATTGCCACATTTGATACGCCACAAGGCCCAATAAAGGTGCTGAATGGCTATTTCCCTCAAGGTGAAAACCGTGACCATGAAACCAAGTTTCCAGCAAAGCGAAAGTTCTACGCTGACTTAATGGCATACCTAGCATCGCACTCACCTGATGAAAAAATCATCGTAATGGGCGATATCAATATTTCCCCTACCGATTTAGACATCGGTATCGGCGAGCAAAATGCAAAACGCTGGTTAAAAACCGGTAAATGCAGCTTCTTGCCAGAAGAAAGAGAGTGGTTTAAAACATTATCAGACTGGGGCTTGAAAGATACTTACCGTCAGCTTAACCCAACTAAGAATGATCGTTTTAGCTGGTTTGATTATCGCTCAAAAGGCTTCGAAGACACGCCAAAACGTGGCTTAAGAATTGATGTGATTATGGCGTCAAATGGACTCGCGCCGTACTTGGAAGATTCTGATGTGGATTATGATTTACGCGCGCTTGAAAAGCCATCCGATCACGCCCCAATTTGGACCAGCTTTAACCTAAACCAATAAGCAATTTAGTTGCGGTCATTGTATGAATAACGTACAAAACTATATAATGACCGCCCTACTTGATAAGAGCCGCTATCAAACAGCAGTACTACCCTATTTATCCACAGACAATGTGGATGAATTTAGTCATATCGCACCAAATCCAATGCGATAACTCTACCGAGAACACGATCATGAACAATGAATCACTCACTATGGCAGACATGGTCAAGCAATCCGCCCAAGCTGCTACTTTTTTGAAAGCGCTGAGCAATGAAAATCGCCTAATGATCTTGTGCCATATTCTTGACCAAGAACTCTCTGTTACGGCATTAAACGAACGCCTTCCCTTGAGCCAATCGGCACTTTCTCAACACCTTGCGGTGTTAAGAAAAGATGGCCTTGTTAGTACTCGTCGCGAATCTCAAACTATTTTCTATAGCATTGGAGACAGCCGAGTCAAAGAACTGATTCTGACATTACATCAACTATTTTGTCCGACTCTCTAAGACCATTCTAGGCAGTGGCAAAGTTAATCTGCCGAATAAAACTCGGTAACCAAATTCGCCAGCCAATCTGGTTGTTCTAAAGGCAACATATGACCACAAGCAGCCATTCGAACCTCAATACCAGCCGTATTTTTAATTTGATCTATCGCTTCTTTTGACACCAGACCATCTTCTTGACCTAAGGCGAAGCACACTGGAAAACGCACCTTATCAAGATTCGACAAGACATCTGGGCGATCTAGGCTACTTTTTAGTTGCTGCACTAATACCGGTTCGCCCAATGCTTTGTCCATGTCCTGAATTAAGCGAACCAATACTTCATTGCTTTGATTGTGGGCACCCAGCATAGCCATTGCCTTTTTTCGAGGGATACCACGATAACCCTGTGTAGAAACCCAATTTAAGGCTACCTCACGCTGTTTGCGCTCACTGTCTAAAAGCCCCGTTGCTGTATTTGAAAAAACCATAAGACGATTGATGCGCTCGGGGTATTTAACCGAAAAACGACTGGCGAGATATCCCCCCATAGAAAAGCCCAAAAGATCTATTGGTTTATCAGGCAATATTTTCGCTAAGGCATCAACCATCGACTCAAGAGTATTCTCCATCGGCAGAACAATATGATGCAATGTAGCAAATCTGCCTAAAGCTTTTTGCGTAAAGCCCCAGAGCCGATGATCACACATAGTGCCCGGTAAACAATAAATTTCCACTAATGCCTCTACTCCAAATCAGAAATTAAAAACCCTTATCGCGGATGCGCATAAAACTGGCAAACCTTGGAACACCACGATCAGTAAAGCCATGATATTTATAAGTGATGACTTGTCCAACCTTTGGTGGGTTTTCACGTTCTTTATCGGTAAAACCTGTACCAATTTTAAAACGCAGTCCGGACGGCATCTCCACAATTAAAGAGCCCATCATGTCTTGGTATTTTCCCGAACCTTTTAATATCCCGACCACCTCTGCCTCGGCATCCATATGTGGCTTCAGCTTCAAGAGATTATCAGTACGCCCGGATTCAAAACGGGCAAGCTTGCGATGTAGCATCAAACCTTCCGCCCCTTTGCCTACATAAGACGTTAGCAAATGATTCAGCTCATCAGTCGTGTTTACCGAAAACTGCTCTACAGGTAAAACATGGGGAAGATTAAGGCTGGTAACTATGGTCGTGTAGCGTTGATAGCGCTCATAAAAAGTAAGTGAGCGCGCCTTATCAGGGGCATCAAACACCATGTAATAAATATTTTGCCATTCGCTGTCTACTGGCACTTGTTTGCTCACAGTCGACATGATGTAAGCAAAATCATTGTGCTTTGACCATAGCTCACCATCCAACCAAACGGGTGGTAAATTTTCGGTAAACCATGCGGGCGCATTAATAATGTTACCTTGGCGGGTTAATAACTCAGTGCCTGTCCAGATTCCACGAATCCCATCGTACTTTTCACTGACTAAGTAATCTTGAATCTGCGTGTCATCCGAGTATACCTTTGCCAACTGAACATCTGGCTGAGCGAACACAAACAGGGGAAATAAAAATAAACAGACTAACCAATTTTTAAATAAATACATGACTCACTCCATTGATAATAAAAGCGCTATTCCTTAGCACTCTTTAACGCTATACGATTTTATTTCTACGCGCAAACTTAAGACTTTCATTCATGCTCAAAGCCCATAAAAAAGCCCATATTTGCGAGCAAATATGGGCTTATATTTTAGCTATTTACAGCGTGATCTTACTTGCTTAGCTGCACGATCAATTTGTTCATACGGCTAACAAACGTCGCAGGGTCTTCCAGCTGGCCACCTTCAGATAGCGTCGCTTGCTCAAACAGCAACCACGCCATATCTGCAAAACGTTCTTCATCCGTTTCAGCATCCATCTTAGCAACGATTGGATGATCAGGGTTAACTTCAAGAGTTGGTTTAGACTCTGGAAGCTTCTGGCCCGCTTGCTCAAGTAAACGACGCATCTGAAGACCCATATCATATTCACCCACTACCAAACACGCAGGAGAGTTAGTCAAGCGATCCGTGGAGTTTACACCAGCGACTTTTTCGTCTAACACCACTTTCATACGATCAAGAAGTGGCTTAATTTGCTCAGCCTTTTCTTCCTTCTCTTTCTTCTCTTCTTCGTTCTCTTGGTCAGCTAAGTCTAACTTGCCTTTGGTAACGTCTTGGAAAGATTTGCCTTCAAACTCTTGTAGAGAAGACATCATCCATTCGTCGATACGATCACTTAATAGCAAGACTTCGAAACCTTTCTTACGCAAGATTTCTAAGTGTGGGCTGTTTTTCGCAGTATTATGGCTTTCGGCATAGATGTAATAAATTTTATCTTGGCCTTCGCTCATACGCTCGATGTAGTCTGCCAAAGACACAGTTTGCGCTGCTGCATCTGTGTGAGTTGAACTGAAACGCAACAAGCTTGCAATCTTGTCTTTATTGCCCATGTCATCAGCTGGACCTTCTTTGATGACGTTACCGAATTCATCCCAGAATTTTTGGTAATCTTCTGGCTCGTTTTTCGCCATCTTAGCTAACATGTCCAATACACGTTTCGTCAACGCGGAACGCATAGAGTCAACCGCATTATCGTTTTGCAGAATTTCACGAGACACGTTCAAAGACAAGTCGTTAGAATCAACTACACCCTTAACGAAGCGCATGTAAGGCGGAAGGAAAGCTTCAGCTTCATCCATAATAAAGACGCGCTGAACATAGAGTTTCAGACCACGTTGCATATCGCGATTCCAAAGGTCATAAGGCGCTTTAGAAGGAATATACAACAAGCTTGTGTATTCTAATTTACCTTCAACCTTGTTGTGTGACCACTTCAAAGGCTCTTGGTAATCATGAGAGATATGCTTGTAAAACTCTTGATATTCTTCGTCCGTCACTTCGTTACGTGGACGAGTCCAAAGCGCTTTAGCTGAGTTAACGGCTTCATATTCTGGCGCTTTGTTTTCATCTACCGGCTTAGGGTTGCCCTCTTCATCCATTTCTGGATAAACAGGCTTTTCCATTTCAACTGGAATAGAAATATGATCGGAGTACTTAGTAACCAAATGACGTAGACGGAAATTGTCGGCGAATTCTTTCTCATCTGCTTTTAGGTGAAGAATAATACGCGTACCACGAGATTCTTTATCAATGTTCTCGATCGTAAATTCACCAGAACCATCCGATACCCAACGAACGCCTTCATTTTGCGCAGCACCTGCACGACGCGATTCCACAGTGACCTTATCCGCCACGATGAAAGCAGAATAAAAGCCGACACCAAATTGACCAATCAATTGGCTGTCTTTCTTCTGGTCACCACTCAATTGCTCTAAGAAAGAGGACGTACCGGATTTTGCAATCGTTCCAAGGTTAGTTATGGCTTCTTCACGAGACATACCAACACCGTTATCATCGATAACAACCGTATTCGCTTCTTTATCAAATTCAATACGAACACGTAGGTTTGGATCTTCTGCCAGAAGGTCTGCGTTAGCGACAGACTCAAAACGTAGCTTATCCACTGCATCAGATGCGTTTGAAATCAGCTCTCGTAGAAAGATCTCTTTGTTGGAGTACAAAGAGTGGATCATCAAATGAAGTAGTTGCTTAACTTCCGTTTGAAACCCTAACGTTTCTTTTTGAGTATCAGTTGCCATGTTATGACTTGCTCCTATTTGAATGAACCCTCGGATAAAACCAAAGGCGTATTACGTTTCACTTGTGACTCATAGATAAAGCCTCTTGAAGCGATTTCAAGAGGCTAACCCACTAAAAGGAGCAAAAAAGTCACAATATATTTATGGATATAAAAAGTGAAAGGGATTCAAAAGGGAATAAAAAAAAGTCCTGTTCATTTTACGAACAGACTTTAGGTGTTTTTTCGAACCAATGTCAGTCCATCGCCAATAGGAATCAGTGACAACTCCACATCCGTATCTTGATGGATAGTTTTATTTAACTCACGAACTATTCTGGTGTCTTTATCGGTAAACTCCTCATCGGCAACATTACCCCACCACAAGGTATTATCTATCACCAAACACCCACCTGGGCGCAGCAATTGTTTGGCTAATTGATAGTAAGCCAGCAGATTTTGCTTATCCGCATCGATAAAGATGAAGTCGAAGGTTTCACGTTCAGCTTGGAGAAAAGACTCCATGACTGGCAAAGCTTTGTCACAATAAGTCGTAACACGATCTATCACGCCCGCTTGCTCTAAATAGCGGGTCGCAATGTCCAACCACATCTGCTTTTTCTCAATCGCCACTAGCTTTGACTCTTTTGGCATTGCCATTGCCATGGATAAGGTGCTGTATCCGGTAAACACACCTATTTCAAGAATCTTTTTAGGTGCTTGCAGCTTGATAAGCAAGGCTAACAACTGACCCACTTCGGGTGATAACTGCATACGCGCCATATGGTATTGAGCTGTCTCACGACGCAAAGCTCTTAATAAGTCGTCTTCACGTACGGAAACATCGACTAAATACTGATAAAGCCTGTCATCCACAGTAACGGTACGATTAACAGGTTTATCATCTTCAGGTAACGGCTTGGGAAAATTAGGAAGCATGGGATTTCATCACGAGTCCACGGCTCAAAGTTTTAAATGTTTTAGAACGAAATTCACGACGGTAAAGCACGGCAACCACCATGACGCTGGCAGCCATACAAAAATATGGACCAAGAAACCAACCACAAAAGGCCATAGCAAAATAGAAAGCACGAAGGCCATAATTAAATTGATTCGCTGCTAAACTGCAAATTTTCGCCATGTGCATGGCATATAGCTCGCGCTCACTTTCTTCAATACCACGCTCAGTGGCCAATGGCGCACTGCCAACCAACACGGAACAAAAGTTATACTGCCTAACAGACCAAGTGAAAGTAAAAAATGCATAAGAGAAAATCGCCACTAGTACGATAATTTTTAACTCCCATTCTTGCTGACTCATCGGCGCCAATAGATAAAAGTCAGACAAAATACCAATCGCTTTTTCTGAATAATTAAAAGCAGTAAACAGACCAGCAATAATCAATAAGCTACTTGAAGCAAAAAACAAACTGCTTCTTTCTAAATTCGCCATTACGGAAGCATCAGCAATTCGGTTGTCTCGTCTAAGTAATCGTGACATCCAAGCTAAACGAAACTGATGCAGCACACTCACCAAACAAGAGCGACGCTTTGAATTGTACAAAGCATAAAATGCATATCCCCACCAGCATGCAAAAAAGACAAAAAATGTTGCAAGATCAAGGGGATTTAACAGTAATGACACAGAATGCTTATCCATATTTTAACTCTGCTGAAGTAACGATTTAGGGTAACAATATTAGACCACTTTTCACTTTGCATGTCTTAATTTCCTGCTAGAAAATTCCGCAAACCCGTTCAAGAAAATAAATATAAACACTCCATCAAAAAACACTTGCATCGACTGAAAATATCGGTAAGATCTCGCCCGTCAACACGACATGCGGATGTGGTGGAATTGGTAGACACGCTGGATTTAGGTTCCAGTGCTTCACGGCGTGAGAGTTCGAGTCTCTCCATCCGCACCATCTTATTTATACCTCCCCTGCAATGAATTCAAAAACTTCTCTTAACACTCTCTATTTCAAATAGCTCATTAACCATTACCATATTAAAAATTATCACCATAAAAAAAACCGAACCCATTACTGAATTCGGCTTTCTTGCGCTAACCAAAAATCGAACTACTTCAATTTCCAAGCCACCTGCTTGCCCGCAAAGAAAGGCACTATTGGCTCACCATTTGGCAAAATGATATTACTAGGCACTTCCCAAGACTCACGCACCAAAGTGACTGTTTCTGTATTACGTGGCAAACCATAAAAATCAGCACCGTAAATACTCGCAAAACCTTCTAGTTTATCTAGTGCATCTAACTCATCAAACACTTGCGTATAAAGCTCAAGCGCAGACCAAGCACTGTAACAGCCCGCACAACCACAATCGGACTCTTTGCGGTGCTTGGCGTGAGGAGCTGAATCCGTACCTAGGAAGAACTTAGGTGAACCACTCTTAACCACTGCTCTTAGCGCTTCTTGGTGGGTACTGCGCTTTAGCACAGGTAAACAATAGTTATGTGGGCGCACACCACCATCCAGCATGTCGTTGCGGTTTAACAACAAATGCTGAGGGGTAATCGTCGCCGCCACACCATCGCGAGCCGACAAAACAAAATCAGCAGCCTCTTTGGTCGTAATGTGTTCAAACACAACTTTTAGGTGAGGTACACGTTCAACAATCTTCACCATATGCTGATCGATAAATTCTTTTTCACGATCAAAAATATCAATGTGTTTTTGCGTCACTTCGCCATGGATCAGTAACAATATATCGTTGTCAGCCAAGGCTTCAAAGACTGGATACAAAGACTCCAAAGAATTCACGCCAGAATCTGAATTAGTCGTCGCACCAGCAGGATACATTTTAGCCGCTAACACACCCGCATTTTTGGCGTCTTTAATATCTTGAACGCTGGTTTTATCCGTTAGATAGATAGTCATAATGGGGGTAAAAGAACTACCTTCAGGACGCGCAGCTAAAATTCGCTCCTTGTAGCTCAATGCAAGCTCAGCCGTGGTAACAGGCGGAACCAAATTAGGCATCACCACCGCACGCTCAAAACAACGCGCTGTTGCTGGAACCGTTTCAAGCAACATATCTTGATCGCGAAAATGTAAATGCCAATCATCTGGCTTAATTATAGTAATTTCGTTCATTGTTTACCTACTGAGTGTTTTTAGGTGAAAAACTGTATAGAGAATTATCAATTAATCCATTGGTATAAATTTGTATATAAGCCTTCAATCTACGCTCCAGCTGGACCAGATCGACGGACTTAGCTTGGTGCTCAGGCTTAATAAAAGTATCTGGTAAATCGCCTGTTTTGACAGGGACACTTTCATCCATAGATAATTTTACATACTTGCCTTGAGAAATTAACCAATAGGCATCTTCTTCTTTTATAACAGCATCAGCTTGGTTATTTCTAGTTAGCAAAGATCGACCAAAGGGTAATATTTTGTCCTTTTCAGGTAGATTTAAGTAATCAATTATTGTGGCAGGAATATCTATTTGTTGAGCGACCTCATCAAGAACGCCCTGCTCAATATTGTTATCAGGTTGATATAAAATAATAGGGATCTGATGACGACCTAAAGAAGATGCAAACCTAGGATCAAAGTTATCGGATGTGTGATCAGCAGTCAGCACAAATAAAGTGTCTTTATACCAATCTTTCCTAGCAGCTGACTCAAAAAATTTACGCAATGCCATATCAGAATAACGTACGACTCTATGCATAGGAATCTCACCATCAGGAATAGCGTCTTGGTATTGCTCTGGCAGTGTATAGGGCGGATGTGAGCTAATAGTGAAAATTCCAGACATAAATGGTTTTGGTAATTTATCTAACTCATCAACAGCAAACTGCAAAAATGGCTCATCAAATATCCCCCACTGCCCATCAAATTGAGATTGGTCTGGGTATTGATCTTGTCCAAAATATTTATCAAAACCAAATCGGTACGTCGTGCTATCAAAATACATACTGCCATTTTTTGCGCCGTGAAAAAAAGCCGTACTGTAGCCATACTGCTTTACAATTTCACCTAGCCCATATGCCGTATTAGATTGGTATGGTGATCTCATATAAGCCTCAGGCATTAATGACGGTATGCCAGCAAGAATCGAAGGTACCGCTTCTATTGAACGCCTTCCATTTGCAATACCATTGGGAAAAAAGCGTCCTTTTTCTGCAAGCTCTTGAATAAATGGTGTATAAGGTTTTAATCCATACGGCGGACCAAAATATTCAAGACCAAAACTTTCTAGAATTAAAATAACGACATTTTGTTTAGTAATTGGAGAGCTGTCTTTATTTACTGTTACATCTGCTGACTTTGAATTATCAAGCACTTTTTTAATGTCATCTTCAGACTCAAAGTAATGAACTCTCTCTAATTTCTCTGCATCTTCTTTCAATATACTAAATGGCGTATTGAGCACCAAGCTACCCAAACTACTAGAAGGGTAGCTGTAAGCATTTAATGCGCGAATCGGCTTAGACTGAAATCCCCCTCGACCAGCCAAGATTAATAAAAAAGCCAAAATGATAAGCACTAAAACAACAACAAACCAGTTTAGACAAACAGCTGGCAGTCGACGTATAACTTTTCTAAAAATGGCAAAATAGATCCAGTAAATCAACACTGTTCCAAGCAGGTACCACCAATACACAAAAATCAATTCAGGCAACTGAGAGACAACATCATTTGCCATAGAAAAAACCTCTGGACCACTTCGGCGACCAGTGTATGGAAAATAAACAGTGTCAATAAAATTGATTACAACAGCAGACACATTGACCACAAATAAGTAGCAAAATATCAACTTCATATTCGTGGCCAATAATACTCGAAACCATATTGAAACGAATAAAAGCAATAAAAGCGGAGCATTCAACAGAGCAATGGCAGACAAATCGAACCGTAAACCATGAATTAAGGCTAAAATAACATCGCCAGCTGGTTCACTGACATAATAACCAGAGTTAGCAGCTAAAAAATAAAACCTTGTAAGAATATATCCTATGAAGGTACAAAATAATCCCAAAATCAAAAAGAGCAACGGATTGATATTAATTTTTTTTCTATTCAGATGACTAGCTATGTCCATTTTTGTCCTTGACTAACTTTTTATTAACTTTTGTAACTTATAATACAAAAAAACCGAATCCATCACTAGATTCGGTTTTTTGAAGTAACACTTAAATCATTAAATTAACCGTCTTTACGCGGCGCTCTAGGGCGACGCTCTGAACGACTATTATCACGATCACGGCCACCAGAAGAACGACGACGCTCACCACCATTAGATGGGCGACGATCGCCAGACGGACGCTTACGAGTAGAAGGAGACGCTGCGCGCTTATTTAGCTCATCAGCATTTTCTAGTTTCGCAATGTCTGTACGCTGACCACAAATACGTGTTTTGCTTAATTTACCTAAAACATCTGAATTTAAGTTAGTTGGCAAATCAACAGTAGAGAAATCTTCGTAAATTTCGATATGGCCAATGTAACGGCTTTCGATTTCTGCTTCATTTGCAATGGCACCTACGATGTTGCCTGGTTTAACGCCCGCGTTATAACCAACCTGAACAACGTAACGCGTCATAGACGTGCTTGGGTCATCTTTCAATGGCATCGCTTCGGCAGTAACCGGACGAACTTTACGCTCGCGAGGTGCACGGTCGCTGCGATTATTTTCACGGTCATCACGGCGTTCACGACGCTCTTGGCGAACTTCCATTTCAGACAGTAGCAATGGTGTTTTGCCTTGAGCCATATGAGCTAAAGCCGCTGCCATTTTCAATGGATCCACTTCGTTTTCTTTCTGGTAGCTTTGAACAAGCTCTAGGAAGAAATCAAGATCTTCATTATCCATCGTATCTGAAATGCTTTGCTTGAAGCGATTAACACGGTGCGCGTTAATGTCTGAAGCTGTCGGCAAAGTCATACTTTCGATTGGCTGACGAGTTGCACGCTCAATCGCTTGCAGCATGCGACGCTCACGGTGAGCAACAAATAGAATCGCAGTACCTGAACGACCAGCACGACCAGTACGACCAATACGGTGAACATAAGATTCTGTATCGTATGGAATATCGTAGTTTACAACGTGACTTACACGCTCAACATCCAGACCACGCGCCACAACGTCTGTCGCAACAAGAATGTCAATTTGACCTTTCTTAATACGATCAACAGTACGTTCACGCAAATTCTGGCTGATGTCACCGTTCAAGGCTTCACAAGCATGACCACGAGCCGTTAGCTTTTCAGCCAATTCAACCGTTGCCGCTTTTGTACGAACGAAGATGATCATGCCATCGTGTTCGTTCATCTCAAGAATACGAGTCAAAGCGTCTAGCTTGTGCAGACCGCTTACTGGCCAATATTTCTGAGTAATAGTCATTGCCGTAGAAGTTTTGGTAACAATCTTAACTTCTTTTGGATTATTCAAATGACGATTAGCCACCTGACGAATCACGGCTGGCATAGTTGCAGAGAACAATGCGATTTGGCGAGTAGATGGTGTTTGCTCAAGAATCCACTCAACATCATCGATGAAGCCCATGCGCAACATTTCATCAGCTTCATCAAGAACTAGGGCTTTAAGGCCGTCTAGCTTTAATGTTTTACGACGAATGTGGTCCATAACACGACCAGGTGTGCCAACAACAACTTGAACACCACGTTTTAGTTGACGAAGTTGCGTGTCGTATGACATGCCGCCGTAAATTGGCAGAACATGGAAATCAGGCAAATTGCGAGCGTAACTTTGAAATGCTTCAGAAACCTGAATAGCAAGTTCACGAGTTGGAGCCAAGACAAGTAATTGTGTCGTTTTATCTGTAACGTCAATGCGAGACAACAACGGAAGCGCGAACGCTGCTGTCTTACCAGTACCCGTCTGCGCTTGCCCCAAAAGGTCTCGACCTTCTAATAAATATGGAATACTTTGCGCTTGGATAGCAGATGGTTGCTCGTAACCTAGGTCAGCAACCGCTTTAAGAACAGGGGCGATTAGGCCCAACGAATCAAATGTAGGCTGAGTATCAGCGTCAGACATGTAAATTAGTACCTTTTTTTGGTGAGGATAAGGCCTGTAACCATTTACATGCCTTAAAGAAATTCTCGGAGGAAAAACTGATCGCGAAGTATATACAAAAAAAGCAAAATAAGCTAGCAGAATTTCAAAATAGATTCTTCCCTACCAAATACACCACTCACCTCTAAAGCTTAGTTTTACTCGTTTCAGAGTCTATTAGAATCGCCAACCAATGCATTTTAGGGTTAGCCTCGAAAGCCAACTTCATAATGATTGTTAACGGAATCGAAAGCAGCATACCTACCGGACCAAAAACCCAACCCCACAAGAGCAAAGATAAAAAGACCACCAAAGTCGATAACCCTAACCCACGTCCCATATAACGAGGCTCGATCATGTTGCCGACAATCAAGTTCACCACTAAAAACGCCCCCGCAACTAGCCCTGCAGACAAACTACCCAACTGCACAAAAGCAAGCAGGACAGCAGGAACTGCCGCGATAATCGAACCGATATTAGGTACAAAGTTCAGAAGAAAAGCACAGACACCCCACAAAATCGGGAAATCCACACCCAACACCCACATTAGCAAAGTAATTAAAACGCCTGTAAACATGCTAACTAAGGTTTTTATCACCAAGTAACGGTTAACCGATTTTATAAAAGAGTCAAATTTATCTAAGGATTTGGACGTATCACTAAATGCCAAAGCCAACTTCTTAGGCAACTCAACCGCCTCGAAAAGAATAAAGATTACAATCATCACCACTAAGACAAAATTAGTCAGTGCACTACCAAGCCCTCTTAAGGCATTCGCCACCATCTGCATTAAAGCCGAAGGATCTATATAGCCTTTAACCTGATCATAAGAGACATTTAAACCAAAGTTATTGAGTACCTGAATGACGCTGGAGGCCTCTTCAGCAAAGCGCTTTTTATAGTTGGGCAACTGATTAGAAAAATCATCCAAAGAGGCACCTACGAGAACGGCAAGAGAACTAATACCAACCAGTATCACCAACACAACTAATAGAATAGAGAGCCAAGTTGGCACACCGCGACGGCGTAAACTAGACATTGCTGGCGCGCAAACGATTGCGATAAACACGGACAGCATAAAAGGCACAACAATCTGGGATGCGGCTTTTAACGCGGCAATAATAACAACAAAGGCAGCAAAGCCAACCAGCCAATGGATTCCTTTATGCTGTTCGTTCATAGATATTCCTTACAAAGGTATTGGGTAAATACTTTGGGCATAATCCGCCAAGTCTTGCAGCATTATCTGCTTAGTCGGCGATAGGTCAGGCGTTTGAGCTATCTGATTTAAGCGTTCAAAATACTGTTCCATATTTATAGAGCCACCACCATCTTTTTCAAGTAAGCGCACTTGGCGATACTCTTCCCACTCGATTCTTTGCTGCTCATTGAGTTGTTCTGGATAATTTCGTCCGATATAACGCATTAACATCTCAGGTAAGCGCCGATCATCAAACGACATTGTTAATTCAGACAATTGGTTAGCCGGTGTGTTACGAATCGTTTCCATCCTAACCTTATCTTCACGAGAGAAGAAGCCACCAGAATACAACATGACATCTGGATCCTTATGGATTGGGCGCTCTTCTTGAATAAAGACATCACTTAGTTTCGCAGCCAACCCATTATGGCTTTTTATGATGGCAAGATTATGACGACAAATAGCGCCATCCAATGCCAAACGTTTAACGACGTCAGCATCTTTTAGGAAAGTCGCTGGTGCAACAGCAGGAGACTTATTGTAATGGATGACTTTTAAGGGGAGTCTTTCCACCTCACCCAACTCTTCTTGTCGCGTAAACACACGACGGCGAATTTCATCCACACTCAAATCGATTAACAGCTGAGCATCCGCCATTAAGTCAAACACAATAACACCGTTTTTATTGGTTGGATGCGGAGCAATAGGCACAACAAAAGACGAGTAATGCTTTGCTTGACCAAACATGCCAGAGATATGCAAAAAAGGCTTTAAACGAGCAACATCAATGAATTGCTGCAACTCATGCTTTTGTCGCATTTTTAAATAATAATTAAACAACTTAGGTTGTTTTTGACGAATGAGCTTAGCGATTTCAATTGTGCCATAGACATCCGACAAAGCGTCATGCGCTTGCTCATGAGCAATATCATTCGCCTTAGTTAGAGCTTCAAGTTTCATTGAAACTTGACCGTCCTCCCCTTTTGGCCAAACAATGCCTTCTGGGCGCATCGCGTAAGTCATGCGAACCAAATCAATAATATCCCAGCGTGAACAGTTGTTTTGCCACTCTCTTGCGTAAGGATCAATAAAGTTACGATAAAAGCCGTAACGCACAACTTCATCATCAAATCGAATCGTATTATAACCAAGAGCGCAAGTCCCAGGGACTGACAATTCTGCTTCGACAGCTTGCATGAATTCTGCTTCACACATGCCCTCGCGGTTAGCATCTTGCGGACTAATACCCGTTAACAAACAAGCTTCAGGTTGGGGTAAAACATCCTCTGCTAAACGGCAGTAAAACATGATCGGCTCACCGATCGGGTTAAAATCAAGATCTGTTCTAATTCCCGCAAATTGCATAGGACGATCTCGCGCTGGGTCCGTTCCGGTCGTTTCAAAATCAAACCAAAAAAATGAGGTTGGGCCCGATGAAGTCACAAATAATTCCTGTTAGCCATTAAATAAAAAGGTATTATACGCACCTTAAAGTTCATTTGTTAAAGTGTATTTGGCGAAGAGAGGAGTTGATCAATGCCAGTCCCAGTACTTTGTCCCTGCGGAACAGGAAGTCCATACGAAATGTGTTGTGGTATGTACCATAACAATCCAGGTACAGCCCCTACTGCTGAAACACTGATGCGCTCTCGCTACACAGCTTTTGCTATTGGAAACTTTGAGTACATCGCTCAAACTCAAAAACTTGAAGATGAGCCCGACCAAGCGTCAGCAGACATTCGAGACAGCAACGAAAATACACAATGGATAAAATTGGAAATAAATGACACAAAAGATGGTTTGGAGAAAGACAAATCAGGTGTCGTTGCGTTCTCTGCACACTTCAAAGAAGGCAAACACATTGGACGGTTGAGCGAGCGTTCTATTTTTAAAAAGATCAAAGGTAAATGGTTTTATATTTCTGGTGAACATGATGTAAAGAAAAACACACCTTTGATCAACTCTGCGGCAATGAATATCGGTCGTAATGATCCTTGTTTGTGCGGCTCAGGCAAAAAATATAAAAAATGTTGTGCTGTCACTTAGTGAACAGCACTCCATTTATCTTGGATTTTCTTTAGCTCATCTTCTATAGATAAAAAGCATTCAACTAACATAGGATCAAAGTGCGTATAAGCGCCTTTGCGGATATAATCTAATGCCTCTTCCATGGACCAGTTTCTCTTATAAGGACGAGCCATAGTAAGAGCATCAAACACATCAGCCAAACTAACAATGCGAGCCGATAAAGGAATTTCTTCGCCAGATAAACCAAACGGATAGCCTGACCCATCCCATTTTTCATGATGTCCTAGCGCAACTTCAGCCGCTAATTTGAATAGTGGAGCCTCACTTTTAATGAGTATCTGATGCCCAATTACTGTGTGCTGACGCATAATATCCCATTGTTCATCAGTGAGTTTATTTGGCGATTTCAATATTTCATGCGGTATACCCACTTTACCAGTATCATGAAGAGGCGCAGCGAGCTTTAACAACTCGACCTGATCGTCGTCCCAACCAATAGCTTTGGCCAAAGCCGCAGAGTAATCAGCCATACGCCACATATGCACACCGGTATCCGTGTCATTTAGCTGACTCACCTCTCCTAGCATGCCAATTGCCGATTCCAGCGCATCATCCAACTCACGCGTTCTATTTTCGATGATTTTTTTATTGAGTAAATTGTCAGCCGCTAATTTCAAGTGAGTAGCCACTCGCGACAAAGTGGTTAAAGGCGTAATTGGCTTGGTTATAAAGTCAACACACCCTAAAGCAAAGCCTTCTTGCTCAATCTGGGCATCGTTAACTGCCGTTAAAAAAATAATGGGGATATCTGCCGTTTCTGGTTTGGATTTGATTTTTTTACATACCTCAAAACCATTCATATCTGGCATCATAATATCAAGCAATATAAGGTCTGGCAGGGTGCGACTAATGATATCCAGCGCCAGCGCCCCACTTTTCGCAATTTGCACTTGATAATACTCAGATAAAATTTCTTTTAATAAATCAATATTTGTCGGAACATCGTCAACGATAAGAATACGCTTATTTTTGTCATTATTTTCTACTATAGAGATCATATTATTTCTCGCAAGACCTAGTGGATACATTCTGTTTGAATCTAACAATTTTATTTATTGCATCTTGATAATCGTATGATGAGATATCATCGATTACGGCCTTAAGAGCGTCCAAGTCAATAATTCCATTGTATTTTTTAATAAAATCATCAATACAATTTTCCGACTTCAAACTACCTTCCATTAAAAGTAATTCAAGCTGATCAAGCTCGGCTACAATGTCGTTTAGCGTATCTTCCGATATGTATGAACTCTTATATTCTATCTCGACAGACTTAGCATTTGGCGCGGAAGTCCACCTTTCTATCTTCTCTATCAATAAATGAGGATCCAAAGGCTTAAATAAAAAATCATCTATGCCGAACTCTAAGTTAGTTTTCCTTTCCATCTCAAACGTGTCCGCAGTCAGAACAACAATAGGAGGTTTGGTGTCTTTCAATGACTGGGAGATTTCTTTGCTCGCTTGATAGCCATCCATTATTGGCATTCGAATATCCATTAATATCAAATCGTAGAAATGCTCTTGGGCTTTTTTAAAAGCTAAATCACCATTCTCTACCCAATCTACTTTTGCCCCGACCTTATTCAGAACAGCCACAACAATATTAGCGTTAATCTTATTATCTTCCGCTAGCAATATTGTTTTTCCATTCAGCAAGCCTGCTTCATATTTCACCTTCCCTGGATCTAATGGAAAATTATCCTGTGATGTTAAAATGGCGGCTTTATTATTAATGTTTGATGGAGTCAATAACCCAGTTACCAGAGCATCTTGTACAGACTCATTATCCCTAGAAATAAAAAGGGCTCTTCCTTTCAAAGCAGCAAAAACATCATTGGATAAATCATCTTGATGATTAAACCAACTGCTATCTACTACTAGCACCGAATCATTGGAAAGTGCATTAGTTATGTCCAAAGCAACATATTCGACACTTAGGCGAGAGAGTAATTCTTGTATGGATTTGTCTTGATCTATCACACCAACACGCTCCATCGCAGTTGCTTGCGCATTGAGGTCTGGTCTGTAGGGAAGCCTGACTTTGAACGTACTTCCCTGCCCCAGCGTACTTTCAAAGGAAATTTTTCCGCCCAATAGCTCGACCAATTTATCCGTGATACTTAAACCAAGTCCTGTACCACCATACAAACGTGTAGTTGAACTGTCAGCCTGTTGAAATACATCAAATACATTAACGCCTTCAGGTATGCCCACACCTGTATCTTTTACTTCAAAAACAAGTTCTTGGGCAGAATTTTGATACAGATTAACGTCAACTAATCCAGAGTGAGTGAATTTAATCGCATTCCCAACAATATTAATTAAAATTTGCTGAAGCCGGGTTTTATCACCGACTAATTGATCGGCAAGAGAGAAATCGCGACTAACATTAAAGGCGATATTTTTTGTATTAGCTGAAACTTCACAGCTAGAATAAACATAATCTAATACATCATCTATACTATAAGCCTTTTCTTCTAATACAACTTTCCCAGACTCAATTTTAGAAAAGTCAAGGATACTATTAATAATCGAAAGTAAATTATCTGCAGACTTCTGAATTTTATTAACTTTTTCCTGCTGTTTTTTATTTAGATCATCATCCTGCAATAGATGGCTAAAGCCAATAATCGCATTCATAGGAGTGCGTATCTCATGACTCATTGTTGCTAAAAAATCCGTTTTAATCTTTAATGCTTTTTTAGTGGAATGAACAGCAAGCTCCAAATCACGGGTAAGCTTGCGTGATTTCCCATAGGACTTTTGCGTTATTTTCAACTGTTTAAACAGCATTGCTATGATGAAAACCATAGTAATAGTCAACAAAGCAATTAACGAACCAAGCTCAATAAACAGCTTCAAGGCGTCCTTTCGCTGTTGTACTTTTTCAACTGAACGAGAGGCCAATGTCTTATGAACAATTTCCCCTGTTTCTTTTAACATCTCATCACTTTTTTCCAGTATCTCCGGCACTATCAAGGCTTCCTTTTCTACATAAAGAAGCGTCTCAATTTCCAGCATTTTTTGTTTTAGAAAAAGCAAAAGGTTTTCGTAATCAGGTAGGCGCTTAAACAACACATGAAGTTCGCCAGCTTCTAATACATTTATGCGACTAAAAAGTATGTCAAAACGTAATTTAGCTTCCTCGAGGCGTTCTTCAGTATACCCATCCTCCAATAGCTTTAATGTACTTTTTAGCTTCAATGACTCCCTATCTAATTGATAGGCCGCCCATAATGCATCTTCTTCGACAGCCGACATGATCACCTTTTGTCGGTCAACCAACTCAAAGAAAATCAGTGCAGAGCCACCCATAAAGACACACGCTGCCATCACTAACAAAAGGATAGGTGAAGTTGTTTTATTAACCCCAAATCTACGAAGTAAAGGAGAGATATGTCGAGGCATGTTAGCTTTACTCAACGTGAATAGATTTGATTTGCCAAACAGACCTATTGTGGATCACTTCATTATTTAAACTAGGATAATCACTGAAAGGATAGACAAGAAATAACGGCCCTTTATTTCTTACAGACATCGGTACACCATTCAATTCCATTGCTAAAATAACATTATATTCCTCACCATCCTGGCTTGGGACGACGGAACTAAAATCATTCAACGCGGTTACTGTTAAGTCTCCTCCCTCGGCTCCCACAGTGGCTATTAAAGAGCGCAATAAAGGACCGCGATAAGAATCAACACCTTCACTCCAAGGTGTCTCTGTTTTTAATTCAATAACCTCTAAATTCATCAGCATTTCACGATCGAATTGAGCGGTGCCGTCTGGCGTGTTGGTATTCTTTATACTGCCGCTCACGGTTAAAATCACCTTGCTTGACGGCTTAGATAATTCATGAGCGTGAATATTAGCTAAAGGTAACGCAGCGACTAAAGTCATCAAACCCAAAACAAAATACTGCTTCATTATAGACACCATTATAAATTGATTAATTTTGGGAGAGTATAAAGAATAAAGCTGTCGTTTCCGTCACTCCCTTACGAAACAACACACTTTCTACACCAACTAGAACAAAGGAAAAATAAAGGAACACAATAGACGTAAAAAACCGCTTTGCAAAGCAGCTATCTAACCTAGACACCTTACAAGCGGTTTTCTGAATAGTATTCAAAAGTAATGGCTACAAATCTAGGGTACAGGCTGACCCTGAGATGCAATCCAAACTCTAAACCAATCATCATCGCTAAGTTGTATGGACATTGCCTCTACCGCGGTAGCCAACCGAGCAATCTTACCAGAGCCCATAACAGGACAAATACCCGCCGGATGACGCAACAACCAGGCGATAACAGCTTGATCAACCGTGCAGTTTTTTTCCTGAGCTATCTCAGCCAACACAGCTTGAACACGTTTTGCTTTATCACTTACCCCTGAAAAAAGGTCACCACCAGCAAAAGGAGACCAAGCCATTGGCGTTACCGCATGCTGCTGAGCATGGTCCAATGTACCGTCTTCAAAATGCTGCAAAGCCAACGGTGACAATTCCACCTGATTAATAATCAAAGGAGCATCTAGCCTAGATTGTAATAAATCGAACTGTCGTGTTGTAAAATTCGATACACCAAAATGCTTCACCTTGCCCAAAGTAAAAAGCAAATCAAAAGCTTGTGCGATTTCATCTGCATCCATTAAAGGGCTTGGGCGATGTAACAATAAGGTATCAATATACTCGCACTGCAAATTCGCCAATGATTGATCCACACTCGCCAATATATGCTCAGCACGATAATCATAACGGTGCACCTGAATATCAGGACGACTCTCCGAAGGCAGCAATATTCCGCACTTAGTGACAATCTCCATTTTATCTCGCAGCGCTGGTTTTTGCTTTAGCGCTTCACCAAACAAGGATTCACACTGATATCCCCCATAAATATCAGCGTGATCAAATGTTGTCACGCCAAGATCAAGGCAGTCCTCTATAAAACTTAACGTATCCGCAGACGTCATATTCCATTCTTGCAATCTCCAGAAACCCTGAGCGATACGCGACCCTTCAAAACCAAGGGGATGATATTGATATCTCATGAATACTTTCCTTTTTCCTATTATTGTCATGTTGATCCGCATTCTAAAGACTGTTGAGATGAAAAAACAGCAACCTCATCGTTTAGCATAACTGACATAAAAGACCATCAAATGTATACTATGCCTCATTCAAGACTGACCTCTCCTGAAAGAGCGACGCGACCACCTACAACGGACAAACTATAACGAGCAAATTGCGGCAATATCGAACACTTATAATTTACACGCAGCGACACATCAGCAAGCATAAAAGCGAAACAATAAACACAACACCACTGTGATGGACTTAATAATGAATTCAATGACGCTAGGCCCTCTTTCCAAAGCGAATGGAGAGATCCAAATTCCGGGCTCGAAAAGCCTTTCAAACCGTATTTTATTGTTAGCGACACTAGCAAAAGGCACCACAAAAATTACCAATCTTCTAGACAGCGACGACATTCGTCGCATGCTAGAAAGCCTTACCAAACTTGGTGTGAACTATTCCCTAGAAGACAATGGTACAACCTGTGTACTCGAAGGCCTTGCTGGACCAATCAAGGCGGATTTCGGCGACCTATTTCTTGGTAACGCAGGTACGGCCATGCGCCCTTTGACTGCGGCACTTTGTCTAGGCCAAGGCGAGTTC
The DNA here is from genome assembly GCF_003208215.1 of Marinomonas alcarazii. GTDB lineage: Bacteria > Pseudomonadota > Gammaproteobacteria > Pseudomonadales > Marinomonadaceae > Marinomonas > Marinomonas alcarazii. The sequence goes on from NZ_QKLW01000002.1 coordinate 53,733, forward strand.
CACCTCCACGGCGAGCCACGTATGCATGAGCGCCCTATAGGTGATTTAGTTGATGCCTTGCAAGCGCTTGGTGTTGATATCGATTACGAAGGCGAAAAAAATTACCCGCCACTTCACATCAAAGCAAACGGCTTATCTGGTGGCGAAGTGTCTATTAAAGGCAATATCTCAAGCCAGTTCCTGACAGCTATCTTGATGAGTGCACCATTAGCAAAAGACGATTTAACCATCAAAGTTGATGGCGAGCTGGTGTCTAAACCTTATATCGACATTACACTTCATGCCATGAAGCAATTTGGCGTCGAAGTAGAAAACCAGAACTACCAAGCGTTTGTGGTAAAAGGTCAACAAACTTACCAAAGCCCCGGTGAAATAATGGTAGAAGGCGACGCTTCTTCTGCGTCTTACTTCCTAGCCGCTGCTGCCATTGCTGGCGGAAAAATTAAAGTCCACGGCGTTGGCACTGACAGCGTACAAGGGGATGTGAAATTCGCGGATGTATTAGCTCAAATGGGTGCAAAAATAACGTATGGCCCAACATGGATTGAAGCGGAACACAACGAACTTAATGGCATTGATATGGACATGAACCACATTCCAGATGCCGCGATGACCATAGCAACGACCGCCCTATTCGCCAAAGGTCCAACCACGATCCGCAACATCTATAACTGGCGCGTAAAAGAAACCGACCGTTTATACGCCATGGCAACAGAGCTGAAAAAGCTCGGCGCTGACGTTATTGAAGGCGAAGACTTCATTACCGTCACACCCGTTGAGCAACTACAACATGCGGCTATCGATACATACAATGATCATCGCATTGCCATGTGTTTTTCACTCGTTGCTTTCTCTGATACGCCTGTGACAATAAATGACCCTGGCTGCACATCCAAAACCTTCCCAACCTATTTTGAATTATTCAATTCTATAGCGAGCTAATAGATAATACTCTTTTATAGGCAGTTAATTCGGACCACCTTAAACAGATCTGATCCCGTTAACTAAAACACTAAAAGCCAAATCCATAATATGGATTTGGCTTTTTTTTAACATAAAAAAGCCCCAGCGATTATGTCTGGGGCAAAGGCTCTCAATACAAAGGGAAATGCATTAATGAAATATTACGACTGTGGCTGTACTGGCGTTTCCAGTTTTTGAATTTGCTCTGGCGTCAGCAGCTCATAAAGACCTGCGCGGTTCTTAGCAAAAGCCACGGTAAGTTCTTTGGTTAGCTCACCACTCTCTTCTGCAAGATCCTCTACCTTATCCATGTAATTTTTCGAGCTAGGGGACAAGCCACTCAGCTCAACCTGTGTGGTATGAAGCTCATCTTGAATCTCACGAATGGCTTTACCGTCTTTTTCAAAAAGATCAGATACTTTTGATTGCGTCTTCTCGTCCAGACCTAGCTGTTGCGCCATACGGCTTGCTAGTTGCTCATGGGTTGGTGCTGAATTCATTGGAGCATTTTGCACTGCTTCACCTTTTGACACGTCACTCTGAGGCACTTTGGTGTCTGCAAATGCACTGACGGCTATGCCAGTAATAATCGCGGCACTCAAACCAATCGCACCCATCATTCCTGCTTTTTTACGATTAAACATAGTTAGCTCCTTACGCTTTGTTTCCTGTTTGAATGAAATCCATTATGTCGATTTATCTGTCAAACAGTGCCAAAGAGAGTGAATCGAGATGCACAACTTGTCATGACTCTGTAAGGAAAAGGGCGCAACCGCCCTGTTTCCCTAGCAACCGCGCAAACACAGACATATTCTTAGAAGTGGAAACGAATGGCTTGACGATTCGCCACATTTAAACGTGAGAAAGGGCTGGATCCCAATCTTTCCAAACTACCTCACGGCCCTGCTGACGAATCATTGCCATGATTTCTTCCACTGGTCTTTCGTCGCTAATCTCAAATTGCTCAAGCGCTTCTTGAGAATCATCTGCGTAACCACCAGGTTGCGTTTTGGATTCCGCACTCATCGTAGTAAACCCCATTCGCACAGCATGATGACGGAATTCTGGTGACTCACGGGTAGACAAACTTAACTCCAAGTCACCATCAAACAAACGCCAGGCCGCAATCAACTGAACCAACTGACGATCAGAAATGACCGACTTGGGTACTATGCCTCCCTCGCAAGGACGAATACGCGGAAACGCCACGCTAAAACGACTACGCCAATACTGCTTCTGCAAATGGCGCAAATGATACGCCATCATTAAAGAATCGGTTCGCCAATCTTCCAAGCCAAGCAAAACACCCAAGCCAATTTTATGAATGCCCGCCTGTCCAATTCGATCGGGTGCATCTAAGCGATAATTAAAATTGGACTTATTACCTCGTAAATGATGCTCAAGATACGTTTTGCGGCGGTAGGTTTCCTGATAGACCAACACACCATCTAAGCCAATGTCTTGCAGGTGTTTATAGTCGCTAGCGTCTAACGGCTGCACTTCCATCGAAAGCTGACTAAAGTGCGGCTTAATCAAAGGAATCATACGTTCAAAATATGGCATTGAAACTTTGTTGGTTTCCCCAGTCACCAAGAGAATATGGTCAAAGCCTTTGCGTTTAATTGCCAGCACTTCTTTTTCCAACTGAGTTTCATTTAACGTAAGACGCTTAATGGCGTTACTCATGGAAAAACCACAGTAGCTACATTCATTCGCACAAGTATTAGACAAATACAAAGGAGCAAATAAGCTCACCGTATTTCCAAAACGCTGTAAGGTAAGTTGCTCGCTTTTGACGACCATCTCAAACAAATAAGGCTCTGCGGCTGGTGAAATTAGAGCAGCGAAGTCGTCAATATCGCGCTTGGTTTTACTCAGAGCTCGCTGAACATCCTGTTCAGATTTATTTTGATGCAAAGCCGTCAATGCCTGCCAATCCGCCTGTTCAACAAAGCCGCTAAATTGCCCTGCTACTGCAGGACTTTGCTCTAGCATACGAATTTTCTGACTGGTTTCTGCCATCATGACAAAGCCCCAATAAAATCCGTCAAAGGGCTTGTGGCATTCGCCTGAACACCTTTTTCTGCCAAACCTGATTCATAGGCCATTCGCCCTGCTTCAACGGCAAGACGAAAGGCTTTACCCATTTGTTTTGGTTGTTTAGCAACAGCCATAGCGGTATTAACCAACACCGCATCCGCACCAATCTCTAATGCCAACGCAGCATCCGATGGCGCACCAATTCCGGCATCAACAATAACTGGCACTCGACTTTGCTCGATAATAATTTCCAAAAATGGGCGACTCGCCAAGCCCATATTCGAACCAATTGGCGAACCAAGCGGCATCACACACTGACAACCCACTTCCTCTAATCGTTTACAGAGCACAGGATCCGCATGAACATATGGCATTACTACAAACCCCTTTTTAATTAGCTGCTCTGCCGCCAATAAAGTTTCCATGCCATCGGGCATTAAGTAACGTGGATCGGGGTGAATTTCCAACTTTACCCAGTTGGTTTCTAATGCTTCTCTGGCGAGCTCTGCCGCGAAAATGGCTTCTTTTGCGGTACGCGCGCCTGACGTATTTGGTAAAAGCTTCATTCCTTGTTGTTGCAATGGTTGCAGAATATTATCCGTTTGGTTCTTAAGATCCATTCGTCGCAACGACAAGGTTACTAATTCACTTTCACTGCTCGTCAAAGACTCTATCATGGCCGCTGAACTGGCGTATTTCCCCGTACCCGTGAAAAGTCGAGAGTGAAATTCATGCCCAGCAATAAAAAAAGACGACATCCTAGCCTCCTGCAATCGATTCAAAAATAAAAACCTGAGTTTGCTCACTCAACTCCGTGGTAGACCACAGGCTTTTTGGCACAACTTGCTGATTTATAGCGATGGCAATACCTTGCTGACTTTTATCTAGCGAAGTAAGTAAGTCTGCGACGGTTTTCCCATCGAATTCATGACAAACATCGTTCAACATAATCCTCATGATTTACCTCGTATACTTTGCTCAAATGACAATATCAAAGATCGGGTCGCTAGCTTGGGTTGATCGGCCTTGGTAATAGCCGTCACCAAGGCAACACTGTCCACTCCCGCTTTAACCACAGAAGACAGACGCTCCGCATTGATGCCGCCAATCGCCACTGTAGGAAAGTGGCCTTTTAATAAAGTCGCATAATGTGTAAGGCGAGTTATACCTTGCGGTTGAGATGGCATGTCTTTCGTTTGTGTAGGGAAAATGTGCCCCAAAGCGATGTAGCTTGGCTGGATGGATTGCGCTCGAGCAATTTCATAATAACCATGAGTACTAATACCAAGTCGCAAGCCAGCTGCTTGGATTTGCTCTAAATCAGCCACATCCAAATCTTCCTGCCCCAGATGTACGCCGTAAGCGCCTAAAGCAATTGCTTGTTGCCAATAGTCATTGATAAACACTTGCGCATCGTACTTTCTACCTAAGTGAATGGCTTGCTGAATCTTGCTATCCAGATGTTCATCTGGATCTTTAATTCTAAGCTGCGCGATTTTCACACCTTCTTTCAAGACCAACTCTAACCAAGCAATCGAATCCACCACTGGATACAAGCCCATTTTTTCTAGATCCATCTTAGGGAAAGGCTGGGAAATGGGCGTGATTGCGCTGTTTGGCGAAACGATCGTTGGCAGATTTTCAAATTGCAAAGGCCATCCTGGGCACCCCAAAGGGCCAGCACCGCCACCGATTTGTACGCCACTTTTCAACGCACCAGTAATGTAAGCTTTGGCCATAGTCAACGCATCTAAAAGGTCATAGCCGTGCGCGATAAAGCTCGCCAGTGCCGTCGACAAGGTACAACCTGTACCGCGTGTATTGTGGACTGACAGCCTATTGAATGTGAAACCGACAATGGCATTGCGATCAACCAACCAGTCCGTTGCTTTATCTCCAAGACCGCAATGCCCTCCTTTAATTAACCAACGGCTGTCTGAATCATCAAAATACCGCATCATTTTCGACTGTAATTTCTCAATCGAAATATCACCAGATAAGCCCGTCAGCGCAGAAAACTCCATCAAGTTGGGCGTAATAACATCCGCATAAGGCAAAATATTCTCTAATAAACTGGCGCCCGCATCGGTTTGCTGCAATTGATTCCCCGACTCACTACTCGCCGCCATAACAGGATCAAAGACCACCAACAGATTTGGAAAATCCGCTTTCATACGCGTTAACCAAGCGGAACAGGCTTTCACTATCTGTATGGATGGTAACAAACTCACTTTAATCGCATCAGGTGGTACATCATCCAATAAGGTTTGCCATTGCGCATCGAACATAGCCAACGACACAGGCTCCACCGAGCGGACCTCTTTAGAGTTTTGCGCTGTGATGCAAGTGACGATAGTTTGCACATGGCAATTTAAATCTTGCCCTGTGCGTAAATCCGCTTGAAGTCCTGCGTGGGCGGACGAATCCGACCCACCCACGCACCAGACAACAGGAGGTTTTATAGACATAAATCCTCCTTTCACTTACAGGGATTTTTCTTTTGATTTGTCTGAGGCGTGCTTGTCTGTGGTTAACTTATCCGTGGTTAAGTAAACATCACTACCTAGCTCACGAAATTGCTCAGACATTTTCTGCATGCCACTTTCTGCTTCGCTTAGTTCTAAAGCACTCACATCGATTTTTTGCGCCTCAAGCTCTAATCCTTTCGCATAGTCGCGAACTTCTTGAGTGATTTTCATCGAGCAGAATTTTGGTCCACACATAGAACAGAAATGCGCCACTTTGCCCGAAGCTTGTGGCAATGTTTCATCATGATAAGAACGCGCTGTTTCAGGGTCTAAAGACAAGTTAAATTGATCTTCCCAACGGAATTCAAAACGCGCTTTAGATAAGGCATTGTCACGAATTTGTGCTCCTGGGTGGCCTTTGGCCAAATCCGCAGCATGAGCGGCAATTTTGTAGGTAATCAAACCTTGCTTAACATCTTCTTTGTTTGGCAAGCCAAGATGCTCTTTTGGCGTCACATAACACAGCATCGCACAGCCGTACCAACCAATTTGTGCTGCGCCAATGCCAGATGTAATGTGATCGTAGCCCGGTGCGATGTCTTGTGTTAATGGCCCTAAGGTGTAAAACGGTGCCTCATGACAATGCTTCAACTGTTCTGTCATGTTCTCTTCGATCAGCTGCATCGGCACGTGCCCAGGACCTTCGATCATCACTTGCACATCGTATTCCCAAGCGATTTTCGTTAGCTCACCCAAAGTACGTAGCTCCGACATTTGCGCTTCATCATTGGCATCCATAATTGACCCCGGACGCAGACCGTCCCCAAGTGACAAAGCCACATCGTAGGCCGCACACAATTCACAAATTTCACGAAAACGCTCATACAAGAAGCTTTCTTTATGATGCGCTAAGCACCACTTCGCCATAATGGAACCGCCACGAGAAACGATGCCAGTTAAACGCTTGGCCGTCATAGGGACATAGCGCAACAAAACGCCGGCGTGAATGGTAAAATAATCCACACCTTGCTCTGCTTGTTCGATCAAGGTGTCGCGGAAAACTTCCCAGTTCAGATCTTCAGCCACACCCTCCACTTTTTCCAACGCCTGATAAATCGGTACAGTTCCAATAGGCACAGGCGAGTTTCGCAGTATCCACTCGCGGGTTTCGTGAATGTTTTTTCCTGTCGACAAATCCATCACCGTATCCGCGCCCCAACGAGTCGACCAAACAAGTTTCTCTACTTCTTCCTCAATGGATGACGTTACCGCCGAGTTACCGATATTGGCGTTCACCTTAACCAAAAAGTTACGACCAATGATCATAGGTTCAGATTCAGGGTGGTTGATGTTGTTAGGAATAATAGCGCGCCCCCTTGCGACTTCATCCCGAACAAATTCTGGTGTGATACGTGTTTGCAAATTCGCCCCAAAGCTTTGCCCTGGATGCTGCTTCAATAGTAATTCGCTCTTAATGGCATCGATATTTTGATTTTCACGTAAAGCAATGTATTCCATTTCTGGTGTCACAATACCTTGACGAGCGTAGTGCATTTGCGTCACGCACTTACCTTGGCGCGCTTTACGTACTTTAGGCAACGCCTTAAAACGCAGTTCATCAAGTGCCGAGTTTTCTAAACGTGATTGGGCAAATTCAGACGACACGCCAGACAGTATCTCGGTGTCTTCACGCTTATCAATCCAAGCAGCTCGCATTGGTGCCAAGCCGCGATACACATCGATATTTTCCTCCGGATCAGCATAAGGTCCAGAACAGTCGTAAACGTAAATAGCCTCATTAGGTTCAAAGGTTAGGTTGTCTGGATCTGAGCCAATGGGCGTATCAGTCAAATTGATTTTACGCATTGGAACGCGAATAGAGTCATCCGAACTGGTTAGATATATGCGCTCGGACGCGGGAAAAGGTTTGGCTTGCAAGGACTCAATAAAAGATTTGGCAGCTTGACGCGTTTCTTCTCGAGACTGCTTTTTTGAAAGTTTGGTTGGTTTTTCTTGTGGTTCGTTAGTAGCCGACATAAGCATTTCCCTTATTATTAAAATGGAGAATTGCTTGTCTGGGGTGCTGTTTTACAGGCAAACGCAATGCTGGCGTTAATTTGCAAAACATGAACCCTGAATTTTATTTGAAAAGAATGCTTAGAAATAAGACAGCATCGATTCCATAAAAATCAGGAGTTCATTCGATGCAGAAAAGAAAAATTGAGACTTTCTTGTTTCCTACGCGGGTTTTAACCCGATCAGGTTCTGCGGATCCCGCACTTAATTATGCGATCTCAGCCAAATGGCACTCCGACAAGTAGGGCTGAGTATACTCAGTCTTATCGGAATGTAAACACCCACGTTTTAAGTGGGTGTTTAACAAAAACAAACGTTGTGAATCTATTCGCCTTGCATTTCCAACGCCATTTTATAGAGGTAATTTTTCTTCTCACCCGTCAATTTGGCTGCCATAGCCGCGGCTTGCTTAACCGGCAGATCTTCTAACAAAATGGTCAGAATACGTTTCGCTTCTAGCTCTGCTTCATTACCGCTTTCTTGGGTAAAACTCAGCATAACAACAAATTCACCACGCATTTGGTTGGCATCTTCGTCGAATTTGGCAAGAATCTCAGCTGCCGTGCCTGATAGAAACGTCTCGAATGTTTTGGTAACTTCACGAGCCAAAACAAGCTGCGCGTCCTCACCATACACTTTTTGCACATCCGTTATAGAGTCATAGACCCGATGAGTAGATTCATAAAAAACCACTGTGCCAGTTTGCTTTTTCCAAGATTCAAATAAGTCACAGCGTCCTTTCGATTTAGCGGGCACAAAGCCTGCAAAAAAGAACTGATCGGTAGGCAAACCAGAGGCACACAATGCTGAAATCAATGCACAAGCGCCAGGAATTGGCACAACTTTATGACCTAACTCACGTAAAGCATGCACCACATGATAGCCAGGATCTGAAATCAAAGGCGTTCCAGCGTCCGATACCAAAGCCACACTTTTTCCTTCATCAAGCAAGCTGGCAACATAGTTCGCTTTATCTTTTTCATTATGGTCGTGAATAGAAAATAATTTTGCTTCAATGTCAAAATGATTCAGCAAACGTCGTGTGTGCCGAGTATCTTCTGCAGCGATATAGTCTACATCGCGTAAAGTTTGTTCAGCTCGTTTACTGAAATCGTCTAGATTACCAATTGGGGTCGCAACTATGTACAGCGACCCTCTCGCATCATCAGAACTATGTGGTAACATGTTGCCTCTTTTATTTGTCATTTTATAAGCTTATGAGCCTAATTAATTACCGCATCATATCATTAACTCTTTGCAGTGTGCTGTTAAGTGCCTGTAATTCCATGAATTTAAACATGGAGCAACAAACTGCAGCTCAAAAAGCCAACATGAAGGCAAAGCAAGAAAACACTTTGCCAGCAAGCATTTATCATCCAAGAAAAACATCAGATGTTTCTGAAGAACTTGCCAACAGCTTCTCGTCAGCAAGAAGTCTTTATGAACAAGGTGAATTCCAACAAGCTTTAGATGTACTTGAGAGTGACGTTCTCACTAAGACCTCTTCACTTCGTTTTTCTGGCTATTTGTTAGCAGCACAGGCCGCCGCGCAATTAGACAGCGCCATCGATGCCATGAATTATCTAGCTCAAGCTGATACCTTGGCCGCTGCTCGTCACCCAGATAATCAAAACAACCTAAAAGAAACCAAAGCCAGCATTCTCGCACACTTTGGTAACTGGTTAGACGTCGTTAAACTTCGTATGGATTTGTCTTTTAACCTTCCTCTAAATGAAGGCGAAAGCAATCAAACTAAGTTATGGCTTGCTATCCAAAACCTCACTCAAAATGAGGTTGATGAGCTGTATCAACAACAAATCCCTCTCTTGAATGGCTGGCTAACAATCAGTGGGATTTTACGCAATCAATCCCTCTCAATCGAACAACAGCTAAAAGTATTCGAAAATTGGAAAGCGGAAAACCCAAACCATCCAGCCGCTGTATCACCGCCACAAGACTTTAAAATTATGGCGACTGTTGGCCAGATGGCACCTAAAAAAATCGTTTTATTACTGCCAATGAGCGGCCCCCTAGAGCGAGCGTCTCAAGCGATTGTGGATGGTTTTTTTGTTAGCTATTATAAACAAAAAGAAGACAAGCCTAAGGTCGTCATTGTCAATGTCGAAGACTACTCAAATATATCTGATGCTCTGGACGCTGCAAACGAGTTACAGCCAGACGTCATCATCGGGCCTCTTCAAAAAAATAACGTGGCTCAAATTAGCCGTTTAAATCTGCCTATCCCAGTGATCGCACTAAATCAGTTAGATGTGAATCAGCACCCAAAAAATTTATACCATTTTTCTCTAAACCCTGAAGATGAAATTCACGAAATCATTGCCTTCGCCAAAAAAGAAGGGGCTAATAAAGCCGCCATTTTAAGCATTCAAGATACATGGGCACTAAAACAAGGAGATGATTTTAGGGCCGCTGCAGAAAAAGAAAATGTGGACCTGATCTCAAATCAAACCTACGCCAACACCCCCAAGGGCAGACAAGACGCAATACAAAAACTGCTCTTAATAAACGAGAGTTATGCTCGTCGAAGACTGATTGAGAGATGGACCGGAACCTCTGTCGATAGCATCGCCAGATCACGAGAAGACCTTGATTACGTATACTATGTTGGCAAGTTAAATGACGCGAAACAAATTAGACCTTTATTAGATTTCTACTTTGCAGAAAAAATCCCAATGCTGGCCAGCAGCACACTCAATGATAGCGCTCCAGAAAGATCAACTAAGCCTGAGGACATAGAGCGCATACTCTTTACCGAGCTTCCAGCCCTTACACCTCAAGATACGGCGCTGAATGAATTACCAAAAAATCAAAGCTCAAACATTTTACGTCGCTTACAAGCCTTAGGAGCAGATTCGTACCTATTGGCTAACAAGTATACATTGTTCACCCTACTGCCAAGCACCAAAGTATCTGCAAATACTGGCATTATTACGATCGATGAAAATGGTATCTTTCATAAGAGACCTGAAATCATGACTTACCGAAAAGGAAATTTGGTATATGCAAACAGTCAGCAGTTTTTTGAACAGAAGGAAAGCATCGAAAAATAACGGCAAAAAAGCAGAGCAATTTGCTGAGGCCTTTCTAAAAAAAGAAGGGCTTCGCTTTGTTGAAAGAAATTTTTTCTGCCGTATGGGTGAAATAGATTTAATATTTTTAGACAATAACGTTTATGTCTTTGTAGAAGTTCGTTATAGGACAAACCTACAACATGGTAGCGCTGCCGAAAGTCTAAGCACGTCTAAATTACAAAAAGTCCGCAACAGTGCGGCACTATGGTTACAAAAAAACCATAAAGAACACCACGCAAGTCGTTTTGATGCAATCTTATTTGACGCAGAAATAAACCGACAACACTTAACTTGGCTGAAAGCAGTATTTTAATAACTATGGATTTTCAAGAAGCAATTTATACACAATTTGCCCAGAGTTTTGAAGCACAACAACAAGCTCTGGAAAGTTTACCCCCTTACATTGAACACGCTGCTAAAGTCATTTTTTCCAGCATTGCTTCGGGCGGCAAGGTAATTTGTATTGGTAATGGTACGGGCTCTCACCTATCACAATACTTCAGTACCTTGATGCTAGATCGCATGGATAGAGAACGCCCTGGACTGCCTGCTATTTGCCTAAGTGGCGAAGGCGCTTCTTTACTAGCCATAACACATAACGACAGTTACCACGACGTGTTCTCAAAACAGATCACCGCCTTAGGTAATCCTGGAGACATACTGTTCGTTGTTGCTAATCGCGGCAACACCTCCCCTATCATTCAAGCCATTCAGGCAGCACATGAACGCAAAATGGGAATAGTCGCCTTGACGAGCCCCGAAGCTAAAAATGTGTCATCTCTTACGTCTCAGGACGATACAGAAATAAAGATCAATCTACTTGGCACAGCACGAGTGCATGAGTGCCAATTGAATGTTATCCATATATTAATAGACTTACTTGAACGACAACTTTTTGGCTACGAAGACTAAAAATTGTAGAACAGCACTCAATTCCAGACACAAAAAACCGCTACATAAATAGCGGTTTTTTGCATTACTAAAGTAGCAAAAAAATCTCTTACTTAACCACTTTTAACTGAAAACCTTTTTTAGGTTCTGGTGGTGTCGGTGGAGTTGGCTCATCTAGAAATTCTTCGTCTGGGAAGACAAAACCGTCACCATTTTCTTTGGCGTACAAAGCGAGGGCCGCCGATATAGGAACATAAACCTGCATTGGCTTACCACTAAATCGCGCTTCAAAAGAAACAGCTTCTTTATCCATTATCAAATGACGTACAGCACTCATACTGATGTTAAGTACAATTTGGCCATCTTTAACAAACTCTGTAGGAATAACAACGCCTTTTTGCTCAGCATCAACCAAAAGATAAGGCGTCATATCATTATCAGCAACCCAAGAATACGCTGCATTCAATAAATAAGATCGTTTCGGTAACATTTTCACTCCTACTACATATAAATCTTTGTAAAAAAAAGGAGCTATAAGAAGCTCCTCTTTTGTTACTGAACAAAGCTCAATAAGTCTCTCAACTTAGTCTAAGCGCATTTCCTGTTCAGCTTCGGACAAGCTTTCTTGGAAAGATTCACGAGCAAAAACAAGGTCCATATATTTATACAGAGCTCTTGCCTGTTCTTTAGGAATCTCTACGCCCAATACAGGCAAACGCCATAAAATCGGAGCTAAGCAGCAATCAACAATAGTAAACTCATCGCTCATAAAATAAGGCTTTTCTTCAAAGATTGGCGCAACATTCAATAGACCTTCGCGCAATTCTTTTTGAGCCTGAGCAACCGCTTCTTTGTCTTTACTAGTCAAAATCAAATCAACTAACTTTGCCCAGTCACGCTGAATACGATACATAAATAAGCGACTTTCAGCACGAGCAACAGGGTAGACAGGTAGTAATGGCGGATGCGGGAAACGCTCATCCAAATACTCCATCATTACATTTGGCTCGTATAAAACCAAATCACGATCAACCAATGCTGGAAGCTCATTGTATGGATTAACATCAGCCAGTTCATCCGGCTTGTTAAATGGGTCTACGTCTATGATGTCCACTGTGACGGCTTTTTCAGCCAATACAATACGAACTCTATGGCTGTAATGATCTTCTCCATCTGAGAAGAACGTCATTGAGGAGCGCTTTGCAATAACACCCATGTCTAACCCCTATATTGAAAACATCAACGCCCTTTTCGAAGAAAAGGACAAACTATAATATGGAAACGAAGTCACAAAAATATCACCCAACTTCGTCACGCTAAAAGTATTTCTACGGTTTAATAACCACGCAGCTTCAGAAAACAAGAGATTTGCAACACCAAGAAAACCTTTTGTTTTATAGAGCCGCTATTCTAACATTTTTTGAAACAATTTTTCTTAGAAAAATCATCATGCTGAACGATAGTAACACTGTATTTATTTCAAACAAAAAAAACGCTTGGCGAATACACCAAGCGTTTTGATAATAATTCCAAAGCGAAAATTAACGCTTAGAGAACTGAGGACGACGACGTGCTTTGCGTAGACCAACTTTCTTACGTTCAACTTCACGAGAGTCGCGTGTAACGAATCCAGCAGAACGTAGAGTACGACGTAGAGTCTCATCGTATTGCATCAATGCACGTGTGATACCATGACGGATCGCACCAGCTTGACCAGAGATACCACCACCTTTAACAGTGATGTAAACGTCAAATTTTTCAGTTGCATCAACAAGTTCAAGAGGCTGACGAACAACCATTTGAGCAGTTTCACGACCAAAGTACTGAGAAAGAGTACGGTTATTGATAACTAAGTTACCAGAACCCGCTTTAAGGAAAACACGAGCGGTAGACGTTTTGCGACGACCTGTACCGTAGTATTGAGTAGCTGACATAATGATCTTCCGTATTAAATGTTAAGGGCTTGAGGCTGTTGAGCAGCATGTGGATGCTCAGTACCAGCGTACACTTTCATTTTCTTGTGCATTGCACGGCCCAAAGGACCTTTTGGCAACATACCTTTTACGGCGATTTCAAGAACGCGCTCAGGAGCGTGATCAATCAACTTCTCGAAATTCATAGAACGCAAGCCGCCTGGGTAACCAGTATGGCGGTAGTATTGTTTAGCAGCTGCTTTGTTACCTGTAACGTGAATTTTCTCAGCATTGATAACAACGATGTAATCACCAGTGTCAACATGAGGAGTATATTCCGCTTTATGCTTACCGCGAAGACGGCGAGCAATTTCAGTAGCCAAGCGACCTAGAGTTTTGCCTTCAGCATCAACCACGAACCAGTCGCGGCGTACTTCAGCAGGTTTAGCTGTAAAAGTTTTCATGAAAAAACCCTATCAATATGCGTGCTCAATGACACGCTATACCTATTATTATTGGTTGGCCGAAAGCAAAGCTTTCGATCAACGTACACTTACCTTTAAAAAGGCGAGCGAAGTATATAATAAAATTAGCGATTATGAAAGTCGAAAGACACTTATGGGCGGTGCTCTAAGGACAAATATTCCTCAGACTGCATCTCTAACAATCGGCTTACTGTACGATCGTACTCAAAGGCCAATCGTGTCCCAATGTATATATCAGGAATCGCCACCTCCGCCGAAAATATCACCTTAACATGACGATCATAAAACTCATCAACCAAGTTGATAAAGCGTCTTGCCAAATCATCACGAGCGGCATCCATCTGAGGCAAATTAGAGATAATCACCGTAGTATAAAGGCGCGCGATTTCAATATAGTCAATTTGACTTCTTGGCCCATCACAAAGGGCTTTAATGTCAAACCATGCAAGGTCTTCACAACTTCTCAACAAAGGAATTGCACGTCCCTCTATCTCGACATTACCTCCCTCAACAATGTGGGAAGCATCTGAAATAAGGCTCATAAATCGGTCATTCAGTTCCTTATCTGCCGCTTCACTCAAAGGGTAGTGATACAGTTTAGCTTGCTTCAAAGTACGCAATCGGTAGTCAACACCACCATCAACGTTCATCACTTTGGTGTGCTGCTTAACCAAATCAATAGCAGGCAAAAAGCGCGCTCGTTGTAAGCCATTCTTATATAAGCCATCTGGTTCAATGTTAGAAGTCGCCACTAAGGTTGTGCCATTTTTAAATAACACATCTAGCAAGCCTGCCAAAATCATGGCATCAGTAATATCGGTCACAAAAAACTCATCAAAGCACAAAACCTGTGCTTTGGAAGATATCTGCTTACCTACTATCTCTAAAGGGTTTTTAACGTCATTCAATTTACGCAGTTCTTGGTGAACCATTTGCATAAAGCGATGAAAATGCAAACGCATTTTCTTCTCTGTCGGCAAACAATCAAAAAACGTATCCATTAGGTAGGTCTTGCCTCTACCCACGCCACCCCAAAAATAGAGCCCTTGTTCTACAGTAGATGTTTTCTTCTTTAAAAGCCTTCCCAAAAAGCCATCGGAAGACTTGTTGGCCTGATTTGCGACTAAACGATCAAATAAATCTTGAAGAGCCTCTACCGCTTCTTCTTGAGCTGGATCATAATGAAAGTCTTCTCTGGTCAAATCTTGTTTGTAACGTGTAATGGGTGTCATCGCCGCTCTTATTCGCTCAATTAGGTGAATTGCAATTATTCTAACAAATTGCGTCTTAAACAACACCTATCAAGCTGTTATCGTAGAAGTGATTTCGCTATAATAGATCATCTGTTTTTTGGAGAAAGTCATGAACTTGGAAGAATTCAACATCATCATCTTTATTACGGGCATCATTATTGGCTGTGTTGCCACGCTTTTTGTTAAAAGCCTTAATACAAGACAAAACAAACAAGCAACCTCTAACTCAAGCATCATCACTATTAAATCGCTACAACAGGAGTTAGACAGCAAACAAGTTATCATTGATAACTTCTTCACTGACAGCAATGAACAACTTAACGCTGCCGAGAAGCGCCTAGCAGAATTAAGAAACGTCCTTGCCAACAATGCGTCTCAATTAAGTAATGTTAAAATTGAAAAACACCAAGCTAGCACTACCGTAACCACTGATGATTCTGAAATAACAGAACCACCTAGAGATTACGCGCTCAAAAAAGATAAAGAGCCAGGTATGCTAAGTGAAAGCTTTGGCCTTGATGATCGAAACCGTGACTTAGACCTAGAACCAAAACGCACCATATAAAAAAAAGGGCTTTTTAAAAGCCCTTTTTTTGTGCTTAACTTCAAGTTTAGGCAGGGTTATCCACATCAATAAACGTCGCATCCAAGCCACACTCATTCGCTAAATAAGCCGCCATTGATCTAGCTCCAAAGCGTTCAGTAGAATGGTGTCCGGCCGCAATAAAATGAATCCCCATCTCACGAGCAATATGAATAGTCTGCTCAGACACTTCACCCGTAATGAAAACATCCGCCCCAATAGCCACAGCCTGCTCTATATAACCTTGCGCACCTCCAGTACACAAAGCCACTCGACGTATAGGCTGATCACTAACACGCTCAAACAACACACTTCGACTGACCGCTGATTCAACTCGTTGCTGAAAAGCATCAAGTGACATAGCTTCCTCTAACTCACCCACAATACCGATGGACTCCTCGATGGGAACCCCAGCCTGTAGAGCAGATCGACAAGACAAACCAATAGCATCAGCCAAGCCCGCATTATTGCCCAGAGTTGGATGCGCATCCAACGGCAAGTGATAACCATACAAATTGATGTCATGCTTTATTAATGCAGCGATACGGCGATACTTCATACCTACAATACGAGGATCTTCGTTTTTCCAAAAATACCCATGATGAACAAAGATTGCATCGGCCTTTAGCTCAATAGCAGCATCAATTAACGCCTGACTTGCTGTAACACCTGTCACAACACGGTTAATCTCTTTTTTTCCTTCCACCTGCAAACCATTGGGCGCATAATCTTTGAAACGACTTGGACTTAATGTTTCATTAAGCAATAACTCAAATTCACTGCGTAGCAAAGTAACCTCTCACATCTATGAATCAAAAAACTTACTGGGTTTCGGCCATTATCTCTATTCTCACCGGCACTTGTATAGGCCTAGCCGTCTTACTTATTCAAGAGAAACAAAAAACACCTATTACAAGCTACTCTTCACCTGTAAAAGCTGCGACTCCTTCCGTTGTAAACATCTACACTCAAATTGCAGAACCAAAAGCGTTTAACGATACAAATGAAGTGAAACACAGCATAAATTTAGGCTCTGGCGTTATAGCGACTAAAGATGGTTTCATTCTAACCAATCATCACGTCATCCAAAATGCCCATAGCATTGTTGTCGCCCTACATGATGACAGGCGTGTCGAAGCTAAAATTATTGGCTCAGATCCATCTACCGACTTAGCGGTTTTAAAAATAGGCCTGCCCAATTTACCAAGTATTAAAATGGGTAAAAGTGATGATGTCTTTGTAGGCGACCAAATTCTCGCTATTGGCAATCCTTTTGGCATAGGCCAAACAGTAACAGCTGGGATAATCAGCGCCAAAGGCCGCAATAGCATAGGACTTAACACTTATGAAAACTTCTTACAGACAGACGCAGCCATAAACCCTGGCAACTCAGGCGGCGCACTCATCAACTTAAAAGGTGAGCTTATTGGCATTAGCTCGGCTATTTATTCAAGCACGGGAGGCTCACAAGGCATTGGATTTGCTACACCTGTTGATGATGCACTTGAGGTTATGGCAGACATAATCAAACACGGTGAAGTGATCAGAGGCTACTTAGGAATGGACGCGAAAAAAATCACCAAAGCACTAGCAGAAAACCTATTACTGCCGTCAGAGAGTGGGCTACTAGTGAGTGATATTACAAAAGAAAGTCCAGCCGACAAAGCGGGCATAGAAATTGGAGACATTATCCTTGAAATCAATAACACCCCAAGCAAAGATCCATTTCAGATTAGACACTTAATTGCATCACTAAAGCCTGGCACAAATATTTCTTTGCGTGGTATTCGTGGGCAGCAGTCCTATCAAACCAATATCATGCTAGAAAAACAGCCCACAATGCAGCGAATTACCTATTGAACTAACGCATAAGCTCTACTTGCTCTTTTAGGTTTTGCAAACTGTGCTCGAAATTACGCCCAGCAATATCGTTAGCAAAAAAAGCAAGATAAGGACTCAACCAACCAGCATTCAGGTCACCTTCTATTGTCCAGGTAACCAAGGTTTCACTACCATTATCCTGAAGTTCGATCTGATTTCGAACCAAATTAACCCCAGGCTTAGGGCGAACATCGAAACGGATAACGGATGATGAGGATTCAATAACAGACAGCAAACCCTGCTCAGTTTCGCCATTGTAAACTAAAGCAACGGAGTCCCCTTCTCCTAAAACCCCTTCAAAGTCATCCACCTTACCATCCTGAATAAACATCCAATTTGGTAAACTGTCCCCTTGCAGAATGTGTTGGTAAATTGCATCCCGTGACGCTTTAACCACAACGCTGCGCTCCACTCGATAGTCAGTCGGCATGAAAAAGCCAACAACTACCAAAAGCAAAATAACCAACGCGGAAATACGCGTTACTTTTCGCAGCGCATAAAGAGCCGACGGGTGAGACAAATTACTCACCCTTCTCATCCTGCAAAATACGATATTCCGCAGACAAAGCGTGCGCCTCTAGAGATTCGCCACGCGCCAAAGGCGAAGCAATTTTCGCCAACTCACTTGCCCCTTCAGGAGAACAATAAATCAAGGAGCTGCGTTTTTGGAAATCGTATACACCTAAAGGCGATGAAAAACGTGCCGTGCCTGACGTCGGTAAAACGTGATTTGGTCCAGCACAATAATCACCAAGCGCTTCTGGCGTATGACGCCCCATAAAAATAGCACCTGCGTGACGAATTTTTTCAACCCACTTTTCAGGCTCATCCATAGACAACTCTAGATGCTCCGCAGCAACGATATTAGCAATATCCATTGCCTCATCCATGTTTTCAACATGAATAAATGCGCCACGGCCTTCCAATGATGCCTTAATAATATCTTTGCGACTTTGTGTTTGAAGCAACTTATCCATCGAGCTCTTCACCGCTTTCAGGAAAGCAGAATCCGGTGAAATCAAAATCGATTGAGCGTCTTCATCATGTTCAGCCTGTGAAAATAAATCCATCGCAATCCAATCAGGATCGGTTTTACCATCACACACAACCAATATCTCAGAAGGGCCGGCAATCATATCGATACCAACCACACCAAACACCATCTTTTTAGCGGTAGCTACGTAGATATTTCCTGGCCCAACAATTTTATCGACCTTAGGAACACTTTCTGTTCCGTAGGCCAGAGCCGCAACGGCTTGAGCACCACCAATAGTAAAGACACGATCAACACCCGCGATGTAAGCCGCTGCTAAAACGATGTCATTAACAACCCCATCAGGTGTTGGAACTACCATGATGATTTCACTAACACCTGCCACTTTAGCAGGCATAACGTTCATCAACACAGATGAAGGATACGCCGCTTTACCACCAGGAACGTAAACACCCACTCGATCTAATGGCGTTATTTTTTGACCCAAAACAGTGCCGTTGTCTTCCTGATACTGCCAAGAAGGCTGTATCTGACGCTCATGATAATTATGCACTCGCTTAGCCGCTGCTTCCAAACTAGCAACTAACTCCGCACTCACACGGCCTTTCGCCAATGCCAACTCGTCACGAGTGATTTCCAGCTCAGAAGAGGACGCAACGTTTCGACGGTCAAATTTATTGGTAAACTCGATAAGCGCAGTGTCACCTTGTAGACGAACTTGCTCAACGATATTAGCTACGGCTTGCTGAACGCCAGCATCAGACACTGAATCCCATGCAAGTAAAGATTCTAGCTCTGAACGAAACCCTTCAGCACTAGAAGAAAACTCTCGAATATTCAGACTCAATTACTTACCCTCGTTATCTTCAACTGCACTTCTTATCATTTCTAAAATAGGCTCAATTTCTGAGTATTTAGTCTTGTAAGCGGCTTTATTGACCACCAAACGTGTACTAATAGGCGCAATCAAATCTCGCGCTTCTAGACCATTCGCTTTTAAGGTGTTGCCCGTATCCACTATATCGACGATAAGGTCAGCAAGCCCCATAATTGGAGCCAGCTCCATCGCGCCATACAGCTTGACCACATCCGCTTGTACACCTTGTTCAGCGAAGTACGCTTTCGCAGTTTTAATAAACTTAGAAGCCACTTTTAAGCGTCTGTTTGGTAACGCTTGACCAACAACACCGGCTGTCATCAAGCGACACTTCGCTATTTTAAGGTCTAATAACTCATACAAGTTTTTAGTAGAGGCTTCCATTAATACGTCTTTGCCCGCCACACCAAAGTCTGCCACACCGTGATCAACATAAGTAGGCACATCGGTTGCACGCAAGATAACTAACTTTATATGCTCGTGATTGGTATCAAAAATTAGCTTTCGACTTTTGCTTATATCTTCAACAGGAACAATATTCGCCTTCTCTAAAAGCGGCAAGGTTTCACCGAGAATACGCCCTTTCGACAGCGCAATCGTTAATGTCTTACTCATATCAATTTAGAACCCGTGAAATTTTCGCACCCAATGCACCGAATTTTTCTTCAATACACTCGTAACCGCGATCGATGTGGTAAATGCGATCAATTTTAGTATCGCCCTCAGCAACTAACGCAGACAGAACCAAGCTTGCGGATGCACGTAAATCCGTTGCCATGACAGGCGCACCTTTAAGGCGATCACAACCGCGCACAATAGCCGTATTACCATTTACTTCGATATCGGCACCCATACGTAACATTTCGTCTACGTGCATAAAGCGATTTTCAAAAATATTCTCAATTACTCGACCAACACCGGTAGCAACAGAGTTTAATGCAACAAACTGAGCCTGCATGTCGGTAGGGAAAGCTGGGTAAGGGGCTGTACTAATATTAACAGCCTGAGGTCGACGGCCTTCCATATCTACCTCAATCCAATCCTCTCCGCACGTCACTTTCGCGCCCGCTTCTTCTAATTTAGCGAGTACCGCTTCCAGTGATTTAACATCGGTATCAATCACTTTCACTTTACCACCAGTAATGGCAGCAGCGACTAAGAAAGTACCAGTCTCAATACGGTCTGGCATTACTGGGTAGCTAGTGCCATGTAGAGCTTCAACACCATCCACAACGATTGTATCGGTACCATGACCCGTAATTTTGGCCCCCATTGCAATGAGGCATTCAGCCAAATCCACCACTTCCGGCTCACGTGCAGCGTTTTCTAAAATAGTCTGCCCATCCGCTAACGTCGCAGCCATGAGTAGATTTTCCGTTCCTGTTACAGTCACTTTATCAAAGAAAATGCGCGCACCTTTAAGGCGACCGTCAACACTAGCAATAATGTCACCGCCTTCTACACTAATAGTTGCGCCCATCGCTTCTAAACCACGTAGGTGCAAATCAACTGGTCGACTACCGATAGCACAGCCACCAGGCAGAGATACAATCGCCTTACCAAAATGGCTTACCAACGGACCAAGGACCAAAATAGAAGCGCGCATGGTTTTCACCAGCTCATAAGGTGCTTCGCAATTATTAAGTGTTGAAACGTCAAGCTGAACACTCATCTTTTCATCAACCACGACACCACAGCCCATGGAACCTAACAATTCCAACATGGTGGTAATATCGTGCAAATGAGGAAGGTTTTTAATCGTAATTAATTCTTTTGTTAACAAAGTGGCTGCAAGAATTGGCAGTGCAGCATTTTTCGCGCCAGACGCACGAACAACGCCATTAAGCCGAGCACCACCGGTAATCAGAAGCTTATCCATATTTTTAATCTCTTATAATCGCTTAATTACAGCTTATTTATTTGTTCTGGCGTGTAGGTTTTCATCGTAACGGCATGAATGGCGCCACTGGAAATAGCTTCCTGAAGATGAGAGTAGACAAGCTGCTGTCTTTTAACAGTCGATAATCCTTCAAATTCGCTTGTTACTACTACTACTTGAAAATTGCATCCTTCCCCTTCAGCGATTACTTCGCAATTAGGGATAGAGGATTCTAAAAGTGCTTTAACTTCACCTGCGTTCACAGTCGCTCCAATAGATTAAATATACATAATTGCCTTTATTCTACATTAGTACAGCCAACTACTTAACACCTCAAAGCCCAACTCTGAATAAAAAACTAGCTGTTTTCTAACATTTTAATCTAGGCTGACAATTGGGCAGACAAAAAAATCCGAACCCACAGAGTGAATTCGGATTTTTAAGGTGTTCTGTTGCCGTAAAAATTATGACTTTTTAGCTAACGACTCTTTCCATGCCGAAATAGCAGACTCAATATCGTTTCTATTTTGCTGCATCATCACACCGAACTGCTTGCGAAAAGTCAGACCAAAGTTAATGTTATTAATAACGACGTTACTCAACATCCAATTACCTTGCTCTGCCTGCTCCATATAAAAAGAAATATTTAGAACACCACCCGCTTCCATTTGAAAATTGACATCCACTTTGGTTTCGTTACCGCGACCTTGAGGCCCTAAAGGCAGAACGTTAATTCGGTCCGCATCCAGCTCTAAAAGAGATGCGCCATAAGTTTTGAGCAAGGTATCCTTGGTGACATTGGCGAAACGAATTCTTTGTTCTGGGGAAGCTCTACGGTAATACTTACCCATTACCTTTTTAGAGAAGTCATCAAAATCAACCACATCCTTCAAAATATCATTAACTCGCTGCTCAAGTAGCGCAGGATCTTTCGCTAAAACAGCCTTATCAGCAACAATATTAGTTCGAAACGCCTCAACAACATTAACCACAGTGTTTCTAGCATCATCCACGTTAGACCACGCGAAATTTGCACCGACTAGGGAAAGAAATAAAAACACACCTGAGAAAAATCTAGTCATAATATTACTCCGAATCACCTGCTTTGAATAAAAATTGACTAATTAAGGTTTCCAAAACGAGAGCTGACTGCGTATCAAATATCTCGCCACCATCTTTCAGCATTTCATCCTCTGCACCGATTGATATCCCTAAATACTTTTCACCCAACAAGCCACTGGTCAAAATAGCAACAGAGCTATCCGTGGGGATATTATCAACATCCGAATCTATGTTCATGGTAACTAGCCCCATGTATAAATCCTTATCAAAGGTAATGGATTCAACACTACCGACATTAACACCAGCAATCGTCACTTTAGCTCGATTACTTAACCCACCAATATCATCAAACCTTGCCACTATCTGATATGTGTCTTTTTTATCGGAAAACGCCAATCCACTGACCTGAACGGCTAGGTAAACAAAGGCCATAATACCAACAACAATAAAGGCCCCTACAGCCAATTCAATACGCTTACTTCTCATCTTAAAAATCTCCAAACATGGCGGCAGTTAATACAAAGTCCAACGCCAAAATAGCCAATGAACCTAAAACAACAGTGCGAGTAGTTGCTTTACCAATCCCCTCAGAGGTTGGTACACACTCATATCCTTGATAGACAGCAATCCAAGTAACAGCAACAGAGAAAAAGACCGCTTTAATAAAGCCGTTAAGAATATCAGTATCAAAATAGACTGACTGCTGCATCAAGGACCAAAAAGCGCCATCATGGACGCCCAACCAATTAACGGAAACCACAAGCCCCCCGATAATCCCAGTCGCTGAAAATATCAAACTCAACAAGGGCAAACAAATGACACCTGCAATAAATCTAGGCGCAATCACTCGACGAAGCGGATCAACGCCCATCATTTCAAAGCTAGACAACTGCTCCGTTGCTTTCATCAAGCCGATTTCAGCAGTTAACGATGATCCGGCACGGCCAGCGAACAATAGAGCCGTTACCACAGGCCCCAATTCTCGTAGCAGAGCCAGTGCCAACAACTGACCAACCGCTTCTTCTGAGCCAAATTTTGCCAGTATGCTATAACCCTGTAGCGCCAACACCATCCCTATAAAAGCACCAGAAACAACGACAATAACAAGAGATAAAACACCCACAGAATACAACTGTTTGACCAGCAGATTTAAAGACTCTTTCGGTCTAACTGGCAACCTCACGATACTCTGCACCAAGAAAATACCTGCACGTCCTACTGACTCTAGCCAGTTCAGTAATGCGGCTCCAAGCTCTGCAATCATCTTCATAAAACACCCTTACCAGCATCAGCGCGGTTTTCTGGATAATGAAATGGCACTGGCCCATCTGGCTCACCGTTTAAAAACTGTTGAACCTCAGCATTATCTGATGCCCTTATCTCATCGGCAGAGCCTTCAGCGATAACTCGACCGCCCGCTAAAATGCACACATGATCCGCAATTGAAAGAGACTCTTCAACATCATGAGACACAAGCACTGAAGTGATGTTCGCCGTATCATTTAACTGGCGTATTAATTTAACCAGAACGCCTTTTGAAATAGGATCTTGGCCTGTAAATGGCTCGTCATACATGACTAATTCAGGGTCCAACGCAATCGCCCTAGCCAATGCCACGCGTCGAGCCATACCACCAGAAAGTTCAGAAGGCATTAATTTCGCTGCGCCACGCAAACCGACACTGTATAGCTTATCCAAAACTCTTTTAGAGATGGTTTCTGCATCAAGCTTGGTGTGCTCCTCCATAGGAAAAGCGATATTTTCAGCTACACTCATATCACTGAACAAAGCACCACTCTGAAAAAGCATGCCCATTTTTTTCCTCGCCTTATACAGGTTCGACCTAGACAAAGCGTGGATGTTTTTACCGTCCACCAACAACTCACCGGAGTCTGGTGCTAACTGAGCAGCAATAAGGCGTAACAACGTTGTTTTACCTGTCCCGCTTGGCCCCATGACAGCAGTAATCTTCCCGCGAGGAATGGTCAGGGAAACGTTTTCGTAAATAACCCTATCCCCCCTCGAAAAACTCACATTTCGGACTTCAATATAAGCATCAGTCACTAGTACACCCTTACCATCCTTCCTAAATATGGATTGATACTATCACTGCCCCCCAACAATTAGAATCGTGGCAAAGGCAAAACTACTTTGTTTGCAAGATCAAGCCTTGAATTTAGTTGCTAAACCTCATTAAATGGTGCCTTCTAATTTCAATGAGTCTTACTACCCATTATGCTGCTATTTTCCGTTGCTCTCATCGCTGGACTAATTCTACTCGTCATTAGCTCTGACAAATTCATTGAGCATGCCGCATTGGTGGCTGAAAAGCTTAATGTAAGCCCTATGGTCATTGGTATCACACTGGTGGCGTTTGGTACTTCTGCTCCTGAAATGGTGGTTTCTGCTATCGCCGCACTGGATAATGCACCTGAAATAGCAATCGGTAATGTTTTAGGCTCCAACATTGCCAACATCGCTCTAGTGTTGGGTGTCACTTTATTATTCTCTGCCATCCCTATCGCAAAAGGGCTTTCGACGAAAGAAGTACCTCTGGTGTTAGCCATCACAGTACTGACTGGTTTTTTACTCTATGACCAAGCACTAGGGTTATGGGATGGTGTAATACTCATCATTGCATTTGTCGCCGTGCTGATAATCCTATTACGCGGTAACAAAGATCTGGAAAGCGAACTAAAAGAAGAGCTTCCCGCAGATGATGGCTCATCAACATTAAAATCCTTAATCATTGCGTTAATTGGACTGATTGTACTCATAGGTAGCTCTAAACTTCTAGTTTGGGGCGCCATTGGCATAGCGACTGCTTTGGGAGTGAGCGAGCTAGTTATCGGCCTAACTATCGTTGCAGTTGGAACCAGCCTTCCTGAGTTAGCAGCTTCTGTTAGTAGTGTGAGAAAAGGACATCATGATATCGCCATAGGCAACGTACTAGGCTCAAACGTATTTAACCTTGCCACCGTATTACCTTTACCAGCACTGATTGCCCCCGGCATAATCGACCCAAGCGTCGTGCAGCGTGATTTCCCTTGGGTACTAGGATTAACGGTCGCACTTGCTATTGCCATCTTTATATTCAAAAAATCTAAGAGCAATGCAATCCCTAGATGGATAGGCCTGCCTTTCATTGCATCATATGGCATATATATATTTGCAATCAGTACAAATGGCGCGCCATAACAATGAATTTAGCAAAGACACTTAAAACCAGAAACATTCTACTATTAGCTGTAGTAACTGTGGTTATTGCTTCGATTAGCTGGTACAGCACAAAGCCATCAAGAAACTTAGTCGAAAGCGATGCACTTCGTGGCTCGCCCGATTATTTCATCACCGATGTGCAGGTAAAAGAGTTTGATGAAAATGGAGGGCTAATCGAAACACTGAACGCCAAACAAACCTCTCACTATGACCTTAAAGAGAAAACCTTGCTCGAACAGCCTAGTGTTGCCCGATATTCAGAATCGGGACAATGGCATGGAAAAGCAGATAAAGGGGTTATTGAAGACGGAAGTAATGATATTCTATTAACAGACAACGTAAGAGCAACGAAAAAATATCAGCAGTCTGAAGACATCCAGCTTAGCTCGGACAACATGCACTACGTAGACAAAGACAAATCATTGACCAGCTACGGAGCTGCTACCTTGATATCAACCCAAGGAAAAACCTCCGCGAATAAGATTACAACCTTTATAAACTCAGAAGAAGTCGTGATGACAGGATCTGTACGAGGAAACTATGAAACAACTCATTAACGCCAGCATGTTGCTCACTTCTGCCCTTATTGGACAATACACTTACGCTTTACCAGATGACCTTAACAAGCCATTAGAAATTCAAGCTGATGAAGCCTCTTTCGACCAGAATTCAGGCGAAGCCATCTATAAAGGCAACGTCTTTGTAAAACAAGGCTCCATAGAAATCCAAGCACAGTATTTAAAAGTCACAACAGACCCAAGCACCCGCAGATTTAACAGCCTAGAAGCCACAGGGTCGCCAGCAAAATTCAGTCAACAAATAGATTGGAATGGCAACATAGTTATCAGTAGAGGGAATGAAATCCACTACCAAACCGACGAATCCAAACTTGAAATCACTGGAGATGGATACCTAAGCCGTATGCAGAATTCTATCTCCGCTGATTACATTCTATACATGATCCAAGATGGCACCTTTAGCGCAGAGAAAAAAGATTCTGGTCGCGTCAATATGACCTTACAGCCACAAACTACTGAGGCAAAATAATAGATGGCCTTACTAGAAGCAAAACACCTTGCAAAAAGCTATAAAAAACGCAAAGTAGTAAAAGACGTCTCAATTTCCGTTGAATCAGGCCAAGCCGTTGGTTTATTAGGACCAAACGGAGCAGGAAAAACCACCTGTTTCTATATGATAGTTGGTATGGTCGCCAATGACGCTGGCGGCATATTTATTGACGGCATAGACATCACCCATGACGCCATGCACACTCGCGCCCAAAAAGGTGTTGGCTATCTTCCTCAAGAGGCATCTATTTTTAGAAAAATGTCTGTAGAAGACAATATTTTAGCGATTTTAGAAACACGCAAAAATCTCACTAAAGCACAACAACATGAAAGATTAGAAGAGCTCTTAGAAGAGTTCCATATCACCCATATTCGCACCAACTTAGGAATGGCATTATCAGGGGGTGAAAGACGCCGGGTAGAAATAGCAAGAGCGGTTGCAATGAATCCAAAATTCATTCTGCTTGATGAGCCATTTGCTGGAGTAGACCCAATTTCCGTTGGTGACATAAAACAAATAATTAAACACCTCCAAGAAAGTGGAATCGGTGTCCTAATTACCGATCATAACGTCAGAGAAACCCTCGACATCTGCGATAAAGCTTACATTGTTGGTAATGGTTATATCATCGCATCAGGCGATGCCAGTACAGTCATCAACAATGAACAAGTAAAAAAGGTCTATTTAGGCGACGACTTCCGCCTATAACCCCTTATCATTGCTGTAGAAAGGGAGTAGTATGCACAACTCGTTCCAATTCACTCAAACAAAAAGAGTTGCTCCATGAAGCAGTCTTTACAATTAAAGCTAGGTCAACAGCTAACCATGACCCCACAACTGCAGCAAGCTATACGCTTACTGCAGCTTTCTACGTTGGATTTGAAGCAAGAGATTCATGAGTTCCTAGAGTCGAACCCACTGCTTGAGCTTGATGATGACGAGCAAACTCATAATGAGTTACCTGCTAGCATAGAGTCAAAAAGTGCAACGGAAACACCTCTAGATAACGGTGAAGAAGCACGCCTAGAGTCCGAATGGACAGAAAGCATTCCAGAAGAGCTATCCATAGACAGCAATTGGGATGATACTTACCAAAGTTCCGCAGCAGTCAGTGACAACCTTAGCTTTGAAGGCGATAGCGATTTTGAAAGCCGTAACGCACCTGCTGAAAGCATTCAAGACCATCTTATCTGGCAACTAAACCTTACTCACATGTCTGATCGAGACCTTGAGATTGCCTATGCCATCATTGAATGTGTCCAGCCTGATGGATACTTAAGCATTACACCTGACGACATCTGCGAATCACTAAGCATTGAACTTGAAGACCTAGAAATGGAAGAAGTCATTGCGGTTCAACATAGACTGCAGCGCTTCGACCCAGTCGGCGTCTGCTCTATTGATTTACGTGATTGTCTATTGGTGCAATTAGAAGCTTTCCAGACTCACCCTCTATACAAAAGCACCTATAACCTTATTGACCATTATTTACCCCTATTGGGCAATAGAGATTTTGCGCAACTAAGCCGCAAAACAAAATTAAAAGACGAAGCGCTAAAAGAAGTCATTAGCTTAATTCAACAACTAAACCCGCGCCCAGGCTCGGTTATTGATGCCGATGATACCGATTACGTTATTCCTGACGTGTCAGTCAAAAAACGTAATGACGTTTGGCAAGTTGAATTAAACAACGACGCTCTTCCGCCAATAAAAATCAATGAAACCTATTCTGCCATGGCCAGCACCGCTGCCACATCCGAAGATGCTTCTTACATCAAAAACTCACTACAAGAAGCTAAATGGTTCATGAAAAGTTTACAAAGCCGAAATGAGACGTTACTAAAAGTAGCCAGTTGCATTGTCAGCAGACAAATCGATTTTTTTGAGCTTGGTGAAGAAGCCATGAAACCAATGGTGCTTCATGACGTAGCTGAAGAAGTAGGCATGCATGAGTCAACCATTTCCAGGGTAACCACTCAAAAATACATGCATACACCAAAAGGGATATTTGAATTAAAATATTTCTTTTCGAGCCATGTTAATACAGCCTCTGGTGGTGAGTGCTCTTCGACAGCAATTAGGGCCATGATCAAAAAACTCGTTGCTGACGAACCTGCTAAAAAACCTTTGAGTGATAATAAGTTAGCTGCCATTTTGGCAGATCAAGGCATACAAGTTGCTCGACGGACTGTAGCCAAATACCGTGAGGCGATGAACATCCCTCCTTCCAATGAACGCAAACGACTGATCTAAACGGAAAGCATTTTATCATGTCCTTGAAATCATTATTAAAAGCAGACCTCGTTCTCGCAAAACAAGATATAATTAGCAAGAAACGCGTATTAGAAAACCTCGCGGAAGTAGCGTCAAACCGACTTCACTGTGATAACGAAGCCGTCTATGATGCACTGCTAGGTCGAGAAAAACTTGGAAGTACTGGTATAGGCAATGGAATAGCCATTCCGCATTGTCGACTAGAGTCCGCAAATCACACTGCTGTAGTGGTAATGTCACTACAGACGCCTATCGATTTTGACTCTATAGACAAACAAGCTGTCGATCTTATATTTGCGTTAATTGTTCCGCCACATGAATGTGACCAACATCTATCAACACTGGCTCAAATTGCAGAATTAGCACAGTCTCCAGAATCATTGGACAAGCTGCGTACTGCTCAAAGCAACGAAGAGCTATTCAGTATTTTCAACTCATTAATATAGGTATAAAGCATGCTGGAAGAGTCTATTGTTATTATAAACAAACTTGGCTTGCATGCCCGTGCAGCAGGCAAACTCATAGAAACAACCACACGCTTTTCTTGTGATATCACCATCGAAAAAGATGGGCGTAATGTGGATGGAAAAAGCATCATGGCAATGATGATGCTTGCTGCAGGAAAAGGCACCGAAATCAAAATCAAAGCGAATGGTGAAGATGAGCAAGAAGCCATTAACGCGATCGTTGAATTAATCAACAATCGTTTCGGTGAAGATGAGTAAAGAGCATCATGTCGGAGCAAAACACCCTTAATCATTTGCAAACGGTAACCGAGTCCCTTGAGACCGGTGCCACAATGCAAATTCGCTACCTACTTAATGGTGCCCTACCTGCACAAGATGTTGCTCGACTATTAGAATCGTCTCCGCCAAAAGAGCGTAAGCTTTTATGGGAACTCATCGAAGACAAAAACGAAGGCGAAGTATTACAGTATCTGACTGAAGATATTGGCGTTCAATTCATGAAAAACATGAATACAGAACGCCTTATCGCCGTATCAGAACACTTTGAAAGTGATGACTTAGCCGACTTATTACAGCACCTGCCAGAAAAGATCGTGAAAGAAGTGCTTGCGTCGATGACGGCGCAAGACAGAAAAAGAGTTGAAGACCTATTAAGCTACTCAGAAGACTCTGCTGGCGGCTTAATGAATACGGATACGATAACAATTCGTCCAAATATCAATGTGGACATTGTTTTTCGCTATCTTCGCAGGCACGCAAAGATTCCAGACATGACTGACAGTTTATTAGTCGTCAGTCGCTCAGATAAACTTCTCGGTGTACTCCCCCTTACTAAATTGCTGGTTTCCAACCCTAATGCCACCGTGCGTGACATTATGGAAACCGAGTTTACTGTGATCAATGCAGAGACACCTGCAAGTGAAGTTGCGCAGTTATTTGAAAAAATGGACCTTGTCTCCGCTCCCGTTATTGATGGTGAAAACAGAAAATTACTAGGTCGTATCACTATCGATGACGTTGTCGATGTTATTCGTGACGAAGCTGAACACTCCATGCTAAGCATGGCAGGTCTCGATGACGACGAAGACACCTTCTCCCCAATTATGAAAACCACCAAACGACGTGCAGTTTGGCTTGGCATAAACCTTATTACAGCCTTTATCGCCTCTTATGTGATTGGACTATTTCAAAACACACTCGATCAAGTGGTTGCATTGGCAATATTAATGCCTATTGTTGCCAGTATGGGCGGTATCGCTGGCTCACAGGTACTGACACTGGTAATTCGAGGCATCGCACTGAACCAGATTGGCGCAACCAATACACGCTGGCTTTTAAATAGAGAACTTGTTGTCGGACTTCTTAATGGCATATTGTGGGCAACCGTTATTGCCGCACTCACCGCTCTTTGGTTTGACAACATAAAGATTGCCTATATCATTGCAGGCGCCACTATAATAAACCTGCTATTTGCAGCAACCACTGGTACACTTCTGCCAATTTTCTTAAAAAAGATTGGCATCGACCCTGCCCTTGCTGGCAGCGTAATTTTGACTACTGTGACCGACGTAATTGGATTCCTTTCCTTCCTAGGTCTCGCTACTATTTTTTTAATATAGGTTCCCATGACAGACTTTGATCAATTTGAAAACGAAGAAGACATTCCTAAAAGTAAAACCCAGATCAAGCGTGAAATGGAAGCCTTGCAAGATCTTGGTAAAAAAATGCTCGGCTTAAGCAAAAACCAGCTTAAGAAAGTTGAAATGTCGGACACTTTACGCGAAGCCTTCGTTGAAGCTGGACGCATAAAACAACACGAAGCCATGAGAAGACACCTTCAATACATCGGCAAGATCATGCGCACAGAAGACCATGAGGCCATTGCTAATCGAGTGGCTATGTTTGATTCAACATCGGCTGCGTACAACAAGCTTTTTCATCAGCTTGAAATTAAGCGTGATGCACTAATTGGCGAAAACAGCAAAGAAGTATTGTCCCAATACCTAGATGAAAACCCTCAGATCGAAGACATTCAGCTGCTTAGACAACTTATCCGACTCTCCCAAAAAGAAGTGTCTCAAGGATCAAACACAACAAACCGTAAGAAATTATTCCGTTTTTTGCGTGAAGCCGAAGAGAAACGTTTAGGCTTAAAAGACTAATACAGAAAAGTAAAATCTACTGCGATTTACTTCGACAAAAGCCCTGACTCAGAAAAAACTGACCAGGGCTTTTTACTGAAATCTACGATGGGATAAACAAGGCATTTTTTGCCGACATTGATCCAGTCTTTGCTTTTCTACCTCAAAGATAAAATACCCCGGCTCTTCTTGCAAATCCGCCAAGCATTCTCCAAAAGGAGAATACAAAACACTATTACCATAAGTTTGCCTGATTGAATTATGCCAACCACATTGGCCAACGCCTAAGACATAACATTGATTTTCAATAGCACGGGCGGACAACAAGGTACGCCAGTGAGCTTTACCTGTCACATAAGTAAAGGCGGCAGGCACCAATAAAATTTCAGCCCCCATATTAACAAGTTGTCGATATAACTCAGGAAACCTCAGGTCATAGCAAATGCTTAAACCCACTTTAAAGCCATCCACATCCACCACTTTTAATGACAACTCACCCGCCTCTATAAAATCAGACTCCTTATAAGAGGCTGCTTTATCATCCACAGCAACGTCAAACAGATGAATTTTGTCATAGCGTTCAAGTATGGCGCCATCAGGACCAATCACCCAACAAGACTGCCTTACCCGCCCATTCGGCACTAATTGGCCATCAAACCGAATATGAGAAGGGTGAGAGCCGATCACGATATAAACAGAGTAACGCTTGGCGAGCGTCGCGATCTCAGCAAAAATAATCGCTTGATCCTCAGACTCCGCCAAAGGTCGCATATTTTTACCATCAAACAAAAACACATTTTCCGGCAAAACAATAAGGCGCGCTCCTTCTTGCTGAGCAGCAGAAACGACCATACGTTTGACTTCTTCCAGATTACTTCGCCAATCTTTCGTGCTGGTAAGTTGAATAGCCGCGACACGCAATCTATTTGTCATTGGATTTACCCACTGGTTGATATCGAACAGGGGTTATAACAGGATCGTTAAAGGAACCTTCAACTTTATACTGCACACTCGTTACCTTAGATAACTGATCCCCGATTAGCTTATCAGTGATAAATAGCAGACCCGCCAACTGAGGAGTTCCCCATATCAACCCGGCCAAAGGCAGCGTTCCTGATATAGGAAAAGTGGCCGTTAGCCTTTCATTCAATTTTTCATTTACGATATCAGCTTCACCAGCAACAACAAGCTCAGCGGTTGGGGACTTGATGGTGATTGGGGAGATTGTTTTCAAAATACCATTAGAAAGAGAAAGAACACCGTTAAAGTCGTCGTAAGTTAAGCCTGGTTCATAAACATCAGAAAAATCCAACAACAAACGTCGACTCAACGCCCCAACATTAAAGATCCCCAGCACCTTCAAAAATGGCGGTAACTCATCTACTTGACTGAAATTACCATTCGATGAAGAAAAAGCAATCCGCCCAGAAACCGACTCTCGATCAAAATAAAATGGGTGTCCTTTCCAACTTAAACCCACGTCAATTTTGTACTTTTTAGAGGTAACAATCGGCTTATTGGAAAACTTTTGCGTCAATTCAGCCAGATCCGCACCGTCAGCAGCCACAACCAGCTCAACACTAGAAGACTCCCCTCTATCTTGCCAGAATAAAGACCCTGTAAAATGACCTGTCTTTAATTTAGATGAAATAGGGTCAACCCTTAGAACATCACCCTCTCTGGTAATATTAAGCTGCCAATCGCCGTAAGGCTTTTCATTAAAATAAAGCTGATCCACAGACAATTTCATATTTGGAATTTGCCTAGCAGAAAAAGGCGCTTCTTTACTACTGCCGGCTTCCTCTGAAGGATCTGAATTCCAGCTCAAGAAACCAAAATTGAGATTGATCACACCATCTTTCTTTATGAAAGCAAAATTCATTTCATCCGAATTCACAAAAAGGGGCTTATTAGTCGAGGCGTTATAAGCCACCTTAAAGTTATGCCAAGTGTTATTTGGATTAACCACCACTCTATCGACTATAAGATCAACTCGACTCAACCAAGCGGGTAATGCAGGAATATCGTCCGCATCAGTTTGAGTACTTCCGCCTGAAAAATCCGCCATTACAGACTGCCACTCAGGCACAAGAAGCTGCTTCAAGTTTCCACTAATCACCAAGCCATTCGGTATTGTTGAACTGAATTCTTCCCCTTGAACCGTACTAACAATCAACTCACCGCCAATAAACTCATTGCGTTGAAGCAGCATTCTCGCCTTTGCAAGGCTGTCATAACTCGCATCAATAACAAGATCAGATTCATGCTGCCTCACTTTGACTTGCAGCGGTTTTGTTTCATCCGATTCCTTTCCTATTGGTTCTGGCAGATCTATTTTCACCCCTACCAGCTCACTATCAATGGTAAAATCGACCTGCCCCATTTGAGACTGATTAACCAACAACTTTCCTGCGTAACCAGTCAGACCAGACGCTCTATTGATTGCCAAATCACTAACATCACGCCATTTAAGAACGTCTTTAATATCCACTTCACCTGAAAAATCACCAATCACAGCCAGCCCACCAGCCTCTCCTGTAGCCTTAGATGAAAGTGTAAGGTGTGACTTTCCTCCCAATGCTTGAATATCAAAAGCGGAATCCGTTATGCCTTCACTAGAACTATAATTCAGTCTTCCTTCTTGAACATAGCCAGCTAAATCAAGGTCATTAATTCTCAATGGGTTATTTTTAAAATCAAGCGCTAGCTGAACTTTGGGCTCCGTATCTGGAACAAATGGCACAGCAACATCAAATTTACCCTTTACTCGCCCCTCCAATTGCCAGTTAGCAAAAGGTGACAAAACAGAGTCGGCCAACGGCGTTGATTGCAACGTAGAAATAACTAAGGGGGCCTCTTCATCAACAGCACCCGAAATATTCAGCCAATCTGCTTTCTCATTTATGATCGGCACTGTCACCAAAAGATTACTTACGGGCAAATCTGCTAACTTAGCTGAGTCCACATGAACACTGATACCTGTCGCATCATATGAAAAATTGCCTTTGACATCCGTCGCTGTAGGCCAGTTTTCATCAAACGCCACATCCGTATCATTTAGCCCCATTTGCATTCTTACGTGAGGCTTAGCACCGTCTGACAACTCGCTCTGCACCAATACATCAACATCCGTGATTTCACCAGAATTAGGAAATGCCTTCTGAATCCAAGACATAACCGCTTCATCAAGCACTTTAGGCGGAATATAATCCAGTCGATCTGCAACAGATAAATTTTGACCATGCAAATCTAAAGCAAGCCAATCAGGTTCATCACTTCTAACTTCTAAACGAAAGCCGCCATTAACATCAGCACCACGGCGTTGCACCAACAAATCACGACCGCTCACTAAAAATATATCTTGTTGTTTTTGCCAGCTCACGTAGCCCAAAACTTTATCAACCTGCCAAGGCGATTCGTACACCGTATCAAACCACAGCTTGCTGTCATTACCCCGAAAATCGATATAGCCACTGTCTTCAGACAAACTAAAAACAGCATTAATTTTATCGGCCTGAGGAATGCCATTGTAGGCATTAACGGATGCGGCTTGCAGATTACTTAAAAACTCAAATGACAACTCACCGTCTTCTCGCCACACCTGAACGCTACCATTCTTAGCAACACCCAATGGGTGTAAGCCGTTCAAAATACTGAATGCGTTAGAATCTTTTGGCAAAAAATGCGCTAATATTTCATGACCCAAGCCCAAATCAGCTTGGTTAAAGCGGACTGTCGAACGGTCCGTTAAAGACGACCAATCAAATACAGCATCAATAGCAGGATAACTAACATCACTGCTATCACTTATTACCAAATCCTTTAGATCGAGACGAATCGCTGGCTGCCGCTGTGAATAGTGAAGTTTTACAGAGGAAGTCGCATCAAAATTCCGCCCATCCTCAAAACCAATGTTGACGTTCGTAGACTCTGCACGAACTTCGTATTCCTTACCGACAACAGCGTCTAGCCAAAGCTCACCAGCAAAATCGGCGGACGCAATAGAATAGGCATTATTCGCTAATACACTATCAATAGGCAAAGATATCTTAGGGGCCACAAGCGACGCTTTTACTCGATAATCACCCAGCAAACCGCGCGTTTGCGCAATACGAGCATTAAGTACGAATGGCGACTGATAATCATCTAAAAAGATCTTTGATGTCAGCAAAGACTCAAATGATTTCTGGAAAAGGTACAAATGTGGGAAGCGAACTTTATGCTCACCCAATTGCTCACTGTTAATGTCTATTTGACCATCATAAATAGAAAAGTTTTTCTGAGCAGACAAGTAATCTAACGCACGCTCAACACCCACATCATTGCGAACATTACGCGAAGTAGCCCCAGCCAGATGCCAAACACCCTTATTTTCCTGCATCTGCACATAGGGGCGGACAAATCGAATATAGGTAAACTGAGGGCTTAAACTAAGTAGAGATTTAACGGTATCTAAGCGAATCCGCATTTCATCAACACGAACAGAGGCCTTTCCGTTAGCCAAAATATTAAAGCCGCTAATTGATACAGTTGGATCAACGCCTTCTAAACCGCCATCAATCCTTTCCAGCGTCACTGGGTAGCCAATGATTTGCTGTAAATTATTCTCGATTTGTGGGCGATAGCGATCCATATAAGGAAGCAGTTGCCCAACACTGACCGCAAAGATAGCCAGCAGTGCTGTTAAAACAACAGCCGCCCAAAAAGAAAAAAGGATCAGCTTACGCAATACCCAACGCATCTTACGTCCTTTTTAGTTAACGCAAAACAACATCATATTGATCTTGCGTATAAACAGAATCCACTTGAAAACGGATAGTTTTGCCGATGAATGCTTCCAATTCAGCAACAGCAACACTTTCTTCATCAAGAAACCTTTCCACTACAGCGCTCGCAGCCAACACAGTGTATGTCTGAGAGTTATATGCTCGGTCCGCTCTTAAAATTTCTCGGAACACCTCATAACATACGGTTTCCGGTGTCTTAACAAGCCCACTCCCCCGACAAGAACGACAAGGCTCACACAAGGTTTGCCCCAGACTCTCACGCGTTCTTTTTCTTGTCATTTCTACCAGACCAAGCTCAGAAACCCCGGTAATTTTGGTTTTAGCATGGTCTGCATCTAATACTTTCTCGAGCATACGTAGAACTTGACGCTTATGCTCTTCATCTTCCATATCAATAAAGTCTATGATGATGATACCACCAAGATTTCGCAACCTCAGTTGTCGACCTATTGCCGTAGCAGCCTCAAGGTTCGTCTTGTAGATAGTCTCTTCAAGGTTTCGACTCCCGACAAAGGCCCCCGTATTAACATCGATAGTGGTCATAGATTCCGTTTGCTCAACCAACAAATAGCCACCCGACTTCAACTGTACCTTACGGTCTAAAGCCTTATGAATCTCATCCTCAACACTGTATAAATCAAAGATTGGACGCTCACCAGGATAATACTCAATACGGTCTCTAAGATCTGGAATGAAATCTTCAGCAAAAGAGCGCAACTTAGCGTAATTCTCTTTCGAATCAATACGAATTTTTTCTGTCGAAAGCCCTACCAAATCACGCATGGTACGCAAATGCAGCGGAAGGTCTTCATAAATAATAGAGGGCGCCTTCGCATTTTGCATACGACGCTTAACGGATTGCCATAGACGGGTTAGGAATTTGATATCTGAAAGAATTTCTTCTTCACCAGCCCGCTCTGCTGCTGTTCTTAGAATATAGCCACTGTTTTCATCCGCATCAGTAAGAGCTTCAGATACGAGCGTTTTAAGACGCTCACGCTCAACCTCATCTTCAATACGTTGACTCACCCCTACGTGTGCTTGATCTGGCATATAAACCAAGTAACGAGAAGGAATAGAAAGATGAGTTGTTAACCGTGCCCCTTTTGAACTAATAGGGTCTTTTGTCACTTGAACCACTAACGATTGCCCTTCACGCAAATAATCACCAATCTGATCACTTGGGTTAACAGCATCACGGCTCACGACTTCTGACACATGGATAAAAGCCGCCCTCTCTAAGCCAATATCAACAAATGCCGCTTGCATACCTGGAAGAACACGTACAACCTTGCCTTGGTAAATATTGCCAACAATCCCTTTACGACTTGAGCGCTCTATATAGACTTCTTGCAACACGCCGTTCTCAACTAGAGCAACGCGAATCTCCATAGGAGTAACATTAATGAGTACATCTTCACTCATGTGACATTTCCTCTAGCGAATGAATTCCGAATTGGGCTAACAATTCAGCCGTTTCATACAGGGGCAGCCCAACAACAGCAGAATATGATCCTGACATAGTGCGTACGAAAATAGAACCCAAACCTTGAATACCGTATGAGCCAGCCTTGTCTTTAGGCTCATTCGTCTTCCAATACAAGTCTATTTCTACGTCTGAGATATCACGAAAAACCACATCACTTACAACACATTTAGTAGCAACATGCTCAAGGTCAATATTACATAAACAAAGAGAGGTAATGACTTGGTGGGAACGGCCCGATAGCCGCCTTAACATGGATCTTGAATCTTCAAGAGAATCTGGCTTACCAAGAATGCAGCCATCTACGACCACACTGGTATCGGACGCAAGAAAAACAACGGAAGAGTCAAACTGAAGATTTTGCTGTGTATACATCTTTGATGCCGCACGCGCTTTTTCTACTGCCATGCGCACAACATATTCTTTCGCCTCCTCCCGCTCTCTTGGCGTCTCATCGATGTCGGCAGGCAACACCTCAAAATCGTTAACCAAAAGACTAAGCAGCTCTTTCCTTCTCGGCGAAGCTGAAGCCAAAACAAGCATAATGTTTCCCTAAAATAAACCTAGCGAATAGCATAAATACGTCGCACACTGCGAAGTATGACGAAAGACCAAGGCCATAACGCCCCAGTAATAACCGCAGGCATAAATATCATTAATGTTGGTTCAGCATTACCAAGGTAATGATCAACCCAGAAATCGATAAGTTGATTCACACTAACCAACATACATATAAAAAACCCTTGCTGCCAACGGTGGTACATCCGCAAACGTTTATAAAATACAGCACAGGTATAGGCAATAATGACATAGGTTAATGAGTGCTGACCGATTATACCGCCCTGTAATAGATCAACCATTAAGCCCAAAAACCAAGCCAAGCCGACACCAACACGGAAAGGCAAGGCAATCACCCAATACAAAATAACCAGCAAAGCCCACTCAGGACGGAACCAGACAAGGTCTCCGGGGAAAGGCACCGCTTCAAGCATCAAGGCGGTTAGCAAGGTAATACAGAATACAAAGATAGGCTTCATGATCGTCCCGCCTTAGGCTTTTCTATTAGCATAACGTGGCGACTTCGCCCCAATTGAGCTAAAGGCACAACTTCCACATCAGCATAGGCTTTGCCCTGTGTATATTTCACACTGCGAACCACACCGACAGGATAACCACTAGGGAATCGATTATCTAAACCAGAAGTAGTAAGCACATCACCTTTTCTAATGTCGACAGAACGTGGCACGCTCATCAGCTCCATTACGGTGACACTTCCAGTGCCTCGTAAAATACCTCTAAAGCCAGTACGAGATAACTGCACGGGCACAAAGTGATTGGCGTCTGCAATCAATAGCACTCGGCTACTGTAAGCGGAAGTTTCAACGACTTGACCCAACACACCGGTGGCATCTAAAACAGGCTGACCAACATAAGCACCAGAGGAAAACCCTTTATCGATCATCAATCTATGGCTGTAGGCATTTTGGTCAAAACCGATTACTTCAGCCATAACGACTTTTTCATCAACCCGCTGGGATGCATCCAACAACTCGCGCAAGCGCACATTTTCGGCCTGCAGAGATTCAAGACGCTGCTGCCGGCTACGTAGAAGTAAAATTTCAGCCTGCAAAGATTTATTCTCTCTAACCAAGCCTTCCCTACTCGCTAGATGCTCACCAGCCCAGTTGAACATTTTTTGAGGAGTATTAACCACAACTTGAATAGGAGTCACAAGCAAAGTCAGATATGGCCTTACTTGTGAAAACGCAGAATAACGCACATCAGCAACGATCATTGCAACAGACAAAATAACCAACACAACAAAACGCGCGCTGGATACTTTGCCACTGAAAAGAAGCGAATTATTAATGGTACGCTCCTAACGCTTATTCGTTATCAGCTGTAAACAACTCAGAAGCATGTTTGTCCATCAACTCCAAGGCCATGCCGCCGCCACGGGCAACACAAGTTAATGGATCATCAGCGATAATCACTGGCAAACCAGTTTCTTCGCTAATTAAACGGTCGATTTCACGCAGCAAAGCGCCACCGCCAGTCAACACTAAACCCGTTTCGCCAATATCAGCGGCCAATTCAGGTGGGGATTGCTCTAAAACGCCTTTGATGGCTTGTACAATTTGAGCCAATGGTTCTTGAAGAGCTTCTAGAATTTCTGTACTACTAAGAGTGAAAGAACGAGGAATACCTTCAGCTAAGTTGCGACCACGCACATCAATTTGCAACTCTTCACCGGTATGGTAAGCCATACCAATCTCTGTTTTTATGCGTTCAGCTGTTGCATCACCAATCAAGCTACCGTATTGGCGACGAACATATGTCGTAATAGCTTCATCAAAACGGTCACCACCCACTCGAATCGATTCAGATGTAACGATACCGTTCAAGGAAATGATTGCGATCTCTGTTGTACCACCACCGATATCGATAACCATGGAACCTGACGCCTCAGCAACAGGCAGGCCTGCACCAATAGCCGCCGCCATAGGTTCTTCAATAATATATACTTCGCGTGCGCCAGCGCCCAAAGCGGATTCTTTAATCGCACGTCGTTCTACTTGGGTAGATTTACAAGGCACACAAACCAAAACTCGAGGGCTTGGCTTTAACAAACTATTTTCATGAACCTTGGAGATAAAATATTGCAGCATCTTTTCTGTAACATGAAAGTCAGCAATAACACCGTCTTTCATCGGTCGGATAGCGGTAATATTACCCGGCGTACGACCCAACATGCGCTTCGCATCTGTACCAACAGACGCAACTGTTTTTTGGTTTCCATTATGACGTATAGCAACAACAGACGGCTCATCTAGCACAATTCCGCGGTCACGAACGTAAATAAGGGTATTTGCCGTTCCTAAGTCAATTGACAAATCACTTGAAAACATTCCCCTGATTTTCTTAAACATGAATTCTTACACCCTGATAATACGATACGAACAGCGTCAAAATGTAACAATGACGGGGCCAATGGGCAAGTTGATTCCGCGTAAATGTTAAAAAAGTTCCAAGGTATTTCATTGTTTAGCAAAAAAAATTAATAAATCTAAAATATGCCTTCTTTTTCGCCCGCTTTGCTTTATAGCAATACCACTAAGAGATACAATGGCGGGCATTTACGATAATCAAAACATTTAGGTGGAACATGTCCATAGACAAACAAGACGTGCAAAAGATTGCACACTTGGCACGCCTCGCTCTTACTGAGGCAGACGCCGATCAATACCAACACTCTCTTTCAAGCGTTTTATCACTCGTTGAGCAAATGCAATCTGTTGATACCGATGGTGTTGAACCTCTTTCTAATCCACTTGAGATGACGCAACGCTTAAGAGAAGACATAGTCACCGAAGAAAACCGTCGTGACGCATTCTTAGCAAACGCACCTCAGACCGAAGCTGGCCTTTTCCTAGTACCGAAAGTGATCGATTAAGAGAGACAAGCATGTTCGAACAAAGCATCTCGACATTGGCGCAAAAGCTGCGCAATAAAGACATTTCAAGCGTTGAGCTAACGCGCCTATTTTTAGCGCGTATCGCTAAGCTTGATCCGCAATTAAATAGTTACATTACTGTTAGCGAGCAGCGCGCTCTTGAACAAGCAGCCGCAGCTGATGCGCTTATTCAAAATGGCCAAGGCACTAGCCTGACCGGCATCCCTATTGCCCACAAAGATTTATTCTGCACGGAAGGCACATTAACCACATGTGGCTCAAAAATGCTGAACAACTTTATTCCGCCCTATGAATCCACCGTAACCAGTCGCATCCAACAAGCTGGCGCAGTAATGCTAGGCAAAACCAACATGGATGAGTTCGCGATGGGTTCTTCCAATGAGAACAGCTTCTACGGTGCTGTGAAAAACCCATGGAACCTAGACATGGTTCCAGGTGGATCTTCTGGTGGCTC
The DNA here is from genome assembly GCF_003208215.1 of Marinomonas alcarazii. GTDB lineage: Bacteria > Pseudomonadota > Gammaproteobacteria > Pseudomonadales > Marinomonadaceae > Marinomonas > Marinomonas alcarazii. The sequence goes on from NZ_QKLW01000002.1 coordinate 95,561, forward strand.
CGCTGCTGCCATTGCGGCCGGTCTAGCCGTAGCAGCAACCGGCACAGATACAGGCGGCTCCATTCGACAACCGGCTTCTTTCTGCGGCATTACTGGTCTTAAACCGACCTACGGCCGTGTATCTCGTTTCGGCATGATTGCTTATGCATCCAGCCTTGACCAAGGTGGCCCAATGGCGAAAAGCGCAGAAGATTGCGCGCACTTAATGCAAGCCATGGCAGGTTTTGATGAAAAGGACTCAACGTCAGCAGAAACACCCGTTGAAGACTATTTAGCCAACCTAAACGCGCCATTAACGGGTCTAAAAATTGGCTTACCAAAAGAGTACTTTGGTGAAGGCCTAGACCCACAAGTTGCCGATATCATTATGGCCGCCGTAAAAGAGTTTGAGAAACTAGGCGCAACAGTAAAAGAGATTTCACTGCCTAACTTGCAGCTTAGCATTCCTTCGTACTACGTAATTGCACCTTCTGAGGCATCTTCAAACCTATCTCGTTTTGACGGTGTTCGTTTCGGTCATCGCTGCGACGATCCAAAAGACTTGCTGGATATGTACAAACGCTCACGCGCTGAAGGTTTTGGCAGTGAAGTACAAAAACGCATCATGGTTGGCACCTATGCGCTTTCTGAAGGCTACTACGACGCCTATTACCTAAAAGCACAAAAAATTCGCCGTCTTATCAAAGAAGACTTCGTTAAAGCGCTTAATGAAGTGGATGTGATCATGGGCCCTGTTGCACCAACGACAGCATTCGGTCTTGGCAGTAAAACCAGCGACCCAGTTGCCATGTATCTAGAAGATATTTATACGCTATCCGTCAACCTTGCTGGTATCCCAGCGATGTCTGTTCCAGCTGGCTTTGCCAATGGCATGCCTGTCGGCCTACAAGTAATGGGTAATTATTTTGCCGAAGCCAAGCTATTAAACGTAGCGCATCAGTATCAGCAACACACTGATTGGCATTTACAAACACCAACTATGGCAAAAGGAGCATAAGCATGAACTGGGAAGTTGTTATCGGCCTTGAGATTCATACTCAGCTCTCTACAAAATCAAAATTGTTTTCTGGCGCTGCCGTTGGCTTTGGCGCAGAACCAAACACACAAACCACACTGGTTGATCTAGGTATGCCTGGTGCATTACCTGTATTCAACAAGGAAGCCTTGCGTATGGCGGTTATGTTTGGCCATGCAATTAATGCCGAAATCGGCATGTCATCCGTTTTTGCTCGTAAAAATTACTTTTACCCAGACCTTCCAAAAGGCTATCAAACCAGCCAAATGGATCACCCTATTGTGGGCAAAGGCTATCTAGATGTAATGCTTGACGACGGAACCACTTCTCGTATCGGCATCACTCGCGCGCACCTTGAGGAAGATGCAGGGAAATCCTTGCATGAAGACTTCCAAGGAATGACAGGCATCGACCTAAATCGCTCTAGCACACCTTTATTGGAAATCGTATCTGAGCCAGATATTCGCTCTGCAAAAGAAGCGGTTGCTTACGTTAAGATGATTCACTCTATTGTGACTTACCTAGGCATTTGTGATGGCAACATGGCAGAAGGCTCTATGCGTTGCGACATCAACTTATCGCTACGACCAAAAGGACAGCAAGAATACGGTACACGCACCGAGATTAAGAACGTCAACTCGTTCCGTTTTATCGAAAAAGCCATTTACACTGAAATCGAGCGTCAAGCAGACATTTTAGAAGACGGCGGTCGCATCATTCAGGAAACACGCCTGTATGACCCAGAAAAAAACGAAACTCGCAGCATGCGTTCAAAAGAAGACGCGAACGATTACCGCTACTTCCCATGCCCAGATCTACTTCCAGTAGTACTGACGCAAGAATACGTAGACGGCATTAAAGCAACGCTACCAGAACTGCCAAGCCAAAAAGCGGCACGCTTCCAAAGCGAGTATGGACTAAGCGAATACGATGCCAACGTCCTATCCTCTTCGCGCGCCATGGCGGACTTTTTTGAAACAGCCAATACCATTGTGGCAGACGCTAAACTGACGGCAAACTGGGTAATGGGCGAACTAAGCAAGCTTCTTAACCAAGAACAGCTAGAAATTGAAAACGCACCAGTTAGCGCTAAAGCATTTGGCGAGTTGCTCGTTCGAATTAAAGACAACACCATCAATGGCAAAACAGCAAAAGATGTGTTGCAAGCCATATGGAACGGCGAAGGCTCTGCCGATGAAATCATCGAAGCCAAAGGCCTAAAACAAGTGACAGATACTGGCGCGATCGAAGCCATGATCCAAACTATTTTAGACGCTAATGCCGCTCAAGTTGAGCAATACCGCGCAGCAGACGAAGACAAGCAGAAGAAAATGATCGGCTTCTTTGTTGGGCAAGTTATGAAAGCATCGCAAGGCAAAGCCAATCCAGGTTTGGTGAACCCTATATTGACCAAGATGCTGAAAGGCTAAAATCGCTCATTTACAATGCAAAAAGCCGCACCATGAGTGCGGCTTTTTTTATTGCGCTTGAGTTACGTAATCACACATCAAAAACTGGCGACAATTCGATCTCGACCAGAACATTTCGCTTCGTGCAAATTCTGCTCTGCTATTCGAATCAACTCCTCGAACGTATCGACTTTATCGCTGCAAATACCAACACTGAAAGCCAAACGAATTTTACCTTCCGTAAACTCCTTTAAACGTAAAGTTTCCAAGAAAGCATTCACTTTATCCTGTAGTTCTTGGCCTGCTACTTTTGCAACAACACAAAACTCTTCTCCACCAAAACGACCAAGCAACACACCAGGAAACGCGTCGATAAATTCTCGACCAACCGACTCAAGCAAGCTGTCCCCAACCTGATGACCGTATGTATCATTAACTTGCTTAAAATGGTCGATATCAAACATCGCTAGGGAAACATCCGAAGCATTGTCACTGAGCAGCAACTCCCCTTCTTCAAACAAGCAGCGACGATTTTTTAATTTGGTCAAAGGGTCGATATTCGCCAGATTTCGTATAGTCTCAAGCATCTCCTGCGCTTCTAAACTATGTATAACCCGACAATGAAACTCTTCGTGATAAAAAGGCTTCTTGAGAAAATCATTGGCACCTGCCTTAATAAATTTGGCCGATAACGTATTATCTCCTTCTGCTGACAAACCAATAATCACCAGATCTTGAAAGCGGGAGTTATAACGAAGCATACGAACAAGATCATAACCATTAACCAAAGGCATATTATAATCTGCAATCAACATGCGAATATCAGAATCTTCCTCAAGCTTAGCCAGAGCAGCCTGACCATTCTCGGCCTCAACGACATTAAAGCAATATTGCTCCAACAATATTCTGATAAACAACCGACTGGTAGAGGAGTCTTCAGCAACCAACACTTTAACACCTTGGTTACGATTCAAGCGTTCAATCACCTTGATCACATGATTAAAAGAGTAACGGCTGTCTTTGGTAATATAGTCCAAAACCCCTTTATTAAGCAGTCTTAGCCGCAAGTTATCATCAAAGTTCCCAGTCAGCACCACACAGGGAATTCTACGAGATAAAATCAGATCAACAATCTCGCCATTTGGCGCATCAGGCAAGTTAAGATCAACAATCGCTGCAAAATATTCTTCACCAGAATGCGCCAATTTATCTTCAGCTTCTTTGTAACAAGTACACAAAATCGGTGTAAACAAAGCCGTTTGGGAAAGCAAATGATGGAGAACCTTCAAATCGACAGGACCGTCCTCAACGACTAATATTTTTCTTTCCTTTACCATGCTCAATTCCCAATATAAAAAGTAAGGCCATACTTTTTGAATATTTTTAAATTATCCCCTATGACCCACGATTCCGATACTCTAAAATACTTACTCTACATCATGGTTTTGTAAAAATCAGACAATACTTAACATTAACTTAATCTAACTAAATGCAAGGCGGTTCTATATATGCAATGCAGAGAAAATTGCGGAGCATGCTGTACAGCCCCATCCATAAGCTCTCCTATACCAGGTATGCCAAATGGAAAAGCCGCTGGAGAGCCTTGCATACAGCTACTTGCAGATTATCGCTGCGCTATATTTGGCGACCCCTCAAGACCAGAGGTATGCGACAAATTTAGTGCCGAAGAATACATATGCGGAACTAACCGCGAAGAAGCACTCTATATATTGACCCATTTGGAAGATGAAACTAGCCCAATCAACACTGGCTTATTAAAAAGGAAATATCAATGATACCAGCGAAGCACCTTCTACCTTTACTCTGTGTTAGCTTATTGCTCGGAGCCTGTTCCACCTCAAATACAAGCAAACAATTCATTGTTGTTCCTCCAAGTGAATCACAAATAGAAAGCAGCGTAAAAGAGCAAGTATCACTCGCCCTTAATGCTTTCACCCCTGTGGCTGGGCAAGCACTACCCAACAACACAGTCCTTGAAGCCTATGAAGCTCGCGGCTACGATCCAATTTGGATTCAAGACAAAAAAATCAACATGTCGATTTATAAGCTCGTTGATATTCTAGAGCAATCTCAAAGCCAAGGTCTAAATCCCATTCATTACCATGCTGGGATTATCAAAGAATATTTAGCCCTAAAAAGCCCAACACCTCAGCAACTAGCAGAGATGGATGTCATTTCGACTATTGCCTTAACCAGCTACGCCCATGACATTAGCAATGGCCGCTACGAACCTCAGCTGATAGACCCAAATTGGCAACTTGATGCGCCAAGCAACACCTGGAAAGATTTACTGTATCTCGACTCTGCAACCGACATGGTAAATTCACTGCAACTTCTGTCACCACGCAGCCCACAATATCAAGTTTTACAAAAATGGCTGGTTTATTACCAAGACCTAGCTGCAAAAGAAAGTGATATTTTCGTTAGCGCTGGTGTACCTTTATCCCTTGGCGATACAGGACCAAGAGTCGCTCAATTAAGAGCAAGGCTAGTACAACTTGGCGACATTCGCTTTTCTACCCGCAAAGTTAACGAAGAGCAATTTGATGCACGTCTGCGAGAAGCATTGATGCGCTTTCAGCGTCGCCACCACCTAACAGCGGATGGCGCTGCAGGCTCTCGGACAATTGAAATGCTAAACGTTCCACTTGAAACCAGAGCCAAGCAAATCGCTTATAACTTAGAGAGATGGCGCTGGCTACCAAGCGAATTAGAAGCAAACCGTATCTGGGTAGACCTGACCAACTACACGGTTGATATGCACCTAAATGGCGAACTCACCTCAATGAAAGCCGTTATTGGTAAACCTGACAGGAAAACCCCTGTGTTTAAAGGCTTAATGACCTATATGGTCACTAATCCAACATGGCGTGTACCGCATCGTATCGCCAGAGAAAACCTTTTACCAAAACTGCAAGCAGACCCAAATTATCTCGTAAAACATGGCTATAAAGTTTTCTCTAGCTGGAGCATTGGTGCAAAAGAACTTGATTCAACCAAAATCAATTGGCAAGCAATCAGCGAAGACAAGCTAGCCTTCCGCTTTGAACAAGAACCAGATGAAGGCAACGCCCTAGGCCAATATAAATTTATGTTTCCGAACAAAAATGAAATTTATTTGCACGACACACCCGCTAAACACTTATTTCGTGAAAGCGACAGAGCATTTAGTTCAGGTTGCGTGCGCCTAGAAAACCCAGTTGAGTTTGCCAGAGAAATCACCAAAGGCAGCAAGCAATACAATGCCATGAACAACTCACTAAAAAATCAAAGCAATACTGTTATCTCACTGCCTACCTATATCCCAGTGTATTTGGTGTACTTCACAGTCGTTCCTAATGCAAACGGTATGCTGGAGTTTCGTAACGATGTATACGAAAGAGATGCTCTAATGGAAGAAGCGATGGGCTACTCACCCTTCCGATCAAGAGACTCCATTTAAAACCTTAACACCACCATAAAAATGCCCGATAAGTATCATCTACTTATCGGGCATTTTTACATCAACCACGTTCAGGCTTTCAGCTTCAAAGAACAAGCTACTTTATCGAACCATAATACATACCGTGACTTCTTCACGATCATGATAAAGGTGCTTTATTTGATATTGATAACCGACGCCAGCTTTTCTTAGCATTGCCTCTATCGTCTGCAAGCACAAAGACACTTCTTGGTAACGTTTTTTCATTGGCAGCTTTAAGTTAAAAATAGCACGTCTTGTCCAACCACTTGCCAACCAGTGTGCCATCAACTCTGCCACTTTAATTGGTCGCTCCACCATATCACACACCAACCAATCAACAGTGTATGGCGGTTCGTACTTGAAGCCATCTGCTTTCTCATGCTGAACCAAACCTGTCGACATCAATTCTTTTTGCATTGGGCCGTTATCAATTGCAATAACATGAATGCCTTTTTTAACGAATTGATAAGTCCAACCACCAGGAGCAGCACCAAGATCTACAGCTGTCATACCTTCGGTTAGATCAGACTCAAGCGTTTGCTCCGGCACAAACTGTAAAAAAGCCTCTTCCAATTTAAGCGTAGAACGACTTGGGCCAGCCGCTGGAAAACGCAACCGGCGAATCCCCATCGGAAATTCACTACGACAAGCCGCGTATGACACACCTAAGTAAGCCGCTTCACCGTCCAACATAAACACATGGTGACGCACACCTACTGCCTTGTTGCGCAAAACGCCTGACTTTTTCCATCCTTCGCGCAACGGCTTCTCTAGTTTTTTAATCAGACCAGACAAAGACTTTGCTTCATTCGTATCTGCTGTTTCAATCCAGATTTCTTCTGCGAGCGGCAATTCACGAGCGGCTTCTAGCAAAGACTCAACTCGGCCACCCTGCTCTAATTCAATCACATCATTCACTGCGATAATCTGACGAGCAAATATAAGACGATTAAAGTTCAATTGCTGGATCAAAGTTTCGCCAGCATCAGGCTGATCAAAATTATACACAACATAACCAGCGTCCGGCACGACCTTAGCGTAGCCGTAAAAACCTTTACTACTCGCTACTTCGGACAACTCAGCCGCACAATCTTTTTCAAAACCCTGACGGCAATAAACCAACACATTTTTCATTCAAATTCCTTCTTAGCGAGCATTCAAGCTGACTAAGTTAATCAATTATTTTTTAGAGGGCCATTTCAATAAAGACTCATCAAACTGAGCAGTCACAAAATCCCCTAAATCTGGCGAAAACAACGCCCCTGTATTTGGCTTACAAACATAAACCTTATCTTCTCCATGCCAATCAAATTGCAATCTATAAGCATGAAGATAACCCCTATCCGACGATTCCCCACCGTATCTATCGTCGCCTAAAATTGGTGAACCAATACTTTTCAATGCTACACGAATTTGGTGAGTTTTCCCCGTTAAAGGCCGTACTATAAAAACCCTAACACCTTGATAAAATGAAGAAAAAAACTGAGTAACAGCCATATTTTCTCCATCTTTAGTCAGCTTCCACTGACCTCTTCTACTGGGTGACATACCACCAGCGATCATACCTTGTTTTTTTCTAGGCTTACGATTTGATAACGCTAAGTAGCGCTTCTCAACTTCATGCTTCTCAAACATCCTACCGAACTCGGCCGCCGCTTTTGCATGACACGCCACAATCAACAGACCTGAGGTCATTTTATCCAATCGATGTACAGGATAAAACGTTTGCTCAGGGTACGAAGCAGACAAAGAACGCATAACGCCCATCTCTTCGGACTCAGAATGAAAACTCATACCAGCGGGCTTATCTATCACCCAATAATCATCACAACGAAACAATATAGGAAGCAAATGAGCCTCATCACGAAAAAATAAAGAAAAAATTGATTAGCCAACAAGTTTATCCACAGAGAAAGTGGACAACTCATATGTCAATACAGAGAAGTAAATTTAATCTAATGTTGATAGTCTGATTGTACCGAAAGACGATTTCGACCACTACGCTTAGCGACATAAAGACCTTTATCAGCTTGTGCCAAAATCTCCTCATAGCGAGAAACACTAGGATCTATTCCAGCCAAACCAATACTAATTGTAACAGGAATAACAATGCCGTTTTCCGTTTCGATGAGCATATCTTCTACTGACTGCCTCATATGCTCCATCATTTCAGTTGCTTCTTTTATACCAGTGGAACGCATAATAACAATGAACTCTTCACCGCCGTAACGACCAATTTCATCTTGGAGGCGGATCACTGAGGCCATCATTGCCGACACTTTCGCCAGCACAAGATCACCCGCTTCATGACCAAAGGTGTCATTTATCTTTTTAAAGTGATCCAAATCCACGATACAGAATACACAAGATTCTCTATTGATCACTGAGTCCGCAAAAATATTAACGGCATCAGCCAGCACCTTGCGACGGTTAGACAAGCCCGTCAGTTCATCTTTTTCAGCAAGAATACGTAAATGGTGATTAACCGACTTCAAACGACTGATGACAAGGTTGATCACCATGGCAAAATTAAAGGTGACCGCAAAGAATACCAAAACAATAGATAACTCTTGGTCTGCTGAACTAAGATACAAGCCATTAGTGTGAGTCAATTCACAAACTAAAAATAACGCCAATGAGATACCAACAACCCAATATTTAACGGCTTGCCGATCTGTTCTAAAAACAACAAATGCATAAGCAATCACACTGATAAAGAACCAATGAAAACCACTGGCTGTACCAAAATAAAATAAACTGAGAATGGCTGTTTGGGCGATCTTAATAATAGGCATCAAGATTTGCGCTTTGAAAAAATGCCCAATTAAATTATACCTAAGACCGACTAAGGCCATCAGTAAACTTAAACTAGAAAGGATGGTAACAGAGTACATCTGGCGAAAGGTAAATACAGCAATCAATAACAAACAGCCCACACAAAAGATCATGTAAGAGAAGTTTACTACGTGCTTTTGATTGAGGTCATTTTCAAACTCATCCTCAAAATTAATATGCAAAAGCGCATTTATGAATTGCTTTACCGATGAAAACACAACTCTCCGTATCTATTTGTCTGCAATAATTAAAATTACGATTAAACCGCGGTATTCATCACCCAATACGTACAAAAAAAACAGATTTCTATAATGTGCAGGCTAAAAAGCGTACTTTACAGAAAAGCGTTCGTTTTTTCTATAAATTAAGCCAAGTAAGAAGCTTATCGCTTGAGTTTAACAGCGTATTTTAAGATGATGTCAAAAACAGCACGAATGACCCTCTATTATTTTACGCCCCCCAAGCACAGTACCAAACAACACATTCATTGGCATGAAACTTGATAGCTATTAATAGCAAAAAGGCAAAACATTAACTGATCGGTCAAACATTACTAAAAAAGCCAAACAATGCCCCAAAATAAAGCAGATAAAGAGCAAAAACAGTGCACTCCACCCCTAATATCATTATTGGTTACGACCACTTTAATGTTTTTTAATCATTCAAAAAATAAGGTGTTAGTACATTGAAAAAATACAATTTGGTATCACGCCTTGAGTTAACAAACATCACCAAGCAATACCCTGGTTGCCTTGCTAACGACAATGTAAGCCTCACCCTCATGCCAGGAGAAATTCACGCTCTACTGGGAGAAAATGGAGCAGGGAAAAGCACCTTGGTCAAAACCATTTATGGTGTTGTCGCCCCAGACAAAGGAGACATCATTTGGAATGGAAAAGAAGTATCTATCAAATCACCCTCCGTTGCTCGTGACCTCGGCATTGGGATGGTGTTTCAGCATTTCTCATTGTTCGAAACCTTAACCGTTAGTCAAAATATCGAATTATGCTTAAGCAAGGCGCAATTAAATGAAATCGGAGATTTAGGGGAAAGAATCACCAAACTCTCTGAAGAATATGGTTTAAACGTAAAACCAAGCCGTTATGTACATTCACTCTCAATAGGCGAAAGACAACGTGTTGAAATAATGCGCTGCCTAGTTCAATCCGTAAAACTACTCATCCTGGACGAACCAACCTCCGTACTAACCCCCCAAGAAGTATCAGGCCTATTTGACGTTCTACGTACACTTTCTAATGAAGGTTGCAGCATTTTGTTTATCAGCCACAAACTTCATGAAGTCACAGAAATTTGCCATAAAGCCACCATTTTACGAGGCGGTAAAGTCGTTGATACCTGCATACCACAAGATGAAACACCGGCCTCTATCGCAAAAATGATGGTAGGCGACCTTGCCGAACAAGATGCGGGCTATGCAAAAAAAGAAGGCACGGTAAGCATTTTTAATATTGAAGACTTATCTCTACCAGCCAAACAGCCTTTTGGCACGGCGCTTAAAAACCTTAGTTTCGAATTAAAGTCAGGTGAAATTCTCGGCATTGCTGGCGTTGCAGGCAATGGTCAAGACGAATTGATGGCCATTATTAGCGGCGAAGATGAACGCACAGTGAACAACAGCATCTCACTTGATGGCGCAGACATTAGTCACTTACATGCTGGCGAGCGTCGAAAGCTTGGCATGGCATACGTTCCAGAAGAACGTTTAGGTCGAGGCGCAGTTCCAGACATGAGCTTAACTGAAAACACCCTGCTAACTCACAGCGAAGGCTTCATCAAAAATGGTCTAGTCGACTGGCCAAGCATCAAAGACTACACCAGCAAACTGATCGCAAAATATAAAGTGAAATGCCACGGTGAATTTTCAGAAGCAAAAAGCCTGAGTGGCGGCAACTTACAAAAATTCATTATGGGACGAGAAATTGGACAGAACCCTAAAGTATTGATCTGTGCCCACCCTACTTGGGGCGTCGATGTAGGCGCAGCTCTCGCCATTCACCAAGCCCTATTAGAACTGCGAGATAAAGGCGCAGCCATCTTGCTGATTTCAGAAGACATAGACGAATTATTTTTACTGGCCGACCGAATGGCAGCGGTATGCGACGGGTATTTATCCCCTGTTGTGAAAACCGAAAACACCAACATAGATCAAATAGGACAATGGATGGCAGGCACCTTTATAGGCAATGCGTCAGTCTCTAACAAACAGGAGACAACAGCATGATTCATATCCAAGCTCGTACTGAGCCAAGCTCACTAATGAAGATTGCTTCACCGCTCCTTGCTATTGCACTAACCTTGGTGTTCGGTTGCGTTCTTTTCTCTGCCATCGGCAAATCACCGACACAAGCATTGCATGTCTTGTTAATCGCACCACTGGCGGACAGTTACAATATAGGTGAAATGTTTGTCAAAATGGGGCCTCTTCTGCTCTGTGCTGTCGGCCTATCTTTATGTTATCGAGCTAATTTATGGAACATTGGTGCAGAAGGACAGTTATTAGCAGGCGCACTCGGTGGCTCAGCAATGGCGCTTTACTTTGGCGATTCCAACTCCCTCTTTGCCCTACCAGTAACTTTATTAGCAGGGATAGTATCCGGCATGCTCTGGGCAGCCATTCCCACCTACCTAAAGCTGCGCTTTAACTCAAACTTAATATTAACCACCATCATGTTTAACTACATTGGCCTGTATCTTCTTATTTGGGCGGTCCATGGTCCATTGCGTGACCCGCAAGGCTTTGGCTTTCCCGAATCAGCAATGTTTGCCGATGCCACGCTTTTACCAACGCTATTTGAAAGCAGCCGTATACACCTTGGTGTCGCGTTTGCCGTCATATCCGCGTTTATCGCTTGGTTTATTTTGAGTAAATCTCATCTTGGCTTTCAGATACGAGTTTTTGGCTCCGATGAACCGGCAGCCAAATACGCAGGCTTTAGTGGTAAAAAATTAAGCTGGATGGTGATGTTATTTGCTGGTGCGTTAGCGGGTTTAGCGGGTGTCAGTGAAACCACAGGCCCCATTGGCCAGCTAGTGCCTAACGTCTCCCCTGGCTACGGCTATTCCGCCATCATTGTGGCGTATCTAGGACGGTTACACCCACTTGGCGCTATTTTAGCCGCCGTGTTCATGGCGGTTCTTTACATGGGTGGAGATTTAGCACAAATCGAAATGGGCATTCCCGTTGCCGTAGTAAGCATGTTCCAAGGCGTTTTATTGTTTTTCCTTTTAGCGTGTGACTTTTTTATTAACAACCGACTCGCCTTTTCCAATCAAGCGACAAACTAGGAGACTATTTTGGACTCAGATCTAATCGTACAAATATTGTTTGCCGCTGTAAAAACCGGCACCCCGTTGCTTTTTATTGCTCTAGGCGAGGTCATTTGTGAAAAATCAGGTATCTTAAATCTAGGCCAAGAAGGCATGATGCTAATGGGCGCCGTGGTTGGCTTTCTAGCGGCCTATGGCACTGGAAGTGCTGGTTTAGGCGTTCTCGCAGCCATGATAATGGGTTGCATAATGAGCTTAATTTTCGCCGTCCTTGTTCTGCACCTAGGCGCAAATCAAGTCGCGACAGGACTGGCTTTAACCATTTTCGGTACGGGATTAAGTGCTTTCATTGGCTCTGGCGTGGTAGGTCAAACCATTCAAGGCTTTCAACCCATTGCCATCCCACTGCTATCAGACATTCCGTTTATAGGTCGCATTCTCTTTAGCCATGACATATTGGTTTACACCTCTTTTGCCATGACCTTTATTCTTATGTTTGTGGTCTACAAAACACGCATTGGCCTAACCTTAACCGCGGTCGGTGAAAACCCGCACGCAGCCAATGCCATTGGCATAAAAGTGCTAAGAGTGCGTTATCTAGCGGTTATGTTTGGCGGTGTAATGGCGGGCATTTCTGGCGCCTATATGTCGCTTGTTTATACACCTATGTGGGTAGAAAACATGACAGCAGGACGCGGCTGGATAGCGCTTGCCTTAGTCGTCTTTGCATCGTGGCGTATCGGCAGAATCATGCTGGGTGCCTACCTCTTCGGTGTGGCAAGCATTATGCATTTAGTACTTCAAGGGTTAGGTTGGTCAATTTCGCCAAACCTACTGGCAATGCTGCCTTATGTCGCCACCGTAATCGTCATGGTGATCATAAGCGCGGATAAGTTTAAAGAAAAATTATTGGCCCCTAGGTCCTTAGGGAAAACCTTCGACCCAAGACAAATGGCTTAAGCGAAAAGAGTTAATACCATAAATAAAATGCCTTCGGGCACAAAAGGAGCAAGCAATGAAACTTAAAAGTATCTTAGTAAGTTTAGGGCTTTTAGCGGGAGCAAGCTTTGTCCAAGCTGATGATCCACTAAAAGTAGGTTTTGTCTATGTTGGTCCCGTAGGTGACTTAGGTTGGAGTTACGAACACGATAGAGGACGTAAAGGCATAGAAGAATATTTTGGCGATAAAGTAAAAACCACTTACGTTGAAAACGTGCCTGAAGGGGCTGATGCCGAGCGTGTTATCACGCAACTAGCAAAAGCCGGCAATGACCTTATCTTCACAACGTCTTTTGGTTTCATGAACCCAACCGTGAAAGTGGCCAAACGCTTCCCTAACGTGAAGTTTGAACACGCGACTGGCTACAAACTTTCTAAAAACTTAGGGACTTACGTTCTTCGCACTTACGAAGGCCGTTATGTTTCAGGTGTTGCTGCGGGCATGATGACCAAAACCAATACCATTGGTTATATCGGATCCTTCCCAATCCCTGAAGTTATCCGCGATATCAACGCGGCTTACATGGGCGCCAAAAGTGTTAACCCTGATGTGAAGATGAAAATTGTTTGGGCGAATACTTGGTATGATCCAGGTAAAGAAACGGACGCTGCTAACGCGTTAATGGACCAAGGTGTAGATGTCATGCTACAACACACCGACAGCCCTGCACCGCTGATTGCGGCAGAAAAACGTGGCTTGCGTGCCATTGGCCAAGCTTCAGATCAGAGTAAATTTGCGCCAAACGCACACATTTTCTCTGTTCGTGATGACTGGGCTCCATACTACATTAAACGAGTACAAGCCGTTATGGATGGCACATGGGACTCTAAAGATTTCTGGGGCGGCTTCCATGAAGACATGTTGTCTCTAGCCTCTATTAACCCAAATCTTCCTGCCGCGGTACGCACTAAAATTGATGAAACTTACTCGGCTATCAAATCCGGTGAATTTAAACCCTTCACAGGACCAATTAAAGATAACAAAGGCAACATCGCTGTACCTGCCAATCACTCTTTAACAGATGTCGAGCTTGCCCAAGTAAATTGGTACGTTGAGGGCATTACTGACGAAATTCCTCGTTAAGACCTACCATGCTTATATACAGCCAGCCCCGCTGGCTGTATATTCTGCCGTTTTTTTCTAATCGCTATTCTTAAACACAGCCAACCATTCTTTTTCAACTCAGGTTTTATCGCTATATTTAAGAATCAAAGGCAAAGCAACGAAAGGTAATCTATGGACAATCTAATCGAACTATCAAAGAAAATGCCCAAAACAGAACTTCATCTCCACATTGAAGGCACCTTTGAGCCAGAACAGATGTTTGCCATAGCTCAACGAAATAATGTCAAACTAAAGTACAGTACAGTAGATGCTTTAAAGGCGGCCTACCAATTCACTAACCTACAAGATTTTTTAGACCTTTATTACCAAGGCATGTCTGTCCTGCTTCACGAAGCCGACTTTTATGACCTTACCATGGCCTATTTGGAAAAAGTAAACAGTGAAAACGTCGTACACGTAGAGATTTTCTTTGATCCACAAGGCCACTTATCTCGAGGAGTCAGTTTTGACGTCCAAATTCGAGGCATTTACAACGCCTTGCAAGATGCAGAGAAAAAATGGGGAATGACATCCAAACTCATTATGTCCTTCCTACGACACCTCAGTGAAGAAAGTGCTTTTGACACTCTTGAACAAGCAAAACCTTACCTTAGTTGGATTGATGGTGTTGGATTAGACAGCTCTGAAGTCGGACATCCACCAGAAAAATTCTTACGCGTTTTTGAAGCCTGCAAAAAACTCGGCTTAAAAGTAACCGCGCATGCAGGTGAAGAAGGTCCACCAGAATACGTTTGGCAGGCCATAGATCAAATTGGCGTTGACAGAATTGATCACGGCAATAGAGCGTTAGAAGACGATAAGCTTATCGATACGATAAAAGAGCGTAATTTAACTCTGACGGTTTGCCCACTTTCTAATTTAAAACTGTGCGTCGTCAATGACATGAAAGATCACCCTATTAGAAGCATGCTGAAACTTGGGCTAAACGCTACCGTCAATTCTGATGATCCAGCTTATTTCGGCGGTTACATGAACGATAACTACACATCTTTGATTAATGACACTGGCATTAGTAAAGAGGAACTATTTCAACTCGCTAAAAATGGCATTACCGGCAGCTGGATGGAAGAACATCACAAAGAACAGCATTTAAAGCAATTAAACAGCCTATTTGCATAAAGCATTTTATCCACCACATTGATGACAATAAGTGTTCGAATTAGTCACTCTTTTTAGTCAATGTGGTAAGATGCCATTTTTTATATTACCTAACTGAGCCGCCTCCATGTCAAACACAATCCTTCTTGATGATACCTTCTATCGTTTACCTAGCAGCGACCGCTATGAGCACGTTTTAAACCTCGTGAAGAAAGGTGCATCTGTATGGACGCTGGCGGACGCAGAAGGCTGTTTAATCATTGATCTTGGTAGCGATAAAGTACTACCGATTTGGCCTGCGGAAACCCTAGCAACCGCTTGGGGCGAGAAAGATTACCAAGGATTCAATAGCCTAGAAATTAACGCTGCCGACTGGGCTGAGAAGTGGCTGCCAGGCATGCAAAATGATGGCTTCTCTGTTGGTGTCGCTCCAAACCTAGCTGGCGAATGCATCGTTTCTTCCGCTGAAGAACATGCTGCAGACCTACAAGGTTAAGCCAGAACGCCAACTTAAGACAAACACGCTTTGCACTTTCAATTAAAAACCCCAGTTAAAAAGGGTCGACTATTAAAAGGCCACCGAAACAAACGCACACAACTTGCTGTGTGCGCTTCTTTGCTTGCTGTTTTTCTTATTTACTTTGGCCCTCTCTTCTCCCAAATAAGCAACGCCCTTTCACCCCAACCAACCACGATACAAATGTCGATGGAAAGTATGGCTATGTCAGGGCACAACCATGCAAAAATGCTTTCAGAGCAAGCAAGCAACACACAGGTAAGCTCAGCACATATTAGCCACCATGGTCATCACGGACACGGCGAAAGCGCCAACTTACTAGAAGCCTGTGGCTATTGCTCTCTACTCTTCCACTTAAACTGGATAGACGCAAAAAACGTTGAGCTAATCCCCCTAGAACACATTCGCTACCCACACATCACAACAAAGACCCTTTCGCACAAGCATCATCTAACTTTTCCTTCCCTCCTGCCTAGGGCACCACCGGCCCTTATGAGCTAACACAACCAACAACAAAACAATGACACGCCAAATCGGACTCGACTTAAGCCGATCATTTTGCGTGCGCCTTTTATATTTCAGAAAAGTGAGATTTCACGCTCAGAGGCGTTACCTAGTCCTTTTCTATGAAACGAGTAATCAACATGTCGATCAAACCAAATAAGACCTCAGAGTCTTCTTCTAATGCTATGTTGCTACTAATTACGCGACTGCATTTTTACATCGGCCTTTTTATTGGGCCATTTATCTTTGTAGCCGCCCTCACTGGCACTATTTATGTCATCACTCCACAACTTGAGAACGTCCTTTATAAAGACGTCCTGACAACGCAAAGTAAGGGAGAAAGCAAACCTCTTGCCGAGCAAATTGCCGCTGCAAAATCACAGTTAACAAGTGACCTGACCTTATTCGCTGTTCGACCCGCACCTGAACAAGGCGACACCACACGCGTTATGTTTCTTGATAAAGAAGCTCAGCTTTCCGGTGCAAGAGCACTGTTTGTAGACCCCGTAACACTAGAGATAAAAGGCAATCTGCCTGTCTATGGCACAAGCGGCATACTGCCCTTTAGAACAACCCTAGACTTTATGCATCGTCAGCTACTTTTGGGCGAAGCGGGACGCTACTACAGCGAACTGGCAGCCTCTTGGCTTTGGATAGCGGCACTGGGAGGGCTTTTCTTGTGGTACAAAGGTGGTAAGAAAAATAAAGCTGAATTTGCCAACAGAACCAGCCATCTACGCAAACGCCGCAAACATTACCAAGTGGGCTTGTGCCTTTTTATTGGTCTTGTGTTTGTTTCAATTACTGGCTTAACTTGGTCAAAATGGGCTGGCGCAAACATTAGCACATTGCGCTCAAGCATCGGCTGGGTAACACCATCGGTTAACCAAGATCTTACCGCCAACGTGAACCACCATGCTGGCTCCAATATGCACGAAGATCACCCAAATCATGCAAGCCATCATCCTATGACGGCAAAGAAACACATCACTGAAAAGTTTGAAAATGTCGACATACTGTTTGATGGTGTTCTAAAAGCAGCAAGAGATGCTGGCATTGATGCGAATAAGTTGGAAATCAGACCCTCATCCACAAAAGACAAAGCATGGCGAGTCAGTGAAATAGATCGCTCATGGCCGACTCAGGTAGACAGTGTGGCAGTAGATGCCAGCACCATGACAGTAACGAGTCGTGCAGACTTTGCCAACTTCCCTCTTGTTGCTAAGCTGATTCGCTGGGGCATCGATGCGCATATGGGCGTTTTGTTTGGGGTAATTAACCAGATCATTCTTACCCTTTTTGGGCTCTCCCTTTGCTTTATGATCATCTTAGGCTACAAGATGTGGTGGATTCGTCGCCCACAGGCTGGGTCGACTTCTAAACCACTGCTACAGACCTGGTCTAAACTGTCTACTTTACAGAAGACACTGACCCTAATTATCGCTATTGCTCTGGGCATCAGCATGCCGGTGATGGGCGTCAGCTTATTAGTTTTCTTACTAATTGATGTCGTTCGCTGGAAGTACCAATAACAATTAAAACTTCACCGGGCTGTTTTCTCAGCTCGGTGAACCCTTCAATTTCATATCACCTCTCTAATTCCTTCATTCTTTTGGCTTTCTTCTGGCCTCTCGCCCTGTAATCGGTAAAATATGCCACTCATTTCATTACCATCAAATACTATCTTATGACCCCACAAGCTCTCACCGTGTTAACTGATCACGTTTTTAACCAGCTCGCGCAGCAACCAAGTGGCGCTAAGAGGCTTTTCCATGGACGAGGTCGCTGCTTTCCTAACCTAGAGCAAATCACGGCAGACTGGCTGGAAGGGCAAATACTCGTATCTCTTTTTAAAGAACCGTCTGTAGAAGAATTAGATAAATTAAATAAAGAAATTATCAATTGGACTGTTCGAACAGAATGGAACGACCATAAGGTGCAATCTATCCTACTCCAACACCGCAGCCGAGAGCGCAGTCCAACAGAATGTCTGTGGGGAAATTATCAAGAACAGCAAGTGGTCAATGAAGAAGGCCTTCTCTTTCAATTAGACCTTGGAAAAAACCAAAACTCTGGCCTTTTCTTAGACATGAGATACGGTCGCCGTTGGGTGAAAGAAAACAGCCAAGACAAACGGGTTCTCAACCTGTTTGCTTACACCTGTGGCTTTTCTGTCGCCGCAATAAGCGGTGGTGCCGATTTTGTCGTTAACTTAGACATGGCTAAGGCCGTGTTAAGCCGAGGTCGAGAAAACCACCGCTTAAACCAGCATGACTTGAACAGGGTTAAATTCTTCGCCCATGATATTTTTAAATCCTGGGGTAAAATTAAAAAATATGGTCAATATGATCTCATTGTTATTGATCCACCCACCTTTCAGCGCGGTAGCTTTGCTCTAACGAAAGATTACCAAAAGATTCTGCGTCGCTTGCCTGAGTTACTAACAGAAAATGGTCAAGTGCTGGCTTGCGTCAATGACCCAAGTATCCCGGCGCAATTTTTGATTGATGGCATGCGTGAAGAGGCCCCCACACTTGAATTTCAATATCGGCTGGATAATCCACCTGAATTTATGGATATTGATCTCGAAAGCGGCCTAAAGGCGCTCATATTTCAAAAAACACCTGATAATGCAATAAATTAAGGAAGCTAAGATGTCAAAAACCATCGTCACGTTTGAATACGAAAAAGAAACCAAGAACAGTGTGCGCTATCAAGAAATACCTGAAGAAGGAAAAGCGCCTATCATGGGCACACTTTACGTCCAAAAATGGTTTGCTGGCGGCAGCAAAACATTAGAAGTCACCATCGAAAAGAAAGACTAATCTAAAGACAAGGCAGCTATGTCTGGCTGCCTTTCTCTAGCAAAAGCCCATTACCTTTCCTAGAAAAGCAGCATAAGGCTGTAAAGCAACAAATCCGCCATTATTTTTTATCAATTCGCTCTCTTATTACAAACATACAAATAGATCTCATTTCTTTTTCATGCTAAATTTGCCCCACTACGGTGCACTTTTTATGCGCAATTTACATTTCAATTAGTAACATTCTGCAAAGTAATCGCGGCCATATCTACTACCGCTGCACTTTAGTACCAATAAAACAACTAATAAGGCTCTAGGAGCCATTCTTATCGAGGACACTATCTATGCAAGCATTCATTGATTTCTTAAATGGAGTCATTTGGAGCCCTGCCTTAATATACCTATGTTTAGGTGCTGGCTTGTTCTACTCAATACTGACACGTTTTGCTCAAGTACGTCATTTCAAAGAAATGTGCTCACTATTGTTCAATTCAAACGATTCAGACAAAGGTATTTCGTCTTTCCAAGCATTGGCCGTATCACTATCCGGTCGCGTTGGTACTGGTAATATTGCAGGTGTCGCTGCTGCCATTGGTTTTGGTGGTCCAGGTGCTGTTTTCTGGATGTGGGTTGTTGCCTTCTTGGGCGCAAGCACAGCTTATGCAGAATCCACTTTAGGCCAACTTTATAAAGTCAGCGAAAACGGTCAATACCGTGGTGGTCCAGCGTATTACTTCGAACGTTGCCTAGGCTGGCGTTGGTTGGGTGTCTTGTTTGCTTTGTCTTCCATTATTGCCTGTGGCGTTTTCCTACCCGGCATTCAAGCAAACTCTGTTGGTAATGCTGTAACGCAAATCTTCGGTGAAGGCGTTATTGTCTCTAGCTCTTTCGGTGATGTTGGCTCTACCAAATTGGTTGCCCTCGCTGTGATCTTGGTCGTTTTGGCATTCATCATCTTCGGTGGCATCAAACGAATTGCAAACTTCACGCAAATCATCGTGCCATTTATGGCGATTGGTTACATTGTGATGGCTTTGATCGTTGTCTTCCTAAACATAGACAAAGTGCCTGGCATTTTCGGCATGATCTTTTCTGATGCCTTTACTGCACAAGCAGGTTTTGGCGCGGCAATCGGTTGGGGTGTAAAACGCGGTGTTTACTCAAACGAAGCAGGTCAAGGTACAGGCCCTCACGCAGCCGCTGCGGCAGAAGTTCAACACCCTGCACAGCAAGGTCTAGTTCAAGCCTTCTCTGTATACGTTGATACACTATTCATCTGTACAGCAACAGCCTTGATGATCCTAATTACTCAGCAGTACAACATTCAAGGTTCTTTGCCTGATGGTCAGTTCATCGTACAAAACGTTGATCCGTCTACTATCATTGCTTCACCAGCCTTTACTCAAATGGCATTGGCAAGTGTATTTGGTCATTCAGGTCCTATCTTTGTCGGTGTTGCGTTGTTCTTCTTCGCCTTCACCACGATCCTTGCGTACTACTACATTGCTGAAACCAATGTTGCTTACCTACGCCGTGCACTGAATATCAATGTGTCACTAACCTTCGTAAAACTGCTTATCATGTTCATGGTAGCTTACGGTACGGTTAACACTGCAGGTTACATCTGGAACCTAGGTGATGTTGGTGTTGGTCTAATGGCTTGGCTAAACATCGTGGGTATTCTCATGATTTTCTTCATGGCAAAACCTACAATGAAGGCATTGCGCGATTACGAAGATCAGAAAGCTGCTGGCGTAACAGAGTATACTTTTAACCCGAAAGCGCTTGGCATCAAAGGCGCAGAGTTCTGGGAAAAACGTTACGACAAGCAACAAGCTGAAAAAGCGTCGGAAAACAAATAATCTCAACACTTTGAAGTAACAATATTTGAAATAAAAAAGGGTTAGCTTATTAAAGCTAACCCTTTTTTATTTCTGCACACTGAAGAACCTTTGAATTCCCCAGTAGCACCATGCACTCTCAATAAAGACTTATGACAGAGAACAAAGCTGCCACCAGCCCATAAGCTAATAATGGAATAATAGTCCGCTTAATAATAAAGCCCTCTTTATTGCTTACTCCCAGAATCGTCGATACAGCAATAATATTATTAATGCACACCATATTACCCATGGCCGCTCCCGCTGATTGCAAAGCCAGCACCAGACTAACTGGCAGGCCAACCTTCTCCGCGATACCCAACTGAATCCCGCCAAAGGTTAAATTTGATACAGTGGCCGAGCCTGAAAAGAAAGACCCAAGCGCCCCCAGAAGGGCAGCGGCATAACTCCAACTGTCACCCAGTAACTCAGCAAAAGCCTGAGCCAATAACAACATAGGAGCTTGATGACCACCTTGCATCATCAGATTAACCATCACCAAGGCACCTATTAGCGAAAGCATAGGCAGAAACAAACGCTGGCCAGTGTCCCGTATAGAGGCCACAACAAGCTCTCGCGACATACCAAACAAAGGAATACAAACCAATGAAACGACAAGAAAAGGAATCGCTGCAGGCACATACAGGCTTTTATATTGCCAACTCACCTCCATACCCAAGATATTATTAATACTAAATACCAAGGCTCGACTCACTTCAAAACCCGCATCACCCAAACGCCAAGTTAACCAAGGCGTCATATCATTAAGTAATGCCTTCAACCCCAATTGAGGAATACGCGTCACGATAAGAATACTAATCAGCAAAGCGAAAGGCAGGAAAACCCTCATCACCGATTTCATCGTCATCGCGTTACCAGATGGACCAGTTTCAGCGGTTTCCCTTAAGCCAATCCCCTGCTTTGCCAACAAAACACTTAAAGCCAAGCCAATAGCGCCGCCAATTAACGAAGGGAATTCATAGTTCCATTGAGCAAACAGCACATAAGGCGCTGTACAAGACACAATACTGAGTAAAATAAACAAGGCGTTTTGACGAATATCTCGCCATGCCACCACAAAAGACAAAGCGATAAAAGGAACAACTAAAGCGGCCAAGCTATTAAGTAACGCGGTTTGTTTAGCGATTTCCATAAGCTGCATGTCGGATAATGACAGCCCAGACAAACCAAACCAGATTGGTGTTCCCACCGCCCCAAAGGACACAGGGACTGTATTCATCGCCAAGGTAAAAATAGCCACAGGGATAGCGGGGAATCCCAACCCAACCAATATAGGCGCAGCGATGGCGGCTGGAGTACCAAAACCAGACGCCCCTTCGATCATAAAAGCAAAGGCCCAACCTATGATCATCAGTTGCGCGACTTTATTTGAGCTGATGCTTTTTAACCATTGGCTGAGTTGTGCTTCCGCACCAGAAAAAAACATCACCCTGTTTAATAAAATTGCACCTGCAACAATAGAAATAGGCGTTAGTACAGACAAAGCCCCAGCGATTATATTGGCGCTTAACAACCCCACATCAGCCTGAAAAAACACCAACTGAATACAGGCAACCAAAACAGCAACAGCAGGCAAGGCTATGTGCGAAGGCACGGCATTCCGCTTTGTCATCGCCCAAATCAAAAGTAAAATCGGTAACGCTGACAAAATGGTATTCATGCTTTTCCTTGCTCAATAATGTCTGATGTCTCGCTGCGCCATAAGAAAACCTATTAGAAAACAAGCAACTTCCCCTTGTCAGTTTACACTTTTAAGAGGTTTTATTTATTGATGTGAATCAGCCATGAAAGCAAATAAAATCAAGCAAATAACCGGTAAAACATCTTAATAAATAAGCCTTTTCTATGGAGCATTCCTTTGACCAGGGTCTTTGGTAAAAGCAGGAGCCAAACTGTGTGGGTCAACTTGTTCTTTATAACAAGCAGACGCCTGTGCCCACCAAACTAATTGATTCAACGTACGACCAAAATAGCCAAGCCACTCGTTTTGATCTTCACCGTCTACTAAATCCCCATCCTCAGAAAAGACATTTTGTGCTTTCGGTACATGAATCATCGACGATACCGGCAAACAACCTAATTCCGACAAAAATGTTCGCATACCAATCGCAGCGCGCATTCCACCCCATTGGCCCGCTGAATAAGTCACAATAGCGCTAGGCTTATATGAAAATAAAGAACTGCCAAAATGATTAAGCAAGTTAGCCAACGCCGGGCTCATTGAATGATTGTATTCAGGACTCACCATAATATAACCATCGGCCGATGCAATTTTCTTAGCCAATGCATCCAGTTTTTCTGGGACCTGACTTTTTGAGTAAGAAAAATGCGGCTTAAAAACAGGTTCCAACGGATAATCCAACGCATCCACCAGCTCAATCTCATGATCGACATGCAGAGCGTTAAAAGCCGCCAAGCATGCTTTAGCAACCCTCTCACCTAATCTAGCGGGTCGCGGAGGCGTACTGTTTCTAACTGTTCCAAGAAAGATTAAAACCTTCATAAATGCTCACCCGATACGAATTATCAAAATGTATTTTCTGTAACATCCTACAATACCCAGTGAAATACAAAACTCTACACTGGTAAATTTGGGATGAAACCTCTATCGTTTAATCTATACAAATCATTGCAGTAGAGAATAAAGTAGCAAAGAAATACCTGACTCCCCTCTACTCACCAAACGAATCACACAGAGAACCGCAATATGATACAAAAGGACTTTCGAAAACTTGGCTGTGCAGAATGTTCAACTGGATGCGATTTAGGATTTGACTTCACTATGGCGTTTCAGCCGATTATTAATAGCCAAACCAAAACCGTGTTTGCACAAGAAGCCCTTGTTCGCGGCTTAAATCAAGAAGGCGCATTTCATGTTTTTCAAAACGTCAATGAAAGCAATCGCTATCGCTTCGATCAAAGCTGCCGCGTGAAAGCCATCAAGTTAGCTGCGGAACTGGGCATTTATAAAGACAGTTTTCTCAGTATTAACTTCTTACCTAATGCGGTTTACAAACCAGAACTATGCATAAGAACCACATTAAACGCGGCGGAAGAGTACCAATTTCCAAAAGAAAAAATCATTTTCGAATTCACTGAAAACGAACAAATCACAGACAGCAAACATTTAGAATCCATCATCTTGCATTATCAGCAACAAGGATTCCTAACCGCAATGGATGATTTCGGCTCTGGATTTAACGGCCTTAACCAACTTGCTGATCTAAAAACGGACATCACCAAAATTGATATTGCGCTGATTAAGAACATAGACCAAGACAAAAAACGCCAAATCATCGTAAGAAACTTAGTGAACCTATTTAACGAGCTCAACATGGTTGTTGTCGCCGAAGGCGTTGAAACACAAGCTGAATACCACACATTACGAGATATGGGCATTCATCTTTTCCAAGGCTACTATTTTGCTCGACCAAGCTTTGAATCGCTTGCTGAAATCAACTGGGACTAGCTAACAATATTTATTGATAAACAACCTTGAAGCGCTCTAAAACCAGCAGCATATCTTCCGTTGGCTCAATACCTAGTTCCTCACATTCAGCAGAGAAAAATGCCCAGTGTGCTTCTCGCCACCAAGCCAAGGTTTTATCACCCTCACCTTCAGCGGCAGCGAACTCTGCACTAACATCACAGTAGTAGTCAGCACTAAAAGGCGTATATTTTTCAGCATTCACTTCAACCTCGTTAGACCCACTAATACACAAGCAACACCACCCACCATCCCGATCCAAGCTTCTACGGGTGTCTCGCCACTTATTGCCCGTGTCACTTGTGAGCTAGCCGCATCGTAGATGTTATAGCCCCATACCGCCAAAGCTGCACCAGCAACAACCAAAATAATACCAATGATTTTATTATTCATATCGACTCCAAGGGGTGATCATTCAAAAATAGCTAAACATTAGCATTTGGTAGTTGAACATACTTTCGCCAATTATGTTGTTCTTTAAAGCCCAATACTTCACGAATTTTACGGTTCGAAAACAAGGCTTCATGCTCACCCATTTCACGAGTAAATGGCACCTTAGGAAAAAAACGTTCGGCTAACTCTTTTGTTGGGATAATGGCACCATTGTGATCGTTACCGGCATTAAAGACTTGAAAGCCTAAACCGTCTTTTTGCAAACACAAATCGACGATTTGCCCAAGATCACGCGCATCGATATAACAAAACGCGTTGCGACGACGCACTTCAGGATGCTCAAAATAATGCGGAAACAGCGACGCGTATTCATGCGGTTCAATCACATTGCCAATACGCAACGCGTAAATATCAATCCCTGAGCGACGTTGGAAACTGCGTGCCGTCTTTTCATTCACCACTTTAGACAAACCGTAACTGTCCATCGGGTCGACGTCGTAATCTTCTTCTAAGGGTAAAGAGTGGGGGTTAGTTTCACCGTCTGAAAAGCAAATACCGTAAGTCGTCTCGGACGAGGCAATAATGACTTTCTTAATACCAAGCTTCACCGCCGCTTCGATGACGTTATAAGTCCCTATGGTATTTACACGGAAGGTTTCATTATCTGGATTAATTAAGATTCTTGGCACCGCCGCAAAATGCACAACCGCATCAAATTTAGGCACACCGGTACCCGGCTCTAACTCGTCAAAACCAGCGTATGAAGTCATGGCATTAAACATTTGACCAGAATCCGTGATATCGGCAATAAGATTATCTACCTGCGGATGATCTAATGGCGTCAGGTCAAGGTTCAAGACTCGATAGCCCTGCTCCAGTAGATACGCAACCGCATGTTTTCCTGCTTTCCCGGATCCACCTGTAAACAAAACACGCTTTGCTGTCATACACTCACCTCCATGAATTTTAATTATTATTGAAAGACTCTACTTCATTCTTAGATAAATAGCGCCATTGTCCGATACCAAGGTCTAAAAAAACGTCACCTATTCGCTCTCTGTGCAATGCTACAACTCGATTGCCAACGGCGGCAAACATACGCTTAACCTGATGAAATTTGCCTTCGGTGATGGTTAAAAGGACTTCTCTTGGTGCAATAATGTCTAATTTGGCAGGACGAGTTAAACCTGTCTCACCTTGCAATTGCAGCCCTTGATTGAACTGAGCCACCAGATCGACACTCTGCTCTGCTGGAATGGCTTTAGACAATTGAACTCGATACACTTTGCCGCAATCATTCGTGGGTTGTGTAATATGGAAAGACCAACGACCGTCATCGGTGATCAACACCAAGCCCGTTGTATCAGCGTCCAAACGCCCCGCAATATGCAGTTCAGAAACCTTATCAACGTCTAAATAATGAAACAGAGATGGGTACATTTCATCGATATTCGAACACACAGTACCGGCTGGTTTGTGCATCATGATGTAGCGAAAATCACGCGCTTTTAGCCTAATACCATTTAACAATACAAGATTGTTTTCATGCACTTGAGCCGCTTCATTTGTCAGCACCTCACCATTTACGACAACAGCACCAGAGTGAATATATCGCGTCGCTTCTTCTCTGGTCAGTTCTGTGCTTTTACAAACAAACTTATCAAGGCGCATAACAGACAACATTAAATAGTGAAAGAACCAGACATTATCCTTGCTGATTCGCTTTTATCAACCACACATAGCTAAGGATACTTCGCATCAGTCACCTTGAATTGGTGGCCTTTTAGACTTCTTAATCAAAAAAGGATTCGTTATAATCCGCGCCCTATTATTAAAAACAGATAACTCAAAAAAAGAGACTAGCCTAGATGAAATTTTACCAAGCAGTAATCGGCACAGCCCTCGGTTTGGCTGTAACGCAATTGAGCTTCGCTCAAAGTCAAATTACCTTTAAATCAGCTAAGACTAGCTCTTCTTATTATCAAATGGCGGTAGAAATTGCTCAGGCTGTAAAAAAAGACACAGACAGCAAGATCATTGTTACCGTAGAAGAAAGCCAAGGCTCAGTGCAAAACGTCATGGAAACCGCCTTTCGAGGTGCCAATTATGTATTCACAACACCGCCTGCGTTAGTCAAATTAGCGCAGAACGGTCAAGCCATGTTCAAAAACAGAAGCAACCCGAAATTTAACGATATTCGAGCGCTTTTCCCTATTCCTTCCTTAGCCATGCATTTCGTCGTATCCGATAAGAGTGGCATTGATAGTTTTGCAGATATGGAAGGTAAAAAAATATTGCTTGGCAAAGGTACGTTCGGAGCCAATGAAGGCGCTAAATACATCAATCTGTTTGGTTTAGATGGTAAAATCGACCTTGCGCAAATAGAACTGTCTAATGCTGTACCCGCCTTGAAGAACGGTCAAATTGACGGTTTTGTCACTTCTGGTTCTTTCCCTGCTCCAAACGTGATCGAAGCTTCCGCTGGCACCAAAGTAAACATTTTGTCCTTCAACGATGATCAAATTGCCCAAACCAAAAGAACCAAATTGGTCATTCCAGCGGGCACTTACGCCGGGCAAGACAAAGACATCACCACAACGTCATTGCCAGTTGTCGTCTACACCAACAGCGCAATGGATGATGAAACCGCCTACACCTTAACCAAAGCCTTTTGGGATCAAAAAAAGAACATGTCCGATTCCTCTCCTTGGTGGAAAGGCGTTACCACGGACATGCTCAGCAACATCAATGGCAAAATCCACCCAGGCGCAGCAAAGTATTATCGTGAAATGGGCGTCACTCTAAGCGAAAACCAGCAATAAGCCACGGATTTAATGTGTCATACGCGACCTTAAATCCATCACGATGCATGATTTTTGGCTGATAAATAAGCAGAACGTTCTCAATTGTCCGTTCTGCTTATTTACTGCTTATGTATTCAATGCTTGTGATACAAAGCAACCTACTTACTCAACTTCTTAAACAGGCCGTACTTTATGCCTAGCAAATATTTTTGGGCCGGTTTTGGCTTCATTAGTATCATTTTCCATTTAACGCTGATTTTTTCAGGATTAGTGCCAAACTTAGTTAGTCGACCGCTTCATATGGCGCTGGCTTTGCCTTGGGCCTTTATTTTCTTAAGCAAAACACCTTTGCAGCGCTATACAGGTTATGTATTCACTGTTCTTGGGCTAATCGCCACTTTTTGGGTCGCTTACAATGCCGATCAATTAATCGATCAATATGGTTACATCAGTGAAAACTACCAACTGTGGATCGCAGGCATCTTATTACTTAGTGTTTTAGAAATGGCAAGACGTTGCATCGGTTGGCCCTTGCCTCTCGTCGCCGCCATCGCACTTTGTTACGGCCTGTTTGGGCAATATATTCCAGGCGAATTTGGCCACCCAGGAACACCCATCGGCAGTTTCTTGGGCACCTTAACCATTGCGGAAGGCGGCATTTGGGGCAAACTGACAGGCGTTTCTGTCAGCATTGTTGCCATCTTTGTTATCTTTGGCGCTGTACTAAACGCAGGGGAAGCAGGACAAGGCTTTATGAACCTCGCCATGGCGGCAGCGGGAAGACTTCGCGGTGGCGCAGCCAAAGTATCCGTTATTTCCTCGGCGTTATTCGGCTCTATTTCAGGTTCGGCTTCAGCTAACGTGGCCTCAACGGGCGCAATCACCTTGCCAGCCATGACCAAACTGGGCTACCCAAAGTCTCTTGCGGGAGCAACAGAAGCGGTTGCCTCTTCTGGCGGGCAAATTATGCCACCTTTGATGGGAGCTGGGGCTTTTGTCATGGTTGAGCTGACGGGCATTCCTTACCAAAGCATTATGATGGCGGCCATCTTGCCTGCTATTTTATACTTTTGGGCCGTTTGGGTTGGAATCGACGCCTTTGCACTGCGTTATGACCTAAAAGCCGTCAGCAAAGATCAGCAACCAAGTCGACGACAGCTACTGATTACTTGCAGCTTTTTCATGATTCCATTTGCCATTTTGCTTTGGGGAATGTTTGGGCCTGCATTTACGCCACAATTTGCGGCCAGTATTGCCATCTTTGGCGCGGCGCTTCTGCTCTTCTTTAACTCAAAAGGCGTATCGAATAAAAAGCAGATTTTTGAGCGTCTAGAAGACATTGGCATTAACGCTGGCAAACAAATCTCTATGATTGCCGCCATCATCTTGTGTGCGTCTATCGTGGTTGGCGTCTTATCCATTACTGGATTAGGCGTAAAAATCACGTCACTGATTATCTCAGGCTCATCAGGCATGCTTTGGCCTGCGATCATACTTACTGCTATTGCTTGTTTAATATTAGGTATGGAAGTACCGACAACGGCAGCTTATGTCATCTGTATTTCAGTCGCTGGACCTGCCTTAGCTCAGCTAGGACTTTCAGCGCTTCAAGCGCACTTATTTGTATTTTGGTTTGCTCTGCTTTCCACCATCACACCACCCGTTTGCGGAAGCGTCTTTATTGCGGCTGGCATGGTAAAGGAAAACTGGTTAAAAGTGGCGGGCGTCGCCATGATGCTGGGAATCGGCTTGTATTTAATCCCACTAGCGATGATCGCGAATCCATCATTGATCGAACTCGGCACAAGCCCATGGCTCGCCATTGCCAGTGCGCTAAAAATCGCTCTCGCATTATATTGCATTTCCATGGCCTTAATTGCGCCATTTAAGCCAGTGAAACGTGCACTGTATTTGTCTGTTGGGCTAGTGTTGATTTTTGCGCTTTCTATCTAGAACACATCTAAGCTCCTAGAATCGTAAGATCTAGGAGCTTAGGATATGTTTCCACAGCAAATAAGAATGTATTCCCCCCACCGAAAACCTTCAAACTTTTTATAAAACAACGAGTAAGACAATTTATTAATGTCTTAAACAAAAACGAACAAGACAAAACTTGTTCGTCTTATCACGACACTTAGCCAGTAAAATAGATTTAAGCGCCCCATAAACGCATTTATAAGCTATAATCCCCATCCCTTTCTTTTCAATTCCCTTACGACAGTCTGTCAGAGCACTTTATGCCATTTTCAAAACTGGGATTATCCAATCCTATTGTTCAAGCTATTACTGAATTAGGTTACCTAAAACCAACCCCAATTCAGAAACAAGCCATCCCAGCAATACTATCAGGCAAAGACCTAATCGCCACTGCACAGACAGGAACGGGCAAAACGGCTGCCTTTGTTCTGCCACTATTAGAACGATTCACTAAAGCCGGCACATTACGCGGAAAACGCATCCGAGTGTTGATTCTTGTGCCCACTCGCGAGCTAGCGGTTCAAGTCGAAGCCAGTGTGGCCCAATACGCGAAACACACAAAGCTCACCTCGATGGCGGTGTATGGCGGTGTGGATACCGAAGCGCAAAAAGAACGCTTAATTGAGGGCGTTGATATTCTGGTTGCCACGCCGGGCAGGTTGCTCGATTTGGCTCATCAGCGCGCACTGCACTTTGATGAACTAAAAGTCATGGTATTGGATGAAGCCGATAGAATGGTCGACATGGGCTTTGTTGACGACATAAATAAGATCATGGAGCGGTTGCCTGAAAACCGCCAAAATCTCTTATTTTCTGCCACTATGACAGACGATGTTCGCGCCCTTGCCTATGATTTTTCAGACAGCAAGATGACAGATCAAGCAGCGGAAATCTCTATTTCTCCAAACGTTCGCGCAGCCGCCAATATCAAACAATGGTTAATCACGGTGGATAAAGACACCAAGTCTGCTCTATTGAGTCACTTGATTAACGAGCAAAAATGGGATCAAGCACTTATTTTTATCGAGAAAAAACACGGTGCCGCTAAGTTGGTCGATCAGTTAGCAAAGCGTGGCATTGTGGCCGATTGTATTCATGGGGATCGAAGCCAAGCAATGCGCGAAAAGATCTTGGCTCAATTTAAATCGGGAGAACTAAAGTACCTGGTCGCCACAGGCGTGGCGGCACGTGGTTTGGACATTGGCGAATTAAGTCGTGTTGTCAATTACGACCTACCATTTAAACCCGAAGAATACATTCACCGCATTGGTCGTACAGGCCGCGCTGGCGCGTCTGGCGAAGCCATTTCTTTCGTTGCCATGGGAGATTTTAAAAACCTTTGCGCCATCGAAAGCCGACTAAAACACATCATTGATCGCAAAGAGATCGCAGGATTTCCGGTCAGAAAGGTCGTTCCTGTTTCAATCTTAAACTACGTTCGTAAGAGTAATCGTTAAACCACTCTTTTAATAAATAAGTCCCTTTAAGATGAAGAAGAATCGACTATGGCAACAATGTCGTTTTATACGGTTCTTTTTCATTACTTAAGTAAAAAGCAATTATTTAAATTATAAGGGCCGACAAGACATACAAAAGTTTACAAAGATAGACGCTTTGCTGTATATCTAAGTAGTGAAAAATGACGTTGGTAAATAAAGCAAACAAATGAAAGACAATATAACGGTATCCATTTCTTCAATTGATGGAACAAAGCATTTTAGTTTTGGAAAAAGAACTCGCCACACATTCAAGTTTGTAAGTTATGTCATTTTTATGGCGGTTCTTCTCACAGCAGGGGTTATTTACTACTTAGTTAATGATGCCGAAATGTCAAAGATAAAGTTACTAGAACTAGAAAACAAATCGTCCTCTTTGACAAAAGAAATCACCTCGCTTACCGCTCTTAAGTTAAGCTTAGAGCAAGATTTATCAGAGCGAGAAGAACGAATGCTGTTAGTCTCGGATCGCTTAAACGACCTAGAAAAAGTACTTGGCTTGGATGATCAGAATAATACGGAACTGGAATCTCGATTGGATACAGCGGCAATGAACTCATCATTACGAGTGGCCATGCTGACACAGATACCAAGCGGTCCTCCCGTTAAAAATGCCAGAACCTCGTCAGGCTATGGCAAACGACAACATCCAGTTCTTGGGATAACAAAGATTCACCGTGGACAAGACTTCGCAGTGAATACAGGAACACCTATTTATGCACCAGCGGATGGAACCGTTGAAGTCACAAGACCAAGTAAAGAAGGTTCAGGTAACTTTCTGCGCTTATTGCATGGATATGGCTTTTCCAGCTCTTACTCTCATATGAGTAAGTTTGCGGTTAGCAAAGGCGATTTTATTAAAAAAGGCGACTTGATCGGTTATTCTGGCAACAGCGGATTAACCTCTGGGCCACATCTGCATTATGAAATACGCTTCATTGGACGAGCACTCGATCCTAAGCCATTCATAGAGTGGGATGTTGATAATTTTGATTCAATTTTTGAAAGTGTAAGAGGTATACGATGGGAATCTTTGGTGGGCAAAATAGAGCTAAGAGTCAGTCAGCAACTACAACTCTCATCGCAGAAGGCTGCACAATTAACGGACAAATAAAAGTCGACAACCATCTGCAAATAGACGGCAATGTTGAAGGACAAATTGAAGCAACAAAACAAATTAAAATCAGCGTATCTGGCGATGTTCAGGGCGAAATTACCACCGACCGCCTGATCATTAATGGCAAGTTTGAAGGCATTTGTCGCGCGAACTACATTGAAATTCTAAGCTGCGGCTGTGTCAGCGGCACAATTTACAGCGATAACCTCAGCATCGAGCCTGGCGGCAAGTTTACAGGGATCACCAACCCATCAGAAAAAGAAGTTCAAAGCCAAGAACCATATGGTCGTCTTAGCAGCCTGGACACCTCAGACGAGCTAGATAATCAGGAGGACAAGATTGTCCTGATGAGCCATGATAAAAACGCTTAACTAGGCGAAAACGCACTCAGTAATTCAGCATTGGTTGGGTACTCTTGTAACAACTCAACCAATTTCTGAGCGCCATCAACGAGCGCAAGATGAGTAAGTGAGCGACGCAACGCGCGTACTTTTTCTAAGTCTTTGCTATCGATCAGCAGTTCTTCTCGGCGAGTACTGCTTTTCGCTATATCAATAGCAGGAAAAATCCTGTGGCTCGCCGCCTCTCGTGACAATACAATTTCCATGTTCCCCGTGCCTTTGAACTCTTCAAAGATCACTTGATCCATTCGGCTTCCCGTATCAACCAAAATCGTTGCAAGAATGGTCAGTGAACCACCATTTTCTATTTTTCTCGCAGCTCCGAATAGCTTACGCGGAATTTCTAGCGCCCTACTATCAAGACCACCAGACATCGTTTTGCCACTGCTTCTTCTATCCGCATTATGAACGCGAGAAAGCCGGGTAAGGGAATCAATTACAATCATCACATCTTTGCCTTCACCCGCCTGAGTTCGCGCAATATCAAGTAAATCATCCGCCACTTTAACGTGTTGAGCATAACTTTCATCCGAAGAAGAAGCGTGCACATCGGCAGCCACACTGCGTTTAAAGTCCGTCACCTCTTCCGGGCGCTCATCAATCAATAATGCATAGAGTTTTATATCAGGGTAAGCCGATCCGACCGCCTGACAAATGTGCTTTAACGTGGTTGTTTTCCCTGAGCCAGGTGGCGCAACAATCAAGCCTCGCTGTCCCAAACCTATTGGTGTAATTAGATCCATTGCCCGCATTGATAAATGCGTAGAACCCAACTCAAGACGAATACAAGGCGACGGATGCACTGCAACGCCATTTAAAAACCGCTTTTGAGGATCATTGGGGAATAAATCCTCAGCAGGTTCTTCGACAGAGGCTACAGTTGAAGTACGCTTGCCTTTCAAACTTAGTATTTTTCTCGTCATAGCAGGGGTTATCGCCTTGGGTAATTTAAAAGTCCGTGTGTGCATTTGAACACAATGCTATTACAAATCACGATTTATTTCGCTTTAAGCAAGCACTCTCGGCTCATTACCTTCGTAACGCACAATATCAAAATGTAAAAGCTCAGCCACTTTTCTGCAGAACCTTCCACTTTTATCGCACTTCTGTTTAACATTATTGCCAGTTTCAAGACAACGACTAGCCTCATATTCGTGTAAACACAGAATGGGGCAGCCACAAAAAATGCGACCTATATCGCATTTTTAATAACCAGATTCTGAATTCAAAAAAGAACATTGATTCTTAACAACATCAATTAATTCTCAACCGCTCAATGTATTTTATATACAATCTAGCACTGCTTTCGTGAGCGTTATATAGGCCATCTAAGGTGGCTTTTGATGCTGAATTCCCTGCCTGTTTACTATATTCAAGATAATAACTTTTTGCATTCAAGCACAATAATTCGACTTGATCTTCGTTACTTTTCCCACAGTCAGCCAACTCCCCTTTTCCAACTAAAAAGAAATAATTCTCTTTTATAGACGTTCGAGAAGCCTTGCCAGCAGCGCCACAGCTTTCATCATATACATTTTTTAAATGCCCGTAAGAAGCTTGTAAACTAGGATCACTACTGCCCTTAATCGCTTGAATATTAGCGCTCATAGATTGACAAGAGTCATCATTAGCCACTGAGCTACCAGCCTGCTTTAGCTGCTTATTTCGCACGACTTCAATCGCCTCTTTATTTGCCGCAAATAATTTTGGCGCATAGAGACGTCGTTCGACAACCGCTCGCTTAGCTGGATCGGGTATCTGAGACGTTTGCGCTAAAGATTGCTGAAGAGTTGCAAGACTATTTTTTTCACCTTCTTCGGACCAAATATCTTTCGCTGTGGCTGTCATAACCTGAGCCGCATCATCCGCGGATATACCTGAAGACACAGCTATGCCACCAATCACTGCGGTAGCGAATACTTTGCCAAATAGGCCATCATCGTCGCTGGTACTTTTATTAAGAGTGCCGCCACCCTGACGAATCAAGCTTGCGGCTTTAGACCCATCGCCGCATTTGTCTATCGCGTAATCTAAGGTACTGTATTTTCCGATTCTTGGAGAATAAGCATCAGCACCATGAGAAAGTAAATAACTGATAGCATCAGTATTACATTTTCTTGCGGCATGCATTAATGCGGTCATACCATTATCATCGCTATAATCTATATTCGCCCCAGCAGCTAATAGCATGTCCATTTGCAAAATAGTGTCGGATTTATTGTAAACCGAAAAAATACGATGCAGTGGGGATTGTCGTGAAGTAGTAGACCCTCCAGTTGCTACAACATTTGGATTTGCACCCGCGGCAAGTAAATCCGCTATCGCTAACGTATGACCTCGTTCAGCAGCAATCAATAATGGCGAGTTTTCATTAACAGCAAAACCAATATTACTCATTATCATGGTTTTATATTCAACATCAGCGCCAGCTGCTATTAACAGTTGAATAGCTTCTACATTACCGACTTTAGATGCTTCCCACAAAAAACTTGCGCCATTAACCAAACGGCCATTTGGGTTAATACCTGCCGCTAACATAGCTGTAAGCATATCGGTACGATTCCTATCTATCGCCTCTCCGACTGCGCCTGCTTGAATCCCAGAACTCCCCACTGTCGATAACAATCTCGACAACTCATTATCAAAAGCAACTTTATCTCCAGAGATGACCGCACTTTTTAACACAGAAGATGGCTCGATGGGTTCTACATAAGGTTTCCTTGATGCACACCCTGAAATGATGACACAAAGAAAGAAAATTTTTATCCATAAGGGCCAGTGCTTGATCATTTAAACCTCACATATGTACTAATAATAACTTACACTCTTTTAAAAAGTGCTTAGATGACTCTAAAACGATTAAAATAGAAATGAGTTTTTTTACAAATATAAACAGCAACTTTATTTTGTTCATACCCCATATGAGGGTATATTTTAACTTATATGTCCCCATGTACAGGAGCATCCCGATATGAAAGAAAACGCCATATTGGACTTAATAGATCTTATTTATGAACGTGGGTTTGAACATAGAGATTGGGACTATGTTCTAGAAAGGCTCTGTGAAACATTAAGAGCAAAAAGTGCTGGATTATTTTTCATAAAATTTCATAAAAACCTTTATCGGGTACTTGGGAGCTATGGTGTTCCAAGCGACTTTTCACCTGAATACCAAGAAAAATTAGGTGTACATGATGCAACAGGAACCATCATGAAGGCCTTACCTGAAGGGACGGCACTTGGGGTAATAGATCATAAAACATCAAAAATAGATTACCCTGATTTTTACCAAAAATTACTGTTACCTAACAATGTTGGCTACATAAGCGCTTTAAACATTTGTAATAATACAGAGTACTTCGTTGGTATTGGCATTCATCGCGGTATGGATCAGGAACAATTTAGTGACAACGAACTAAAAGTATTATCACGACTCTACCCTCATTTCCGAAGAGTATTTGATTTCTCTGACATCCTTGAAAAACTCCATGAAAAGGAGGAATTGCTTAGCAGTGCGCTAGCCAAAGTTCCGCTTGGCATAATTGCAATCGATGCTGATATGAGGATTCATTTCATAAATGATTTAGCAGCTTCATTAGCTAATAGTGTCTTTGGCCTTCATATTAAAAATAAACAATTATTTACCGATCAAACAGCATCGCAAAAGCAAATTAAAGCAAAAATACAAAGTGTATTAGACGGTCAGGTCTCAGCGTCATCATTGCAATTGGACAATAACAATAATATGACACCATTATCCATAACGATCACAAACTCAAGTATACAAGGTTTAGAAATATTAAAAGATGAACTCAATACACCAAATTTTGCCCTAATGTATATCTCACATCCTGATTTTTGCTCGCATATGTCATTGGGAGTTCTCAAGGAGGTATATAAGTTAACTACATCAGAAGCTCAACTAGCATTAGCCTTAACAAATGGCTTATCCCTACAAGACTATGCAGACTCTAAGAATATCAGCATTCAAACCGTAAGAAGCCAACTCAAAAGTGTGTTTAATAAAGTACAAGTAAACTCACAAACTGAACTAGTTCGCACTCTGATTATGAGCTCCTTCAATCTCTTATCTTGATAAGTAATTATAAGTTACTCTTAACATTCAAGGTCGTTTTTTCCCTGAGCCAGGTAGCGCAACAACCAAGCCTCGCTGTCCCAAACCTATTGGTGTAATTTGAGGATCATTGGGAAATAAATCCTCAGCGGGTTCTTCGACAGAGGCTACAGTTGAAGTACGCTTGCCTTTCAAACTTAGTATTTTTCTCGTCATAGCAGGGGTTATCGCCTTGGGTAATTAAAATGCGGTGTGTTAAATATCAACACGCTGATGTTACAGCCATAACCACTCATTTGATATTGAACATTGACTAATTCAATCTCGCCATACGAATACAATTACGACCACTGTTCTTTGCTTCGTACAAAGCTAGGTCTGCTTCTTGGAACAAGCGCTGAGGATCCACCGAAAGCTCAGGCCAACTTGCGATACCAATCGAAATCGTCAGGCTTTCTAAAAACGCGCCTTCATACTCAATCTTAGTATTCTCTACTGCAAGCCTTAGCTGTTCGGCTCGCTGCAAACAATCACCGCCCTTGGCTCGAGGCATAAGAATAACAAACTCCTCGCCACCTAATCGACAGACGATATCCGCTTGACGGAAGAAGCGGTTCAATAAGGCCGCCATCGTTTTTAATGCTTCATCCCCTGCTGGGTGACCATAGGTATCATTAAACTTCTTAAAATGATCGATATCACAAATTAATAATGACAGCGGCTCTTGATTCCTTTCCGATGACGCTATTTCATATTCCAACACTTCGGTAAAAAAGCGCCTATTTTTTAGCTTCGTTAAAACATCTTCATAGGAAAAACGCTGCAACTCTTCACGCAAAGCAAGATTCGCAAGTGTCATGTTAATTTTATCGACAGCCCGCTCTAACAAAGGCATAAACTGATCCGCTGGATAACAACGGCTCTCTTCCGTCACTTTCACCTGTAATAGCGCGACGTAGCTAACGACGCCTTGCTTATTGACTATCTTGAATGGAAACAGTCCTTGCTTCTGATCAAAAATGGCCTGTTCTATCACCGCCACACTAGGAGAAGTTGGCATTTCGACATTACGCCCCCAGCACTGTATGTCTTGCCAATTATCTGAGTTGACCACACTAAAAACACCAGAATATGGCAAACACAACTCAGCAATGCTATTGCCAATTTTATCAAGCCCCTGCTCTAATGTGTGGCAAGTCTCTAGGGCCAGAACAATATCACCGGCAATCTCCAGCTTTTGCTGCTGAAATAATAAGCTTTCGGAACGAAGCTTTTCTTTCTCTGCCATAACGGTGAGCTGCTCAGTTCGCTCGTTTACCTCAGACTCTAGCGATATATTCAATTTGGCTAAACGTCGCTGAGTAAACAAATAATGATTAAATGAAAGCCCGATAATCGCAACGGCAAACAGCAGAGCACCGCTTGATACAGGAACACTGCTCCATGAAACCCATCCATGAGCCACAAACATATCAAGCATCATCACAGCACAAAAGCCAAAGTAGGCAAGAATCAATATTTTCTGTTCTAAGCGTACCCGATTAAAAACAAACAACACAGAAGCAATCAACAGCAATAGCGTTACAATAAAGATGCCATCAAAAATAGGATACAGCTGGCTAATACTCACCACACCAAACAAACTCCCCATCCCAGCAGCCACCAAAAACATAAGATGGAATTTCCACAACCACTGAAAATGACGAACTTCTAAATGTGCCTTTGATAGCCATTCAGCCAACAACATAAACATCGGGATGGGCAACAAGAAATAAGCATAAGCGCCCACATAGTTCCAAAGTAACGGTTTATCCCACACCAACTTCATGACTGGGATATCCCCCAAAACCAAGCCTGCGGCCGCAAGTGAAAAGAAGCACACACTCAAGAATTGACGACGCTGCCCTCTAAATATGGCAAATACCGCTGCCATTAAGGCAATAAATAAAGTGATGCCCGCAACAAGAATGCCCTGAGAGGATTCACTTACCACCTGCGAAAGAATATCAATCCGTTCGCTAAGCTTTACTTCACCCCAGAAGCCAATATTGTGATAGTCAGAAAACACACGAAAATACAGCGTCTTTCCAGCAAAATCTTCTGGCAGCACGATCATATGCCACGGCCAACCTGCGAATTCTCCAGAGCCATCTTGATTAAATTGGCCATGTTTATAAATTCGCTCACCATCTAAATAAGCTTCTGCTAACAAGTCGATACTAGAGGCAAAAAACACAGGATCTCTTAGTGAAACATCGGGCAAAGTGATACGAAACCAAACATTTTCAAAAGCCCCCAGCGAAGGAGGATCGGCAGGAAAGTCTATTGGTCGCCATTGGGCGGAACTGTCTTGTTGAGTCCAGACCGGCACACCGTTAGAGTCAAACGGTGAATCCCCCAAAGAATACTCCCATCCAGTGTCTAGGCTTGTGTCTTTTGCCAATGAAGTGGACACTATACATAGTCCTACTAAAACACAGCATATTCGAGCAAAATTGAAAAATATTTGATGTAAGTACTTCAAAGTATTAACCGATTAAAATTAAGAAAAAAATGATCTATAGAGCAAAAAGTCACTCTAGCTTTTTTAATTAGATTATGAAAGCAGGTAATGTAGATCTATCACATTCACCCTTTTAATAAATCACGCACTATAAAAAAATATTATAGAGATTTTATTATAAGAAAACGTCTAAATAGATTTTAGAATTCACACACGGCTTTCATAGTGCTGACTTATTATAGTTATAACACTATTTTATAAAATATAGGCGAGGTTTTATCATTACCATCATCTCACCATGGATAAAGAACATTGAAGACATGTAACCAATGAATTTATTAAAAAAATACACAGGCTGGTTTGTCCTAGGCACCTTGGCACTTTACCTGATATCTGTCACACAACTTATTTCGGTGTTGCTCCCGACAATATTAGCTTGGTCTGCCAATATTGCCATGTGGCATAGCTTAGCACCCAGTGCAAAACGTCAAGTAAGTTGGCTTATGATTATTGGTAGTATGGCACTACTCTTTGCTGGATCCCAAGGTACTTGGATGACATGGCAACAGGTTTTTGCTGTCAATATACCTATGCTGGCAATGTTTGTGGCTGTTTCTTTTTTAGACTTAACCAACACAGCCGATAAGAGCAGTGAACTTCCTACAGGGTTTAAAGCCATCCTAAATACAGCATTAGGGGTTCAAATTTTAGGTGCCGTAATTAACCTTTCTGTTATTTTGGTATTTGCTGAACGTATGAAGGCGCCGAACAAATTAAGCCCCGTACAACAATTTGTCCTAACTCGTAGCTTTGCCTCTGCAGCTTGGTGGTCACCGTTTTTTGTTGCAACAGGGATTGCATTAACTTATGCACCCGGAATGCAATGGCAAAAAACACTGATTCCAGGCTTAGTGATGGGAGTTGTCGCAGTTATTTTTTCGACCACAGAAGCATTTCATCGAACAAAAGGTGATTTCAAGGGCTACCCAATTAAGCGCGAAAGCCTTTTTATCCCTGTCTTCTTAGCTTTGTCAGTGATACTTTTTCATTATATTTGGCCAAACATCAGCATACTTGTACTCATTTGTATTTTAGCGCCCTGCGCAACCATTCTGCTAATTAGCACCAACTCAAGAAAAGACAGTCTGCTTAAGTTCGTCAACCACAAGCTCCCTCAAATAGGCAGCCAATTTGCATTATTCTTAGCCGCGGGAATTTTCTCCAATGGTATCAGTGCCATTATTTTGAGCTACCCAGAATTATTTAATTTGGATAATTTCACCTTTAATCCGCCACTATTTTCTTTTGTGCTTGCAGCCATGATTATCGTCGGCGTCATTGGCGTTCATCCTGTAATCAGTATTGCTATTGCAAGCCCCATGCTACTGCCTCTTAACCCAGACCCGACTCAATTAGGCTTCTTATTTCTAAGTGCTTGGGCTATTTCCGCAGGCAGTAGCGGACTGACAGGGCTTGGATTACTCATGACAAGTCGCTATCAAATACCAACTAAAGTTATTGTCATGAACAGCCTTCATTATGCTGTTTTCATGTGGGTATTATGCTGTATCGTAAATTGGCCATTTTTATAAATCTTATATACAAAAAATTACATAAATCATTTCAAAAAATAATCACACAATAAGAAAATTCGATTCCATGAATAAAAACTCGATAAAAACCATTGAGGTTTATTCTTAAATTCTCTTCTAGATACAACGAAACTGATTAGACATCTGAAATAATATTGAATCCACCATAGATGATACGTTTACCATCAAAAGGCATTGGATTTTTATCAGGGTCCATTCTTAGGTCTTCCATTGCAGATTGCCATCCAGCATCACGAATTTCTTTTGAGGGCCAAGTGATCCAAGAAAAAGCGATCACTTCATCATCCTTCTTTTGAACAGCCAACGGAAAAGAAGTCACCTCACCTTCAGGAACATCATCGCCCCATGCATCCACCACATTTAATGCTCCATAATCTTTGAAGACAGCCGCCATTTTTTCAGCGTGCTCTATATATTCTTCTTTATTAGATGCAGGTACTGCTGCGACAAACCCATCTACATATGACATTGAGTAACCCTCTATAATTGAATCAAATAGATATAAATTTCTCACTTGGACCGAGCTCTATTTTTACTACAGTAATTCTAGCTGCCTTCTAGCACTACCGCCATTTGAAAAATATAAAGAGCTAAAATGACGGCTCTGATTGGCGTTTATGCATGCCTATATTAGCTGATGTTAAAATCAACGGTGTTACCCACCACTAAAACCCCGTAAAATGCCGACCTTTAGTACCGGTGTGCTGTTAAGTGAAATGACATCAATCAAAGAGACCATAGAATGACCGAACAAGTTCAAGTAATCGCAACGCACAATGGCAACTTTCATGCAGACGACGTATTTGCCGTAGCGGCACTTAAACATATTTTTCCGTCAGTAGAATTAATACGTACACGTGATTTAGACGTAATGGCAAAAGCGGATATAGTGGTAGACGTAGGCGGTATTTACGATGCAGAAACAAACCGCTTCGATCATCACCAAAAAGGTGGCGCAGGAGCACGAGAGAACAGCATTCCGTTTTCATCCTTCGGCTTAATTTGGCAAAAATACGGCGTAGAAATATGCGCAGGTGATAAAGAAGTCGCGAGCGCCTTAGATAAAAATTTAGTGTCTGCCATCGACGCTATAGATTGCGGACACGTGGAAGGCGTACAAACAGGCATTAGCCTAAGCCAAACCATCTCCATGTTTAACCCTACATGGCAAGAAGAAGGCGATTTTGACGCCTGCTTTGATGAAGCCGTTGCCTTCGCATCTCGCATCTTAACTCGCTTCATTGCCGCAGCAAGTGGTGGCGTAAACGCAAAGGCCATCGTTGCCAACGCCATTGAAAAAGCCGAAGACCCACGAGTCATCGTGTTAGAACAATACACGCCATGGAAAACCACCGTACTTAGATTGTCCCAAGACGCCTTGTTCATGGTTTACCCATCGCAAACCGGACAGTGGCGCATACAAACCGTGCCAGTTGAACTTGGCTCATTTGAAGACCGCAAAAAACTGCCTGCGCCTTGGGCAGGACTGTCAGACAAAGAACTGCAAGACGTAACAGGTTTGGACGATGCCATGTTCTGTCACAACGGCTTGTTTATCGCAGGCTGTGCGTCATTTGAAAGCACCATGAAAATGGCCAAAATGGCGTTG
Source organism: Marinomonas alcarazii (assembly GCF_003208215.1). GTDB lineage: Bacteria > Pseudomonadota > Gammaproteobacteria > Pseudomonadales > Marinomonadaceae > Marinomonas > Marinomonas alcarazii. The sequence goes on from NZ_QKLW01000002.1 coordinate 138,016, forward strand.
GAATATTAGATATTTGGAATAAAGAAAGACCGATGACTGAAACATCGGTCTTTTTTGTGTTTCCTGTACGTATTATGCTCGCTAGTCGCGAACTAAGCTTCCGCTTGAATAATCAGCCTTAAGGCTTGAGTATAGTATTTTCCGCCAGAACCTGTACGCTTTAGGTATTCATTAAGTTTACTCTTAGCTTGCTCTGGATCTTCCAATTTTAGCAAAGCTTCTCCCCAGAAATAATAAAACGCATCTTCCATTGGAGTATCAAGCTTATCAAGTAAATTGGCGTATATAACCGCATCTAAATACTCTTCTTGTTTTAAGGCATCAGTATAAGCGATAAGGTATTTGTCGCGTTTTAGTGACTCGGGAAGCCCCTCGTCACGAGCTTCGATTTCTTTTATGCGATTTTCAATTCCAGCCATTTTTTGCTTTAGTAAATAGGCTTCTCTGTATTGGTGGATCATATCTGAGGAAATGTCTTTGTTATTTTTGGCGTAGTCGTAAGAGTTGTTCCCATCATTGTTTTTAATTTCAGGGTCCATTCCTAGACCGAGCAGATATTGCACTACATCAGCCTTGCCCATATAAGTAGCGAGCATTAAAACGTTTCTGCCATAGTTATTGGTGAAATGGATATCTGCATCAGCTTCGACCAAAATACGTATGGTTTCAAGGTTACCACTGTATCGCGCGGCAGCTAAGAGAGGCGTCCATTGTTCATCGGAAGCTTGGTTTACATCTGCCCCAGCCGCAATCAGTTTTTTTACCAGAGAGTTGTAACCGCCTTCTGCGGCGTAATAAACGGGAGTGCGCCCATTGTCATAGCTCTCAGTATAGTTACGGACATTTGGGTTATAACCATAACTCAGTAGGCTTTCTACTTCCGCCACATCATTATTCCTAGTGGCAGAAATTAATGCGGGTTGTGAAGAACATCCTGTAAGGATCAGAAGAAGTATTAATGCACAGGGCTTTGTGAGTTTAGAAAAGGATATGTTCATAAAGTCTCTTAAAGTCTCTACTTGTACTATAGTTTAATTCTAGAAATCGTTATGGCTTTATAAAATAGTTAAGACCATAATACAATTTTTTGCTATATACCATAGTATTTAACTAGCATATTGGGCTGTGCGAAGAGAATCTAATGAAGATAAACCAGCGTTTAATTTATTTTGTATCGGTAACGTTTGTTAGCGTCGTATTTTTGTTAGGTGTGAAGGCGAATGCCCTATCACTTGAATCACTAATGAACGAAGATCAGGAAAGTGTCTCTAGTGGCTCTCAAGCATCCTCCAGCACTGCTTTTGAAGAGGCCATTAAAACAGAAGCGGCAAAAGCAGAAACAACACCTGAGGTAAGCATTTCCATAGGCGATATGATGGATAAAACCCCAACAAAGCAGGGAGAGCTTTCTCTGGAAAACATTTATCAAGGAAGGTCGCAACATCAGCTGATGACCGCGAAGCAAGAGCTAGCCTCCCTTAACAATCAGCTTAAAAGCGACTGCTCTTGCTCATTAAGCTCATCTAATGCTTGCTACGATTTTAATGCGCGCTCATTGGGGTTGACTCAGCAAAGTGTCATCAGTGCCGCCAATGAGGCCAACCAAATTCTTACTAATCAATCGAAAACTATTTGCCAGAGCTGGAATAACGCGAAAAATTTTGCCTCAGATGATCCTCAAACTATGCAACAACAAGTAGTGGTGATCAAACGCTATAAGAGCCTTCTTAATGAGGTAGAAAAAGCCAGCCAAGAGACTGCACAAAAGCTAACAAAACAAAACCGCCAAATAGAAGCAGCTATTGCCCAGCAAGAAGAAGACTCAGGGTTTGATTGGGGTAAAGCGATGGCGATGGGCGTTGGTGCACTAGCTGGTGGTTTAGGCGAGCTAGATATTGATTCGCAAACGCAAATCATCAGTAGCATTATTCAAGATAGCTACTCTAACGACCCCTCAATGAATAATTTACAAGCGACGGTGAATGGCCTCAGTTCCCAAATGAAGCAAGCATCGGGTAGTCAGAACAGCCTATCTAGTGGGCAAACAAACGGCAGCGGGCAAACGCAAAGCTTTTCCATCGACTTTGTTTATCGCGACTCTTGCCCTTCGCCAAGCAGTACTAAAATTAATGCGCCAATTAAAACCAATAGCCAAGCCTGCGCTAATGCCATGCAACGTTATGCTAAAGCCGCCAGTTGTAATTTGATAGATGATCTCGAAGCGGCACAGAGTGCTTATTACAGTGCTTGTGCTTCGGAGATTTACCAGTGAGATATTTACTCGGTTTCAGTGCTCTACTAAAAACTTATAGCTAGCTTAAAACCGTTAGGCGTTTCGAATTGGACGTTCGCACACGTAAACAGAGATAGTGGCAAAACCTCCCTGGAAAGGGTTCTCAAACTTCACTAAGTGGGATTCCACTGTTTCAAATACAGTGCCCAACAAAGCGATAAAATCGTCTTCCGGTGGGTTCTGTGACCACATCGCAAAAAAACCTTCCTTAACTAATTGACGTCATAAGGGGTTGGAATTTCACAGTCAGCCCCCAGCTCCTGAGTCATACACTGTTATAATCAAGGAGTACAAATATGAGTCGTCATTTTGAAAAAGCCGAAGGGTTGTGTGAAGAGAAAGACCCAGCAACAAATGGATTTGTGTTCAACCAAACCATGTTGCGCATTGCCGACCCTGTTCGCACTCTCGATTTTTATACTCGAATCATGGGTATGACGCTATTAAAGAAACTCGACTTTCCTGAGATGAAATTCAGTTTGTATTTTCTGACTCACGGTGAAGACTTCTCCGATATTAGTAGCGATGATGCAGAACGAACGGCGCAAACCTTTGGCCGCCCTGCTATGTTAGAACTGACCCATAACTGGGACGATACTCCAGAGAATACGCAATACCACAACGGTAACAGTGACCCACGTGGTTTTGGTCACATTGGTTTTCATGTGCCCGATCTAGAAGGCGCGTGCCAGCGTTTCGAGGCACTTGGTGTGCCATTTCAGAAGAAACTAAGCGATGGCAAAATGAACAACATTGCCTTTATCAAAGACCCAGATGGCTACTGGATTGAAATATTCAGTGCAAACCGCATGGCAAGTTAAACCACATTAAGCAAAAAGGCCCCTTTGGAACATGACAAAGGGGCCTTTTTTCTGCGATGAACTTTACTGCTAGCCTTTGTTAACACCGCCTTTGTTTGTTCTGGCATTTCTCTTCTGCTTCTTACGGTCGTTTTTCTCAGTGATGATTTTGATGGCTTCATCTTTGGTTAAATGAGGATGCTTAGCGATCAATTCTTCCACTTTGGTATCAAATGCGGTCATTTATAAATCTCATGTATTAAAAAGTACGAACAAGGTTTGTATTTTAGCTCAGGAAGCGTATAGAAGATAACAATTCTTAGCAGCGACGGATGTGAGTTTTTTGAAGCTAGGTAAATAATAAGCCATCTATACAACCCAAGATTGCCGCTTGGCCATGAAAACATTAGGCTTAGGCAGATAACCCGTCTTTATGCATCAAGGTAAAAAATGAATATTGTCTTTCTTGGAGCCTCGGCAGGCGTTCCCACCAAAACTCGTAATGTAACCGGCATCGCTGTGCGCGAAGAAAGAGGCAACGGCTGGTACCTTGTCGACTGTGGCGAAGGCACGCAACATCAGATACTTCATACCAATTTATCGATCAATGCCTTACAAGCCATCTTCATCACGCACATTCATGGCGATCACTGTTATGGGTTACCAGGCATATTGGCAAGTGCTGCCATGAATGGCCGCAAGGCGCCATTGAAAATTATGGCACCAAGTGGTGTGAAAGAATGGGTGGAAGCGACTCAGCAACATACACAATTGTATCTGCCTTATGACATTGAGTTTGTCAGTACTGATGATCTGCCATCTGTCGAATTTAGAAAAGTTCGTGTGGAAACGGTCGCCCTGTCTCACCGAGTCCCCTCTTATGCCTACTGTTTTACCGAAAAAGACATCAACCCGCGCTTGGATGTGGAAAAACTGGAGCGACATAACATCCCCAGAGGGCCACATTGGGGGCAGCTACAAAAGGGGCAAGATGTTGAGCTAAACGGCAAGCTAATCCATTGTGAAGACTATTTGCTCTACGATAAAAACCCGCAAAAAATCATAGTGGCAGGCGACAATGACCAGCCAGAGCTATTGGCTCAAATAAGCCATGGCACCAATGTACTGGTTCATGAAGCCACCTACACCAAAGACCTCGTTGAGAAGTCAGGCAACAGCTACGGCCACAGTTACGCCGAGCTTGTGGCGACCTTTGCCGAGCAAGCTAACATCCCCAACTTAGTGTTAACGCACTTTAGCCCTCGCTACCAAGCAAACCCGAACCTATCCCCTTCCATCGCCGACATTTATCAAGAAGCCAAAGCCCATTATTCGGGCAACCTGTTTCTCGCCAACGACCTTGACGAATATCAGCTGAACAAAAGCAATGAATTAAAAAAAAGGATCTAGAGGATCTAGAATCAGATGAAAAAATGCTATTTTTCATCTGATTCTAATATCCAATCTGTCTCTAATAGGCTTCGCAGTTCCGCTATCGTATGCTGGCTATAAACCTTGATGCCATTACGCTCTAACAAAGTAGCGGTTACACCTGCACCATCGATTTTATTTCCTTTAAATGTGCCATCGTATATTTTCGAACTGCCACATGAAGGACTTCCTTCTGCAAGCACGGCATAGTCTATTTTTTGCTTTTGGCAGAGTTCCAAAGCCTTCTTGGCGCCACTCACAAATTGAATCGTAACATCAACGCCATCGTTCCCAACAACCTTTGCAGCGCCATCGAGAACATCAATACCTCTTCCTTTGATTATTTCAGCAGGTGCTCTTGGAGTAGGTAGACCAGCAGACACTTCAGGGCAAAAAACCACCAGTTCTGCATTCGACCTGAGCCAAAAAAAATCAGACTCAGGGATGGATAAACAGCTCGCGTTGTATCTCACTTTATTGCCAACCAAACACGAACTAACCAGTACTTTTACCACTAGAACTCCTGTAAAAAACTAAAGCGCCGCACAGAATAATGCAAAGGGCTAAAAATAAAAATCATAAATCTCGTTTGTATCGAGCAATCATATCTTCTTGAGTTTCTGGGTCATCCTTTATTGCTAGCTGGTCGTTAATCATCGCCCCCATCGTAGGAAAATCCGCCCTATCTATTTGCGCCTTTAAAGACCAAAGTTCAGAGCGCATTAACGCTTTAGCACAATGTAAAAACACCTCTTTGATGGTGATCTCAATACAGGTTTTGGGTGGGTTTCTGTCATTAGAAAACAAGCTTAAATATTCTGACGAGGTTGAAATACGAGCAAGCCCGTTAATTCGAAGCGTTTCATCAACACCAGGAATCAAAAACAAACACCCGATTTGACCCGTTTCAATAATATTAACAAGGCTATCAAGCCGATTGTTTCCTTTCCCATCGGGCAAAATAATGCAGTTGTCATTGATAATTTTTACGAATCCCGGATTTCCTCCACGAGGAGAACAATCAACAGAGCCGGATTTTGCGTAGGTAGAAATTGTCACAAACGGAGAATGCGCGAGAAAGTTACTGGAGTGACGCTCTAAGGAAGGCAACTGCTTATCTTTGGCGCGTCCTTTTGGATAACCATAGACTTCTCTGAGCTGCTCTTCGGAATCAAGATACATAAAATCTCCTTATACTTAGCGCTTAACTTCGGGAAAGTGTCCAGAATAAAACTTAAAAACGTACTATTCTTACTCGGTATTTTTGCGGCGCTGTCTGAATCAGGTGTGTTTGTTTGGTTTAATTTTATTCTGGGCCGGATTATCTAAATCAACGGTTTTGGTTTTACCATTAATTGTATATGTAACCATGAGAAAATCTGGTCGAGGAGAGCTCGGATCTTTTCTCTTGAAATTAGGGGCAGATGAAAAAAATGCTCTAATATCTTAATTTTTCATCTGCCCCTAATATCTAAGACTCATAACGCCCCATTCAGGGACTTTTAATAGTTGGCTAAAATAACGAACGTAGTGAGGAAAGCCAACTATTAAAAGTCCCGAACTGCAATGGCGTGTTATATTTTTTGTGCTACATAGCTAGGTACATCGATCTTCTCGCCACCATTGCTAAAGTGATGATCAAAGGCGTATGCCATTTTTTCTAAGGGTGCGCCCTCGTAACCTAAAGTTTGGATTTCACTAATGTAACGTTCCATAAAAGGAACAGCTCCTAAATAGTTCCATTGCGCTACATGAACCAGTTCATGAAAATGTATACGTAAATTTGAAGCTATGTGTGGAAGGACATAATAAGTGTTTTTATATGTGATGCCATCAACTTCCATATCTATAAAATCTCCCAACCCCATTTGACGTAATTCGGGAAAATTTGGTTTGGGAATTTTATCTACGACTACAAAGTACGCTTGCTTTAGAAATGACAAAGGGTAAAAACCTTCAAAATCGTCAAAAAATTGAGAGCAACAAACCCTTTGCTCTTTGAATTCAATATTTGTTTGATCAATCCATTGTTCAATTTGATTTAACATCACCAAACTCCAGAAAAAATATAACGCCCAATTAAGCGGACGGAAACAGTTGGCTATAATGTGTAGCGAAGCGAAACTCAGCCAACTGTTGGAGTTCCGACTTAAATTGCTTGTTATATTTTGTTGTCAACTATTTCGTCTGATGGAAGTTTAAAAATAGAAACTATCCCGCAAACTTCCTCAAACTTTTCAACGTAAAATACATTAGATGCTTGCGGGGTAAGTACCTCACTGTAATGGTTTTTGAAAAAATCGTGTACCCACTTCTCCTTATCATTGCTAGAGAAGAAACGGCCATTACTAAGCTTCTCAAAAAGGTTAGCATTTTTTACTTTTATCATCGCTGCGGGCAAAAAGAATTCAAATAGCTCCTCCCCTTTATTTTTAGGCAATGTAGCAAAGCAAAAGCTAACATAACTAAAGGCTCTCTCTATTTCTCGGCTATTCATATTTAGATGTTTAGTTAGACACAAAGAAACAAACATGGATTTCAACTTTTCAAACCGTTCGCCTTTGTTTGACAGCTTAATATTAAATTCTAAAAGAAAACTATCAAATAATTGATTATATGAGCTTTCTTGATCATTGTTGTCTGCTAAAGGCAAATTTGCTTCTATGTGAATGAACTTCTCTAAATACTTTAATGAATCTGTCTCATCAACACCATATACACTTGAAATGATTTTTGATAATTGGGACTTGTTATATGAAATAACAAATATCACATTTTTTGCAGAAAAGAGGTGCTTAATTTTTTCTAGTACTTCAACAGCAAAATCAGGTCTACAGCGATCAAGTTCATCAATGAAAAATACAACCTTTTCAGAATTTAGACTAATTGACTCTAAAGCCTTTACGTAGGATTGAATATTTTTTTTGGAATCCTCGTATGCTTTAAATTTTTGACTAAGATCGAGCTCGAGAGTGCCGAATGTTGCGGATTGAAATGCGTTAGTTGCAACTTTTTGAACAGCAGAAGAATTTACAATCCCTGCTGTAAAGGACTTAACAGCTAAATTTGTGCCTAATTTTACCAATTCAATTGCAGTATTCTTAGTTACATTTTTTAAATGTTCTAATTGTTTATCTGCTTTAGTGCTTTTACCTATTTTTTTAAGGTGATTCTCAACCTCAGAACAAATTGTTGCCCCAATAGATAAGAAGGTATCACTCGAGAAGTCATTAGCAAAAGCATCATAATATATGGGAATCAAATGTTCTGAAGATTTTAAATCATGAATAAGCTGATGTATAAAGGATGTTTTCCCTGCCCCCCAAGTCGCATCAATCGCAAGGACAAAACCGCTATCAGTATTAGTGAATATATTTTTTAAGTTCGCCGCAAAATCTTCTCTACCAAAGATATAATGACTATTGCCACCTACTCTTGTTGTTTGATGCTCTATGGCTAATTTCATTGAACCCTCAGAAAAATATAACGCCCCAAGCAGGGGCTTTTAAGAGCGAAGCGAGTAAAAGTCCCGCTGACTTGGTTTGTTATACAGAAACCACTCATTGATTGCCATAAATCCAGTCCAGCCCTTGAATTAAAGTTGTTGGAAATGCTGTCGCATGTTTGGCTCCTTCTACAAGACTGAACTTAAGGAGAGTGTCTTCACTGGACTGAGCTTTAATTTTCTCTGCAAGCTGCTTAGCACCAGTAACCATATCCTCTCGTTCTCCAAACTCCGGTTGTTCCAAACTACCAACAGATAAATAAACTTTTATTGGCAACTCAGGCTTTACAATCCGCGAATCCAATATATGATTTTCGTCAAACCAAACTGACGGGCTACCTAATATATAGCTGCTGAACATGTTAGGGTGCTCGAATAGAATGAAAGCGCCAAACAAGCCACCCAGTGAATTGCCAACAAAAGTGCGTTGCAATGGTTTAGCTCTATAGTTAGCCTCGATATAGGGAAAAATAGTTTCACGAATAAATTTAGCATGCCCATCAGCGTTACCAGTTTGCATCTTCCAGCTAGTTGCTTTATAAGGCGTGTAATCTCTTACTCGACTTGATGCACCTTTAGACCCTTTCGAATAAGATACCCCAACGATGATCGCTTCTTCCATTACGCCACTATTCATTGGAAACCTTGTTGCACCTGAAGCAATTTGAAAGCTATACCACGCATCCATCAAGTAAATTACTGGGTAATTTTTGTCTTCATTTGATTCGTACGAGAGAGGTAATTTTATAAATAGTGGGTAAATCCTCTCAGTTGAAGGCTCAGTCAGTTCGATAACTTTGCTTCTTGGTATTTCTAGACCATCATTGGCGAAGCCCTGAGAGCTAAAAAACAATAAAATTAAAAATGCTAGATTTCTCAATGAAACTTCCTTTGTGTATAACGCCCGTATTAGACTTACCAAGACACCCACGTTAAAAACCTAGCCACATCATACAAAACCACCTTCTTCAAAGATAGTATTGATGTAAATTCATCTTTTATCGTTTTGTTAGGATCTAATTAACTACTAGAAGGCTAGTTATTGGATTTTTAGGCGAGTAAATTTACTAATACATGATTAGTATATAAAAAAAGATCTATAAACGGTGGAATTAAGCTAGGCGAGTAGTTGGTTATGACTGGATCTTGGCTTTCTATTTAGTTTGTGTGAATCACAATAATAAGCAATGGATTGTTCCGCACCAACCACTGCACCAGTTCTTGCGCCAAATTCTGCCGCAATACACAGCCAATTTTCTGAGGATATGTTGAGTCGTTGAAGAATCGGTAATAATGATGCGTCTATCGCACCTCGTTTATCTTCTCGGACGATTCGCCCAGTCATATCAACCAATTCAAGGTAGTCTGATAGTTCAAAAGGTAGACCATCTGGCATGTTTTCTCGTGGGTTCCCGACAAAAGGATAAAGCGGTTTTGGTTGCTTTTGATGTTTCGCTGCGGCCACACGCTTTTTAACGCTGGTGAACTCAGAAGTTTCAGGTGTTTGGCTTATTTTTGCTCTCAGTGGATTTAGATCAACATAGGCCATACAAGCCGCTAGTGCAGACTCATCAAGCAACGCTTGAGATTTGAAGCGCCCTTCCCAGAACCTTCCCGTGCATTTATCCTCAGCATTTGCTTGCCTAGCAATGGGTTCATTCAGTTCTTTCATCAGCCAACTGATGTCCATCAGCCGATTCCGATAGGTTTCTGCGGAGGATTCGACCAATTTTAAAGCAAAGTCTTCTAGTGCCTCTCCTTTGGCATATTTTTGAGTAAATTGCGTCCCTTTATGCAATTTATGCCAACGCTGAAGCACTTCTAACGTTGACCAGTTTTGAGCTTTTTGTGCATTCACATGCAGCACCACATGAATGTGATTACTCATAATGGCATAAGCGCAAATATCAATAGAAAAGAGACTGGCAAGAAATAAAAGTCTATCTTCAATCCAACCTCGGCGATGCTCGTAACATGCTCCCGTTACAGGATCATCACCACACAAAAACGCCCTACGAACACAGCGGGAAACGCAGTGATAGTAAGGCGTATCTTCTAAACTAATTTGCTGACTTCTGGCTCTTGGCATGACGAAATTCCTCTTCCATAAGAAATATACTGGTTAAATATACAGTATAGAAAGAAATCGTCAAGTTAGAGTGCGTGTCCACGTATCTGTTCGTATCTGTTTTTAAGGCCTTGTTAAGCACCTAGACTTGGGTAGCGTCAGGAACATCATAGGTATTGTCTGTTATTTCACTCATAAGCCTATGATCAAGCAGAACATTAATGATTATGCTTGCTGTATTCGCACAAGGGATTATGGTGTTATTTACAGGGTCAAAATTAATGCCCCAGTTTCTAGTGGTATTCACTCTTTGCAAAGTCGGAATGAAACTTGGTTCACTGTATATTCCTTTTTCTTCAATAACAGCCATACGTCTTAGCTGTATAGAATTTGTCCCAACATATTCGATAATCGGTGTTATGTCGGAAAATAAGCTACTGAATTCTGGGGATTGCTGGAGCTGTGTAAATGCCTGCACATATGCAGTTCTATGTTGCATAGCTGACTCAAAGCCGCGCTTATTAGCGATGAATAAAGTATTATTAATGACATATAAGTCAAAATTTTTCTCTATAGCGAAGCTATTATCCTCTACACCAGATAGCTCACCATTTGAAAAAATCATATTAATATATTTTTTGGGGTATGATGTTTTCCACGTAGAAGTAGACCTTTTTACGGCATAAACTGTAGTCCCATTTGAAGTAAATTTGACCACATAACCCTTTGCACCCTTCAGATCTTTTGCATCTGTTATTCTGTGCTCACTTTCAAGGCGATCAACTAGTATTTTCAGTTGAGGAAAGTCTGTATTTATAGGATCAATAGACAAACAACTACTCTCATTTGTCTGAGATATATAGGTATAAGGAGTATGTTCAGTGATCCGTTCAATTTCTGTTGCAATAAAATCCTTTAGCTGAGTGTTAAGATCATCTTCTGTTTGAACATAAAATGCTCTGAAGCGTGCCGCACTGCTACTGTTTTTGAAAACCCATAAGTGTAGTGTTGAATTTGCAAAATCAAATGATTTTAAAGATTGAAAGTCACCTGTCATTCGTTTATTCCTCGTGCAATATAAAAATCTTGTATCGTTTGGACCTTATAATTTCCTGGGGTTAGATGCCCCTTTTTTAAAATCCTTACATCTCGAGACTGTCCGTTAATATTGATCTTTGCCTCGTACAACCTCCACCCAAACATTAATAAAAGTGGATTCATAATAATCTGTCCTGATTTGTAAGTTATCGCAAACATCCAAAATAAGAAAACAGAAAAACCCAGGAGATTTTCTGGAGTTTCATAACTCATCCCCATAAATGAAACAACATAAGGGAAAACATAATTGATAATGTCGTTTGGTATCGTTTTAGAGCTTTCCACTTGTGCATCAAAAGGGAATGATATTTTTTTCAGAGATAGATTTGAAACAACTACTGATATACAAGTTACAACAATAAATATAATGGATAAATATGGACTATTAAAAGGGTTATATAAGCATTGCTTTATATCGGAGAAATCACAAAATGATCTGCTCCACCATGACATAGGAATATCTTGCACTGCGAGAATTAAAGCTAGTGGTAAATATGATCCTATGAAAATTATAAAGGCAGATAGAACTCTAAATTGCATTTTCTATTACCACTTTTATGTTCTCCAAATGCTGATGTTTCGTTTCGCTTAACGTCCAAAACAGAGGCGCGCTTCATCACGCCCAAGCTGACTTTGCTTGTTATGTGCTTTGCCACTGAATGCTACCTGTAACTTTTGACTCTGCTTCTGCAATGGCTTCATTTATTGTTTGATAGCTTCGGGAATTAACCCTTGTCGGCTATTGACTCTCAACTACGCTCCGGAAACGGACATAATAAAGAACACTATCTTCGTTTAATCGCTCTAGCTTTTCGTCAGGTTCTAGCATAACGATGTTAGTACCAGAATTTCCAAGTCACGGTCTTACTTATTTTGCCATCACTCTTTTAAATTTAGATCGCTTGAGCCTAATATTGTTGATCTCGTGCCAATGTCGGCCAAGCAATCCTTACTAAATTTATCATTACGATAAACTGACAATACAATGAAAAAAACAGAAAGACCATAAGACTTTTGGGGGATTTCACGAGCAAGATAAATGCTAGTAGATTTAGATCCCCGCCTTCGCGGGGATGACGGTTTATGGCGATGTTTGGTTTGCCTAATAATTGATGAGGTTGGAGGCTCTGAACCCCATCTTCCGTCTTCCCCTTGAAGAAAGGGGAAGAGACTTGGCAGCAGTATTGAATGAGTTATGCGTTTACGAACAACGGCAGATCACGCTTCGCTCATCGTGCCCTACGCTTTGGTAATTTATTAGCTAAGCAGGTGTTATAGGGATGGATCCCCGCCTTCGCGGGGATGACGATGTGCAAGCAAAGCAGCTTTAAAGGACTACAAGTACCGCCCTTCTAGGTGTTTTCTGAAATGGGTGGCGTTTAGGGTTTCGCCTGTGGCGCGTTTGACGAGTTCATCTGTGGTGTGGAGCGAGGCTTGTGACCAAATGTTGTCGCTTAGCCATTGGAAGATGGGGCTTAGGTCGCCGCTTTGGATGGCAGCGCCGAAGTCGACGTTTTGTATCATGGTGGTTTTGTATTGGGCGGCGTACATGGCGCCAAGTGTGTAGCTTGGGAAGTAGCCAAAGGCGCCATCTGTCCAATGGATGTCTTGCATGCAGCCGTTTTTGTAGTTGTCTTTGGTGGAGATGCCAAGGGCGGCTTGCATTTTTTCGTCCCACAATGCAGGCACATCGGTGTGTTCTATGACACCGTTGATCAGGTCACGCTCTATCTCGTAACGCAGGATGACGTGCGCTGGGTAGGTTAGTTCGTCTGCGTCGACGCGAATAAAGCCTTTTTCTACTTGGGTGTAAATTTTGTAGAGGTTGTCTTCGGCAAATACAGGGTCATTATGGGCGTTAAAAGCGTCTGCGGATAAGCGTGATAAGTGAGAGATAAACGGCTTGCTGCGCCCTATTTGCATTTCAAAAAATAAGGATTGCGATTCATGAACCCCCATAGATCGAGCTTCGCCGACTGGCAAGCCAGCAAAGGCGTTGGGTAAGCCTTGTTCGTAGCGAGCGTGGCCTGTTTCATGGACGATGCCCATTAAGGCTTGTACAAAGTCTTGCTCATCATAACGTGTAGTAATGCGCACGTCGGTTGGTACGCCACCACAGAATGGGTGCACGCTCTGGTCGAGTCGGCCGCGGTCAAAGTCGAATTGCAGCAGTTTCATCACTTCTAAGCCAAGAGCTTTTTGCGTTTCGGTGGAGAAAATACCCGATGGCAATAGGATGGATTCAGATTTCTGCTTTTCCAGTACTTTTTCAATCAGTTCTGGCAGCCAGGTTTTCACGTCAGTAAATAAGGTATTCAGCGACGCGGTTGTGGTGCCCGGCTCGTATTTGTCTAGCATGGCGTCATAAGGCGTAAGACCTAATGCAGCACCACGAATTTTTGCCTCTTCACGAGATAAAGCGACGACTTCTTTCCAGTTCTTCTCAAAGCCAGTCCAGTCATTTTCTTGACGCTGAGTGCGCCACGCATGTTCGCATTTGGAACCCGCGATGGATTGCGCTTGTACTAGATCTTCTGGAACCATGGTCGCTTGCTGCCATTGGCGTTTCATTTCCCGCAGGCTGGCTTTTTGTTCTGTGCTTAAGGGTTCTTGCTCGGCGTTACCAAACCATTCTTCTAGCTGTGGTTGCGTCGATAAACGGTGAATATGAACCGATAACTCGGCCATAGCATTGGAACGTGCTTCGCTACCGCCAGATGGCATGTTCGCGGCAGCATCCCAGCCAAGCATGGCTTGAGCATGATTAAAGTGACTAAGTGTTTGGTAATGTGACGTTAACTTGTCGTAGTTAGACATTGCAGTTTTCATCCTGTGCGGTTTGGGTTAACCAGAACGGTATCCATTTCAGTCATCTTATTACATTGGTATAAATGGGAATAGACAAAAAACCATTTCATAACTCTATTCACAAGCGAATCTAACACGTTCAGGTTGTGAAAATATACTCTTGACAGTATATACGTTAAAGCGTATTTTTTAGTCATAAAGACAGCAAGGATTGCTTATGATTTGGGAGATATTAATAACCGACGAATACGAACAATGGTTTCTTGGCTTGACGGACAAAGAGCAAGAAGACGTGCTATCAATGGTTAATGTATTAGAGATCAAAGGTCCTCAATTAGCACGACCCTATGCAGATTCTCTAAAAGGAACAAATAAGGTAAAGAACCTTAAAGAATTGAGAGTTCAGCATGCAGGAAAACCTTATCGTGTCTTTTATGCTTTTGACCCAACAAGGAAAGCCATATTGCTATGTGGTGGCCGCAAAGATGGGAGAAAAGATAAAACATTTTATGATAGATATATTCCATTAGCTGAAAAAGAATTCTTAAATTACTTGAAAAATAGTGATTCAGAAGAAACAAGATAGGAGGTTTAGCTATGGCTAAGTCGCTCAACGAATTACGAGAGAAAATTAAACCAGAGGTTCAAGCCGCAGCTAGAGCTAAAGCTGTTGCCATTATTGCAGAGATGTCTCTTGCAGAAGTCAGAAAAAAAAGAGGCATAAATCAGGCAGATTTAGCAGGCCTTATGAATATTGCTCAGCCAAACATCTCTCAAATTGAAAATCGTCCTGATGCCCTTATCAGTACATTGAATCAATATATTGAAGCATTGGGAGGTAAGCTAGAAATACACGCCAAGTTCCCTGACGGACAAGACATAGAAATTTCTCAATTCGCAATGATTAAGTAAAAAACAAAAAAGCCAAGACATCTTTAACAGAAACGTCTCGGCTTTTTGAGTTTTACTCTAAGCTCTAAGAAAGCTTATTTATGACAACCACAACCCGTGTGTTCGTCGCTCAGTTCTTGCCAGTTTTTCAGTTTACTGGTGCCGCCAATGCCGGCATTAAAGCGGTTAGTTGGGTCGGTTTTTTGGTAAAAATCACGCAACGCAGGTTTAGCAACGTATTCATGACCCACGTTGTGCTCGGCTGGGTATTCCGCGCCGCGGGCATCGTAGCTGGATAGAATTTGTTTCTTCACCGCTTTGGCATCGACGCCTTTTTTCATGATGTAGTTTTGGTGCATAACGTGACAGAAGAAGTGTCCGTAGTACATTTTAACCGCAACTTTGTCTTCAATGTCTTTTGGTAGCTCTTCAAACCAATCACGTTCATTACGAGGAAATGCGACGTCGATGGTCATGATAGAGCCTAGGTCCTTTTTGTTCATGATGTGATAACGCGTCAATGCGCCACCGGTCACAAAACGATGCAAAATAGCTTGGTCTGCTTCACGTTTGGTGCACGCAAAGAAGTCGCCTTCGTTGTTTTTAAAGAAGTTTTCCAAATAGGCTTGCGCTTCCGCAACGCCGTCGTTGCTGGTTTCCACTATCCAGTGATGTTCGTATTTTTCACGAAAATCTTCCATGCGCTTTGGTAGGTGATTCGGGAAAAGCTGACTCGCGTATTGCATCATGATGTCAGAGAATTTAGACGGCATGAATTTCAGTTTGCCAGCCCAACGATCGACCGTGCGTTTAAGGGCAAACATTTTAGGAATGTATTTAGTGCCCAGTTTATCGATCACCAAGTAGCTGTCTTTACCGTATTTTTTACTGATATCGTAGCTGCTGCTGTGCATGTATTCGCCAGATACTGGCAAATTTTTGAATGTCGATAACATGTCACGACGCATCTGTTCCATTACGGCTGGATCATTTGTACCAATGTAGAAAACTTGATACTTCTCTGGGATCGGGAAGGTATCAATACGCACGGCAAAGACGGCCAATTTACCAGCGCAGCCAGAAGCTTCATGCAAACGTCGTGGGTCGTTGTTAAAACGTGATGGCGTATCGGCATCTACATCTCGAATACGTTCATGGTATTCGTTGTCAGAACCCAATTTATCAGGGAATTGAACGTCTTTTTCTTGGTAAGTTTTGTTTTGCAGGTTGGTTAGAATTTCTTCTGGGTCGCTACCCAGCTCTATGCCTAGATTATTCACCAATTGCAGCTCGCCATCTGCCGTTACTTGGGCGAACAATGCCATTTCGGTATAAGCAGGCCCACGCTGAACCAAAGCGCCACCTGAGTTATTGCAAACACCACCCACAATAGAGGCACCAATACAAGAAGAGCCAATCACCGAATGCGGTTCACGACCATAAGGTCTCAACGTATCTTCTAGGCCAAATAAGGTACTACCGGCAAAACCAACAATTTGCTTGCCTTGATCAAGTAGCTGAATGTCGTCGATTCGCATGGTGCTAATAATGACGATAGGACGATCATAATCCGCGCCATTTGGTGTTGAACCACCCGTCAAACCAGTATTAGCCGCTTGCATAATAACGATAACATCCGCTTTCACACAGGCTTGTAGACATTTCCAGATTTCAACCAAACTACCAGGGCGGACAACCGCATACGCCTTGCCACCACCAAGACGAAAACCTTGGCTATAAGGTTTGGTCTTGTCTTCGTCTGTTAAAGTGTATTGATTTCCTACAATGGCCTTTAATTCAGCGGCCAAATCAAAGCTGGAATTGGTGTCCGTCATACTGTTTTCTGTCATAGAGGCTACTTCACAACGTGTCGGGAAAAGAGGCCAGTATACTAAACTTAACGACGAGTAAAAAACACTCCAGCAAAAGAATTAGGAATCATGTTCATAAGGATTGCTTATGCAAGGCAATAGTTACATAAGCATTATAGAGAGGTTTTTCTTAGCGTTTCACTGCGCTTCAGCCCGTTTTATCTCATCTCTGATATCCAGCAATAGAGACAAAGCACGCTCACCATTCATGTTATATGGGTCGAAGTTAATACTTTTTGTATGCTGGTAAAATAGCTCACGGAGGCTTTCCGTGTTTTGTAGATAGCCCATATTCCAGCTATCAAACTCTCTGTCGGAAATGACTTGGTAACCGATTATTTCAGGCTTCTTATGGCGGGAATCCGTCGCGATTTTATGATAAATCTGATTCACGTCTTGGCGTGTTCCTTCTAAACATTGAAGAAAGAACTGCCTGTTAAAAGACAACAAGCCTGTCACATTGAGGGCTTTATTATTGACTCGTGCCACTTTAAGAATGCGGGCAATGTCTTCCACCTCAAATTGCTCGGTAATGGTGCTAGTATAAATAAGTCGAACTAAATCCACATTAAGCCCTTTTTATATCGAACAAATATATAAACCATTTAAATTGAGGCTATCGTTTTTCTATACAAAAGTAATGTGGATTTAAGTAATTTTTGTATGTGTTTTTTTATCTAATTTAATTCCACCTGCTTCTCTATTTTATAAGGCTTAACAGCAATATACACGTCGACGCTTTTTTCACTGGTATAACATTCAAAATCTGCCGTGTAAGCGCGGTAATGTACACAATCGGAACTGCTAAAATAACGCCAAATATCCCCCCATACATCGATCACTACTTGTGGCATTTCCCCTTCACCAGAGAAAACCAGATACTCGCCGGCAGGAAGGTCAACATGTTCTAACTCTGCCATTGATGAAACATGATCCGGTTCAGCGCCAACTAAGACGTTGAAGTCGCCTGTGTAGTCAGACTCATACTGATAATATACGCCATATAAACAAGCGCCCTTTTCATAATTCACTGTGGCTTGCTGTGCAAAGGTTTGATGTAAGGCGCCTATCTTTGCGGTTTCTGGTTGCATTTCGCTAACATTATTCGTTCGCACGCTTAAACCGGCTATACGTTTTTCATCCAGTGTTATTTGCTTCATTTTAATCTCCATAAAATCGACTTGTTTAGAATAGATTCACTATATCGACATATATGACACTTTATGTCACATTAAAATCATGAATAGGTCCAACGCCAAAGATCGCCTAGATAGATTAGAGCAATTAACCGCCATTCTAAAATCAGAAGATGCCCTCACGACCAAAACTATCGCAGCCGAATTGAATGTCAGCGAGCGCACCTTATTTCGTGACATTGGAGTTTTACGGGAACGAGGATTGCCAATTGAAGCGGACAAGGGTCGTGGCGGTGGTATCAAGCTTCACCGTAATTGGGGTGCTGGGCGACTATCACTAGAAAACCAAGAAATGATCGATTTACTAATCAGCCTTGCCATTGCAGAAAGCATGGGACCGACTTTGTTTATGGGGAATATTAATACCGTTCGCCATAAGCTGATGGCTTCTTTTTCACCTAAGCAAAAAGATAAAATCCATCAGCTACGCCAGAGAATTCACATTGGTGAGCAAGCGTCACCAGACGTTTTACAGTCTTTCAGTATGAAAAAGCATGAAACAAACGCGACCATTGAAACCCTGCATACAGCCTTTCTATTTAATCAACGCCTGTCTATTGTTTATCATGACTTTCATGACCAAGAAACGCAGCGCGAGATTGAAGCCCATTATTTGTACCTTGGGTTTCCCGTATGGTATCTGTTGGCATGGGATCACCTTCGTAACGACGTACGTATTTTTCGCTATGATCGCATAAAGAAAGCAGACATTTTGCCACAAGAGTTTACGCTAAGACCGTTAAAGGATTTCAACGCTATCCTGACCAAGCAAAATGTCAGTACACTTTAATCTTCCACTTTTTCCGCATTCGCACCGTGACGCTGAAAGAAATCCGTTACGTCATCGACAATCGGCGCTTTGCTTTTCAAGAACCAAACAAGGCTAGACACCATCGCCACGTGATCTACGCCTTGGTAGATTTTACTTTCTACTGCGCCCTGCTCGGCTTGTATTTTTGCAATCAATTTGTCCATATTGCTTTTACCGACAATGGTATCTTCATCCCCCCAAAGCAGTAACATTGGCGGCTCTTTGCCATCAATAAACGTGGTTACTTGCATATTCGGGTAATTTTCTGGCGGACCAAACATGTCTTTATAGTCTTCTTCATATGGCACAAAGTCATAAGGCCCAGATAAGCCAGCAAAGGCTTTGATAATAGAAGGTGTTAAACCTTCGGCTTGCAAATACTGCTTGTCGGCAGTCAACATTGCGCCAATATGCGCTCCTGCTGAATGACCTGATATAAACAAACGCTCAGGATCGCCTTGGTATTTGGCAATATTGCGATATGTCCAAGCCACCGCCTTGGCACCGTCTTCAACAAAGGTTGGAAATTTTACTTGTGGGTATTTGCTGTAATCGGCAATTACTGTGATATAGCCTTTTTTGGCAAAGGCTTCCCCGACAAAGGGGTACATGTCTTTTGAGCCATCTTTCCAGCTACCACCATAAAAGAAGACAATGACAGGAAGTGATTCACCGGACGAATGCGGTGGAACGTAGACATCCAGTTTTTGCCAAGGCTCAGAACCATAAGCTATATCTTTTGCCCTTTCGGTATCACTGAATGCATTAGGTAAATTGGCTACTCCCAGCCCAACCTTAGTACAGGCAACGAGTAATAAAGAACTCAGTGCCACACATACTTTTGCTATCCTCAAAATAGACCTCTTGCTTCTCTTAAAATGAACTCAATTATAGTAATACGCAGCAGAGAGAAAAATAGACTAGAATTTTTATACTCTAATTTTCACCCAGAAATCATCAAATGATTGAACTATCAAAGTATATTTCCTAGAATGTTTTATGCGGTTGGAAACAACTAAGATTGGCGGGCTGCCTTAATGCGGTGCGCTGAGCGCTAGCTCTTTCCCCCGCCTTCTTTTTTGTGCTTCATAATTCCAATATACTCCCTTAGACAATCAACTTCTTAAGGATTAAGAATGTTTTTACTCTATGCGGATGAATCCGGAACCCCCGGTGGAGCTGATCAAGAACATTTTGTTCTTGCTGGAATAACAGTATTTGAACGAAAATCACATTGGTTATCTCTAGAGCTAGATAAAATAGCAGCTCGGTTTAATAATCAAGATCCCAATTCTGTTGAGCTTCATGGAGCGCCAATGCTGTCTGGCAGAAAGTTTTGGCGAAAATTTGATAAAGAAGATCGGCTCAACGCAATTAAAGATGCCTTACGTTTAATTGATGGCAAATACTATCGAGTGATTGCTTCCGTTGTTAAAAAAGGGGCAATATCCCCACAAGATCCGGTTTACAGTACCTTTCAGCAACTCATTACTCGTTTTGATCATTTCTTAGCAAGGGAACATACCCATTTCAAAAATCCCCAAAGAGGGCTAATTCTCTTTGATAAAAGTAGCAAAGAAGCCCCTATTCAAGCACTCGCTACAGAATTCAAAATAGATGGACACGAATGGGGGAAATTACGCAATATGGCTGATGTTCCCGTTTTTATAGATAGCCATGCAACTAGGTTAATTCAACTCGCAGACTTAGTCGCTTACGCCATATTCAGAAAATATGAAAAACAAGATAATCAATTCTTTGAAATGATTGAAAATAAGTTTGATTATTTTGGTGGCGTTCAACACGGCTTGCATGTAAGTGTGTAAAAAAGCCGCTCTTTGGAGCGGCTTTTTACTTTCAGTAATCTGCTGTTAGATAAGCTGATTAGCCGCCAAACACAACGGTGCGTTTGCCATTCAAGAATACGCGTTTTTCCACGTGACACTTCACTGCATTGAACAAGGTAACACGTTCAATGTCTTGCCCTTTCGCGATAAGGTCTTCCGCATAGTGAGCGTGGTTCACGACTTGGATGCCTTGGGAAATAATCGGACCTTCGTCGAGGTCGTTGTTCACGTAGTGAGCGGTTGCGCCAACCATTTTCACGCCTTTTTCCCATGCTTGGTGATAAGGTCTAGCACCTTTAAAGCCTGGTAATAAAGAGTGATGGATATTGATAGCGCGGCCATCAAGGTATTCACACATACTTGGGGAAAGTACTTGCATGTAACGCGCTAATACAACCAATTCTGTGTCGTATTTTTCGATCAAGTCACGCACTTGCGCTTCTTGTTCTAGCTTAGTTTCAGCCGTAATTGGCAAATGGTAATATGGAATACCATGCCATTTTGCAAGGTCTTCTAAATCTGGGTGATTTGAAATAATAACGGTGACATCTATGTTCAATTGACCTGTGCGAAAACGATACAGTAGATCGTTCAAGCAGTGATCGTATTTAGACACCATAATCGCCACTTTTGGCTTGTGATTTGGTGCCGTTAACGACCAATCCATTGAGAATTCAGCTGCACGTGCTGCAAACTCCGCCTTGAAAGTTTCTTCATTAAATTCGGAATTTTGTGGCAAGAATTCTATACGAATAAAAAAGCGGCCTGACTCTCTGTCATCAAAGGAGTGAATTTCATCAACATAGTTACCGGCTTCGGCCATATATCGAGTCACTACATCAACCGTTCCAATAATGCTTGGGCAGCTAGCAGTAAAAATCCAAGGTGCAGTTTTTGATTTCATACAATTGTCTCTTATTGTCTTAAGCTTTTATATTCACTTGAGGGCTGACCGCATGGTGCGATCAGCCTAGAAGTGACATAACTCAAATAACTTAGGCTTTTACCACTAGACCGTATTCACGACTTGCATCTTGAATCCACAACCAAAGGTAATCAGCAAAACTACGACGCACAACCAATTCGTATTTGTCATCCTCAAGACGGCAAATAGTCACACCACTTTTCGCAAAAACAGTAGACACGACTTTGCCAACTGGGAATTCACGTGGGTGTAAATCCACTGGTGTAGATTTCTTCAGCATGTTGACAACTTGGCTGCCAGACACATCAAAAATGGTCGTTCCGCCGCTGATGTTCACCAAAGAATAGTGTCCTGTCATGCTTTCATAGAAACGAGTTTCCAAGTCAAAAGCCTGTTCACCAGCAACAATAATCAACCACTCATCAGGCGATATCCAGCGAATTGAAACAGCATCCGTCGTTACAGACGTCAGGGGTTCCATTGGCAAAGCAGCACCTAATAAAGACTCAATCTGTGACAATTGCTCAGCGGACGGTACACAACGCAGCGTTAACAGACCTTGCAGTTTACGCTCATGAAAGTACACACCACCTTCTTTTGGGCCGTGCTGGCTAACGCTAGCAAGATCCGCATGGTGCAGCGGGCTTTCACCAACAATATCTGCTTCTGGCAATTGCTTTGTCACCAATTTACTTTCTGCTACTGTGACATCAGACATTTTGACGCTCCCCTTTTGGATCTAAGAATACTGGGCTGCAAATTTCAGCTTCAATAACACGGCCATCAGCTAATGGATAAAATACTCTTTCACCCATTTTATCTAAGCCACCTTTTACAAATCCCATTGCTACAGAGCGGTTCAAGTTCGCACTCCAGTAACTTGATGTCACATGGCCAACCATTGGCATTGGGATTGGTGCTTTAGGATCAAGTACACCTTGGGCACCTTCTGGCAACACCGCTTTTGGATCTATTGTTTTCAAGCCAACAAGCTGTTTGCGGTTCTCACGAACACAGTCTTCACGCTGCATACCACGCTTACCAATAAAGCTAAATGGTTTTTGCATAGAGACAGCCCATGACATGCCTAAGTCAAACGGATGTACAGAACCGTCCGTATCTTGACCAGCAATAATGAAGCCTTTTTCCGCACGCAAGATGTGCATTGTTTCCGTGCCATATGGTGTTAAATTAAATTCTTCACCATGTTCAAATAGCGCTTTCCAAACATGCATACCATAGTTTGCTTGTACGTTGATCTCAAAAGAAAGCTCGCCAGTAAAGGAAATACGGAACACACGTGCTGGCACGCCTGCAACCGTCATAGGTTTCCAATCCATAAAGGCCATGTTTTCTTTAGATACATCGTAATCCGTTAGCTTTTCCAACAACTTGCGGCTGTTCGGACCAGAA
This sequence comes from Marinomonas alcarazii, assembly GCF_003208215.1. Classification (GTDB taxonomy): domain Bacteria; phylum Pseudomonadota; class Gammaproteobacteria; order Pseudomonadales; family Marinomonadaceae; genus Marinomonas; species Marinomonas alcarazii. The sequence continues at coordinate 160,973 of NZ_QKLW01000002.1, forward strand.
ATAGTCATCGTTGACCAATGATCTGTCACACTAGTGAAAAACACTTCTAACTCTGGCCATTCTGTTTGGTGATAAATTTCTAACCAAGAAAGAACTCGAGCCGCACCACCAGATGTTGTGGTCATCAAGAAGTGGTTTTCCGCCAAACAAGACGTTACACCATCATCAAACACCATACCGTCTTCGCCACACATCAAGCCGTAACGACATTTACCTACTGGTAATTTCGCCCAAGCGTTGGTGTAAACACGGCCAAGGAATTCACGCGCATCTTTACCTTGGATATCGATTTTACCCAGTGTAGAGGCATCCAAAATACCAACAGATTTACGTGTTGCTAAACACTCACGGTCCAAGGCTTGTTGCATGGTTTCGTTGCCTTGTGGGTAGTACCAAGGACGTTTCCATTGACCAACATCTTCAAACTTCGCGCCACGTTCAACATGCCAAGCATGCATTGCTGTGTAGCGTTCTGGATCAAACAAAGCACCGCAATCACGTCCTGCGATAGCACCAAATGTAACAGGCGTATAGTTAGGACGGAAAATCGTTGTTCCCGTTTGTGGAATGGTTTGATTGAGCATTTTCGCCGCAATCGCCATGCCGTTAATGTTACCTAGCTTACCTTGGTCAGTACCAAAGCCCATTGCCGTATAACGCTTAACGTGCTCGATTGATTCAAAGCCTTCACGACAAGCCAACTCAATGCCTGATGCGGTTACGTCATTTTGATAATCAACGAACTGCTTAGGCGCTTTAGATGTTGGTTTTGTGTGCGGGATATGGAACAAGGCCATTGCTTTGCCTTCTTCAATCGTTTCCGCTTTTGGCAACACTACGTCTTTCTTAGTCATTCCCAAATGAGTCAATGCATCCGCTGCGGCACTCACACCTTCAGCCAAAGCTTGCTCTGTTGTAAAAGAACCGTTAATTGCACCAGCAGTTAATTGTTTCTGATACGTTGTTCCTGGAACAAAACCTAAAATGTCATCGTTCCACACTGGACGAGAACCTGTGTGACAAGACAAGTGAATAACTGGGCTCCAACCACCAGAAGAAGCTACGGTATCCGCTGCCATTTTGATGATAGGACCGACAACGGCATCACCAGCATCGTTCAACGGTGCGATAGAAACCCCCGTCACACGTTTACTGCCGTGAGCTTCGATAACGCCTGAGCCCACCATGATACTGATACCACGTTCGCGCGCTGCATCAACAAACGTACCTTGAGGATTCTTACGAGAATCAACAATAGCCACCACGTTGCGACCCGCGTCATGCCAATCTAGCGCCGTGCGGTAAGCGTTGTTGTTTGATGTCATTAGTACTAGGTTTTTACCAGGTACTACGCCATAACGGTTGATGTAAGTTGATACGGCATTTGCCACCATACAACCTGGCACATCATTGTTGCCGTATACCAAAGGACGTTCATGAGCACCCGTTGCCAAAACAACCCACTTAGCGCGAACACGATGGTAGCGCTGAGCAACTTGACCATTCGGCGCACGGTCTGCAAATTGATCGGTACAATGTTGTTGAATCGTCAAGAAGTTATGGTCGTGGTAACCATTAACTTGAGAGTTTGGCAGCATCAAAACATCGTCATATGTAGACAATTCTTTAACGACATCAGCCACCCATTCTGCAGCAGGTTTACCATCTAGCAATTCTGTACTGCTTAGTAAGCTTCCGCCAAATTCATTTTGCTCATCCGCGATAATCACTCGAGCACCGGCGCGTGCTGCCGTTAACGCTGCAGCTAAACCAGCAGGGCCAGCACCAACAATAATGACATCACAATGTTGATTCATTTTGTCGTAGATATCTGGATCATTTTCTTTTGGAGCTCGACCAAGACCTGCGGCTTTACGAATAAAAGATTCGTAGGTTTCCCACATAGATTTTGGGTACATGAAGGTTTTGTAGTAAAAACCCGGTGGCATCATCTTTCCACCGACTTTACCAACCAAGCCCATCATGTCGTTATCAACACTTGGCCAACCATTAGTTGAACCTGCAACCAACCCACCGTAAAGCGATTGTTGCGTCGCACGTACGTTAGGAATTTGTGTCGCTTCTGTTGCGCCCACTTGCATTATAGCATTCGGTTCTTCTGCACCTGCCGCTACGATGCCGCGAGGACGGCTGTATTTAAAGCTTCGGCCGATAATATCGACGCCATTAGCCAATAAAGCAGACGCCAGGGTGTCACCCTCGAAGCCTGTGTACTTTTTGCCATTGTAGGTAAAAGTAAGTGCTTTAGAGCGATCGATACGACCGCCATCTTGAAGACGATTCTTTTGAGTCATTATGGCGATCCTTACTTACTCTGAATTGCGTTAGCCACAACAGTTGGCTGTTCGCCGACCTTGTAGACTTCATTTATTTCGTAAGTTTGAGTGTCACGAGTAACGTTGAAGTACTTACGGCAACCTGCTGCATGTACCCATAGCTCGTGATGTATGCCTCGTGGGTTAGCACGGAAATACATAAACTCACCCCATTCTTTATCCGTACAAGCATCAGGATCTAGCGGTCGAGCGATATGCGACTGTCCTGCCGCGTGGAATTCTTCTTCCTCACGGTATTCGCAACAATGCGGGCAATAAATATGAAACATGGTAACTCTCTCCTTATTCGGTATTAGCCCGTTTAGTGTGCTACGCCAGCCGCGCCGTGTTCATCAACAAGCGCGCCGTTATGGAAACGGAACATAGAAAAAGGTTTAGCCAATGGGTGCATTTCACCCTTCGCCAGAGACGCAGCAAATACATGACCTGACCCTGGTGTTGCTTTAAAACCACCTGTGCCCCAACCACAATTGAAAAACAAGTTTTTCACTGGTGTTTCACTGATGATAGGACAAGCATCTGGACAAGTATCAACGATACCACCCCATTGGCGGTTCATACGTACTCGGCTAAATACTGGGAACATTTCCACAATCGCTTGGATCGTATGCTCGATCGTCGTATAGGAACCACGCTGCCCGTAACCGTTATAGCCATCAATACCAGCACCGATAACCAAGTCACCTTTGTCTGATTGCGACGCATAACCGTGTACATGGTTTGACATAACAACCGTATCAAGAATAGGTTTAATCGGTTCAGATACCAAAGCCTGTAGAGGGTGTGACTCTAATGGCAATTCAAAGCCAGCCATTTTTGCCATCACACTAGAATTACCGGCAACAACACAACCTACTCGATCAGCTCGAATCTCGCCATAACGAGCGGTACGAACACCAACAACGGTGCCGTCTTCGATAATCAGATCTTCAACTTCTGTTTGTTGGATAAGATCCACACCATGCGCATCCGCACCACGGGCAAAACCCCAGGCAACAGCGTCATGACGAGCGACACCCGCACGTGGCTGCCAAGAAGCACCCATTACTGGATAACGCGCACGATCAGAACAATCCAATACAGGAACAATCTCTTGAACTTGTTTAGCGTCTAACACTTCACCATCGATACCGTTTAAGCGGTTCGCATTTACACGGCGTTCAATATCACGCATGTCTTGCAAAGTATGACCAAGATTCAAACAGCCACGCTGTGAAAACATCACGTTGTAGTTTAGGTCTTGGGATAAGCCTTCCCACAATTTCATGGCGTGCTCATAAAGGTGTGCTGCTTCATCCCACAAATAGTTTGAGCGCACGATTGTTGTATTTCGAGCCGTGTTACCACCACCCAAAAAGCCTTTCTCAATGACAGCGACATTGGTTACACCAAATTCTTTTGCCAAATAATATGCGGTCGCTAAACCGTGTCCGCCACCGCCTACGATGATTACATCGTATTTCTTTTTAGGGGTTGGATTACGCCACACCCGCTGCCAATTTTCGTGATGGCTAAAACTGTGCTTTAACAACCCAAAGCCTGAATAATGCTGCATCAGATCAGCTCCTTACATAAACAATCGTTTCGACGATTATCGTGGTGTGGTTAAAAAGGAAGTAGCGTTTCGGCAAACCGAGACGCTATAAACCAAGTTTTCATAGTGATAATAGAGAGAAAGATTTACGATCTAATGCTTGGAAGCGTCTAGCGAATGACAATTTACGACAGAGCGGAAATGTCGATTTTAGATAGGTTAAAAAACACTCTTATAGTGGGGCTAAATATTGCTCAAACGGACGTTATTCGCGCAATGAATCATTCCAGATCTGATTCGCGGCTTGGTGAAGTAAGCTATGGCGCTTGGCAACCTTTTCTTCATTTCTGTCATACCCGCCACCAATGACGCAAGCGACAGGAAGCTGTTGCGATACGCAGGTATTTATAATGTATGTATCTCGTTCAAAAATGCCTTCATCTGTTAAATTTACATGACCAAGCCTATCGTCTTTGTGAACATCCACACCAGCGTCATAAAAAACAAAGTCAGGTTGATACTCTGCCAATAATGATGGCAACGTGGCTTTTATAATAGACAAGTACTCTTGATCATTTGCGCCTTTGGGTATCGCAATATTGACGCCGGATGTCTGTTTTATCTGCGGGTAGTTTTCTTCACAATGCCAAGACACTGGGACTATGTCGCTTCTGTCTTTAAAGAAGGCAACAGTGCCATCCCCTTGATGAACGTCGCAATCTAAAATGAGAATCTTCTTTGCCTTACCTGATTCAATCATCGCCAGCGCGGCGACAGCCAAATCATTAAATATACAAAAACCCGAGCCATGAGACGGATGCGCATGGTGCGTGCCGCCCGCAAGATGGCAAGCTAAACCGTGTTGAAGTGCCAATTCACTGGTAAGAATCGTACCTGATACCGCTCGCAACGTTCTTTCCACCAGCCATTCAGACCAAGGCAGGCCAATTTCTTTTTCCTCCTGCTTACTAAGCTCGCCACGAATAAAGCGCTGCACATAGTCTTTGGTGTGAGCAGCCATCAAGACGTTAAGAGACAAAGGCGATGGCGTGTATTGATTCGCCTCGGTCAGAATCCCTAAATCCTCCAAGACTTCCGCCAACAAACCAAACTTACGCATTGGAAAACGGTGCCCTGCAGGAAACGGAATACTGTAATGAGGGTGAAATACAAGGGGAAGCAAAGTGACGTCCATGGATAACTAAATACAAGTGAATAAGATGGGCACTATGCTAACAAGCTCTACCGGCTTTTTGCGACCAAAACTTTCCGCATAGCCGCATTGAACGACTCAATAAGTTGCGGCGGAAAGCCTTTACCACTTTCGAAATTCACCATTTGCACGGCTTTAATCGCACTTTTTCTGTATTCACTGCCCGACTTGCCCCAGACAGTATCAATAAACATAACCGCCATCGCTAAAATAAAAGCACCTTGCGGAATAAGAGAACCCACCAAACCTTCCGGCATACCAGAGCCGTCAAAACGCTCCTTATGCGCTTTAACCATTGCAACCGCGTCTTCCCAACCTTCATGCTTCGCCAGCAGTTGAGCACCCACAAGTGGATGATTTTGTTCAGCTTGCTGCTTTCGCACCTCATCATTTTTGCAACTTAAAATAGGCGCCATCCCCATATTATGCATGTAGGCGGCAGCACTAAGTTGAGCAGGATCAACCGAGTTAACACATTCAGCATTGATCAACTGAGACAGCTTTAAAATGCGCTCACTGCGTTCTGATGAATAACCTAAAAGCCGATTTAGTTTCTGACTAAAGCCAATAAAGAGGTCAATATCCGCTTGTTGCTCTGGGGTGAATTCCACCTTGATGATAACCGAAGCGGGTTCTGGTGCGGCTTTTTCTTCTACGACTTGATTGCATCGTCGCAGTAAATCAGCCGCCATTTCAGGGCGTTTCGTATCATCTTCTTCTGCATAGATGGCATCCAGGCCATGCTGAAGCACATCACGAAGCGCATTTTCAGCAACATGGGATTGGTAGATTTGCTTTAACAAGTCGTACACTTTTTCGATCACGACCATAATCAGCTCACCTAAACTATGATGATACTGAATGTAGCCTCCGCGCATGCCATCCACTATTTCTTCCAGTTTATGAAGCACACCCACCAAAGGGTCTAAGAAGCAGACTGAGCAATTTCCCTTCATGCTGTGGAGCGAACGAAAGAGTTTATCCAGCTTATCAAAGGAAAAGCCGTCAGTTTCAATACTGTTAATAATCTCTTCAATTTCTTGCTGAGCTTCAACATAACACTCTAGCAAATCATCCTTGAGCTCTTTTTCTAATGCTGAAAACGCCTTACAAGCAAAGTGACTCATTTTGTTCTTCCATCTTCGGGGGATGTAACTTAAAAAAGCATTGAGGCCTATCAAGTCATTCGGTAGTCTCACCCTATAACTCTTCTAATTGTAGATAGAATATTTGTAAGCGTGAACATATAGAATGTTTCATTGTGAAACTGAGGTGCGTATGCCAAATTATTGGCTCATGAAGTCAGAACCAGATGCATTTTCTATTGATGACCTAAAAAAAATGCAACGCTCCCCATGGGACGGGGTCAGAAACTACCAAGCCAGAAACTTTATGCAGACCATGAAAGAAGGCGACCTTGTCTTTTTCTATCATTCAAGCTGCACTCCTGCGGGCATTGTCGGCGTAGCAACCGTTAGCAAAGAAGCTTACCCAGACCACACTAGCTGGGATCCAAGCAGCGCCTATTACGATCCAAAATCCACGCCAGAAAAGCCCAGATGGTTTATGGTCGATGTAGAGTTTACAGAGAAATGGCCTGCCATATTAACGTTAGCAGAATTAAAGCTACACCCAGAGCTGGCCGATATGTTATTAACCAAGAAGGGAAATCGGCTATCGGTGATGCCAATTACAGCGGATGAATGGGAGTACATCAACCTAATAGCAAAGAAATAAACCTCACTTGTCATTGTAGATTTTTAGTTATAAGAAAAAATTATAATACGCCTTTAGGGCACTCCTAAAGGCGAAATCCTTAGACTGAGTATTTAATAATGAGTGTCAGCAGAGTAGCCTGGATGGCTATTGTATTGTCTGCCTTATATAGCACTTTATCTATTAGTCAGACGTTGTACCCAACTAGCCTTGTGGAGTCGCTAAAAGATTCCGACCAAGACGGTGTTATTGATGCCAGGGACTTATGCGCCAATACGCCAGCAGGCATCGCTGTTGATAATACTGGCTGCCCATTCACAAAACTGGAATATTATAATTTTAACTTTGATGTTCAATTTGACACCGCCAGCTACAAACTAAAACAAGATGCCTACGGTGAGCTGGACAATCTCGCTTTATTCTTACAATTACAGCCAAGAACCAAGCTGTTAATAGAAGGCCATACCGACAACACAGGGCCATCAAGGATCAACCTGTTACTTTCCAAGCAACGCGCTATTGCGGTTTCTAGCGCCCTAATCTCTAACTTTGGCATTAATAAAAATCGCATCAAAACATTTGGCTATGGGCAAGAACGCCCTATTGCATCAAACGACACAGAACAAGGAAGGCTGCTGAACAGAAGAGTCAGCGGAGAAATCGTCATTCCTTTCCTCGCCCCAGATGCTTTAAACCAGACAGTAAGTCAGTCACTGCACTTATCAAATCAAGTAACCATTGCGTTTGGCAGAAATAGATACAACATAAAAGCAGAGTATAGATCCACGCTAGAGGCCATCAATAGACTCTTACGGGATCACCCTGACACGCTTGTCATTATAGAAGGTTACACGGACAACACCGGAAGCAAGGCTTACAATCGAGCGCTATCATTAGAACGAGCCAATATGGTGGCTGACATAATTAACTCATTCTCCCCCATCGCCCCAGACAGAATTAAGACCATAGGCTACGGACAAGACTTCCCTATCGCATCAAACCAGACACCGGAAGGAAGAATCATGAATAGACGTGCCGAGATAAGCATAATGAAAAGGTTTAAAGCGGCACAAGAAGTTGCGATACCAAAATGGACTATTTGGAGTGTCGATCAGCTGGAGAAAGAATAAATTTGCCAGCTTAAACGGCCTAATGAAATTCACGTTCACGTTGTTTTAAGGATACAGCGTGATCAAAGTAATACTGTACGACAGCACCAACATAATCATAATTATCACTCGTTCTAGCGATAATCCCGACACTGCCCATCTGATTATATTTTTTAGGCTGATAGTAAGCCTCAATACGCCAGCCTTCTTCATCAATACTGTAGTTTTCCCTGAATACAGAGGCTCGCAGATCGTCATTAAAATAGTAGCTGGCACCGATTCGAGAACTCGTCACATTGCTCAAGGTTGTATCCGCAGAGATGTAATTTGCGGTCAATCCAAAGTCCCCCAAAAACAGCTCCCCAATAAACTGCCCAATAACGTCACGCTCACTCTTTAACTCTTCGTCCATGGGTTCTAATTCAGACACACCAAGCCCCAGCCCCAAACGACCATAATCATTTCGAAGAAACCAGTTAGACGAAAGCTCTGATTGCGCAAAGCTGTCCGACGATGAACCTGTAATTAAATAATTACTGTTTAGTAGAACCTGAGTAGAAAGGTAGTCGTTGATAGGAATATTCACTTTAAAGTCAATATTCATAAGAGACTTCTCACTTAAAAGCCCATACCCTAAGCCGAAAACAAAATTAGGGCGTTTCTCTTCAGCGTAAGCAGCACTCGTGCCTAGAACGACTGACAAGACAAAAATCCGAGAAAATATAGTCAAAACATGTCCGCGCAAAAATATAAATTATAGGGTTATTGTGACTGGTCTTAGACAAAAGCTCCAGTAGCAAAAAATGTGACTATTTTCACATAAAATGAAGGGAATTCAGAACACCTCTGGGATTCGGAAGCAAAGCCCAATATAATAGCCCCAAAGTCGATTAGACGAACTCATTTTTAGGTTAATACGTTACATGGCAAAAAAACTTTTTATCCAGACTCATGGCTGTCAAATGAACGAATACGATTCATCTCGTATGGCAGATTTACTTGGCGAAAGCCATGAAATGGAACTCACAGATAACGCAGACGAAGCCGATGTTTTGCTGCTAAACACTTGTTCTATACGCGAAAAAGCTCAAGACAAGGTCTATCATCAGTTAGGCCGCTGGAAAAAGCTTAAGCAAAAGAACCCGAACCTTGTTATTGGTGTGGGTGGTTGCGTAGCAAGCCAAGAAGGCGATGCAATTCGCAAGCGTGCCAAACATGTCGATATGATTTTTGGGCCTCAGACGCTACACAAATTACCTGATATGGTGAACGCGGCCGGAAAACACATCCCAATAACCGATGTTACTTTCCCAGAGATCGAGAAATTCGATCACTTGCCTGCCCCTCGCGTTGAAGGTGCAGAAGCCTTTGTTTCTATTATGGAAGGCTGTAGCAAATACTGTACATTCTGTGTTGTGCCGTACACTCGTGGCGAAGAAGTCAGCCGCCCATTTGACAGCATTATCAAAGAAGTTGTGCAGCTGGCTGAGCAAGGTGTTCGAGAAATTCACCTATTAGGGCAAAACGTTAACGCTTACCGTGGTGAAACCGCTGAAGGTGATGAAGCTGATCTTGCTGACATCATTCATGCTGTTGCACAAATAGATGGCGTTGAACGCATTCGCTTCACAACATCACACCCAGTTGAGTTCACCGATAGCTTGATCGAAGCTTTCCGTAACGAGCCTAAGCTGGTCAGTCATTTGCATTTGCCTGTACAAAGTGGTGCCGACAACATTCTTAGTGCGATGAAGCGCGGTCACGACCGTCAATATTACATTGATAAGATCAACCGCATTAAAGAAGCACGCCCAGGCATTAGCTTGTCTTCTGACTTTATCATTGGCTTCCCTGGTGAAACAGACGAAGATTTTGTCGATACTATGAATCTTATTCAAGAAATCGGCTTTGATCACTCATTCAGTTTTGTATACAGTCAAAGACCTGGTACGCCAGCTTCTAATTTGGAAGACGATACGCCGGAAGACGTTAAAAAAGAACGCCTTGCAATTTTACAACGCCGTATTAGTCAACAAGCCTACGACATCAGTTTGTCTATGGTTGGTGAAGTTCAGCGCATTTTAGTCAGTGGTTATTCACCACGTGACCCAGGGCAACTTCAAGGTCGAACAGAAAACAATCGGATCGTAAACTTCCGTGCGTTCGACCCTCAATTAATCGGTAAATTCGCAGATGTCGTTATTACAGATGCTTATCCAAACTCCCTATTGGGTGAATTGGTAAGTTCCGAGCTCGACTCTGACTTTGTACTTCAATAATCAAAGGTAAATCTTGGAAACCACACAGACAACTCAACAAATCCGTTTAGCACCTGCCGCAGCCGACGCTTTGGCTGGGCTATGCGGTCAACTCGACGAGAACATCAAGTTAATTGAAAAAAGACTTGATGTATCTATTAAATATCGTGGCGAACTATTCGACATTTCCGGTGAAGACTCTGAACATGTAGCAGCAACGAAAACGCTACTAGAAAATCTTTATCGCGAAGCATTGGCGAATACCAGTATCACTCCTGAAACGATCCACCTTTATCTGCAAGAGTCAGCGATCGAATCGCTATCCAGCAGCAAAAGAGGCAAAGGTGATCAGTTGGTGATCAAGACGCGCAAGGCATTTATTAAGCCTAAAGGCAAAAACCAACAAGGCTACGTAAAGCAAATTCGCAAACACGACATCAACTTTGGTATCGGGCCAGCGGGTACAGGTAAAACTTACCTAGCCGTTGCGTGTGCTGTTGAAGCATTAGAGGCTGATCGCGTTGAGCGAATTATGTTGGTACGACCTGCGGTTGAAGCTGGCGAGAAGCTTGGCTTTTTGCCGGGTGATTTATCACAAAAAATCGATCCTTATCTGCGCCCTCTTTACGATGCTTTGTATGAAATGCTTGGGTTCGAGTTGGTCGATAAATTGATTGAGAAAAATGTCATTGAGATCGCCCCTCTTGCCTTCATGCGTGGTCGTACGTTGAATAACGCTTTTATCATTCTAGATGAGAGCCAAAACACGACAAAAGAGCAAATGAAGATGTTTCTAACACGCATCGGCTTTGGCTCAACGGCGGTAATCACAGGCGACACCACTCAGGTCGATTTACCTCGTGGTACAAGCTCTGGTTTAGCGCAAGCCATGCATGTATTAAGCGACGTCAATGGCATCAGTATGACGCATTTCAGTTCTTCTGACGTTGTCCGTCACCCATTGGTTCAGCGTATTGTTGAAGCCTATGATAAGTTCGACATCGAAGTTGAAGAAGAAAAGAAAGCTCGTACTGAAGCTCGTTTAGCTGCGCAATCCGAACAATCAGCGAGCACAAAATAATGGCGACGTTAGAACTTGATCTACAAATCGCAACAAAAGAAACCGCGAATATTCCAAGTGAAGCTGACTTTCGAGTTTGGGTTGAAAAAGCCCTTGAAAATTCTGATGAAGAGTTCGAAGTCACTATTCGCATTGTCGACGAAGAAGAAAGCCACGCGCTCAATAAAGAGTACCGTGGCAAGGACAAGCCGACGAATGTGCTATCGTTTCCATTCGAGTCTCCACCTGGCTTAGAACTCCCTTTATTAGGCGATTTAGTTATCTGTGCTCAAGTCGTGACGAAAGAAGCCCAAGAACAAAATAAAGAATTGTTTCATCATTGGGCTCATATGACCATTCATGGCATCTTGCATTTATGCGGCTATGATCATATAAATGATGACGAAGCAGATGAAATGGAATTGATAGAAACAGAGCTTCTTGCCTCTCTATCCATTTCCGACCCTTATTTGATTAAAGAGTGAGTTAACACCCCAATGAGTGACGACCGATCGAGTTTATCCAACGATCAACATAAATCCTGGTTTGAGCGTTTAGCGCAAGCCTTCAATGATGAACCACGAAGCCGTGGTGATATTGTTAAACTTCTAGAAGCCGCCGTGAAATCCGACATTATCGATCGTGATGCTTTCACCATTGTTGAAGGCGCACTGGAAGTGTCTGAGGTTCAAGCACGGGACATTATGATTCCGCCTTCGCAAATGGTGGTAATAAAGTCCGAAGACGACCCAAAAACATCACTCCGTAAAGTTATCGATTCTTCCCATTCACGTTTCCCTGTTGTTGGTGAAGATTCGGATGAAATTCTTGGCGTGCTCTTAGCCAAAGACTTACTGCCTTTGTTGTTCAAAGACGGTGATATCACCATAGAAGACATACTGGCCCGTTTACGTCCTGCCAACTTTATTCCCGAAAGTAAGCGTCTAAACGTTCTTCTGAATGATTTTCGAACCAAACGCTACCACATGGCATTGGTTCTAGATGAATATGGCAGTGTGTCAGGCTTGGTTACCATTGAAGACGTGCTAGAACAAATTGTCGGTGAAATTGAAGACGAAACTGACAAGCTTGATGATGAAGGTATTCAGGTCACAACAGAGCCTGGTGTTTACCTTGTTCCAGCTTTATGTACCGTGGAAGACTTCAATGAGTTCTTTAAAGTAGAACTTAACGAAGAAGAATTCGATACTATCGGCGGGATTCTGGTGCAACAATTCGGTCACGTTCCATTGCGTGACGAAGAACTGTTTTTTAGTGATTTCCACTTTAAAATCGTAAAATCCGATGGACGTAGAATCAAAACGATCCAAGTATCCAAATCAACGGCTAATACATTAGATTGATATGACTGAATCTCACCCTGACTTGAAAACAACACAAGCGGGGTGGGTTCCTCGTTTTGTGTCTAACCTCTCCAAACGTTCTCCTATTTTACTTGCCCTTATCGGTATTATTGCTGGCGCGATTGGCGCAACCAGCTTCTCGCCTTTTTATATTTGGCCTAGCTATTTCGTTACTCTTATCGTCTTTAGCATTCTGGTCATGACCAGCACGACGGCAAAGTCTGCGTTTTGGCGAGGCTCATCCGTTGGATTAGGTTTCTTTGGCGCAGGTGTATCTTGGGTATATGTCAGCATCGCTGAATATGGCCAAGTTGGCATTATTATCGCTGCCCTCATTACCTTCTTATTTATCTGTGTTCTCTGTGCTTTTTGGTCATTTTCCGCATGGCTAGCATGGCGACTGAGCCAACGCTTTACACAGATTCCTGCCAGCCTTTGGATTACCCTAAGCTTATTAGTGGGAGAATATTTACGCAGCACCCTTTTTACTGGCTTTCCTTGGTTGCTGCCAGGCTACGCCATAGAAAATACATGGTTATTCGAACTGCTGCCCATTGGTGGCATCTGGCTAACCAGTGCCTGCGTTATACTTACCGCCAGCGTTATCGCCTGCATAATGCTGAAAAAAACCAATCAGCTGATACCTTTTATCAGTGTATTGGTTATTTGGCTGAGTTCTGCGTATTTGCAATACTTCCCTATTTCATGGGTACAACAGACGGGCACGCTGAAAACAACTTTAGTACAAGGCAATGTAAAGCAGGATGTAAAATGGCTTGGAGAGACAGCCGTCAGATCCTTAGCTTATTACCAACAAGAAACACTTAACCATTTAGACAGTGACCTTGTTGTTTGGCCTGAAACAGCCATCACCTTCACCTACCCAAGAATCAAAGATCACTTTAAACCTTTTGCAAAAGAGCTCGCTGAAAATAACACAACCCTAATAACAGGCATTCCCGATGTTAGCGAAAATAAACGCGACTACTTCAATGCCATCTGGGCAACAGGAAACGGCTTTGGGCTCTATTACAAACAAAGGTTGGTTCCTTTTGGGGAATACATTCCATTTGCTGAATACATAGGCCCCATCCTAGATGTTTTTGGCATGCCCATGTCGAATTTTAAGTCAGGGGATGATAACCAGCCGGTTTTGCAAGTCGGTGAATGGGGAGTCGCACCCTTCATTTGCTACGAAATTGTCTACGCAGAACAAGTAAGACGGATGGTAAGAGACAGTGACTTCCTGATCACTATCAGTAATGATGGTTGGTTTGGCACTTCTATTGGCCCTTGGCAGCACTTACAAATAGCGCAATTTAGAGCCAAGGAAACAGGTCGTTATGTGATCCGTGCAACCAACACTGGCGTTACGGCATTCATCAATGAGAAAGGCGAAGTGATTGCTCAGGCCCCTCAGTTTGAAAAGGCCACATTAACGGCTGAAGCAAAAGCCTTCAGCGGCATCACGCCTTATGTTCAATGGGGCTATTGGCCTACGTTCTGGTTACTCGGATTTGGCTTCATCTTCTCTTATCTTTACGGTCTAATTCTGCGCCGTAAAAACTAGGTATACACCCGATGAAAACCACAGCGAGGCAAATATCAAGCATCGCTGTGGTTTACTCTATTGAGTATCCCAATAAAACGTGACTCTTATGATGCTTTATTGGTTAGCTCTTCGTGCGTAGACATTAAGCCATAATGACAGATTTCGCAGGGCATTAATGTTTGCTTAGTTTCCACCACATTTTCATGGCCACATGACATGCAACGGTAATTGCCCGGCTCGACCTCGGTCCCCACCACATGACATTCCTCAAGCGGCACTGGGTTGTTATTGACATGATTAATCAACCACAACAAAGCAGCATCTTCTTTCTCGTCAAACTCCTCAACTAGCTCATGCCCTTCATCAAGAACATAATGCCAATTGGCGTCGACCCACGCTTCGGTATAACCCATTTTGTCATGCCAATAGGCCGTCATTAAGGCCACATCTTCTAAGAACCAATCCTTTGCTCCGGCCAATGTTTTGCGTGCTTCCTCGACCAAACTGGAATCGTGAGTCTCTTTTGGTGAATCTTTTTTCATAGAATTCATAACTCCTCCTCTATGCACCTTCTAATTAGGGCTCCATCTCTATAAAATAGCGGATATTTTCAGACTCTGTTGGCTTTTGCATCATTATCTTGAGCTATGCCGCTATAATGGCCTCTTTTCATTAAGAGAATACAGGTCTACCAACCTTTCGTCGATCACGGGATAAGAATACATCATGCAAGAACAATATAATCCGCAGCAAATCGAACAAGCTGCTCAATCTTTTTGGGACGAAAATAAAGTCTTCAAAGCCGTCGCTGACTCCAGCAAAGAGAAGTTTTACTGTCTTTCGATGTTTCCTTACCCAAGTGGCCGCCTGCACATGGGCCACGTTCGTAACTACACCATTGGCGATGTAATTTCTCGCTATCAGCGCATGCAAGGCAAAAACGTCCTTCAGCCAATGGGTTGGGATGCTTTCGGTCTTCCTGCTGAAAACGCTGCCATCAAACACAAAACTGCACCAGCAAAATGGACCACTGAAAACATCGCCTACATGAAAGGCCAGCTTAAAGAGCTAGGTTTTGGCTATGACTGGGACCGTGAAATCGCTACTTGCACGCCTGAATACTACAAATGGGAACAATGGTTCTTCACTCAGCTTGTTGAAAAAGGCTTGGCTTACAAAAAAACCGCTGCCGTTAACTGGTGTCCAGAAGACCAAACCGTATTGGCCAATGAACAAGTAGAAGAAGGATGCTGCTGGCGCTGTGGCACCACGGTAGAGAAAAAAGAAATTTCTCAGTGGTTTATCCGCATCACTGATTACGCTGAAGAATTGCTAAACGACCTTGATCAACTTGATGGCTGGCCAGAAAAAGTAAAAGCCATGCAACGCAACTGGATCGGTCGCTCAGAAGGCCTAGAGTTTAGCTTTGCAGTAGAAGGCAAAGACGAGCGTCTGTCTGTTTACACAACACGACCAGACACCATCATGGGTGTCACTTATGTTGCCGTGGCAACTCAACACCCACTGTCTTTGGAAGCCGCTGAAAATAATGCTGATCTAGCTAATTTCATTGCTGAAAGTAAACTGATGTCGACTACGGAAGCGGATCTAGCAACCGTTGATAAAAAAGGCATGGACACAGGCTTCAAAGCCATTCACCCAATCACTGGTGAAGCGGTTCCTGTTTACGCAGCCAATTTCGTCTTGATGGATTACGGTTCTGGCGCCGTTATGTCCGTTCCAGCACACGATCAACGTGATTTTGAATTCGCGAAAAAATACGGCCTAGCCATCAAACAAGTTATCCAGCCTGCTGGTGAAGAAGTGGTTGATTTAGAAAAATCCGCTTTCACTGAGAAAGGTGTACTTTGCAACTCGGGTGAGTTCGATGGTTTGGATTTCAAAGCCGCTTTCGATGCCATTTCAGCTTGGATGGTAAAACACGAATTAGGCGAAGTGAAAGTAAACTATCGCCTACGTGACTGGGGTGTTAGCCGTCAACGTTATTGGGGAACACCAATCCCAACCATCAACCTGAAAGACGGTTCTGTTGTCCCTGTTCCAGCAGATCAACTGCCTGTTGAATTGCCAACAGACGTGATCATGGATGGTGTGAACTCACCAATCAAAAACAATCCGGACTTCTCTTCCATCATGTTCAATGGTGAAGAAGCAGAACGCGAAACAGACACCTTCGATACCTTCATGGAATCGTCTTGGTATTTTGCTCGCTACTGCTGCCCAGAAGCTACCGATGCCATGCTAACCGAAGAAGCAAACTACTGGCTTCCAGTTGACCAATACGTTGGTGGTGTAGAACATGCGATTCTTCACTTATTGTACTCTCGCTTCTTCCATAAATTGCTACGTGACGCGGGTCTTGTGAACTCTGATGAGCCATTCAAACGTCTATTGACGCAAGGGATGGTAAACAAAGACGGCACTAAGATGTCTAAATCCAAAGGCAACACCGTTGATCCTCAAGAAATGATCGAGAAATACGGTGCGGATACTGTTCGTTTGTTCATGATGTTCAGCGCACCACCAGAGCAATCACTTGAATGGAACGATGCCGGTGTTGATGGCGCTTCACGCTTCCTACGCCGTCTATGGGCGCTGTGTTACCGTCACACAAACGCAGGCAAAGTGGGTGCATTGAACATTGCAGAACTGAATGGCGCACAAAAAGCCTTGCGTCGTAAAACGCATGAAACCATTCAGAAAGTATCGGACGATATCGAACGCCGTCAAACGTTCAATACTGCCATTGCCGCTGTCATGGAACTTTGCAACGAAATCAGCAAGTTCGAAGACACATCTGAATTAGGTCTTGCCGTGGCTCAAGAAGCGCTAGAAGCTGCAACACTGTTGTTGTCTCCTATCGTGCCTCACATCGCTCATCAGCTATGGTCTGAACTTGGTCACAGCGACAACGTCGTAAATACACCTTGGCCAGCCCTAGACGAAGCTGCTTTGGTAAAAGACGAGCTTACCATTGTTGTTCAAGTACTTGGTAAGAAGCGTGCCGAGCTAACTGTGTCAGCAAGCGCTGACAACAAAACGATCGAAGCAGAAGCATTGGCAAACCCAAGTGTTGCCAAATACCTTGAAGGCAAAACTGTCCGTAAAGTTATTGTCGTTCCAGGCCGCTTGGTGAACATCGTTGCCAACTAATTAAGGCATTCTAAGGGATGGCTCGGCCATCCCTTTTTTCCTTACCCACCAGACAGGAATCACGAATATGATAGCCGCACTTTCCAAAACAAATCGCCTACTTATATTGGCTCTATTCTCTATGAGTCTCGTCGCCTGTGGTTTCCATTTACGCGGACAAGTGGATCTTCCAGATCAACTGAAAGTAATAACCTTAACGTCCGACAGCGGCTCTGAAGATTTTGACCGCTCATTGCGTATTGCTTTAGCAAGTGCTGGCGTCACTATCATCAATGAAGCCGATGCGACAAAAGCAACATACAACTTAAAAGTGAATGCCATCAGCTCAAGCGATACCGAATTGGCACGCAACGCTTCCAATGATGTATCACAAGTTCAGCGCCGTCTGACCAGCCACTACTTTATTCGTCAGGCCAATGGTAAAGCGGTCTATGGACCAAGAACCATCAGCACAACCAGAACATTGACCAATCAAGACGCAGAAGAAAGCGCGAAACTCTCCTATAACCAAAGCCAAATGCAAAGCATGAGTGAAGATCTAGCCGATCAACTCGTTTACGACTTAAATTACGCTCCTCTTTAGGAAATAGAATGAAAGTCCGTGCGGATCAACTAGAACAGCAGCTGAAAAAAAACTTCGCTCCCCTTTATATTATTTCTGGGGACGATGTTTTGCTCTGCCAAGAAGCGGCGGACAGCATTCGTAAAGCCGCTCAAAAACACCAAATTGATGAACGCTTACGATTTGTTGCCGACGCTCAGTTTGATTGGCAAGAAGTCATCAATGAAAACCAAAGTTTGTCGCTCTTCTCCTCCCGTCGACTGTTTGATATTCAAATAGACAAGATGGGGGAAAAGCACAGCAAAGCCTTAGCTCAATTAGGCCAATCACTGAGCGAAGACAACACGATTTTACTCACGCTGCCTAAAATCGATGCGCGCACCCAAAAAGCCAAATGGTTCACGCAATTGGAATCCCAAGGCGCGTTTGTCCAAGTCTGGCCTATAGACGCAAACAGGCTACCCGCTTGGGTTCAACAAAGAGCACAATCACTGAATCTTTCTCTAAGTCGTGAAGCTGCCAGCATCATCTGCGAGCGCGGTGAGGGAAACCTTCTAGCCCTTTCCCAAGAGCTTGAAAAACTGGCCTTACTTCATGGTCAGGGCGCTCAGATTGACGCAGAGAAAATCATAGAATCGGTGGCAGACAGCAGTCGCTATTCTATTTACGATCTAAGCGATCGCATCCTAATGGGCAAAACCAAAGAAGCCATGCACTGCCTCAATCAATTGCTTGGCGAAGGCGTAGAACCCAGCATTATTCTCTGGCTCTTTAACCGTGAAACTCAAACATTGGCGAATTTACTCCAGTCGATGCAGTCTTCAAGCTTTAGACAAGCCTGCCAAAGCGAAAAAATATGGGACAAACGCGTCCCTTTCTACGAAAGCGCGATGTCACGTCACAATAAAGTGACCCTACCTTACATACAAAACTATCTTGCGCTAATGGACAAAAGTATCAAAGGCCTTGAAGGACCCGATAACGCAACAGGCTTTCGTAATCTAGTCATGATGTTTTGCGGCTTCAAACCCGTCGTAACGGAATTAGACATCCCAGCATAGCGCTAACAACCAACACCCAGCTCATCTTCTTATGTAGGTATAAAACATGACGGACGCGTCAATCATTGAAGAAATTAACACTTGGACAACACCGTTATTTGTTACTCAAATGCCAGACCATGACTTTTTAAAAGAAGCATTACTGACAGCGGTTTACCAACAAAAAGCGACGCAAACAACAGCGATAGAAAGCCAAATAGCCCCGAAAGCGAAACATGCTCTGCACGAAAGCACATTGGATTTTTTGGATCTGGCGGACGCGAACGTTATGGAAGCTAAGCGTGCATTAGAAGAATTGGTATTAGAAATTGCAGCATCGGTTAACCAAGCCTTCTGGCCAGAAGACATGGAAGCCGATGCTCATATCATTGAGTCTTGGTACCATGTCACCCAGAAAGGCGGTTACCATGATGCTCACTCACACCCAAATTGCTCCTGGTGTGGCATTTACTATTTAGAGCCAGGGGACGCTAACATCGAAGGCAATGGCGGACTAAATCGCTTTTATGACCCTAGAGTGAACGCAGAACATTACGCCGATCCGGGCACAGCCTATTTAGGCGGTCATGGAGTGTGGGACTTCACCCCAACCGATGGACAAGTGATTATCTTTCCATCCTACTTAAAACATTCAGCTTTACCTTACTTTGGCGATAAAGACCGAGTAGTCATTGCCTTTAACTGCATAATAGAAGCGTATTAAAAAGAATTTTAATTAGTTTCCACTCAAACATTCACAATAGATCGGTATTTGTAGTAATTTAACAAGGCATGTTTTATTAGTACGGGGAAGTCTATGCGTGTCCAGTTTGATCAACTCAGTGCAAATCAGCGCTACCATTTGATCACTCAAACTATTACTCCACGCCCTATTGCGTGGATTTTAACCAAAAATGAGAGTGCAAGTTACAACCTTGCACCCTTTTCCTATTTTGCCCCCGTGTCATCGGACCCTGCCATTGTGATGGTTTCCATAGGAAACAAATCAGCAAACGTCGCCAAAGATACAAAAAACAACCTACTTCGAGAAAAGGAATGTGTCTTGCATATTCCGAGTGAAGAAGTAATGAATGCAGTGAACGAAAGCTCGGCGACCTTAGCTTATGGTGAATCCGAAATACCCGCTTCAGGCATAACGTTAGCCGAATTCGCTGCAACGCTACCTCGAATTAGCGAGGCAAAAGTCGCCATGCACTGTAAATTGTACGATGTACACTCAATCGAAAACGCTTCGTTTACGGCTGTTTTTCTTGAAATACTGGATATGTATATTGATGAAGACCTTGTCACTCAAGAGTCTTCTAGGATTATGGTAGATAACCAAAAGCTCAACCCTCTCGCTCGACTCGGTGGCGATGATTATGCCCTTGTAGGCAAAACAGTGACGATGAAACGTCCTAATTAGGGCATCACAGATTTGAGGTAAACAAATATGGACGTAAAAAAACACATAAAAACTTTCCCCTTTATGGCTGATGTTGACAGTGAATTAATGGCATCTCTCACAGATCTAGCCAGCATAAAATCACTGAAAGCAGGCGAAGTGTTAGCCAAGCAATTTGAAATAGGTCAGCACATCTATTTCTTATTGGAGGGTGAAGTTTCCATTTCAGTTCCATTGCAAGATACTGGCAAATCCTACAACGTAGGCGTTATAAACAATCTTCTTTCGCCAATAGGTTGGTCTGCTTTCCGTCACCCTTCACGCTACGCCACCACCTTTACCGCCACAAAATCCACCAAACTCATCATGTGGCCTCTGGTGGAACTACAAAAAATACTCGATGCAAACCTAGTATTTGCCTCTCGTTTTTTGCAGTTCGTTTACCAAGAATCGTTACCTGTTCTAACCAATGTTCAAAACCAAACCCGACCATTCTTTTCTAATGAAACACTGGCGTTTGAAGAAACACGCCCATTGATCGATTCCGAAACACAAGTTCACGCACTAAAAGATGCGATTAGCTTGCTGAATTACGCACCATTTTGTGAAACATTCACTCAAGCTGAGATACATGCTCTCGCCAAAAAGTCCTCTATTTTATTGGCTCATCAAGGCGACATACTCAGTCAGCAAGACCAACCCGCAGACGGTTTATACCTCCTTATAAAAGGCAAAGTCGTAGTCAGTTACCAAACTGAAGCCGGTGACATCATTACCACTCGCACCATTTCACGCCCTGGAACCGTGCTTGCTTGGGCAACCCAAGATGCCGCAATGAAAAACCGAGCGTCCATTATTTCATCTCGAGACAGCAGCGTTCTATTTATCGCGCGAGATGATTTACTGGCCATATTCGAAGACAATCCAAAATTCTCAGTAAAATACTTATACCGCCTAATCTGGTTAATTGGCGCACATCTACTGGCCGCCAGAATGCGTTACTTATCTCAGATAGCCAACGACGAAGTGCTCGCGGTGAGTAACGTGATTGAGCAAAATGCAGCCTTGTTACCGGTTAGCTCTCCACTTTATAAAGTCAGCGAGCTTCTCAAAAGCGCGGTCACAACAGATGAAGCATTTGGCGTACTCTACAAATGCTTGCATTTTGGCCGCGTATTGGAGCGCACCATTTCTGGTATGTGTCTGGACATTTTAAAAGATCTACAGCGAGAGAATGCCTTTTATCGCCACCTACAAAACGTCTATGACACCATTAATAGCTTGCCGAAAGACACGCCTGCGCTTGATGCTCGACGACTAGGAACAGAGCTGTTTAAACAAGCTTTCCAGCAAGTACCCTATGTGATCAAAGGCTTAGAAAATCTACCTAAAAAAGCCGGCTCACTGTTTATCTACAATCACTTGCTAGGATCCCCAACCAACCGCCTACCTAACGGTTTTCGATTCTCTATGGATGCGCAATTTATTAGCGCCATGGTCATTGATAATGAATATGGTGTTTCTGGGCAGAGAGTGGTTCGCCGCAGCAAGGAAAGTGAATTCTGGCGTGATGATTTTTACAGTCGATTTGGTAATGTGTTTATTAATAGCTGGGAAGATCTAGCTAAAGACACACCCGAACACGATGCTTTTATTAAGCAGTCACAAGAAACATTACGACAAAATTTCCCATTGATGATTTCACCAGAGGGACAAAGCTTCGGCACCCATCAATCACCAGGTAGTTTTTTACCTCATGCTTTTGAGTTAGCTGGATCCATGGGCAGCGACGAACCTTGGATAGTGCCGATTGTTGTAGCGAACTTTGATAAACGAGCTGATCACAACCTCTATACTGTCATCATCAAGCCAGCGTTTAAACTTTCAAGCAGAGTCGATTACACAGATAAAAAAGCGTTAAATACGTTTTTGCTATCTTACCAAGAAGAATACAAAGGCTACGTTGAAGAAGCTGTCGAACTATCAAGAGAGATTCGACAATACCCTATTTTTAGCGGGAAAAATGGCTACCGCTCCAATGTCATGAGCCTAAATCAGATCGATGTTGAATTTGAATCTGATGTTCGCGAACTTGAATTTCATTTAGCTTATCAAGTTTACAAAGACCGACCTGTTGCTTTTTACGGTTCTTCCACTATGCGTTTGTGGACCGATTTTGCGAATAATTTCCGTGACAAAGGCGGAATTAATTTAGGGTTTGGCGGTGCAACACTAGAGGCGTGTGTGTACTACTTTGAGCGCATTATTCTGCCACACAACCCACGCTCTATGGTGATCTACGCTGGCGATAATGACATAGGAAATCATTATGACAGCAACAAAGTGGTTGAACTCTATATCGAACTGTTGCAAAAAATTGACCGACACTTGCCTGGCATTCCGGTGACCTTAATCAGCATCAAGTGCAGCCCTGCTCGCATGAAAATGCGTGACACCATAGAGAAAGCCAACCAGCAGTTAGCACGCTTGGCTAAAACACGACCAAATACTCAATACTTAGACTTATTCTCGGCATTACTGGACAAAAACGGGGAGATAAAAGACACACTTTTTGAAGGTGACAGGCTTCACCTCAATGAAAAAGCCTACCAACTGTGGACCAATCAACTGCTTCAAAACGAAAGTTTTATCTTTCAAAAGTAGCGAGAAGTGAAATCCCCAGCATTGGTTAATATGCTGGGGATTTCAGTCCACGCCAGAATACAGTCACTGGCGCATTTCACAACATCAGAATGGCACGAAAAAATGCTTACCTGTATTGACCTTTATTTAAAAAAAGGCCAGCATAGAAGCACAAATTATCTAGCAGAATAAAGACTTATTACTTTATGAATAACCAGATCTTAAATAAACGCAACGGCGATAAACGTAAGGCTAAGAAGCTCTGCGGCGCTGACGTGTGGATGTAAGATTTTAAACAACTCACCGGCAGCATTCTCGCTGACGGTTTAACGCTTTTCTCAGCAGAATGCATACCGGCCTAACAAGAAGGCAACAGTATGTTCTACGGTGCAATAACAGCATTAATCACTCCCTTTCGAAATGGTCAGCTGGATGAAGAAGCCCTGCGCAAAATTGTTCGCTGGCAAATAGATCAAGGCATTAACGGCTTGGTTCCAGTTGGCACAACGGGTGAATCGCCTACCCTGAGTGAACATGAACACAAACGCGTCATTGAGATCACCGTTCAAGAAACCAATAAAGCGGTTCCAGTACTTGCTGGTGCAGGTTCTAACAATCCTGTTGAAGCGGTAAACTATTCTGAATTTGCTTACCAAGCTGGTGCAGATGCCACATTACATGTTGCTGGTTACTACAACCGTCCGAATCAAACTGGTTTGTACGAACACTTCAAATACGTACACGACAATAGCAAACTCCCTATCATTCTTTACAACATCCCACCACGCGCTGTTGTTGGTTTAGAGGTGGCAACACTATCTCGCCTTGCGGAATTACCAAGAATCATCGGTGTAAAAGACGCCACTGGCGATCTAACGCGCCCTATTCGCGAGCGAGCGCTGATCAATAAACCATTTAGCTTTTTAAGCGGTGACGATGTTACCACGGTGGCCTATAACGTCGGCGGTGGTAATGGCTGCATTTCTGTTACTTCTAACGTCGCACCAAAACAGGTTGTTGAATTGCAGCGCCTATGTCGTGAAGGCAATTATGTAGAAGCTGCACAATTGCAAGACAAGCTATTTGCTTTGCACAGCGCTTTGTTTATCGAACCAAATCCGGCTGGACCAAAATACGCAATGTCATTACTTGGGCTATGCACAGAAGAGTGTCGATTACCCATGGTCACTCTTCAAGACAGCACAAAAGCCACCATTCGCAAAATTATGGAAGAGCTAGAGCTTATCTAAAATTGGATTTGAAAATACCTGCATAAAAAAGCCCGTATCAGTGATACGGGCTTGTTTAAATAACACTTAACGTTAGGATTTAGCCAGCCGCACAACATAAAGCAGAATAATTGCGCCAACTGTTGCCGTCACGAGCGACCCTAAAAAACTACCGGAATACAAACCAAGAAGCTGGAAGGTAAAACCGCCCACAAAAGAACCAACAACACCAATAACAATATTACCGATCAAACCAAAGCCGCCGCCTTTCACTAACTGACCAGCTAACCAACCGGCTAACGCACCGATAAACAAAAAAGCTAATATTTCCATAAAAATAATCCTTATCCTGTTTAGTGTGTCGTTTTAGACTAACACCTATTCATTTGAGCGCCTACAAAACTCACCCAATCCCCTTTACAACTAACCCGTTTATTCTTTTTTCTGTGCCTTTGTCATGAAAGAGTCAGACTTTCTTAATAAATAAAGAAAGCGACACAGATCAGCCACCAGCCTAACCGAGATAATAAAATGCTCAAAAAAAAAAGGGCCAATACAATATTGGCCCTTTTTTTACAGTCACTCGATATACTAAGTTCTGCGGTCTTACAATTTATACGTTTAACTCAGAGGAAGAATTAAACGAGAACATTCGTACTTCGTCTCTTGGAAACCAGCCCATAGATTCATAAAAACCTTGGGCAGCCTTATTGTCCGAATGAACAAATAAATGGGTTTTAGCAATCCCTTGTTCCGCAAAGGCAGCAATGACTGTATTAACCAATTGCTTTCCAAGCCCTTCTCCACGAGAGCTAACGCTGACAGCCAAATGCTGCAGGTAACCCCGACGGCCGTCCGTACCAGCCAACACCGCACCAACCACCAAACCTTGCTTTTCTACTACAAAACTAAGTCCTGGGTTTTTCTTTAAATATAAGGCGATATTGTCTCGCGAATCGGCACCACGCAGACTCATAGATTCGGTGTTGCCCCACAAGGCCATCACTTGGTCATAATCGGAAATTAACATTTCACGCAGCACAAACATCTCCTTTGCCTTAACATTATGCACAACGAGCACGTTTCTAAATTATTCCTGAACGTCCATATACTTATTTGCCCAAACACGGTTTTCTTCCAAAGTAGAGTAACGTGTAGACAATTCAGAAGCATTCAAAGTGCCTTCAGCAATACCGCGCTGCTCACGCAAGCAATCGTAAGTCGCTTTAATCGCAGCAAAATACGCAGCATGACCATTAACAACAATTCGAACACCATTCGCAGCAAGACGCTCACGATCACGCAATTCTGGATTATCGTACGCAACCAACATAATTGGAATTGAAATGTGCTGGCTGATTTCTTCTAGATGAGCAAAGTCACGGATACCAACCATACAAATACCATCGACACCAACCGCTTGGTAAGCCTTAACACGGGAAATAGTCTCTTCGGTTGTCAACTGACCCGCATTGGTACGTGCAATAATGCTCATAATCGGATCAATACGCGCTTCTAGAGCCGCTTTCAATTTACCTACAGCTTCTTCTACAGGAATCAAATCTGTCGATTTGTGGCCATACTTCGCAGGCAACAACGTATCTTCTATCGTTAATGCTGCAACACCAGCTCGCTCAAGCTCAACAATAGTGCGCATCACATTTAATGCGTTGCCGTAACCATGGTCTGCATCCGCAATAATAGGCAAACGCGCCACACGACCAATTCGAGTCGCTTGCTCTGTAAATTCACTTAAAGTAATCAAAGCAAAATCTGGTGCAGCTAATACCTGCAAAGATGCAACAGAACCACCTAAAATCCCAACTTCAAAGCCAAGATCTGCAGCAATACGAGCCGACATAGGATCAAATGTAGAAGCGGTGTAATAGCACTTTCCGCTTGCTAATAATGCTCTAAAGTCATTTCGTAAATCATGCTGGGAAGGTGTTGCCATAAATATACTCCTAAAAAAGTCACTAAATCTCATATTGAGATGTTTTCACGATGTAACAAGCGAAACCAAAACGAGGCAAAAATAAACGGGAAAGCGGATTTTATAGGGTATAAATGAGCATTTCGAGTTTGTTTTTCACAAAGTAATGACGTAGGCAGCAATCGCGCAAAATCTCACATAGTGTAAATGTGGCAGATTATACTCTCCTTGGGAGCTCGCTTCATCTAATTCAGACCAATTGGTTAGGTTTTGTAAGTAAATGACGGCCAAAAGAATGAAAAATTCGGTTAAATGAAAAAGACTTACAAACTATGAAAAAATCATGGATATTGTTTTAAGCGACTGACCACACTCAAGAATGCCATTCAAAGTAAGAATGATTTTTTTGCTCATGGTATTCAAAAAATGCACAACCCAACACCATGACGTTGTTATTTTCCTACATAAAAAGTAAAAAATCGTCATAAGAGATGATTTCTGAAATAAACTTTCTTGTTTTTTGAAAAAAATCGCGCATTAGGACTGTTTTTTGTACAGCCAAACAGTGACATAGACAAATTCTAGGGATAACATACTGTCCCAGCATCCCCCCGTGCTCCCTTTTATAGATCTCACTCTTTATTGATAAATGTTAAGGTTCTCACATGAACGCTTGGTATCTCATCTGTTTCTTATCGGCACTAGCGGTGTTTATCGCTTTTACCAACCAATACATACTAAAAATGCAAACAACAATCGCGATTACCACTGGATCCGTTGTTATTTCCTTACTTTTGATACTTGCAGTAAAGATGCTAGGCGATGAAACAGCCTTATTTATCACCCAAGTTGTTTCCGGCATCGACTTTAATCAGCTATTACTTAAAGGAATGTTGGGCTTTTTGTTGTTTGCTGGGGCGCTAGAAATTGACCTAAACGCATTAAAAAGGCAGCGTTGGGAAATCACCATACTGGTGCTTTTTTCTACCCTAGTGTCGACCTTTATCGTTGGTTACTTAAGCTACTTCGCCTTTTCGCTGTTTAACTTCCCTATTCCTTTCATTTACTGCTTGTTATTTGGCGCCTTGATTAGCCCTACGGACCCTATTGCCGTTCTGGCAATCATCAAGCAAATGAGTGCGCCGCAAGGCATCTCTATTCAAGTAGAAGGGGAATCCTTATTTAATGATGGTGTTGGCTTAGTTATTTTCACCACCATTTTCGCTGTCGCGTTTTATGGCACTGAAGCAAACTTCACCGAGGTCGCAGAGCTCTTTTTAGTGGACGCTATTGGTGGTATCGCATTCGGTCTTGTTATCGCACTGGTTGGCCATTTTGTCATCATCAACTGCAAAGACATAAACACACGCTTGCTCGTTACGTTAACTATCCCTTCTGCTGGCTTTGCGCTGGCAAATATCTGGGAAATCTCCGGTGCCCTTGCCATGGTTACCAGCGGCATACTTCTTGGTAACATTACGCGAGCAACGGCATCAAAAAGACGTGGGCCTGATGGCACACGTTACGTAAAAGATTTTTGGCACGCAACTGACAGCTTCTTAAACGCTTTACTCTTCCTAATCATCGGCATGCTGATTGTTACGATTCCTTTAACATGGCAAATCATTGGCCTTGGCTTAGTCATGGTTCCTATTGTTTTGTTGGCTCGTTTTATTAGCGTTGGAAGCCCTTATTTATTGTTCAAAAAATTCCGTGAATACGATAAGCATTCGGTAAAAATCCTGACATGGGGTGGCTTACGAGGAGGCTTGGCGTTAGCGATGGCGGCGGCTATTCCAAAAAACCAAATGATGATTGAAGGGTTGGATTTACACGACATCATGGTCATTATTACCTACGTCGTGGTTATTTTCTCCATCATTGTACAAGGCTTAACCATCTCTCCGTTGATCCAGAAAAGCATCGAAGCGGCAAAAGAAAAAACGAAGTAAGCCAAAGCAGTAATTACATCATAGAGAAGCCAGCATCAAGTTGGCTTTTTTTTGGCTAAAATTTATCTGCTTCACTTTCTATTCATTTCACAATATTTGTCATAGATCACAAAAATAAACATGTTATCGTCATAAAATACTTTTATAGGAACACACAACCAGAATTCACTTAGTACAAGAGAGCACAACAGTGTCAGAAACCCTACAAAGTAAGCCTTGTCATTCAGCACTCATCACCAAGCGCAATAATGTCAAGATATCAGGCAAAGGCAGCCAAACCATTCTGTTGGCTCACGGTTTCGGTTGTAATCAAAATATGTGGCGCTTTGTGCTTCCTCACCTTGAAAAGCATTTCAATGTTGTCATGTTTGATTATGTCGGTTGCGGAAACTCCGACTTTTCGGCTTACCAAGAAAGTCGTTATCAACACCTAGAAGGTTATGCCTTAGACATTATTGAAATTTGTGATGAATTAAACCTACAAAGCGTCATCTTTGTGGGCCATTCAATTAGCAGTACGATTGGTTGGATTGTTGCGGATCAACGACCTGAACTGTTCTCACATATGGTTTCCATATGCCCTTCTCCCTGCTTCATAAATTATGGTGAAGACTACCAAGGCGGCTTTGAACGAAGTGACCTAGAAGGTTTAATTCAACTAATGGACAAAGACTATATTGGCTGGGGGAATTATTTAGCGCCCATGGTGGTCGGGGCGGGATTACCAAAAATAGACGCCAACGTTGATGAAAACGACCAGTTAATAAATGAACTACTGACGAGCTTCTGCTCTACCGATGTCACCTACTCCAAACCTTTTGCCCAAGCGACCTTTTTCTCCGACTGCCGTAAGCTACTGCCTAAAATCTCCCACCCTTGCTTATTATTACAAAGTTCCAATGATGCATTAGTGGATGTTTCTGTGGGCGAATACACACAGCAAAAACTCAAAAATGCGGAGTTGAAAATAATCGAAGCGAATGGCCATTGCCTGCATATGACCCATCCTATGCACGTGTTTGATCACATTCAATCTTTTATAGAAAACGATTGAGCAATCGCTTGTGCCATAGGGTCAACCACTTGATTAAACCAGCTAGCAGATAAGGTTTGCACCATGGCCGAGTAGCCGTCTGCTTGTAATTCTTTTTTCACATAAAAAGTATTAGACGCAGACAGCTCTCCTGTTTCTGAAATAATCTGCCAACGCCCAGAAATATGGGCAACCCCCTCTAAATCCGCATAAAAATCATCAACTTCAATATTAAGCAATGCGATTGCATAAGAAGGTAACCTTTGGCCTGCAAACCACGTAATGTCAGGCAATGTTCTTTCTAAACGCTGCTGCGTTAAACGCGTTAACTGTGGAGATAATGTCTCTGCCCATAAATTACTTTGAGAACGATGCACTGTGCCTTTATTCGTTACCAATACGATCTCGTTACCCGCCAAATAGTTCGCTACAACCACTGGCATTAACTGTACGGAGGTACTGTTTGTGGGAAGAGCTTGCACCTCTTTTAAGTCAGCGTCCATTAATAAGTATTCATGGCTTTGTACAGCAGGGGTCGAGCAACCTACGACCATCCAGCTCACTATCAACAACAAAATGACACGAAAACCTACTTTTACCATTGTCTTGTCCTTGTACTATTTCGCGGCTTTAGGCTGCACATCACTACGTGGTTTACTATCAAAAATTAGGGTATTTGGGTTTTCCCTAAGTTGACGAAGTAATGGCTGTAATTCATTCAATGCACGACCTAAAGACACCATATTCTCTCTTAATGGGCCGCCTATTTGACCATTGGCCTGATACGTTTCTAATGTCAAATTCAGCTCATTTATCGCCGCTGTCAATTCGGCAGGCAACTGCTGAGTGTCAGGCGAATTGAGCAATTCCGTCACACCTTTACTAACAACTTGTAACTGACGCAAGGCTTCACTTGCCTCGCTCATCGTTGCAGACACTTGCTCCAACGTACTATTGATAGGCACCTGAGACAAGTTATCTAAAATTTTAGCCACTTTATCTTCCATATTGGCAAAGGCATCCGGTGATGTTGGGAAAACATTAAACCCAGCAAACTCTTTCCATTTAACAGGAGGAGGATTATCAACATAGTCGATATTAATCACTTTGGCGGCGTTCAAATAGTTACCAATTTTTAGCGATGCTCGTAAACCATTGGCAATTCGCTCTTCTATATAATCATTCCATTGCGCAAGAGACATTCCATTCTCGGGATTCAGAGCATTTAAACGTTGCGGTTCAATTCTTGCTCGAACCGGAATCAACGGCTTATCTAGCCCAGTTAAGGTTTGCATTGGAATGCCGCTAAATGGCACTTCTAAGACAGTGCCAATTCTTACTCCTCGAAATTCCACAGCAGCGCCTGGTGTCAACCCACTCACATTGCTATCGAACATAAATACGTAGTTTATAAACTCGCTGTACATGTTATTTGTGGCGCTCTCTTTCGAGGCGTACAAACGAAAAGTCGCCATGTCTGCAACAGGTACACCTGCCATACGGCCTGTTGGTAACCCAAATGAAATCCCACCAGCAAAGAAGGTTTCTAGGGAATCAAGACGAACCTCAAAGCCACTCGCAGAACTCTTAAAAGAAAGCCCCGGCGTTAACCAAAACTGTGACTCACTATTCACCAAAGCATCATAAGGCGAGCGGATAACCACATTATAAGTAATGGCACCTTTATTGGCATCGAAGCCCACTTTCTCGACATAACCCACTTCGTAGCCACGAAAATGCACAGGCGCACCCACATCCAACTTCACCCCATCCATACTGGACAAAACAAGGCGCACGCCTTCGTTTTCTGTTGAAAGTGGTGGCTGACTTAACAAGGTGAAATCCGTTTGTAATCGACCCTTAGCTCCTGGCTTCATATCGATATAAGCACCAGACAACAAGGTTCCTAAACCACTCACGCCTTCTTTGCCTATCCTAGGCTTCACCACCCAAAATCGAGCATCGTCGCGCAGCATTTGCTCTGTACCATGCTGCATTCGTACCTTAATAATCGCTTTTTCAAAGTCATCGCTTAAGCGAATGCCAATCACCCTTCCCACATCCACATTACGTGATTTGAGCTTGGTTTTACCTACTTCGAGTCCATCGGCATTAGACGCGACCAAAGTAATAACAGGACCTTGGCTAGACCAGTTTTCATACAGCATCCAGCCAGCCA
This sequence comes from Marinomonas alcarazii, assembly GCF_003208215.1. GTDB lineage: Bacteria > Pseudomonadota > Gammaproteobacteria > Pseudomonadales > Marinomonadaceae > Marinomonas > Marinomonas alcarazii. Next base: position 192,286 of record NZ_QKLW01000002.1, read on the forward strand.
CTATCAAGGCGATTAGCGGCACTAGCCAAATAGAATTAAATCTGACTTGTCGCATATTTTCGACTTGCTTGTTCTGATCACTCACTCTGTTCCCCTCTCCAAAGCAGAAGCACTCGATTCAGGCGCTTTATCCCATAATAACCTTGGATCAAATGTCATCGCCGCTAACATAGTTAAGACAATAACAGCGGTAAATGACAAAACGGCAGGCCCAGGTAAAATTGACATAAAATTCCCCATCTGCACCAAACTGGTCAAAATAGCCACAACAAACACATCGATCATCGACCAACGCCCAACGAATTCCGTAATCCGATACAGTTTAATTTTTTGCTCTGTCTGTTTATCATCAGGAAAATAAGCCTGCCAACACAACCAACTCAATGCCAACACTTTGGCAAGCGGTATCACCACACTCGCAATCAAGATAATCAGCGCAACGGGATAAGAGCCTAAAGACCAAAGCAATAAAACCCCACCCATAATGGTGGAAGGATCCGTACTGCCCAAAAATGTCGTTTGCATGATAGGGAATACATTCGCAGGAATGTACATCACCAAAGAAGCAACAAGTAACGCAACGGTAGTACTTATACTCCTTGGACGTCGGCTATAAACAGAATGACCGCAACGATTACAGTGAGTGGTATCAATAGTATGGCTCGCACCACAAAAATGACAAGCAAGCAACCCTTGCCCTTTAGCCGTTGCCTCTGTACCAGTTACATTAGCCGCTTGACCAGAAATTTGATGCCAAAACCACCGTTTATCAACCAATACAACCGTTTTAAGCAACAATATTACGTAACCACAAAAAGCCCAAAAAGACAGTCCAAAGGAAATATCGGCCAGACTGTTCATTTTTACTAAAGCGACCAATACCCCCACCAGAAAAACATCGACCATCAACCAAGGTTGCATCACCGTCACCCAATGCAAACTATACCCTTGAATAGTGCGCAACGTGAGCTGCTGCGGATGCCGAAAAGACCAAACCAAAAACAAAACCGACACTAGGTAAATAATTGGAAAAACAAACAAGGCAAGACTGATAATGGCACCAAGAATCAGGTAGCCCTGCCCCAACAAGACTTCAAGAGTATTGAATAGAGTAACGCTATGCTTGATGCCATTTGTCGAGAAGGCTAAAAATGGAAAGCTCATGGCTAACGCAAGCATCAATAAAGAGGACAAACCAGCCCCCATGATCCTTGCAGACACATGCTTATGGACACTCACTAAAACATGATCGCAATGCTGACAGCGGTAGCGCTCGCCAGCTTCCAGTGGCGGAATACAATTAACAAAATCACACTCATCACAGATGGTGATCGTTTCATGAAATTGCGAATCACTCATAATAAAGCCACGAACTACATACCTAATTAAGTTAAAGCAACCAACCTATCTAACACGAAGCCTATGACAATAATCAAGCTATCAAAGATATTCCAATAACCTAAATATGCTAAAAAGTAGCCTTCCTAGAGAGAACGACACATCACTAACGCTGTAATATCTGCTGAGTTTCAAACGACAAAGGCGTGGACTTCCAACCACGGATACTCGTATCCACATCCGCTTCCACGCTGACATCAACAGACACGGGGTCCGAGCTCATCAAAAGGCGATATAAGCTCGATCCCATATCCCCCACGCTAATGGAAAGCGGTATAGAAAGACGCTGAGTTTTTCCTTCCAGCAAACTGATGTTTTGTATATTGCCTTCGCCCAACGACTTACCTGCTGTTTTCAATTGATAGCCGACTTTGCTCAATGTTACATCAAAGCGATTTGGGTTAGTCACCTCTAAATCAACACTCAATTTAACCCCGCTCAGCCCAATAGAGTCCACATTCAAATTCTTAAATGCCACCTCCGGCTGCTTTGGAATAGGAAGAGCACCGGCAAAATGAACGGGCATACTTAAGTTGCCTAATACAGGCAAATCAACCACAACATCGCCGTCTACTGCGTAGTTGAACTCGGTCATTTTGGATAAATCGCCAACACTCTTAATGACTTGATCAAAGGTCAATGTCACCGGCAAAGCGATGCTGTTACTGCCTTTTGCTGGCAAAGACAAACTGGCATCAGGCTGCTTCACCTTGGCTATGTTCTGCTGGTTGATCAATAAATCCAGATCAAATCCCGCTGTTTTAAGAGCAAAAGAGTTAGGGTTACTGACTTTCACATCCACCAGCAGCGTGACAGACTCTGTCGACAAACTCTCAATGGCAACCCCAGTTACCGACGCTTTTGGCTTGTGAACATCCATCGTCTTTTGCAACGCACTGCAACCAGACAAAAGCACAATAAGCGCCATAGTTATAAAACGAAAAAACATGCTCTACGCCTTCTTAATTACTGGAAGATAGCCTTGTATACGCTCAGGCAGTCTTTGTACAAACACAGAGCGAACAGAATGCCAATAAAAAGACAATAAAAGTAACGACGCTCCCACTACAACCCCAGTCACCGCAAAGCTGTAACCCACGCCACCATAATGGTCAAACAAGCTAACCAAAGCGTAAATTACATATATCAAAGACGACACCATAAAAGCACGACGATCAATCGAGATAGACACCACCGTCATCAACATGTACAAAAGGACAATCAACAGCATATTCGTCAAACTTTCATTACCATCTAAAATGCCTAAATTAGAAAAAATAGGATGAATAATTAAAGGGGCTGACAACAAGTGTAACCAAAATGCCACATCCGACTTACGTGTTGTACGGCTCGTATCACCTGCATCCCAGTACATCGCCAAGGAAAATGATATACAACCACACAAAAACAAAGTGACCATCGTAAACCCTGCACTTTGAGGGAAAAGACTCAGCACACTTGAACCCAACAAAGCTAAGGCTGTTGCTGTACCAACAGCGACCGTAATTGGCACCTTAAAACGACGCCAATGAAGATAAGCAGCCAGCGTAGACACCGCAGTTGAAAAAATCACCGCATAGCTAGACTGATCACCCAATAAAGACCCCGCAAAATTAAAAGCTCCGCCCACAAAAGTAAGCAGCAGCACGATGGCAGGTAACGCCATTTTCCGACGCTTCACAAAAACTTCAGCCAACCCCCAAGACAAGGCGGCAAACACCAAATACGCCAAACTGTCATGAATTGACATCAATACCCAAAGCGATGAAAACAGCAGCAAGGCACAAGCAATCACGATAAAGATATCGTTAAAACCGCCCACCAAGCGAAAGTTCTCTTCATCTACCGCAGATGAGCCATTTGATGACGATACAAGCTGACGGAACTCCTCCACGGCATTAGCAGAAAAGACACCTTGCTTGACGGCTAAATTTAAATCTTCGTCGGTATACATAACCATCCTTATAGACAATGTCTGCTACACGCTAAACTTACTGCGAAAAGCAAAATAAACGGCGCCGACTAAACATAAGCCAGCCCAAAGGTAATCCAATTTTAAAGGCTCTTTTAAGTAATAAACTGAAAACGGCACAAAAACCATCAAGGTTATCACTTCCTGCATAATTTTTAACTGTCCGACATTCAGTGCGGTATAACCGATTCGATTAGCAGGCACCTGCAACAAGTACTCGAACAATGCGATTCCCCAACTAACCAGAGCCGCAATAATCCAGGGCTTATTATTCAGCTCTTTCAAATGTGCGTACCATGCAAAAGTCATAAAAATATTGCTACAAATAAGCAACGAAACACTTAACGCAATAGGGTTCATACACCGTTCTCACAACACACGAAAGTCAAAAAATAGACGCAAAAAGACAGAAAAAACCACTATCCTTAGCTGCATGTCGCCCATTATAAACAAAACTAAAACGCTTGCTGCAAACTTACAATATCTTCTCAAATAACCCTTTACTTGCTCTGCAATAAGCACATACTCAGGGGGCTACGACATCACTTTCACAGTGTGAATACCAAGCGTAGCAACAGCCCTATCGTAGGCAAAAGCCCACGAAGGTTATACAGTTATGGCTAATGGTGAATATCATGAGTAAAGGTCAAAACAGTAAGAAAGATTCAAAGAAGAAACCGCTTTTAACGGCAAAAGAAAAGAAAGCAGCGAAGGTGTCTAAAAAATCGACCACCAACAGTATATTAGGAAACTAACCTCGCCTGCTAGCCACCATCATCTTATTGGTGGCACTAGATTCGAGCCATATAAGCCCTAACTTATCATTAGGGCTTTTTTATTTTTCATCACTACGGGCGCGATGATTTCTGAGGGCTACGACCATTTGCAGGACGTTTACCTTTAGGAGCAGGCTTACCATTTCCTTTTGGTGCGCCACTAGGTTTACCAGTCGGACGTTTACCAGCCCCATTTCCAGCGGGCTTCTTGCCATCACCAAAAGGACGACGATCTTTTCCTTTCGAACCAGCAGGCTTTCTAGAATCCTCCCTTGGGTGTTTAGTATTGCCTTTCGTCGCAGCCTTGGGCTTTGTTGGTGGTTTCGGCTTTGACGCACCAGCAGAACGAGTATTTTTACGCGGTGCATTGCGAGACTTCTTAGCGGGTGCACTGGCTTCCGAAGAAGAATCCTCAACAGACTTAAGCAGCACAGACAACTCCTTCTGCGTTAAATCTCGCCATTCACCAACAGGGATTCCTTTCAAACTTACATTCATAATCCGCGTACGTTCAAGCTTCACAACGTCATAGCCGAAATACTCACACATACGACGAATCTGACGATTCAAACCCTGTACTAACGTAATGTTAAAGACATTCGCTGTGACCTTCTTAACCGGACATTTCTTCGTCATCGTCCCCAGAATCGGCACACCGCCCGCCAAACCAGCAATAAAGTCATCGGTAATCGGCTTATTCACCGTCACCAAATACTCTTTCTCGTGGTTATTCCCGGCACGCAGCACTTTATTAACCAAATCACCGTTATTGGTCAAAAAGATCAACCCCTGAGAATCCTTGTCCAAACGACCAATTGGGAAAATACGCACCCCGTGGCTAACAAAATCAACAATATTATTCTTCTCGGAACTCTCCGTCGTACTCACAATACCAACCGGCTTATTAAGAACGATAAAAACAAAATCATCCGCGTCTTGCGGCTCGATGATTTGCCCATTCACTCGCACCGTATCGCCAGCAACCACCTGATCGCCCACCGAAGCACGCTTGCCATTGATGAACACATTACCTTGTTCAATAAAGCGGTCAGCGTCCCTTCGAGAGCAGATACCGCTTTCGCTGATGTATTTATTTAAACGAGTAGAGGAAGCGTTAAACATAAAGTGCCGTTTACCTAATAAAAAGCCTTTCTAAAAATGAAAAGCTTAAACTGAATGAATCGTAACAACGAGATGGCGCACATTATATAGGAAACGCCGTGAGCATTTTAGGGAGATACAAAGAAATCTAGAAATATATCCGCAATCAAAAACGGCGAATAAAGGATTATTGATGCGTCTCTAAATAGTATTTTTCCTGTTCAAGAATACGATCTGTATTAAGAGAAGCAATACTCACGTCATGCGAGTGCGGCAACATTCCGATGGTCTGCAAATGCAGATAACGCATCGCACAGACTCGCAGAAAAGACGTGAAATTATCCAAATTATGGCCCGCATCTAAGGCTTCATGATTCAGCTTGGCAATCATCTGCGACAAGGACAACTTATCGCGCTGAGCAATCTCTTCCAGCGTAAACCAAAAGAAACTTTCCAATCGAATACTGGTGACCATGCCATCAATACGCAAAGAACGAGTGACATTTTCCCACAGACTAGGATCTGAATTCACAAAGAGCTTACACATTGTATTTTCCCTATCGAATGACGTTTTTTATTATTGGAATGAAATAACTCAATGCAAACAGTCTAGCCGAAGATGCAGAAAAATAGTCGGACGAATTTAACTTTTACTGTCTCATGACAAAATCAAATCCGCCCTCATAGACTCACCGAGTCTCAGCTTTTTACTTGTCTAGCAAAACATAAAACTGCGCAAGCCAGGCAGGATGAGCAGGCCACGCCGGTGCTGTCACCAAATTGCCATCGGTCACCGCCTGATCAACGGGAATATCCATAAATTCCCCTTTCGCAAGCTCCACCTCGGGCTGACAAGCAGGATACGCAGAACACTTCCTGCCCTCCAAAACACCTGCAGCCGCCAACAACTGCGCACCATGACACACCGCCGCCACAGGCTTGTTGACATCAAAGAAATGCTTAACCATCGCAACGACAGCTTTATTCAAACGAAGATACTCAGGCGCTCGCCCACCGGGAATCACCAAAGCATCGTAATCTTCCGCCTTGATATCCGCAAACGTCGCATTCAACGCAAAACGATGCCCCGGCTTCTCCGTATAGGTTTGATCGCCTTCAAAATCATGAATCGCTGTCGCCACGGTATCGCCAGACTTCTTATCTGGACACACCGCATGCACCGTATGACCGACACTCATTAACGCCTGAAACGGCACCATAGTTTCATAGTCTTCCGTGAAATCACCCGTGATCATTAAGATTTTTTTATTAGACATGACACCTTCTCCTGTTTTGGTTAAAACGTCCTATGTTGTAACAGCTAGAGAAAGCAAAAAGGTATTAATGGGTTATTACATTGAACCCTTCCCCTTTTCGAAACCAAAAACAGTAGGTCTGATGAGACGAGGAACGAGGCGTGATCTGACGCTGAAAGCAAAGCTTTCATCTTGTAAGTCGCGCCTTTAGGCCGACACAAAACGAAACAGCGAGGAACATAGCGAATTCGCTGCTTTGTTTTGTTATAAATTTTTCTCACTTTCCTTGCTGTGCCAAACTCTCAAAAGATAAACAATACCACTGGTGATTAAATACCGGACGGTGTAATCACCAATATATAGATCTCGGATTTTTTCAGGATCTGGCGCTTTTATGACCGGCAAGCCAATTTCAGGGAATTGCTTTAGTTTGAAAATTCCTTCTTGAAGATCAATTGCGATTCTTCGTGCGGCGTAAGGATTCTGAACCTCAACAAACTCGACAACCCGTTGAAGATCTTTCACCGACTCTGGAGAATATTCAACCTCTATCATTTCGGTGGCTCTTTACGCTCACCAGTGCCCCAGCTATTTAGCCAGGCATTCACATCTGCTTCAGCAATGGATTTACCCGCTTTAATAGACTCTAGAGCCTCCAGAGTGTCTGCCCACCGAGACTCCTCTACAGACTGCCTTGCCAAAAACTCTTTAATCGCTTGATTTATAAGATAATTCTTACTTCTATCTAACTTGCTAGCTAAAAATTCAAGTGGCTTATCTATGTCATCCGCTAGCCGAATACTTGTAATACCCATTAAAACGATCTCCTGTACTAATTTGTAATACATTTTAGTACATGCGAACACTCAAGGCTAGAGTGATTTATAACGCCTAGCACAGGGGCGGAACGTAGTTTTGTCCCTTGCTGCTGATTGTTATTTGGCACTCGGAAATCTCAACATCTCACCAATTATATTTTCCAAATCCTGATGCTGAAATGATCGTGCGGATACTCGCGTTTAACATGAATACTCGATATTTCTACACCAAACAGAGCTTTCTTTAGATTGACGTTCACTTCATCACTTTCATATTCGGGAATCACAAGAATCATGTATTTTTCAATATTTTGATCCGATATGCCTTTCAAACGCACAACATCCTTTAGCAAAGATCCTCCTTTATGGTCCACGGAGTCTAGATGAGACTGCATGACGATAGTCTTGTCACTATTTATGAACTCAGATCAAAACAATGAATGACACTCTGATGAGCGGGTAACTTCGTCGCGTCTAACTGACTTCATAATGGAACCAAAAACCGTAGGTCTGATGAGAAGAGGAACGAGGCGTGATCTGACGCTGAAAGCGAAGTTTTTATATTAGCAAGCGTTAGGAATAACTCTAGACGCTTTGTTATGATCAGCCTTGAAACACGCACTGAACCTTCTTGACATTAAACCCGATACTTTCGTAAAACTTGTGCGCATCAAGCCTCTTTTCGTCACAACGAACTCTGAACTTACCTAAATTTTTAGCTTGAGCATATTGAACTAATGCTCGACCAACACCGTGACCGCGACTTTCAGGGGAAACAACTAAACCACCAATTTCAAAAAAGTTGTCAGATGCAAGGCGTCTAGCATAGAAAAGATGTAGCCAACCAATAATTTGACCTTGCCACTCCGCTACAAATACTTGGTCTTGAGTAGAATGGAGCAATTCTTGAAGTTTTGTGGTGGATTCAGTGGAGGATAACTGAGAATAGCCAAGGTGTTCTGAGACTTTATTGATACCGTTGGCATCCAATTCTGAAGCTGATCTGATGATGTATTCCATTTGAGGTTTCCTCCTAGATTATAACGCTAAGCTTTGTTGCTGCAAACACCACCAAAACCCAAATAACCACCGTAAACACCCTATCCAATTGAACCTAAACCGCCATAGATTTGCAGTCCGACTTAAGCGCCGTGTTATCTACGTTTCACCGCGACCACGGAGTATGTGTGCCAATGCTTCATTCTACCCAATGAAGTTTTAGCACCTTCATCATGTTCAAAGAAACTGACTATTTCAAAGTCAAAAAACAAACCCTTTACCTCTGATTCCGATAAAGGTGTTGTTGGACTACGGTAGTTGTCAGCCCAACTGTCTTTCAAACCCATAAAGTCACCAGCAAATACCCCACCGATCTGAATTGAAGATTTAATATTGCCCAAAGTCGTTTCAAATTGGTTGGGGTCAGCAAAGTACAGACTTGAATTTGCAACAACAACACCAGATTTAGGATAGTCGAAAGACTCAAACGAAGACTCTGAAATGTCCACTAATGACTTTGAACTAAACCTGTCTCTACAAATAGCAATCGAATCTGGATTAATATCGAAACCATAAACTCGAAAACCCTGTTGTTCTAAATACTGGATGTCACTGCCAGTGCCACAACCACAGTCAATGGCTACTTTGAGATTTGATTCATTGAGTCGAACTGCAAACTCAGTACGTTTTGAATGTGGGCGAGTTAGTGCCTTTTCGTAGTACTGACGCCAAATTTCAGCATTTTCATCCATAAGTATGTGATTTTCCGTGAAAGTACATGACGCCGCGCTCACCGGCGAGTAAGTTGGTGCTGTTTTTCTGCCTTTTCTCTTAGCAAAAACCGCGACAACTGTATCGAGTCTGCGTCCAGCAATCTGTTATGTTTTTTATTTAACGCACTAATTTCTTTGACATATTGTAGCCAGAAATCGTAAAGCCAATTTCTTGGTACAGAGCTAATGCTCGTTGATTTTGATAAGCAACTCTAAGCTTAATTTGATTAATATCAGCAGAAACCAAAAGTTTTTCAAGTTGGCTGATAGCTTGTTTTCCATAACCATTACCACGGTATTCGTCTGCAATATAGAAATCGTAAATGAACGTTGATGCATCACTCGATTTGATAGAATGCCACAGATAACCAATAACTTTTAAAGAATTAGCCGAATCTATTTCGATACACATTAAATCATGTTCGTTGGTCTCAAGACCATTTGGAAAATGTCTAATTAGATCTTGATGAGCTAAATCAGTGGCGATTTCAATCGAGTGACCATAATTTTGAGCGATTTCTTGGCTATAATCAGCGATAAAATAATCGCAATAAGCAGGATACTCTTCAACTCTCATTTTCCTTAGGTTAATCAATTAAATCTCCAGATTACGTTGAACAGTGATAGAAACATGACGCTTCAAGCAGAGGCACCAGCTTCGCTGGTGTCCTGCTGGCTTGATTTGTTATGTGTTTTGGTTAGACTCCTGCCAATACTCAAAGCTTCCTCGAATATTTTTAGCATTTTTTCAAAGGTATCTAGCGTAGCTCCAGAACTAAAAGCTCCGTCAGGCTTAATATCTTGAACAACTGCGTCGATTAATTGATGGAAAGTGATAATTTCAGACGCTTTGCCATTTATGATGACACCAATATTTTTGCAGTTATCTTGATACACCCTCGAATAGTGAGGAGGAACATCTACAATCAAAGTGCATAATACGCCTTCTGGCTGTGTTCTCAGGTAGGTTACTGTCTCTTCAATGGCCAAGAGGTAACCTCTATGATCAATAATTTCTACAAGAGCTTTTATTTCTGCTAGAAGACAATTTTCGATTTGCCTGGAAAAGTTCACATCACGACGTTTTTCCATGATCCAAGTTGGGAAAAATGAGGCTATTGCGCCAGCTACCGCACCACCCAGAGCGGCATAAACAGGAAGCCACTCGTTTGGCTTCGAAGCCGTTATTTCATTAATAATTTTTAAAGTTTCAGCTAAAGACTGTACATCTTGAGGCGACACGTTTAACTCCTTACATATAACGCCGCCATAATCCTCGCGAGCGTCAGGCGACCGTAGCGAGCGAATTTAATGGTCTTGTTATAGGTCTTATTATAGGGCGGGTTCACTTCATTGAGGAACTGGCACTGCAGATTCTAATTCTAAAATTTCTGAATACAATTTAATTAAGTGTTCGATAGTCAAATCTAATATCGGTTCATACATGAAAGAGTTAAGGTGAATATTAGAGCTAACAGTAATACTAACCTTCTCGAGGGTTCTGATAGCTTGACTATCAGGCAATTCTTTTGTATAGGATTTTATTAGAGCACCAAACTGATTCATTGATTCACACCAATAAGTATCATCAGATTTTACTTTTCGTATTTCTTCGATAAGAAAAACTTCAGCTCTCATTCTAATAGCTATTGACAAAACCACTTTATCTTCTAAATTAAGCCCCTCATGGTTAGCCCTATCTTTAATTTCATTTGCTTTAACAAACAATAACTCTTTGAAAGAGCTTGCATCGTTAGTCGGGTAATTTGTATTAAATAAGCGATTATAGATTTCATAATAATCACCGATAGTAATTTGGTCTGTATCTTCTTTCCAGTGCAATAGACTAGTAAGCTTTAAGTAATCAGGATCGGCCTCACCTTTAATATATTCAATTAGATTTCTTGTAAAAGGTACTGTCGCGCAAAGAATAAAATCACTATTATTTATGTTTCTTTTCCACTTTCCGATAAAGTAGTTTTTAATACCTTCAGCTTGAGAAAACGCTATACCATTTTCAGTTCTGCTAGCCATTAAACATCTTTCACGATGAACAAAGTTATTTGCCAAAGTTCTAAAGAAATCAAAATTATGAGTCAGAATTAACTGTGAAAAATGTTCGATTTTAGAAATATCTTCAAGGTATTGAACAATAGCATGCTTATTTTTGTAGTCGAAAGAATCTGCAACGTCGTCAATAATAAAAATGGTCTCTGCTGATTTTCTTTTTCTATCTTCGACTTCAAAGATAAAATTTAGAAGATAAAGTGCGCGTTTCTCCCCTTGACTTAAAGACTTTATTTCGCTTCTAGTACAGTCTATTTGATCATCACCATCTTTGAATGTGAACTTTAATTTTGCTTTATCTCTTCCTAAAGCAGCTTCAACTTGGTTGAATAATGATAAAGTAAATGGCATATCGACAAAGCGATTATTAAAAAGCTCTATAGCTTTAGACCAATTCGGAGCTTCTGTAGCAGCGTCCAATTCAATTTGACGTAACTCAGCCTGGTTGGCAGAAAAAGCCTCTAGGAATACGTCAGAATCTGGACTGTTTTGAACATAAAAAGCCCATAGACACCTCTTGAACTCTACTTGCTTCTCAGGCTTTGTATTTTGTAAAAGCAAATCAACTTCCGTTGCAGAAATATTTTCCAACAATGTAATTAGCGCTTGCGTTTGTGCGTTCTTAGCTAAGTTGCTTCTTAATTTTTTAAGCTCAGCATCACTGTCGATTGACTCATGTACAATCCTCATTTTTTCTTGGAGCTCTTCATAATCAATTGAAGAATTATCACCTTTTAGATGAACTTTATGCCCACCGGCAAAGTACCCTTGTTTATTTAAGGTATTAAATGAAGTATCAGCTTTTACAGGGTTAAAAATTCCGCGAGTATAAATTGTTCCTGCTTGATCAAAGAGTTCTTGATACCGTTGATTAAACTCATTGGACTTTGATAAAAACTCAGAACTCTCTAATATTGAAATAGCCTTAGGGTCAAATATCTCATTATAAATAAAGCTTTCTAGGTCTTCGCCAATGAAAACTCCTTTTGCTAACTCTATTGCCTTTGAGAAACTATCTGTTTGAAAGTCATTTTTCAGTATATTTTCGATATCATCTTTTTTTATTTTTGACTTTTTCTGTAGCGATGTTTCTAGCTTTGATTTCAACTTATTAATATCTGTGACTAATGAGTCATATCTAGCTTTACTTTCCTGATTAATAAGAATGTTCGTTACGGCTTCGTTGTCGGAGCTAATTTCTATTTCAGATTTAAGAACGTATATTTTTTCCTTTTGTATATCGATATTATCAACTTTAACAATACAAGTAGGCTGGCGATTAAAACGTTCTTCATTTGGCTGGTCATCTTTTGATAAAGCTTCAAAAGTTCTAGAGAACGATGTTTTCATTAGTCCATTTGGGGCATAAATTGAGTAAGCTTTAGCTTTTCCTCCGGCACTCGAAAAATCAAAAGTTTCATCTAATGAAGAAATACCATAACAGTTTTTGAGGTATACTTTTAGGCTATCCATAACACATCCTTTTAATTATTCACCAAGACCGAATTTATCACCCAGCCCTATAACACCTAAAGCACGGGCGGTAAAACCAGAGCAAAGCGGCGGTTTTGACGTCAAGTAATTTTACTTGTTAGCTATACGCTGCATACCCTGCGCAAATGCATACAATGAAGAAAGCAACTCTTGAAATTGATTGTTAATTTCTTCATGGTTTGGTTTCCACTGAAACTTACCATTTTTATCTGTGGTTTGACCTAAAACTAGATCATTAAGGCTTCCCATGCCTCCGCTACCCGAAAGTATAGTTTCAGCACAGCGCTGGTACTCACCATCATCAAATGCAGCCAAAGCCTTTTGAAAGAACTGTGACCAACGACTTTCATCTTCCTCAAGCAACACAATTGTCAGAATTAGATCTTTTCTAGTTTTATCGTACATAACTTCCTTCAGGCAGCTAACACCCGCGTAATGAGCTGGTTTGGAGCGCCAGCGGAAAACCAGTCCCAATTGACGCGTTTGTTAGCTTTTGCTCAATAATACTCTTCATAAGGGTTTTCATTTTCCAGTTTGGAAAAGCAATCTTTACACAGAGCCTTATAGCTTTCCCAGCCCTTCATATTACCAAAATCTACTTGCTCAAGGTCTTCCTCAAACTCAAGAGCCTGACAATGCTCACATTCAACAACTGGCTCAGAATGACCACATAAGTAACAAGTATCTGTACCATCGTGAATTACAAATGTATCTTTTTTACAAGCTGGACATTCCCATACCTCATCATCTGGAATTTCTTCAGCGACCATTCGTTCGGAAGCTCTGTTCTCTAACTCTTCGATATAGCTATCAAGATTTAGCAGCTCTGAATGGAGTTTAGGAGGAAGTAGAGAAACAATATCTGAATCCAAATGATCACGACAAAACGATGTATAAAAACCAACAAGACTCACAAAGTTAGACTTAATTTGCTCTATCGAAAGATCAAACTCAAAATGAACAATTTGATTTCTAAGCTCAGATGCAGTCCTAATGCACTTTACATCAGGTTGCTTTAAATTAACTTTCGATATTTTTTCAAGCCTTTCAATCGCCAGGCCCAGATCTACTGTATGCTTCGGCTTATCTATGTTCGAATAAACAAATATTTCATTGGTTCTTCTCAGGCGCTCTTTTAAGCTAGTTTCGATTGCTTGCACTAATAGCAGTATCGCAAATTTCCATTTGTCTTCGTCTGATTCGGCCTGAATTGCCTTATTCACAGACTCCAAGAAAAAGCTTATTGAATTTTCTAGAAGTGTCATTTTTAAATTAGGCACTTAATCTCCAAAGAAAGCTAACATCTTAATAGTCTGCATGCATGTTTAAACATATTTAAAACCTTCTTAATATCCTTGTAAGTCTCTGACTCTAAAGCCATGAATAGAGATGCTAGCAAAAGCCAAAACCGGAAAAACGAGCATGCGTGTTTTTTCATTTATCCACTGCACGTTATTTCCTAAAAAAGAGCACACGGTAGATCCTTATTCATTGATATTAGGAAACTTTTTTACTTTCTACCAGTACAAAACGCGCACAACGGGTTTATTTGAAATGGCTAAACGCGCAAAAATGCGTTTATTTCAAAAATAGACTGTATATACAGACATAAATTACATCTTCTTTATTAGCTCAGGATCCTTTGATTGTCGGCATAAAGGCTCGACCTACCTAAACAATGAAAGCTTCGCTTTCAGCGTCAGATCACGCCTCGTGCCTCGTCTCATCAGACCTACGTTCTTTGGTGGCTCACTATGAAGCCCAAAAAAATAACCCCATTCTAATCCCTTGAAGAAAGGGGAAGGAACTCAACTCCGCTTAGCTTTTTGCTGAACGAAAGAACTCAGTCTTTCTTAAGATACCGCCCTCGCGGTTCGTCACTCTCGTGTAATACCATTTCAGAATGCAAGAATTCAGCGGCGGCGGCGGAGTCTTTCACTTTTACGGCACTGCGCTCTAACATTTCGGCTTCATATGCGGTTAGCACGCTTTCACGTATGCCTTTCTCGCGCCAATGGGATAAAGACCAGCATCCCTTGGTAATTTCTCTTGCCAAGACCAGTGCGTCTAATAAGGCTTGGTTCGCGCCTTGGCCTTTAAACGGGCTCATTGGGTGGGCAGCATCGCCTATTAGGGTGGCTTTTCCGCTTGCGGCTAGGTCTGCCGATGTTAGTAAGGCGCGATCATAGACAGGATAACCAGACACCATGGAAGCTTTGGTAGCGGATAAGATCTGTGGAATGGGGTCGTGCCACTGGGTTCTTCGGCAAGCTTCTTCTTTAAGGGCTTGTGGCCCTTGGGCGTTTAGTTGCTTGGCCTCATCTTCTGACATGGGAAAGCTCAACTGCCACATCACAGAATCTGCGGCATAGGGCATAATGTAGATTCGTTCATTACCGTTGGCGGTTTGAAAAACGGTCGCGGAATCCAATAAGTCGCTTTTAATGCCATCAAGATCGCTTAATGAACAAATGCCTAGAATCACGATACAGCCAAGATAACGCAGTGGGCTGGCTTCATCGCCGATCAATTGCTTGCGTACAGCACTTCGAATGCCATCAGCGCCTACAACAAGGTCTGCTGTGCTGCGTTTAATTTCATTACCTACTTTAAAGGTTAGCTCAACCGCGCCATCGGATTCTGTAAATTCAACGAGCTGATGATTCCACTGCACTGCACTAGTTTCACCGAGTTGATCGAGTAGCGCTAAACGCAGTGATTGACGAGCGATATGGACATTGGTGCGCTTTACCGAACTTGGCTGTTCAGCCGATGCCATCCATTTTCTCATTCCCCATTCAGCAACCACTTTACCTTGTGTGGTGTGAACAAGATGACGAGTGGAAATAACACCTTCTTTTAAGGCAAAAATCCCCAAGCCTTCAATTGCCTTACTCGCCTGTTGCAGGGTTAGACCATAACCTTGGGAGCGCTCATTAAAGCTACTGTCACGTTCGTATAATGTGAAAGGAATGCCTCTGTGCAAACAGGCAACAGCCAAAGCAACACCACCAATGCCGCCACCAATGATGGCGACATTAGGGTAATTTTCTGTGTCTACAGGTGGGAACTCATCGGACGGTATGACACCTGCACCAGAGCAAGGCAGACAAGATTCAAGATGTCCTTTGGGACGAATAGGTTCTACGCCTTCACCATTGTTTTTAACGAAGGCATCCCATTCCTTCTGGTAAGTTAAACGCACTTTTTTTCGTAGTCTTCGGCTTTTTTTACCGCGCCCCTGACATTCTGGACATACCGTCCAACAACTCTTCTCGTTTGCCACTCTTATCACTTCTATTGGTAAGCTATAGTCGATGTTTTATTAAACTTTACTCGCCGATGTGCCAACCATTGGTAATCGGATAACGACGATCTCGTCCAAAGCCACGAGCAGTAATTCGAACGCCAGTAGGCGCTTGACGACGCTTGTACTCGTTTACGTCCACTAAGCGAAGTACGCGATGCACTGTGTCGCGATCAAATTGGTTAGTCGCTAAAATAGCGTCTGCACTTTGATCCTCTTCAATGTACATGCGCAAGATTTCATCGAGGATGTCATAGCTTGGCAAGGAATCTTCGTCTTTTTGATCTGGAGCCAGTTCCGCTGAAGGTGGACGGGTGATAACACGTTCAGGGATGACGTAGCCCAAAGTATTACGGTAGCGGCAAAGTTTGAATACCAAGGTTTTGAAGACATCTTTTAGTACGGAATAACCACCAACCATGTCGCCATAAAGAGTGGCATAGCCTACCGCCATTTCACTTTTGTTGCCTGTGGTTAAGACCATGTAGCCTTTCTTGTTAGAGATTGCCATTAAGGTCACGCCACGAGTACGCGCTTGCAGGTTTTCTTCCGTGGTGTCTTTACCGTAACCTTCAAACTCAGGTGCAAGCACTTCACTGAACGCAGACACCATGGATTCAATCGGTAAAACGCTGTATTTCACGCCTAACAAGTTGGCCTCTTCTTCGGCGTCGTGCAAGCTAATGGACGAGGTGTAAGTGTAAGGCATCATTACCGCCTGTACACGATCAGCACCAATGGCATCCACTGCCACCGCCAAAGACAAAGCAGAATCGATACCACCACTTAAGCCCAGCACAATACCTTTAAAGCGGTTCTTGGTGATGTAATCACGCAAGCCAAGCACCATGGCTTGATACACGCTGGCCTCCAAACCTAATGCTGGAGCAATGACACCTGCGACAGGTTCAACTTTGTTAGGCTGGCTTTCGTCGACGATCATATCGATGCTGTATAGACCCGCTTCAAACCAAGGCGCTTGCATGATTTTCTCGCCTTTGGCGTTAACCACAAATGAGCCGCCTTCGTATACCAACTCATCCTGTGCGCCCATGTAGTTCACATAAACAATCGGCAAGGAGACTTCTGTCGCGCGCTGATGAAGCAATGCTTCGCGTTCGCCCATTTTTTCGATGTGATAAGGCGAAGCGTTCAAGTTAAGGATAAGTTCTGCACCCGCGGCTTTAGCTTGGGCAATCGGCTCTGGGTGCCAAATATCTTCGCAAATACTTAAACCGACTTTTACGCCCTTGATGTCCACCAGGCCTGCTTCTTGGCCTTCGCTAAAGTAACGCTTATCATCAAACACGAGGAAGTTAGGCAGTTTCTGCTTGGCGTATTCCACCAACAAGTCGCCTTGATAAATCACCCCAGCGCAGTTAAATAGCTCTCCATCGATTCGACGCGGATAACCAACCACCACATAAATATCGCGAATCTCGGCTAATAATTTTGCCAAGGCAGATTCAATTCGCTGGTCCAAGCTAGAACGTAACAATAAGTCTTCTGGTGGGTAGCCAGTTAACGTCAACTCAGGGAAAACAACGACGTCTGCGCCTTCTTCATCACGGGCTTTTTTCGCCGCTTCGATGACGGATTGAGTGTTTTTTGTAATGTCGCCGACCAGCATATCCAGCTGGGCCATTGCAATTCGTAATGTCATACAGTTGCTATCTCGTGAACTCTGTTAGAATATGCCCGTTATTGTCTGGAATAACCTAAGCTAGGTAAAGTATATGATCGTACGTTTGATCGTTTTTGTTGCTATTTTCTTTATTGGTTGGTGGTTATACCGCCAATTTATCATTTTTAAGCAGGGCCAATCGCAGCAGGGAAGTAAAAATAAAGGCCAAAGTAAAAAAGAAGCGTCTCAAGAAAGTATGGTTCGTTGTGCAGAATGCCAAACTTTTACGCCGCGCTCTCATGCCATTCATGACCAAGAAGCACGTGCATTTTGCAGTGCCGAGCATTTAAAAGCCTTTAATCAGAAGCACTGACCCAACCGCTTGAAATGCGCTGACTTTCACGCCACCACCAGCAGCGATATTGTTGCTGGTTTTGTGTGGCACACAGTCGATAGTAAACCTGACTATTCTCAGATTCCTCCGGTAAAGACTCGTAGCTTTCCCACCGATAATGCAGTAGTCGCCCTTCTTTATTAAACCAAGAGCCCTCCAAGTTAGGATCATTTAACTCACAAAAGCCAAGGCATTCACTTGCCTTAGCCGTAGTAAAACTTGGAGACACTATCCAAGCCTGTTGAAAATCTTGCCAAATTTGCTGTTCCATTTCGATTTCATTCAACTGACCGCGCCACTGATAGGAAGCCAACACTCTGTCTTGGTAATGCATAGACACACTCGCTACGATGAACAGTAGCGCAATAATTGGCAGCGATACCCAGCCGCGCTGGGCTTTTAACAAAGAAAAATCCATTTTCTAGGTTTCCTTAATGTTTCTTTCGGGCTGTGCTTTTCCTTATCCAAGCACTTCAGATACGCGTTTAACGTCAGTGCATTTAAAGAACAATAATTTGATTGCCTACCCCCTGACAAGGCGACAAATAACGCCAGACCTCATCTCTCATAGAATGATATTCCTGCTGAAACGCTGTCTTGCCTGACATTTTGCAATCACTTAATTGGTACTGATATTCCACCCACAAGCCCTTTATGCTTGTTAGCGAAAATTCCCCATGGCGCGTTTCTAATGTATCCACTAAACCGTTGCCGCTGCTATCCAATAATGGATAGACAGCAATACGTTCAATCCCATTCCACAGCTCTAAAGAATTACCGCTCTCTTCTGGTGTTCGCCAGAGTGCGTTTACGCCTTCTTTGCCTGTTGAGACATACCAATAGAAAGCGTCTTGGCTTTCGATAATGCCAGACTGCCCTAGGGCAACGTCTACACCAAAATCGATGACGCTTTTTCTCGTCGTTACATTTAAAACCTGACCATCATAGTAGGACTCGCAAGACGAAAATGACGCCTTATCCCCCGCTTTCCAATGGCAATCCATGGTCGTTTCTATTGGGTTGTCATCAAGCATTATCGAGCGCCGACACAAACCATAATCCACGCCCTTTAACCAATCGGAGCCTTTACTCACTTCACGTGCTGCCAAACGCGCAGGAGGCACATCGCCCGATTCAATCGTTAAAAATAAGCGCTCATCTATACGGCAACTCGCTGGCAAAAGGCGCGCCCATTGCGCTTTGATGTGAGAACGAATGGCGTTTTTGATGATGTGTTGATCTTGATAAGTTTGCGCCAATAATTGGCGTTCTTGCATACGCGCGAGAGCGGTGACTAAAAAGGGTAAAAACAAGGCAATTAAGGCACAAACCACCAGCAACTCGACAAATAAACTGCCCTTCAAATATTGTCTCAGATTCATTGTTCAGCCTCCTTTTTTGACGTCATAACCGCCGATTTAGGCAAAGGGTGTAATGAAGCCTGAAACCAGCGTGTTAAATCATCGCCTGAGCATCGCTGGCAATCTGGGTATATTTGTACGTGAGTATCTTGGGAACGATCCAGCCAACTTACAGAGCCGGTTAGCTGCACCATAGACGCTTGTTTTTGCTGGTTTTCCGTGTGTTTGCGCTGCTCATTGGCTTGCTGAGTGAATTGCCATTGAGCAGAGCTTTGCCGTTGTGCCACATACAGAACAGCAGAAAACAGCGCCAAGCAAAGAACCACCTCAAGCATGATCCAGCCTCTTTGCCTTTGTCTTGGATGTGTTTCATAAATTCCACTAGGCAAATTCATCCGCACTGCCCTCCAACCATTGGTTGTGGATCGGACAGATAAAATCGCCCACTTTGGTTTAATACCAAGTCCGCTTGCCATGTTCCTAAACAAAATGAAAACGTCCCATTCTGATAACCAGACAAGCCATTAGGCAGAAACTCTATTTGCTGTTTTTTAATCGGAAATCCATGCCACAACACAGTGACGGAAGGGTCAAAGGCGATTTGCCTAAACGCATTTTTAGCACCAGTGCGAGATTCCAACTGATAAAGCATGAATCCCAGAGACCAATCCCCCACACATCGGATACCACCACAAACAAAACTGGTTTGACCGCTTAAAACCGCCAATTGGCGAGCTTGAGTCAGTGCGTCTGCTAGACGCTTCATTTCTGTTTTTAGGGTGTTTTGATCTTGAGCTTGTTGGCTAACATGAAGAAAATGCAGTGACCCCATATGGGCCAAGATACTTAAAATTGCCAGAACGCAGAGCAATTCCAGTAGGGAAAAACCGTGTTGACGGCTCATTGAAAACCTCCTTGTTTTCAAATTTTGGCATGCGATAAGAGTAACTCACGAAAAGGCGTCCTGCCCTGTCAATCACTCTGATTTAACCTTTATTAATGATCCTTATCAGCAAACCATTTATTGATATGATTCGCTAGTTGCCTTGGCTTTTGGAAAGGCAATGAATGGTCACAAGCGCTCATGGTTTTATGTTGCCAATCAGCATTACGCTCACTTAGTAGATCGTAATGTTGACGCAAGGCTTCATGGCTTAATTCCCCTGAAAACAAGAATACTTGCTCTGAAGAATCTATCATGGCCTGACGAATATGCGGCTGATTCGCCATCATTTCCACATGATCTGTCACCGCATCCAGCGCATAGGCAAAACCAAATGGTCGATGGGCAAGACGCGACTGTGTTGTGGCTTCCGCCACTGGGTGTTTGCGTCTATTAGGCGATACGCCATCCATAAAGCTCGCCACGCCCAGTTCCACATCTCCTGTATCTCGGATCAACTTTGACGCATGACGATACTTTTGGCGCACGTCCATCAAGGTCGCTAAGTCTTCTCGGTCCAAAGAAGCGGGTTCAAATAACGCCATTTTGGCTTTCTTTTTGCCTTGCTTGCTGCGCTGATGGTTCAAATTCAATGCAACCAAACCACCGAGAGAATAAGCAACCACATCAAAATCGTCCCATTTTACATGGGCTAATAAGGCTTCAACCTCGTCGGTCAATTCATCTATCGACACAGAGGCTTCTTCACCATGATGGTGATAGGAATCTCCCATGCCTTTCAGATCTGGAACCAACATCCAACGCCATTGAGTAAAATACGGCATCATGGGCGCGAAGGTAATTTCACCGGCGACACCAGCACCATGTAATAATAAGCAAACGCGGTCGCTTTCTGCTTGGGGATTCTCGTAAAGGCGGTACGCAATGCGCGCATTGGGTAAAGAAAGAAAAAAAATGTCAGACACTTGTAATTAACCTGTGAGGAGCCTTATTAAAAGAATACAATGCTGTGATCAGCAAAACGAATACATTGAGACCTTGCGCCTTATTTTGCGAGCGAAATCAAGACGAGTCTAGTTTAAACAAAGTTTTGATAAGCATAGATCTCATATTACTAGGTATTAAAATAAATGTCAGAAATCAAACAAGTAAATCTACCTTATCAGACGTCATTATTGTCTTTCTTTTCTGCAGTACGGGACTTACCTTACCCAGCCTTACTCGACAGCAATCACGAACATTTTCCTGACACAAATTACGATATTTTAGTCGCCAAGCCAATCGCTCGTGTTCACCCTACAGAACATAGCCAAGCCATTACTTGGTATGAGAAGCCACTTTACGAACTCAGTCATACAGACAACCCAATGACGCTGCTGAATGAGTTAATGAGTTTAATTTGCCAAGAAACTTGGGCGCAGTCTGCCCCAAAAGACCTGCCCTTCATTGGTGGTTTATTGGGTTTTTATGGCTATGAAAGCGGCCACTTTGTAGAGCAACTACCTGATACAGTAAAACACGACATACAACTGGATACGTTAAGTGTTGGGCTTTATGGCTGGGCGGTGGTGACCAATCATCAAGAAAAAACCACTCAACTCATTACCTCGCCTTGGTGCCATGCTGAAGATGTCGCCGATTTGATTAACCGTTTTACCAGCGCCTGTGATGATGTCTTGGTCAAGCATGACCTAAACGAAGCACGACCTTTTGTCCTACAAGCGCCTTTTACCTCTAACATGAGCGACGCGGAATACGCACAAAAATTCGCAACGGTTCAAGACTATATTCAGTCTGGAGATTGTTACCAGGTCAACTTGGCACAGCGTTTTTCCACTCAATACCAAGGCGACACCTTTACGGCGTATCATGCATTAAGAGACGTTTGTCCAACGCCATTTTCTGCTTATATGGAGTTTTCTCCAGAGCAAAGTATCTTGAGTCATTCGCCAGAACGGTTTCTATTATGTGATCAAGGCCGAGTGGAATCCAAACCAATCAAAGGCACAATCGCTCGTGGCAAAACGCCAGAAGAAGACAAAGCGAATGCAGACAAATTACTCGCTTCCGAAAAAGATCGCGCTGAAAACTTAATGATTGTCGACTTGCTGCGTAATGATCTAGGCCGCACTTGTTTAACAGGCAGCATCAAAGTGCCCAAGCTTTTTGAGTTGGAAAGTTACGCTAATGTGCATCATTTGGTGTCAACGGTAGAAGGCAAAATCGATCAAGCGGACCAAGCCATTCGAGTTTTCCATCAAAGTTTCCCTGGCGGCTCTATCACAGGCGCTCCGAAAATTCGCTCGATGGAAATTATCGATGAGCTAGAACCTCACGAACGTTCCGCTTACTGTGGCTCTATTGCCTATTTCAGTGCCAACGGTCAAATGGATTCGAGCATCACTATCCGCACTCTGGTGGCTGATCATGGCAACTTACATTGCTGGGCAGGCGGTGGATTGGTAGCCGACTCAAAATGCCAAGAAGAATACCAAGAAACCTTTACCAAAGTAGGCAAATTGACCCATACTCTAGAACAAGACTTTTTGAAATAGGCCGTACTATGTCTGACATAGAGAAGTTTTTAAGTGCTCCTCCCATTAATCTAAGTTTGGATGATATTCGCGCAGCATTAGACAAGGAGCCCTACGCACAACAAATTCATAACCCTGATGAGCAAATGTTCCCCAAGGGATATGACTTGCAATATCGGTCTGCCGCTGTGCTTATTCCCATTTGGCGAGAGCCAGAAAATGGGGAGCTTTACGTTCTTTTAACTCAACGCGCTCTTCACATGCGCAACCACCCTGGACAAATCGCTTTCCCAGGCGGCAAACATGACCCCGACGATGCCAGCATTCAATACACAGCACTAAGAGAAACTTTAGAAGAAGTTGGACTGTCACCCGATTGCTTTGATCTACTGGGCGAACTAGGTGAATACTGCACCATTTCTGGATATTGCATCAAACCGATTGTCGCTGAAATGACACGCCGAAGTGAATTAAGCCTTTGTGAAGACGAAGTAAAATCTGTCCACTGGGTGCCATTACGCCACCTGCTTACCCCACAAAATTACCGATTTAGGAAAAAGAAGCTCGACACCATAGAGCGAGGCTACTTTGAAATCGACTATGAAGAAATTCGCATATGGGGCGTTACTGCGGGTATTTTATACGGGTTATATCAAACACTGGCCAAACACATTCGCTAATATCACTTTCAAGCATTATAAGGTTAGTGTTCTTTCGTCTTTTGCTTCATCGACACAAATTGTTATCGTACCAATAACGTAACTTAGATCAGGGTACATTATCCTATGCCAGCATTCGACTTAGCGTCTTTTATTGCTAACAATAAAGAAGACGAAGCTCAAAAAATTATCCATAACGCGATTCGAGAATTCGACAACATCGCCATTTCTTTCAGTGGCGCAGAAGACGTTGTTCTTATTGATATGGCTGTCAAAGCGAAAAAAGACATCAAGGTATTTTCTCTAGATACCGGACGCCTTCATGCAGAAACCTACCGTTTCATGGAGCAAGTACGCAAACATTACAACATTCAGATCGACATTCTTTCTCCCGACCGTGAAGCTCTAGAAAACTTCACTCGCGAAAAAGGCTTATTTAGTTTCTTCGAGGATGGTCATAAAGAATGTTGTGGCATCCGTAAAGTACAGCCTCTGAAACGTAAATTGGCGACGCTTGATGCGTGGATAACAGGACAACGTAAAGACCAAAGCCCAGGAACACGCAATGTTCTGGCGTTTGCTGAAAAAGATGCCGCGTTTAGCACAGATGAAAAAGATTTATTTAAATTCAATCCATTGGCAAATTGGTCTTCTGAAAACGTATGGAACTACATCAAAATGTTTGACGTTCCCTATAATGAATTGCACTTGAAAGGTTTTACCAGCATAGGTTGCGAGCCTTGTACGCGCCCTATTTTACCGAATCAACATGAACGTGAAGGTCGTTGGTGGTGGGAAGAATCTGAACACAAAGAATGTGGTTTACACGTCGCAAACCTAATACCAACAGCTCAGCAATAAGCACCTAGTTTATCTATAACTAGGTTAGCCCTAAACATGCTTGATGTTATCAGGCATGTTTGGCTGTTTCAGTCTCATCTGCAAATTGGTTTTCAAGATAATTCTGCCAAGACGCAATAAAATCGTTATAGCACACTTCCAGTTCTTGTATGTGTTGCAATAAAATCCTTCCTGCTGGTGTCATTTCCGTGGTTCGTCCATGACGAAGCAGCAGCGCCTCGCCCAAATCTCGTTCTAGTTTTTGAATATGCTGACTCACCGCAGGTTGAGTTAAACCTAACTGCTTCGCAGTTTTGGTAAAACTCCCAGTTTGAACCAAGGCCTTAAAAGTAATGAGATGTTGTGTATTAAGCATAAAGAATCCTTATAGTTAATTACATTATGCCCAATGCTATTTTTACGAACATTGACCTATATCGTGTTTTCGTGAAAGACTGAATATTATTAGCCCTATGGATTAACAAAATGACCACTGCACAAGATGTGATGTTACCTTGGCACGAAAGACAATCCGGCCATCAAGAGTCCCGCGACAATGATTACCGTACGCCTTATCAGCGTGATCGAGCCAGAATCATACATAGCGCCGCATTTCGTCGACTTCAGTCAAAAACCCAAATCCTCGCTATCAGACAAAACGACTATAGCCGCACACGCCTAACCCACTCCTTAGAAGTGGCTCAAATTGGCAACGGCATTGTTCACCAGCTAAAACACAGCTCGCCCGCAGACGCAGACTTTCAACCTTGGCTTGCTGATGATGCATTAATCGAAACCATTTGCCTAAGCCACGATATTGGTCACCCTCCTTTTGGTCATGGTGGTGAAATTGCCCTGAACTACATGATGCAAACTTATGGTGGTTTTGAAGGCAATGCGCAATCTCTGAGAATTCTCGGCAAACGTGGTTCTTACTCACCTATTTATGGCATGGATGTTACCCGCCGAACCTTATTAGGCGTTTTAAAGTACCCGGTTCTGTATTCAACAGTGGTAGGCAATTACCCCGAAAAACCAGCTAACTTCCGCCAATTTAAAGCGTCCAACTGGGCGCCGCCAAAATGCGTCTACCAAGAAGAACAAGACTTACTAAATTGGATCCTTGAGCCCTTGAGCCAAGCTGACAGGACCTTATTACAAGAAGTACATCAAGCAGAGCCAGACGGCCACGCTAAAGCCAAACACGCCAGTTTTGACACCAGTATTATGGATCTTGCTGACGACATCGCCTATGGCGTACATGACCTAGAGGACGCGATTGTTCTTGGTATGGTGACCAAAGACATGTGGTTAGAGCATTTAGAGCCCAAACTCGCAGCTTTAGCATCGCCCTTTTTAGCTGAAAACCTAAACGACATACGTACACAACTTTTTAGTCGCCAAAGCCACCTTCGTAAAGAAGCGATCGGCAGCTTAGTCAGCTGGTTTATTACCTCTTGTCGAGTGGTTGAAAAAACACAATTCGAGCATCCTTTATTGCGTTTTCAAGTCGGCCTTCCAGAAGGTCAACGCCAAGCATTAAACTTGTTAAAACAATTTGAAATGCAACACATCATCCAACGTCCGGAAGTGCAAATGCTCGTCTATAAAGGCCAGCAGATGTTATTGGAAATGTTTGAGGCTTACTCAGCCGACCCAAGCAGATTACTGCCTAGGGAAATCGCCAGCGAATGGCAAAAAAGCCAAGATAGAGGTGAAAATGGACTTCGTATCATCTGCGATTACATGGCCTCTATGACCGACGATTACGCCAGCCGGATGTACAACAAACTGTTTGTTCCAAGTTTAGGGTCGGTGTTTGAACCCATGTAGGTTGAACCTTCTTGTAGGAATAACTAAGAAGTGGCTAAAAAAATACCCCAGATTGACTTATGTAGATCTGGGGTATTTTTTTAGGAGCCGTTGTATTTAGAACTTACAGTCGACCAAATTTATAAGGACTTGGATCGATAATAGGCTCTACGCCTGACATTAAGTCGGCCGCTAATTGTCCAGCCGCTGGCCCTGTTCCAAAACCATGCCCAGAAAAGCCCGTTGCTACGGTCAAACCTGGAATGGATTCAATTCGATCAATCACCGGATTAGAATCAGGAGTAACATCGATAATGCCAGCCCATGCTTCAGCAATTTCAGCCTTTTCAAAGATAGGCCAAGCCTGTCTAAGGTTGTTTAACGCTTGCTGGTTCAAGTCGGCATTGAAGTCAGGATCATTGGTTCTCACTTTTTCAAAAGGCGTGCGGCTATTTGCATTCCAACGACGAGATAACCCCAAATCTTTAAAGAAATAGCTGCCCATCGAAATATTTAAAAAACTGCGCTGAGTACGAAGTTGATCAAGATACTTATGGCCAATTAACAAATGATCAAGCGTCACCGGAGCATCCAGCTTCCCGCGCTGCGTGATGATATAACCGCCATCCTGATGTTTTCTAAAAGAGAAATCAGGCCCACCCACGGCAATGTCCGTTGGCCCTTCCATAGGTTTGGTTCGCAATACAGAGCAAATTAAAGGCAGTGTCGGAAATGAAATACCGAGATTACCCAAGAATCGCCTAGACCACGCACCGCCTGCTAGTAGCACTTGTTCACAGCGAATCGGCCCTTTTTCCGTGACCACGCCTGACACTTTTCCGCCTTCCGTCGACAAGGTTCGTACCGCGCATTGCTGAACAATAATCGCGCCTTTTTTAATCGCGGCTTTAGCGATAGCCGAAGCAGCAATAGAAGGCTCTGCGTTACCATCGGAAGGTGTATAAATACCGCCGAGCCAGTTGCCTTTACCACCAGGAACCAGTTGTTCAATTTCTTCAGGGCTAACCATCCTTGAGTCTAACGACAGCGACTCGACAGACTTTAACCAGCCTTGGTGCATGGCAAGCTGTGCTTGGTTTTTCGCCAGAAACATGATGCCAGATTGCTTATAACCAACATCTTGCCCTACTCGGCTTGGCATCTCGGCCCAAAGTCGATCTGCGGCTTGCGCTAATGGAACATCATGTAAATGACGATTGGTTTTACGAATCCAGCCTAGATTTCGTGAGGATTGTTCACCAGCCACATGACCTTTTTCCAACAGTACAACAGGAATATTGCGCTCTGCCAACGCTAACGCGGCGGTCAAACCAACAATGCCACCTCCGATAATGACAACGCTGGTTGAGTCAGGAAGCTGATCTTGGGTCTCAACCCTTTCGAGTGTTTTTGTCATAATTTTTTCCTGAAGAGTTAGGGAGGATCCGAAATTTGCTCCTCCCCTGATGCAGATTTATTAGCCGATAGAAATATTTTGAACATCAGCAGTGGACGCACCGCGATAAGCCGTCACTTCCAGCTCCACTTTATAAACCGTTGAACCCAAAGGAGGACAAGTAACGGTAGAAGCAGGATTCACGCCTTTGAATTTTTGCCCGATCGCATCCATAACCTTTGGTGTATCAGCTGGGTCTTGAATAAAGACACGAGAAACAACAATGTCCTCAAGGCAAGAATCAACGGCTTTCAAAGCCAACTCAATATTACTAAAAACTTGATCTAACTGATCAAGCACATCTTCAGGAATTTCTTTTGTTTGAGGATTTCGACCAGCACTATTCGATACAAATATCCAATTATCTACCGACACAACACGGGAATAACTCGCTTTTTCTTCGAATATAGAATCTGTCTTTGCTTTAATTATTTTCGCCATTTTGTCTTACCTAATATTTAAACTGAGAAAAAATATTTCCGATTAACGTAATGCTGGAACATCCCAAAGATTCAGTGAGACGCCAATGCCTTTTTCAATTGCATTACGATAAACCACTGTCGCCCAAGCGACGTCTTCCACTGGCATACCGCCCACAGATAAAATAATGATCTCTTCGTCGTTCTGACGAGCAGGAGAATCGCCATAGACAATTTTGCCAAGGTCTTCGAGGTCATCATGGGAAAGCTTGCCTTCTGCAATCATGTCCATGCAGCGCACACCTACAAGCGGAATCACGTTATGAGCAGGCTTAGGCACTTCCTCGTACCATGCTTCGTACAAGCCAGTGTTATCAAGGACTTTACGAACATCCTTTTGCTCCATGCCATCATCTAAACTGCAGCTTGCTGGCATCGCTAGGAAAGCACCCGGTTTTACCCATTCACGCTTAACTATTGGGTAAGTGGACGGATCACCCACTTCGCCTGAATTACAGTAAGTAACAAGGTCTGAACCACGAACCACCGCTTCGACACTGTCTACCACATCAATTGTGGTAACCTGTGGAAAGGTTTCTTTAACCCAGTCAATAAAGCTGTCTAGGTTTTTCTGACCACGGCCTTTGACTTTAATCGTATCCACTTGAGGGCAAGCAGCAATAAAAGCCGCTACTGTTGTTTTCCCCATCACCCCAGGGCCAAGCAGTCCTATTACTTTAGAGTCTTTACGAGCTAGATAACGCGCCCCCACACCAGGAATGGCCCCTGTTCGGTAAGCAGATAGCAAGTTAGCAGACATATACGCCAAAGGTGCTCCTGTATCGATATCATTTAAAATCATCATCAGAATAGAACGAGGCAGACCTTTCTCTCGATTGGCGATATTAGAGCCATACCATTTCACACCGGAGGTTTGGAAATTACCGCCAAGATAGGCAGGCATCGCCATTAAACGGCGATCGGCTGTTGGCTTTGGCATGGTAGGAAAAGGAGATTCATCAGGAAACGTAATCATCGCACCATGAGAGTCATTATTAGGACCCGCCATACGGTAATCACCTGTATACAAAAGCCCAAACATCTCTTCCATGGTATCCACGCAACTTGGCATATCGGTTACGCCGGCTTTAATCATGTCTGGTTCAGAAAGGTAAATAAAATCGATTTTAGTATTCTCACTCATGGTGCTGCCTATTCTAAAAATGGTTTATATTTTTATATTAATAATGATGTTTTCGAAGAATAAATAGATCCAGCAATTAAACTAAATCAATGTGTACGTTTATCACTAAAATATTAAGATCACATCGTACAAAAGAACTTATTATTAATATGGCATCAACTCCTTTTAAATAACACTCTACTTTTTTAGCATTATTTATATTGGAGAATTCAAACGCCCTCTTCTGAAAGAAGATAAAACGGAACATTTTTATCGTATCGACAAAAAAACACCATTCATATATCCCTTTAGGGACATTTGAACCCTGTTCTAGATGGAACGCAGAGGATGAGAAAGCTAAGATTTATTACTCAGCATAAATGGCTGCCCGAAGATTCGATGCAGCCATTTGGGAAAAGTTGTGAATTACAGGCGGCTGGTACCGTAAACAAATGTGCCGTTCTCAACGGACGCCTGAGGCGCTGGAACAGCGTCACCTGTTTGTGGTGACACAGGGAAAATAGCATTAATCTGCCCTGTACCAGAGCTACCAAAATACGGAGTGATCACTTCTACCTTTTGATCATAATCTGACCAACCAAGTGCACCCAACAGCATAGCGGTATCATGCATGAATCCTTCGCCATGGCCTTTTGCCGCGTATTCAGGCAGCATCTCGCAAAATGTTTTCCACTCTGCGTTCTCCCACATTTCAACGACTCGATGATCGAGACTCTCAAGAAATGGGCTCCACACTTTGGTAGAGAAATCGGGAGCCTGACCGTTCTGAGCAAAGCGATGGGACAGCGAACCGCTTGCCAAAATGGCAACCGTACCGTCGTAGTGTTTTTCAATCGCCTCACGGATAGCCCATCCCAAACGCGCTGAATCATTTAAGTAATGAACCGTTAATAGAGCTGAGACTGAAATACACTTGAAATGTTGGTCTGGATTCATATAACGCATTGGCACTAGCGCGCCGTATTCAGGCGCTAATGTCGTCGCATCATGCGCCATGGTCTCAACGCCTTGTTCATTACACACCTTAGCAATAATACGACCCAGCTCTGGGTTACCATCGAGGCTGTATGGCATATTATTAATGAAGTGTGGCAGTTCATTACTGGTATAAACCCCTTCCCAGTGTGGCGCACAATTAATGTGATAATTCGCATTTACCAACCAGTGCGTATCAAACACAACAATGGTATCCACCCCAAGCTCACGACAACGCTTAGAGATTTCAAGGTGGCCATCTATAGCCGCCTGACGAAAGCCTTTTTGAGGGCCATCAAGCTCCGAAAGATACATAGATGGCACATGTGTTATTTTTGCAGCAAGAGCTAACTTACCCATAGTAAATCTCCAAAATAGTGTTTATCTATATAACAGTTCTGGTAAGAAAAGAGCGACAGATGAAAAGACCACAATCAAGCCGAGTCGAACCATATCAGCACACCAAAATGGCGTAATACCCTTAAAGATCGTTCCCGCTTTCACATCCTTCAATACAGCACTCAACACAAAGACATTCATCCCTACAGGCGGCGTAATAAGACTAATTTCTGTCACCACAACCACCACGATACCAAACCAGACCAAATCAAAACCTAGGCTTTGTACCAAGGGATAAAAAATAGGAACCGTCAAAAGAATCATGGATAAACTTTCAAACACCATTCCTAGCACTAAATAAATAGCGATGATAATTAAAATAACCCCAAACGCTGAAAGGTTAAAACTTTGCACAAAAGCCAATAATTCAGCGGGCAAACCGGCAATAGTAATAAAGTCCGAAAAGATTAACGCGCCAATTAACACCGAAAACAACATTGCCGTGGTTCTACCTGTATCAATTAAGGCATGAAAAATCGCCTCGACTGTCAGTGATTTACGCATTAGAGCAATTAAGAAAGCCCCTCCAGCGCCAACACCTGCGGCTTCAGAAGGAGTGAAAACACCAAGATAAATCCCTCCCATTACCACAAGAAATAAAACCAAAACACCCCAGACATTTTTCAACGCCTGTATACGTTCAGCAAGACCAGTACGCTCTGCACTTGGGCCTTTTTCTGGATGCCGCCAAACGACATATCTCACGGCCAACAGATACAGAAAAATCCCCAGTAAACCAGGCAAGAAACCAGCGGCAAACAATTCGCGTATACTGGTCTCCGTTAACAAACCATACATCAGCAAAATAACACTAGGTGGTATTAAAATACCGAGTGTAGATCCTGCCGCAATAGATGCACTGGCTAAGCCATCGCTGTAGCCATATTTTTTCATCGGCGGCATGGCGACCTTGGCCATGGTTGCAGATGTTGCCAAACTCGAACCACAAATCGCCGAGAAACCACCGCAAGCCACAATCGTTGCCATGGCTAGACCGCCTTTACGATGCCCCAAAAACGCATTGGATGCTTTATACAATTCACCCGATAAATTTGCTTTCGTCACAAAGTTACCCAT
Organism: Marinomonas alcarazii; assembly: GCF_003208215.1. Classification (GTDB taxonomy): domain Bacteria; phylum Pseudomonadota; class Gammaproteobacteria; order Pseudomonadales; family Marinomonadaceae; genus Marinomonas; species Marinomonas alcarazii. The sequence goes on from NZ_QKLW01000002.1 coordinate 223,905, forward strand.
CAAGATGAACAACGGTATAACAGACAATCCATACTCTTGTGAGGTATCGATAATACGATTTGTCGCAAGAGATAAAGGTCCAGTCCAACGAAAATCAAACACATTATCGAAACTCAAACCTTGCAAATAACCAAAGCCAACAATACCAACCGTTCCCATAGCAAAGGCGATAGGCATTCTAAAAATGAGAATAAGCACTAGAAGAATGGCAAAGCCAAAAGCAGAAACAATCATTCAGCCACCTCCACTTTTGACATCACAGCATAAAAAGCTTTCAGCATAAGAATTGCGGCGGTAACAAACATCATGATAGAGATAAACTGGATAAAATACGCCACAGGAATATGCAAAAATTCCGTCATGACACCGCGACGTAATGACCTAGAAGCTTGAAACCAAACACGTTCTGCCACGAAGAAAAAACCAGCAGCAATCACTAAATTAATAGCTAAACCACTGATTTTCATAAACATTTCTGGCAATACACGATCAAGAATATCAACCACCACATGAGCGCTAGTAAGGGTTACGATAGGCAACTGACAAAAAACAATGATACAAAGAGCCAACTCAGTAAGCTCAGTTGTACCGTTGATAGAGTTGTTAAATACGTAACGTCCAACCACGTCAGAGCAAGTCAATATCATCAAAGCAAGCAATACGAGTGACGACACAACCTCAAGAACAAAGGCTAGCCATTTAGCTAGCCCAAATTCTTCATGGTATTTATTAACCATCGCAGATAACCACATCGCTATTCTCCATGCTTCGCTGCGTACTCATGAGCCGTATCACGAAGGTATTTCAACGCGTTACTGCCGTTATAACCTTTGTCATCCGCGGTTTTTATCCAGCTGGCGCTGGCGTCAGACAAAGTGGCTTGAACATCTTTAACGAGCTTATCATTGGCAGACAAAGTAGTGACTGTGACGCCATTTTCACGTGCCGATTCTATTCCTGCTGCATCACTTGCATCCCACGCTTTACCCGCTAGCACGGATAACACTTCCCCTGATGCATCATTAATTGCTTGTTGATCTTCTTTATCTAAATCTTCAAACACATCAGGATTCATGAACATTGAAAAGCTGCCCATGTAGAGGCCATCAGGGAAAATGGTCAAATACTGAGTGACTTCTGAAAGGCGCAAAACTTTCTGCTCTACCGCAGGTAAAAACGCACCATCAATGACGCCTTGTTGCATCATCTCGTAAACTTTTGGTGCAGGCGCGCCGACTGGTGTCACATGGAATTTTTCCGCAATGATACTTTGCACACCGCCACCGATGCGGATCTTTTTATCTTTCAGATCATCAATGGAATTGACTGGAAAATTTGAATGAATTTGACCCGGTCCATGCGTAAATAAAGCCAGTAGTTTTAGACCATCGAATTCATTAGAGGCAGAAAAGAACTTTTCATAGGTCGTCCACAATGCGTAAGAGGCCGCTTCCGCATTAGTGCCTAGCCCTGGTTGCTCTACAACTTGGGGTAATTCAAAACGCCCTGGAACATAACCATGGTAGCTATAACTCGCATCCACTATTCCGTCTTCAACCAAATTCCACATCGTTTTAGGGTGGCCTAAGCCATAAACGATTTCGACATTAATACGTCCGTCGGTGGCATCCGATATGGCTTTACCCCAAGCAGGAATAACCACTTGGTTCATAGGATTGGTCGGTGGAAGCCAGCTAGCAACCCGGATTGTTTCTGCAAACGTCATGGTAGACAAAGTGGCGGCTACAGCAATAGAAAAAATCTTTTTAAGGCTCATCACGATTACCCTCTATTTATAATTATTTTAAATCGTTATTGACTCAATCAGGCTCTACTTAAAAAGAGCATGAATATTGTTCTTATTAAATTTAAGAACAGGATCCAGTTCCGTCAGTTCAAAAGATATCTGGCAATAACTGTTATCTGTGATCGGTTTCATCCATTCGCAAAAGATAGCAAATACCTTTTCTGCTACCTCTTGGCGTACTTCCATGCTTCGACCATGACCTATTTTTAAATTCAAATTGATCAAGGCGAAGTCATCACGCCCATCCGCAACACGAAAATGATCACAACAAATCGCCCGACTGCGCACACCACCAAGAGGAAAGTGCCCAGTTGAAACAATGTACTCATGCAGCGCTTTAAACACTGGCTGAAAATCTAAACGCTCTTCAAGATTGGCTGAATATTCAAAAACAAAATGTGGCATAAGAATGCTCCAACAAGCGCGAGGGCATCACGCCCCCGCCAATGTTTAAACTACACACCCCACTTTGGAATGTGGTGTGAGCCCATGCTGATACAAACATTCTTTGGTTCGCAGAAGACTTCGAAGCTGTAGTCTCCCCCTTCGCGGCCTGTACCCGACGCCTTCTTACCACCAAACGGGGTACGAAGATCACGTACGTTTTGCGAGTTTACAAACATCATGCCTGCGTCTACTTTTTGCGCGATGCGATGAACCTTGCCTACGTCTTGCGTCCATAAATAAGACGCTAGGCCGTATTCATTGTCGTTCGCCATAGCGACCACATCGGCTTCATCTTCAAACGGTATCAATACCGCAACCGGTCCAAAAATTTCCTCACGGGCAATGCGCATGTCATTGGTTACATCACGGAATACGGTTGGACGAACAAAGTGACCGCCTTTCAGATGATCGGGTAACTCATCTACTGGCTTATCTGGGCCGCCTGCGATCAAGGTCGCACCCTCTTCCATACCGATACGAATGTAGCCTGTCACTTTGTCAAAGTGCTGTTGACTGATCAAAGAACCTACTTGCGTATTCAGATCTGTCGGATCGCCGACTCTGATTTTGCTCGCTCGCTCCGCAAATTCCGTCGCGAACTTATCGTAAATGCCTTTTTGTACGAAAATACGAGAACCTGCTGTACAACGCTCACCATTGATCGAGAAAATGCCAAACACCGCAGCGTCCATCGCGCGTTCGTAGTCGCAATCTTCAAAGATCATTACTGGTGATTTACCACCCAGCTCCATAGAAAATTTCTTTAAGCCAGCATTGGCAATAATGTGTTTACCCGTTGAAGTACCGCCAGTGAATGAGATCGCATCCACATCGTCGTTAGTAATGATGGCGTTACCTGTTGTTGCACCAAAACCATGCACAATATTGAACACACCTGGTGGCACGCCCGCTTCGATGGACAAACGACCGAGGAAATCTGTTGTCAACGGAGACAATTCAGACTGCTTCATTACCACTGTGTTACCTAACGCGAGCGCAGGTGCTGTTTTCCATGTTCCCGTCATAAAAGGTACGTTCCATGGCGAAATCAGCGCGCACACACCCGTTGGTTGGTACAGGGTGTAATTCAACATTTGGTCGTCAACTGGGTAAGTATGACCGTTCATCTGCTTGGCTTTATCAGCGAAGAAATAGAAGTTATTCGATGAACGTGGAACCAACGCATTCAGCGTTTGGTATAGAGGTAAGCCTGTGTCAGCGGTTTCGAGGCGAGCAATTTCTTCAACATTCTCAGCGATAAGGTCGCCCAGTTTTTCAATGATTTTCGAGCGTTTTGCTACTGGCATAGCCGCCCATGCTGGAAAGGCATCTTTGGCAGCTTGAACCGCTTCAGCCACCTGCTCATCAGATGCGTGAGCCACTTCTGCCAATACTTCACCTGTAGCGGGATTAAAAGTCTGGAACGTTTCTTTGCTCTCAACCCATTTGCCGTTTATCAAGTTCTTAATCATTTTTCTTCTCTCTACTGATAAGGAACCGAACGAGAATATCTCGACATCGATTTAGTTAACATGTTAAATAAATTAAACTTAACATGTATAGTATGTCAAGCACACTTACCAACAATGAAATGCATTTATTGAAAAAAAGACAAAGATAGAGATATGTGGAATACCTTTTGCATTAATTGACTTTTAGTGCAGATGTGAAATTATCCTTCTGTGCCCTATCAAATAACTGACAATAAACGGGAGCGCATAACATGCTAAATTCAAGCCTTTATGACACTTTGCCTTCTCTTATCAATAGCATTGGTCAACAGCAGTTTTATGATCAAGTTGCCTATTCGATTAAAGCGCTAGACCCCATCTCTAACATCAGAATTGTTAGCTATTCGAAAACAAACCACCCTGTTTTCTTAGGCGGCTATCCAATGTCAGAAATTGATGAAGTGTATTGTAAATCGGCCTACTTACTAGATCCTGTCTATGACATGATCTGCGATGATAAAGTGCAGACTGAATTCTTTACGCTGGATAGCCTAGTTAATAATGATGATTTTCGAGACTCCATTTACTACGATACCTTCTATCAACAACTAGGTTGGTGCAATGAAACAAACATTGTGATCGGCACAAACAGTGACAAGAAAATCTGCATCGTCTACTCGACAAAAGACAATGACTCGTCTGTTCAAGCGTTAAATCGAGAGTTATTCCCATGCCTCAATTCGATCAAAGCCGCCATTTTGACTCATGAACGTGTTGGTTCACAGTTACAGCTAAACCAAGTGATTGAACATGAACCCCTAGATACTCGCCGCTCTATCTTTGAAAATCACCATCTAACCAAACGAGAAAAAGAGATTGTTGAACTTATCTTAACAGGGCTATCTTCGGCTTCTATCGCAGAAAAATGCTTTGTCTCGGAAGGTACGGTTAAGAACCATCGCAAAAACATTTATCGTAAACTCAAAATAAAATCTCAGGCTGAGCTTTTCCGTAAATTCATCCAATAAATTCTGCAGTGTATTGACAAGGAAGTTTTTTTACGAAACTATACTTAACATGTTAACTACATTTGGTAATAAAAAAATGTTCCATTACAGACAAAAAGAATCAAATGAAGTGGTATTCAAAACAGCGAACGCCAGCTTTGAAATTAGATTAGATAACAGCATGCTCCCACCAACATCTGGCAGCGTGATTGGTGTCGCACTAAATAATAAAGCACTAGCTAAGTCTTTGGAGCAAGCGTTTAACGAGAAGCCGCATGTTCAGCCCCCTAAAACGCCTGTTTTACACATTAAAACGGATAATACTCATATCGGGTATGCGAGCAGCATCAAGGTGCCCACTGACAAAGGCGCTGTTTATGCAGGCCCTTCGTTGGGTATCGTTATTGGCAAGACGGCAACTCGCGTCGATACCAATAACGCCTTAGATTTTATTCAAGGTTTTACGGTTGTTAACGAAGTGAGCTTGGCTGAAACCTCCTTCTACCGTCCTGCGGTAAAAGCAAAATGCCGCGATACTTTCTGCCCTATTGGCCCATGGACGGTAGACAAAACCGCAGTAAGTCATCCTAATAATTTAAGTATCAAGACCTTTATTAATGACACATTTGTACACGAGACAAATACCGATCAATTAATCCATTCGGTGGAAGAGATTGTCAGCTACATAAGCAGTTTTATGACGCTGGAAGCAGGAGACATCATCATCGCGGGAACACCCGAGCGCACACCGGAATTAGAAATTAAACCTGGTGACAGTGTCATGATAGATATCGAAGGCGTCGGCCGTCTAGCCAATCCAGTAGAACAAGAATAGGAAGCAGTCATGAAAAGCGCTCGTATACTTTTTAACAATAAAACATTAGACGTCACCATCAACGAACAGGATCAAGTTGTTACTCAACAAGGTGATGTATTAGCAGACGGTTCATTTACATGGTTACCGCCTTGCGAAGGTAAAATGTTCGTTTTGGCGATTAACTATGCCGATCATGCGGCTGAACTCTCTTTCAAAGCACCAGAAGAGCCTTTAGTCTTTTTGAAGAATAAAAACTCCCTAATTGGTCACGATCAAAACACTTACCGCCCCGATAACGTCGATTACATGCATTATGAATGTGAATTAGTTGTGGTCATCGGCAAAGAAGCCAAAAACGTTTCGAAAGAAGACGCAATGAACTATGTCGGTGGTTACACAGTGGGCAATGACTATGCAATTCGCGACTACTTAGAAAACTACTACCGCCCTAATTTGCGCGTAAAAAGCCGTGATACTTGCACCCCAATTGGTCCATATCTCGTTGATGCCAAAGACATTAAAGACCCTCATAACTTGATGCTGCGCACTTATATTAATGGTGAACTCAAGCAAGAAGGCAACACTAAGGATTTGGTCTTTAATATTCCTCATCTTATCGCCTACTTAAGTGACATTATGACATTAACACCAGGCGATATGATCTTTACAGGCACACCAGAAGGTCTGGCTGATGTAAAACCCGGTGACGTGGTAACCACAGAAGTAGAAGGCGTTGGCGTTTTAAAAAATACCATTATTTCTGAAACAGAATACCTAAAAACAATTTAAATTAAGGGTGTAGCATGCTTTCAAAAGACATTATTACGGCTTGCGCTAACAAGCTTAATCAAGCAGAAAAAGAACGCGTTCAAATCCGTCAAATCTCACTAGATTATCCAGATATCACGTTTGATGATGCGTACGCCATTCAACGTGAATGGGTGCAAATGAAATTAAATGAAGGTCGCAAGATAATTGGCCATAAAATTGGCTTAACATCTCGTGCGATGCAGATGAGTTCACAAATTGATGAGCCCGATTACGGCACCTTGCTTGATGACATGCTGTATTACGATGGCTGTGAAATTGAAACGGACAAATTCATTGTGCCGCGTATCGAAGTCGAATTAGCTTTTGTTTTAAAAAAGCCATTGAAAGGACCAAACTGCACGATTTTCGATGTTTATAACGCCACAGATTATGTTATTCCAGCCCTTGAGCTTATTGATGCTCGCAGTCAATCTATCGACCCAGAAAGCAAACGCCCACGCAAAGTCTTCGATACCATTGCTGATAATGCTGCCAACGCTGCGATTATCCTAGGTGGGCGACCGATCAAAATAGATGAAATGGATTTACGCTGGGCGTCTGCCATTATGCAACGCAACGGCATTATTGAAGAAACCGGTGTGGCGGCAGGCGTGCTCAACCACCCTGCCAATGGAGTTGCATGGTTAGCCAATAAATTAGCGCCATTTGACGTCGAACTTGAACCAGGACAAATCATCCTTGGCGGTTCTTTTACTCGCCCGATTGCAGCACGTAAAGGCGATACGTTCAACGTGGACTATGGCCCACTTGGCTCAGTGTCTTGTCATTTTGCTTAGTCGTACCATTTTGCTTAGGAGATAGACATGGCTGCCCCTAAAAATACCTTTAAAGCGGCTCTCAAAAACCAACAGCCACAGATTGGTCTGTGGCTTGGCTTAGCCAACAACTACACAGCTGAACTTATTGCCAGTGCGGGGTTTGATTGGCTTTTAATTGACGGTGAACACGCACCAAATACCTTGCAAACCATGGTAGGTCAATTACAAGCTATCTCGCCCTATCATAGTCACCCTATCGTCAGGCCAGCCTGGGCAGACCATGTCGCACTCAAGCAAATACTTGATCTTGGCGTGCAAACTGTCCTAGCACCCATGGTAGATAATGCTGAGCAAGCGCTGGAGATAGTCAAAGCAACACGCTACCCACCTGCTGGTATTCGTGGAGTCGGCAGTGCATTAGCACGTGCTTCACAATTCAATCGAACACCTGATTATTTGACGACAGCGAACGAAGAAATCTGTGTACTGGTTCAAATTGAATCTCTGCGAGCCGTCGAAGAACTGGATAATATTCTTGCTGTAGATGGGGTCGACGGCGTCTTTATTGGACCGGCAGACCTGAGCGCATCACTGGGCTACATCGGCCAGCCAAATCATCCTGAAGTGGTGAAAGTGATAGAGCAAAGCATTGCGAAAATTGTTGCTGCGGGCAAGGCGCCAGGCATTTTAATGGCAGACAAGGTGCAAGCAAAACATTACTTGTCACTCGGCGCATTATTTGTCGCTGTTGGCAGTGATACGGGTTTACTTATGAACAGTACTAAAGCTTTGGTGAATGAGTTCAAGCCTGAACAAAATTCCCATGAAGAAGCAACAGCATCCGTCTATTAAGTGCTGGTTGTTATCTGAGTATGTCTGCCTCCCAGTTAACATACTCAGATATTTGATCTTGGATCACCCTTAGTTTGCCCAGCATGATATTTATTCGCATGCTGGGCTTTTTTTTATTATGACGTTGAGCAAAAAATCTCTTTTAATATTTCTATACTGTATTCTTAAGAGCCTGCAAAAAAACGCACTAAAAACAAATCTACCACGACAATAATAGAAGCTAATTTAATGAAAAAAGAATGGATCCCCAACATCACTATTGGCCAAGACTATGATGTCGCCTACAAAGACGCCACGATTCATTTTGATGTACTTGGAAAAATGGCGGACTTCTTTGGTCGTGATATGCCAATGCATTTGCATGCAGAATACTGCCAAATACATCTTATTTTGTCAGGGAAAACGTTATTTAATATCGAGCAAAATGTTTATGAAACGGAAGGCTGTGCTGCGTTTTACACGCCACCAGCTACACCACACGCTTTTTTAACTGAGCCTACCGCACCAGGTTATGTCATCACCATTCATAACACTCATTTACAAAGAATCATGGCTGAACTGAATGCTTACAGTAATCACAACTCATTACTGATGCCATTTCATCTAGATCGTAACAAAGACACCAACTCTAACCCGCTGCATTGGGAGCAATTATTAAACCTATTCAAAATGCTCAAGCTTGAATGGAACCAATCTGCTCTGTTTCAACAAGAAGGCATTGAATCCATTGTGAAACTGATCTTAATTAGCATGTTAAGACTGGCAGGCGCAGAGCAGCCCAGAAAACAACACAACCAAAGTGAAATCCTTTGTTTTAGAGAATTTAGTTCATTGCTTGAGCGTCATTTTTTAACGGAAAAGCAGATCCAATTTTATTGTAACTCTTTAAACATAAATGAAAGCAGATTGAATTATTTATGTAACAAGATAACGAAACTCAGCCCTAAGAAATTGATCAATGGACGAATTCTGCTTGAGGCAAAACGCCTATTATCTCACACCAATAAAAACCTCACCGAAATCGCGTACACCTTAGGTTATCTTGACCCTTCCTATTTTTCACGGTTCTTCTTAAAAAACACGGGAATGAGCCCTTCGGATTTTCGAAAACACTACAGAAAAAGTGAATAACCTACATACTTGGGTTATTCACTTCTTTGAAAAATAAGTTCCATTGCTAAGATAAAAAATAACAAATAAACACTTTATCTTTGCCCTGTAAAATATCCCTGTAGCTGATGAGTCATTTTACCACCTGTCAAAAGAATATTTTTAAGACTTTCACGAGCAAAAATATTTTTATGATGAATCCCAGTAAACAGAGCATACAAATTACTCCCGCCTAACATACCTTCGGCAACGACTCTACTGACCAAATGACTTGGAGTGACGCCAAAACCGGCATAACCCTGCACATAAAACACATTTGGATGTCCTGCCAAGGTTCCAACTTGAGGAAACAAATTTCGTCCTAATGACATTGGCCCTCCCCAAGCCATGTCGATTTTTACCTCTTTTAAGTATGGAAAGATGTTTAACATAATTTCTCGATTCCACTTAAATAAATCTTTGGGGATATATTCAACAAAGTGCGTTGCACCACCAAATAATAAACGATTTTCATTTGTTACTCGGTAGTAATCAATGACAGGACGAACATCACTAAACGCCCCTCTAATTGGACTAATTCTATTAATAAGCTCATCTGATAACGGCTCTGTTGCCATCTGAAATGACATAGTATTAATTATACTTTTTTCTAGTTTTGGTTCTAATCCATTGATAAAGGAGTCACATGCCCAAAGCATTTTTTCGGCGACGACACTACCCATAGCAGTTCTAACGGTGACTTTTTTTCCATACTCAACGGAAGTAACTTTTGAGTTTTCATATATTTTTACTCCCAAATCAGTCGCTGCCGCCGCCTCCCCAAGTAACAAATTCAGCGAATGAACATGCCCCCCATCCATATAACGAAGCACTGAACAGTAGGAGCGACTTCCAACAACAGTCTCCACTTCACGCCCTGTTACTAACCCAATATCTGAATTATGGTCAAGTAACTTAAACTCTCTTTCCCATGACTCTAATAGCTTTTGCTGACGTTGATTAAAAGCACAAAAGCCGTATCCATGTCTAAAATCCGCATCAATGTTATATTTATTAATCCGTTCTTTAACAATTTTTATGCCCTCAGCAGAAATTTTAAATATCGCATCGACACCATCTTCTCCAATATCCTTTTTAATCAAATCTAAATTATGCCCAACGCCAGGCATAATGTGACCTCCATTTCTTCCTGTACCACCATAACCTAAATGTTTTGCCTCTATTAAAACAATATTTTTGATACCTTTTTCTGCTAGCTCTAATGCTGTATTAATACCTGTAAAACCACCACCAATAACAACAATATCAGCCACTAAATCCTCTTGCAAAGAGGGAAACCTCAAATCATATTTTTTCGTTGCAGAATAATAATTTAAAGAATCCATCTTATCGAAATAATCATTTTTTGCCATTTTCTCTCTAAGCCTCATAAGTGAAAATTGTTCTTTATTAATACATTAGAGCGCTATCAAAAAATGTCTATATCACAATCAGGACATTTTCATAACAGCGAATAAAAATTAAAAACACCACTTTTGGGACATATCCTCACGTCATAAAGAAAGCTAGTCTCAAAACTTCGATAAAATCAATTTTCTAATCTACCTAGGGGACTATCTATGAAGATAAACACTGTCGATTTAACAAACATTGAACTCTTACCATGGGGAACGATTTCGGATCTCGGAGCAAAAACAATTGAAGGTGACTGTTTGATTGGAGGTGCTATAGTCTATGGTGCACCGGATACAGCCGTGTGCTGCGCTTATTTTAGCTGTACAAAAGGTAAGTTCGAAATGGAGTTCCCTTTTCATGAACATGCCATTGTTGTTGAAGGCGAGGTAACATTAACCTTACTTGATACTGGGGAAGAAAAAACTTACAAAAAAGGAGAAGCTTGGTTTTTCGAAAAGGGGACTAAGTTGAAATGGGTAATTCACAGTGAACGTTTTATTAAGCATTACCTTTCAGTGGCAGAATAAGCTAATTCGCATGACACACACACTTAGGCACAAACAAAATTAAGTTAAAACAGCTGAAGCATTTTATTCAAAAGCACTAAACAAAATCGATCACTGTGTATCACTTTTTGACCACTAAAAAATGATAATTTCACCTTGTTTAGTGCTTTTTGCCTCCTCCATTGCACCTTAGCTCATCGATTCAGTTCAAACAGTGCCTACATATCTCCACCCAAACCAAAGTTAACATATTAACTACTTGACATACTCACATCACAATGTAATCTATTTATATAATCTATATTATGAGCAATAATGATGACCATAGCAGTCCTACACTCTATACCACAACTCATTTCAAGCATCGGAACACGATACTTCTATAGCAGTTTAGCCTGTTTCATAAAATTTATACCCAATATCATGGATGCTAAAATTTTACTTTTCCCTCTCACCAAAAAACCTCAAGTTTTAGGCGTTGAAACCATTAGCCAAATCGATAAATTCTACTGTGAATCGGCCTATTTACTAGACCCTACTTTTGATAAAATTGATGATTCGAAAGATTACCAATGTTTTACCATCAATATAGAAGCAACAATAAACAAAAAAAATCAAAACTATTACAATCAGTTCTACCGATATATAAATTGGAAAAAAGAAACTATATTTTCAATTAAAATTGATGAATACAACATCATATGTATAGCGATTAATTCAACAGATTCGTATGAAGATCTATCAAACTATTTATTAATTATCAAAGAAATGATAATTAAACACGAATCAATAATTAAAAAAGAATATCAATCAAACAATCAGTGTAAAAATATATACACTAAAAAAACAACACACCTAGAATCGCTCACAAACCGAGAAAAACAAATAGTAGACCTAATGCTGCAAGGACATTCACAGTCAAAAATAGCCGAATTTTGTTTCATTTCAGAAGGTACAGTAAAAAATCATAAAAAAAACATCTATAAAAAACTAAACATTCACAGTCAAAGTGAGTTTTTTATTAAACTAAATCAATTCCCCTCCAACATTTTATAAAATCTCAAACAACTGTTGATTATTGTTGAGATCTAAAGGATTAGCCCATCTCTACTTATTTTATAAATGATGGACAAGGTATCTTCGGCTATGACAGTCCAGACTATCAATTCATCAACCACTACCTATGAGCACATCTTTGCAATAAATTATAAAGTGTTTTCTCTAAATCAAGGATAAGCACGCTAAACCTTCAAACCCATTGATGAAGACACTCAAAAAAATTATTTAACATGTTAATTAAAATGATATAATTTAGGCCTTTTTATGGGGACTTTAAGTATTACGGGCTAATGTGACACACGTTCCAACCATGTTGTTGTCAGAAAAACTAGGATGATTAGAAGGTTGTCGACAACCAGCTATTGATGGCCATCGTGAGATTGCTCATCGAGCCAAAGACGCTGGAGTAGATACCATTGTTGTTTTAGACACTCATAGTGTTGGTTAATGCTGGACATCATATTAATGCCAATGCTCATTATTAGGTAGACAAATGCTCAATAAAACCATTACAAAACAAGATTTAACCACACAGGCGGCACTGCAACTTTGTAGTACCGCTATCGATCAAGCGGTACTACTTGGTATCAACGTCTGCATCACCATCGTTTGCTCTTCTGGACGAAATCTCGCCAGCGCGGCGATGAATAATGCGCCGCTGTTATCCCAAGCTATCTCTCATAAAAAAGCCATTACTTCCGTGTCATTTGGCATACCAAGCAAAGAGTGGCAAAGCAAGCTAGCAGACAGAAATAACACCTTACTTGCTTTGCAAAGCGAGCCTGATTTTACTTTTTTAGGTGGAGGACTGCCGATTTTACTTGAAGGTTATATTGTTGGTGCGATTGGTGTATCTGGTGGTTCTGAACAACAAGACATTGATTGTGCGACAGCGGCAATAAACTTTCTGAACTAAAACCATACAACAGAATATTTTTATGTTGGAGCCGTTATGCCCTCTACTTTAAGTAAATTAACCATCCCTTTGCTTGGCTATTTAGTCGCTTTTGGGCCGCTTTCTATCGATATGTACTTACCAAGCTTACCGACCATAGCCAACAGCCTAGAAACCACGGATCAGCTGATACAAACCACCATTACTGTATTTTTGCTTGGCATGGCAATCGGCATGCTCATTTTCGGCCCCTTATCCGATATGCTGGGTAGAAAGCGCTTACTGTTAATAGGTATAGGCTTTTATTTCTTGAGCAGTATAGGTTGCGCAATGGCATCCACAGGCGAGAGCCTGATTTTGTTTCGTTTCTTACAATCATTAGGAGGAGCGGCAGCGGCCGTTCTGGGTAGAGCGTTAGTGAGAGACTTGTATGAACTGAAGCGAGCCGCCAATATCCTTTCACACATGCATATCATCTCCATGATGGTCATGCTGGTATCGCCCATACTTGGGGCTTACATTGTGAGCTATTTTGAGTGGCGTTGGATTTTTTACTTCTTAGCTTTGTTCTCAATGCTAGCCTTTATTGGCAGCGCACTGTTGTTACCAGAAACAAAGTCCAACTCAAGCATAAAACCGAGCATCAGCCACTACTTCAACAACTACATTGACTGCCTACGCTCACCATTGTTGATCCAATATGTACTGACCAACGCCTTTTCATTCGCTGGTATGTTTGCCTTCATCGCAACATCCGCATTTGTGTACATAGAATACTTTCAACTGTCAGAAACCCATTATGCGATGCTCTTTTCTGCCAATATTGTCGCCATCATTATCGCCACCTTACTCAACTCGTATCTCAGTAAACGCTATAGCGTCAGCGTCGCATTAAATGTAGCGGTTGCTATCTCTTTTATGGCGACACTGATCATTTGGGGAATGTATGGCTTTAACAGCACACCAATTCTGTTATTTGTCATTGCTACCATGCTTTATATCAGTGTCACTGGTGCGATCGGCGCCAACAGCTTAGCCACCTTATTTGACCTGTTACCAGAAAAAGCCGGCACAGTGTCTGGGCTTTTAGTAGCGGCGCAATTTGCGATGGGAAGCTTCATTAGCTATGTGGCGAGTTTATTGTTCGATGGCACACCAGCAAGCCTTTTAATCATCATGGCCTGCTGTGGCACTTTGTGTTCATTGCTGTATATGAGCACAAAAATACGTCATTAATATTGCGCTCTAAGCATCCAGTAAATTCGTAACACATCTTAATAGGTGCTGCTGAACCTTTACTAGACCCTCTTCAATTTCTTGAATAGCGCTATTGATCTGATTAATAAGTGATTCAGCCCCATCGTAATCGTGCCTAGGTGTCTTCTTTAGCAAGCTTTCACCAAGCTCAAACAGACGATACAACGGTGCTTCAATAGCTTTAAAGGCGTCATGATCTCGATAGCTAAAATCATTATCGTCGCCATGGATATACCACTGAGCAAATACAGTTTTGTTTATATCCAGCACGTCATTATTAACATGCTCTGTACATAACCACTGTGCAATCCACGCATCTTTTATATTCATCAATTCAAACAATGAGGTCGACCCATGCCCATACAGCATCGCTTTATAGGCCGCTGAAATAATGAGCTCAGAGCTAACGTTGGTTTTGGCCATGCTTGACTGGATATTAACGGAATGCTCATGATGCGAATTAATGGCTTCGTTTAGCACCTGAATACGTCGATCCACTTCTGCCGTTGTGGTTTGAATGCGTTGCACCAATGTCGAGATTTCATCACTGGACTCTCTTGCGCGACTTGCCAAACCTCTAACTTCATCAGCAACAACGGCAAAGCCTCGACCATATTCGCCAGCACGAGCCGCTTCAATAGCGGCATTAAGCGCTAGCAAGTTAGTCTGTTCAGATATTTTATTGATGACACCAGCGAAGCTATCAATTTCCGTCGCTAAGCTTCGCAAGGTTAGCACCTCTTCTAAGCTTTTCTCTGCGTCTTCAGACATGAGCTTGGTAGCATCACAAAGCTTATTCAGCTCCAAATTACTTTTTTGATTTTCGCTTTTAACCTCTTCTACTTTACTCATTGGCTCAAACAGCTCTTCAGATACCTGATTTACCATTTGTGTAACAGGCACTAAAAGCCCCGTCATGCCATTTAATAAATTCTTCGTAAAATCTAAGCCATCTGCTGTGCTTCCTTGAGAAGATAACTGTTCTTCTATCACCCTTATTTTAACGTCCTTTTCATCCACCAAATCCTGCAGCTGATGATTTTTAGTTTCTAATGATAAAATAACGTTTTTTTGTTCTGTTATTATTTTTGAGTTTTTAAAAGACAACATAGCTACTTCCATAAAAAGGGCTTCAACCTACATTGAAGCCCTGTGAATATTAATGATTAAGCTACACGACGCTTTTCTCTAATTTTGCTATAAGTAAACACAAAAATGGATAAAAGAGTCACACTAAATAAAGCCAAAGCAATTGGTCGATCTAAAAAGACATCAAAACTGCCATTAGACACACCTAACGCCTGACGCATTCGATTTAAGAACACAGGCCCCAAAACCAACCCCAATATAATAGGAACGGCAGGAATGTTATTCCGTTTCATAATATAGCCAACCACCGAGAACCCGAGTGCAATAAAAGCATCCGTAAACTGATAATTCTGACTGTAAGCGCCTAAGAAACCGAGAACAAAAATAAGTGCTCCAATGAAACGACCACGAATTCGAGTAATGTTTACAATAAAGCGAGAGGCAAAAGTTAGGTATATGAATATAAAAATATTCATCACGAACAATGCCACATACAGACCGGAAATAAACTCAGGATGCTCAGTAAACAATCTTGGACCTGGCGTATAGTTATGAACCATAAACACCGACAGAAGCATCGCCATTAAAGCATCAGCAGGAATACCAAATGCCAACAAAGGAACCAAAACAGACGCTGTTACAGCATTATTTGACGTTTCTGAAGCGACAATGCCCGCCTCAGCGCCTTTACCAAATTCATCAGGATTCTTTGAGAATTTCTGCGCCAAAGTATAGGAAAAGAACTGGGACCCAAACTCGCCAACGCCTGGCAACAATCCCATCACCACGCCTAAAATTGCCGAACGGATCGCTGTCACTTTATTGCGCATAAGCACGACAAAACCTTCAAAACGTCCCGATCCCTCTAATTTCGTTTTGAATGAATCATTACCTTTTGCAGAAATCAGTACATACGCTTGCGACATAGCAAACAGACCAATTACGGCAGGTACTAATGGCACCCCAGCTAGCAGCCAAGGTTGATCAAAAGTGTAAACTTGGGTATTAAAAGATCGATCAATACCGACCGAACCTAAAAACATACCAAGACCAATCATTGCCGCTGCTTCAAGGGCATACTTATTGTGCGCCAGCACAACAAAAACCATCCCAAGTAAAGCCAACATGGCAAATTCAGCGCTGCCAAATAGCGTTGCAACCTGAGACAAGGTAGGAGCGAAAAACACCAACGATAGAACGCTGATCATTCCACCAAAAAATGAAGACGTATAAGCAATAGACAATGCCTTTTTGCCTTCCCCTCGTTTGGCCATGGGATAACCATCATAAGTGGTGAGAACAGCCACCGGCGTTCCTGGTGTATTCATTAATATGGCGGGAATAGCGCCGCCATACCAAGCACCGCCATAAACTCCCAACAATAAAGTCACGCCAAACAATGGCTCCATTGTAAAAGTTAAAGGCAGCAATATGGCCATCACACCAGCAGGTTCTAACCCGGGAATAGAGCCAATCGTGACACCGATAAGTGCACCAAGAATAACAGCCCATATAACGCCGTTACCAAATACTTCATTGATACCTAATGCTATTAAATCCATAAAAATCTCTAAAAGTATTTATTCATAAACCAAAGGGTTTCACCGCTGAATAGCTTTTCATATAAAGCTACGTCTGGAATCCAGATATTCACCCCAACTCTAAAAATTAGGACAATTAATGCGACAGCAATAAAGGTGTTCAATACCCAGATTGCTGATATCAATCGACTTAGCCAGACAATAGACAATACAAAAAGCATGGTTGATAAAGTAAAACCAATAATCGTAATTGCGTTGACATAGACAAAGAAAAGGATGCCTGTAATAAAGACCATTCGGTAATAACCTAGGCTTTCAACAAAACTTTCCAGTAAGCTTTTTTCGCCCTCTATCGGCCTAATGACGAGCAAGAGTTTGATAAAGGAAAAGAAAGCCAATATGCCCAAACCAAATAAAGGGGCAACATAAGGCTGAGTATACCAACCGTGATCGCGTTTAATTTCCACAGTATGACTTTGGTAAGTAAAAATTAAATAAATACTAATGATGGTAATAAACAGAAAAAACAGCTTGGATTTACGATGCTCATATTCCATTTCCATCCCCCTCTTTTTTACTTACAACGGTATTAGAGATAGGCACAATCAATACAGGCACGGTCGTATTATGGATAACTTTCTGAGCGGTTGAACCTAGAAACATTCGAGACAATGCATTAACACGCCTATCTCCCATTACAACCATGCTGGCATCAACATCTTTTATCGTATCGACAATTTTTTTGGCAGGGTCACCAAAACGAACCACAACTTCAATGCTGTCTTCGTTAAACTCAATATCACTCAACTCTTCAGCAACGAAATTATGGATTCGCTGCTTCATGTAAGCTCGTAATTCGTCTTTTAGTGATTCCAAATGCGCATCATGCGCCTTCTTCAATTTGAATCCGACAAAAGAGTCATCATTACCACGGTGAAACTGATCAGAAACATGCAGGAAAAAAATCTTGCCGTCAGTGCTAGCCGCCTGTTCCAAAGCTGCACGCAGTACGACCCGACTTCCCCTTTCTAAATCAGAGGCATATAAAATATTTCGCATTTATGGACTCCAAGAGGCCTTATTAACAATGTCAAAAGCAAAACAAAGAAGAGGCAAAACAGACGAAAATAGATAACGACATGAATGCTGAAATCGGAACCAAACAGGCAGCCAAAGTTGAGTTCATGGGTTATAAATGAACACGTTAAATCTGTTTTTTACAAAGCAGTGGAGAGTGCAGTAGTCATACAAGAGTTTGCAGAAATATAGCCATATAATTATGGCTATATTTCTGTATAAGAACTTACTTCGCTCGGTTAACAACCTTACGAACCGTATTCTCTAACAACCCTTCCATACCAAATTCGACGCCCAATCCAGAAGACTTATTACCGCCAAAAGGGACGTGAGGTAGCACTTCTGCATGGTTGTTTACCCAGACCGTTCCTGAATCAAGTTGATCAACAACCCAATCAAGCTCAGCACAAGGCTCACCCCAAACAGAACCACCTAAAGCAAACTCTTCATGAATAGCTTTCGACATAACCTCGTTAAGATCATCGTAAGGAATAACAGGAAGCACCGGACCAAATTGTTCATGACAAACCACATCAATACTGTGTTGTGGGTCTTTAATAATAGTAGGAGCAATAAAATAACCATCTAAACCAGACGGTAGTTCTGCGGCAATAACCTCTGCTCCAGATTCACGAGCATCAGCAATCATGGCTTTCACCTTTTCATACTGATTCGCGTTTTGAACGGGTCCAAAGGTCACACCTTCTTGCATACCATTACCAACAACTTGCGCCGCGGCTATTTTTACTAAAGCATCGCATAAAGCTTCATATTTAGAACGGTGGACATAGAGGCGTTTTAAACAAGCACATGTTTGCCCCATGTTGACAAAAGACGTCATGAAAATCTTTTCAGCAATCTTCTCAACATTGGCATTTTCTAAAACAATCCCAGCATCATTACCACCCAACTCCAGTGTTACCTTTTTCAGGTCACCAGCAACCAAAGAGGCAATACGCTTACCTACCGGTGTTGAACCAGTAAAGACCACTTTTTTAACATCAGGGTGCGATACTAAAGGTTCGCCAACTTCTCTTTCACCGATAACACACTGTACTAAGTTTGGTATTGTGTGCTCATTAATAATATCCACTAAACGAAGGGTATTAATGGGCGTCAAAGAAGAAGGCTTAATCACCACACTATTGCCCGCACGAAGGGCTGGCATAATATGCCAAATGGCAATCATCAAAGGCCAGTTCCAAGGGGTGATGGATGCAACGACACCAACAGGCATACGATGCACCTCAACACGGCGCTCTTCACTGTCTTCCAGCACTTCTGGTTCGAGTTTTAGATCTGCATTGTAATGAGTCCACCCCACAGCGCCGCCCACTTCAAACTGAGCAAGAAACAATGGCTTTCCTTGCTCTGCTGTAATGATTGCTGCTAGCTCAGGCCCTGCCGCCTCAATGGCATTAGCAACATTATGTAAAGCTGCTGTACGCTCTTCGTGAGATTTTGCACTCCACTGCTTAAAAGCAATCTTAGATTTTTCAACAGCACTGTTTACATCACCTGCTGTTGAAGTCTGAATCGACTTATACGTTTGCTTAGTCGCTGGATTAATAATATCTAAAGCCATGTTTCCACCATTCTTTTTATTTTGAGCAATACGATGTGCAAAAAATGAATAACTATTTATTCTCAGCTACTAATTTTTTTGCATTTTCAAAGTCAAGTTCGATCAACTTTTGTGCGTTTTTCGAATTTGTCCAATACACACTGGCACCGGTGTTTTCTTGTAATTTCAACACGTCAGGCGACTGAAGAGCGGTCTCTGCAATCTCTGCGATTTTGTCGATAATCGGTTGAGGAGTGCCTTTTTTCACAAACAAACCATTCCATAAGGTTTGAGAGATTCCCGCCACCTCATTCAAAGTGGGTACATCAGGTAAAATAGACAAACGTTGGTACGTAAAAGACGTTAAAACCTTCACGTCTTTTGAATCTAAACAAGGAAGGATCTGTTGTGTCGTTGTATTGATAACATCCGCATCACCATTTGCTAATGCAGAACAATCTAATGCATCAAAAGCCGAATCAGAGGCAAATTCAAAACCTAGTTTTTTCGCGGCCTGAAACGTAACGGCAGTTGGCGTCGCTTCATAACCAAAGTGGCCTAGAGACACATCATGTGTCTTCGCATACTCAGCCAATTCGGGCAATGTACTGTATGGCGCATCGGATTTAACCGCCAAAACAAAAGGATAATCTAGAAAAATGCCAACGGGAACAAAGGCATCTGCAGCATATGGAGCATTGCCACCCACAACCTGACTGGTTACTAAGTCGACCACAAAAGAGCCAATAACACTGCCATCAGGACGAGATTGTGCAACGGTCGTTGCACCAAGCACGCCACCGCCACCAGGTTTGTTCACCACAGTCGCTGGCACACCGGTTTCTTTCGACATTTTTTCAGCAATAACACGAGTCAAAACATCTTCCAAGTCTCCTGGTGGGAATGGAACGATGAACTTAACGGGGCGATTCGGATAATTTGCCGCGTAGGTTGCCGTAGTAGCTAATGTGGAGATCACCAAGGTTGAAGCGGCCAGCGCTTTTAGAGCAAAAGATATTTGTTTTTTCATTTTTATCGTTCCTTTTTAGTAATACAGATCAAACCTACACTCTCGACCAGCCAGCTTCTATGTCCCGATAGGGATATTTTTTCCTCTATCGTTTTACAATTTGAGTTGGCCTTACGTTGAAACCTGTGCATCTTTGCCTAATCGTATATTTGTTATTTTGTGAACTTGAGCTGCACCAAACTAGTTAACATGTTCATTAAATTCAAGTGTTTTTTTACTCTTGATTGCATTTTTCATAACTAACTAAAAAGTCATTCCTTAAGTCATTCCTTCGTTTCTTCCTAGAAAAGTCCTAAGTTTTGCCTGAAAAACACATTCCTTAAAAACCTTCAAATATCAATACTGTAAAAACTTGATATAAAAAAAATAAGAGGACACAACAAATGAAACGCCAAAACCCATTGCTAGAAGAGTTACAAAAAGTATTACCTAATATCGCTAAAAACGCAGAAGAAGCAGAAAATCTTAGAAAAGTACCTGAAGAAAATATTGAGTTACTCAAAAAAATAGGATTGCACAAAGCGTTTTTACCAAAAGTGTATGGCGGTTATGAGATATCTCTTCCAGAGTTTGGTGACTGTATTGCTGCACTTGCTGGTGCTTGTGCAAGTACCGCTTGGGCGTTTAGCTTGCTCTGCACCCACAGCCACCAAATAGCCTTATTTCCCAAACAAGCACAGGACGATGTTTGGAAAGACGATCCTGATATGTTAGCCAGCAGCAGTATTGCTCCTTTCGGCAAATATCAAGAAACCGATGGCGGAGTCATTTTTAGCGGAGATATGCGCTGGAGCAGCGGCTGCGAGCACGCCCAATGGGCGCTTTGTGGTTTTCTAAGAGAAAATAAAGAAGGCACTAAGGATCACTGCTTCGCACTGATTCCTGCGACCGATTACAGCATCGATGATGACTGGTATTCAGCAGCCATGAAAGGCAGCGGCACTAAAACACTGGTCATACGTGACAAATTTGTACCAGAACACAGAATCCAAAAAGCCAAAGATATGATGGAAGGAAAGTCTGGCGGTTTTGGCCTATACCCAGACAGTAAGATTTTTTACGCCCCTTACCGACCTTACTTTGCATCGGGGTTCTCGGCCATCAGCTTAGGCATTGCGGAGCGCATGCTAGAAACATTTAAAGAAGTGACTCAAGGTCGAATTCGAGCCTATACAGGTGCCAAAGTTGGGACCGCTACTCCAGCGCTATTGCGCATTGCAGAATCCACTCATCAAGTTATGGCTGCTCGTGCTTTTCTTGAGAAAACGTGGGATGAACACGCCGAATACGCTGAAGCACACCAATACCCTGATCGAGCAAAATTAGCAGAATGGCGCACCAATCAAGCTTATGTAGTAAAAATGTGCATTGATGCGGTCGATCGTTTATTCAGCAGCATGGGCGCAAGTCACTGGTATCTGGATAAAGAAGCACAGCGTCTATTCCGCGATAGTCACATCACAGGCGCCCACGCCTATACCGATTACGACGTTTGCGCACAAATCTTTGGGCGTGAATTGATGGGCTTAGAACCCGATCCATCTCTACTTTAATATCCGCTTTAAAGAGTCAGATCCCTTTACTTTTAAGGGATCTGACTGCTTTTAAAAAATAAATAGATAAGAACAAGAGAGAATATTATGAGCTTCGACCCTAAAGAATTCCGCCGCTGCCTTGGCAATTTCGCCACAGGCGTTACCGTTATTACCGCAAAATCTGCCGATGGCACCCAAGTTGGCGTAACGGCCAACAGCTTTAACTCCGTATCGCTTGACCCGCCACTTATACTGTGGAGCATTGTCAAAACATCAAGCAGTTATGCCGTATTTGAAAATGCAGATCATTTTTCCGTTAATATTTTAGCGGCAGATCAAATCGATTTATCGAACAATTTCGCGAAACCAAGCGAGGATAAATTTGCCAATATCGAGACGCGAAATGGTGTTGGTGGCGCACCACTATTAACGAATACCGCCGCGAACTTTCAATGCGAGAAATACCAAGTTATCGACGGTGGTGACCACTGGATCATGATTGGCAAAGTCGTTGCATTTGAAAACTTTGGCCGCGCGCCGCTACTTTACGTACAAGGCAGTTATGCAGGGGCGATTCCTTTTACAGGGGCCAAAACACCTGCTCAAAATGTTGCCTCAGATAAAACACTGGCCCGTTTGCATGACAGTGCAATTTACCTTATGCATAAAGTGTTACAAAAAGTTCAAGAGAACTATTTGCCAAAGCAATCTTCTACTGGCCTAAGCACGAGTGAAGCTCGATTGTTACTCGTCTTAAGTGACACCGCAGGTATCACCATTGATGATTTGACTAATTTAGTAACCATTCCATCCGTGGATGTCATTGATGGAGTTGAAAGTCTAAAAGGCTTTGGTCTGATTAACAGTGACCTTGAACTTACAGACAAAGGCGAAGAAATGGCTGAACGCCTATGGGCCATCTCAAATCAGCAGCAATCCGATATCTTTGCCAACCTCAAAGAAGACGAATTAAACAGTTTTAAACAGCAGTTACATCAATTACTAAAACAACTGTCTTAGTTCTCAAAGCTCATCGACCTTTACGACATACATAAAAATCCCCTCGTGGGATTTTTATGTATGTATAATACCTTCCTAATTAACAAGTTAAGTTATTGATTGCAGCAATGATCCCCACCCCACGTGATTGCCTTTGCCATCTTAGACTGTACACTTTTAGCAACCGTTACCCATAAAAATATCAGCATCGCGAAATCGTCACCGAGACCCATGCGCCAGCATTCTCTTTAGAAAACGCATTTGATACTTTAAGGTAATATTTTTCGGAATGAATGAGATTACATGAAAAGATTAGAAGATTCCCTGACACTGCAATTATTAAGAGCACGTGAATCATCCATGACTTTTTTTAGGCCAGTACTACAAAAAGCAGGCTTTACCGAGCAACAGTGGCGAGTCTTACGTGTTTTAAATGATCATGAAGAATTAGAAGCAAAACAACTGGCGCATTTGTGTTGTATTCTCAGCCCGAGTTTAACCCGCATTATTACGCGCTTTGAAGACGATGGTTTTATAAAACGCAAAAAATCCCCTACGGATCAGCGCATCTCATTGCTTTCACTCACCCCTAAAGCAAATAAAATTGTCAAAGAATTCCGCCCGGAAGTGGATGCCGCTTACCAACGACTCAAAGACAAATTGGGAGAGGATAAGCTTAAAGAGCTCAGTCGACTGTTGAGCGATATTATTGCTTTAGAGAGTTAAAGCAAATAATCAATTGGCAGCAACTAAATAAGTTTCTGCTGGTTTTGCTTTCTCGTGACCTGTGGAGATTCATCAAAATACAGTTTATAGGCTCGGCTAAAATGTGAAGAATGATTGAATCCCCACTTATATGCGATGTCTGTGATACTCAAATTAGCTAAATTCAAAATATCTTCACGGCTTTTTTGTAACCTTGACTGCCAAATAAACCGACTTACAGTCATGCCATTTGCTTCAAATGCTCGAGCTATTTGACGGCAAGAAACAGACAAATGATGGCTGATCATTTCTACATTTAAATTGGGGGATGTTAGTTGTTGTTCGATAAATGCCTTACATTTGAAGAACAACAAATTACGATTTTTTTGATTAAACTGGGCACCATTTAACCCAGAAAGCACCTGAATATGGTACATCACCTCTTCTGTTTTTAATTGGAAGGCATCGTAGCTATCAGCTTTGCTTTCTAACAATCTCAAAACTGCGTTTGCCGATGACCGACCACACTGCAAGTTACGATCTATCTTAATGAGACTGTCAACGACACCAAGATCTCTCTCGGCAATAGATCGGGGAACATCCAAAACATACATTCCCATATCATTTGGAAAACCGTGACCATAAGGCTTTGCTGTGTCGTAAATAACGATGTCACCAGGCATATGATTGGCGCTATTCACACCCTGATATGAATAGCCATTCCCCTTTGTCATCAGACAAATAAACAAGCTATCTCGACTATCCTCACCAATATCGATACGGCTACGTTGCACCGAATGTCGATTTGCCGTGATGTGGTTCACACTAATAATATCGCCATGAGAGTGCTGTAACTCGGCTTCTAAAGGGGAATCTGAAGTGACTGGGCAATCGATATGAATAACATACTGGTTAATTGCCTCTTCCCAAAAGTGACGTCGAGACAATTGTTCTATATGACGAGTGGATACTCGAACTTGTCCTGAGAATGACATAACTCCCTCGAATATAATTTTTGATTTTTTAAAGGGTAAATATCTAATAATCCAACTCAAATCATACCTCTAGGATAAAATTTAGTAAACATGTTAACTAAATTACACAAAAGTGACCTCCTGTGTGTCCGCCTGAGTAAACTCTCTCGTCCCATCAAGTCAATTTTCTCTCTTAACAAAGCTCTATGCTCGTAAATACAAAAATCGAGTAGAGACTCTTGAATGATGCCCAAAAACAGAACCAAGCCTCTTTTTAGCTCAGTCTTGGTTCTCATATCATCGTACATAAGTCTCGTTTAACAATAATAAGATCGAGAGGTTTACTTATGAAATCCATTGATTTCATCGTGATTGGTGCTGGCTCATCAGGTTGCGTTATCACACACAGATTAGTAAAAGCTGGTTTTCAAGTGGTCTTGCTAGAAGATGGCCCAAAAGACAATTCCATGTTTGTCCACATGCCAGCAACTTTTATTCGTGTCATTGGCTCAAAACGCTCTGTAGTTTATGAAAGCGAGCCTCAACCTAATGCTGGCGGCCGAAAAACTTACGTCCCCCAAGGCCGGACACTCGGTGGTGGTAGCTCTTTAAATGCCATGGTTTATATTCGTGGTCAAAAAGAAGATTACGATGATTGGGAGCAAAATGGTTGTGACGGATGGGGTTGGGATAATGTTTTAGCAGCCTTCAAACGCTCAGAAAGCCACATGCGCCTTAGTGAGCCTTTCCATGGTTCAAATGGCCCTCTGCGTGTTAGCGATACGCGTTTTCGTCACCCTCTCAGCCAAGCTTTTTTAAAAGCAGCACAACAAACAGGTATCCCTTATAACGATGACTTTAATGGTGAAAAGCAAGATGGCATTGGCTTCTATCACACAACTACTTTTGATGGTCGTCGTGGCAGTACCGCTGCAACTTATCTAGCAGAAGTAAAGAACGCGCCAAATTTAGAAATCCGCACAGGATGCTATGTGAACAAAATTATCTTTGATGATAATAACAAGGCGACTGGCATTGAGTTACGTAATGAATCAGGCAACATAGAAATACTCTCTATGAAGAAAGAAATCATCTTAACTGCTGGCGCATTATCAACCCCAAAAATTTTAATGCTATCTGGCATTGGTCCAAAAGAACAATTATCTAAACACGGCATATCAACACTTTACAATTCCCCTGAAGTGGGAGAAAACTACCAAGATCATTTAGAAGTCAGTATTTATGGGCGCGCTAAGCAGCCAATCAGCTTACTAGGAAGTGATAAAGGCATCAAAGCTCTATCTTATGGTTTCCAGTGGGTTTGTTTTAAAACTGGTTTATTGACATCTAACGTTGTTGAATCAGGCGGCTTTGTTGATACCAGCAATTGTGGTCGTCCTGATATTCAATTCCATGTACTGCCAACCTTAGTTGGTGACGTAGACCGCGAGCCTATTGAAGGTCATGGTATTTCAATCAATCCTTGTTTCTTAAGACCTAAATCCCGAGGATTCGCCCGCCTACGCAGCGCCGACCCGACCGACTCAATGATTTTCGAAAGCGGTGCTCTATCACACCGTGACGACGTAGATACGCTCATTCGTGGCGTCAAACTGGCACGCAAGATTATACGAGCACCTGCAATGGCTGAACTAATCAGTGAAGAGCTTCGCCCCTCTGCCAAAGAAGATATTTCAGATGCAGAAATCGAAGCTCATATTCGAAGCCATGCAAAAACGGTATACCACCCTGTCGGAACCTGTCGTATGGGCTCTGACGAAAATGCCGTTGTCGACACCAAACTCCGCGTTAACGGTGTAAAAGGCGTGCGCATATGTGATGCCTCTATTATGCCAACCATAGTATCAGGTAATACTAATGCCCCGACCATTATGATCGCAGAGCGTTGTGCTGAATTTATTCTCAATGACTAATAACAATAACGAACGAGAGATCTAAAAATGAAAATAAACTCTTATGAAAACCGACTACTCGTCATCCTCTTTATCGGGTTTGGCTTTGTCTTTTTTGATCGCTTAGCGCTATCTTTTCTGTTTCCTTTTATTGCAAAGGATCTAAATTTAAATAATAGCCACCTAGGCATGCTTTCATCAGCCTTGGCGATAATGTGGGCTTTATCTGGCATGACATTAGGCGCCTATGCTGATCGTAAGAATTCAAAAAAATACATTCTAATTCTATCCGTCATCGCCTTTACACTATGTTCGGCTTTATCAGGCATGGTTACCAGTTTCATTAGTCTGCTGATATTCCGCGGGCTAATGGGGGTGGCTGAAGGGCCTGTATTGCCCATCTCCCAATCCTTATTAGCGTCAGCATCAACACCAAAGCGTCGTGGCTTAAACATGGGGTTGGTCAATGCATCAGCTCCGGGATTAATAGGAGCAGTGATTGGACCACCAATTTTAATCTGGATCGCAACCAATTACGGCTGGCGTACTGCTTTTTATGCGACCATTATCCCAGGCTTGGTGATCGCTGCATTGATGATGCTCTTTGTACGAAACAAACATGAGCATAAAGACTTGCAACCTAGCCATTCATTAGGCAGTAAAGCAGACATCAAAACCCTGCTGAAGAACCGCAATATCCTACTGTGTATTTTGATTTCATGTTTCTACATTTCTTGGTTCATTACCTTGGTATCTTTCACCCCAACTTACTTAATGCAAGTCAAAGGATTCAGCCCTGAAGTCATGGGCGGTATCATGGGAAGCCTTGGATTTGCTTGGATGGCGTGGGGGTTTATTGTGTCGGCACTATCAGATCGTTTTGGCCGTAAACCAGTATTGATATTGTTTACTATGATCGCTTGCTTATGCCCGATGGTACTTCTGTTTGTGAACAACGCCAGTACTATGCTTCCACTTATTTTTCTAACTTACACTGGTCTTGGCTGCTTCACTTTATTTATGGCGACCATTCCGGCAGAAACCGTCCCAAGATCACAGGTCGCGACGGCCCTAGGATTAATTATGGGGATTGGTGAGCTCTTTGGCGGCTTTATTACACCGGTTGTAGCAGGCTTTGCTGCAGATATCTATGGGCTCCAAATTGTCATGTGGATAGCCGCATCTGGATCACTGGTGGCTCTTATATTATCTTTTTTCCTGAGAGAAACAGCACCGATAAAAATCAATAAAGCTCAACTAAGCGCAGCGTAAAAATAACTCGAAACAAAAAAAGACAGGCTGATATTTCAGCCTGTCTTTTTTAGCATTCTAAGATAAAAGGTTTACAAATTCTTCGCTAGCAATCGGTAACTATCTAAACGATCCACTTGACTATGAGTGACGGTCACTAGAGAGATTTCATCGATCTTGAACTCACTTGCTAGTTGGTTCATTTCGGCCCAACATTGCTCTGGTGTGCCTATCGTATAACTGGCCTCAATATGATCAAACATAGCTTGATGAGAAGCGGGCATGGCATGATACCTATCTCGCACTTGAGCTGGTGTTAAAAAGTCTTCTCGCTCGCCGATTTGAGTAGCAAATTTACGATACACGGCGGTACCTGCTCGAAGTTTTGCTTCCTCTTCTGTTTCTGCACAAATACAAGCAATAGCCAACATCCTTTGTAATGCTCGCTCATGCCCTGCCTGTTGCCATGCTTTCTGATGAGCGTCAAAAATACGTGGATGACAGTTTTCAGAATCAATAAATCGTGCCAAAGCCAAATGATAGCCTAATTGCCCTGCCAACTCAGCACTTCCGCCACTTGATCCTAGCATCCATAAATCTGGTACATCTTGCACTTCGGGCATCACATGTATCGTGCTAAAAGGATGCCCACTCTTAAAAGAGCCATGAATAAAACTTTCTAGTAAATCCGCTTGTTCTGCATAAAACTGACCATTAGAGGCCTTATTAGGAAAAGCTAAAGCGGCCGATGTTATAGCGGAACCACCAGGAGCACGCCCCACACCAAGATCTATACGGCCAGGAAAAAGTGAAGCCAGCATAGAAAAACACTCAGCCACTTTTAACGGACTGTAATTAGACAGCATCACGCCACCGCTACCTATCTTCATTCGCTGCGTGATACTGGCTAAATGCGCGACTAAAATTTCAGGGCAAGGATTTGCAAAGTGCACACTGTCATGATGTTCGGCTACCCAGTAGCGGTGATAATTCAACTCATCACATAATTTTGCTAACTCGACGGTCAACCCAGGTGCATCTTTTTTACTATGAGACCCGTGGACGGGCGTTTGGTCAACAACGGACAATTTTATCTTCATAGGTTACTCTCATTAATTATAAAATTACTTAACATGTTAACCTATTTACTTTGCGCTATTAAGGCTTGATAATGATTAATACAAGCAAAAGTATTAACGTAAACCTTCTCTCACGACACTTTACTTATATAGGTGATATTCATGTTAAAGGATATGTCTCTTCTTAAATCTCGTTGTTTAGTTAATGGCGAGTGGATTGAAGCAAAAGGAAAGACCACTCACCCTGTTACTAACCCAGCAACAGGTGAAACCATTGTTGAGATCCCTCACCTTTCACCTGAAGAGATCCCCGCGGTGATCGAAGCGTCCAAGGTCGCACAAAAAAAATGGGCTGCCTTACCTGCCAAAGAACGTTCTGCCGTTTTGCGTCGTTGGTTTGAGCTAATGATTGAGAACACAGATGACTTGGCTCTATTAATGACATCAGAACAAGGCAAGCCACTTACTGAAGCAAAAGGCGAAATTGCCTACGCTGCCTCTTTTATTGAATGGTTCGCAGAAGAAGCCAAACGCATCTACGGTGATACGATTCCAGCACCACGAGCAGACCAAAGGTTAACGGTTATTCGTCAACCTATCGGTGTTACCGCGGCCATTACACCTTGGAACTTCCCCGCGGCTATGATCACACGCAAAGCCGCTCCGGCTTTAGCAGCAGGTTGTTCTATGATCGTTCGTCCTGCAGACCTAACACCTCTGACGGCTTTAGCTCTGGCAGAATTGGCCCAGCGTGCCGGTATTCCTGCGGGTGTTTTTCAAGTTGTCACAGGTTCTGCCAGCAAAATTGGTAAGGTCCTGACAGACAGCCATGTTGTAAGCAAACTGTCTTTTACTGGCTCAACTGAAGTTGGTCGATTGTTGATGGCACAATGTGCTGACACCATCAAAAAAGTATCTTTGGAGCTTGGCGGCAACGCCCCCTTCATTGTTTTTGACGATGCTGATATTGATAAAGCCGTTGAGGGCGCAATGGCCTCTAAATACCGTAATGCTGGACAAACTTGCGTTTGTGCAAACCGAATTCTAGTGCAACGTGGTATTTATGACGAATTTGCTGCCAAACTGACTGAAAAAGTCAAAGCTCTAAAAGTCGGAAATGGCACCGAAGCAGGTACTGAAATTGGGCCGATGATCGAAGAAAAGGCCATTTTGAAAGTAGAAGAACACATCAAGGATGCCGTTAGCAAAGGCGCTACCTTAGTCCACGGTGGTGACCGTCTAGGTGGGCTATTTATCACACCCGCTATTCTAACGGGCGTTACACCTGAAATGAACGTTGCACAAGAAGAAACCTTTGGCCCTCTGGCTCCTCTTTTCCCGTTCGATACAGAAGAAGAAGCTATTGAAATGGCAAATGACACTATCTTTGGCCTAGCCGCGTACTTCTTTACTCGTGACCATGCTCGCATGATTCGAGTATCAGAAGCCTTGGAATATGGCATGGTGGGTCACAACACCGGTTTAATCTCTAATGAAGTGGCGCCGTTTGGGGGTGTGAAGCAGTCGGGCCTTGGCCGTGAAGGTTCTAAGTACGGTATCGAGGACTATTTAGAAATGAAATATATCTGTAGCTCAATAGGGTAATATTTCGTCATGTATTTCACGGTAGGCGCTTTGCTATGAAGTGCCTACCGTCGCTTTTACGCTAGATAAGATACTCTTTTACAACAGTAAAATACTCGACAAAAGCTAAACTTATATTACCGTACAGACTAAGGCTCAATAAATTTAACAAATAGCAATATCCGTTTTTAGCAAAATGAGATAACCCGCTTCTTGTCAGGTACATGCTTTGCATCAATCCCGTTAAGAAGTTCAAATAAAAATTATTCAGGGTGAAAAACATGCTCCATAATAGTGCTTTTGAAATTCAACCTCACTCACCTCTTTCATTTAAAGAGACCGTTGATATTGAAGAACATGCAGGGAATATGTCCGGATGGGACGTTCGTTACGACCAAATATCCGCAGGGCAATTTGCAGGAAGCATTACAGAGCTCAACTTAGCTGGCATGCAGCTAATCAGAGACAAGTCTAACCAGGCGATCATAAAAAATGGTGCGTCAGTACCTGATACCATTATGTTTACGCTCCCTTTGGCTCCCGTCATTGAAAACCTATATTGCGAAGGGCATGTCTTCAACCCATCCAATTTACTGGTGTCTAACTGGCAAAACCTTCCTGAAATTAAAACGCCAGCAAACCTAGATGTAATTTGTATTAATGCCGAAAAGCTGCTTTTACAAAACGCCCTTGATCGACAAAATATCATTCTGGATATATCGGATACCGCCCATTGTTATGGGCTAGATAAAATTGGCAATCAGGATGAACTACTGACCCTATTGAAAACCGTGATGACACCGAATAACACTCAAGCGCTGTTAGAGCACGAAGCAATTCGAAAAGGGATAAGAGATACGTTATTACAGAGCTTGCTTGAGCTCGTTAACGAAGAAGAAGTCCAATATTTAACCTCGTTAGCACGAAAACGTATTGTCGATAAAGCAAGAGACTATGTCTTGGCGAATATCAATGATGCCCCTTCTATTGTTGATTTATGCAACAACGTGGGTGCAAGCCGCAGAAAACTGCAATATTGTTTTCAGGAAACATTAGGCATCAATCCTGTCACCTACCTAAGAACCATTCGGCTAAATTCCGTGCATCGCGAGTTATTAATGCAAGATAGCACCAAACAAGTGCAAAACATTGCCGCAAAATGGGGTTTTTTGCACTTAAGCCGCTTTGCAAATGACTACAGACAATTATTTGGAGAGCTTCCGTCGGACACCCTTAAACGAAATCAAGAGTAAGTTTGCCAATTTCGGATAACACATTTTTTGCACCGTTATGTAGTCTGAGAAGACAAAATAATTACATATAGGGAACAAAAAATGAAAATACTTAAAAGCAAACTACTATTAGCAACAATGGGCGGCGCTACTTTATTCACTTTACCAAACTTGGCATTCGCAACGGAAAACGGTGCGCCAACGACAGCAATGGGAGTATATGATTTTGGCGCGGGCTTTATGCCTCCAGCAACGGATGTTGGTGCCTTTGGTTTACGTACTGCCTACTATAGCTCCAACTCAAGCAGAAATGCCTCTGGTAATGATAACGGTACAGACTTTTCATTAGACGTGCTAAGTGTTGGTATCGCTTACATCAAAATGACCAACCACGAAGTGTTCGGAGCCAAATATGGTTTTAGTACAGTGGTTCCTTTCTTTAGTATGGACGCATCGCTAAAAATACCCGTCGCTTCCATCGATAGAAGCACAGACGTGACAAAACAGGCAGACCTACAAGTTACACCATTAATCCTACAATGGAACTTGTCACCAAACTTGGCTATGAACGCACAATTCCAGATTCAGGCTCCAACGGGCGACTATGATAAAGATCGCTTGGTTTCTCCAGGCCTAAATCATTGGGCTTTCTCTCCTATTTATAATGTTACCTACATTTCAGACAGCGGTTTTGAAGTATCTTCAAGCTTTGAGCTCGACATCAATACCAAAAACTCAGATACAGACTATAAAAACGGCATCGAATATCGTCACGAATTCGCTGTCGGAAAACACATCAATGAGTGGACTTTAGGTTTAGGTGGTTACTACTACCGACAGCTAACGGATGACAAAACGTATTCTGGCTATACAGGCCAAGCAATAGTCGATGGTAACCGTGCAGAAACCTTAGCCGCTGGACCTGCAATATCCTACTTTAAACCTGGTTTACCAATGGTTTCTTTCCATGCTTATAAAGAATTTAAAACGTCTAACCGAGCACAAGGTTACAACCTAGCTTTACGTGTTTCACAATCATTCTAAGAGGTAATTGCTATGTCTATTGATAATTCATTACCGAAAAAAGCATCCGGAAGCAAAGAAGGTCTCATCCTTGTATTGGGAAGCAGTCTTACTATTATGGGCTCAGTCATGGTTGCTCCGATGATCCCAAAAATAGCAGCGGAATTTGGGCCAACAACACCGGATGCGGCCACTCTGGTCCCACTAGCTATTGCAGGCCCTGCATTAGCAATTGCTATTTGCGCGCCGTTAGCAGGCTGGTTAGCAGATAGAGCAGGTCGTAAGAAGTTACTTATTATAGCGACTTTCTTATACGCACTATTTGGTTTTGTGCCCGCAATATTAGGCGACTTAAATAGCATTGTCGTATCTCGACTGCTCTTCGGCTGTGCTGAGGCTGCCATTATGACGTGTTGTACCACGTTAATTGCCGACTATTGGCATGGTGAAGAGAGGATGAAGTTTGTCAATTTCCAAGTTATAGCAATAGGGTTAATTGGCTCCTTGTTCTTTGTTATTGGCGGCATTCTTGGTGAAGAATCGTGGAGAACACCATTTTATCTTTATCTTCTGCCATTATTACTCATCCCATTTATGCTCAAAGTGCTTTGGGAACCCAGTGAAAAATCGGAAGAAATCAATAAAGCCGTTGCCTCTGCGCCGATGGAAAAAGTAGCAATACTTCCACTAATTATCGGCTACTTAATGATACTTGGCGGTATGGTGCTAAATTTTGTGGTGCCGATTCAAGCGCCTACATTACTGGTTGAAATGGGGATCACATCCACTACTCAAATTGGCATGTCAGCTGGATTAGGACTTTTAGCGACTTTAGTTGGCTCTATTATGTGGCCATTATTACGTCGTGTATTTGG
Source organism: Marinomonas alcarazii (assembly GCF_003208215.1). Lineage (GTDB taxonomy): Bacteria > Pseudomonadota > Gammaproteobacteria > Pseudomonadales > Marinomonadaceae > Marinomonas > Marinomonas alcarazii. The sequence continues at coordinate 257,628 of NZ_QKLW01000002.1, forward strand.
TCTTAATCTATGCAATGCCATATTACTCACTTTACTGGCCATTGGCTTATGGATGCTGTCATCAGCATCCACTTACAAAGAAGTGCTTTTTGCCGTAACAGTTCATGGTATTGGTGCAGGTTTGATGGTACCAAACGTGATGGCAGCAGTGATGAATTTGTTGCCTCTATCTGTTCGTGGCCGTGGTTTAGGCGGTTTTACTTCTTGTTTGTACTTAGGTCAATTTATAAGCCCAATTGTGATTGGCATTATTATTTCAACTGGAACAGACCTGCATGGTGCGATTTATAACCTTGCTAAAGTCAGCCTTGTCGTCGCAGCACTTTGGGTCATCGCCGCCCTTTTTCTAAGCAGCAAGACCCCAACGCCAGAATCTGAAAGCTCTCTACCTTAGCGAGAAACCTTAACTGGGCAACACCCTGTTGCCCCTTTTTTAAGTGGATATTTTTATGAAAGACATACACAACCTAGTCGACACCCATGATGGTATAGGACTTGCTGAATTCATCAAAAAAGGCGAGATCAAGTCCACTGAACTATTAGAGTGCTGCATTGAGCGTGCAGAAAAAGTGAATCCAGAAATTAATGCCATTGCAGAAAAGCTCTATGACTCTGCAAGAAAAGCAACGCCATCCGACGGCCTATTCTCTGGTGTACCAACGTTTGTCAAAGACTTGTTTGCACCTGTAGCGGAAGCCCGCATGACCAATGGCTCACACGCACTTGGTGATGCTCGTCCAGGCATGGATGATAATCTTGTTAGTCGCCTACGCAAAACAGGCTGTACGTTTATTGGTACAAGTACGGCTCCTGAATTTGGGGCATCTTATACGACGGAATCTACTCGCTTTGGCCCAACCCGTAACCCATGGAATACAGATTACAGCTGTGGCGGGTCAAGTGGTGGTTCAGCCGCACTGGTCGCCGCTCGTGTTGTGCCCTTTACTCATGCCAATGACGGCGGTGGATCCATTCGAGTGCCGTCTTCCTGTTGTGGTCTTTTTGGTATGAAACCAAGCCGTGGCCGTATGCCAAATGGCCCTTTAGTGGGCGAAGGATGGGGAGGGTTCGGAACCGCTCATGCCATCTCTCTTTCGGTAAGAGACAGCGCAGCCTTGATGGATCTTACTGCTGGCATGGATCTCGGTGCTCCTTATGCTTCACCAGGTCAATCCATGTCATTTCTTGATGCAACCAAAACACCAGTTCGACCACTGCGTATCGCCTTGGTAGAAAGTATGGACCCATGGCCAAGTTCACCTGAGTCATTGGCCGCTGTTAGGCATGCCGCAAAACTGTGTGAAAGCCTAGGACACAAGGTTACTCAAACTGTCTTACCTGTCGATTTGTATCAGTTCTTTGATCAGTGTTTCGATATCATTGGCACTAATACCAAAAACTATGTAGAACTTTTAGGGCAAATGCGTGGCACACCTGTTTCATTAGAAGAGTTGCAAGTTCACACACGCATAATGATTCGTGAAAAAGGTGACATAGGTGCGATTCAATACGTTAGAGCCATTGAGTCCATGCATGCGTTAGGGCGTACTTTCGCTAATTACATGACGGACTATGATGTCATTTTGACACCAACACTTGCTAAACCATCGGTACTCATTGGCACGCTGGACGTGATGGATGAGAGCAAGTCTGCTGATGATATGATTCAGAATTATCACAGCTATTCGCCTTACACGTGTCTTTTCAATGCCACAGGACAACCGGCTATGTCGGTTCCGCTTTATTGGACGGAACATGGCTTACCAATTGGTGCTCACTTTGCAGGACGGTTTGGCGATGAAGAAACCCTTTTCTCTCTTGCTGCACAGCTCGAAGCTGCACAACCTTGGTTTAATAACCGACCAAAATTAAACGCTTGTTTATAACTGCCTTTTTCGATTCTTGATTCACCTCCCTTTAAACCCCGAATAGTTTGTTCGGGGTATTTTTTTGGCTGTAGCTTGCTCCTTTGGTTTACACCTACTTTGCCTTGTGGTGTCCCTTTAATAACCATTGCTATGGCATTATCGATAGACAAAATAAAAGGCTGCTCCATTCTTCACAAAGCAACCTTTTCATTAGCCAACTACCGAAGCATTTCAGTAACGTTTATTTGACATTCTGACCCACTAAGCAAGCTTACTAGGGCGTGTTTGATATTGATCAGCCCAAGCTAAAAACTGATTAGATTGATTGATAGCACGCTCAATCAAATCCCCTGCCAGCTCTTTTGCGGTTTGAGTTTCTTGTCGGCTACGAATCCAGCCAAGGTAAGTAAAGCCACGCAACACTAAGAACAGATCAAGTAACGCGAGCTCTTCTTCCGGTAGGTCGCGCTTAGAACGATACCCTTCAATCGCGGCAGCCTTTATGACGTCATAATGTGGTTCTGTTTGCTTAAAATATAAAGCCGTGGCCAACTCAAACATGTACCAACCAAACCCTGCATCATCAAAATCAATCGGGCGTATTTTCCCATCCTCTATCATTATGTTATGAGGATCAAAGTCCGCATGTATCAAACCATAGTTATCAGGCGTTTTTTCAATGCCTTGTAACATCTCAGTGGCTTTAGTTTTGGCTTTTTCTATTTTATCTTTTTGCTCCGAAGTCAGTAGTTCTAACTCCCAAAAGCGCCCCCAGAACGGCGCTTCGCCAACCAAGCCTTCGAGATCCCAAGAGTGACGTTTGAACCCTTCAGGCAAAGTCCAAGTTGAAGACTGATTATGCAACTGAGCGGCAATCTCACCAATTGTGTGATACATCGCACGACTCTCTTCAGCGGTTAACAACACGCCTTCATCAGCCCCAAGAGACGTCCCATCAACCCAACCAAACAGGTCAACATACACATCTTCATTGGTTTCAGGAATAATCACCTTGGTCATCAATTCCCCTGCGTTCGTTCTTATCACCTCAGGCGTTTCAATACCAAAATCAGACAATGCACTCATCCACTGAAGTTCGGAATGCAATGCCGCATAATCATGGTAACCAGGACGATGAATACGCAGTGCAAAGCGCTCTCCCTCTTTCGTTGTCAATTTATATACAGCGTTCTCGCGAAATTTAATCAGGTCTAAAGTAGAACCTTCCAGCCCCCAATGTGACATTGACGCTTCGGCGGCCGCTGTTAACTGTGCTAAACGGGGATCGATTTGAGTTGTCATATTTATACCTCTTCTGAAACAGCAGTGAACGCCTTAGCAAGAGCGTTTAACAGAATGTCTGCGTGCTCAGGTTTAAATGGCATTGGGGGGCGGATTTTTAAAACAGAGTCATCAGGTCCAATCGTACTAATCAACACGCCATGATGACGCATCAAATTAACAATCTGCTTAGCTTGTTTTTTTGCTGGCGTTTTTAATGTTTTGTCTAGAACCAACTCCACACCAAAGAACATACCTCGGCTTCGCACATCACCGATTAAGTCAAACTCTTGTTGCAAATTAAGTAGACCTTCAGTGACGTATTGCCCTGTCGTGACGGCATTTTCTAATAAGTTATCTTCTTCCAGTGCATCTAAAACAGCGTTACCAACGGCACAGGCAACCGGTGTTCCGCCAAACGTATTAAAATACATAGCGTGTTTGGTGAAGGCATTTACGTTGTCTAAATTAGACACAATACCCGCCAAAGGAAAGCCGTTACCCATTGGTTTGCCCATGGTGACAATATCTGGCACCACGTCATACCATTGATGCGCCCACATGTGCTTGCCCGTTCGGCCAAAGCCTGCTTGAACCTCATCAAAAATGACATAGCCGCCCGCAGCACGTACCAAAGCTGCGGCTTCTTCAAGAAACCCTTCTGGAATATTTAACAAGCCTTCGTTGGCAAAGTCTGGACACACCAACATACCAGCCACACCAAGCCCCTCTTCTTGAAAGGCATTAATCGCGACTTCAATGTGTTTAAGATAAGCGTCTTTTAACGCTTCTGGTGGGACATTTGGAAGACCCCGATAGGTATCTGGAATAGGAAAGGAACGCACACGCTTTGTCGTTTGTGCCTCGGGCATAAAGCCTGTACCCAATTCACCAACTGCTTCGGTATTTCCATGATAAGCGGCATCAGTCACTATAATGCCTTGCGAGCCAGACAAGAATCGCGCCATACGCAATGCCAGCTCATTTGCTTCGCTGCCCGTACATGTCAGCATCGCCGCATTTAGAGGTTCTGAAAAGGTAGAGGTCAATCGCTCAAGGTAATTAACAATATTTTCATGTAAATACCGAGTATGAATATTGAGGGTACTGGCTTGTTGAGTGATGGCATTAACCACTCTTGAATTACAATGCCCGACATGTGGCACATTGTTATAGCAGTCTAAGAACTTGTTGCCGTCCGTATCGTATAACCAAACCCCTTCGCCACGAGCAAGATGAATCGGTTGCTCATAAAATAATGGCGAGTACTTACCAATAGTGTTGAAGCGTCGTTGTAATAACAACTCTGTTTGACTTTCCATTGTAGCACCTACAAAAAACCGTAAAATAGAAGCTACATTCTAGTACTACTCAATCAATGAGAGTATCAACCAGATGGTTGACACAAACAGGAGTAGAATCAAACCAATGAACTATAATTAAATAATTTGGTGGTAACAGTTTGCAGGGCAACCAATTTCCTAGTTTATTTCAGGCCAAGAGCCTTGAACTGATCAACGACCTTATTCCGGTGAGCGGGTCTGTGTTTTTCTTGGTACAGCCAGATATGAAACACCAAGGCACCTACCTTTCAAACGCCCCCTCTGATATTGAAAAAGCCTACAACGCTACTTATTTTGCGATTGACCCGCTTCACCCAAGCCTCTTCAAACACTCCAACGAAAGAATTGTCACGCTAAGCGCTCAGATCTCAACCGAACGTTTAATGAATCATCGTTACTACCTTGAATTTATGCAGAAATACCAACACAGGTACGTCTTAGATATGTTTTTTCGTAACTCACGAAATGACATTATTGCCGTCATTAGCTTATTAAGGACTCAGTCTCAGAACGACTTTACCCAACAAGAAATAAAACTAATGCACTCTATTCATTCTTTCATGGAATACAGTTTAAACTCGGTTTACCTTCCAAAACGAGAACAAGAACGTACTGATTTACAAAGCCGATATAGCCTAACGGACAGAGAATTAGATGTTTTGGAAATGCTGATATCAGGTGCAAGCAACAAAGAAATAGCCAAACACATAGAAATGGGGTTAGCGACTCTTAAAACCCATTTAAACCATATTTTCAAAAAAACGGCGGTGCAATCTAGAACCGAGCTAACAGCAAAAATCATGTCGGAACTACAGAAATAAGGTAATTAAAGTCATATAAAACAATAAAATAGATGGAATTAGTGTGAGATAAAAGAAAAGCTAAGCCACAACAAGAAAATCATTGCTGCTTAAGAATAAATGTTTTGAATTTAATGTAAGAAAGGATTTCTTACTAAAGGAATGGATTGAACAAATTTGAAATGGTTGCGGGAGCAGGATTCGAACCTACGACCTTCGGGTTATGAGCCCGACGAGCTACCAGACTGCTCCATCCCGCGACAGATTAAACTATTTAGATAGTTTATATGCAGATATGAAAGATAAAAACATAGCCAAACATTAATGCATTTGGTTGCGGGAGCCCTTTTTTTTATTTAAAAAGTGAACCAACGACCTTTTTCAAAATGGTTGCGGGAGCCGGATTCGAACCAACGACCTTCGGGTTATGAGCCCGACGAGCTACCAGACTGCTCCATCCCGCGCCATGCTAAACGATAAATTTCGCTTAGATTTTATCTTTTTCACTTAAGAAATTGGTGACTAAATTAATGGTTGCGGGAGCCTTTTCTTAATTAAAAAGTGAACCAACGACCTTTTCAAAATGGTTGCGGGAGCCTTTTCTTAATTAAAAAGTGAACCAACGACCTTTTCAAAATGGTTGCGGGAGCCGGATTCGAACCAACGACCTTCGGGTTATGAGCCCGACGAGCTACCATACTGCTCCATCCCGCGACAAATTAATTCTTTTAAGAATCACTAACAATTTCATTCGATTAGCCTTTATTTTACATACAGTTTCTAAACTAATAACTATTACATAAAATGGTTGCGGGAGCCGGATTCGAACCAACGACCTTCGGGTTATGAGCCCGACGAGCTACCAGACTGCTCCATCCCGCGACTAATCTTCGCTAACAACAATCATTCATCAATGATTGTTGGCTAAGCAATTTTGCTCAACCCTTGCCAACGAGGTGCGTATTATAGGTAGATTTATGTAAGAGTCAAGGCCACATGAGAATATATCTACGAATAGTTGAAATAATACATTTCCACCTCATTATTTAACTCAGATAAAAAACACGGCCAACCTATCGCTAGCCAGAGAATTACTTGTATCCTCCGCTACCAGAAGGTAAAAGTTAGCCATCTCATATTTTCTACCAACAGGTTAGGAGACAAACATGCCCAGTAACATTGAAGCCATTCTTAAAAAATCCACAATACCTAGCAAAGACGATGCGCTTCCAGGCAGAAGCACACCCTTGTCAATATCAGGCATACACGCAGTCAACAACGAACCCTTTATCCGTACAGAAAACCCTAACGAATCTGAAATCATTTTAGGCATGGGTTGTTTTTGGGGAGCTGAACGCAAGCTATGGAATACACCTGGTGTTATCGTGACTTCAGTTGGCTATGCTGGCGGCTACACACCCAACCCAACCTACGAAGAAGTTTGCTCAGGACAAACAGGCCACAGTGAAGTCGTTCAGGTTGTTTTTGATACCTCTGTTATCTCACTAGAAGGCGTGCTTAAGGTTTTCTGGGAAAATCATGACCCAACCCAAGGTATGCGTCAAGGCAACGACATAGGCAGCCAATATCGCTCTGTTATCTATACAACCAAGGATAAAGATATGCCGATTGTTGAAGCCAGCAAAGCAGCATTTCAAAAAGAACTACTCAGCGCAGGCCACGGCATGATCACCACAGAGATTGAACCACTCGATACCTACTACTTCGCTGAAGAATATCACCAACAGTATCTTCACAAGAATCCTAATGGATATTGCGGACTAGCTGGAACGGGCGTGAGCTGCCCTATCGGCTTAAGCGTATAGTTTTTAAGTAATTGGAATCATCACTTTCTAAACTGAATAAGTGACAGAAACAAAAAGGCCGAGTCGCAAAACGATTCGGCCTTTTTAGTGGTCTCTATGTAAGAGCAAGTTTAGCCATCAATATTGATGTTGTACTCTTGGTCGTTGTAGATGACTTTAATGGAATCTGCAGTTGTAACACCATCAACGCCATTTGAGTCGAATTTAGAATCAGAGCCAAAATTCACAGCCTTCTCGCCATCAATCTTCATCTCCCCACCCTTAATTTCTACATGAGCATTTAGATAAGCCGTTACAGCATCTTCGTCGGCGCTATTCACGTCTTCTGGCAAAGTCAGCAAATCACTAATATCCAACGCATCTTCTTTAGCATTGAAATCAGTAATGGTATCGACGCTATCATTGGTCAAAATAAACAAGTCTTTACCAGCACCGCCAGTCATAACATCTTGCCCAGGTCCGCCGATTAAAACATCATCTCCATCACCGCCATACAAGGTGTCATTACCAGTCCCTCCGAATAAGATATCATTCCCTTTGCCGCCATATAAGGAGTCATTACCTGAACCACCATCTAATAAGTCATCTCCCTGCTCATCGACCCATTGATAACCACCTGAAAGCAATCCTGTACTCACATACTTATATGAATAACCAACTAAGGTATCGTTCCCTGCACCACCTTCAAGCCAATCATTACCTTCGCCACCGATAAGCAGATCATCACCACCCAGGCCAAGAATATGATCATTCCCCTTATTGCCGTTTATCGTATCGTTAGAACTGCCTCCTTCAATTGTTCCAGAGTTATCTGTGTCACCAAGACCTAATATTGAACCAATTAAACCAGATGAATTACCATCACTGAAACTACCCTGAACCTTATCGTAGTCTTCACCACCGGCATTCGCTTTTATTGAAGCTATTCGGTCATCCAAGGTTGCTGACACATTTTCAAAGAACGTCTGGTCTACAGAAGTATTTGTGATGTAATCATTATTGTTGGAAGCGGATCCAGAAACAGGTATTGCAGGGCTACCCAAGGTATGGAAGATTCCATCACTACCAGCAAGCTCTACCTGTAACTGATAATCACCACCTTGATCCCAATAGATAATCTCTAAGGAATGGAGACTTTCTTCTGTCACAGTAAAGGTAAAGGTATTAGTTGTGGAAGACTGGTTACCATTTACCGATGCAACGACATCACCACCGATCTTAATCTGATAACCATCGTCAGCTGTTACACGAATCGTATAAGTATCCGCGCCTAGCAATACGCCACCAGTTAATCTTATGACCGCATCATTTGTAGAAGCTTCACTATAAAATTTTACAGAATCTGCATCTTTACCTAACCATTTTTCAAGGTTACCTGCTGCGCCTAAGTCCCCTCTCCCTCGAGAGTAATCAACAGAACTAGAGTTAAAGGTTGCGTTCGCCTCTGAAGTCGCAATAACACTTAGCGCATTAGATATGGAATCCAGATTACCGTATAAACCTCCAGACTCATTATAGTTATAGAACTCACCTTTTAGTGTAGGCATAGATGACCAGTCAGAACCGATGACATCAACTGTTAACGTTCGTGTCACACTGTCGCCATCTGCATCTGTAACGACATACGTAAAGCTGTCTTGAACAATCTGTCCACTTTGTACAGTTAGCTTAGCAACATCGCTGACTTGATAACTGTAATTCCCATCCTCATCAACAGTCAAAGTGCCGTACTTACCTGTCAGCTTACTTTCATTCCATTGAACACTTCCAAAGCCATCCGCCCCCATATCAACGGCGACTGACCCAGTAATAACGTCAGAGATATCTGTATCACTTTTATCGATACTAGCAATTAAAGAATAACTTTCAGTATAAGTACCATTAGAATCAGATGGTTCTGGCGTCACAACAACATCAGAAATAATCCCTGTCGCTGCATCACGGAAGCCATCAAGACTAACAATATAGCTTTCACCGTTAACTTCAACTTCAACCTGTTTAGTAATAAGGGTTACAGAATCACCATCCACATGGTACTTATCATTTAAAGTTTCATCATGATTAATAAGTACTTCTACCGTAATAGGTACTGTCACACCATGAATACTCACTGTGGTATTCACGACAGCCTTAACACTAGTTAATGATGATTCATTGGTATAAACACCACTATTAACATGGGTTAAATTGAATAATGTAAAAGCTTCTCCAGACTCAACTGTTACAGCTCCTGCTCCCGATATAGCATAAGAAGATACGGATGTATCACTAGAGCTAGATTTGCCCCACTCTATTTTGCCGCTAGATACATTAGTATGAACTGTCGTTCCATCATTATATGGAGAAGTAAATACAGGGTTTGCAAAAGAAACACTCGTGCTACCGATTAAAATGGTTTCAGCTTCACGTCCAACACTGACAGCCAAATTGCTGTCTGCAGGCGTATCATCTTCAAACTTAAGATGCGTTCCAAGATCCACTTCTGTAGTAGCAATATCAGTGTCAGCCGTATTACCGTCAGCATCTGTCGCCGTTATTACTAACTTAATACCTAAGTCTTCCAACGAGAGAATGTCATCTGATTTAGAGCCTTCGGGATGAGAAATAGCTTCGTATTGAATCATAGAAACCTTACCATCACCGTCAACGGTAACTTGGAATACTTTTACGCCACTTTCAGTTAAGCCAAGTAATTTACCGCCATTCAAAGACAAGGAAATTGCCTCCCCCGTACCTGATGCTATGAGCCCAGTGTTAATAGAAGAATCATCAAGCTTGATTTCGTACGTCACATCGCCGCGACCATCAGAACCAAAATTAAAAGAAAGTGCTTGAGAAAAATCTATGGTAGAAAAAGACCGATCTGAATTCAGAAGATCGGAATCATTCGTCAATACCTCCAAACCATCAAGAACATTCGCATCAAGAGTAATAATTGGAGCGGTATCCACATCGATAAATTCAGTGGTATCAGAACCAACCGCACTGTCACCTCCAAGGGTTTCTGTGGATGTAGCTTTGGCTTCAATAGTGAAATCCACAACATTCTGCGACACAGTAATCGTCAAGCCTAAGTCTTTAATATCTTGACCTGTAGGGTTATCAATAACCCAATCACCATTAGCCAGTTTATAAGCCCCCCCTCCTTGAATAGTTGCATCATCAGGTACGCCCGACAAGGTGACAGCGCTCAATGTTTCACTACCATCTCTATCTGTTAACAAGACACTCAAATCTAATTCATAGGTCTCTCTACCACTAGATTCTGTAATGGTAAATTGGTTTTGATACGAGGAACCATCACCAAAAATAATGCCGCCAATATTGTTAAAGTTAGTAGTGAATTCACCATTGGCATCTTTGATTGAGCCATAGAAATTACTTTGGCCATTATTAACATTGACCCCTCCAGTAATCACATAATCACTTTGAGAGCCTGATAAATAGAGATAATCCAGACCGCCGCCGCCATTAATATTATGTAAATGTTGCCCGTTGATGACGACATCATCTAATTGCCCATTTACAACAATCACGCTTCTTTCGCTGCTATTGTCATTAAGATTGCCTGAAGAATTGTAATTAGGATTAGTAATATTAATGACCGTCGTACCACCGCTAGCTGAAACAACATCATCTGACACAGTTATTTCAATTTGACCATCGCTTATAGTAGTAATAGACGCTGTACTGCTGAGGAGATCACCAATATTAATGAACACATCAGGCGCATCAGCAATCGGAGCAACACCTAGCGCAGTCTCGCTCACTTGAGTTGATACATTACCCGCCGCATCCGTGATTTGAGCTGTGATCGTTTCTTCTGGATCAATTTCAACTGCAACTTCACCGGCCTCAATTTCAGCTGCCGTCAAGGTGTGTACTTCACCGTTAATAGTCAACGTATCTTTAGCCGCATCGAAGTCATCTGGCAAGCTGATCGTCGCGGTCACTGTGCCATTTTCACCAAGCTCTTCTTTACTATAAACACCATCTTCGTTGGCATCCGCAGCTATGCTAATTGTGGGTGCTTTTACATCAGTATCTACTGTATAAACACCGTCTGCGCTATCGCTTATAGCTGTGAATTCATTACCCGCAGCATCGCTGCCAGTTACTTTCGCTACAATTGTACGTGCGCTATCCGCTGCCAAATCACTTCCTGCAACACCAATGCTATACACTAAGTTTCCACTTTCATCAGCAATAACCTTGCCAGTATAAGTTTCACCGTTCACTGTTAGCGTCACCACATCATTGACAGCAGCGTCGCCGCCAACAGTGCCTGTAATCGTCACAACACCACCTGATTCTTGTGCATTTAACACACCGTCACTAGCGATTGTATCAATAGTGATCATTGCACTAGCGGTTGTATCCAACGTCACAGTTAACGGATCAGATGTCGAACTGTTACCCGCTGAATCCGTTACTTTCACAGTTAAATCATTTAGTCCCTCTGACAACTGACCTTCGGAAGCAGTGAACAACCAAATACCAAGAACTTTCGTGGCATCACCCAACTTAGTTGTGCCATTAAACACTTCAACACTGGTCACATCGTTATCAATATTCCCAAATGTAAAAGAAGGTGTTTTATCATTCGTTAAATTATCGCTGTCTGACTCCCCTGAATCACTACCAGCGCCCAAGCTAATAGTGGGCGTACCTATCTGGATGTCGACCGTATGAGTTGAAGTCGCTTTGCTCTCGACTGTGTTTCCAGCCGCGTCTGAAGACGTCACGACAACCTCGAACTCGGTGTCCGCCGCAAGGTCTGCACCCGCAACATTCACTGTCCAGTTGCCATCCGCATCTACCGTCGTGCTGTAGTCTTCACCATTGATCGTCATAGTCACAACATCGCCTTCTGCGATATCGCCACCTGTCGCCGTACCTGTCACGGTCACTGTGCCTGCCGCTTCAGTCGCGTTGATCACGTCATCTTCCGTGATACTCGCTACCATCACAGTACCAGCATCTGCTGCAGTATCTATGATGACACTATCTGAACCAGGCTCTGAGGTATTTCCAGCAAAATCCGTTATAGTTGCTGTGACGGTAAGAGTTTGCCCCTCTTCAGGAGTTGGAACACTTGTTAATACCTCACCTTTAGAAATATGCTCTGGAGTTAAAACAATAATAGATCCATTTACCGACAACGTATCACCAACAACAGCGTTAGTACCTGTGAGAGAAATGGTAATATCAATTTCGCCACTAAGCTCATTTGCATTAATAAATCCATTATCATCAAGATCACTCATTATCTGAACAACAGGTGCATTTGGAGCCTCAGCATCAACAGCATAATTAGGATTTTCAAACACAAGTTTGCCGTCAACAGACTTATAAACAACAGAAGAAACGTCAACAATATTTCCTGCAGCATCAGACGCTAGGACTTTTACGCCAATCAGTTTTGTCTCAACATTAGTAGGATTGATTTGATCGTTATTTAGTAAATCTGCACCAGAAACAGAAACAGAGAAACTACCATCTAGCGGATTAATATCCGTTACAGCGTAATCCTTACCATTGATGACCAAAATAAAGCTCTCTATATTAATAGCAGCATCATCACTATAGTCGCCAGTATCAATCACACCAGTTACAAGTATTTCCCCCTGACTTTCCACCAAATTAACAATATCGTCTGAAGTAATGTCATCCAAAGCAATATAAACACTGACCGTTGTATCGACCGTATGAGTTGAAGTCGCTTTGCTCTCGACTGTGTTTCCAGCCGCGTCTGAAGACGTCACGACAACCTCGAACTCGGTGTCCGCCGCAAGGTCTGCACCCGCAACATTCACTGTCCAGT
>NZ_QKLW01000002.1:270575-563576 GCF_003208215.1 Marinomonas alcarazii
TGCTCTCGACTGTGTTTCCAGCCGCGTCTGAAGACGTCACGACAACCTCGAACTCGGTGTCCGCCGCAAGGTCTGCACCCGCAACATTCACTGTCCATGTACCACCAGCCAAAACTGTGGCGGTATAAATCTTGCCATTAATTTCTAAAGATACTTTGTCACCAACCGAAATATCACCACCTGATGCAGAACCTGTCACAGTCACTGTATCTTTGGCTTCAGCCGCATTTAATACATCATCTTCGGTAATATTATCTACCGTTACTGTACCTGCTTGGGCTTCTAGATCGACTTGATAGCTAGAGCTACCAGTTACTAATAAGGAACTACCCGAAGCGTTTGTAACAGTTACACTAACATCCACTTTTCTATCAGGGTCATTCGCTAAATCAGCCCCTGATACAGAAATGCTATATTGACGATTTGTTACAACACCTGTGTATTCTTTACCATTGACCGTCAATGTAACAATATCGCCGTTTTTGACATCCCCAGTTACTCGACCAAATACGGTAATATTAGATGCCGCTTCTTGGGCATTAATAATGTCATCCGAAGTGATATCAGAAACAGTTATTCTACCAACAGCTGGAGTTAATGAAGGGGGAGTTGTAGTCTCATCAGCCGCCCTAGCTGAACTAGAAGGAGCTGAATATTGATTCTGATTTGTTTGTCCGCCGCTGCCATTATTAGTGTCGTAACCATAAGTTGGCAGAGTGCCGAACGAGTCTGCACCAAATGTAGGAAGAGCACTATTATCATTACGGTCAATATCAACATCGACACGGTCTTGCTCTTCTGTTTGAGACTCACCAGCAGCAGGAGCCTCTTGAATTAAGGTTGGGTCATCACCAGATAAAATTGCTGCTTGTAAAGCGTCTATATCTGCAGTGGAGTCAGCGACAAGGTCCTCATTATCGCCAGTGTTATAGATTTCATCGGTAATTTCGACAACCGAGTCGCTACCAATCACCACCTCGGAGCCATCGTTGAAAGCGATAGTCACGCTAGAATTAGCGCCAGTCACAACGGTTTCACCAAAGAATATCGGGTCGCCAATTTTGGCAACTCGCTCTTGCCCATCAATGGATTGAATCGTTACCGAACCTGATAGCTTGGCGATAGTACCGATTACATTACCAATTGTGGCGAAGGATGTTTGACTGTCGCTCATGATGCTTACCTTAAATAAGAAGACTTTATGAAGCCGAAAATAGTTTTATGATTAATCACAAGATAGATAATAAAAGTCCAGCTTGCTATTGTACCTTGGTACAGTAAGACCACTTTTTTTGCCTACTTGTAGGTTTTATAGCGTGCTTTTACAAAACTACCCTCTATCTGCCTAGATCTTCTCTCTTGTTATCGTTGCCATACACAACCCAACTCTTTATAATTTTTGCAATTTTGGGGACCGACCTTAATCAAGGTTACAAAATGTTCCCCATTGTCTACCCCGAGCTAATAGCTCACTCAACGAGCCTTATAGGGATGGTTTGTACTTATCCTAGCCATGGCACGAAACTCCGAACTTTTTATGAAACGGTTAACTAAGAAAAAGCCAGTTAAACAAGTGCTAACACCACTTAATTGCAGCTTACTTGTTCAAATTTATTCAGAAGGTAATACATGATCGATACAATTAAACGGGACTGGTTCTCAAACATTAAGGGCGACTCTCTCGCTGGCACGGTAGTGGCTTTGGCATTAATACCCGAAGCTATTGCATTTTCGATCATCGCGGGCGTTGACCCTAAAGTGGGCTTGTACGCATCCTTTTGTATCGCCGTGATTATTTCATTTGTCGGTGGCCGCCCAGGCATGATCTCTGCTGCAACGGGTGCAATGGCGCTATTAATGGTGACCTTGGTAAAAGATCACGGTCTAGAATATCTATTAGCTGCCAGTTTGCTGACAGGGGTTATTCAGATTATCGCAGGGTATTTAAAACTTGGATCCTTAATGCGGTTTGTTTCTCGATCAGTAGTAACCGGTTTTGTTAATGCCTTAGCCATTTTAATTTTTATGGCGCAACTTCCAGAACTGACAAACGTGACTTGGCATGTATACGCCATGACGGCAGTAGGTTTGGGCATTATTTATCTATTTCCACTACTTCCTACCATTGGTAAAGCACTTCCTTCCCCATTAGTATGCATAGTGCTACTTACTGCATTTTCCATGTTTTATGGGCTAGACATTCGTACCGTTGCCGATATGGGTGAACTACCAGATACCCTACCTATATTTTTGTGGCCAGATGTGCCGTTAAGTCTTGAAACCTTAATGATCATATTACCTTACTCTATTGGCCTAGCTGTTGTTGGCTTATTGGAATCGATGATGACTGCAACTATTGTTGATGATTTCACCGATACGAGCAGTGATAAAAACCGTGAATGTAAAGGCCAAGGTATTGCCAATATTGGTTCAAGTTTAATGGGCGGCATGGCTGGTTGTGCCATGATTGGTCAGTCGGTTATTAATGTTAAATCTGGTGGCCGTGGCCGCCTATCCACTTTTATCGCTGGTTTCTTATTATTGATCATGGTGGTGTTCTTAGACGATTTGATTGGTCAAATCCCAATGGCCGCACTGGTTGCAGTCATGATCATGGTATCTATTGGTACTTTCTCTTGGGAATCTGTCATCAACCTGAATAAACACCCACTATCGACTAATATTGTCATGTTGGCCACAGTTTCTATCGTGGTTGCCACTCATAACTTAGCGATCGGTGTTCTTGTCGGCGTTCTTTTAGCGTCTTTGTTCTTTGCAAACAAAGTTGGTCGCTTTATGGTCGTGAAAAGCGAGAAAGGCGATAAAGCGGGTCACCGCACTTATAAAGTTATTGGACAAGTATTTTTTGCGTCGTCAGATCAATTTAATGCCGCTTTTGATTTTAAAGAAGCGGTTGAAAAGGTTACGATTGATTTAACTGAAGCACACTTTTGGGACATTACGGCGGTATCAGCATTGGATAAGGTCGTCATCAAATTCCGTCGTGAAGGCGCTCAAGTAGAGCTTGTTGGAATGAATGAAGCAAGTGCGACAGTTGTCGATAAATTTGGGGTTCACAACAACCCAGAAGAAGTCGAAAAAGTAATGGGCGGCCATTAAAAGCACATCGAAACAATAAAAATAGAGCTATTCACGACGTGACTCGCAAAACTGGTCGTCGTGGCTAGCTCCTCACAAGGAGTGCAACATGAAAAATGTAATAGCTTGTATTGATGGTTCTTCTCTATCTGAGTGCGTCACTACCGCATCTGTGTGGGCGGCCAAACAAATGGGCTCACCATTAACCTTGATGCACTCCTTAGAAAAAGAAGAGGCTAGGACCAATGACGATCTTTCAGGTTCCATTGGTGTAGGCAGCCGTGAACACTTACTAGAAGAGCTTATTACACTTGATGAAAAGCGCGCCAAGCTAGCTCTTGAGCATGGTAAGCTTGTACTGGAAAACGCTAAAGAGTTTGCTCACCAAGCTGGTGCCAAGCAAATTGAACTCTTGCAGCGCCATGGCGACTTAATTGAAAGCCTCTCTGACGTTGAAGAAGAAACCCGCCTAATAGTCATTGGGCGAAGTGGTAGCGATCATACTCAAAGCTCACATACGATTGGCTCTCATATTGAGCGGGTAGCGCGCACCTCTCATCGTCCTATATTGATCACTGTCGGGCAATTTAAAGCACCGAAAAACTTCATGATTGCTTACGATGGTCGTGAAGCAGCTGACAATGCTATTGCTCGCATTGCACAAAGCCCTCTTCTACTGGGCTTACCTTGCCATCTAGTAATGGCAGGTGAAGCAACAGAAGAAAGACGTAGTAAGCTTAAAGAAGCGCAACGTATTTTAGAAGAAGAAGGTTTTGAGGTCACAGCAACAATCATACCTGGCAAAATCTACCCTGTGTTGACTCAGTATCGTGAAGAAAATCAGATTGAACTTATGGCTATGGGCGCCTACGCCCATTCTAAAGTTCGTCAGTTTTTCGTAGGCAGCAACACCAGTAAGATGATCATAGAAAGTGACATTCCACTTTTGATACTGCGTTAAACGGCTTCAGCCTCACAATTCAGCATCCATCAAGGGCAACTTCTTAGAAGTTGCCCTTTTTTCTTAGCTCTCAATCTCTTTTATTTCCGACAAAACCACTAGATGAATTTTTTATTAAACATCTAGAAAACACCATATACGGTTTTGCATATATATGATTTACCACATACAATCTAAACAACATTCATTGATGCATTTTCTACTATGACACCCGATCATTTTTACAAGTCCCTTGCCGATGACACACGCTTGCGCTGTTTGTTATTAATTACCCAATATCAAGAGCTCTGTGTTTGTGAGCTAACTGAAGCGCTCAATGAAACACAACCCAAAATATCCCGCCATCTTGCCCAATTACGTAAAAACGGCATTTTGAGCGACCGACGACAAGGGCAATGGGTGTTTTATCAACTTCACCCCGAACTTCCTAATTGGTCGAAGCATGTTTTACAAACCACATTAGACAACCAAATCTTGTGGCTAAAAAACAATATCGATCAGCTCGAAACCATGGGTGGCAGGCCACAACGCACCGGATCATGCTGCTAATCATATTCATTAAGTACTTGAGAGAAAAACATGACTATTAAAGTAGGAATAAACGGCTTTGGCCGTATGGGTCGACTGTCTTTTCGTGCCGCCTTTGACTGGGACGATGTGGAGTTTGTGCAAATCAACGACCTGAAAGGTGATGCCGCAACGCTTGCCCATTTAGTTAACTTCGACTCAGTTCATGGTCGCTGGCACAACGAAGCGACCAGCAAAGACAATGCAATCATCATCAACGGGAAAACCATTACCTGTACACAAAATAAAAACATTAACGATACTGACTGGTCTCAGTGCGATGTAGTGATTGAAGCCTCTGGTGTAATGAAGACCAAAGCCTTACTTCAAGCCTATTTGGATCAAGGTGTAAAACGTGTCGTGGTCACCGCCCCTGTCAAAGAAGACGGCGTACTCAACGTAGTGATGGGCGTTAACGATAACGACTACAACCCTAGCTTACATAAAATCGTGACCGCCGCTTCTTGCACAACAAACTGCCTAGCGCCTGTAGTCAAAGTACTACAAGAAAGTATTGGCATTAAACACGGCTCCATGACGACCATTCATGATATTACAAATACGCAAACCATCATCGATGCACCACACAAAGACCTGCGCCGCGCACGCGCTTGTGGCACCAGCTTGATTCCAACCACCACAGGCTCGGCTACCGCCATAACCCACATTTTTCCAGAGCTAAAAGGCAAATTAAACGGCCATGCCGTGCGAGTCCCATTAACCAACGCCTCGCTCACCGACTGCGTATTTGAAATGAACCGCGCCACAGACGAACAAGAAATCAATCAAGTATTAAAAGCAGCCAGTGAAAGCGGTCCGCTAAAAAATATTCTGGGTTATGAAGAACGCCCTCTCGTGTCAATCGATTACAAAACCGACCCGAGATCAAGCATTATCGATGCTCCTAGCACCATGGTAATTAACGGCACACAAGTGAAGCTTTACGTCTGGTACGACAACGAATGGGGCTACGCTAACCGCACAGCAGAACTCATGCGTAAAGTCGGCACACTAGACAAAGCCATTTAAAACAAAGAATAGAGCAAAGCGAAAATACACATGCTGTCACATCTTTCTAAAAGCGTTCGTCAGTACCTTATTGTTACTGGTAATTACTGGAGTTTTACTCTTACCGATGGCGCGTTGCGCATGTTGGTTGTGTTGTACTTCCACCAGCTTGGCTATGGCGCATTAGACATCGCTTTGCTCTTCTTGTTTTACGAATTTTTTGGCGTGATCACCAACTTGTTTGGTGGCTGGCTTGGTGCAAAATGGGGCCTCAACCGCACCATGAATATTGGCCTTGCTATGCAAGTCATTGCTTTATCTATGCTCCTCCTACCCGCTAGCTTTTTAACCATCCCTTGGGTGATGGCGGCACAGGCCTTGTCTGGTATTGCCAAAGATCTCAACAAAATGAGTGCAAAGAGCGCCATAAAAACGCTTGTTCCTAAAAACGCCAGCGGCACCTTATACAAATGGGTCGCCCTATTGACCGGGTCAAAAAATGCACTCAAGGGCGTAGGATTTTTCCTTGGTGGTTTTCTACTCAGTACTATTGGATTTCATAACGCTATTTTAGCCATGGCGATTGCTCTGGCTATAGTTTGGCTCGCCAGCCTCTATCTATTAAGAGCAGATTTAGGCAAGGCAAAAAACAAACCGAAATTCTCACAAATGTTTTCCAAGAGTACTGAAATCAACATTCTTTCGGCAGCACGGCTCTTTTTGTTTGGCGCTCGGGATGTGTGGTTTGTCATTGCCGTTCCAGTGTATTTGTCGAGCCAATTTGGATGGGATCATTGGCGTGTCGGTAGCTTTCTAGCCTTGTGGGTCATCGGCTACGGCATAGTCCAAAGCCTTGCGCCACACATAACGGGAAAAACAAAGCAACAAGCACCAACAGGCGCACAAGCCAAATTCTGGGCAATACTGCTTGCAGCCATTCCAGCAACGATCGCCATTGGCTTAGAAAGCGTAGATCAGGCATTATGGATTTTATTGAGCGGACTCATACTATTTGGCGTAGTGTTTGCGGTTAACTCTTCTTTGCACAGCTACTTGATCGTTCATTACGCTAGCGAAGATGGCGTCTCCTTAGACGTGGGCTTTTACTACATGGCTAATGCCATGGGACGTCTCATCGGAACGATGCTATCGGGTTGGATTTATCAAGATTTTGGGCTAATTGCCTGTCTTTGGGTATCTTGCGGTTTTCTTATACTTGCCAGTGTTATTTCATTCTGGTTGCCGCAAAAAATCACCAGTTCAGAAAACACCAATTAACCTCTTTTCAACCAATAACCCGGATTTTTACTGTTATGCATGATGGCAACCACATAAAGGTTATCTGAATGTACTTGATAAATGACAGAGAAAGGAAAACGAGATAATAAAAATCTATGATGATTTGCACCGAACTTGGGCCAAGTTCGAGGAAGCGCCAGAATGGTTTTGAATGCAGATTCAAGCTCTTTAATAAAATCATCACCAAGCCCTTTGGCTTGGAGTTGATACCAATCATAGGAGGATTTAATTTCCAGACTGACATCAGGGTGAAAGGTTAAATTCAACATATTATTTTATAACTTGGCCTTAATCTCCTCCCAGCGTACTGCCTTTACATCGCCAGATAACAAAGCATTGCTGCGATTTTCTGCTAATGCTAACCAAGCCGACTCAACATCATTACTCGGCTCACCTTCAAGAGAAGACAAAAGACAATGAGCTGCCAAAGCTTTTTCACTAGGCGTTAATAGCTCCATATTATCCAGTACGGTTTTTAATGCGTCAGACATATGCATCACTCCTATCCAAGTTAAAAGCAAGTCTATCACTGAATGCTGGCTTTTGCCTCCCATCCAAAGCCATAAAAAAAACGCCAAGCATGTTCGGCGCTACAACCGACACACTTGGCGTTTCTTGAATCAACAACCAAATACGTTTACTTAGTGCTAATCGCTTTGATGTGTAATTTGCCTACCTCAGCTTCGGTCACTTCCACTTTCGTACCAGCTTCAATAGGCTCTTCGCTTACCAAAGACCATTCCACACCAGAATAATGGTATTTAGGCGACTGAGTTGGCGACACAGACTCTTTCAAATAAAACTGGTGATCCGTGAATTCGCTTTTGGCCTTTTTTGTACTCACCTTTGACTGCATACGCTTCAATGGTTTCCACAACACCAACGCCGCCAATACTGTCATCACACCAGTACTAAACGACGCACTCAGCAAGCTATTAGGCAATACGCCTACATAAACCAAAGCGCCTGTTGCCATGGCCGCTAAGCCAACAAAGAACAATACGAAGGTAGAAAAACCAAGCACCGTCACTTCGACAACCAATAGAATCAAACCAACAATAAACAAGCTCTGGGCAAGATTATTGGCAATGATATCCATACTTAGCTCCCTTTTGTCATTTGCTGAATAATGGTCATGGCTTGCGCTACCACTGCAGACGGCTCTGTCGCGCCATCAGGCAACAAGACAACAGAAGACTCTTTAGCAATCGCGCGTTTCGCTTCAATAGCCTTGCTCGCAAGATCCAACTGAATGGCTTTTTGACCTTCTTCAGTCGCCGCCGCTTCACCCACTTGGCGAAGCGCTTCCGCTTGTGCAGATGCCACCGCAACGATGGCTTTTGCTTCACCTTCGGCACGCAACACTTGCTCTTCCTTATCGGCTTCTGCCGCTAGAACCACGGACGCTTTTTCACCTTCTGCGCGGTTAATCGCTGCCTGGCGATCGCCTTCGGACTCCAAAATTTGCGCACGCTTCACACGTTCCGCTTTCATCTGGGCTTCCATGGCCTCCATCACAGACTGTGGTGGCACAATGTCTTTTATTTCGTAACGCAATACTTGAATACCCCAAGGGCCTGCCGCATCGTTAATCGACGCCACAATATTTGTATTCAGCACATCACGCTCTTCGAACGTTTTATCCAATTCCATCTTACCTAACTCAGAACGCATGGTTGTTTGCGCTAACTGAGTCACAGCGAAGACATAATCGTCCACACCGTAAGTCGCTTTGTACGGATCTAATACGCGGAAATACAACACGCCATCCACGTGCAAAGAAATATTGTCTTTCGTAATTGCACTCTGTTCTGGCACATCCACCGCTTGCTCTTTTAAAGAACGATCAGCAGAAATACGGTCAATAAAAGGCAATATGAAGTTTAACCCTGCCTCTTTGGTTGATTGGTATTTACCAAAACGCTCAATGACGTATGCCTGATTCTGAGGCACAAACTTAATTGAGGTTTTTAGCAGCACAACCACCAGCACAAGCACCAGAGTTTGAACGCTTAATATATAGCTAAGTAACTCTTCCATAACAATGAATCCTTAATTTTTCAGTACACACTCAACTTGTACCCTTTTCTCACTGCTGTGATTCACAGCGCACAAAAATACAAGCGTAACGACAGATTTATCGCTAACATAGTAAGCACTGTTGATGAGCAAAAGTCACCAACAATACGAGATTATCCAAAGAAGCCATGAGACCTTTGCACGATGTCGAGCACTGAATCCTTTCGCTATCAACATATTGAAGAGTTGCCAGGCCTAGTTATCAGTGCAGCAACGCTCACAGAGTTCCATTTTCAGCCACATTATCATTTAGATTATCACATAGGGCTTTTGACCCAAGGTTCGCAACATCAAAAAGTTCAGCATAAAACACTGGACCTAGTGCCAGGAAAAATTTGCTTAATGCCACCAGGAGAAGTCCACGATGGTTCAGGTAGAGACAATAGAATAAGACATTTAAAAACCTTTCGGGTTCCCGCAAAGTTAATACAAGCCACTTTGCTCGATAGCCAAGACAGAGAGACCCATCTCCAACTTGCCCCATCGATAATCGATCAGCCCACACACCACCGTTCATTTTTACAGCTTGCCCAGGCATTCGACCCATGCCAATACGCCAGCCAGCTTCACAAAGACAGTTTATGGACCAATGCACTATCAAATTTACTGTTGGCGGCAGAGAAAAAGCCACTAAGCCTAGAGACATTTGGCCTAACAAATCAGCAAATACACAACATCAGAGAGTATTGCGAAGCAAACCTTGCTAGCAAAATATCGTTAAATGACCTAGCAGAACTATGCGGGTTAACGCGCTTTCAATTTATTCGACGCTTCCAAAAACAAACCGGATTAGCGCCACACGCTTGGCTGATGCGCCTAAGATTAGAACGAGCTTGCGCACAATTGGCCAAACCCAATGCAATGATCACCGACATCGCCGCCGATGTCGGTTTTTATGATCAGAGCCACTTTAATCGAGCGTTTAAACAAGCCTTTGGCGTTGCACCATCAAGCTATCGCTCTTAGCAAAATTATTGCCCAGCAAACGCCTTCGCTGACGCAATAAACGCTTCAACGCCTTCTTTTGGGGTTCTGAACGATGTCACCAACCGGATCACACCTTCCTCCCAACGACCGCCGTAAAAACCAAAACCTTCCGCCTGCAAATGATCAATCATTGGCAATGGCAAGGTACAAAACAACATATTCGCCTGAGCGGGTGTATTGATCTTCACGCCGGGAACGGTTTTTAGTCCTTCTTGCAACAAAGCCATCATTCCATTGGCATGAGCCGCATTCGTGCGCCACAAATCGTCGGTCAAATAAGCAATCATCTGCGAAGACAACAAACGCATTTTCGAATGCAAATGCCCACCGCGTTTACGACGATAACCCAACTCTTTCGCCACTTTCTCGCTGGAAATGCCTTTACTTTCAAGGGATTGCTTGAACACTACAATGGCTTCTGCTGCCATCACGCCGTTTTTCGTCGCGCCAAAAGACACAATATCCACACCCGCTCTCCGTGTCATTTCGGCTGGCGAACAACCCAAGGCAAGCAAGGCATTTGCAAAACGCGCACCGTCCATGTGAACAGGCAAACCGGCAACCTTTGCCACATCGGTAATGGCTCGAATTTCCTCTAATGAATAGACACTGCCCACTTCCGTCACTTGCGAAAGGCTAACCACAGCTGGCTGACAAGAATGGACATCACCGACTTTTTGATTGACCATTTTTTGTAGCTGAATAGGATCCATCTTGGCATCTTCGCCACCGATACCGACAAAACGTGCGCCATTGGTATAAAACTCCGGTGCGGTACATTCGTCATTCAATAAATGACTTTCAGAGTGACACAACACACTGCCCCAAGGCGGCGTAAACGCACTGATGCTCAACACATTCGCTGCTGTTCCTGTAGAAACCAAAAAGACATCCACATCGCATTCGAAAAGCTCCGACAACATACGCGTGACTTGCGCCGTGCCATCATCATTCCCATATGGCATCACATCACCTTGTGCTGCTTCCATCATGGCTTTAAATACAGAATCTGACGCACCAGCAATATTGTCACTTGTAAACGCAACTTTCATTGAACTACTCCTTAAATAAAACGGTTCAAGATCGATGGGTATTATCATGACAGACTTTAAAAATAAGCACTTGGATTTTTGTGCAGAAGGAAAAAAACAAAAAGGGATCTTCTTTTACCGTGTCGAAAAGAAGATACGAGGAAGGTGTGAGCAAAGTGACATTGTGAAAAACGGACTTATTGCGCCCTGAGCACCACGGTCGCTTGCAGACGACTTTGTCCAAAGCGTGACATTTTTTCGAACTCATCACGGGCAATCGGCACAAACTGACAATCCAACGGGCTTGGTGGATCATCCGGTAATTTTTTATCATCGTCTAAATCAGGGTCATGGACGAGAATACAATGCTCATCGTAACCAGACATCACCACCCAATGAGGAGACTTTTTTCCATCCATACGGAAGGTACTGATCAAGATAATCGCCAAAGCGCCAGAATCAAACGCTTCGATCAATTGTTCTAACGGCATGGCGCTATAATGCAAAGGCACGCCAGCATTCTCACACTGTTTAGCAAAACTTTGATGCACGCGAGTGATAACCTCTTTTTTCAACTCATTTCGCACGCTATCAACAAATAAAGGCCCCTCTTCGCTCAACCAAACATCCGCTGACAAACCACGTTTCTTCGCAGCCAATCCCAACCCCATAGGATGACAACCACCATGACCCGATGTCATAAAAATTGTCGTTGCTTCACGCCAAATTTCTAATTCATCTTCTGGAGTGGCTTGGTACTCAGGATGCATTGACGACAGCACCATTTGCAAGGACGCAGGGCCACATGTAAACGGCGTGCCTTGCGCTAACCATGGAATGGCACGCGTAGTTTGTTCGTCACCCGCATGACGCAAACGTTTCTGCATACGAATCGCATCGGTTTGATCTTCGTAATAAGCATCATAATGACCAAACTCCTTGTAACCCATCTTTTGATATAAGGCGATGGCATTATGATTCACATCACTGACTTCCAAACGCAACAACATCTTGCCTTTTTTCAGAGCTTTTTTCTCACAGGCTTCAATCAACAATTTACCGATCCCAAGACCTCGGGCTTCTGGCGAAACCGCAAGCGAATACAAGCGCGCCAAATGAGTACCTTGGCGCAAATGCAACAAGGCATAACCCAACAGCTCGCCTTCCTCCTGTTTCGCCACAAATAATGCCGATCCCGAACTCGTAATTGCATGACGAAAACTACGACGACTCAAACGGTCGCCAGTAAAGGCCTTCCCCTCCAAAACGAGCAATGCCTTTAAATCGTCTATACTAGCTAAACGTATATCAATAGTTACGGAAGAACGGGGAACCGAGCTTGTGATCATTACATCGCCTCTGAAGGGCAAAAGGTCGTTAGGATCGTAAAACTGAAAGCAGTTTAACGATGGAAATTTTCGCGCATTCTAGGGCGAAACTTACCTAAAAGATAGCCTATTTTTTCATCAAAAAAACATTTTATTTTTTCATGCAAAAAACTTATTCACGATGTCACGAGCGAAGTTAAGACGAGGCAAAAATAGACGAGAAAGCGGAGTTTATGTTTTATAAATGAGCATTTTCGAGTCTAGTTTTAACAAAGTATTAGCAAGCGCAGTAGTCGCGAAAAGTTTTTTTTAGACTATTGTTAAATTAGCAAAACAAGCGCATTATCCGCACAAATTGAGGGCTCTTTTTACCCACTTTTTTTGCAATAACGTTTAAACACGCACAATGATTTTTTTAAGCAAAAGGAAAAGCATAGCCAATGTCACAGACTTACATTGTTGTTGATCAAGCCAAAGATTGGTCCGCGTTTTTACCGAGTGATCGAGTGATCACTTTTACTCAATACCTAAACTTGGCCGCGACAAAAAGCCAAGGACGCACACGCATCATCAACCTATGTAAAAGCAGCAAATACCTCTCTGATGGGTATTACTGCTCGCTGTTGGCAGAAAGCCGTGGCCATCACGTTATGCCTTCCGTACGCGTGCTTAACGACTTAAGCAAAAAAGACCTTTATGAGCTGGAAATCTCTCAGTGGTTACCATTGCTTGCGAAAAAGCTGGCGAAACCAGAAGCGCCAATGGAAATGAAATTTCACTGCGTATTCGGCAAAACGATTCATCCAGAAATGAAGGAATTTGCACGCAAACTATTCGAAAGCTTCCCAAGCCCTGTATTGGAAGTGACGTTGAAATTCCGCAAAGAATGGCAAGTCACGGCGCTTTTCTCTACATCGCAAAGTAAGCTGAACGACGCCGAAGAAACATTATTCGCCGAATCACTTGAAGCCTTTAGCAACAAGGTATGGAGCAAAGGCCGCATTCAACGCGCCGCGAAATTCGACATGGCAATTTTGGTCAACCCAGAAGAAGCCATGCCGCCAAGTGATGACCAAGCGATTAAAAAGTTTATCCAAGCCGGTAAACAACTTGGCATTCACGTTGACACCATAGGTCCAAAAGACATTATGCGTCTTCCTGAATACGATGGTTTGTTTATTCGTGAAACCACCAACATCGACCATCACACCTACCGCTTTGCCAAAAAAGCCGAAGGCCTTGGCTTAGTTGTTATGGACGATCCACAATCCATCATGCGCTGTACCAACAAAGTCTACTTAGCAGACTTATTCAACACCCACAAAGTACCTAGCCCTAAAACTCGCATTGTACATAAAGGTGAAGACAACGTAGAAGACGCATTGGAAGCCGTCATAAGCTACCCAATGGTGGTGAAAATTCCAGATGGCGCCTTTTCTAAAGGCGTGATCAAAGCCGAAAACCGAGAAGCATTAACAGAAAGCTTAAACACCTTGTTTAAAAAATCGTCTTTGCTATTGGTACAAGAATATCTATACACAGAATTCGACTGGCGTATCGGCGTACTGAACAACAAACCCATCTTTGCATGCCGTTACTACATGGTGAAAAATCACTGGCAGATTTACCAACACACAGGCAGCAAAAGCAAAAGTGGTGGCTTTGATACGTTACCCACCTTCGAAGTGCCACGACGCGTGCTACAAGCCGCCATCGCTGCCACCAAACCAATTGGTGAAGGCCTATACGGTGTAGATGTGAAAGAAATCAACGGCCGCGGCTACGTGATCGAAGTGAACGACAACCCAAGCATCGACCGCGGTGTAGAAGACAAATACCTAGGTG
Organism: Marinomonas alcarazii; assembly: GCF_003208215.1. GTDB lineage: Bacteria > Pseudomonadota > Gammaproteobacteria > Pseudomonadales > Marinomonadaceae > Marinomonas > Marinomonas alcarazii. The sequence goes on from NZ_QKLW01000002.1 coordinate 284,780, forward strand.
ATGAACTCTACATGCAAATCATGTCGGAATTCCTACGTCGTATGCAGATGAAACGCGGCGACGTTCACGCTTGATAACCAAGCACAATAGAAACACGAAAGGCGACTCATGAGTCGCCTTTTTATTTAGCCCCTTCCTCTTTTGTCTTTAAGGGGAAGGCGGAGGATGGGGTTGTTTTTTGACTAGATAATCACTTTAAAAGCACAAACATTGCAAAGACAGCCACTGAAATTACAAACATAAACAGCACTCTTAATAAAAAACGCTTTAACAAGCTTTGTACATATTTCAGGAAAAATTTATCAACTAAAAAGAACCCTAAAGCGCTTACAATGCCTGATGGAATACCGAAATACGCAGCAATCACAGGCCAACCTGTATACCAATAAGCGATCGTCACCCCCAAAATAATGGTAACAACTAACCAAGCAAGTTGTTGAGCACTGATAGACAAAGTGACTTTCAAAATAATACCTTTTTAGAAGTACACTCCTCACCATTGAGGAAAAAAGCAATGTAGCATTTATTTCATCCTATGGATCTACTTATCTAGAGATCACATAGGCCAATCAAAAGCAGCGATATTCAGCCTACATTTTCATAAGGCGAATATCGCTGAAATAGTATTTAATACCCAGATCGAATGTTAGGAGCAAGACCTTGGTAAACATAGAACAAATAAAAGGAATGTTAAGCTACGAGTTTTTCAGTATTGCAGGTCATTCCATGACGGTCGGTGGGGTGCTACTTATCCCTGCAATGGCCTTGGTTGGTTTTTGGGCAACGAAGTATTTAGTGCGTTTTCTAACAACAAAGTTAACCAAACGCAATGCTGATCCGAACATCATTCACCTTGTTCGTCGCCTGTTATATGCCATTGCGATCAGTATTATAGTAATCACTGTATTGGACATTATTAATGTGCCTATTACAGCCTTTGCCTTTTTATCTGGTGCGATTGCTATTGGCTTTGGCTTCGGTGCACAAAACATCATCAACAATTTCATCAGTGGATGGATTTTGATGTGGGAAAAGCCAATACGTATCGGTGACTTTTTAGAAGTCGAAAATGCCAAAGGCGTCGTAGAGGAAATCAACACTCGCTCGACGCGATTCCGTCGCACGGATGGTGTTCACATGCTGATTCCCAACAGTAAACTACTAGAGAACACGATTGTGAACTGGACCTTGGTCGATAAGCTGATGCGTACGTCAGTCAAAATAGGCGTTGCTTACGGTTCCCCTGCAAAAAAAGTAGCTGAGTTGATTCTTCAAGCGGTTGAGGAGCAAGATGGCGTTTTAAACAATCCGCCGCCACAAGTTATTTTTGAAGACTTCGGTGATAACGCACTTATTTTTGAAGTGAATTTTTGGATACAGTCCAACGTGGAAGGCGGATTACGCATGGCGAAAAGTAACGTTCGTTTTCGCCTAGATGAACTGCTCGCCGATAACGAGATCGTCATCGCTTACCCTCAAAGGGATGTTCATATCGATGGCAGCTTGAAGCTGCTTAAAAGCGAGGCTTAATACCCATCGAAACGATATAAAAAACGACACAGGTCGTTTTTTATATCTATAATTCCCGGAAGGTTTTACTTATAAAGCATCTCATCTCGCATCGGTGCGAGCACTTTTAACACTTGATTTTGCTGCGGGTAAGTCAAGCCTGCTTTTTCCATGGCGTTTACCAATAGATCAACTGTGGTGTTGAAGTCAGCTTCATTGATATTTTTACCTTGATGCACTCTTAACATAGTGTCGCCGGTGTAAGTACAAGGGCCGCCGGTAGTCACACAAAGGTGCTCGTTGAACTTCTCACGAAATCGAGTGATGTTCGTCTTCTCAAAATAGCGATAGATGGTTTCATTAAAGCTGACTTCATTAATAAAGTTTTCTGTAATCGCTTCTATGGTTGGCGCTCCGCCAATTTCATCGTACAAACTTTGCGGAGCTTTGCTTGGTGCTGCACAAGCGACCAAAAACAGACTCAACGCCAAAAACGATGCTTTTACTAGGTTTACCATAAGTACCCCGTCATGGATAAATAAACGCCTTTTTGATCTTTCTTCGTCGCCACTGTGCCTAGATCAACATAAGCGGTGGTGATATTAACGCTTTTGTTCGGCATATAGCTGACGAACACATCAGTCCAATTGTCTTCTTCAACACTAGATAAATTGCTTGGCTTCTGGCGATATTCCATGCCTACCACCCAATTTGGTGACAACAGCACACCCACACTGCCTTCCATCATGATCTGATAGTCGTTGTTATCTGGACCGCCAAAACCTAACAACCCCATTTCATTGGCTTTGGTTGCACGAGCAGTCACGTTCCAAACTAGGTTATAACCAGCAACCGCACCTAAATGTACTTTCGTAGCAGAAGCGTACAAGTCCGTACCGCTGTCATCTTTTGCACCTAGATACGATGCCACAAAATCACTGTCTAGTTGCTTATGCTGTAAACCGACACTGACTTGAGGATAGGCGGAATACACAGCATCGCCATATAAACGCACTTTAACACCAACAACATCCTGTTTAATTTGTTCAGAACTTAGGCTTAATCCGGTGATCAAAGAAGCAGGCAGCACAAAAGTCTGCTGAGCAAGACTCAACTCCACTCTGTCATAAAAGCTTGTCGCCACACCAATAGAGCTCAAGCGATAATCACTGACGTTTACATCGGTCATAAAAAACGATGCGGCTGTTTCATCTCGGCTGTCATAACCGGCGAGGGTTGCCCATGGAGTGAGACCGCCACCACCACTACCCTCTAATTGGGAAAGACCTGCTGTCGCTAATATTTTGCCCTCAGCCGCCATACTCGGTGATGCAAGAAAAATAACGCACCCTGCCGCTGTCGCCTTTACTACTTTACTGCTCATAAATGCCTGCTGTTTTTAGTCATCTCTAGTTTGACCATTTCGGTTTTCCAAATCCCTTAGTCATACTGCCGTGATCCATCATCTCGATCGGTGGCGGTAATAGTTCCATCGTAATACTCTGTTCTGCTTCACCAGTAATGGTAATAGGTACTGCAACATCGATGCCTTGTAGCGTTCTTTCTGTCCACAAGGAAATCTTGTCACCTTTTTTTACCGGTAGTGTAACTTGACCATTTTCGTCTGTTTTAAACACTAAAGCATTGTCCGCGACAATAATGTAGCCAATCATGTCATCGTGTATGTTACAGCCAAGCACCACTAAACCAGGCTTATCAAACAGTATTGGCTCAATTGCAGTGCCTTTATAAAGCTTGATCTCGAAAGACTTAGGTTGAGAAAAGCTGTATACGTGGTGTCTTATGTCATCACTGTTCGGAAAGCTAACGTATTGGCCTTTTTGCACAACCAATACACGCGGTACAAATGACTCATTAACTTGATCCATCACCGCGACTTTATTAGGCGTACCTATGAATTGCTGAGGAACAGTAATAACAGCATCATCGACAGGAAGATTATCTTGATCCAAAACCGTTAACGTAATCTCTGCACGCGCATTGGAGAGAGATAAAAAAAACATTAGAGCGATCAAATAGCGCATCTTATTTCCTTTTGGTTTAATCTGCTTTGCTTTTATTGTGTCGTCTTTAATATACTGATCATCTAGCTAGGTTAGATGATTATACGTTATTAATCTTTCCTCGGGTTAAAGTAAAAGCAGGTGTTAACAAATGGAAACAATACGTGAACATATAGAAGTAATTTCCTATAAAGACACAGACAAGGCTCACTTACATAACCACACTCAAATTGTTTTACCATTGTCTGGACGACTGATATTGGAAGTGGAAAATACCCAGCAGGCCGTTCAGTTTGGACAGGCTTGCATGATTTCGTCCAATCAAGCCCATACTCACCTAGCCAGAGAAAACAACCATTGTTTGATACTGAATGCTCTACCCGTTTGGGATGACAGTATTCAAAGCGAACGCAGTTTTGTGGAGCTATCAGCGCAAACAACCGCCTACTTACCCTTCCTAGCCAGTTTAGCAGCCGAACCCAACAATGAGCTTAAAACTCATCAAGCGTTAAACTTGTTAGAGCACTTACTGCCTATTCCCCAAGAAAAAATAGCAAAAGCCGATGCGCGCTTGGCAAAAGCAAAACACCACTTGGATTACCATTTTCAAAATGCCTGGAGTCTTGCTGAACTCGCTGAGTCTGTTCATTTAAGTAGCAGCCAGCTTTCTGTTCTTTTCAAGCGACACATCGGCATGACACCCAAACAATATCTGCTTCAACGCCGTCTCTGTGAGGCAAAATTGTGGCTAACATCTAGCAATAAAAGCCTCGACTACATTGCCGACAAGGTCGGAATAAGCGATGCCAGCGCCCTAGTGCGTCTGTTTATCAAGCACTACAACATCACTCCAGGCCGCTATCGAAACAGTAAGGCGTCTGCTTAATCTTCGTCACTAATTTCTAACGCCATTTCCCAGTTACGAATAAAACGCTTCTGCTTTGCGTAATCCCTGCCAACCAACAGCTGCTGATCAAGCTCAATAACCCCTGTAGGGCCAGGAGCATTGACAACAAAGGGATCATTTTGGTTGTTTAAATCCGGCCAAATAGGAAACAGCAAGCCTTGATTTTGCATCATTTTTTGCGAGTTATCCGACAACAAAAAGTCCAAAAACAAACCTGCATCTTCCGCATTAGGCGCGCCTTTCGGAATTAAGGCAGCACGCATTAGCATCAGGGTATAATCTTTTGGCAAGATCATTTTCAACCTGTCATCATCTTGTGCTCTTTGTGAAGCATAAGACCCCAGCAAGTTATAACCCAACACCAATTTCCCCGATGCTACATCATCAATAATGTCATGAGTGCAGCAATAAGTTTGTACATCATGGCTACCGAACGCTTCGAGTAAACGTCCCCAAGTAACATCGGCTTGGCGGGCGTCTTGACTCGCCAACAAATACCCCACACCGCTCTGTCGAATGTCATAAGTTCCTATGCGCTTGGTCATCACCTTTTCATTTTGCCGAATTGTCTGCAATAAAGACTGGCGGTCTTCAGGCATCTCTCCCGGAAAAGCATTTTTGTTCACGAGCATAACAATCGGCTCAAGTGAAAAAGCAAACAACTGGTTGCGCCATTTAAAACTATCAGGCAAACGGTCAGTAAAGCTCGACTGATAACTTTGTGCATAGCCATCGTTGACTAACTTTAAATGCAAGTCCATCGCACTACTAATAACCAGACTCGCTTTAGGCTTTTTATGTTCCTTAATCGTAAGATGATACAAATCTAAAGTATTAACATCATGATAAGCCACTTTTATGTAAGGATACTGAGCAACAAATTCATGCAAAATCGGTTCGAACGAGGCCAAATCTAACGCAGAGTTAATATACAAAACACGCGTTGCGGCACTGTTACCAAACCAAACCGTTTCTGTCGCCCATGCTTTTCCGACAAACATACTGACAATGAGCATAAAGCCCCAAAAAGCCTGCCTCATAAAACACCCTCATGGTATTGAAACTTAGCGAAATCCACCTGAAATGTCGTCCCTTTTGGTTCCGTGTCCACTATTTCAATGCGTGCTGAATGATGGTCGACAATGTCTTTTACCATCGCCAAACCAACACCACTACCTGCAATGTCATAACGTCCGCGATAAAAACGTTCGAACACACGCTCTTTTTCTAAGTCCGGAATACCGTCACCATAATCAATCACCTTAATCCGATAAAAGCGTTCAAACTCACTTACTTGCACGATCACTTCCGTGTCATTTTGTGCGTCCAAAGCACTGTATCGCACCGCATTTTCGATGAGGTTTTGCATCATTTGCTGAATAGAAAAAGCATCCCCTAAAATCATCGTTTCTTTCAAATCACAATCAAAAGAAAGACGAACGCCCTTATGCAAAGCCGTTACCGCCTGCTCCCGACAAGACGCAGTAATAGGCGGCAGCAAATCAATAGGTTCCAATCTGTGTGTTTGCAAACGATGCGAAACCACCGCTTGGTTTAGTAATAAGGTCACGGTTTGGCTTAAGGCATCGCATTGCTTCACAATATTATCCAATGCCTGATATTGACGCTCAGAAGAATCAAGGTCCGTGGAGTGTGGATCAGCCGAAGTAATGTCACGGGCATTTTCCGCCAAGGCTTTTAAGCTAGCTAAAGGTGTGCGTAACTGATGCGCCGCATCCGCCGTATAATTTTCTAATTGCTCTAAGTTGGTTTGCAATCGAGCCATAAAATGATTAATGGCGACTTTTAAATGGTGGGTTTCTTTTGGAGTATTAATCTCAATGGGCGTGAGATCCCCCATGGCACGCTCTTCTAATGCTCGCTCGATACGATGCAAAGGTCGCAACACAAGATGACTACCAATAATAATTAAGGTAATGGCCACTAAGGCAATAAACACCACGACTTCAACAGCTTTCTGCGTAATAGAAGACGCCATTTCTTCTCTTGATAGTCGAGTCTGCCCTAATACGATACGCACCGTTTTCGCGGTTTCAGGGTCAGTAAGGTGACGTTGAATCCAAGCAAAACGCACCATTTCACCAGAATATTCTTGGTTATAGAACTGCATTTGATCAAGTACTGGTGGCTGAGGCGGTTCACTGTTTAAATCTTGATACCCCGTGATAAAGCCCTGCTCAAGGCTCTCTACTTTATAAAATACTCTATCCTCGTCGGCTTGTGCTAACGTAGCAAAAGCCGACCATGGAATATCGATGCTGACTTCGTTGCGCATTAAGCCAACATTTTCATCCATTTGCAGTAAGGCGCTGCGCAATAAACGGTCGTAAGATAAATCGGCTAACTTTTGGCTATAATCAAAAATCAAGTTAATGGCCAAACTGGCAATAACCCCAATCACCAGAAACCCCGTGAGAATAAAACGAAAGCGTAACGACGGCGCTTTTCTTAATGCGCTTTGTTCCTCTTCTTCACTGAGGTTTTGGTGATTTAGTGATTTCTGCCACATAACCAATTCCTCTTAAGGTATTTATGGCTAAATCGCCTTTTATCATTTTCTTTCTTAGACGCCCCACATAAAGTTCAATAGCATTCGGGCCTGGCGGTTCGTCAAAGTTAAATAAGTGATCTGTTATCTCGTCTTTACTCAACACGCGCCCAAGATGACCTAAAAAGATTTCAAGCAATCGAAATTCTCGGTTAGTAATGGCGGTTAACTCACCGTCGATAAACACCTGACGGCTGTCACGATTAACCTGTATGTTGCCGTGTTCGGTGACATTGGCGGCATAACCTTGTTTACGACGCAACAAAGCACGGCAACGGGCTTCAAGCTCACCGAAGTCAAAAGGCTTAGTTAAATAATCATCCGCCCCTTCATCTAAAAGGCGAATGCGGTCTTCTATTTGATCACGTGCGGTTAAGATTAATATTGGCGTATCGTCTTCACGCTGGCGCAATTTCTGTAGCAACTGCAACCCAGACAGTCCCGGCAAATTAAGGTCTAGCAAGATCAAATCAACCGATTGGTATTTGAGTAATTCATCGGCTCGTTTGCCATCGCCTATTAGGTCCACAGCGTGCCCTAAGCTAGTCAACCGCTCACAGATTGCTTGCCCTAATACCTGAGTATCTTCTACGACTAGAATTCGCATAATCTTTTGGCCATCGATTTTATTATTGTAGAAACAACAAAATCCGAGCAGCGGACGCTACTCGAATTTTGTTGTAAATCACTAACAGTATTACAGGGCTTACACGTCTTTAACAGACTCTTTTGATTTCTTCATTTTAGCACGAACAATCGGGCCGACAATGATAGGTAAAACCAAACCAAGTATTGCGACTGTCCATAAGCCAATACTCAAACCACTATTGAAAAGCACGCTCCAATCACCGTCAGAAAGCACCAACGCGTGACGCAAACTTTTCTCCATTTCTGGCCCAAGCAACATACCTAAAATAATAGGCACTAGAGGAATATCCACCTTACGGAAGATATAACCAGCGACACCGAAGCCAACCATGAAGTACAAATCCAAGGCACTGTGGCTGACAGAATAAATACCAACAGACGCGATCAAAGTCACAATCGGCATCAGATATTTCGGCGGAATGCTCAGCAATTTAACGAAGATGCCAACCATTGGAATGTTTAGTAATAGCAACACAAGGTTACCCACAAACATTGCCGCAATAACACCCCAAACAAGATCCGCATTCTGTTGGAACAACATAGGGCCAGGAGAGATGTTTAGAGAAATCAACATCGCCAAAAGAACCGCAGTCGTGCCGCTTCCAGGAACACCCAGCGTTAACATAGGAACAAGTGCACCAGACGCCGCGCCATTGTTACCTGCTTCAGGAGCCGCCACACCACGAGGATCGCCTTTACCAAATTCGCCTTTGTCGGATACGCGTTTTTCCAAAGTGTAGCTAATAAAGCTACCCAAAGAAGCACCCGCGCCTGGCAAAACACCAGCAACAAAACCAAGCACCGCGCCACGCAATGAAGCAGGAAGTACTTTGATGATGTCTTTCGCAGACAATTTAAGCTTGTTAATAGCCACTTGCTTTAGACCATCACCAGCGTGACGCTCCAAGAAGAACAACAATTCACTGATCGCAAACAAACCAACGATGGCAATAATGAAATCAACACCTTCAAACAACTCAAGAGTATTGAAAGTAAAACGCTGTACGCCTGTGGAAATATCAATACCCACTGTCGCTATCATTAGGCCAATTGCCGCCGCCATCAAGGTTTTGAATTGGTTTTTACCCGTGATACCACCCAAGGTCGCAAAGGCTAATGCAAACAAAGCGAAGTATTCAGAAGGACCAAATCTTAGAGCGAATTTCGCTAAGATTGGTGCCAAAATAACCAAACCTATGGTTGCAATAAAACTACCGATAAAAGAAGCAATAGCAGAGATAGCCAAGGCTTCAGCCGCTTTACCTTTTACAGCCATTGGATAACCATCTAAACAGGTCATCATGGCAGGCTCGTCACCTGGAATGTTTAAAAGGATAGACGAAATACGACCGCCGTACATGGCACCCGCATAAACCGATGTTAATAAGATAAGAGACGACGTTGGAGATAAGCCTAAGCTAAACGCCAATGGGATCAAGATTGCCACACCATTTGCAGGGCCAAGACCCGGCAACGCGCCAATCAAAGTACCTAAAATAGCACCGATAACCGCAAACATAATACTTTCCGGCGTTAACGCCACCGCAAAGCCTTGCATTAATAAGCTCATAGTATCCATATTAAAACTCCAATAGACCTAGAGGCAGTGCTAATTCAAGCACATTATTGAAAAGGAAGAAGATAACGACAGAGCTTGTCACACCCGTGATAAGACTCTTAACGACACTTGCTCCCATACGCCAGCTCAAGAAGCTCACTACCAACGCTGCCGCAGGCATAAACCCAATTGGCTCAATCGCCCATGCAAACGCAAGCATAGAAAGAACGACAACACTCAGCTCAAGTAACATTGGAACAGGCGCCCATGCCTCATCAGGATCAGGACGAACAATCATGTAAATAGAACTAATACCTAAAATGATGGATAACATGATAGGGAAAGTTTCTGGTCCGACACTTTCATGCCCACCAAAAGGAATTGGAAATTGTGTTGCTTCCCAACCGTAGGCAACGGCAAGAATCAGCATCAGCATGCCAAACACACGATCATTTATACGCATGTCTCTGCTCCATGTATGTTAATCAAGAGGTGAATAAATAAAAAAAGGAGGGGGCTATCTGTAATAACAAATGCCCCTCCCAAAAAAACGGTCTGAGGTTATTTAATTAGACCGATGTCTTGCGATAAGACTTTGATATCTAGAGTTTGGTTTTTTACGAATTGAGTAAACTCAGCACCAGACTTGTGGAATGGCATCAAACCATTTTTTGTCATGATGTCTTTCCATTCCTGAGTTGTGTACAACTCATCAATGGTTTTCACCCACCAGTCGTAAGATTCTGAACTTGCATTACCCGGTACGTAAAATCCACGCCAGTTAGGTGCAACAGAGTCAATCCCCTGCTCCATGGCTGTTGGGATAGAGTCAAACGGTGCTGGCAAACGCTCTTCAGAAAGCACAGCTAGAACGCGTAGGTCGCCAGAATCCATGAAGCCTTTAACTTCAGAGATATCGCCAGTGAAGGCATCTACGTGACCGCCAACCACTTGAACCAAGGCTTCAGAACCACCACTAAAGGCTAGGTAACGAACTTTTGGCAAGTTTTCAACGTTGGCTTTTTGCGCCGTCATCAAAACTTTTAAATGATCCCAACCACCAGAAGCACTGCCGCCTGCGAATTTAACCGAACTTGGGTCTTTCTTAAGCGCGTCAATAACTTGAGTTAGAGAAGTGTATTTTGAATCTTTACCAACGGCGATGATGCCGTAGTCAGCACCTAATGTACCAACCCATTTCACTTGGTCAGCATTCATGCCTGGAAATTGGCCTTGAGCAAGGCGAGTTGTCGTTGCTGTACTTGCGGCAACAATAAGGTTGTCATCTTTGTCACGTTTACTAATCGTATGAGCAAAAGCAACACCGCCACCAGCGCCCGTCATGTTAACGGTCTGTACGTTACCCTTGAAGTAACCTTGGTCGACTAATACTTTACCAACACTACGGCAAGTAAAGTCCCAACCACCACCTGGGTTAGCAGGAGCGATACACTCTCCGCTACGAGCTGGTTCGTAGGCAGAAGCCTGTCCAGCAATAGTCAGTGCGACTGCACCAGAAATTAGAACAGACTTCAAAGAAATATTTTTAAGCATGGTTATCTCCTGCTTGTTATTTTTTTTGTTGTTAGCCGATCAAGCTGAGAACATTTACATTTCAATAAGCTCGATTTATTAAACCTTACCTGCCAAACCTGTCACTACCCTGTCACCAATCAACATTTCTTGCTTATTTATGAGAAAAACAACGTTTTTTACAATTAAAAACACGCTTTTTTGACAATGCCTTTAACACACAAGCAAGGTACTCTATGGCTCAATCAGACTCGGTTAGGATATAGGAAACCAAAAGATGACAGCGAATTCACCGCACGCCACGCTCATTGGCAGCATCGCCATTTTACTTTGGAGCACCCTTGCGCTTTTTACCACGCAAGCCAATTTAGTACCGCCATTGCTCTTGCTCACTCTCACTTTTGGCGTAGCCAGCTTATTGTTTTTTATCGTTTATTTAGCAAAAGGCGAACTAAAATCGTCTTGGGCAAACACACCCAAAAGCGCCATAATCATGGGAGGGCTGGGATTTTATTTTTATCACTTCTGCTATTTTTATGCGTTTCAGCATGCGCCACCCGTCGAAGCTGGGCTCATCGCCTATCTTTGGCCTTTGCTGATTGTACTGATGGCAGGCATGACAACAGGTCATTCTTTGTCATGGACGCATTTGGTGGGGGCGGTTATTGCTTTTATTGGCACAGGCATCATGCTGCAATCCAAAGGGCAATCGATAGAAGTGGAGAGTAACGCAGCCTACCACTGGACAGGCTACGCAGCGGCTTTCGCCTGCGCGTTCATTTGGTCGAGCTATTCCGTGGCGAATCGACGCTTTCAAAGCGTGCCTTCCAGCGCCGTTCTTTGGTATTGCCTCATCACCACCTTATTAGCTGGCGCGTCGCATCTTATGATCGAAGCTCAAAACTGGCAGCCTTCTATAGACTTCCCAGCAAGCACTTGGATTGCCATTTTAGGATTGGGACTCGGCCCAGTTGGGGTTGCTTTCTTTTGTTGGGACTTTGGCGTTAAAAAAGGCAACCTGTCATTACTTGGCGTGTTGTCCTACACCGCCCCCGCCCTATCGACAGCCTGGCTTGGGCTTTTTACCGACGCGCAATTAACAACAGGTCAAATCATCGCTTGCCTGCTAATTACCGCTGGTGCGCTGTTTGCTAGTTTAATGCGCAATAAAAGAGTGCGGCCAAGCGATGAACATCTTGCCTCACTAGAAATCAACAAGTAACATTCGCACTCTTTAATATCACAAACAATGACAAGGATTTGTCCATGACATACCGTTTGATTAAGCTGGAGAGCTTAATGGAGATGGAGTTCTTCTCTGTTGAAGGAAACCTGAGCCAAATAAACGAGCGTGACCTACATTCTATTCTCCCTAAAGGCATGAGCGCCGCGACCTTACTGGAAAAAGTCGCCGCTGGGGAGTTCGTTCTCGCTACCGACTTCCCCGCAACGCCCTTACTCATTCGCTCAAACAAAAGACTAGAGACAAATAATGCGCCATGGGCAAGCAACACGCCATGGGCAAACAAAACACTAGGGACAACCAAGAAGCTAGGGGAAAGAGAATGGCAGATCAACCCAGATGCCGAATCCGACTTTCAGGCTTCCGCGTTAACCGCTCTGACACAGCGCCTTAATAGGATGGGGCAAGGTGTTGGTTCTGCGTCAGCCGACTCAGTAGGATCAAATCGTGCCAATCTTCATCCCGTAAAAGAACCGGATTACACACCAGAACCTGTTATACCTGATAGCAGTACTAGAGAATCTCAAGCGCCACTGGCTTACGAATACAATATTGAAATCGCTTTTTCCGCCAAGAACCCGAACCTTCCAGTTGGTTTGAGCACAGAATTATTCGACACAAAGCATAAAATAACAAAGGGCAATTGGACAGCAAGTCCAACCACCTATGGCACAAAATACACTCTAAAAACCGACTCCAATGAGCCGCACCACTTGAACTTTCGTGCCGCTAAAAACACCATGGGACTTTCTCTGAAAAATGTCACCATGGTGCCATTAGGGTCGGGCAAGGTGAATGACGCTTTTATTCCCATTATGCCAACAGTGCAATTTGGCGAGCGCTTAGGTTTTGCTACAACGGGCTATCTTTATCATTTCAAAGGCAACACACTTGTCCAAAAATACCAGTGGAATGGCGACGAAACCTTTAGCCCCATGCCCGATAACATTGCCGATTACACCTTTCGCCATGCCAGAATGTCGTTGTTGGTGTATTGGAAAATCGCTGGCAAAGTGGTGAAAGATCAGTACTTGGTTTACCGTGCGGAGTCTCTATCTGCTGAAGAAGTAAATCAAGTATCACCAAAATGGCTAGAACAACACGGCGTACATTTAGACATCGACGCCTTATTAAAAGTCACCCAAACACCACAGCTTGAAAGAGACAACTACGAAAAAAAAAGCATTAAAGCCGACATCACCACACATACGGTGAGAGAAGATCCAAACACACAACAACGGGAAACCTGGGCAGACATCGCCAAACAATACGGTTTATCAGCAAAAGAATTGCTGAACCAAAATCCCAGTTACAACGACAACCCGCTGGCACTCAAAGTTGGCGACATCTTAGCCATGAAGCAAAGTGTGGAAGAAGCGCCCGTCGTCTTCGAACGCTTTGAATGTCCACCAGAAGCGCCCAGTACTTACAACAACCCGCACAACAGCCACTATGTTAGTGATGAAACCAGCATCACCGTCACCAACAGCGCGCCGATTCTTGCTTTGGAAAAACGCAAAGTCAAAAAAGGTCTACCATTGGTCAACGTCAAACCGGAACGCATCTTACGCATCGGCGTGTTTTTTGATGGCACCGGACAAAACAATAGAAATGACGCGTATAAAGAAGAACATGGCGACAAATCCCGTACTAACATAGCTAGGTTGTTTGAAGCCTACCCTGAAAAAACGGGCGAATCGGCAAAAATTTATGTGTCGGGAGTCGGCACAGTGGATGGGGCATGGCAAACGCCCCAAATGATCGACGCTGGTAAAGACGAAAGTCGCTTCTCTGGTGCAACGGGTCTTTACGATGATAACGGTGCCTTTCAGAAATGGCAGACGCTACTTGTTCAATTAAGACGAATCATTGCTGACCTAGAAGATAAAGGCAATTATTCGTCCATTACCCATATCGCCTTTGATGTATTCGGGTTCAGTCGAGGCGCAGCCCTTGCTCGACACTTTGTAAACGCGTTAAAAATGGGATTGCCCGATTACACTAAGCATCGTTCAGGCAAAGACACGAGCCGGATTGCGCCTAATTTATTGGGCACTGCAGAAGGGGAGAAATACAACCCAAATACGGGTTACCAAGCGGACACCCAACGCAGTACCAGTGTGCGCTTTTTAGGCTTGTTTGATACGGTAGGCTCATTTTACTTGCCAGGTAATAAGGATAATGGCGTATTTAACTTGCATGTCAATTCAGCGGATGTGGGTCATGCGTTGCAGATCTGCGCTCACCATGAATACAGAATTAACTTCCCTCTTACTTCCTTGAAAACCCGCGGGCAGCTCGCGCCCAACTTTTATGAAGAAGTCTTCCCCGGGGCTCATACGGATGTGGGCGGTGGTTATCCTTTTGTGGAGCAATATAATAAGACCGATCTGCCAAAGCGTTACGGAATCCCTATAAAGAGTACCTACAACAGAGAGCTTATTAAGACCCTGTCTTATCAAGATCAAAAAGAGGAATATGCCTACAAAGGCAGACTTGTAGACTTTGATAAGTGGTTTTATCAAGAACAACTGCGCCACCAAACAGAGTGGTCAACAGAATGCAAAGCCACCTATAAACAACATGGCAAAGTAGAGCAAGAAGACGCTACTTTATACTTCTACCGCCTACAGCCCATCGATGCCAGTCTTGCAGGATTGGCTCAAGAGCGAATGAAGCAGCAGGCGGAGCGTTTTGGAGTGAAGTGGATAAATTCACGGTATAACACATCAAGAGATTATGAAATTAATCCTGCACAAAAGTCATTGTGGAATAAATTAGCGGCACTGCCTATAGGAAAAGTTGCACCACAAGATTGGCTGATAGATGTACCCGATAACTGCATCCACCGTTCCCATGATAGTGTTATCAACCCCGGTTGCAGTGACCCAATCGATAGTCAAGTCAATGGCATTGCTAATGTTAAGGCCTTTAAACGCTATCAACCCAATGCGCCATTGAGCACACCAACAAGAGAAATCTATGACAATGAATAAGCTATTCCTTATCTTAACTACCTTACTTATGCTTACAGGATGTGAAGAAAAACCCTTCTATGTCGCCAGTATTGGCAATGCCGGCAGTTTAGATGGCCCTTATTACTTAGTTTCTATTTCTGTGAGCGATGTGCTAGGCGGGGGCGGCGGCTTTGGTTATGGTGCGGTGAATGGTTACCCAGGAGCCAGTGCCGACATTGGCCGTATGGGGGTGCCTAAACATATAGAAGGCTTTTGGGTAAAAGGCTGGAATAAAGAGGAAGCCTATTATCGCATTTCCGCCGACATCGACAGCGAATTAGCGGAGAAAAAGATTCGGACTCTTAGGAATTATTACCAGTATTTTAAAGGGAAAACCGGCTCGATGCAGGTACTGGTAGAGAAAGAGAGAGTTAGAATTTTTTATACATTATATTGTTCTCCTTCTTACGATGACTGTACACCAAAGCCTAATGCCGACCCAAATCATTGGGTAGAAAAAGCGCCTGAGTCGGTTCGCAATGTTGTGGTGCTCTTCGATGGCAAAGGCGAGATGTCCCTTACCCCGTTCCCAGATTCGCCGTATGATGACAAATAAGAGTTTAAAATTATTACTTATTAAATTTTAGCTGTAACACCTTCATCGACAATCTGAAGGAGTATAAGTGTTACCACTTTGCACAAACAAAAAAATGCCCTCTACTTATGAAGCAGAAGGCATTTAATTCATTTCAAAAAGTATCTAGTTTAAAACAACACTTAGAAGTAAGACGCTTCAATAAAAAAGCGCCTTAATTCTTTTTACTCTTTAAGCCACTTGATAAAGTGTACGAGGAATCTTCTGCAAGCACGCTTCCATTTCCGCCATGCCGTTTGGTTGGTCTACTTTGACGCCCAAATCGCGCATGGTGCTGCCAAGTGCATGCAAAGTGCGGAACAAATTATGCTCGCGGCACTGCTCGCCCATTTGACCAATACGCACGATTGGCTGACCAAACGACCCAGCGATTTCCACTCGGTACATCTCTGAAATATGGCGACAAATCTGCCCAGCCGTTAACCCTTCAGGGATATTAATTCCCACTACAGAGTTCAAACGAGATTCAGAAGGAATAAACAACGACAACCCCATTCCCTCAATGCCAGATTGCAACGCTTTAGAACAACGTAAATGACGAGCGAAACGATTTTCTAATGTCTCATCACACACCAACTTCAAGGCTTCATGCAAGGCCATAATGCCAGACACAGGCGCGGTATAATGATAACCATCGTTGTGCCAAAAATTTTCAGCAAGCTGAGCATCAAAACACCATTGCGCCGTTGGCTTAGTGCGGTTCTTCACCGCCGCCCATGCCTCGTTAGAAAACACCAACAAAGAGACACCCGGAATAGACGACAAACCTTTTTGCCCACCCGTGATCACCACGTCGACTTGCCATGCATCCATTTTCAGCGGCATGGTGCTAAGCGTACAAACCGCATCCACCACCACTAAACAACCATAAGATTTAGCAATCTTAGTGATTTCTTCTAATGAATGGTTAAACACCGTATTCGAGGTTTCGCCTTGTACTAGCGTTAATACTTTTGGACGCGTTTCTTCAATCGCTTTGCGAACACGCTCAGGGTCTGCCGCTTCATGCACACCAACGTGTAATTCATGAACATCGGCACCAATACGAGTCGCCATTTCCGCCATACGATGACTAAAAAAGCCATTATTAATACATAAAATACGTTCGCCTGGTTGCAATAAATTGGCGACCGCCATTTCCATCGCGGCTGACGCTGGCCCTGCTACGCCAAGCACCCATTTAGATTCCGTTTGAAACACATAGCGCGCCATGGATTTTACCTGCCCAATCACCTGCGCCATTACTCCGCCAAGGTGGTTAATCACCACAGAATTGGCCTTGGCGACACGCTCAGGAATTGGAACCGGTCCGGCACCCATCATCAACAAAGGTTCATGTGGAAGGATTTCGTCTAGAGATTTCACCTGGGGGCGAGGAATACCCATTGGCGATGAAGCAGTCATTTTATGCAGCCTAATTAAGTCAGTATTGGAAAAAACATTCCTAGAGTAAAAAGCATATATTTACGCTTTTTCAGTAGAAAATATCGTGTTTTGCATTTTTACAAAATATTATCTGGTAATAGTACAATATCCATTTGAATAATAAGAGGCAGCAAAATGAAAAGAGTGTAATAAACTGGCTGCTTTGATTTTCGCCTTAGATCTGACTGGTTTCCATTTCAACAAGCAGTATTTTTTACTCTGCGAAATAGCGATTAACTGTGCGATAATGCGCGAAACTCCCTATTCAGGACCCTGTTATGATTACTTGTGGTATCGAAATTAAAGGCAGCGAAGTGATTCTTTGCCTTCTGTCCAAACAAGACGGATTGTTTCAAATCGCCGATTGTCGCCAAACTCGACACACACTGAACAACCCAAACGACAGCGAAAGCGTGCGCAAATTTCAGTTCATGCTGAAAAAATTGTTTGAAGATTACAAAGTGAAAAGAGCCGTTATTCGTGAACGCCCAACAAAAGGCAAATTCGCTGGCGGCGCGGTAGGCTTTAAAATTGAAGCGGCGATCCAATTGATCAACACCGTAGAAGTCGATTTGTTCAGCGGCGCAAAAGTAAAAGACATCTTGCAACACAACCCAATGCCGATTCCATTCAAAGCAACAGGCTTGCGTGCATTCCAAGAAGGTGCTTTCACTGTGGCTTATGCTGCACTTTCAGAACACATTCCTGAAGCGTAAGTAGTCGATTTCGCAATAAAAAAACGGACGCCAGTGAAAGGTGTCCGTTTTTTTATTGCTTTGAGTTATGCTCAAGCCCCCAGCAAGGGTAAGTTTTTTCGCTGATGATAGGTTAACGCCAACTCGATACAGTGCTTGATAGCAACTTTGGGCAATGGTTTAGACAATGATAAAACAATGGCTCTGTTTCCCTGAAAGTCCAACACCTCGCCATATAATTCACGGAACGTATCGACTAACTTTGTTTGGCAATGAAAAAAGAGACCGTAATGATCAGGAGATTTTAGTTTCCAATCCATCCTAATTGGACTGCCTGTTTTAACACTATAACTTGGCTCGCCCCATTTTAACGATTCTTCCACTTCGCCCAACGCCAAGTCAGAAGCGACGAGAAGAACCAAACTTCGTAATTCCTCTAATCGAATACGAACGTCTTCTGGATACTCAGCGAAACGGTCTGTAACTGCCTTATTCATTGGCTTCTCCCATGAAAGTAACACCCACAGCAAGCGCCACTTCGGAATGGAGATGAAGCCGCAATGCAGTAGGCGTCACTGTGCCTAGCCTTGTTATGTGTTTAGCTCCCGACAATACAGAGCATATTTCTCGAAGTCATTTCTGCTATAGGCCCCCTCTGCGAGAGTCAAAGGCTCACCATTTAGGAAACGTTTATGATGAATATAAGACTCTAGTGAATCCCACGCTTTCACAAAAGCGGGCCCCCACATTTTCGCAAAATGCTCTTTACTAATAAGCCCTGACATGGCCATATAAGACAGCCGTTGCATGACAATACTGACGCGATATGCTGCGTCAACTGTTTCTTGAGGCCAAGCAACCGCATGATCTTCACTCCCTAATTCACCGATAGCATAGTCACCCGCATTATGAATCAATGATAGATCTGGCTTAATTTTAGACATCTCGTCCATTGCCCAAAGTAACAAGCTACTGTCTCTGTTCTTTACCTCTTCCTTAATTGTGCGGTAAGCAAAAATTATTGACACAAGTAAGAAAATGTTTATAAAAAGCATCAATATTGACGTGATTGCTGAAACACCAGACCAATCCAAAGGGTTTAACGCTACTTGAACCGATTCCATTTGACCTCTCAACTAGAAATACACATGACTCCGCGCTCTGCGGAAATTTAGGAGCGCCTTGTAAATCAACAACTCAGTGAGCTTCATTGTAATTTAGGGTCAGATGAAAATTAAGGCTATTTTCCTGTGCTTGTCACGCATTTTCATCTGGCTTATAAAAATGTGGTTCGTGTATTTGAGGATTTACCTCGTAGATTCCATCCATTTCTTTTGGCTTAAGTTCAGGATAACGCTCCCATAAAGGTTGTAGCATCTCTAAGAAAATCTCTCCCATAACTTTCCCTACCTTTGATCTATAAGATTCAAAATTTTCTTTTGTATCCTTATCCATAACGAAACGTACGCTTTGGTCAAGCTTTCCTGAAACTTGCATTAGTAGAACACTTAGCTCTTCGGCTTCCTTCTTATTCACTTAGATCTCCATATACATAATTATTAAGGGTTATACAGCAGCGTAGCTGTGGCTATAACCCAAGGTTGAAAGGCTACGTCTATATAAGGGATGTGCTTTTTTCATGGCAGGACTTCCCTGTTATATAACTCGCTAAACACCAAAGTCTGTTTGGACTCTGCGGCTTCAGATCGTCTTTGATCACCGATATGCTGGTTCTTTATTTGCCCTTTTGTAGCGCGTTTTGACCCGCGAGACAAGCGATTCCCTTAGGCCTTATGACCTGATCTGTTTTTATACTCTGATCTCACCGTGTGCTAACGCTGACTGCCATTGTCCCATGGCAGCATAATGCGAAGCCGCTTTGTCACCTTACTCTCAGATAAAATAGTGATCTACATCTAAAAGAAAGCTTCGCTTTCGCGGCAGATCACGCTGCGCTCATCTGCCCTACAGGGTGGCTTGGAATGCAAGGTATTTTGTTGATTGATGTAAATCGGGGTCAAAGCCCGAAGTAATAACCCCTCCCTCGCCCTCCCCTTGGAAGACATAAGGGGAGGAAATGTTTACATTGTCGGACTAAAACAACGATCAATTTTCAAACAGCAAGCCTATCAATGATGGCGCATCGAGATAAAAACGCACCAAAACTAGGCGTTTTTAGGGGTTCGTTTTCTCGCAATAATAACGAGTAATACACCGCCTAAGACGCTTAAGGTTGCGATAACGAGGTGTAAGGTGATGGATTCCTTGGCAAAAAACACGCCTCCTATTGTGGCAATAATAGGAACGAGTAGCTGTAAGACAGCGGCAATAGAAGCACTAAGATAAGGCAAGACGGCATACCAGATAGCGTAACCAAGACCAGACATAATAGCGCCTGAGGTAACAGCGAGAATAATGCCTTCAAGTTGTGCGCTTTCTGGTTCATCGTTATAAAAATGAATAACAAGCAACGCGACCATTATCATGGGAATAGTACGAACAAAGTTAGAAGTGGTGGCAAATAAAGGTTTAGCAGAAATTTTGCCTCGCCATGTGTACAAGCCCCATGCCACGCCTGCTAACGTCATTAAGACGAAGCCGAATAAAGAGGGAGACGACAAAGTGGGAAGCACTAAATAAACAAAGCCTGCAAAGGCTATCGCCAGACCTAACCATTCCAGCCAAACCAGTTTTTGCCCAGCCCACACGGCGAATAAGATCAAGGTCAGCTGTACGGCGCCAAACAGTATCAAGGCTCCCATTCCGGTCGATAACGTCACATACGCATAAGAGAAGCCCAAGGCATAGATAAACAGCGCAAATGCAGACAGCCAGCTACCTTCTAACCAGGTGGCTTTTAAATCATTCTGTTGATGCTTTAAAGACTGAAACAAACAGAGCAACACCAAGGTCACTGCGCCGCTAAGTAAGCGCCACGTGGTGAATTGAGCGGGATCGATAAGACCATCGTTTAGCGCTAAACGACACAAAACCGAGTTTGCCGCGAACGCCAGCAAAGCCAACAACACAAAGACACATAAACGTAGCAAACTTGTCATCAATTTGTTCAACAGCCTAGTTAATCTTAGGCGTGTGCCTAATAAGGAAAGCCCCACTTTTACGCACTGGCACCAGATTTGCAAGTCTCATACTAACGTCCACCAGCTGCATTTTGATGGACCCGAAAAGGAATCGACATGACAACACTTTTGATTTTTACCGATTTGGATGGCACTTTACTTGATCATCACACCTACAGTTTCAAGCCTGCACTGGCGGCTCTTCAGTCGTTAAAGACTTTCTCAATTCCTTGCATCATCAATACTAGCAAGACATTCGCAGAGCTTGCCTCCCTTAGAAAAGAGCTCAATCACCAGGACGCTTTTATCGTAGAAAACGGCTCTGCGGTTTACATTCCAAAGAAAACACCGCTTTCCATTGATGAACAACTAGAAGATTGCGGCGACTATTGGCGCAAGTCATTTGGCCCCAAGCGCGACGAACTTATTAAGCTAACTAACGATAAACAAGACCAATACACATTCAAGCGTTTTAGCGATATGACCTATCAAGAGCTTATGTCCATTACCGGGTTAAATAGCACGAACGCACAATTGGCGATGCAACGAGAATTCACGGAACCCATGGTTTGGACAGATTCGAATCTTGCTCTTAATGCACTTCGTGATGACCTTGCTCCGTATGACGTGCAGATCCAAAAAGGCGGACGCTTCGCGCATTTGATGGGCGAGCACTGTGACAAAGCCAACGCCATGCTATGGCTGAAAGAATTATATGAAGTACAAAGTGACGATGACGTGATTACGATGGCGTTAGGCGACGGTGAAAATGACATAGGCATGCTAAGCCAAGCCGACATTCCCGTGGTCATTCGCTCACCTGTGCACGCGCCACCAGAAATCCCCAACCGTTGCGACGCTTGGCTAACCGATGCTTATGGGCCGGAAGGCTGGGCTCAGGCGATTAATTTGCAACTCACTAAGCAAGGTATTTTGTAAGCGACGAAAAGAACAATAAAACAAACCATTATTACGACTTTAGGAGAATTATTATGGGCGACTTTCATCAGAACGGTATCATCACCACGCTTCACAATCTGGCACACCGCCCGTTAGAAGAAATGGAAAAAGAACTGTGTGAGTTTGCGAAAACACGCCCAATGTCTCTTATCCTTCCTTGTCTGTATTCCGAGCTGGAAACAGACGCCATGCCGAATATATTGAAACACTTGCAGCAAGTTCCCTACTTGTCTGAAATTATCATTGGCTTGGACAGAGCCACAGAAGAGCAATATCGTCACGCCTTAGAATTTTTCAGCGTGTTACCGCAAAATGTAAAAGTGCTGTGGAATGACGGCCCTCGTCTTAGAGAAATTGATAGCGTCTTAAAAGGCGAACACCTCTCTCCATCTGACCCAGGTAAAGGCCGTAATGTTTGGTTCTGTATGGGCTATAACTTGGCGGCAGGCAAAGCCGAATCGATTGCCATGCACGACTGTGATATCGTCACTTATGACCGTGAATTATTGGCGCGCCTTATTTACCCTGTGGCGAACCCGAATTTTAACTACGAATTCTGTAAGGGCTTTTATGCCCGTGCAGCCAATGGCAAGATGAACGGACGTGTCAGTCGTTTGTTGGTCACACCACTGCTTTGCTCACTCAAAAAAGTATTCGGTCATTTAGACTATTTAGATTATCTAGACAGCTACCGTTACCCGCTGGCTGGTGAATTTTCGTTCCGCCGCGACGTTATGACGGATTTGCGCATTCCAAGTGATTGGGGCTTAGAAATCGGTGTGCTAAGTGAAATGTATCGCAACTACTCGACCAACCGTTTATGTCAAGTAGACATTGCCGACATTTACGATCACAAACACCAAGATTTGTCTGCCGATAACGACGATGGCGGTTTATCTAAAATGTCGATCGACATTACCAAGGCAATTTTTCGCAAGTTAGCGACAAACGGTACTATCTTTAATCAAGAAACATTTAGAACGATTAAAGCAACTTACTACCGCGTGGCGTTGGACTTCATTGAAACCTATAAAAACGACGCTGAAATTAATGGCCTAAAATTAGACGTGCATTCAGAAGAACAAGCCGTCGAACTGTTCGCTAGTAACATTATGAAAGCGGGCAACCACTATTTAGACAACCCAATGGAGACGCCTTTCATCCCTAGCTGGAACCGCGTTTTAAGTGCTTTTCCTGGGGTGATGTCACAGCTTGCTCAAGCTGTTGAGTTAGATATGGCGGAATATGGTCCTAAAAAATAGAGCCTCTGACCATAGAATGTTCAGCCAATAATAAGATCATCAAGGTGGCGCTGCTTGTGCAAAGGACGTCACACTATGTTGCTTTTCAACCACTTACAAAAAAGATTGGTAGGTAAATATGGAAAACGCACCTTTGTCGCAGCTAGAGCAGCGACTCATAGCGCATTTACAGGTAATTTATCCAAACTTAGATACCAAAGACCTCGCTGACAAATGCTTAGCGATGTTTCATCTAGACCCAATGACTGAATCCCCTCGCCCACACAGGAACTTGTGGGATCAGTCGGATATTATGCTAATTACCTACGCTGATACCTTGCGACAAAAAGATGAAGCGCCATTAGAAACCTTGCATAAGTTTGTCAAAAACAAACTTGCTGACTGCATTTCTGCGGTGCATTTGCTGCCATTTTTTCCCTACAGCTCTGATGATGGGTTCAGTGTCATGGATTACACCACAGTGAATCCATCCTGTGGTCGCTGGGAGCATATCGTCAATCTATCGAAAGACTTCAAAGTCATGGGCGATCTGGTCATTAACCATTGCTCGAGCCGAAGTCTGTGGTTTGAAAACTTTAAAGCAGGTGTTCATCCGGGGGCTAATTTCTTCTACGAAGCCGACCCAAATGCCGACTTAAGCGCGGTTGTTCGGCCTAGAACGTCACCGTTGCTACGAGAAGTACAAACTCAAAATGGTGAAAAGCATGTATGGTGTACTTTTAGCCACGATCAAATCGACCTGAATTTCGAAAGGCCTGAAGTCTTACTGGAATTCTTACGCATCATTCATTTGTATCTTAAAAAAGGCATTCGCTGGTTTCGCTTAGACGCCGTCGCGTTTCTTTGGAAAGTGCCAGGCACAAGCTGTATCAACCTACCGCAGACTCACGAAATTATCCGTTTACTGCGACTAATGATTGAGCATTATGCGCCAGATTCCGTCATCATTACCGAAACCAACATTCCTAATCAGGAAAATTTAACCTACTTTGGTAACGCCAACGAAGCCCATTTGATTTACAACTTCTCTTTACCACCCTTGCTCATTAACAGTTTGGTGACAGGAAATTGCAGCCACTTAAAACAATGGCTAATGAGCATGCCACCGGCTCAGCAAGGTACAACGTATCTCAACTTCCTTGCCTCCCACGATGGAATCGGCCTACGTCCGACCGAAGGACTTCTATCGGAATGGGAACTGGAAACCTTGATCAACACCATGAAGCGCTTTGGTGGAAAAATTAGCTCACGCACCACACCACAAGGCGAGGCGAAGCCGTATGAAATCAACATCAGCCTTTGGAACGCCTTTTCAGGATCGGCGCTGCATGGGCCAGATAAATGGCAGTTCGCTCGTTTCCTTTGCGCGGCTGGCGTCATGATGGCTTTGGAAGGCGTGCCTGCTTTTTATATTCACAGCCTGTTTGGCACAGAAAACGATTTGGAGCGCGTGAACAATACAGGGCATTTCCGCTCTATCAATCGCCACATTTGGGATATGGAGGATTTGAACCATGTTCTTAACACCCCAACCCATCACCAAAAAGTCTTCCAGAGTATCACCAAGTTGACTCAAATTCGTCGTGCTCAGCCAGCATTTCACCCTAATGCTACTCAGTATATTTTGCACATGGGCGAAAACCTGTTTGCTTTTTGGCGTCAAAGCTTAGACAGAAGACAAAGCTTGTTTGCTGTCTATAACATGACGGATCAACCGCAGCATTTCAATTTGTCTGAACTAAACTTGATTGCCACAGACACTTGGACAGATCTTGTGTCTGAGCAAGTGTATGAGGACCATTTAGGCAAAGTCACTCTAATGCCGTATCAGTTTGTTTGGCTCGCGAACAAAAAAGGGAAAGTAAAAACCAGCTGATTACCTGTTTCATATTCAGCAACGTATCGTATCTCGTTTTAGTAACAACACTTACCTATAAAAGTGAGACAATGATAACCATTATCAAATGACGATAATGGTTATTTTTATTTCAAGACTCATAAATAGGTAATTGTGAAGATGACAAAGTTAAAACAAATATTAGCCATAGGGACATTGGTTGCATTTAGTCAGCTATCAACCGCTGAAACGAGATTACCAACCGCCGCTGTTTTTGATCTTGGTAGCTTAGACACCATGGCAGAGCTAGGTCTTGAAAGCCAAGTTACAGGCGTTCCTCAACAAATGATTCCTGAGTATTTACAACAGTTTAACAGCGCAAGCTATAGCGACATTGGTGGCTTAAAATCGCCAGACTTAACTGCACTAAGCACATTAAACCCAGACCTTATCATTATTACTGGACGCCAAGCAGGCAAGAAAGACGAGCTGATTAAAATTAGCGCGGTAAAACAAGTCAACATGTCAGGAGATAACTATTGGCATGCTCTTAGTGACAACGTCAATTCGATTGCCACATTATTTCATGTTCAAGACAGAGCAGATAAAGCCCTTACGGATTTGAAAGGCTACATAGAATCCACCAAGAAACCCCTAAATAAAGACGCAACAGTTCTGGTTGTTACTCATAACAGCGGTTCTTTAGGGCTACGAGAAGATGTCATTAGCAGCCAACTGCTTGGTCTGAAGGCTGCCAGCATTCCTAGCCATGTAAAATCTCATAAACGCGGTACTCGCACTTTTACACCGCTAACGATTAGCGACATAGCTGAAACAAACCCAACCGTTTTGTTTGTCGTTGACCGCAGCATGGCAATTGGCAACACAGACGAAGCACTGGACGTAAATACATTAAAAGCAGACCTGGCTGAGCAAGGCGCAGGCTCGATTAAGGTGACGTATTTATCGCCAAAGCTTTGGTACTTATCCGGTAACGGTTTGCAAAGTGTGCGTATGCAAATAAAAGAAATCGCTGAAGGTCTTTAAGAGCAAAGTAAATAAGCCGCTCCTAATGCTAAAAATCCCTCGCTGATATCATCAACGAGGGATTTTTGTATTTTAGTAGTGCGCTTTTTCTCAGTGGCTTATTGTTTTAGAAAAAACATTAATTACCACCACACCGGCGATAATCAAAGACATACCAATGCAGGCCGCTAGATCCAGTTTTTCGTTAGCGAATAGATAGCCAAAAACAGAGATCAGTACTATGCCTAACCCAGACCAAATGGCGTAAGTCACTCCGGTCGGCATAGATCGCATAACAATGGTGAGCAAGTAAAAAGACACACCATAACCAACTACCAATACAACACTAGGAACCAACTTGGTGAAAGACTCTGACGATTTTAACGCTGTCGTTGCAATCACTTCAGCAAGTATGGCCAAGAACAGAATAAAATACGTCATGAGTTTTTGCCTTCACTAGACACTCAACAGTGCCTATTAGTTAGTGGATTCTTCTAGGTTAATGTCTTCAACTTCGATCTCTTCAAGATCAATGTCTTCCGCCAAAAAACCACCCGTCTGATGCGCCCAAAGCGAAGCATAAATGCCTTTATGTTGTATCAACTCATCATGGCTACCCTGTTCTACAATGTGGCCTTTATCCAAAACGATCAATCGATCCATCGCGGCAATGGTAGATAAACGGTGAGCAATCGCGATCACTGTTTTGCCTTGCATCAGTTTGTATAAGCTTTCTTGAATGGCTGCTTCTACTTCAGAATCCAGTGCAGAAGTTGCTTCGTCTAAAATCAGCAAAGGCGCATCTTTCAACAAGACTCGAGCAATCGCTATACGCTGACGCTGACCACCAGAAAGCTTAATACCACGCTCTCCCACCATGGCGTCGTAACCAACGTTGCCATATGGGTCAGTTAAATTTTGGATGAAGTCATGAGCTTCTGCTTGTTTCGCAGCCGCGATCATTTCTTCTTCCGTGGCATCAGGACGACCGTACAGTAAGTTCTCACGTACAGTTCGGTGTAACAAAGACGTATCTTGCGTCACCATGCCGATCTGAGCACGTAACGAGTCTTGCGTCACATCACTGATATTTTGCCCATCAATACGAATTTGACCTGACTCAACATCATGAAAGCGCATCAACAAATTCACTATAGTGGATTTACCTGCACCGGAACGCCCTACTAACCCCACTTTTTCACCCGCTTTAATCGATAGCACGAGATTTTCAATCACTTTGCTATCTTGCTTGCCATAGTGAAAATTGATGGCATCGTAATCAATAGCGCCGTGTGGAACAGAAAGCACTGGCGCATTTGGTTTATCCGTCACTTCCACAGGACGAGAAAGGGTTTTCATTCCATCGTTAACCATGCCGATGTTTTCGAATAACGCACTAATTTCCCACATAATCCACTGGGACATGCCGTTTAATCTCAGCGCCAAACTCACGGCGATCGCAATCGCGCCAACACTGATGATGCTGCCCGTCCAAAGCCAAATAGACAAAGCCGCCACCGAAAAAGCGAGAACGTAGTTACAAGTTTGAACGCCCACATTCAACATAGTCACAAGGCGCATTTGCTTATAAACCGTCTGCAAAAAACCGTCCATTCCTTCCTTAGCATAGTCCGCTTCACGCAGGTGATGAGAAAACAGTTTCACCGTAGAAATATTGCTGTAGCTGTCTACAACGCGGCCTGTCATGGTAGAACGTGCGTCGGCCTGTTCTGAAGAGATTTTCTTTAACTTAGGCACAAAATACAGTTGCAACAACACATAACAAACCAACCAACACAACATTGGGATCATCAAACGGTAATCAGCCTTAGCAATCAAAACCACCATAGAAATGAAATACACTGCGATGTAAACCAACACATCCAGCAGTTTCATAACCGTTTCACGAACCGCTAATGAGGTTTGCATTACCTTAGTGGAAACACGCCCGGCAAATTCGTCCTGAAAAAACGACATGCTTTGACGCAAAATATAGTGATGTGACAACCAACGAATTCGCATCGGATAATTACCCAATAACGTCTGGTGAATAATCGCCGAGTGCAAAAAAGTCACCAAAGGCATTGCGACTAGAATCATCAATGACATTAACAATAGGTGTGTGCCTTCTTCCGCAAAGAAGGTCGCTGGGTCTTTGTTGATTAACCAATCAACCAATTGCCCCATAAAACTAAATAGCGTCACTTCGAGTATGGCAATAGCGGCCGTAAGCAATGACATCAAAATCAGAGGCAGCTCGACCCCTTTAGAGAAATGGCGACAAAATGCATAAAGTGTTTTCGGTGCCTGTCCGGCTTCAATATCAGGATATGCTGACACCCATTTTTCAAAAAAACGTAACATGTTATTCCTTATAAAACCGTTAAATCTGACACTATTAAAAAAAATAAAACGCCACAAAAGTAGAGCCAAACTAGGCAAGAAGCATTTTTATGATAAGGGGGGACGAAATTGAACCATGATATATAATTGAAGGCCAGAAAAGATCAAAGGTTACAATTTGCTATCTTTGAGCTTTACTTAGTGTTTGCACAATTACATTCTCTTACTCATCGTAAAACTATTATAATTGGTTTCCACCTATTTAGGTGGTATTAATTCTGCCAGATGAATTCAGGCTAACCTATTTAGATAAGTCATTATATGAAGCTAACTTTTCCTATTGTTTTGGTGCTTGGCCTTTTGTCAGGCTTAACCCCATTAGCGATTGACGCATACCTTCCTAGTATCCCAACGATTTCCAAAACGCTAAATACAGACATTAGCCTTATCCAAATGACGCTCAGCATGTATTTAGTGGTGTTTGCCTTTTTACAAATCCTGTTTGGCCCTATTTCAGATGCCATTGGCCGCCGTAAAGTAATAGTCGGCGGATTAGGTGTTTTTGCCCTTGGTAGCTTTATCTGCGCCTTGGCCCAAAGTTACGAAATACTAATGATTGGACGCGCGATTCAAGCCCTAGGCGGTGCGGCCGTTGCCGTTTGTGTTCCTGCTCTGGTAAAAGACGGTATGTCCATCAACCAATTTGCTAAAGCCATGTCGATGATCATGCTCGTCATGGCTTTGGCCCCTTTGGCTGCGCCAATTCTCGGTGGATTTATTTTAACCATCCTGAGCTGGCATTATATTTTTGTGTTTTTAGGCATATTAGCGGCATTGGCTATATTCCTATTTTTGCGCACCATACCAGAAACTCTGCCAATAGAAAAAAGAACGCCGTTCTCTTTTATAAAGGCCATTAAAAACTACATAACTCTCTTAAAAAATCGCGCGGTGATGGGCTATGTCGTCGCTTCTGCTTTTTATTTTACCGGCATGATGAGTTTTATTACGGGCTCTTCATTTGTCTATATCGAAGTTTATGGTGTAGACCCTGCAAACTTTGGCTTTTTACTTGGTATTAATGTTATTTCTATGATGATCGCCTCCACAATCAATGGCCGTTACGTGGAAAAACTTGGCACAGAAGTTCTGTCAAAATACGCGATTTTCATCCCGCTTACAGCCTCTTGCTTGATGATTGTTTTGAGTTTTTTCAACCATCCGCCTATTTGGCTTATCGTCCTTTCAAGCATGCTTTTTGTTGGCCCCATGGGGATTTTAGGCAGCGGTTTTATGGCTGGTGCCCTTAAATATTCTGGTAACCATAATGGCAGTGTTACGGCGTTAGCAGGAACATCTCGCTTTGCCATGGGAGCATTAGGCGGCGTTGTCGTAAGCCTCCTTCACAATGGCACATTTGTTCCAATGCTTGGCACTATGGCTGCATGCGGTATTATTGCCTTTGTGACATTTAAAGCCACAGTGCGTTACGCAAAATCATTGGACAAAGAACAGGCTTAATATCGCCATTTATCTTTCAATTAATCATTTTTATAACTGACTATACGAGGCTCTCATGCTAAGCACAGCAACGCTCATCGAAAAAATCAAAAGCACTCCTGAACAAGTACAATTTAAAGAAGTGATTGATGTTATCGAGCGCGAATACGACTTCACGCCAGCTGCGTTTTCTAATGGCAAGCAGACCAATGGCATTAATGAAAACAATGGTTCTTGTAAGATTTTTTCTTTCGGATCCATTCACCAACTCACAGAAGTCGAAACCCTAAATTTATTTGGTGATTTTTACCGTGTCGATGTTTTAGAAAATCCAGAAGCCAGCGACCACCAGAACATTCGTCAATTCATGGAAAATGGCTGGGATGGCATTCGCTTTACAGCACAAGCGCTAGCACACAAAGCCTAGCCTGCGGGCAACCATAGTTTCTGTGGTTGCCCTTTTTTTCCTCATGCTCTAAAAATCCTCTTTTAAACCCAGCCTAAATAGGTTGAACTCCTCTCTCATAAAATGCGATAGTGCTAGGCAATGAAAAGATGAGGTGATTATGGAATTAGTAGCATTTGACCTAGATGGAACCCTACTAAATAGACATCAAAGATTGTCTGATTACACACTAGAAACGCTAGAGCGTTTAAAGTCTGCAGGCATATTTTACACTGTCGCAACAGGCCGCACACACTTTGCTGCCATGCCTTGCATCGAAGGTCATGACTTTCCAAACTGGCAGATTTTTAAAAATGGCGTTGAATGGTGGGACCCTAAACAGAACACGTACCGTCATCGTAGCCTGTTATCACAAAGCCATATCTCTGAACTACTAAGCTCTTTTGAAGAAAACCAAATCACGCCTTTTGTTTTTTGCTTAGAAGAAGATGGCTCCCACAAAGTCTATCATTCACCATTAACTGGGCACCTAAGCGACCACATTGCGAATGAACTGGGCAATCATACAAACATGAGCCTCCATCCCATTAGTGAACTGTCTAATCGTTCAAAGATCACGAATATCAGCGCTATGGGACACCCTACGCGTATAGACAAAATTATCGAAGATTCCCAAAAGCACAGTCATTTAACCGCTTATTCTGGTGGTGGCATTTATAACCCAGAGGCTTTTTGGTTAGACATCCATCACAGTAATGTTTGTAAAGGTTCTGCGCTCATGGAACTTAAAGCTGAAATTGGTGCCGAAAAGCTTATCGTCTTTGGTGATGGCGATAATGATTTGACTATGTTCTCTCACTCAGATGAAGCGTTTGCAACTGAAAATGCATTGTCTCACGTGAAAGAAGCAGCGAGTGATGTTATTGGTCACCATGACGAAGACGGCGTCGCTAAGTATCTAAGAAAAAGATACGACTTGTAGTTTTTGAGCTAGTAAAGAATTCTTTCGTAGCGTAATGGTTGATTTTGCAAAATCTAACGCCATTATTGGTTGGTAAGTGTTCATACTTACCATGCTACAAAGATTTTTTAGAGCGATACGTTGCGTAAAGAGTGTATATTTCTACATTCTTTAACCAAAAAACAACATATTTGACTTTACCCAACGATCATTATGAACCATGATTGTTACAGAATAATTAGTTTGGAGAAGCACCATGTTTGAATTTTTGTTATTCATAGCTGCCTGCGCAGCAATTGCTTTCTTGGTAGCCAACGTTCAGAAATCTTTTTTTCAGCCAAAAGCAAAACTACAACCGATTAAGATTGAGCAAGAGAAGGTAAAACGCCCTCATCCTCAACGTAAGCGTCCTTATTAATCACGTCTTTTCCAAATACGATTTTAGCTGGACACACCGCTTGGTGAGCCCAGCTAACTAATCATATTTTAATGTCATATTCCTTTAGCTTATTTGCAATAGCGCTGTGACTCATCCCTACGGCTTTCGCTAACCGCCTTGTACTTGGGTAACTTGGGTACAGTTGTTTTAGTAAATCAGCCTCCCATTGTTTTACGGTTTTTTCTAACGAGCCCTGCTGTAACACCATAGACACCGCCTTAGCATTATTGTCTTCAGGCAAATGAATATCGTCTGCTGTCCATTCCCTATTTTTCGCCGTCAGCAATGTCTGCAAGCAAGTATTTTGCAGTTCTTTTAAATTGCCAGGCCAGTGATACAAAGCCAATTTGATCAAAGCAGGTTTAGACAAACTCGCCACCGGCAACCGATAACGCTCGGCTTGAGTCGAGATAATTTGTTGAACCAAGCCTTCAAGATCCTCACGACGATCTCGCAGGGCAGGAACTGCCAAAACAAGCGTCGCCAAAGAGAAATACAAACCTGAATGCAGCGTTTTACCATCCGCTAACTGAGCTTGACTGAGTACTGATGTGCTGATGATGCGTAAATTCGAATCGAGACTGGTTCCCGTTCCTGGCTGTCGAGCCAACCAATGTGCTAGCTCAACCTGTATGCCCTCGTCTAAATGCTCTATGTCCTCAATCACAAGCCAACCGGACATTTGATCCAGTGTCGCGATATCGGAGCCAGTAATATCGCGAGCGTTACGGACAATTAATTGTGCTTCTAATTCACCTTGTTGTTTATTCCAATATTGAAACAATGCGTCAATCAGATCACGCTTCCCTGTTCCCATTTCGCCTTGTACCAAGAGCGGCATAGACACATCAGCAAAGGCTTTTGCCTGCGCCAACGCTTTTCTCATTGGCTCACTTTTAATAACAGAAGGTTTAAAATACGCTTCGAAATGGGCCTCAGCGTCTGGCGCTCGTTTCAAGCTGGCCGTTTGACGATCCAATCGCGTTTTCGATTTTAGATAAATAACGGTTCCAGCAGGGTTAGTCACCCCATCGTCATCGCTGACAAAAATAGGTTTCATTTCTAGCAACAGCGTTTTGTTACGAATGCGGATGCGCTTAGTCATCCCTTCTCGTGGATTCGCCCAAATGTCCTTTGCGAGGTTCACGCCTTTTATAAAACGCTGTAGGGGTTGATGCAGTAAATCCGCGACAGAGACATTCAAATCCTCAGCCGCCAGCTCCGTTGCCATCGTAATGTAGCCTTTTAAATCCACCGATATGACACCGTCTGGCAAGGCTTCTAATAGCGTATAAATCGCATTATGCTCCCGCTCAGAAGGCGTAAACATAACGGTTTTCACATCTTCAACACTTTCTAAACGACGAATATCCGCCAAGAGTTGTTGCAGTTTTGGAAAAGGAATATCTGGAAATCCACAATAAATACAACGGCGCTTTGTATCTACCTCAACTAACCGCATATCAATGCCATGAGGAATAAACAGGTCAAGTGCTTCTCGCACCATCCCAATTCGATCTTCGCACTGTATTTCTACTCTCATGGTCTCTCTCTAGTATTTCGCTGTTTGTCTTTAGAACTCAGTAACAGTAAGTTTTTTTGTGGCGCAAAGATTTCATAAAGCGGCAATACCGCCGCACCTAATACGCCAGCCGTTTGCCCTGTTTGCGCACAACGAATTGGAGGTATAGGCAAGGTACTTTGCTCAGCAACCTCTTTTTCAAGCTCACCAATCAACGATGTTAGTACTGTCGCGGGTAAACGTCCGCCAATTAAAATCGCTTCAGGGTCGTATAAAGCCACCACCGCAGCTAAAGCAGAAGCTACTTCGCCAGCCACTTCATTCGACCAGCGCGCCACCGCCTTGATATAAACATCGTCCAGCCATGTTTCATCAGACTGTGGCCAAGTGAGCTGATTTGACCATAAAAAGCGTCGTAGCGATGATAATGACAAAGCCTCTAAAATCCATTTTCCGTGTTTGCCTGTCGCGGTTGGAATAAGCCCAAAACTGCCTGCTTTGCCATGGGAACCAAAATAACATTCGCCATTGGTGACCACGCTTCCGCCACACGCCGTACTGACAAACAAATAAAAGAAATCAAACGGCAATACGCCCGGCGCTAACAACAATTCACTGGTTGCAGCAGCAACCGCATCATTTTCACAAAAGCAAACCAGCCCTGTTGAGTCAGCCAGCCAAGTCTCAAATGCGTCCGAGCGCCAATAGGATAAAGCGTTTTTTAGGGAGTCTAAATTAGACAACTGATCCTGATCGGTAACCAAGGTTTCCAACCAAGAATCCATATAATCTGGACGCGTCAAACCAATGCCCTGCACTCGGCTCCAATCGTCTCCCAAGGTCACTTTCACTTCTTCAATCAAATCGCTCGCAATCTGCTTGGCCATGTCTTCCGTTGGAAAAGACACCGCGCGTTCAATCAATAGAACACACGCGCCACTAAAGTCCAACAAGGCCGCACTAATATGATCCCGGTCGACATTAATACCCAGACCATATGCTCCCTTTTTATTAATGCTTAATTTGATCGAAGGCTGGCCTCTTCGCCCTTTCACCTTACCTGCGACATGAAGCAACTGACGATCTAATAAAGAAGACGTAATGACCGAAATCGTTTGCGCACTTAGCCCAGTTTGCTCTGCAATGCTCACTCTTGAAATATCAGGATGCTGTCGAACCAAACGAAGGATTATTCGCTCATTATAAATCCGACTTTGCTCTGAGGTGCTACCAGAAGATTTCATATAACCCTACTCTTATGCTTTGGCCTGTAAACTAATCGCTACCATTTAATAAATCTAATTGATTTAATAATATAACTCATTAAGATGAGAGAAACGTCTTTAAACGCTGTATTTTTGATCGATACTTCTTTTGCAAAACAATAAAGGGCCACTACGGTGAGCAAAGCCCAATACAAGGACCTCGTCATGAACTCTTTTCCAGACTTTCAATCTATTGATTTTTTAAACGACCATATTCAATCTACCATGGCGTTTTATCACCCAAACTGCATCGATAAAACAGGTGGTTTCTTTCAATTCTTCAAAGACAACGGCGACATTTATGACGCCGATACTCGCCACCTTGTTAGCAGCACTCGCTTCGTCTTCAACTACGCAAAAGCTTATCAAGCCACTAACAATACCGCGTATTTGGAAGCCGTTCAGCACGGTCTCAACTATTTAAGAAACCGTCATCGTCGTGAAAATGGCGGCTATGTTTGGCTACTGAGCAAAGAAGAAAATCTCGACGAAACCAATCATTGCTATGGTTTTGCCTTTGTCATGCTTGCTTATTCAACCGCCTATAAAGCAGGCGTAAAAGAAGCAAAAGCATGGATAAAAGAAACCTTTGATACCATGGAAACACATTTTTGGGACGCTGAATTTGGCTTGTACAAAGACGAAATATCCAACGACTGGCAAACGGTTTCGCCTTATCGTGGTCAAAATGCCAATATGCACAGCTGCGAGGCGCTATTAGCAGCTTATGATGCCACACAAGAAACCCACTATCTCGAACGCGCGATTTTGCTGGCCCAAAACATTTGTGTTCGCCAAGCCGCTCTTGCTGGCGGTGAAATTTGGGAGCATTACACAACAGACTGGCAAGTCGATTGGGACTACAACAAAGACGACCCTAAACATTTGTTCCGCCCTTGGGGATTTCAACCAGGCCACCAAACAGAATGGTCTAAATTACTGCTATTAATACACCAACGCTCACCTCAAGACTGGCTAATCCCAACCGCTCAGAAGCTATTCAATTCGGCATGGGAAAAGTCATGGGACAACACTAATGGTGGTTTATGCTATGGCTACGATCCTAAAGGAAATGTCTGCGATGGCGACAAGTATTTTTGGGTTCAGGCGGAATCTTTTGCTGCTGCAGCTATGCTCGCTATCTACACAAAAGAGGCCCATTACTGGGACAAATACCAACAACTCTGGCAATACAGCTGGTCACACATGATCGATCACAAATATGGCGCTTGGTTTCGCATCCTAACCCAAGACAACAAAGCCTATGATGACTGTAAAAGCCCTGCAGGCAAAACAGACTATCACACCATGGGCGCTTGTTATGAAGTGATAGAGCAGCTCAGCCAACAAGATTAACGCTCGGCAATGCCCCCACTAACTAAAGGGTGATCATTCTATTTATAGCCAAAATGGAGTATGATGCAGCCCCTACGTTAGTGGACGCGAGCCCCTTTCTTTATGCAGTTAGACAAAATAGACCTCAATTTACTTCGTTATTTAGACTCCTTGTTACGGGAGCAAAACGTCACCCATGCAGCCAATCAGCTTGGCATCACCCAACCCGCCATGAGTAACGGCTTACGACGTCTAAGAGATTTATTTCACGATCCATTACTGGTCAGAACCAGCGATGGCATGATGCCAACCGCACTCGCAATACAGCTGCAACCTCGTGTTCAAAGCATCCTTCAATCCGTTGATGAAGTGCTTCACCTTGGGCAAAGCTTCGAGGCCGAATCCAGTTCACGTGTTTTTCGTATCATGGCGAGCGATTACGCAGAGGCAACGCTCATTCCACCGCTAATGAAGAAGCTTCAAGAAGAAGCGCCTAATGTTATCCTTGACGTTATGAACCCAAGTGACGTTAGCTTTCACGATGTTGAGAAAGGCAAGGTAGACTTAGTGATCAATCGCTTTGACACGCTACCGCAATCTTTCCACCAGAAGTCCGTGTGGGTCGATCACTTCTCTTGTTTGGTGCCTGCTAATTCTGAAATTGCCAAAAACTTTTCATTAGACACTTACCTCCAGTCCCGCCATGTTTGGGTGAGTAAAACCGGATTTGGCGTTGGTGTCGGAATTCAACCAGAAGAAGTTCAAAAGTTGGGTTGGGTCGACGGCTCCTTGGCGGATCTAGGTTTTAAACGCAATATTCGTTTATTTACCCGCAACTACAACGTTGCCATGCGCGCTACGGAACAGCTAGGGCTAATCGCCACACTGCCATCCTTAGCGACTCGCCTAATGAAAGATAATGATAAGGTTGTGGTTCTTCCACCGCCATTTGAGATCCCGCCTGTCGAACTGAAAATGTTGTGGAGCCCATTACTTCAACATGATCCAGGCCATATCTGGATACGCTCAAGCATCGCAGGTTGTGCTAAAACCATCGCAGAAAACAACAACCTCTAATTGATTGATGCTCTTCACAAGCCAAAACCAAATATAAAAAAACGAGCCATTGGCTCGTTTTTTTATGCTTATATTCCACCTAAGTGCAGTGCAAAATATTACATGTTTAACATCTGCTGAGCGCACTCTTCCGCGCTAGACACGGTTCTTTTTAGATCGGTAATGTGCCCGTTATCAATACTATAACACCAGCCATGAACGTGAAGCTCTTGGCCCGTTCTCCAAGCGTTTTGAACAATACTGCTCTGGCAAACGTTCGCAACCTGCTCAACCACGTTCAATTCACACATGCGATCAAAGCGTGTATGCATGTCGCTAATAGCGTCCAGCTCATCCCTATGTAGGCGATACACGTCTTTAATATGGCGCAACCAGTTATCTATCATGCCATGCTCTTCAGTGCCCATAGCCGCCTTAATGCCACCACAGCCATAGTGACCAACGACCATGATGTGTTTTACTTTTAGCACATCCACCGCAAACTGGATAACCGACAAACAATTCAAATCGGTATGCACAACCACGTTAGCAATATTACGGTGTACAAAAACTTCACCCGGTAAAAGGTCTACAATTTGGTTTGCTGGTACACGACTATCTGCACACCCAATCCAAAGGTATTCAGGCTTTTGCTGTTTGGACAATGTGGAAAAGAACTCTGGATCTTCTTTGGTTACCTTGGCAGCCCACTCTCTATTTTTAGCAAAAAGATCCTCTAAATCATTAGACATGGCTCATTTCCTTAGCGTGTTTTTGATACCAGCGGAGTTTAATATCTGCCGTTAGCATAATGGATTCAAGTTGTTGAACAGCCTCTCGGCCTTCATATGACGCCTTATGGATATGCGGCGTCATACTTAACAAATTCTGTATTTTTTCTTGCGAATCTAGACTGAAAGTAAAGGTTTCTGCTTGCTCTAGCACAAGGTCAAAACCAGGCACACCAGCAGAAAAAGTCTGTTTGTATTCATGAATAGAAGGATAAAGTATTTTTCGCAATTCAATAAGATGCTCTGGGCCCGACTCCACCAGCAACATCAAGCCATTGTCAGTCAGTACACGTGAAAATTCTGTAAATACTGGAAAGCCAAATAAGCATAATACCAAATCAAAACGTTCATCCGGCATAGGCAAGCTGGCGTTGCTACCGACGATCCAACTTGCTGACTTATCGCGTTTGCTCGCCGCGGTAATCGCCCACTTAGATATATCCAACCCACAGCGTTCCATTTGGATATTTTGCTTCGATAGCGCCTGCCCGATTTCATCCAGATAGTAGCCTTCGCCACAACCTGCATCCAGAACACGCATCCCCGTTAACAAATGGCTTTTTGGCCAAGAATCAAGAATAGCCTGAACAATAGGAAAATAGTGCTTTTGATTCAGAAAAGATTGCCTAGACGCGACCATTTCCTTGCTGTCGCCAGGGTCTTTTGATCGCTTATTTTGCACAGGAAGAAGGTTTACATAGCCAGATTTGGCTAGGTCAAAAGAGTGTCCTTGTTCACACTTTAAACTACGCTGATCGCGGCTTAATGGTGTGGAATCTATCGGACAAGAAAGGTTTTCAAGCGTCGACACAGTTTACTCATCGGTTAATAATTTCGCGTGCGAAAGGATACCCTATTTACCAACAGCCTGAACATCAAAAAACCTAAAGCCTCCATGATTTTTTATGTCATTGGCAAAAAGGCTACTGTTTATGCAAAAGCAACCACATTCTGACTGTTCACATAGCGCAAAAATTCTTCCCCACATAAAGGTTTGGAAAATAAATACCCTTGCACCTCTTGGCAGCCATAACCACTTAATAAATCAAACTGCGTTCGAGTTTCGACCCCTTCGGCAATGACTTTTAAATTCAAACTCTTCGCCATCGCTATAGTGGCTTTTACGATTGCATCGTTATCAGAATCTAGCCCCAAATCATTAATAAAAGATCTGTCTATTTTTAGGGTTTGAATTGGGAATTTTTTTAAATACGCCAAGGAAGAATAGCCAGTACCAAAGTCATCAATGGACAAGGTTAAGCCCAACTTTCTAAAACCATGCAATTTATCAATCGATTGCTGAGCATCGGTCATCAAC
This sequence comes from Marinomonas alcarazii, assembly GCF_003208215.1. Lineage (GTDB taxonomy): Bacteria > Pseudomonadota > Gammaproteobacteria > Pseudomonadales > Marinomonadaceae > Marinomonas > Marinomonas alcarazii. Next base: position 323,604 of record NZ_QKLW01000002.1, read on the forward strand.
ATACTTTCGGTTAACTCAAGTTCGAAATACTCAGGATCAACCCCAGTTTCTTGCATCACTCTTTCGACCATATCGACCAGATCGGCCTGCATAAACTGCCGACTCGATAAATTCACCGACAACTTAAGAGGCGCAACACCGGACTCACGCCATTCTTTTAACTGCCTACACGCCCGTCGAATAACCCACTCACCCAAAGGCAGAATCAAACCGCTTTCTTCCGCTAAAGGAATAAACTGATCGGGACTGATCATCCCAAGTTCTGGGTGCACCCAACGAATAAGCGCTTCAGCCCCAACCACCTCTTCGTCACACAAACGAACTTTAGGTTGGTAATGCAAAACAAACTGCTCTTCATCAATCGCTTTTCGTAAACCACCACCCAAAGTCAGATGAGCATCTATGTTGTCAGCCATGTGACTTTCGTAAACAAAATACAAATTGTGACCGGTGGACTTCGCGCGATACATAGCGGCATCGGCATTTTTAAGCAAGTTGTCGATATCGTTCGCATGTTGAGGGTAACTGGCGATACCAATACTCGCGGTGATCATCATTTCCATGTTGGCAACAAGATACGTATTGCTGGCGTTTTGCATAATGCTCTCAGCAATCTCTTCCAACTCGTCGATGGCGTTGGTATTTTCCAGCACCACAACAAACTCATCGCCACCCAAGCGATACAAACAAGCACGGGGAGGAATACAGGTTTTAATTCGTTCAGCAACACGCTGGATAAGCTCATCACCAATGCGATGACCAAAGTTATCGTTGATTACTTTAAAACTGTCTAAGTCGATATACAAAAGACCAAACTGACGCTCACGTTTGCGTGCATTCACCAGCGCACTTTCCAGCTGTTGATAAAGCAGATTTCGGTTTGGTAGTAAGGTTAAATTGTCGTAGTTATGAAGGCGATATAACGCGACCTCGTGGTCTCTTTCTTCCTGAATATCGTGGGTTAATAAATAAACATTATTCGTTGAGTGATGGTAAGACACCTCCACTTTATACCAACGAACTCCTTGTTTACTGGTTAGTCGTATTTCCTGCGATAGACAATCTTGTCGCTTTATACGCCGCATAAAACTGTTAGCGGCACCTGTAACAGCAAATAAATCTCTTATGTGTTGAATATCACCAAACACATCAACAAAGCATTCGCTGGCCTCAATCAATTCCCCGTGAGGGTAAAAAGTAGCAAAAGATAAGGTTTTGAATTGAGTCAGCAATCCAGGGGAGTCTGGAACCTGCATAAGAGTAGAAGGCACAGTGGTAGCAATTGCAGAAGCAGGCAAACTAACAGTCGAAACACTTGGGTGCGCCTCGGCCAATAAGCCTCTGCGCCCATTACCTAATGAAATCACCGTTCCAGTAACACTGTAACGCGAGCCATCTTTGGACACATAGGGCCATTTGAAAGGCAATATAGCGCCCAATTCCAATGCATCGATGTACAAAGAAAAACGTTTTTGTAGCGCTTCACCAATCAGGCGTTGGCCGGATTTAATGCCATCCAAAGAGTCAGCTAACAGCACCTCTGCAGCGTCATTGCACCAAGGAACATTCGATTTCTCGATATCTATAATCCAAGCAGCTAATGGCATTTTTGCATGCACAAGCATTGATAAATCAGTCATCAACTTTAAATACTACTATACGTTTTGATACTAGAGGCCTCACAAACTATCACCATGAATCTGGCACAACAAACAGATGCTTGCCTATGTCCCCCGATGCTGCATCAGCAGCTTGCCACAAAAACACGTGTCTTGGACGTGAATCCTGTAGGATCTCACCTACGAGATTGTAGGCAAATTGCGGAAAATTGAAAGAAATATTCTCATTTACAGCGGGAGAAGACAACCAATGAGGCTTTTGTAAGACGAAAAAATTTGAAAAATACGACTTTAATGACATAAAGTCAGACGCTCTAACCCAACCACCATAATTTGTCTGGGTCAGCCAACTCGATATATCGTAACCTTGATCCAACGCAGAATACAACCGACCAAAAATCAACAAATTAGCCTGAGGCGTGCGGCCTTGAGCAACCTCTGCAATGGCACTCTTGCCTTCTTCAGTCTGCAAAATTTGTAATTGATGATCCCTAGCTCTGGACACCTTCTTTAATAAACTGTCGTTTTTATTTGGCCCTATCCAATGATCTGGGTATAAATCTTGGCGCTCTAAATAAAACTTAATAGCAATCTCAAATTGATGAAGCTGCCCTTCGGGCGTTTCCACCAGCATGTCTACTTCACCCAAGGTCCTAACCTCAGAAACAATCTGAACATGCTCATAATGCACCGTCAAAACAGACAGGTGTCGAATCGCAAACGAAAACAAAGTTTCGAAATAACTACCAAGAAAATGCGACTTGCACGCTGTAACAGCGTCGACCAAAGGTTGCGGTTGATCATCCAACGCTAATAATTGCGCCTCAACATCTGGCAACCAATATGGCTCAAGCTCAAAATCACGCTCAATATAATGCCCTTCAACCAGCCAAGCAATGTCTTTTACAAAGGGATGTTGAACGCGATCCGAAATCACAGAGCCCCGCTTAAATGCTGATCAATACGGTTTAAACACGTCACCAGAGAGCGAACTTTCGCCTTAGGCTTATGTTGAAACGCTTCCTCCGCCATAGGCGAAATATGGCAACGACTAGGTAACGTCTCCCCCGACGCCAACATCTTTTTAAAGCGCTCTATCATTACAAAACGCAACCACTGCTCGAATGCCATAGAATCAACACAGAAAGGTTCTGTACTGGCAATAGCCTCTGCCGAAGGCGCCTCACACTCCCAAACACCACAATCTTGCATTGCCACTTGCAAGTCCATCAATAAATCAGCCAACACATGATGGGCAGAAAAGGCTTTTTTCAACCTGATTTCTCCTTTGAAAAACGGTAAGATAGCGAATCTTTGTTTAAGCGATAACAGTACATGAAGTACTATTATCGGCCATATGAGCCCAAACTTTAGTATGAATAAAATCGAATCTCTTTCAGACCTCTTCGACATGGTTGGTTGCGATGTAAGCTACTACGACCTAGGTCGCAACATCACCAAAATCACACCGCAACAAGCGGTGCAATTCGACCGTAAACAGCAAGCCTACCCTTTCCCATTTCGCCAACATGCTTGGTTAGCCTGCTTATTAAACATGAAAAACCAACAAGGCAAAAAATCCAAAAAAGAAGACCTCGTTGAACAAGGTGTAATTTGGTTTATAAAATTACCACTCGACGAAGCTGGCTGCCTAAACTTGGGAACACGTGATCATTTTATCAAAAGCATTGTCGACAAAATACTGCACAAAGGTGAAGAAGCAGGCTTGTCAGAAGCCCTTGAAGACAGCCCTTACGCCTTCAAACCAGACCAAGAACGCATGGCGAGCTTTCACGCCATTCTTGGCAAAGACCTTCACACAGCGCCATCGCACTACTTCGACGACGTCGTAACATATTTATCGTCAGACCTAACAGAAAACGACGAAAACTGGCAAACGCTAGGACTGCAAGGCATTGCCGAACTCGCCGCTAGAGTAGACGAAAACAAATACCAAGCCCTAATACAAAAAGCGATTCAACAAGCCGCCAAGCCCGTTGTTAGCGCCCTATGTCACGCACTAGAACACGAGACTCTATCTAGCCAATTGCAAGAAACGCTTATTGCGCAACTGCAAACCGAACAAGACGCTCTCATGCAGGCAAGCTACCTACGCGCCTTATCAAGAGCCGATTTAAACGACACGCTATTATTGCCGTTGTTTGGCCTACTTGGCAGTCTAACCGAATGCAAAGACGACGACCTTCACCCTATCGCCGCCCTTGCAGCAAAATGCCCACACTGGCTTGGTCAAAACCCACAGCTACTGCGCATCATCATGGAAAAACTGGCACACCGAGAAGACGGCTATATCGCCTTTAAACAAATCACGGCAGAACTAAGCCAACACCCAGAAACCAAACAACCACTTTGGACATTACTGCGCGGTGGACACATCAGCCCGAAACTGGCCCAAGCCGTGAGTTACATATTCACCCAAACACCAAAGTCAGTGCAGTGATTGGGAAGAGTTAACATTGCGATAACCAGAGTCTGGAGTGTTTGAAATGAACAACCCAGACTCTGGCTTTTAACATAGCTCTACTTCAATATTGAAAGAGCAGCCACGAGTATTTTCTGAACCATCTGCGGATCTTCACCGCGCGCTATCTGAGACGAAGCGTTACTTAGCTGTGCATCGATATAAGTAGCGGCAAATTCTGACGACATCTCTGCAGAAAACTCACCTTTAGCCCTTGAACGCTCTACCCATTTTTGAAAAGTAACAAGACCCTGCTCTTCAAGAAAGTCTACCTGCGCTCGAGTCGCTTCACCCAAATGCGTTCGTGATTCACGCATTTTTATAAAAAGACAGCCATTTGGAGATTCATCATGACAACTAACTGAAGCGGCAAACGATATAAGGTTATCAAGAGCCTCTCTAAATGGAACGTCACTATTCAGCATCTGCTGCACCGGGCTTAAAACTAGTTCCTGATATCTGATAAGAACAGCCTTCATCAATCCATCTTCATTTGAAAACTCACGATAAAGGCCTGGCTTCGATACACCCGATCTCCTGCAAATTTCATTAAGAGACAAACTGCCTATATCCTCTTTCCAATAGGAATCCATTGCCACATCCAAAACATGATCACGATCCAAGGTCTTTGGTCGTCCCCTTGAAGGCTTAATTGGATCTAAACTCATTTTAATACCACCTAGTATTTTAATTTGACATACTGTTCTTTTGGCCTTATTGTACCGACTGGTATTTAATTAGCAAACCGAATAGGAAAGAAAAATGAGCGATATAAATAAAAGCATAGTGATCACTGGAAGCAGCAGTGGATTTGGCCAAAAATCAGTAAAAGATTTTGCCGATAAAGGCTACCAAGTGTTCGCCACCATGCGAGGCCCAGAAGGCAAAAACGCTGGGGTTAAATCCGAATTAGAAGCCTATAGTGACTCTGTCCATGTTGTTGATATGGATGTTACTAACGACGAATCTGTCAAAACAGCCATTGCAAGCGTACTAGATAAAGCAGGCAAAATTGATATTTTACTTAACAATGCAGGCGTGATGTATCTTGGCATTACAGAAGCATTTAGTATTGACCAAGCTCGCGAGCAAATGGAAACCAACTACTATGGCGCTATGCGTACTATTCTGGCCGTTTTACCTGCGATGCGTGAAGCCAAGTCTGGCCTTATCATCAACACCTCATCCATGGTTGGCCAAATTTCAGCACCGTACTTTTCTACCTACGCCGCGACCAAACATGCTTTAGAAGGCTACCTTCAAGGTTTACGCTACGAAGTAGCGCCATTTGGTATCGATGTCGCCATCGTACAACCTGGCCCATTCCCAACAGGTCTAACAGCATCAGGACAACAACCATCACGTACAGAAATACTGGATAGCTACGGTGAATTGGCACACATCCCGACCGCCATGTTCGAAGAATTCGGTAAATTTATGCAGAGTGATCAAGCACCTAATCCACAAATGGTAGTAGATACTTATTTAGCCCTAGCAGACATGCCTGCTGGTAAGCGCCCAACACGCACACCTGTTGGCTTAGTTTGGGGGGTTGATGAAATTAACGCAGCTAAACAACCTGTCCAAGACCGTGTTTTGACAGAAATGCAACTAGACAAAGTTCTAGGTGGCGCTGACGTATAATATTCGTCATCAGAGGCAAACAATACTTTGCCTCTTTCTAGACCGACATCAAGTGAATGTCGTGTTTGAGAGATAAATTAGAGTCTGAGTGTCTGAATTTAAACATGCTGCAGACTCTTTTTTTAGGATGTATAAAAATGGCTTATGCCACTCCATCTTCATCAAGCCTTATCGTGACCTGCTTCTTAAGCTTTTTTGCGTAAGGTTTTTTGACTGAATTTGAAAAATCATAATGATCACGCATAGCGATAATCCTCTAGTTTTCATCCGTAGTAGACAGTAAATACTTGCGTAAATCTCTTTCGTGCCTCAACAGATGAAGGATATAGACTGAATCGTTATCAACTTTGTAGAAAACACGACAAGGATTCACAGCAATTTCTCGATAATTTAGAGTCGAAATTTCTTCAGGGATTCTGCCAGAGTCAGGGAATTGTTCGAGTCTCTGTACCTTACTGAAAACATTTTCTACTAATTGCTTCGCAGCGTACGGATTACTAACTGCAATATACTCGCAATATCATTCAGATTATCCAGTGCTGGCTCAGTCCAAATTATTTGAGCCATTTACTCATTTTCTCTTTGGCTTGTGACATATCCATTGTTCGACCTTCACGGATGGCCTGCTCGCCCTTCGCAATACCTTCCAAAATCTTCATCCGTTGCACCATCAACTCGTAATCAACAACATCAAGCAAATAGGCTGATGGCTGACCATGCTCAGTTATGAGAATAGGCTCTTTTGACTCACGCAAATCAGCAAGCAGCTTCGTTGCCTGCCTCTTTAACGTAGTAACGACTTCGGTTCTCATAGCGACACCTCAGATGAAAATGTATTTTTACAGTATCACTCCAATTTAAAAAGAACGGATACCTGCCATCACCAGCTGAATATTCCCTCTAGTCTCAATAAGTAGCAAACATTCACCCAACCGATCATGTAGGTCAGATGAGACGAGGAACGAGGCGTGATCTGACGGGACCAGCCTCGTTAAGCATTTGCAATGTGATATTTAAAAGTGAACGCCTTGATAAGACAGGCTTATAAAAAGTAATGTTTATGCTCGTAGGGCTAACGACAGCCTCATAAGGGACAGTGACACGTGGGCTAAAATTGGAGCTAAGCGACTGAGCCTACGTGCTATTGTCCCAGCGAGCCTGCGAGCCTGCGAGCGAGTTTATGCGTTTGTTAATTACCCTTACCCGCAATTAGTCGGCTTAGCCTGTCCGTAACGGCCTCGCTAATTTTAGCTATAGCCTCAGACGGTATATGAAGAGCGGGGTTTTCACTGGATTCTGTTACAGTTGCACTTCTCAATAGAGTGCCTCTAACAGTCTCCGGCAAATCTGAATTTTGGGCAGCACGAATTTTAGTCAGTGATATTAGAATTTGCTGATGCAAAGAAATTTCTTTCAAGTGAAATCTTAACTGTCCAAAATAAACGAGAAGCCGCGCGACGCACATAGCAATGACCATAAACCCTAAGTTGCTGCTATTGGCAGGAGACGACATTGAGGTTGGGGCGGAGTCCATCGTTTTAATTCCAGCACTTGCAGCGTACTTCATTATGTCAGCAAGGTGTTTGACTTGCGTATCAAGCATTGAGTAGATAAATAGAAATAAAATTGCAGCAAGCATAATCAATAGCCACATAGCCCAATTGATTTGGCCAACCCTTTTTTGATGGTATTTGATCGAGTCTTTTACTTCTTTTATCGAATCCTGCATATAACCTTCCATGGGGAATTAACATCTATAGACACCCCGTTTTTTGCAAGCAAAATCAAGATCTAACAAGAACAGTTTTGCAGCCATCTATTCGGATTTTTAGTAAAGCAATTAATGCTTTTATCCCTGATGCTATTACTGCAAATAAACAGCGCTGACTTAACGCCAATCATTTTCGCCTCTCAGCGAAACGATGTTAGTCCCAGAATGTCCAAGTCATGCTTTTGGTTATCTTGTCATTCGTGTTTTTAACTAAACAAAAACGAGTATTTAAAATTTAATCTAGATCAGGTGAAGGAGAAAGACGTGTTCATTAGATTTGAGTTATCAGCCTGTCTTCCCTGACCTTTCTTTACACAATACAAGAAGCTAAAAACGAAAACCATAAAAATATTGTGTGTTTCTAACGTACAGGCAATTAAGCAGATATAGTTAGGGATAAGCGAAAGAAAGAAATAAATACACAGTCGCCCTCACCTTGGAGGACATAAGGGGAATTATTAAGATGTCGGCCTAAAGGTGTGACCTACCATAGAAAATGAAAGCTTCGCTTTCAACGGCGGATCACGGTCGTACCTCCCTCATCCGCCCTACGAAAACCAGCATTAGCAATGCTATCAGTTCGACGCGACGAAGTTGCGCGACTTTATGGAGTTTCAGGGTCAGTTAAAAATACCCTTCCCTCCACCAGCAAAAACAATCTATGCCTTACGGTAAAAATCGTGTTGCTAAACGCTACCTTAAACAAAGTGAATGAGACGTTTGGGCTATAGCCCGATAAAAGATTTTTTGGTTACTTTTGCATCGATTGGCAAAAGTTACCCGCTCAGCTTTTTCCTGAATTAAAGAGCGGAAGAAAGGTTGGGGATACAAAGCGTTTGAATGGAACCCAAAGAAGAGAATAACCCCACCCTAGCCCTCCCCTTGGAAGACATAAGGGGAGGGAATAAGAAAGGTTAGCGTATAAAAAAAGCCCCATTTACCTGAGTAGACAAAATGGGGCCAAGGTAGTCGTAGACCTACGATCAATGACGGGTTTGATCTGGGTCGTTGGCTTCGCGCATTCGTTTGCGATGTTCGACAAATTCGTCACTCAGCATGTAATCGCCCTGCTCGGTGTGAGCCAGTGCGCCGCGGTTGACGAGTGCGTCTAACGTTTTTGGCAATACCTTCTGGCGTCGCTCACCTTTGATAAAATAATATTGTTCACCTAATTGGATCAATTTAAAACCAGATTCTAGGTACCCAACACATAAGTTTTGAGTTGGCGTTAACTTGAGTTTCATTGCTCACCTCACATTGCCTGCCGTCTCTTAAATGTAAATCAGTTGATCATTTATCTTTCATATTAACTATAGACTATAGACACTTTTTTCAGGAAGGGTAATTTTCTACCTCCAAGATTACAAAATGATAAAAAAAGAAACCTTTCTAGTTATCTTTACCTTTAGCCTACTTCGCGGTTAAACGTTCGCAGAAAGCCAAAAAAAAGGGAAGGCATAAAGCCTTCCCTTTTCACAAACCTTGCAGTGGTTACTTTATTCAGCAAACACCACGGTTTTGTTTCCATGCACTAAAACACGGTCTTCCAAGTGGTAACGCAGTCCACGTGACAGTACGAGTTTTTCGATGTCTTTACCAAGGCGAACCATGTCTTCTGCTGCGTGGCTGTGACGAACTCGAATCACGTCTTGCTCGATAATCGGTCCAGCGTCCAAGTCAGCTGTCACATAATGACAAGTCGCACCAATCAGTTTCACACCACGAACAGCCGCTTGGTGGTAAGGTTTAGCACCAATGAAAGATGGCAAGAAGCTGTGGTGAATGTTGATTACCTTGTAACGGTATTTCTCACACAGGTATTCAGGGAAGATCTGCATGTAGCGCGCCAATACAATGGTGTCGGCACCAGACTGATCAATACAAGCTTCAATTTCTTGGAAGGCTGGCATTTTGTCTTCTTTCGGCACAGGAATGCAGTAGTAAGGGATTTTGTACCATTCGACCATAGAACGAAGATCTTCATGGTTGGCAATCACACCAACGATTTCACAATTCAATTCGCCTGTGTGCCAGCGATGCATGATGTCGTTCAGGCAGTGAGACTCTTTCGTCGCCAACAAGATTACTTTAGGGCGATCTTCACTGTCTTTGACATACCAGCTCATGTCGAATTTTTCGGCAATCGGCGCAAATTCTGTGCGGAAGGTGTCAACATCAATATTTAGGCTTTCTGCATCAATGTCATGACGCATGAAGAACCATTTTTGCTCTAAATCTGTATGGTGACTCGCTTCGATAATTGAGCCTTGGCGTTCGTTCAAAAACTCACTCACCGCCGCTACAATCCCCACTCTGTCGGGACAACTAATCACAAGTCGAAATGTTTTCTTTCTCATAGTAAAACTTATAAACCTTAAAAACTCTTTAAAAGTCAAAAAAGGCTAAACACGATGTTTAGCCTTAAAAAAACGTCAGCGGATTATACCTAATTCGCTTACTTATTCTTAGTTACTTGTTCTTAATAATGTAACACTGGTGGATCTTGTCATTACGATCAAAATCTGGGTCCAGTGTTTCACGAGTGATGTTTTTCACATCGTATTCTTGCTCTAAGGATTCGTCCAACACAAAACGACGATAGTTATTAGAGAAGATAAGCTCGCCACCTCTTGCCAGTCTTGCCATTGCTAAGCGAACCAGTTCGCCATGGTCGCGCTGAATGTCTAACACATCCGCCATTTTTTTCGAGTTCGAAAACGTCGGTGGATCCATGAAGATCAAGTCAAACTTATCGCGACTTTGTTTTAGCCATTCAATGCAGTCTGCACGCTCTACCTGATGATCACGATCTGAAAATTCATTCAATTCGATATTACGACGCGCCCATTCTGTGTAAGTGTTCGACATGTCGACACTCAATGAACTGCGCGCACCACCTTGCCCAGCATGAACCGACGCCGTCGCGGTGTAGCAGAACAGGTTTAAGAAACGAACGCCATTGGCTTTGTCTTGAATCAGTTTACGCACTGGGCGGTGATCTAGGAACAAGCCGGTATCCAAATAATCTTTTAGATTAACGATGAATTCACAACCGTATTCTTCTACAATCATTTCGTGTTTCGTTTGATCGAATTTTTCGTATTGCTCTTTGCCTGTCTGTCTTTGGCGCTGTTTCAGAATCACATTGGCTTCTGAAATATTGAGCGCGGTTGGAATGGCGGACATGACTTCAAACAAACGCTGTTTGGCTTTTTCAGGGTCAACACTCTTTGGCGCTTGGTATTCTTGCACATGCGCCCAATCGCCATAAATATCAATTGCTACCGCGTATTCTGGCATGTCTGCATCGTAAACGCGGTAACACTGGATCTTGTTTTTTTCGACCCATTTCTTCAATTTCTTGGCGTTCTTTTGCAGGCGGTTAGCGAACATTTGCGCGCCTGGGGTCATCACAGATTGCGCAACCACGTCTTCTTTGATGTTGCCAGCCAGCAAAGGAAAACGATAAGCACGACATTCAATGCCACCGTTGATAACGCGCGTGCTTTTCTCTGGTCGAACAGGTATTTGACGTGCTAAATGATCATTACTGGTCAACATCATAAATTGCCAACCACGCACATTCGAGACAACCCATTCCCCTAATTGGCGATACAAGGCGATCAACGCCATTTCATCACCAATACGCTCACCGTAAGGTGGGTTGGTAATCACAAGACCCGGTACATCTGGCAGGATGTCGAACTCATGCTCTTGGAACGGGGTCATGCTGACATCAATCACACCCGTTAGTCCTGCGCGTTTAATGTTTTCACGGGCCGCCGCGATGGCTTTTTGCTCTCGATCTGTGCCTTGGAAACGAATACCTAATGTTGCTGGGTCTTTTTTACGATTCTTCGCGAAATCCATCAGCTGTTGCCACATACGGTGATCATGCTGCTTCCAGCCTTTGAACCCCCAGTACTGACGACGTAAACCCGGTGCGATGTCTAAAGACATCAAGGCCGCTTCTACAAGAAACGTCCCTGAACCACACATTGGGTCGATCAATTGCGTTAAACCACAATCTGTTCCCCAGCCAGCACGCAGCAAGAGACCAGCGGCTAAGTTTTCTTTCAGCGGTGCCATGCCGCCATGTTGGCGGTATCCACGGCGGTGCATACTTTCGCCAGACAAGTCGATACTCACCGTTACAACTTCGCGTTTAATACGCAAAGCAATACGCACTTCTGGCTGTTCTTTTTCGACGTTAGGACGTTCGCCGGTTAAGGCGACGAAATAATCGGCAATCGCGTCTTTCGCACGAACAGCACCAAATTGAGTGTTACGAATATGGTGATTGGTGCCATGACAGTCGATTGCCATGGTATTCGTTGCTTTCATGTGGTCGGACCACTGAATCGCTTTCACGCCATCGTATAAGTCATCAGCCGATTCCATTTTGAAACTCGCAATCGGCAACATGACGCGTGTCGCTACGCGAGACCACAAGCACGCTTTGTACATGCCTTCTAAATCTGTGGTCAGTTTAACCTGTGCTTCACCCAATCGCGTTTGCGTTAGGCCTTCACCATGCAACTCTTTTTCCAAGACATTTTCTAACCCAAGTGGGCAGGTTATTTCTAATGCGTAAACCTGACTTGTTGAATCAGTTGTCTGTAATATAGTGCTCATTTATAAAATACTTTTTTAAATTTCAATGAATGTTGCAAGACACATAAAGAAGGCGGAATCAGATTCCGCCCATCCAACGAAACGCAGTAATACGCGCCTTGCTTTTAGTTCGATATTATTAAATACCCAGATCAAGCTCTCGGTAATAAGCATCAGTGCTTGCTATCGCTTCCTTGATTAACTCTGGGCCTTGGTAAATAAAGCCTGAGTAAATTTGTACTAATCGTGCCCCAGCTTGCAGCTTTTCAACAGCGTCTGCGCCACTTGAAATACCGCCTACACCAATCACTGGCAAGGTGTCTTTCAGGTGTTCCGTTAAGGTTCTTACTACATGAGTCGATGCATCACGTACTGGCGCGCCGCTCAAACCGCCCGCTTCTTTTTCAAACCTATGACCTTGCACCGCTTCACGAGACAAGGTGGTATTGGTGGCAATGATACCATCAACGCCCTGCTCAACCAGTGTGTCTGCCACCATTTTAATTTCATCGTCCGTCATATCGGGGGCAATTTTCACTGCTAATGGAACACGCTTACCATGTTCGGCTTCATAACGGTCGCGAGCAACAATTAGAGGCGCAATAAGCTGAGCCAAACTTTCACCAAATTGCAGGCTACGAAGGCCAGGAGTATTGGGTGAGCTGATGTTCGCCGTAATGTAATCTGCGAATGGAATTACGTTTTCTAAACAGGTCAAATAATCGGCGGCGGCGTCGTCTACTGAGGTCGTTAGATTCTTGCCAATATTGACGCCCAATATCCCTGGGTAACGATGGGATTTAATACGCGAAACTAGGTGATCAACACCTTTGTTGTTAAACCCCATGCGGTTAATAATGGCGTCATGCTCTGGCAAACGAAACAAACGCGGTTTCGGATTACCTGCTTGCCCTTTTGGCGTCACGGTTCCGACTTCCACGAAACCAAAACCTAATGCGCCCAAGGCTTCGAAAGCGTCGGCATTTTTGTCTAAACCTGCTGCCAAGCCAACCGCGTTAGGAAAGCGCAATCCCATAACGTCGACAGGCTTAGTCGCAGGTAAACCGCCTAGAAATCTGTTCAACCCCAATCGACTGCTTGCTGCAAGAAGATCCAATGACAATTCATGGGACACTTCTGGGTCCAATTTAAAAAGTAACGAGCGAGCAAGTTGGTACATTGTTAGGGCTCCTTGGCAGTTAAGGTCAGGTACATACTTTATCTGAGCTTTGCTATTTAATAATGTTATCTAATTCGATCTATCTAACTTTACGCTGTCTAATCTTAGGCTATCTAATTTTAGTGACGCCAATCAGTTTATTTCTATCGTCAAATTCTACTTCAAAAAAACCATAAATCCCTTCATGGGTGACGAACCGCTGAAAAGCCGACAATGGCAACTGAACTTTACGTCCATCTAGACAGTTTGCTACTAAGTTTTTTGCTGAACCTGCGTACATAGCTTCATATTTAAACGCGGGCAAAGCCACATTTAATACAAGTTTTGCCATTTTTTCGTCCTGTACTTACGTTACCCTTACAGAGAACGCTCTGTGCGTAAAGATTTGAATCCGATAAGATGAAGACTATTATATTGCGTTGACACTTTTATTGACAGAAGTATAAGGAACCTTGGTTCAATGGTAACTGTAATTGAGCAATTAAAAGATCACCTAAATCACGCCGTTGTCGGCCAACCAGATTTAACTCATGAACTACTTGTCGCTTTAATCGCCAATGGCCATGTGCTGTTAGAAGGGCCTCCAGGCATAGCCAAAACCACAGCGGCCAAAGCATTGGCCAGCTCTATAAACAGCCGTTTTCAACGCATTCAATTCACACCAGACCTTTTACCAGGCGATGTCACTGGGTCTGATGTTTATCAGCAAGAAACAGGTCAGTTTAGTTTTATCCCCGGCCCTATCATGAACGACATTGTGCTTGCGGACGAAATAAACCGCGCGCCAGCCAAAGTGCAATCGGCATTGCTCGAAGCCATGGGCGAAGGACAAGTCACAGTCGGGAATCACAGCTACCCGCTTTCGTCTTTATTTTTTGTTATTGCGACCCAAAACCCCATTGAGCAAGAAGGCACTTATCCTTTGCCAGAGGCTCAACTTGACCGCTTTATGATGAAGATCAATCTAGGTTACCCAAGTGCCGCTAGCGAATTGGAAGTACTGCGGTTGGTTCGTCAACAAGACCTACATAAAACCTCGGCAAGCAAGTCACAGCCTCTTTGCCAGCCCAGCGACATTCTGGAACTTCAACATAAAGCTTTGTCTTTGTATATGTCAGAAAGTGTTGAACAATACATAGTCCAGCTGGTTATGGCGACCAGACAACCAGAACTGTATTTAGGCGACGCCGGCAAGGGCACAAACTTAATTGAATTTGGTGCTAGTCCACGTGGTACTTTGGCTCTAGATCGTTGCGCTCGCGCCAATGCCTTATTAAATGGCAGAGACTTTGTTACACCTGATGATGTTCGTCAGATTGCTTTGCCCGTGTTGCGCCATCGCATTATTACTACGTTCGAAGCACAAGCCGCCGGTTTATCCGTTGATGATTTATTGAAGCGATTGATTAGCCACGTTCCAGCGCTGTAGTTTAAAGAATCGCAATACAAGGCAGCCAGTACGATGAGCCCATTATTATCACCTGAATCTCCAGAGCTAGATGACGCCCATTTTGCTCTGTTGGCGAATTATGCCAAACATTTAGGACGCGCCCCCAAAGCCATTCGTTTTGCGACGAATAATGGCGAGCGTCGCTCACGACAAAAAGGTCATGGCATGGAAATGCTTGAGCTTCGCGCCTACCAAGCCAGTGATGATTTACGCCATATAGATTGGCGGGTAACCGCGCGAACAGGCCAAGCGCATACGCGTTTGTATGCACAGGAAAATGACCACCAGCGACTTTTGTTATTGGACCTATCCAGCAGCGCGTATTTTGGTACGCGTCATACTTTTATCTCTACTCGCTTTATCCAATTAGCTGGCATTATTGCATGGCGTTCCAAACAACAAGGCGACACTTTGTCTTATCGGATCGCTTATGGAAACCAAGACTTTGCCAGCAATAAATCAGGGACTCTGCCAATATTGCTGAACGCCCTTAAAGAGGCCTCGATTGTTGACAATAGAGCCAAGGGCAGCAGCGCTTCCAGCATTTGGTCTAATTCACTGCTGACCAGTAAAGCTCACAACAAAGACGTGATCATATTGACGGATAAGCAAAGCTGGAATCAAGACGAAGAAAGTGCGCTAATGAAGCTGGCGGAACATAATACCGTGCACTGGATCCAAATCATCGACAGCAACGCCTTTAATTTACCCTCTGGGCAATATCAAATGGCAGACACTAAAGGCATAAGAACTGTGTCGATTAGCAAGAAAAGCATGCAGCAAGCCAAAGCGGACTTTTTCAGCCAAAATACGCTAATGCGCAAAAAGCTGGCCTCTTTTGGTATTCGCCATCAAATATTTGATATCACCGAATCACCAGAGAAAATCGCCCGCTATTTACTATCACAAGGAGCGCTTCACTGATGTCTGCGGCACTGACTCCTTTACAATCACAAGCGCAAACACAGGCAATCGATTTACCAAACAAAGCGTATATGTTGCCTCAATCTATTCCTATGTGGCCACCAGCTTGGTGGACTTGGCTGGTTGTCGCGGCCATTGCTCTCGTCATTATTGGCTTGCTCGTTTTGTGGTATCGACGCCACCAAAAGCGAGCTTATCGACGAGAAGCCTTATCGAACATTCGCAAAACCGCGAACGACCTGACGGATAAAGAGTGCATTGAACTTTGCCATGAAATGGTTCGACGCTGTTTAATAAGCGAAGGCAAAATCGAAACCGCTGCCCTCCCAAGCCACACGCTGTTTTCTTCATTGGATGCTTCTATGCCGAAAAAACGTCAGTTTGCCTCACTTGCCAGCGAGTTTATTGACGGCCCTTATAGAAACCAAATTGAGTTAACCCAAGAACAACGCAGCACCATGATTAAATACACTTGTTACTGGATAAGGAAGCACCATGCTTGAATTGTCTTGGCCTTGGTTTCTCCTGCTTTTACCCTTGCCTGTTATTATGTATTTTCTCCCCAAAGCCAAACCAAAAGGAGATGGTATTTGGTGGGGAAACAGCGAACACGTTATTAATCATCAAGATAACAAAGCCATCAGCAAACGCCCTAGCCTTGGCTACCTGTGCTTGATCATATCTTGGATTTTATTGGTCTTGGCAATCACTCAACCTGTGTGGCTGGGTGAGCCGACAAAAGTAACCCCGTCGGGTCGTGATTTGCTGATAGCTCTGGATCTATCTGGCAGCATGCAAGTCAGTGACATGGCTTTGAATGACCAACCTGCAAACCGATTAGAGGCCGCCAAATCGGTCTTATCCGACTTTATCCAAGCGCGCCGTGGCGACCGTATTGGGGTCATTGTATTTGGCTCAAAAGCCTACCTTCAAGCGCCATTAAGTTTTGATACCAAGACGATCAACCAATTGGTTCAAGAAGCTCAGATCGGCTTTGCCGGCGAACAAACGGCCATTGGCGACGCGATTGGATTGAGCATTAAAAGGCTCGAAGACAAACCATCCGATAAAAAAGTGCTGATTTTAATGACCGATGGCGCAAACACGGCAGGACGGGTGCAACCTCTACAAGCCGCTGCATTTGCAGCGTCGCAAAATGTCCGTGTTCACACCATAGGGATTGGCGCAGACAGCATGATCGTACAAAGTTTCTTTGGCCCAAAAGCCATTAACCCATCTACCGATCTAGACGAAACACTACTAAAGAATATTGCCGCTCAAACCGGAGGCGAATATTTCCGCGCCAAGAGTACGCAAGATTTACAAGCCATTTATCAAACGCTAGACGCACTAGAACCCACACCTACCGAAGATATTTGGCAACGACCCTTAACCAGTTTGTTCCATTGGTTAGGTCTTGGCTCTCTCGTCTTTTTAGTGTTGTCGCTACTTGCTAGCCAACAACTTCAATTTAAAAAATCTTCTCGCCGTAGCAGCGCACCTCATCGAGGAGATCAAGTATGATACTTTTTGACATTATTCATTTTGAACGCCCTTTATGGCTTATTTTATTACCAATCACCTTATTAATAGCGTTCTTAGTTACGACCAAAAGCGCCAACAGCCGCACTCTTAATAAGGTGGTTGACCAACGTCTAATGCAACATTTGGTCTACAAAAATACGGCCAGCAACATAAATAAATGGCTCGGATTAGCCGCCGTTTCATTATGCTGGATCGGGCTAGCAGGCATTAGTTGGACCAAAGCCCCAAGTACCATGTTTGAAAACACCCAAAAAACGATCTTGGTTGTCGACCAGTCTATGTCAATGTACGCCACAGACCTTAAACCCAATCGTCAAACCCAACTAAAGCAAACCATTCGAGACATATTAGACAATAGCAAGGAAGGCGAAATAGCCTTAGTCGCATTTGCGGGCGAAGGCTTTGTCATTAGCCCTTTTAGCCAAGACAGAGAGACCATTACCCATTTTTTACTCGCATTAGATCCGCTTATTATGCCGGTATACGGCAGCAACTTAACCAGTGGCATCGAATCTGCCTTATCGCTTAGTCCAAATAGTGCCGAACCTGTGCATCTTATTGTGTTAACCGATGACTTAAGCGAACAAGACCAGAACACTATTCCCGCGTTACTTAAGGGCAAAAACATACAACTAGACCTGATTGCCGTCGGAACCCAAAACGCCTCCATCATTAAATTACCAGACGGGCAGATCCTGAGAAAAAATGGCCGGAATGTCATGCCTACGACCCCGATCGACGATTTAAAAGCGTTAACCACCTCACTTGGCGGTCGCTTTTACCAAGGACGTTTGACACCTCAGTCGTTAGAAGACATAACAGATACCGCATTGAGCAATGAGCAGACTCAGAAAGCGCAAAACAAAAGCATTCATTGGATAGAGCAAGGCCACTGGTTTGCCCTGCCCTTTTTGCTTTGGCTGGCCTTCCAGTTTAGAAAAGGCATGCTCTTTATGCTGCTGCTAAGTGTGCTGTACTTTCCTTCTGACAAATCATACGCAGACCCACTGGATTGGTTTCTAACCCCCGATCAAAAAGGCCAACAAGCGGTCGATCAAGGTAATTGGCAAGCGGCTGATCAATACTTTCAACAGCCAGAATGGAAAGCCGCTTCGTCGTACGCATTAGAAAACTACCCAGAAGCCGTTAAACAACTGAACAACTTAAATAGAAATGCCGCAGATAATTACAATCTAGGCAATGCTTTAGCATTATCCGGCGAAACCGACCAAGCCATACAGGCTTATGAAAAAGCCCTAGAGCAAGACCCATCGTTAAAAGCCGCCAAAGAGAATCTTGAGTATTTAAAGAAACAGCAGCAAGAACAGCAGAAGAAAGACCAACAACAAAAAGAGCAACAAAAGTCTAAACAACAGAACCAAGACAAGAATCAGGACAAGCAATCCGATTCTAGTGACCAAAATGACTCAAAAGATGATCAAGAAGCAAAAAAAGACGATAAAAATAACGAAAAACAAGACAACACCAAAACTCCTGAGGATAATAAGCAAAATGATAACTCAGACGAGCCAGAGCCAAGCGAGCCAGAAAAAGCTCAGCTAGATAAAGAAAAAACGCAGGCACTTAACCAGTGGCTAAGACAGATCCAAGACGACCCAGGATTGCTACTGCAGCGTAAGCTCTGGTATTTACACCAAGAAAAACGCAATGAAAATAGATTTTCGCAAGAGGATGGGCAAAACCCATGGTAATGAAGCAATACCTTCTTTCATTAATATCACAAAACAAGCCACATCGCTTGTTTGTCTCACTAATGACAACTTTGCTTTTTATTATAGTATCAAGCTCACTTCATGCCGCCAGCGTTACCGCTTCTCTTAATAAAAATGTTGCCAATGAAAACGAAGTTGTTCAACTGACTCTTCGTGCTGACTTCTCAGATACAGGCAACGGCCCTGACCTAACGCCATTAGAGCGCGACTTCGAAATTTTAGGTAAAAGCCAAAACAGTCAATTTAGCTTTAATTTAGGCACGAGTACGGCCCTTAATTTTTGGGTTATTACCTTGATGCCAAAATCCGTTGGTACGGTTGAAATCCCTCCTATCAAAATAGGCGACCTTGAATCTCAACCCATTCGCTTGACCGTAAAAAGTTCGCCTCAGCTTTTGGATGGCAATGGCAATCCGCCCGTGATGATCAAAACGGAAGTGTCTGAAGTAGAGCCTTACCTACAGCAAGAAGTCATTTTAAGTGTAAAACTTTATACTTCTGTGGCCTTACAAAATGCAAATCGCTCAGTGCCATCACATCCAGACCTTGTGTTAGAAAGACTGATTGATGATCAAGTGGATTATCAAACCGTTAATGGCACACAATATCAGGTTATTACTCGTGAATATTTAGCTTTTCCGCAACGCAGCGGGCAACTCACTATTCCACCACAAACTATTCAGGCGATGATAAATACATCGACAGGACGACGAATGATTAAGGTGCAAAGTGAGCCTCTTAACCTTCAAGTCACTCCTATTCCAGCAAGCTTTACGGGTGACGCTTGGCTACCAAGTAAAAAAGTAACGGTATCGACCAGTTTGGATAAAACAAACGATGCGCCACGCGTGGGTGACACATTAATTTGGACAATTGATATCAAAGCCGAAGGGGCGCTACCAGAGCAGATTCCAACACTGGATTTTAATAGCACTCGTAACTACAAGCTGTATCCAAAACCACCTCAGTTTAGCAACCAAAAAAATGCAGCTGGCGTGACGGGGAATCAAACAATCGTAGTTGAAGTTGTGCCAACCGAGGAAGGGAAATTATCGCTGCCTGATATAAACATTACCTACTGGAACACTGACGAAAGAGCCATTAGTGTCGCGAGTGCCTCAACCGACACTATTGATATTGCCCCGCTTCCCAACAGTTCTGGTCAGTCCGATGGCGCAACAACAAGCAACAAGCCAACAATCAGTGATCCTTTACCTGCGCAAAGTCGGTCTGTCGCGCCCATCTCTTTAGCTAAAAAGGCGGTTGAGCCTACCAAAACAGAAGCGCAACCCGACTTGCTGCCAACCCCATCAAGCGAGGGTAAATCACTGCGTGACTACCTTATTAGTGGCTTGCTGTTTTTGACTGTTCTTTTGCTAGGCGCATGGCTGTTCATTTGGCTAAAACGTAAAAAGCAAGACGTGAATACAGACCATGATGTACCGACACTGCAAGAGTTTGCTCCTCTGAGCACAGTGAACGAAGAAAGCGCTTATAAAGCATTAATCGCTTGTTGCCAGCAAGACAACTTACAATCGTTAAGACCAAGCCTATTAGAGTGGGCTCGCCACCGCTGGGGAGATGATGAAATACGCAGCGTAGATGACATCAAACGCCTAACATCAGTACAAGTTACACAACTGCTGATGGAAGCTGAAATCATGCTTTATTCGAATAATCCGGCGCACGAGTGGCAAGGTGAACCACTGGCAGATGCTTTAGAAGAATTTACAAGCGGGCAAGAAAAGCCCTCTAAAGCCAGTCAACTAAAAACACTCTATCCCAATTTTTAATGAATGCTATTGCCTAAAAGGACCACCATGATGACACCATATCAATCCGGCATTGTTGCCGAAGCTTCAAGTGATGCTCTTTTTATTACACTGAATGCAAATAGATCCGAAATTAGCAGCCTTAAAAGCGCCCTAGCGGCCGCTCCTGAACTGATTGAAGGGCTTCAAGCACAATTCCCAGATGCTGAACTTCACGCCGCTGTAGGCCTTAGCAGCTTAATATGGGACGAATTAGACACTGAGCGACCAAAGTTTCTTGCACCTTTTCCTCATATCACAGGCAAAGACATCGAACTGCTACCAACGGACGTTGACTTGGTTCTGCATATTCGCTCTTCTCGTCATGATGTCACTTACCAATTGGCTAGCATTCTTTTTAAAGCGTTTGGAAAAAGCGTTACTCTAGTCGATGAAGTCAGCTGCTTTAAATATCTGGATAACCGAGACTTAACAGGTTTTGTAGATGGCACAGAAAACCCAGCGGGTGAACAGCGTAAAGCCGTCGCCCTCGTTGGCGATGAAGACCCTAGCTTTAAACAAGGTTCGTATTTTAATCTGATGCGCTTTGTTCACGATCTAGAAAAATGGGAACAAGAAGACTTAAAAACCCAAGAAGATATCTATGGACGTACCAAACATACGAACCAAGAATACCCT
Organism: Marinomonas alcarazii; assembly: GCF_003208215.1. Taxonomy (GTDB): domain Bacteria; phylum Pseudomonadota; class Gammaproteobacteria; order Pseudomonadales; family Marinomonadaceae; genus Marinomonas; species Marinomonas alcarazii. The sequence goes on from NZ_QKLW01000002.1 coordinate 345,016, forward strand.
TCAGCCGAAAAGTCTGTTCACGCTCACACCAAACGTACGTCATTGAAAGATGAGAACGGCAATTCTTTGGAAATTTTACGTCATAGCATGCCCTTTGCGTCTTTAACAGAAAAAGGCCTAATGTTTGCCAGCTACAGCAAAACCCCTGTTATTTTTAACATGATGTTAGAAAGCATGGTGAAAGGTGACGAGAACGGCAACACAGACCACTTAATGAAGTACACCCAAGCAACAACAGGACAAGCATTCTTCGTCCCATCCAATGATTGGCTGAGATCTTGCGCCAACAAATAGCGTACAGCTAATCGATACTACGCAAAAACTAACGCCCAATAAAAAAGCCACTTCAAATTGAAGTGGCTTTTTAGTTTGCGATCATTCTATTGCAAGAAATACATCGAACGATTAACGCTCGATTTCCGCATTATTCTTTAATAGATTTTGCTGAGCTTGCGTATTCAAACTCGCTTGAGTTTGGTTTAGGTAGCGCTCGTAAGCCAATTTCTGATCATCAGAAAGTGTCAAATCACCAACCGAAACCTCATTTAAGCGAATCAAAACCAAATCACCGTTAGATAGGTTTTCGATACTCTCAACAGGGGCATTTGCTTCTGGGTGTGGCAATGCAAAAGCCAACGAAGTAATTTCGTCTTGCCCGCGCTTAGCCGCTTCAACAGAAGTCCATGACGCTGAATTAGATTCTTTCACTTTTTCAGCTTTTGCCTTCAACGATTCCAATGCCTTCTTCTGCACAACGATAGAAGCAACCTGCTCTTTCGTTTCATCGTACGTTTGGAAGGATTCTGGCTTGTGATCATTCAAGTGCACAACAACCACTTGGTCATCGTTAAGCTCAATCAGACTACTATTTTGACCATCTTCCAAGACTGTCACATCGTACGCCGCAGCAATCACTGCTGGATTACTAGTGATCTTATCAGTACCGCCTTCTCGACCAAAGTACGCACTCTGAAGAATATCAACACCATACTCTTTGGAGATTGCATCCAATTTATCGCTGGCATACGCCAAGTCAGTGATGTCTTCATGCGCTGTTAGCAATGCATCTCTGGCTTTATCTTGACGTAGGCTTTCTTCTAACTCTGCTTTTTTAGAAGCAAAGCTTGGAACATCTGGCTTGGTAATATCATCCAACTTTATTAGGTGATAACCATACTGGGTTTTAGCCTGTTCAACATCGCCTTTTTTCATAGAAAATAAGACGTTATCAAATTCATCACCCATGGTGCCTTGCTCAACATAACCTAAGTTACCAGCATCATTTTTCGAACCGATATCATCAGAATACTCTGCGGCCATATCCGCAAAGCTTGCGCCTGATTTTAACTTAGCCTGAATTTCATCGATAAGTGCTTGCGCCTCTTCGTCTGATCTTTCTGATGTATCGATCAAGATATGTGACGCAGACCTTTCTTCTTTAGGCAGGCTTGAGATAGAAGCTTGGTAAGCATCTTGAAGTTCTGCATCAGTAACATTCACTTTGTTGTAAAAATCTGAGCTAGAAATCACAACATAGTTCAGCTTAACCTGCTCTGGCGTCTTAAAGCTGTCTTTGTTTTCATCGTAATAGGCTTTTAGTTCTTCATCCGTCACGCTAGTGATTTCTGATTCATCAGCCAATGAAAAAGATACGTAATCATACGATCTTGTTTGAGATTGAAGCTTAGAAACGCCTTCTACTTGATACGGTAAAACAAACTCCGACCCAGCAATCGCATTGCGTGGCTGCTGAATAAGCACATCTTGTTTAATACGCTCTTTAAAAGCTAGAGGTGTAAATCCAAGTGAGCGAATGAAATTAAGGTATTTATTTTCATCAAATTGGCCATTGGTTTGAAACTGTTCAGCCTGTAATAAATACGCATTCACTTGAGCATCAGAAACACCCAAGCCTAATTCTTTTGCTTGATTGGATAATACAGCACGCTGAATAAGCTCATCCAATGCTCGACGTTGCAGCAAGTTGTCTTCTAACAACGCTGGATTAATTTGCCCACCCATCATCGAAATTAATTGTCTGCGTTGTGTTTCTGCACCTTGCAGCATTTGCGTTCGGCTGATATCAACACCATCAACTTCTGCAACTTTATCGGATGAACCAAAACTTTGAACCAAGGCATCTACGCCAAATAGAGCAAAAGTCACAACGATAAAACCAACAATGATCTTTACCACAATTCCTTGTGACTTATCTCTGATATCCTGGAGCATTACTGCCTCCAAATGAGTGAATTAAATGTCCAATAAAAAAGGTGCATTCCGCTTGGAATACACCTTTTGTGTCTAATGGCGGAACAGACGGGACTCGAACCCGCGACCCCCTGCGTGACAGGCAGGTATTCTAACCAACTGAACTACTGCTCCAAAAACATTAGTTTACAGCGTCTTTAAGACCTTTACCTGCCTTAAAGCCAGGAACCTTCGCTGCTTTAATTTGGATTTCCTCACCAGTTTGAGGATTACGGCCTGTACGTGCCGCACGTTCTTTAACTGCAAAAGTACCAAAACCAACTAGTGTAACCTGGTCACCTTTTGCTAAAGCCGCTTCAATTGCTTTTAGTGTTGCGTCAAGAGCATTGCTAGCAGAAGCTTTAGATAAATCAGCAGAAGCTGCAATAGCATCAATCAATTCAGATTTGTTCACGTTGTACCCCTTCAGTATTTTCGTGGTTCCTTAATTTTTTTCGGCTCAGTATAAACACACCTACCAACAAGGCCGAGCGAGAAGTTATACAAGCCCGACCTACTACCTGTCAACACAGGATATGCCCTTAATGATGACTTACAGTTTCTTGTTCATCAACAGTTTTTTCACTAGAAGGTAAGGTTTCTACCTTTTTTGGTGAAGGAATGTACTCCAAAGCGATATCCAGCACCTCATCAATCCACTTAACAGGGATGACTTCGATGTCGGCTTTGATATTATCAGGAATTTCCTTCAAATCACGAGCATTTTCTTGCGGTATAATGACGGTTTTTATACCACCTCTATGAGCCGCCAGAAGCTTCTCTTTAAGCCCACCTATAGGTAGCACCTCCCCACGCAGCGTAATCTCGCCAGTCATTGCCACAGAGGCCTTAACGGGGATCTTTGTGAGCACAGAAACAATAGCTGTACACATAGCGACACCAGCACTCGGGCCATCCTTAGGCGTCGCGCCTTCTGGAACGTGCAAATGAAGGTCGGTTTTTTCATGAAAATCTTCATCAATTCCCAGACCAATCGCTCGACTTCTGACAACGGTTAATGCTGCCTGAATAGATTCTTGCATCACATCGCCAAGCGAACCTGTCTTAACATGACGTCCTTTTCCTGGTACACCAGCCGCCTCGATGGTCAATAATTCACCACCAACAGAGGTCCAAGCCAAGCCTGTAACTTGACCAATTTGATTTTTTTCTTCTGCTTTTCCGTAACTAAATTTATGAATTCCAGAAAAATCTTCTAAATTTTCACTCGTTACTTCGACAGCTTTTGTATCTTTTGCCTTAGTTAAAGCCTGCTTTTTCACCACGCGACGACAAATTTTACTTAACTCACGCTCCAAACCACGCACACCCGCTTCTTTGGTGTAGTAACGAATGACATCCATAAGTGCATCATCCGTCACCTGAATTTCTTTCTCTTTTAATCCAGCTTGCTTGATTTGCTTAGGCAATAAATAACGTTTTGCGATGTTAAGCTTCTCGTCTTCGGTGTAGCCTGGAATACGAATTACTTCCATACGGTCAAGCAATGGACCAGGAATATTCATACTGTTCGACGTACAAATAAACATTACATCAGATAGATCAAAATCCACTTCAAGATAATGATCATTAAACGTATGGTTTTGCTCTGGATCCAATACTTCTAATAGAGCCGAAGCTGGGTCACCACGTTGATCCATGCCCATTTTATCGATTTCATCCAATAAAAAGAGTGGATTCTTAACTTTTACTTTGGCCAATTTTTGCAACAATTTACCTGGCATGGAACCGATGTATGTACGGCGATGACCACGTATTTCAGCTTCATCACGTACACCACCAAGTGCCATACGAACGTACTGACGGTTCACGGCTTTTGCAATAGATTGCCCCAGAGACGTTTTACCAACACCAGGAGGCCCAACCAAGCAAAGCACAGGCCCTTTAACTTTCTTCACGCGCTGTTGAACAGCCAAAAACTCTAAAATGCGTTCTTTAACATCTTGTAGACCATAATGGTCTTGGTTAAGAATTTTTTCAGCGTAGGCCAAGTCATTACGCACTTTGCTGCGCTTTTTCCATGGCAATGAAGTTAACCAATCGATATAACCACGAACCACTGTTGCCTCTGCAGACATTGGCGACATCATACGCAGCTTCTTCAATTCAGCTTCTGCTTTGTCTTTGGCTTCATCAGACATACCCACTTCATTAATTTTTTCCTGAAGCGCGTCTAATTCATTGCCGCTGTCTTCCATGTCTCCCAGCTCTTTTTGAATGGCTTTCATTTGCTCATTCAAGTAGTACTCACGCTGGCTTTTTTCCATCTGTTTTTTAACACGGCTGCGGATGCTTTTTTCGAGGTGAGCAATATCCAACTCGCCATCCATCAAGCCAATTAAATACTCGCCACGGCCAGTGAGTGAATCTATTTCCAACACTTTCTGCTTATCTTCAAGCTTCAAGCTCATGTGGCCTGTGATGTTATCAATCAATTTTGATAGATCATCAATAGACTTTAATGAAGAGACCACTTCTGCAGGGATACGCTTACTGCCAGCAACATACTCATCCAGTTGCTTAATAAGCGCATTGCGGATTACATTGTGCTCTGTGTCATCTTCTTCTTGGACATCCAATTCGGTAATACGACCAAGAACAAATCCTTCACCCTCTTCCATTGATTCAAGGCGAGCACGCTTTCCACCTTCAACAAGCACTTTCACCGTGCCATCAGGTAGACGTAGCAACTGCATCACTTTTGCAGTAGTACCAATTGAATATAAATCTCCTAGTACAGGATCATCTTTAGAGGCATCTTGCTGAGCAACAAGAAAGACATGCTTATCATTTTCCATAGCAGACTCTAATGCCGCTATAGACTTAGCGCGACCAACAAAGAGCGGTAGGACCATATGGGGATACACAACCACATCGCGAAGTGGCAACATTGGCAGTAGTAAAGAATCTGTCATATTTTCTTCCAATTCGGGGCGCATAGAAACAAAGCGCACTTTTCAAATTTAAACAACGATTAGGAAAGAGATAAGGGCGATGCCCGAAATTACAAGCATAGCAACCATTTGAATTTAGTCTACACAGTGTTTTAAAGCGAAACACCATAAAAAAAGCCGAATTTAAGTAATGACACCTAAATTCGGCTTTAAATTAAACAAGTATCAAAAAATTACGCTTTTTTTGCGACGTCTTCTTTCTCTAATACCATTAAAGGTGCTGACTCACCGCGAATAGACGCAGCGTCCAATACAACTTTTTCAACATCATTACGAGTTGGCAGCTCATACATACAATCCAACAAAGAGGATTCTAAAATACTGCGCAAACCACGGGCCCCCGTTTTACGCTCAAGCGCCAATTTAGCCGCCTCTCGTAAAGACTCAGGTGTGAACTCTAGTTCAACGCCCTCTAACTCAAATAAATGCTGATACTGTTTAACCAAAGCATTTTTCGGCTTACTTAAGATAGTCATTAGAGCTTCTTCATCCAACTCTGAAAGCGTTGCCACTACAGGCAAGCGACCCACAAACTCTGGAATCAAACCAAATTTAACCAAATCTTCTGTCTCTACTCGGTGTACCGCTTCAGAAAAGGTTCGACCCTCTTCTTTACTCTTCACCATAGCAGAAAAGCCAATACTACTTTTTTCTGTTCTTTCACTGATAACACGTTCCAAACCAGCGAACGCACCACCACAAATAAACAAAATGTTAGAGGTATCTACTTGCAGAAACTCTTGCTGAGGGTGTTTACGTCCACCCTGAGGAGGAACAGACGCAACCGTACCTTCAATCAGCTTAAGCAAAGCCTGCTGAACACCTTCACCAGACACATCTCGAGTGATAGAAGGGTTATCAGATTTTCTAGAAATTTTGTCTATTTCATCAATGTAGACAATTCCGCGCTGCGCTTTTTCTACATCATAGTCACAGTTCTGCAATAGTTTCTGAATGATGTTCTCGACATCCTCACCAACATAACCAGCTTCTGTTAACGTTGTTGCATCTGCAATGGTAAAAGGAACATCCAATACACGAGCAAGAGTTTGAGCAAGCAATGTCTTACCGCTACCCGTCGGACCAATTAATAAGATGTTACTCTTACCAAGCTCAATGCTTGTATCGGTTTTACCTTGGTGACGTAAGCGCTTGTAATGGTTATATACAGCCACAGCCAAAACACGCTTAGCCTTATCCTGACCAATAACATAATCATCCAACGCAGCGCTCAATTTAGCAGGTGTTGGCAGCTCATCTGATGACTCACCATCTTCTGCTGCTTGAGACAGCTCTTGCGTAATAATGTTATTACACAGATCTACACACTCATTGCAGATATAAACAGAAGGGCCTGCAATTAGCTTCTTAACTTCGTCTTGGCTCTTTCCGCAAAAAGAGCAATACAATAACCGATCGGAGTGGTCGCCACGGCTAAAATTATCATCCGACATTTATTCCACCCTTTTCTTAAACTTTTCGTTTCTGCAATATTTCATCAATCAAGCCGTATTCTTTTGCTGTTTCAGGATTCATGAAGTTATCACGATCCGTATCAAGAGCGACTTGCTCAATCGGCTTGCCTGTATGAAAAGATATAATCTCATTAAGTTTATGTTTAATGCTTAAAATTTCGCGAGTATGAATTTCAATATCAGAAGCTTGCCCCTGATATCCGCCCAATGGCTGATGAATCATTACGCGTGAATTTGGCAAGCAGTAACGCTTACCTTCTGCACCGGCTGTCAATAACAATGCGCCCATGCTAGCTGCCTGACCAATACACATAGTACTAACATCTGGCTTTATAAACTGCATCGTATCATAAATAGACATACCGGCTGTAACCGAACCACCAGGAGAATTGATATAAAGGTGGATGTCTTTATCTGGGTTTTCAGACTCTAGGAACAATAGCTGAGCCACTACCAAGTTAGCCATGTGGTCTTCAACCTGACCAACTAGAAAGATTACTCGCTCCTTGAGCAAGCGCGAGTAAATATCGAACGACCTTTCTCCACGAGCAGTCTGTTCAATTACCATTGGAACAAGACCATTACTTGTGATTGCAACAGGACCAGTAGTTGGATTCGTCAAATTCATATCGCATTCCTTAAAACAAAAAAGTCGACATAGCGAATGCTATGTCGACCTTATTAAAAAAGATAAGACTCGTCTTATGCTTCTTCCCCAGCCTCTTCAGCTTGGGCATTTGGCTTGATAGCGTCTTCATAACCCAAAGTTACTTCAGTAACTTGAGCAGATTCTAACAGTTTATCAACAACTTGCTCTTCAAGTACAGCAGATTGCACTTGCGCCAATTGTTCTTTGTTCTTCAAGTAAAAATCGATTACTTGCTGTGGCTCTTGATAAGCTTGCGCCATATCTTCTAAGAATGAACGTACACGATCATCATCCACTTTCAAGTCATCTTTTTTGATCACTTCAGAAATCAACAAACCAAGCTTAGCGCGTTTTTTCGCTTCATCTTGGAACAACTCAGCAGGCAGCTGAGATGCGTCGAAACCTTGACCACCAAACTGCTGAGCAGCTTGCTTGCGAAGTGCATCAACTTCTTGATCGATAAGCGCAGAAGGTACTTCAACTTCATTGATAGAAGCCAAACCTTCGAACAACGCATTTTTCAATTTAGCTTTAACGGCTTGATTAAGCTCACGCTCCATGTTCTTACGTACTTCTGCACGTAGAGCATCAACGGTCGCATTTTCCAAACCAAATTTTTCAACAAAAGCGTCATCTAGTTCTGGAATAATTTGCTCTGCAACTTCAGAAACTGTGATTTTGAATGTTGCTTCTTTACCTTTCAGGTTTTCTGCTTGGTAATCTTCAGGGAAAGTCACAGTAATTGTGCGCTCTTCGCCTGCTTTAGCACCAATGATACCAGATTCAAAACCAGGGATCATTGTATTGGAACCCAATACTAGCTTGTGACCTTCAGCAGCACCGCCTTCAAAAGCTTCATCACCAAGGTAACCAACAAAGTCGATTGTCACTTGATCGCCATCAGCAGATTCACGCTCAACTGCAGACCAATCAGCATTTTGCTTGCGCAATGTCTCTAGCATAGTGTCAACGTCTGCGTCTGTTACTTCAGATACAACGCGCTCAACTTTGATTGCAGAGCTATCTGCCAATGCAACTTCTGGGTAAACTTCAACTTTTACAACGAACTCAAGATCTGCACCTTCAGCGAAGTTCTTTGGCTCAATAGAAGGCATACCTGCAGGCTGAATAGATTCTTTTTGAATAGCTTCAACATAAGCATCGCGCATGATTTGCTCTACAGCATCAATACGAATACCTTGACCGTAACGTTTTTTCACAACGCTAACAGGGACTTTACCCTTACGGAATCCATCGATACGAATTGTCTTCGCTGTTTTAGCCACTTCAGAATTTACTTTCTCGTCAACACGAGCAGCAGGAACACTAATTGTTAAAACGCGCTCGATTGGAGACGTTGTCTCTACAGAAACTTGCATAAAACTTCCTCTCGGGAACTTGCTTTTAATTTGTTGGCTTCCTTGTCATTAACAAGGCATCTATTCAATTACAGCCAGCAAAACCTAAATAAAAAAATTCAATTAAAGTAATGGACTGAAATGGTGCTCCGTACTGGATTCGAACCAGTGACCTACCGCTTAGAAGGCGGTTGCTCTATCCAGCTGAGCTAACGGAACCTAGATCATTACATTTCATGTGGTGGGCTATTATAGGGATGGAATAGCAATCGTCAACCAATAGACATAAAAAAGCCCAGTAAAACTGGGCCAAAATGATTATTTGCAACCAAGGAACCTAGAATAGCTTAGATCTACTACTCCGAAGTACAAATATCACAAAAGGAACGAGGTAAATAATACAACCCGCTTTTCACAAAAACAAGCGCAATGCGCCAAAACAAAACACCTTGCACTGTATTTGTGCAATTTACACAAACAAGAAATTTTATAATTTTTTTTGAGCTGTGATATCGTTAAAGCATTCAAATAACGAAATTGGGTCAAACCAAAGATGCTGCAAATATTTAATCAAATATACCTTCTTGTAAAACGTTATGGGCATCTGACAAAAAGTCGCTTTCAAAACAGCAACCTTTCTCAAAAGGCCGCTCAATTAACACTGTCTAGCTTGCTGGCAGCCGTCCCTATCATCACTATCATTGTTGGAATATTGAGCTTCACCCCTGCACTGAAAGACATGCAATCACAGCTCTTCAGCCTTATAGAGCAACATATGGCGCCGGGGTCAAGTGACATTATGCTCCCCTATTTAATCGAGTTTTCCGCTCAAACTAAAAACCTCCCAATCGCCGGTCTTATCGCTCTATTTTTAACCGCCCTTTTATTACTCAATAGTTTTGAAAACAGTGTTCAGTCTATTTGGCGGATAGAAAAACCCCGCAAATTAAGGGAACGCCTTTTAACTTATTGGGCCATCTTAACCTTAGGCCCTATCTTGTTTGCAGCGTCACTAAGCCTGTACGGAACGCTGATCTCAATGGAAATACAAGACAACCAGACAAACTCTTGGCTAAATAACTTGCTCGGATTTGCCTCCGTCGTACTGTATTTTTTAATGCTGCTAACACTTAATTATTTAACCCCAAACGCAGACGTATCGGTTAAATGGGCTTCTATTTCAGCCTTAGCTGGGAGCATTGGGCTGTTCCTTCTAAATACAATTTTTAGTTCGTTCGCACAATTTTTCACAAGTTATCAGGTTGTTTATGGTGCATTTGCCGCCATTCCAATTTTCCTTATTTGGCTACAAAGCTCATGGCTCATTGTTTTGGCCTCTATTTGTCTTTGCGCCACCTTGCACAGCATAAAAGGCGCCAACCAAGATAAAAACTTATCATCTGGTCAAGATTAATGTAAAATCCCGCCAATTTTTTCACAATAGGGCCCACCATGACGAACACAATCAACGAACTAAACAAAATTTTAGAAGAAGCAGATTGCTTAGTCGATGAAGCTACGCTAAACAAAGCGCTAGATAAGATGGCCGGTCAAATTACTGCAGACCTTTCTGACAAGCTTCCTCTTGTACTGTGTGTTATGAATGGAGGCTTAATTCCAACTGCTGCGCTAATCGAACGCCTCAATTTCCCTCTTGAAGTGGACTACATTCACGCGACACGCTATGGCATGGAAACAGAAGGCGCATCACTTAATTGGTTAAGCTACCCACAAACGGAGCTAAAAAACAGACACGTTCTGGTAGTGGATGATATTTTTGATCAAGGACACACGCTTCAAGCTATCGTAGAATGGCTAGAATCCCAAGGAACCGATAGCGTCTATACAGCAACCGTCATCAACAAACTGCACGATCGAAAAACAGACATGACACCGGACTATGTTGGAGAAGATGTTGTTGACCGTTTCTTATTCGGCTATGGCATGGATTACAAAGGCTTTTTCAGAAACCTAAAAGGCATTTACGCTGTAAAAGACAGCTAATAACCAAACAAATTACGCCAAAACGATAGACAAAAAAATACCCACTTAAAGTGGGTATTTTTTTAACCTAAAAACACTTAGAAAACGCGGTTAAAACCGTTAAGCGCCGCCACTCGATAGGCTTCTGCCATAGTCGGATAGTTAAAGGTCGTATTCAAAAAATACTTTAATGTATTTTGCTTGCCTGGCTGTTTCATAATAGCTTGCCCGATGTGAACAATCTCAGACGCTTGGTCACCGAAACAATGAATCCCCAATAACTCCAAAGACTCACGGTGAAACAGAATCTTCAACATCCCAACCGCTTCACCCGTAATTTGAGCGCGAGCCGTATTTTTGAAGAAAGCGCGACCCACTTCGTAAGGCACTTTTTCAGCCGTAAGCTCAGCTTCTGTTTTACCAACTGAACTGATTTCTGGGATTGTATAAATACCTGTCGGCACTTCACTGATGAATTCACCACCTGGAGCACCAAACATATTAGCCGCCGCAGCACGACCTTGGTCATAGGCCGCGCTCGCTAAACTTGGCCAACCGATAACATCACCCGCAGCATAAACGTTTTCAACTTGCGTTTGATAGGTATCATTTACTGCCAATTGACCACGGCTATTCACATCAAGATTAATTGACTCTAATCCCAAGTTATCAGTATTACCTGATCGGCCGTTACAGAACAATAAAGCATCTGCACGTAGTTTTTTACCTGACGCCATATGCATAACAACACCACGCTCTGTCGTTTCAACGGAATCGTATGTCTCATTGTGTCGAATAAGCACACCACCATCACGCAAGTGATAGCTTAAAGCATCGGTGATTTCATCATCCAAGAAGCTCAATAGTTTTTTAGCTGGGTTAATCAACTCAACCCGAACACCCAAACCACAGAAAATGGACGCATACTCACAACCGATAACACCTGCGCCGTAGATAATCAGAGAACGAGGTGTGTGGCTCAAGCTTAGAATGGTATCAGAACAATAAATACGAGGATGTGAGAAATCAATATTGGCCGGACGGTATGGGCGAGAGCCCGTTGCGATCACAACTTTCTTCGCGACTAGAAGCTCAGGACCTTTCTCATAGGTATTTACTTCTATCGTGTTCGCATCTTTGAATTTGCCTCGACCAAAGTAAATATCAATTCGGTTACGCGCATAATACTCTGTGCGGCCCATAACCTGCTTATCAATAACTTTATTTGCTCGGTCTAAAACCTTTGGAAATGAAAACCAACGAGGCTCACCAATATCACGGAACATTGGGTTAGTATTAAAGGCAATAATTTCCTTAACAGCATGACGCAACGCTTTTGATGGAATGGTTCCTAAATGCGTACAACTTCCGCCTACTTGCGAACTCGCCTCAATAACAGCCACTTTTTTGCCTGCCTTCGCCGCACTCATCGCTGCGCCTTCTCCGGCAGGACCTGTGCCTAACACCACAACATCATAATGTCTCGTCGTCATAATACCCTCTTTACTGTTCAATTATTTAGATGCGTCGTAAAACGTGTCATCAGAAACTGTTGCGGCCATACCTTTTTTCGTTTCTTTCTCACATTTACCTTTGTCGCCGCCACAAATATCGCAGGCGACCTCCATACCTAACGCACTCATGCCACCACAAGAGCCAGATATAGGCTTTCTACCCATCAAAACTCCAACAGCCATGGCTGCTACCAACAAAAGCATCAGAACAAATGCCAGAACAATAGTTAACATATGATCTCTCCCAAAAAATTCATTGCTTTTAATTCAAATATGGCTCGAAGGCTTTAGAAGAATACTCTTCAAAACCAAAATCGGTCTTCACTAACAAGTACGCTGCAATTCCATTTTGCTGTGCGAATTCAAGGCCTTTTTCAGGACCTAGCACAGTAATAGCCGTTGCAAGACCATCCGCCATTGTTGTCGTTTTATCTACTACTGTCACAGAAACCAGCTTATGTGTGATTGGCCTTCCTGTAACAGGGTTAATAGTATGAGAGTACCTCACACCATTTTTCTCAAAGTAATTCCTATAGTCACCTGAGGTGGCAACAGCAACATCTGTCAATGAAATAACTCTCTCAGCAATATCGTGACCACCTGCAGGACTTTCAATTGCGATACGCCAAGGGGATCCGTCTGATTTCATCCCTTTTGAGGCAATCTCACCACCCACCTCAACTAAATAACTCTCAATACCATGCTTTTGTAACACTAAAGCAACAGCATCAACACCGTAACCTTTTGCGATAGAGGACAGATCAACGTAGATATCTTTTTGTTTGGTTAATCGAAGACCATCCAACGTCAAAAATTGATACCCCACGCGAGACTTCGCCTCATCAATTGCGGCTTGGCTAGGCACGACATCTTCTCGTTTACCTGGGCCAAATCCCCATAAATTCACTAGTGGCCCTATTGTAACATCATACTCACCACTACTCATTTCACTAATCAATAACGCTTTATCGATCACATAAGCCATCTCTTCACTAATGATAGTAGATTGATTGGCTGGTGACTTATTAAAGAGTGAAAGCTCTGAGTTAGGGTCGTAGGTAGACATCAACTTATTAACTCTAACTAAAGCAGAATCCACCTCATCCTTTAGATCGATAGCATTCGGAACATCTTTAGTTGTAAAAAACTTAACTGTATAAGTTGTCCCCATAGTAGGACCGGAAAAACTTACTAATTCAGGACTAAATACAGAGAAGCGGAACACAGCCGCAGTGACAACAAGTAGAAAAGCAAAAAATACTATTTTTTTACGCATATAAATCTTTTTTTAGTTACCAATAAAATAAAGACCCACCATTTGGTGGGTCTTTATTCGGGTGTTAGCCGCCGAAATCATCAAGTAAGATGTTTTCTTTTTCTACACCTAGATCTTCTAGCATCTTAATAACAGATGCGTTCATCATTGGAGGCCCACACATGTAGAACTCACAATCTTCTGGGGCTGGGTGATCTTTCAAGTAGTTCTCATAAAGAACGTTATGAATGAAGCCAGTTTTACCTTCCCAGTTGTCCTCTGGTTGAGGATCAGAAAGCGCCAAATGCCACTGGAAGTTCTCGTTTTCTTCTTGAAGCTTATCATATTCTTCAGAATAGAAAGCCTCACGTAGACTACGAGCACCGTACCAGAAACTAATCTTACGCTTAGAGTTTAGACGCTTAAGCTGGTCAAAGATGTGTGAACGCATTGGTGCCATACCTGCACCACCACCAACAAACACCATTTCAGCATCCGTATCTTTCGCAAAGAACTCACCAAATGGGCCGTATACTTTAATCTTATCGCCAGGCTTAAGACTGAACACATAAGAAGACATCTGACCTGGTGGCAAATCATCCTTACCTGGAGGCGGAGAAGCAATACGAATATTAAACTTCACAATACCCTTTTCTTCTGGGTAGTTAGCCATTGAGTAAGCACGGATAACGGTTTCATCAACCTTAGAAACAAACTTCCAAAGGTTAAATTTATCCCAGTCACCACGGTATTCTTCTTCAATATCAAAATCTTTATAGTGAACCGTGTGTGGTGGCGCTTCTAGCTGAACATAACCACCGGCACGGAAATCAACGTTCTCACCTTCAGGCAATTTCAACGTCAACTCTTTGATAAAGGTTGCTAGGTTAGGGTTTGACTCTACAGTACATTCCCAAGCCTTAACACCAAATACCTCTTCAGGTACTTCAACGTCCATATCCTGTTTCACAGAAACCTGACAAGACAAACGGTAACCTTCTTTTTCATCGCGTCGAGTAAAGTGAGACTGCTCAGTAGATAGCATAGAGCCACCACCACTAGTCACTTTACATTTACACTGGGCACAAGTACCGCCACCACCACAAGCTGATGATAGAAAAATACCACTGTTTGCTAAAGTTTGAAGTAACTTACCACCAGCTGGTGCAGTCACTTCCTTTTCGCCATTGATGCGGATTGTTACGTCACCAGAACTTACCAAGCGCGCACGAGCAGCAAGAATAATTGCCACTAGCGCAAGCACGATAGCTGTGAACATCACCACACCTAGAATAATTTCTAAGTTGAACATGTTAGTTAAACCTTATTCTTGGTTGTCTAAATGAGCAGCCAATTAAAGCTGAACACCAGAAAATGACATAAAACCTAAACTCATCAAACCGACAGTAATAAACGTGATACCAAGACCACGAAGACCTGCAGGAACATCTGAATATTTAAGTTTCTCCCGAATACCAGCAAGCGCAGCAATCGCCAACGCCCAACCAACACCAGCACCTACACCGTAAACAAGACTTTCACTAAAGTTATAGTCACGTTCAACCATAAATAAAGAGGCACCCATGATGGCACAGTTCACGGTAATAAGAGGCAAGAATACACCCAAGGCGTTGTACAACGCAGGCATATACTTATCCAATGTCATTTCCAATATCTGAACGACAGCGGCGATAACACCAATGTAGCTCAACAAACCTAGGAAACTAAGATCAACACCTGGTAAACCAGCCCACTCTAGAGCGCCGTCAACCAACAGGTTTTGATATAGCAGATTGTTAAGCGGAACTGTAATTGCCAAAACAACCACAACCGCAATACCTAAACCTATCGCTGTTTCTACTTTTTTAGACAACGCTAAGAAAGTACACATACCAAGGAAGAAGGCCAAAGCCATGTTTTCAACAAAAACAGCCTTAACAAACAGACTTATTAAATGTTCCATTTATAGCGCCTCCTGAGAACGAGAATTCGCTGCAATCTTGAATTCAGGTTCTTCAATCTGTTCTTTCTTGTAAGAACGCAGAGCCCAAATAACCAAGCCAATAACAAAGAATGCACTAGGTGGAAGCAGCATCAAACCATTAGGTTGGTACCAGCCGCCATTCTGAACAGTAGCGAAGATCTCGACACCAAATAGCTTACCAGCACCAAGCAATTCACGGAAAAAGGCAACAACAATCAACATTGCGCTGTAACCCAAACCGTTACCAATACCATCTACAAAGCTCATTATTGGGCCATTTTTCATGGCAAACGCTTCTGCGCGTCCCATTACGATACAGTTCGTAATGATAAGACCTACGAATACAGAAAGCTGTTTACTGATTTCGTAAGCAAATGCCTTCAAAACCTGATCCACCACAATTACCAAAGAGGCAATAATGATCATCTGCACAATGATACGAATGCTGTTTGGGATATGGCTACGAATAATCGCAATAAAAAAGCTTGAGAAAGCCGTTACCAAGGTTAAGGCGATTGCCATAACCAAACTAACTTTCATGCTACTTGTTACAGCCAATGCAGAACAAATACCCAAGATCTGCAAAGCAATCGGGTTATTAGCAAGAATTGGCCCAAAGAGGACTTTTTTCACATCAGACATTATTGAACTCCTTCGCTACGTAGTTGCGATAAGAACGGTCCAAACCCTTCCTGACCCAACCAGTATTGAACAAGATGAGTAACACCACGACTTGTTAGTGTAGCACCAGACAAACCATCCACTTTATGCTCAGCATCAGGATCAGAACTATCTACCCCACCTTTTACAAGATGAATGACAGGCTCACCTTCACCGTTGTAGATCTCTTTACCTTTCCACAACGCTTTCCAGTTCGGGTTATCAACCTCACCACCCAATCCAGGTGTTTCAGCTTGGTCATAAAAACCAAAACCAATCACTGTATTGAAGTCACTCTTCAAAGCCATAAAGCCATACATAGTTGACCATAAGCCGTAACCATGTACAGGCAGAATGATACGGTCAATATTATCGCCCGATTTTACAAGATACACCGCAGAGAAATTTGAACGGCGTTTAATACCTGCCGGATCATTGCCTCGTAGCGAAATCGATAGACTAGGATCTTTCGCGGCTGCTTTTTGATCAAAAGTAGACGGTTTGATACCTGCACTATCAAGTTCAGCCTGAGTAGCAAAGTCGCCCGTTTGCAAATTAACAATACGAGTTTCAACCGATTCAAAAACCTCATCAACTGATTTGCCAGGTTCAAGCATGCCAGCTGCAGATAAAATATTACGCTTACGGTCTAAGTCTTTGTTGGTGTTCTGGATAGGCTTTAAACCTACCGCTGCGGCTGCAACAAAAATAGAACAAACCAAACACAAAGATAACGCAACTATAATGGTCTTTTTAATACTATCGTTACTGCTAGCCATTGCGTGCAATCCTCCGTTTAATGTTTGCTTGAACAACAAAGTGGTCAATAAATGGTGCAAACAAATTCGCAAACAGAATCGCCAACATCATACCTTCTGGGTATGCAGGGTTAACAACACGAATTAGAACAACCATTAGGCCAATCAAGGCACCGTAGAACCACTTACCACGATTTGTCATAGATGCTGACACTGGATCTGTCGCCATGTACATCATACCGAAAGCAAAGCCACCTAAAACTAGATGCCAGTACCACGGAGTAGAGAACATTGGATTTGAGTCAGAACCAATCACATTAAACAACGCAGAGGTTAAAATCATACCCAGCATAACACCAGCAACAATACGCCACGCAGCGATTCTCATCACCAACAACGCACCACCACCGATTAAGATAGCAAGAGTAGAAGTTTCACCCATTGAGCCTTGAATAAAGCCAAAGAAAGCATCAGACCAAGCAACCGTCAAACCAGGCACGCCACTAGCAGCAAGCTGACTTAGTGCTGTTGCACCAGAGAAGCCATCAACTGCAGTCCAAACCGCATCACCAGACATAGACGCTGGGTAAGCGAAGAATAGGAAAGCACGACCCGCTAACGCTGGGTTAAGGAAGTTTTTACCTGTTCCACCAAACACTTCTTTTGCAAGCACAACACCAAAAGTGATACCTAGAGCCACTTGCCATAAAGGCACAGTCGCAGGCAAAGAAAGGGAGAAAAGGATAGAGGTTACAAAGAAACCTTCATTCACTTCATGCTTACGCACAGAAGCAAACAAAACTTCCCAGAAGCCACCAACAACAAATGTAACAAGATAAACAGGCAAAAAGTACATTGCCCCGTAAATCATATTGTCCCAAATGCTTGAGGCATCATAATTAGTAAGACCACCAATAATGGAATGGCGCCAAGAATCCGCCGCTGTAACGCCCATTGCGTCCATCGCCGTATTTGCTTGGAAACCAATATTGTACATACCAAAAAACATTGCAGGGAATGTACACATCCACACCAAGATCATAATACGCTTCATATCAACCGCATCACGAACATGGGAGCCATTCTTAGTAACAGAACTTGGACGATAGAAAATAGTATCTACTGCTTCGAACAGCGCATACCATTTTTCATATTTACCACCTGAATGAAACTCAGGTTCCATTTTATCGAGTACTTTTCTAAGCCCCATGAATTAACCCTCTTTCTCTATTAGAGTTAGGCAATCACGAAGAATCGGGCCATATTCGAACTTACCTGAGCAACTGTAAGTACACAAAGCCAAATCTTCTTCATCTAACTCAAGCGCACCAAGCTTTTGAGCTTGCTCCGTATCATTCACAACCAACGAACGTAATAGTTGAGTTGCCAAAATATCAAGCGGCATAACACGCTCAAAATTACCTAGCGGCAACATAGTACGATCACTACCATTGGTAGTTGTTGTCATATTGAATGATTTCTTACCAGTCAGCTTTGACAAAAACACATTCATAATCGAGTGTTTTTCTACACCGGCACGAAGATAGTGCATCATTTGACGCTCGCGACCTTCAAGCAAAACAGACACTTGATTGTGGTAGCGACCCAAGAAAGCAAAAGGGCCAGCCGCATTACGACCAGAAAAAACAGAGCCAGAGATCACTCGGTTTTCACCATCTGCTAATTCACCCGCCAACAAACCATCTAAGCTTGCACCAACTTGAGTGCGAAGCAAACGAGGCTTTTTAACTTGAGGACCAGCGATAGAAACAACACGCTCAACACTTAGTTCACCTGAGACAAACAGCTTGCCGATAGCAACAACATCTTGGTAGTTAATAGACCAAACTGTTTTCTTATCGCTTACTGGGTCAAGAAAATGAATATGCGTACCAGCAAGACCCGCAGGGTGAACACCGGCAAATTCTTCAACGGTCACTTCAGACGTTGTTGGAATTTTAGTTCCTGGCGCCTTACAAACAAACACCTTACCTTCAGTCAAACGCGCTAATACAGTAAGACCGTCTGCGAATTCTTCTGCTCGATCTGCCAGCACAACCTCTGGTGAGGCTGCCAATGGATTCGTATCCATCGCAGTAACAAAAATAGAATGCGGTGCTGAATCGATTTCAGGTACTTTCGAGAATGGACGCGTACGGAATGCTGTCCATAATCCAGATTCCACTAGATTATCAACAACCTTACTGCGTTCAAGAGACTTTAATTCTGAACCGGAATACGATGCGAAGACTTCAGACTCATTACCTTCGACACTAATTACGACAGATTGTAAAACACGTTTCTGACCACGATTGATCTCAGTTACCGTTCCAGAAGCAGGAGCCGTATACTTTACGCCTTCTGTTTTCTTATCCGTAAAGATAACCTGACCTTTCTTAACCTTATCCCCTTCCTTAACTAACATGGTAGGTTTCATGCCATGGTAGTCAGGACCGATCACAGCAACTGTTTTAGCAGCAGCAGCCGTCTCAATCACTTGATTGGGAGCACCAGAGATCGGAAGATCTAGGCCTTTTGTAATTTTATACATATGTTCTGCCCAACAATAAATTGAACACCAAAAGCGCAATGCGAATAGCTTATGCTCCCCTCCGGGAAAGCATGCACAAGCAAACAATTACTTTAAGATAATTGTAAAACGCAAACTCACTTCACCAAAAAACCGACGTATTATAATGATCATTCCCGCCATTGACCAGCTCATGACGTCGTCTTTAAGCATCAACTTTTATTTAAAAGCACAACTTTATCCTTATTCACTGAGTTGCGACCTTAAAAAATCCTTTTTTTTGTTGTTTTATTACTAGATGAAAGGATGCCACCGTCACTTCAACATCCCTCTCTGTAAAAAATCAGATAAACCGATCTAAAAAATGCTTCTCACCGTACTTTAAGCGAGTTGCCATACAAGATCGAAAACGACACAATACCGCCTAACTATTTAGTAGGCCCGAACATGGAAGAAAAGCTATGATAAAACCAGAAGCTCAAATTCATATTAAGAACTTACGCTTACGAACTTACATTGGATTCAATGAATCTGAAAAACAGAACAAGCAAGACGTCGTAATCAACGCTTGGATTCAATACCCAGCGTCTCAAGCCTACGATACAGATAACGTTGAAAATGCAGTAAATTACCGAACCATTTGTAAGCAAATGATAGCTCATACAGAGAACAACCGCTTTCTTTTGCTTGAAAAACTCACCGCGGATCTATTAGCACTGTGCATGGAATCAAGCCATGTCACCTTCGCAAAAGTTGAAGTCGCAAAACCACACGCTTTGCGTTTTGCCGATTCCGTCTCCTTAACACTGTCCGCAACGAAAGAACAATAAGCCCAACATGCCAGAAACCGTATCAATCACCTCGAAACCAGGCTTTAGAAACACCATACATGGATTAGACGGCAGCCGCAAAGCGCTACAGCTGCTAGCAATCGCTTCTCAATATAAGCAGCCCATTCTCTTTATGGCCAATACCGTTGCCGAATTAAATGAGCTCGAAGATGAAATACAGTTTCTTAATAACCAGAATAAAGACATATTAAGATTCAGTGACTGGGAAACCTTACCGTATGATGCCTTCTCCCCCCATCAAGACATCATTTCCCAGCGACTTGAAACATTAGCCAGACTGACAGAAAGCAAGAACCCAATCATTCTCACCACGATTGCTTCTTGCTTAACTCGTCTTTGCCCTAAACAACACATTGACGCACAGCGCTTTCATTTAGCAGAGGGCCAAGAACTTCCGCTCGAGCAGCTTTCTCGAAAGCTCACCAACGCTGGTTATCTAAATGTAGAAAATGTCCACGAACACGGGGAATACGCTATTCGTGGTGCGCTGATGGATGTGTATCCAATGGGGGCGGAAAACCCCATTCGAATAGATTGGTTTGATAACGAAATCGACTCCATTCGATGGTTTGACCCGGAAACTCAGCGCAGCATCAGCAAAATTGCAGAAATCAAAATGCTTCCAGCAAAAGAGTTCCCAACCACACCTCAGGGGATTCAACAATTTCGCCAAGCATTTAGAGAGCGCTTTGAGACAAATCCGCTTTCTAGTCCTATCTACCAAGACATCTCCAGCGGCATTATTCCTGCGGGCATAGAATACTATTTACCGCTATTTTTTGAGCAAACAGCCAGCGTCTTTGACTATTTGCCAGATAATACCTTTTTAGTGAGATCGGACACTTTCAATGAGCAGCTAGCCAGCATCCAGCTCGATTTCCGCAGCCGTCATGAATCGCTAAATTACAACATCGAACGCCCTATTTTAAAGCCTGAAGAAATCTGCTTAAAAGAAGAAGAGTTTTTTTCTCAACTTAATCAATACACCAACGTCATCTTTTCTGCTGCAGGCGAACACCCAACCTATAAAGCCGTCGAAAATGTAAAAATCGACTCAAAAGCACCACAACCACTAGGCTTACTACAACAATTCCTTGCCAACACATCGGCTCGGGTGCTTATTGTTGCCGAATCAGCAGGTCGTCGTGAAGCCCTGCTTGATCTACTAAAAAAGCACAGCATCAAACCGAAATACGTCGAAAACTGGAATGCTTTCACGAAATCGACAAAATCCTTAGCGATCACAGAAGGCAACATTGGTCGCGGCTTCAGTATCAGTGATGAGTTAATACTGATTCCAGAAAGCGAGATTTTAGGTGAGCGCGTATCCCAGCATCGTCGCCGCAACAAACAGAACAACATCAGTGAAGACGCGATTATTCGTAACCTCACCGAATTAAGGCTGAACGCGCCTGTCGTACATATAGACCATGGTGTTGGCCGTTACTTAGGGCTAACCAACCTACAAATTGACGGGCAAGAAACGGAACTATTAACGCTTGGCTACGCCAATGACGCAAAACTTTATGTGCCCGTGTCATCTTTGCAGCTTATTTCTCGTTACACAGGAGCAGACGAAGACACAGCCCCACTGCATAAGCTAGGCACAGACAAATGGAGCGTCGCCAAACAAAAAGCCGCTGAAAAAGCTCGCGATACCGCTGCTGAACTATTGGAAATATACGCTCAACGCGAGGCTCGTGTGGGCTACGCTTTCGCTAAACCCGACGACCAATATGAGCTGTTCGCTGCAGGCTTTCCATTTGAAGAAACACCAGACCAGCAGATGGCCATCGACGCCGTAATGAAAGACATGTTATCCAAAAAACCAATGGATCGACTGGTTTGTGGTGATGTAGGCTTTGGTAAAACAGAAGTGGCTATGCGAGCGGCCTTCTTAGCCGTTCAAGATGGCAAGCAAGTCGCCGTGCTTGTACCAACCACCCTATTGGCACAACAACACTACGAAAATTTCTGTGACCGCTTCGCCGATTGGCCTGTGGAAGTTGAGTTATTGTCTCGCTTCCGTTCAGGCAAACAGTCCAACTCAGCCATCGATCGTTTAGAATCAGGTAAAGCTGACATTGTGGTGGGCACTCACAAGCTTATTCAAAGTGATATCAAGTTTGCTAATCTAGGGCTTGTGATCATTGACGAAGAACACCGCTTTGGCGTCAAACAAAAAGAACAATTTAAGGCGTTACGAGCAGAGGTCGACATATTAACCCTGACGGCCACACCGATTCCTCGGACGCTTAATATGTCTTTATCTGGCATCCGTGATTTATCCATTATTGCCACGCCACCAGCTAAGCGTCTTTCCGTTAAAACTTTCGTGAAGCAAAAAGATGAGCACCAAATTAAAGAGGCCATATTGCGAGAACTGCACCGTGGCGGACAAGTGTATTATCTACATAATGAAGTACAAACCATTCAAAAAGCAGCTGAAGAGCTAGCAGAACTTATTCCGGAAGCCCGCGTCATTGTTGGTCATGGTCAGATGCGTGAACGAGAGCTAGAGCAAGTCATGTCAGACTTCTACCACAAACGCGCTAACATTCTTGTTTGCTCAACCATTATAGAAACGGGCATCGACATTCCAAACGCCAACACCATTATTATAGAGCGTGCCGATAAATTTGGTCTTGCCCAGCTGCATCAGCTACGTGGTCGAGTGGGACGATCTCACCACCAAGCTTACGCCTATTTGCTAACACCAAATGACCGCAAAGTCACAGGCGATGCGGAGAAACGCTTGGAGGCCATCACTCTAGCCGATACATTGGGGGCAGGCTTTACCCTCGCTACACACGATTTGGAAATACGTGGAACAGGCGAATTACTAGGAGACGGACAAAGCGGACATATCGAGCATGTTGGTTTCTCATTGTTTATGGACATGCTCGACCGTGCTGTGAAGTCTTTAAAGAATGGAGAATCGCCAGATGTTGATATTTCCTCTCCAGCTCAAACAGATGTCAACTTAAGGGTGCCAGCACTAATTCCTGAAGATTACTTAGGCGATGTGCACTCACGACTGATATTGTATAAACGCATCGCCAGTGCAAAAAGCGCTGAAGAACTCAAAGATCTTCAAGTGGAAATGATAGACCGCTTTGGCTTGCTACCGGACGAAACGAAAAACCTATTCAGGCAAACCGACTTGAAACTCAAAGCAGAAACGTTGGGCATTAATAAAATTGAAGCCAACGCGAAAGAAGGTAAAATCTTCTTCAGCAGCAAAACACCAGTCGACCCTATGAAGCTGATTAAGCTCATTCAGACCAAGCCTGATATTTACAAATTAGTAGGATCAGATACATTAAAGTTTCTGGCCCCAATGAATAGTGCGGAAGAGCGCTTTCAACAAACCACCATGACATTGGAATTATTACATTGAAATCTTTAATTGCGATAGCGTTATCACTTACGCTAATGAATACTCAAGTGTTTGCCGATGATGGAGATATAGATCCAGACACGGCTAGAGCCTATCAAGGCTACTTGGTGACTTTCTTGTGGCCAGAGGGCCAATCAACTGAGCAGGTCGACTATAAAAATGTGCTATCTACCGACCAACTAGTTAGGCTAACAGATGAAGAAGCAGCTGCACCAATTAGTGTTAGCCAAGAGCTAGGAAAAGCCCCTTTCGGCAACATCGAAGACAAAATTGGAAGCCATACAAAAATTTTAGTTAATAAAACATGGACGTTGATCTTCAAGCACCCAGGCGACACTATTTATAAAAGCTTCCATAGCCAGCAAGCAAAAGACAACTACCCCGAACTAACGGGCAGTATCTCTATTAAATTAGGGCGATACCTAGAGTCTGACATCCACTATCAGCATTACCTTTTTGATAGCTTCACACTTCCGGACTCTGACCAATTCGGCCTCAATAACGAATCAGAGAACGCGAGTTTCTTCACTGAAACAAGCCGTGAAAACAGTGCAGCCAAGCCAGAGTTCAAAGAGTTCGAGCCAGCGCTAGTCCTAAAGTTAAATGAAAGCAATAAAACAGCCAGTAAAAAAGTTAATTATTTGGACCATCCAATCATTGGCACTCTTCTTTATTTTGAGCCCATCGAACTAGAAGATGCCATTGAAAAGATAGCGCTTCAAACCATCAGCCCAGAAACTGGGGCGAGTCTTAACTACAACGACCTTAAAAGCACTAACGAGTTGGCTAAACGCACAATTTCAACTCAAGAATAGCCTCATAAAAAAGGCCGCATTCATAGAATGCGGCCTTTTTAAATGCATTAACCAAGACAAGTACGTCGAAATTAATAACCTCGCGATTGCGTTAAACGGCTAAACCAAGAAACCGCTTTTTGCTCAACCACAGAAAAGAAAGACAAACCTAAACGTTCCGCCATTCCCTTTGGTTGTTTATAGACAACGCGCACTACCTCTGTATCGTGATAATGAGACACCAAGTACGCATCACTCGTCATCACCACATCAACCAATTTATTTTCCAACGCCTCTGAGCCATACCAAGTATCGCCCGTTGCAATGTCTTCAATATCCAACTGTGGACGCTGACCAGATACAAAACGCTTAAATAAGCCATGAGTGTCTTCTAGGTCTTGCTTGAATTTTTCACGACCTTCCTCGGTGTTTTCACCTAACATGGTCAAAGTGCGCTTGTAACGACCTGCCGTATGAAGCTCAACATCAATCAAACTTTTATCCAACAATCGATGAACATTCGGAATTTGTGCCACTACACCAATAGAGCCCAAAATAGCAAAAGGAGCGGCGATGATTTTATCGGCCACACACGCCATCATATAGCCGCCGCTTGCTGCTACTTTATCAACACAAACAGTCAATGGAATTCCAGCTTCACGAATACGCTGCAATTGAGACGCCGCCAAACCATAACCATGAACGACCCCACCACCACTCTCAAGACGAACAACCACTTCATCTTTCGGCTTAGCAACACTGAGTACCGCTGTAATTTCTTCTCGCAAAGACTCCACTGCGGACGCTTTTATATCACCATCAAAGTCCAACACATATAAGCGCTTTTTATCTGCCTTCTCAGTCTCAGCAGGCTCTTTCTTCTGTGCTTTTTTCTCTAGTTTGTCTTTTTTCTTTTTTTCTTTCTCTAAGTTTTTAAGCGCCTTTTTATCTAACAACTGACGATCGAGCTCAACCTTCATTTCGTCATAGTGCTCATTTAACTTAGTAACAGACAAACTCCCTGGTTGAGACTTGCGTTTCCCACCTGCCATCATGGCCAACAAAAAACCAATAACCAAAGCCACACTAAGCAGTTTCAACAAAAAACCAGCGTAATCCGCAAAAAATTCCAACATTCACTTCCTCTAAATATTCATAAGTTCTTGGCATATTGGGGGTATTTTTATAAATAACAATCTCTTTCAATGATATAACGCTATAGATACTGTGTTGTATTTACCTTATTATCTGCACACTTTGAACAATCTTCCTAGTTATACCAAGAATAAGAAAGCTAACAAGATTCTTTTGATTGCCCCAGAAAAGTAAAAAAATCCTGTTAGTTTTTTTGCACATTTAAGTGCCTTTCTATAAAGGAGCAACAAATGACACCTTCGTTATCCCAATCGTTTGGAAGAAACTTCCTCGGTGCCTCGCCGCTTTGGTATAAGCAAATAATCTTAGCATTTTTGATTATCAACCCAATTGTTTTGGTCGTATTAGGGCCATTCGTTGCTGGTTGGCTTCTCATTATTGAGTTCATTTTCACACTCGCCATGGCGCTAAAATGCTACCCATTACAGCCTGGCGGACTACTTGCCATCGAAGCTGTCGTGCTTGGCCTTACTACACCAGAAGGCGTGTACTCAGAGGTTTCCCATAACATTGAAGTGATCCTACTTTTGATGTTCATGGTGGCAGGCATTTATTTCATGAAAGATATGCTGTTGTTTATCTTCAATAAACTGCTCGTAAAAGTAAAATCTAAGATCGTCATTTCGTTGATATTTAGCTTTTCTGCGGCCCTACTCTCCGCCTTTTTAGATGCATTAACCGTGACGGCTGTTCTTATTAGTGTTGGCGTCGGTTTTTATTCGGTCTATCACAAGGCCGCTTCTGGCCAAAGTTCTAATAAAAATCACGACCACGGAAAAGACGATTCAATCCTGCCTGTTAACGCCGAAGATCTAAATGAATTCCGCTCTTTTTTACGTGATTTATTAATGCATGGAGCCGTTGGTACAGCACTTGGCGGTGTGGCTACTTTGGTAGGCGAACCGCAAAACTTACTTATTGCTAAAGTAGCTGGCTGGAACTTCGGTGAATTTTTCCTGAATGTAGCACCTGTCTCAATGCCAGTTCTACTCTGTGGTTTATTAACCGTAATCGTATTAGAAAAAACAGCTTGGTTTGACTACGGCGCTCAGCTGCCAGACACAGTTCGAGACATTCTGAATAACTTTGAAAAAGAAGAAAGCCAAAAACACACGAACAAGATCAAAGCACAACTTATAGTCCAAGGCATTGTTGCCATTCTCTTAATGTTATCATTGGCATTCCATGTCGCTGAAGTTGGCTTGGTTGGCTTGATGGTTATTGTTTTATTGACGTCATTTAATGGCATCATTGAAGAGCATCGTATTGGCCACGCGTTTGAAGAGTCTCTGCCTTTCACTGCGCTGCTAGTGGTTTTTTTCACCGTGGTATCGGTGATTCATGCACAACATTTATTCCAACCTGTGATTGATGTCGTGTTGAATATGCCAACAAACCAGCAGCCACTAATGCTTTTTATTGCCAACGGATTATTATCAGCCATCAGTGATAACGTCTTTGTCGCCACTGTTTATATTAACGAAATTAAAGCAGCATTGGATGCTGGTAACATTACTCGTGAGCACTTTGATACGTTAGCTGTAGCCGTCAACACCGGCACCAATCTTCCAAGTGTAGCGACACCAAACGGTCAAGCTGCGTTCCTATTCCTATTAACGTCCGCTATCGCACCATTGCTTCGCTTATCTTATGGAAAGATGGTGTGGATGGCGCTGCCTTACACAATCGTTTTGAGTGTTGTCGGCGGACTCTGTGTGACCTACTTATTGTGAGACTCTCTCCCAACACTCAAGCACTTAGCACACCAATGTAAGCTAAGTACTTTTAACGCATAAAAAAGCCCTCTTTCGAAGAGGGCTTTTTTTTGGGTTACACCAAAACATAATCAAGTAAGCTTAACCACACTCACTTATCTGCTAGTGCTTAATCCGCCATAAAGACTGACCTGACTTTTTATCAATTAGATCCAAACGTTCTTCATGAGCCTTTAGCTCATCCGCGTTTGCTCTAATGACTTTCAGTGCGGGACGATCCGCAGAGAAACGACGAATCGATTCGACTTCCCCTTCTTCTTTCGAATCAGAGTCGGAATGATTCGCCAAACCTAAACTGGTTTGGCCGCCCGTCATCAACAAATAGACATCAGCAAGAATTTCGGAGTCAAGAAGGGCTCCGTGTAATTCACGATGAGAGTTGTCTATGCCATAACGTTTACAGAGAATATCAAGATTGTTCTTTTGGCCTGGGTGTTTTTTACGGGCATAAACTAAGCTGTCAAAAACACTGCATACTTCTTCAGTTTTAGGAAAGCCACCGATGCGAGCAAATTCAGCATCCATGAAGCCAATATCAAACGGGGCATTATGGATTATTAGCTCCGCACCTTTAATAAAATCAAAGAACTCTTGGGCAACTTCATGAAAACGTGGCTTGTCTGCTAGAAATTCATTACTAATACCATGAACTCTAAACGCCTCTTCTTCTACTTCTCGATCCGGATTGATATAAACATGAAAGTGACGATTCGTTAGCTTTCGACCAATCATTTCAACGCAACCAATCTCGATAATACGATGGCCTTGTCGTGGATCTATACCTGTTGTTTCTGTATCAAGAACAACCTGTCTCATGATGCCGCCCTTAACTCTTCAATCCCCTGATTTGCCAACTGATCGGCAATTTCATTGCCTTCAATACCCGCATGCCCTTTTACCCATTTCCATGTAACCTCATGGTACTGGCATTGTTCATCAAGAACTTGCCACAAATCTTTATTTTTAACCGGTTGCTTGGAGGCCGTCATCCAGCCTTTACGCTTCCAGCCAGCTAACCATTCTGTAATGCCTTTTTGCACATAAGAAGAATCCGTATAAAGTGTTACTGAACACACTTCCTTTAAGGCGCGAAGACCTTCTATAGCGCCCATCAGCTCCATACGATTATTGGTTGTGTCATGTTCACCACCACATAAGCGCTTTTCATGCTCTCCAAAGGTTAACCATGCACCCCAACCACCAATACCTGGGTTTCCTTTACAGGCACCGTCTGTATACATCACAACTTTTTTCACTACTTCATCTCTTTTGCTGTTGGTTTTGTTAAAGGAGGCACCCGAACTCGAGCGCCAGACCAACGAGGTTTTAATGGAATAAAACGCCTAACTTGCTTGGTTGCAGTCATTACATAGACTCCACTAAAAGGTAATTTTAACGGCCTTAATAGCTTATCAATCCAAGCAAAACGGCCCCGCCACTTGCTACTTTGTAGGGGCGGTTCATAATAAATAAAACGGGTCGATTCTAAGGTTAAACCTGCTACTTTCAACCAGTCCTCTAAACGTCTATGACGAATAAATTGCCCACACCAAGGCGCCTTAACTTTCTTACTAAAGAGCCGACGAATCCCCCATAACCCCCAAGGATTAAAACCAATAATGATGAGCTTTCCGCTGGGCAACAAGGTTCTTGCAGCTTCTCGCAAGTCGTCATGGGGTGTGGCAGAAATATCCAACAAGTGATGAAATATATGCACATCAACACCATCAGACTCAAGGGGCAATTCGCTTGCCCTTGCCACCACTGTATTATTAGGCGCTCCGAATTCTAGCGCAGGGGCAATCATAATACTTTCGCGCAGCCGGTGGTTTTTCAATGGCAAATTTTTAAGAGGCGACTGAGTCACTAGATAGTAACCCACAGCGGAATCTAGCTCGGAGTCAAGCTGACTCTTCTCCAGCTCTAATAAGCTTTCACCTAAATTGCTTTTGTACCATTTCTGAAAAAATTGTCTTGATTGATCATCCAACATACAATGAATTCTCTATTTATAACGGCATGACGATGTATTTATTTTTTAAGCACGCCATATGAAATATAACAACCTTGATAAAGTTGACAACCTATGACCATCTTTCCGCTCCCTGCTTTTCAGGACAATTATATCTGGATCATCCAAGATAAAGATAGCTCGCGCATCTGGGCAGTAGACCCAGGAGACGCCGAAGTGGTTCTAACTTATTGCAACAAGCATAACATGAGCCTAGTGGGCATTTTGATTACTCACCACCACAAAGATCATACTGGAGGTGTGGCTGAGCTAAAAAAACAATTCAATTGCCCTGTTTATGGACCAAGTCACCTAACCGAACTAGTGACGCACCCAATAGCCGAAGGCGACACAATCGACGTGTTTTCAGCAAGCTTTCGCGTTCTAGCAACCCCTGGACACACTCTGGATCACCTCTGCTATTTTTCAGACAACCAAGACCCTCTTTTATTCAGCGGCGACACTCTATTTAAAGGCGGCTGCGGGCGCATAATGGAAGGCACTCCAGAGCAAATGCTCAAAGCCATGGAAAGGATCTCAAGCCTGCCAGACAACACAATAATCTACGCAACTCATGAATACACATTAGCGAACTACCGATTCGCCCTTTCTCTTGAGCCAGACAATCCAGACCTAATACAGAGCAATAATAATGGTCAAAAGCAACGCTCTAATAATGAAGTAACATTGCCTACGACATTAAGCTTAGAGAAAAAAACTAATCCTTTTTTAAGAACCCATATAACGTCACTAAAAAATCAGGCAGCACAACAACTTAAAGAAAAACCAGCCACAGATTCCGTCGCCGCATTCAGCCAAGTAAGACGCGCCAAAGATAGTTTTAGTTGACCTCTATCGCAACGTCTTTAAAATGAGCAAACTTTATCCAAAATTGTGACCTAAATGACCTATAAAATTTTCTGGATTTGTCTTGCCTGCCTCGTTCTCAGTGCATGCCAAACCACCTCAAAACTTGATCAAAGCAATCCGTCTAATGATTCCGTAGAAGCAACGGAAGACGCAGATGTTCCAGAGGCCGACACAGAGCAATTAGGCTTTATTGATACTGTTCCTCCTGTAGACAGCGCAGAAGAAGAGCAAACAACTCAACAAGATGAGCCCATTGCCGTTATAGAAAAACCAAAAGCACCGGCAGATATTTGGGAAAGAATACGTGCTGGATACGGTCTAGACCTTGATATAGATCGTCCTCGCCTATCATCACAACTTCGCTGGTTTAGCTCTCACCCTTCCTATCTTGACAGAGTGTCAAAGCGTGGTGAGCGCTATTTGTACTACATTGTTGAAGAACTAGAAAAAGCGGGCATTCCGACTGAAATCGCCCTATTACCGATCGTCGAAAGTGGCTTTGACCCTTTTGGATACAGCCATGGTCGTGCTTCTGGCCCTTGGCAGTTTATTCCTTCGACAGGTCAAATGTATGGACTTGATCAAACTTGGTGGTACGACGGTCGCAGAGACATTATTGGCTCGACCCAAGCCGCTATCGCTTACCTAACACGCCTACATAAAATGTTTGACGGAAACTGGCTACATGCGCTGGCGTCTTACAACTCAGGTGAAGGCACGGTATTAAGAGCAATTAGAAAAAATAAGAAAGCAGGTAAACCGACTGACTTCTGGTCTCTCGATTTGCCAAAAGAAACTCGTGCCTATGTTCCAAAACTCATCGCACTGGCTAAAATCATCAAGAATCCGGAAAAATACAACTACTCAACGTATTTTATCCCGAACAAACCCTACTTTGATGTAGTCAATATCGGCGGCCAACTTGATTTGGCGCAAGCAGCAGATATGGCCGAAATCAGTATCGATGAAGTGTACCTGCTAAACCCAGGCTTTAATCAATGGGCAACGTCTCCAGATGGCCCTCATCGTTTATTAATGCCGATATCAAAAGCCAAACTGTTTAGAACCAAGCTGGCAGAAATACCAAGCAAGGAACGTGTAACTTGGGTTCGCTACACAGTAAAAGCTGGCGACAACTTATTACTCGTTGCGAAACAACACAACACCACTGTTAACGTGCTTCAAAACGTAAACAAGATCTCTTCCACGATGATTCGTGTTGGCCAAGAGCTAATGATCCCTGTTGCTGGTAACGATATAGAAAGCTACACCCTAAGCTCTCATCAAAGATTGCTTGCAAAACAGTCTCGAGCACCAAACCGTAATAGAATAAAAATAAACTACACAGTTAAACCAGGTGATAGTTTGTGGCTAATTTCTAACAAATACTCAATAGACAGCAAAACACTGGCTCGATGGAACAACATGGGCCTTGGCGATCCGCTAATGCCAGGCAAAAAGCTTGTCGTTTGGCTAGAGCCAAAAGCCTCTGAAAAGAGCACTCGCAGTGTGATGAAGAAAGTGGTTTATACCATTCGGTCTGGTGAGTCATTGGCTGTCGTAGCCAATAAATTCAAGGTTTCCATTAACGATATTAGAGACTGGAACCCCAAAGTTGGCAGCCAAAAGTACGTTCAACCAGGTGATAAAGTCACCTTACTTGTTAACGTAGTTGGTGGTTAATAACCACACCAAAAGAACCATAAAAAAGGGGCTGATTTAAAAATCAGCCCCTTTTTTTACTCATAAACAAAAATAGAAATTATTCGTAACGGCAAAGGTATGCTGTTGTTTCTTCTACTTTCACTTGGAAGCTTTGATTTGCTTCCACAATAAAAGTATCGCCCTTGGCGAATGACTTCCAATCAGTTTGTGCTGGTAGCTTAACGGTCAAAGCACCTGATACAACAGTCATGTACTCACGCTGGCTTGTCCCAAACTCATATTCACCAACAGCCATTACGCCTACTGTTGAAGTTCCTTCTGCATTTTCCAACGCAATGGACTTAACCTGATCATTAAAATAGCTGTTCACCGTTAACGCTGTGCTCATATATAAACTCTCATATTTATGTGAAAAAACTTTGTTATGGGTAGCCCAAGGCTCAAGAATGCTGATTGCCAGCCATCTCTTCAATAATCCACTCTTTAAAAGCCGACATTGCCGATGTGACTGAACGACGCTTTTCATAAACCAAATAAAACGAGCGGTTTGTAATTAAATGCTGATTAAACAGAACCTTTAGCGTCCCAGCTTCTATCTCGGGCATGATTAACTCAGGGTCTGTTAAAGAAATACCCAAACCTTGTGCCGCAGCACCAGCCGTTAAAGAGCCACTGGAAAACATTAATCCACGACGAAATAATTTAGGATCAAGGTCATGTTGCTGCAGCCAATCGTGCCATTCATCCTTTCGTTTTGTAACATGAAGAAGTGGATAAAAACGCATATCTTCAGGCTTATTTATTGGCTGTTCTGGCTTTATTAATCGCGGATTACAGACAGGCGCAAGACGAGCAGGACGCAGGTAATGCGCTTCAACGTCCTCCCAGTCACCTGCACCAAAATACACAGCCATATCGATGTCATTTGCAGAAAAATCAATCAAGCCTGTTGAAGAGCTAATCTCAATTTCGATATCTGGGTATCGCTGCTGAAAACGCTCCATCCTTGGCATTAACCAACGCGTAAGAAACGCTGGCGCAACAGCCAATCGAAGCGATCCTGATTTCTGCTTACTTTTCAGCTCAGAAGTCGCATTTTCCAATTGCTCAAAAATACTTTTAATCGGCTTTAAATAAGACTCCCCAGCCTCAGTTAACACTACTTTTCTTTTAGTGCGTCGAAACAATTCAAGACCTAGAAAGCTTTCTAGACCTTTAATTTGATGACTAATTGCAGAAGGTGTTACAGACAATTCCTTGGCTGCTTTATTGAAACTGCCATGTCGAGCAGCAGATTCAAAACACTTCAACGAGTTCAATGGGGGCAAACGATTAATAAGCTCATCTCCAATAGATAAGAAAGATTAACCAATAGCGTGAATATGGTTCACCTGTCAATTAAAAAATCTTTTCTGTTCCAAAAGTCACCTAAAAGCAACGAATTACTCGTCTTCATCACCAAAATTAGGTTTTGAATCAGCACGTTTAGCAGGCAATTTAAACGCCTCAAAACCATCCTGTTGGTTATCATGAAAACGTGCTTTCGCAGGCGCTTTCTTAGTCACCTTTTTAGACGATTTTTTGGACGCTTGGGCTTTAGGCTTTTTACTCACTGAGCGAGCCGGCTTAGGAGGTAACAATCCTTTAAACTTGCCTTCTAGCCCTTCAATCACTTCTGTCGAAAAGGTCTTCTGCAAGAAAGCTTCTATCGCTTTAAAGTTCACCCAATCTTTAGGGCCAACGAGCGAATAAGCATCTCCTTTAAATCCTGCCCGTCCAGTACGTCCGGTTCTATGAACAAATTCTTCAGCTTGTTTTGGTAAGTCGAAGTTAAATACATGCGATACACTGGCAATATCCAAACCACGAGATGCGACATCGGTACTGACTAAGACGTCAAATTGGCCCTTAGCAAAACTTTCCATCGTTTTATTACGAGCGCTTTGCGATAAATTTCCGTTTAATGCTTGAGTCGTCAACCCCCAATCAGCAATCATGTTGGATAAACGAACTGTATCATTCTTCGTTGCCGTAAAAACAATGGCTTGCTTAATCGTTTGCCCCGTCAAAAGGTGCTTTAATAATGCTTCTTTGTGATCTAGGTGATCACACAGTAAAACGTGTTGCGATATGTCTGTGTGCTCATCAAAGCCCTGCCCTACAGCCACACGCGAAGGTTCTCGCAACAGTTCACTGGCAATCGTGCTGACTTCTGTATTATCTAGGGTCGCTGAAAAGAATAACGTCTGACGTTGACGGTGATTTGCAGCCGCATTAATGGCTCTCATGGCATCAGCAAAGCCCAAATCCAACATACGATCAGCTTCGTCCAAAACAAGCAATTCCAGACCTTCTAAAAACACATGACGCTGCTTTAAGTGATCGACCAAACGCCCGGGAGTAGCCACGATAAAGTGCGGATCTTTTTGTAGCAACTTGTGCTGATCGTTAAAGTTTTCACCGCCTTGAATCAGAATTGAAGTAAAACGGCTGGACGCTAACAAAAGTCGTAGTTGTCCATATACCTGTTTTGCCAACTCACGAGTCGGCACCAAAATAACCACTCGAGGATCACGTTTGGACAAGGCTTTCTTTTTATAAACTCGATGCAGCGCAGGCAAAAGGTAAGCAAGTGTTTTTCCTGAACCGGTTTTTGAGGACGCTAATAAATCGCGACCAGCCATTGCCTCTGGGATGGCACGAGCTTGAATTTCAGTTGCCTTATCAAATCCCAAATGACCGATGGACGTTAAAATACGATTATCAAAACCAAATTCTTCAAATAACAAAAAAATACCCCTTTAATACTAAAATACCACGCAAACCAAGTGTCACGTTTAATACTTGTATTATAACCTAGACACAAAGAAATTCGTCATTCATCTTTCATTAAAAGATAGCTTTTACCCGCACTTATCACCCCCATTCCAGAGCCCTCGGCTGTAACAACTTGTTCCAAACAGTCAGCGATGCCATAAAACACATTACGGTTGACCAAAGCCTTCATCCCATAGCGCATAGAAACATAAGGCCGCTCTTCGTTTTGAAACTTCTCAAGCCAAATATCACAATCAACTCCTAGAATAAGGACATCCTCTGTTTGCGTAATAAATTCAATAGCACGACCCGCGCTTGTCTCTACCCACTGCCAACCCGTCACTAAAAAAGGAGCATCTTCCACTTGAATTCGCACCTTTTCCACCGGTGTCACCAGGAAGTATTCACCTTCCTCAAACCACAATATACGGCTGAACATAGTGACCATAGCTGGACGATTGATCTTCCCACCTTCGTGAAACCACTCACCATTCGCCTTGATCACCATATTCATGTCCCCACAAAAAGGTGGAGACCATGTGTGTACTGGAGGCAACCCTGACGTTTTTGTCTCAGACAACCCCTTTAACTCTTTATTTAACATGACGCCTCCTTAGATTCATCATCGACTCAGCAAGCTCATCAGATCACCAGAAGATTAACCACCTTCACTTCAACTACAATATAATTCAACTTTAGATGAAAGCCTTGAATTCATTTCACTGTTAGAATAGATCCAACAAACAAACATACCGCTGAGCAGAACACCATTATCCTGCCGCGTCTATTTAGAGTGTGACATTATGAAATCGGAATTGGCAACAAAGTTTCAAGACCCTACACGTGGTATCTACTTTATCGGCACAACGCCACCAAAATCTTCGCTTGAAGAAGAGCAACTCGCACAAGTTAGTCAAAAATTGCTTGAACGTCTTGATAATATCGACATCGATGGTTTGGTTGTTTACGACATTCAAGATGAAACCAGCCGTATTGATAAACCTCGCCCTTTTCCTTTTATGGAAACTCACGATCCGAGAGCTTGGTCTAAACGCCTTCACCAACAGTCTGGAAAACCTGTTATCACTTACAAATCTGTCTCATCTCGTAGCTCAGAAGAGTTTTCAGGTTGGCTTTCTGAAGCATGGGAACAATACGGCATTCGAGACCTAGTCTTGGTAGGCTCACCTTCTTCCAGTGGCGATATTAAATTGCCACTGCCACAGGCTTATGAAACCCTAAAAGCATCTGAACACTCTTTTAATTTGGGCGGTGTCACAATCGCTGAACGCCACGCTAAAAAAGGCGATGAACATTTACGTTTAAGCAAAAAAACAGAAGCTGGTTGTGAATTTTTCATTTCGCAAGCCGTATATAATCACCAAGCGACAGCAGACCTCATCAGCCGTTACGCAAGAACCTGCAAAGAAAAGGGTGAAGCACCAAAACGCATCATTCTAACCTTCACACCTTGCGGCAGCGCAAAAACATTAGAGTTCATGGAATGGCTAGGTATTTCGGTACCAGAAGCAACAAAACACCGTATTTTAGATGCCGAAGCACCACTGGACGAATCCATTAAGATATGTCGAAACGCTTTAGAGCAGATTATCGAAATCGCTTTACCACTAGGCGTTCCTTTAGGCCTAAACATAGAAAGTTTGACCAACCGCAAAGAAGAAATTGACGCCTCTATTCAGCTATACAAGCTATTAAAGGCGACATTAGACCTTAAATTAGCAGAGCAATCTCTGATTAAATAAGCGTTTTTAACTTCGCTAAAACAGACTCTACTTTAATATGCTGCATGGCCTTAGGGTCATGCACGCGTGTTGACCAAGGCAATTCTGCTGCTGGCTTCTGATATTCTTTCTCTACCAGTTCATCGTAAACACTGATCACCTTATCCAAATCGCGGTAAGGCCCAGTACGCCGAGGATCGGAGTGCGCATATAACCCCAAAACAGGCGTTCCCACCAGTGTCGCCATGTGTGCAGGCCCAGTGTCTGGAGAGATAACCAAAGCTGCATTTCTTAACACCGACAACATAATATCCAAGGGTGTTTTCCCAACCAGATTGACAACGTTTTCTGCGCGATCAGCCATGATACTGTTGGCGAAATCCATCTCGTCTTGGGATGGACCACCCGTCATGACGGGACATATCCCTTTCG
The DNA here is from genome assembly GCF_003208215.1 of Marinomonas alcarazii. Lineage (GTDB taxonomy): Bacteria > Pseudomonadota > Gammaproteobacteria > Pseudomonadales > Marinomonadaceae > Marinomonas > Marinomonas alcarazii. Next base: position 381,919 of record NZ_QKLW01000002.1, read on the forward strand.
CTAATAAATAGTCCAATATTGCTTGATAGCCTTCTATCGTCCAATTACGCTCTGCTTTGGACGCAGATGGGTTAATCACCACATACTTGGCTGGCAATCCAAATGTTTCAGCAGGCAAAGAAAGCTCGCAAGGCAAAGAAGGCTGATCAACACCAAGTACACTTGCAATAGATAAAAACGAATCCAGTACATGCTCGCCTTTCGGCTCTGGAGCATACTCATTCACAAACCAATGCTGTCGCTCACGAGAATGTGACAAAGCAAAACCTATACGTCGCTTCGCTCGAATCATTCTGGATACCAAACTCGCTCGAATTGACCATTGTAAGTGCAGCAGCACATCAAAGACCTGGCCTTTTAACTGAGAGCGTAATGCCAACAAACCAGAAAAACCGCTTTTTTTGTCGTATTCAACAACGTCCACACCTTCCAGCAAGCGCACAAGCTTAGCTTCTAAAGGAGAAGTCACCCAAGTCACTCGCATGGAGGGATAGCGTTTCATAATAGACTGAACCACTGCCATAGCGTGACATACATCCCCCAAAGCGGATAAGCGCACTATAGCCAAATGTTGAATATTCTCTTGCTGCATCTCGTCCTCTAGGGCTGCTTAAATTCAGCAAGTATTATAGAATAGTCGCCCTTGAATGTGTCTAACTTTGTAGACATAACCCACAGAGATCATGACAAAGCGAGTAACATGCCACAAGCCATCAAAATATCGCCCAATACAGTGTTACTAAAAAGCGATCCAGAGCTCCCATTATCCAAGACATGGTTTGATTCTTCATTTTGGCAGTTAGAAGGTGAACTCGCAGGCACAGGCAATGGACGTGGCGCCGTTTGGTTTATCAATAGTCAATTTGGCAAATTTGTTCTGCGCCGCTATCGGCGTGGCGGCTTGATCGCCAAAATTAACAAAGATCGTTTTTTATTTACAGGCAGAGACCGCACCAGACCATGGCTAGAACTCACCCTTTTAGAAACCATGCGCAACTTAGACCTTCCTGTACCACGCCCAATTGCAGGTATCTATTCGGTATCGGCTGGTTTTTATCAAGCCTTACTACTAACTGAAACAATACAAGGCGCTAAAGATTTATTCGACATAATAAAAAGTGATCAACAGGCTCAAATTAATTGGAATGACATTGGGCGAGTAGTAAAACGTTTTCATCAAAATGGCATCTATCATTCTGACCTTAACTGCCACAATATTATGATAGATGAGCAACAGAAAGTTTGGATTATTGACTTCGATAAGTGTGAGCAAAAAGCGCCTCACTCCAGCTGGATGGAATCCAATGTTGAACGCCTAAAACGCTCACTCGACAAAGAATCCAGCAAACATACAAATTTTCGTGTATCAGAAAAGCAATGGCAGGCTTTTTTGGAGGGATACCATGGCTAAAAAAACGACAACATTAGACAAAAGCATCACAAACTTTTTGGGACCAAAACACTGGTTAAGTTGGGGCGCGATGGGCGTCGCTTATTTACTCAGCTATTTACCTTGGTGTGGCCAAAAATTTCTGGGTAAAATTCTTGGTACGATACATTACGCTTTAAGTTCAAACCGTAAAAATATTTGCCATGTAAATTTAAAAATTTGCTTTCCTGACATGACGGATGCTGAGCGAACTCGATTAGCCAAAGCTCATTTCAAAAGCATGGGGATAGGTGTTTTTGAAACGTTTGCCTCTTGGTTTCAAAATCAGAAAAAGTTTCAATCACGAGTCACATTTGAAGGCCAGGATGTGATCGATCGCGTTCTAGCCAAAGGTCGCGGCTGCATCCTTATTAGTGGACACTTTTCTTCTCTCGATATTTGTGGAGGCCAAATGCCACGCTTTATCGATGTTCATCCGATCTACAAACTACAGAGCAACCCAGTTATGAACTGGGTAATGGAACGTCAACGCCAAGCCATTTTCTCTAAAACTATCGAACGTACTAATATGCGCGAAGTGTTGAAATCACTAAAACAGAACAAAGCGGTTTGGTACGCCGTGGACCAAGATTACGGACGTAAAAATTCAGTCTTCGCCCCTTTTTATGGTCGTCAATGTGCAACGATCGCCCATATTGGCCGTATAGCTAATATGACCAACGCCCCTGTTGTTCTTTACGACTATGGTAGAACAGAGAAAGGCTTTCACTTAAGTCTAACCGAAGTAGAAAACTACCCAACTCAAGATGACGTCGTAAACGCCACTAGAATAAACGAATTGATGGAAGCCATTATCGCTCCCAAAAAAGAACAATATTTTTGGTCTCACCGACGCTTTAAAACACAGCCTGTACCAGGTGATCCTTCACCTTACAAAAAATAAAAAAATAGCCACTAAAGAAACGTCTTTAGTGGCTATTTACCTCACCTATAATATTGCTCTTACCCTACAAGCTATCCCGAACTTCGGCCATTAGACGCAAAGATTTCAATCTGGCTTCGGAGTCATGGATTGGCATAGAGACAATCAATTCATCAACATTTGTTTTTTCTAAGAAACTAGACAGTTGAAAGGCAACCGATGCTTTCGAGCCCACCATAGCGTATTGCAACATATGCTCAACCATGTACTTCTCACTAGGCGACCAAATACCATCCATTGTTTCAACAGGCTTAGAGAAAGGCAGGTTGCGGCTACGACGCAAGTTCACAAACTGCTGCTGTGCTGAGGTAAACAAATATTTTGCCTCTTCATCGGTATCAGCGACGACAGCCATCACCCCCGCCATTGTATGAGGTTTAGACAGTTGCTCAGACGGTTTAAAGTTACGGCGATATACAGTAAGTGCTTGAATTAACTGATCTGGAGCAAAGTGAGAGGCAAAGGAATAAGGCAAACCAAACTCAGCGGCAACTTGCGCACTGTATAGACTGGAGCCAAGCATCCATAAAGGAACATGCGTGTTACGCCCAGGAACAGCCAAAACACCCTGATCACCACTGCCAAGTAAACGCTGCAACTCCAACACATCGTCAGGATAGCTATCAACAGAGGCATCCATATTGCGACGCAAGGCTCTGGCGGTTTGCATGTCTGTACCAGGTGCTCGCCCTAACCCTAAGTCAACGCGATCAGGATATAACTCAGCCAAAGTACCAAATTGTTCGGCAATAACTAATGGTGAGTGGTTCGGCAGCATCACGCCTCCCGAACCAATTCGAATTTTCGATGTTGCAGCCCCCAAATAGGACAAGACAACAGATGTAGCGGAACTGGCAACACCCGCCATACCATGATGCTCTGCAAGCCAGAAGCGAGCATAATCATGATTTTCAGCGGCAACTGCCATTCTACGACTCATCGCCAAGGATTCTGCAACTGAGTGGCCGTCAGCCACTGGTGCTAAGTCCAATATAGAAAACGGAACCATAATATTTACCTAATAAAGAATATACCTACTATGTAAGGCGCTTCTTTATCAGTGCAAGGAGACAATCATGCATATAATGCAGAAGCGCTTTGCCTTGGCAGCTCTTAAACAAAACAAGCTAGCGGTTTTCTAGACGGTTATAATCCAAAATACCACTTTCTCTTGGACGATCTTGTTTATTCAAGTTAGCAATGGCATCACTGACAAACCAAAAATTAGGATGCGTTCTGCGAATACCAAACGTATCCAATAAAACCGAATAATCTTCTGCCGTTTGCAGGCTGCCCACTTGTTTGGCCCAATCAATCAGCTCGCTCTCTTCTACCTGCATTAAGACATTTGGGTAATCGCCTAACACCCCTTTCACAAGGGTCACACCGTCTTCATCGGGTAATCGCGTCTCTTCTTCATCCAGTAAGCTTGAGATATTCGCATGCGCTTTATTGTGTATCAAACTGATCACTTCAAGCGGAACACCTTGCTGTGTAACCAATACCGTGGAGACATTAGGCAAATGAACCAAACCACCACCGCGCACAGCTTGCAGCTTGTATAGCGCCTCACGCTGATCTCGCGTTAATTTACTTTGTTCTAAGTCATGACTATGATCCAGCACGTTCGATAATTTTTCACGAAGCTTTTCATAGAGTTCTGATTGGTGATCATCCGTTACGTACTGCACTTCCGACTGACGACCAACCTTAATATAATCACTGAATATGTAATCCTTGATAATTTGACTTACATCTCGATACCAATACTTGCGAACAGATTCTCGATCTTCTTTAGGAAGGAAAAGCAAAAAGTTCATTTCGCCTTCCATTCTCAAAAAATCCATATATAAGCGCGTTACAAGCTGATGACCCACGTTGCCATAAACATCAAAACCCGCCACCAGAAGGTAATGGATTCGCTCCAATAATGGGTAATCAATCACCCAAGCGGTTTTGGGTTGCTGTCCGACCATGCCTTTTACAACGGACGCGTTGTCAAAATGACGGAAAATAGTCAAAGCCGCATTTGTATTAACGCCTTCACCATCCCAAATCAAATCTAAATCCAAAGGCGTATTGTTGAACCCAGCACTTTCAATCAAAGCCGCTTTGGCAGACAAATATGACTTCTGCTGCTCTGAAAATCTGACCCATGACGCGATAGGCAAGCTATTGCTTGAGGCAGGTAAATCTAAGCCCTGCACTTGGTCTTCTAAATAATCTGTCGAACCTTTACCGTAGACGACTTCTGGATCAATAAAATACACCCAAAATTGATCATTGATCACATTTACCGCCACTTGACCACGACAAACAGGGCCTTTTATAAACGACATAATCGTTTTTTGCGAATGATCTAATAAAAAGCGGTAACGAGCATGCGTAGGTATTTCTTGAAAGGTTTTAAACGGATTCGATGCAATTTCAGGCTCATAACCAGGATCTTTGGTCACGTCGTAATCACTGGAATAAAAATACGATTGCCAACGAGCATAACGCGCCTCATCCAGCTGCATAGGAATATGGTTCTTTTGTACTTTTACTTCTTGATCTAACCAAAGTCGGTAGTAAACACGCTCCACACCTGGATCATCATAAGGTCGTCGAGTGGCGATTCTCTCAATAGCTTCCCCTGGCGGCGTTTTAGAACGAACAAGTTGAAAACGAAATGCTTCGCCGTCATCAAGATACAAGCTATACAAGTAGAGATGCTCGTAAATATAACGCGAGACTAATTGAGTCTTTAAATCATCGCCATTTAACCGAGATTCCCATAGCGCAACTTTCTTTTTAAGATCGGCCGGAGCCTGCGCCGCCGCCGGCATTTTCCCTCCAGTGGCTAACCAACGAGATAGCACATCATACTCACTGGGGCTGAGTGCCGGTAAGCCATAAGGCATTCCCCAGTTTGGGTAGTCTTGTTCAAACTGGTTATACTCTTCCACACTGACACACTGCTGATCACGAGCCAATGAGAAATCATATTCATCAGACAATACAGGCTGGGTAAATGAGCCCTGTTTAGCACGTAATGCGATCGCCCTATACAACAAGCTACCTTGTAAATTCGCTGCCGGTGATTGATCTCTCTCATTTAAGACTGGATGAAAACCTTTTGATCGCCACTCATCAGTGGTATTGGCATCAATAAATAAACGCGTAGGTGAAGAAGCCAACAGGCGAGTGCCATCGTAAACCAACTCTTTTGAACCGCCTCGCTCAAGACCAGCGGGCGCGGTTAATTTCAACTGACAAGGTGCGTCATAACAGGCATGACAAGAAACACAGCGACTATCAAGAATGGGTTTAACGTGTTCATTATAAAAAGCACTGTCTTCTTCGCTAACCTCAACAACACGATGCTGTGAATTTTGTTCGCCGAATACCGTGTCAAACTGGTGTGTTGCATAGGCAGCACAGCCCGACACCAATACAATCAAACAAAGAAAAGTCAGCCATCGAGACATTAAAAAGATCCTCTTGTATATTTCATCTTTTTTTAATCGTGTTATTCAAAGTTAAAAACGCTTCATTTACTAAATATAACACGTCAATGTCATCATTTAGGCTTCATTAAAAAAATGTTCTTTTCTAAATAAAAAAACGCCTTAAGGCGTTTCTTTATGTGTGATTTTACAAAACAAACTAGGCACTTGTTTGTTTATTCGTCATCAACAATACCATCATCTGGGTATTCGTCTGACAACTCATAAGAATCATCACCCATATCATCATTAGCCATCAGCAGAGCTTCTTCATAAGCGCCGCCAAATTCAATACGAGTTATATCATATAAGTCATATTCAAATGTTTCATCGAACCAACGAGCATCAGAACCAATTTCCTCAAGCTCATACGTCACAGAATCGGCACGAACCACACGACCAATTTCGCAGCTATCTGGTTCTACTTCTTCACGATGAAGTGTCACCAGTCCAAACTCTTCACTAATATCAATCAACATGACCGCTAAATCATCTAGATCAACTTCTGGATCAACAACTTCTTCGCCACGAAGCGACAATACTTTTTTCTGGAAGTCATTAAAGGGAGCAGGATGCGCAAAATCGCTAATATCCTCTAAAAAGAGAACTTGATAACCATTTAGACGAACACTGTCATCCACTAATTGGAGCAAAACCATTTCTTCGTTGGCATCCACGACAAAACCGTCCGTCCAACTATCTGGTCCGTCCAATTCTTCACGAAAAATGCGAACAACATTATTTCGAGTGCGGGCTTTTTCCAATTCGATGAGCATATCGGCTCCCTAAAAAAACGTAAAAAAATAAACAACGCTAGTGTAAACCTAGCTCGCACTAGGAACAACTACTCTGACACTTAAGAATTAATTCAGCACTTCGTGCCAATTCTCAATCATATTAATGAGGTCTTCTAAACCACATTCGGCCTGAATACCGTCTGTCGATGTCTGATAAAAGCTGTCTTGTGAATCAAACATGGCTTTTATCTCTTCTTCAGCTGAATCAAGATCAATTTGTCTAGACACAGACACACCCTCTTCACTGACAATAACGTCAAAAGGGCCATGCTTGAATTCTGTTGTTTCCTTTTCTGTTTCCGCTAAACGAGCAGCAATTAATACGCGCTGAATGCTTTCAACATCACGCACATACTCAGACACCCATTCCCCAATTGCGGCGAACTCATATCCAGTATAAATGCGATACACATTTTCGTCCTGATCAAAGGCAATTTCATAATCCATGACCGTGAACCTCACTGCTTGTCATTTGTATTCTCATCATGCTTAGTAGACTGGGCTTGATCCGTTTGGTGTGTTTGATTATCGCGATAAGCTCGATTACTCGCTTGCTGTCGCTGCGGAACGGCCGCAGCTAACCTTGCTTGCCTTTCTGCCTCTTTCTTCGCTTTAGCCTCTTCCACCAAACGCTCTTCATGCGCAATCATTTCTGGTGTTTCCATCACGTAAGGCCCAATCGCGCCAGCCCTTACATCATTTAAAAAAACTTCTGCCGCCTTATGCATATCGACCTTGCCACCAGATCGCAAAGCGCCTCGCTTAGAGCCAATCACTCTCAAGACTTCATATGGGTCCGACGACACATCTTTTAATTTATAGCGTGTCATCAAGGCATCTAAATAGTCGGTAATAAAAAACTTCACTCCGACTAATGCGACATCTTCGTAATCAATAGCCGTATCTCGCACAGCACCAGTCACAGCTAAACGGTAGCTTGCATCTGGGTTTTCAATTTTTGGCCATAAAATGCCAGGTGTATCTAATATCTGGAAACCGTTTGTCACTTTCAGTTTTTGTTGAGCCTTTGTCACAGCTGGCTCATCACCGACTTTGGCAACACGTCGCCCTAAAAGAGCATTCATTAGACTAGACTTGCCGACATTAGGAATACCAGCAATCATCGCTCTAATCGGTTTTTCAGCACTGCCCCTATGAGGAACCATCTGTCCAACCCACTGACTAATTCTCGCAACGTCTGCTTTATCCAATGTCGAGAATGGGTGCGCTAAAACCGTTTCACTACCACGCCAATGCTCTAACCATAAGTCTAGACGAGCTTTGTCCGCTAAGTCTTTTTTATTCAACAAACGCAAAACAGGCACATCACCACGTAATGTATTCAACATGGGGTTTTGGCTGGAATCAGGAATACGGGCATCCAACACTTCAATAACGATGTCAACTTGCGCCATGACCTCTTCGATCTCTCGACGCGCTTTATTCATGTGCCCTGGATACCACTGAACGCTCAACCTAACTCTCCCATTTCAACCACGCTTTTTTCGGTGGCGAATTCTACCATAAGTTCTTACAAGATAGAGAAAATACTCTATTAAGAAAAAACATTACTCTGCCATGGCTATTTTAGTACTGTGGGCGCCTTATATCTGACTCAGATCAAGGCAGCGCTAAACAAACAATCTATACTCGTCCATTCCAGATTAAGCAAAGCAAGGAATCTGCACCTAGCTTAACGCATAGTCTGGTTGTTCTCTCGATTGGGCTGACTTTCTACTAGAGAGTCGCCAAGCCCATTAGCCGAGGCTGTGTGTGGCCTCGGCTTTTTTTCATTTCTTCATCTACAAACTTTAGTAAATCAGGATACAGACGTAAGAACGGCGCTTCTGCCTGTTTGATTACCAGCTCTAAGTCCTCTACAAAATCAGCCAAATACTCGCCATGACGCCAGCGTCGCATAATGGAATAAATTGCCTTCTCCACACCATCAATGGTGCCCAGATTTGCCAACCAGTTTTCGTTTTCCAATGAACGAATCATGTTCTGCAAACGTTCTGGACTACGCTCTTTATCTTGCACTAAGCCAAATAATGCTTGATCACAAAAAGCATCTAACGGAACAGAACTAAAGCGATCCCAATATTGTATGAGCCAATAATCCATCACAATGTCTTGAACGATTCCAGCAAAGCGACGACGCCCTTTTCTCGGCATAGAACGAAACGACACACTGGCCTCGTGGTTATCCACCATCACATCCACTTTCTGATGCAGCTGCCAACCGATCCACAGATCGGCATCAAGACTTTCCACCTCAACCGAAAAATCCCCCAGCAGATTACCTACCCATGATGTATGAGTAAGAGAAGCAATATGAAGATGTGCAAAATAATTCATGACGACCTGCAAGTAGTGGAAAATTGAGCGAAAGCTTACGCGACATTGTTATCTAAATACGCCAGCAAATAGCAGTCTTACTGTCTTTTTACTCTTTTTTTTGCAAAAATGGCCAATTGTCATCTTTATGGTCAAGATTTAACATTCCTCTAGGATCTACATTACACCAAGCCGAGGTCTGTTAGGTACCAAACACCACACTCGAACATTCAGCCTACTAACGAGACAGAAACAATGAAGATAAAGGTTATTATAGCCTGTTGTTTGGCTTTACTTTTATACAACAAGGCAGTGGCAACAACACTGAAAATAGCCTATGACACGGACCCTGTTTCATTAGACCCTCATGAACAATTATCAGAAAGCACACTGCAATTCTCTCATCTTGTTTTTGATCCATTGCTCAGGTGGAATAAAAACGGGCAATTCGAAGCTCGCCTTGCCACCAAGTGGGAACGACTCGACAGCCATACAATGCGTTTTTTCCTAAGAAAGAATGTTGTCTTTAGTACAGGCAATACTTTCTCATCAAAAGATGTTGCATACACCATAGAACGTTTAAAAAAATCGCCCGATTTTCGCGCCATGTTCGACACAATAGACAAAGTCACAATGGTTGATGAATATACTATTGACGTTCACACCACTTATACCAACCCATTATTACTGAATATAATGACCTATGTCTTTCCAATAGATAAAGCCTTTTATCAGGGGAAAGATCAAATCATTAAATACGGTGAAACATTTGCTTCTCGCAATGTGTCTGGAACAGGGCCTTACATTCTAGACAATCGTGAATTAGGTAGCTGGATGGAGCTAACACGAAATCCAAATTACTGGGATAAAAACTCAAAAGGCAACGCCGACAAAATTATTCTCACGCCCATCCGAACGGACTCCACTCGGCTTGCGGCGCTACTTTCAGGAGATGTGGACTTTATCTTTCCAGTCTCACCGATTGATATCGAACGGGCAAAAAAAGTCTCAGGCATCCAGCTCGTCACCCTGCCAAGTACGCGCATATTATTGCTTCACATGAACCAAAATAGACGCAAAGAGTTTCAGGATGTCAGAGTACGAAAAGCCATCAATTTAGCCATCAACCAAGCGCTAATCGTTGATAAAATATTAAAAGGCTACGCTACACCAGCGGGCCAGTTAAGTTCAGACAGGTTTCTCGGACACATCAACGGCCTTGAGCCAGAATACGATGTTGAAAAAGCACTAGAATTAATGAAAGAAGCCGGTTACGAAAAAGGCTTCCGCATTAGCATGATGGCACCCAACAACCGCTATATGAGTGATGAAAAAGTCGCCCAAGCCATCAGTGCCATGCTTTCCAGAATCGGCATTACTGTCGAATTAAAAACCCTTCCCAAAGCGCAATACTTTAAAGAGTATGATAATCGCAGCGCAGACATGATGATGCTCGGCTGGCAATCAGACACAATGGATTCCAACAATTTATTTGAATTTATTATTGCTTGCCCAGATACCAATACGGGCATGGGCGCTTATAATGCCAGTGAATATTGCAGACCTGAAATCGATGCGGATATCCGCCAAGCAAATAGAGAAATGAACCCAGAGAGACGCCTGCGACTTTTACAGCAAATCGAATGGAAAATTTATAACGATTCTGCCGTCGTGCCTCTTTACTGGCAATCTCTGACTTGGGCTGCCAAAGACGGCGTCAATATAAAAGACATAGTCAATGATCAAAACTACCCGCATATAGGAGATCTATTCATTGAAGAATAGAGAGTACACCAATCACATTAAAGGTATACTGCCCCTAAACACAGCCTTAATGATAAGTGGATATATACCTTTCCTATGCTGATTTTTTTACTACGGCGCTTACTGCAAGCTTGCTTTGTCATGATCATTATCAGTTTGATTAGCTTCTCCATTCAGGACAAGTTAGGTGACCCAGTACAACAAATGGTGGCCATGACTGTATCACCAGAAGAACGCAACCAATTACGTAACGAACTTGGCTTGAATGATGGGTTTCTCATTCAATATTGGCGTTTTGCTAAAGGCGCAATTCAGGGTGACCTTGGCACCTCTTATTATTACAAAGAGCCTGCGCTGGACGTCATTTTGGAAAAGCTACCAGCCACATTAGAGCTGGCCTTTTGCGCGATATTAATTGTGATCCTGATTGCCACCCCTTGTGGTGTCATGGCCGCAATTAAACCCAAACATATACTTTCAAGACTGCTCATGGTGACAAGTTCTATTGGCCTTTCCGTCCCCATCTTCATTGTCGCTATTCTGATGGTGTACATTTTTTCGATAGAACTCAATATTGCCCCCAGCTTTGGCAGAGGACAAACTACTGAAGTTTTAGGGCTATGGGAAAGCGGTCTATTTAACAAAAATGGACTCAGTCACCTACTTCTGCCTAGTTTGTCATTAGCCATTGCATTAATGCCTATTTTTGTTCGCTTAATCCGTGCTGAAATGATGGACGTCTTACAATCTGAATATATCCGCTTTGCTTGGTCAAAAGGCCTATCCGCCCGACGCATTTACTTTATTCATGCGCTAAAAAACACCATGCTCCCCGTGATCACTGTTGGCGGTATTCAAGCAGGTACTTTAGTAGCTTACACCATACTTACTGAAACTATTTTCCAGTGGCCTGGTATGGGCTTTTTATTCATGGATTCCGTTAGCCGAGTCGATACACCATTGGTTTCTGCGTATTTAATAGTGGTGGGAGGCATTTTCGTTATCACAAATACCTTTGTTGATTTGATTTATGGGTTATTTAATCCAACTGTACGCTTAGCGAGTCATGGTTTATGAAGCACCCAAAAAAGGACCTCACCCACCCTATCGCAGGCAGTCGTTGGAATCATATTTGGTCTGGCGTGGTGGGCGACAAGCTTGCAATGATGGCGCTTATCATCTTTGTTTTTTATTGCCTTGTGGCTTTACTTGCTCCTTTAGTCGCGCCCTATGATGTCTCAGATCCCGCTTTTATGGATCTTCTTAACTCTGAACTCCCTCCTAGCTGGATCAGTGGGAACAGTCAGTTTTTGCTGGGCACCGATGCCCAAGGCCGAGACTTACTGTCCGTCATTTTGTACGGCACAAGACTGTCACTCACGATAGGAATTTGTGCCGTTCTGATTCAAGTAACACTTGGTATCTGCATTGGTTTAGTTGCTGGCTATTTAGGTGGCCGTATTGATAACTTTCTGATGCGCTGTGCTGATATTCAGCTGTCTTTTTCAAACATGATGGTGGCAATTGTTTTTTTAGCTATTTTCCAATCTTTATTTGGTATGGCTCGCTATCAGCAGCTTGCTATGGTCATTCTTATTCTGGTTATTGGCTTAACCGAATGGCCACTATTTGCCAGAACCATTCGCGCCTCAGTATTGGCTGAAAAACAACAAGAGTATGTGGATGCCGCCAGAGTAATGGGAATCAGCTCGAAGCGCATTATGTTCCGACATATTTTACCCAATACCCTGTCACCTATTTTGGTTATTTTCACGGTACAAATAGCTAACGCCATTGTGGCTGAAGCTGCCCTGTCCTTTTTAGGATTAGGCATGCCTGCCACCGAACCGTCACTCGGCTCGCTTATTTCAGAGGGGTTTGCCTATATGTTTGCTGGCTCATGGTGGATATGTGTCATCCCAAGCATCACGCTCATTATTTTGATATTAGCCATGAACTTGCTAGGAGATTGGTTGCGCGATCATTTAAACCCAAGGGCGTACAAAGATTAATATGAATTTACTCAGCGTTAGCCATTTAAACGTCAATTTTCATATGAAAAAGCGCGAACTCGCTGCCCTTATTGACGTCAGCTTCACACTTAATAGAGGTGAAAGAATCGCCATCGTCGGGGAATCAGGCGCGGGCAAGTCGATCCTAGGATTCTCTATCGTTAATTTGATTAGCAAGCCTGGATATATAGAGTCGGGCTCGATCAAACTAGAAAACAAAGAACTAACGACAATGAATTTGCGTCAGTTACAAGAAATTCGCGGCAAGCGCATCGCAATGATCTTTCAAGATCCTATGATGACGTTAAATCCAGTGCTCACTATTGGCAACCAATTAGTTGAAACCATTCGCAGCCACACTAACATTTCTTATAAAGACGCCCGTAATATTGCCATCGAAAAACTTCATAATGTGCAAATTTCATCCCCTGAAAAACGCTTTGATCAATACCCTCATGAATTATCAGGTGGCATGAGACAAAGGGTTATCATTGCGGCTGTTTTATTACTGAACCCAGATATCATCATTGCTGACGAACCAACCACGGCTTTGGATGTCACCATTCAAGCCGAAATCTTGCAGTTACTTTTGAGCATTTGCCGAGACAATGGTGTCGCGCTCATTTTGATTAGCCATGACCTTGGTGTGGTTTCAAAAGTGGCTGAGCGTACCTTAGTTATGTACGCTGGCCACATTGTGGAAGAAGGGCCTACTCTGGAAATAATTAATGACCCACAACACCCTTATACCCAAGGCTTGTTGAATGCACTTCCTCAGATGACCATTCCTGGCCAACGACTGAATCAAATACAAGGCAGCATGCCATCGCTGGCAGAACGCCCTACGGGCTGTGCATTTCATCCTCGCTGCCCTTACGCTACTCAAAAATGCAAACAAGAGCAGCCACAGTTCATTTACAGCGGTGTGTCCAGCGTGGCGTGTTTTATGATAGAAGACATGCTAAATGAATTCGCTGATACAGATAAGGAGGTCTTGTAATGGCAACGCCTCTTATTCAAATCAGCGGCCTAGAAAAAGCCTTTTCAACCAATGAAAGCTGGCTCGGACAGTGGCGCCTTCGCCAAGGAAAACTAGCCAGACACAAAGACAGTGTTCACGCACTCAACGGAGTTAACCTAACCATAAATCAAGGCGAAACCTTATGCGTGGTTGGTGAAACAGGCTGTGGTAAATCAACACTGGCACGCGTCATTATGGGACTGACGCCGCCTAGTGCCGGTGAGATTCATTATCTAGATCAGCGCATCGATCAACTAAACAACCGTCAACGCATGTTTTTTAGACGCCGTATGCAAATGGTGTTTCAAAACCCGTATGCATCACTTAACCCTAGAATGACGGTGTATCAGACACTCAGCGAGCCAATTTCATTTCATAATCCGCAATTGTCGCAATCGAGTGTGGATGAAAAAATCGATGAGCTTTTAGAGTCCGTAGGTATTTCGGCTTCCAGTTCCGATCGCTATCCTCATGAGTTTTCTGGCGGACAACGTCAGCGAATCAGTCTGGCTCGCGCTCTATCAGTTGAGCCCGACTTTATTGTCGCGGATGAGCCACTTTCAGCACTGGATGTTTCCGTGCAAGCCCAGGTTCTCAATCTGATGATGGATAAACAAGAAGAGCGCAACCTCAGCTATCTGTTTATCACTCATGATTTAGCGGTTGTTGAGCATTTTGCAACTCGCGTCGCTGTTATGTACCTAGGCAGAATTTGTGAGCTATCTCCAACGAGCACTCTATTTAGCTCACCAAAGCACCCTTATACACAAGCGTTACTATCTGCCATACCTCGACTAGACAGTAACACAGCCCAACCTATTAGACTCATTGGTGAAGTACCAACACCAACAGAGAAGCCTATAGGGTGTGTTTTTCAGGCACGCTGTCCATATGCAAATCAACGTTGCTATGAGTCTTCTCCTAGCATGACATTGCAAAGCGATGGCAGCAGCGTTGCTTGCCACGCCATTGAGGAGGGTCGACTATGACACTCCTAATTGCACTGCATTTTATGTCTTCTGATCGTCGGGAGGCCCCATGGAAATAAGATGGCTTGAAGACTTTATCGCTCTTGCGAAAACACGTCATTTTTCGCGTGCAGCAGATGAACAAAACGTCACCCAACCTACGTTCAGTCGACGCATAAAATTACTTGAAGAAGAGATGCGCGTAACGCTGATCGACCGTAACACGTTGCCGTTGTCATTAACCCCTGCTGGGGAAGTATTTCTGCAGAGTGCAGAACTCATAACAAGACAATTAAGAGACACAAAAGAGCGTTGCCAAGAAATTCGTAAGCAAGAAGAGTCACAGATACGCTTTGTAACGACGCAAACCCTGTTCCTTAGCTTTTATAAAGAAGCAATAGAACCTTTTTGCGAGCAAATCGATATGGAGCTCGACATCAATATGAAATCCAGCTCTTGGCTTGGCATCGATTTTGTCAACTCTTTGATGGATCAGCAATGCGATATCATGTTGTGTTACTGGCACCCTGCTATTAACTTTATTAGAGCCCTTGATGATGAGCAATATGAGCATATTGTTATCGCTCAAGAAACGCTCATTCCATGCAGTGCGACCGATACCAACGGCGAACCCAAGTTCACTCTACCAGGAGCAAAACGCAAACCTTTGCCCTACATTGGCTATTATGAAAACTCATTCTTGCAGCCAGTGATTCATCATCACTTACAACGCCAGCGAGAAATCCCGCAGCTACAAACACTGTCGGAAAATTATCACTCCGTCAGCATTAAAGCCATGGTTAAAGAAGGTTACGGTGTTGGCTGGATCCCCAGACGCCTCATGCTAGATACATTGAATTATGGCAAGGTGGCTTTGGCAGGGGAAGAGAATTGGAATATCCCTCTAGAAATACGCATGTATCGATCTAGGTTCAATCAAAACCCCAACCTAAATCAATTTTGGGAAGCCATAAAGAATAAAATCGCCCGTAACGGATCACTCTAGACCGTTACGTCACGGTTTGTTATAGATAAATGGGCTGACTAGCAGCCCTATTCATTCAATGCGAGCACAATAGGATCACTCCCCATGTTTTGGGGACCTAAGGCTTTACTGAACAAATAGCCTTGCCCAATGTCGCAACCATACTCTCGCAGCAACGCCAATTGCTCAACGTTAGTAATCCCCTCAGCAATAACTTTCAAACCTAAACTATGGCTTAAGCGGATAATCCCGTTTGTTAACGCGGCATTGCTTTCGTCATTCATGATGTCACGAATAAATACCTGATCTATTTTGACGGAATCAAATGGAAGGTTTTTCAAATAGCTTAAACTAGAATAACCCGTACCAAAATCATCTAACGCTAAGGTTATGCCAAGACGACTAACTTGTCGTAGCAGTTCCGCACAACCTTCTGGGTCTTCAATTAAAATCGACTCTGTCACTTCAATCTCAAGCAGCGCAGGGTCGACTTTATACCGATCTAACAAGGCTAATAATTTAGGCAAAAAATCGACTCGTTTTAACTGTGCAGCCGAGCAGTTAATCGCAATGGGTGGGACATTAATTCCTTGCTTTTGCCACTCAAGAATGTGACGAAACGCTTGTTCAAATACCCAATCTCCCAAAGGTAAAATGATGCCACTTTGTTCCGCAATAGGAATAAATTCGGCAGGAGAAACCACCCCAAGTTCTTCATCCTTCCAGCGCAACAAAGCCTCCATACCAACGCAAGACTCAGTAACCAAATCCACTTTAGGCTGAAAATGAAGCTCTAGACTTTCTTGCTGTAAGCCTTGGCGTAATCGTGTTTCTATTCGCACATTACGTGCAAATCTCCGCCCCATTTCAGAGTCATAAAAGTGATGTGTCGCTCTGCCGGAATTCTTCGCTCGATACACAGCCATATCGGCATTTTTTATCAATGTAACGGCATCTAAACCAAACTCAGGATAAAGAGCCATACCAATAGAACAGCCTATGTCGAGCGTTAACCCTTCGACAAAGTAGCTTTGACTTATCTTGTGAATAATATCTTTAGATAACCCATTAAGTTGGGAGACGTCTTGATCATCGTTTTGTACCAACAAGACCAAAAAAGTATCTCCCCCCAAATAACCAACCACTGTATTTTCAGGTAAAATAGACGTTAACCGCTCTGACACCTTAACCAACAACTTATCACCTAGTTCGTGACCAAACGCATCATTGATTGTCTTAAAGTGGTCTAAATCCAAAATCATCACGGCCAACTTTTTATCTTCTTGCTGACAAAAAGCGATTAGTTCAGTGAGCTTTTGTTGCACCTGATAACGGCTTAGCAAGCCCGTTAACTCGTCTATTTCAATCCGCTTCTTGGCATAATCCAAAGCAGCGTAATAAGTAGATAATAGTTTCTTAGTGTACAAAGATGAGCCGAGAGCCAACAAGCCAAAGACCCATAAAGGACTCACTTCCCAAGGCGCAACACTTACGAGCATGCCGGATATGAAAACACTAATAAAAACAATGTAATGCAGATTTTTATTTTTCACTTTTTCCCTTGAATCAGCCATTATTGACTCGCTAGTAGCCCGTAAATGAAATGCCCTTTAATATCATATCAACTTTGTGACGGTTAACTTTACCTATAAATAATAGCACCAACACCTAATAATTAGCGAAGCAAAGTATTTAGCCGTATTTTCTGATATTATTTGCTTATTATTTTTCTAATATACAGGCCTTTTGTGACCCAATTTCAACACACTCTTACCAAGACACTTCCCACTAAGCTTAACAGCCTACTTTCGGATATGGGGTTCACGACCTTTACTCCTATTCAAGAGCAGAGTTTACCTCCCATTATTGAAGGGAAAGACATTCTCGCTCAGGCACAAACTGGCAGCGGTAAAACCCTGGCATTTGCCATTGGCCTGTTACTAAAAATCAACCCTCGCTTTTTTGGTGTACAAGCACTAGTCATGTGCCCAACTCGCGAGCTGGCTGATCAAGTGTCAAAAGAAATCCGAAAAGTGGCACGCTACCAAGACAACATAAAAGTATTAAGCCTATGCGGCGGCATGCCTTTTGGACCACAAATCGGCTCATTGGAGCATGGCGCTCATATCGTTGTTGGTACGCCTGGTCGCTTGATGGAGCACCTTCGCAAAGGCACACTTAAGTTAAATGCGCTTAACACATTGGTTTTAGATGAAGCCGACCGCATGCTAGACATGGGATTCGTTGACAGCATTCGTGAAGTGGTTGAGTTAACTCCAAGCAATCGCCAAACCCTTTTATTCTCTGCAACATACGGCGATGGTATTGAAGCGATTAGTGGCGAATTTCAAAAGTCCCCAATTGAGATCAAAGTTGAAGCGCAAGAAGACCTAAAACCGAATATCGAACAATTTTTTGTCCGCAGCGAAAACGCGGATAAGTGCACCACCTTGTTGGCGGCCTTGCAGCATTTCGAACCGCGCCAAGCAATCGTATTTTGTAATACCAAAGCGGAATCACAAGTGGTCGCGGATTGGTTAGCAGATCATAAAGTAGCCGCTCAAGCTATTCACGGAGACCTTGAGCAAAGACAGCGCGATCAAGTACTCGTTCGCTTCAGCAACCAAAGTAGCTGCGTATTAGTAGCTACTGATGTAGCAGCTCGCGGTATTGATGTGAAAGAAATCGATCTTGTGGTGAACTATGACACCACCCGAGACACAGACGTACATACTCATAGAATTGGTCGAACAGGTCGTGCAGGGGCTGCCGGTATTGCGGTTAACCTAGTCACCTCTAAAGACGATTACAAAGTACGCGACATTGAAACTCGCTTTAACACCACAGCGAACTTCATCGAGCTTGACGCTATCGATCCGCACTATCGACTGATTCCACAAAAAACCACCATCTCTTTTGATGCTGGTCGTAAAAACAAACTTCGCCCAGGCGACATCCTTGGCGCGTTAACCGCTGGAATTGGCTTAGATAAATCTCAAGTAGGAAAAATTGATATTTTTGATTTTCACGCTTATGTATCGGTAGACAATGATGTCGCAAAAACCGTTGTAAAAGAATTCGAGAACAAAAAAATCAAAGG
This sequence comes from Marinomonas alcarazii, assembly GCF_003208215.1. Classification (GTDB taxonomy): domain Bacteria; phylum Pseudomonadota; class Gammaproteobacteria; order Pseudomonadales; family Marinomonadaceae; genus Marinomonas; species Marinomonas alcarazii. The sequence continues at coordinate 400,763 of NZ_QKLW01000002.1, forward strand.
TAAAAACATTCGAGCGCGCATCCTGCGATGATCCAAAAGCTCACCTCACCGACAGCGCAAGCTGTCGATTTTGTTATTGGCGCACTGATTATTGGCTTTGCCACCCTAACACCTATCGATCAGCTCCCTACCGCCCCCGGCACAGACAAACTCCACCATATAATCGGCTTTGGAGGCTGGGCACTGCTCTGTGCGTTTGGCCCCATTAAGCGTTTTCTTTTATTGTCTGTCGTTATCCTATGTTCAGGTGGTGCGATTGAACTGATTCAACCCTATGTGAATCGTTACGCTGAATGGATGGATTTCTATGCCAATACACTTGGCGTTACTCTTACAGTACTAGGTCGATTACTCATTAATCGGTTGCTTAAATCAAACACTAAGGTTTGATGAAAGTACAAAAGAGACCTGCTAAAGTATAACCATTCGGTCAACCTTTATAATTTAAATCATTTAGTAAACACTTAAGAGAGATATATGAGCCATTTGAAAGCGTGGCGCTCCGCCATTGTTCACTGCATCGCTGACCCTAAAGACGTGGGTGTCGATGCCGCTTACGAATACTTTGAAGATGGCTTATTAGTCATTCAAGACGATAAAATTCATGCGCTAGGGAACGCGGCAGATTTACTTGCCACACTTCCAGAAAACACCATCATTGAACACCATCCAGATGCCATCATCACACCAGGCTTTATTGATACTCACATTCATTATCCACAAACGGATATGATCGGCTCTTACGGCGAACAATTACTGACTTGGCTAAACACCTATACGTTCCCAGAAGAAAGCAAATTTGGCGACAAAGCCCATGCACGAAATGTCGCAGACCGCTTCCTAAAAGAATTGCTCCGCAACGGCACCACCACTGCATTGGTCTTTGGTACTGTCCATAAAACATCAGTAGACGCCTTCTTTGAAGCCTGTGAGCCACAAAACTTGCGCATGATCTGCGGCAAGGTAATGATGGATCGCAATGCACCGGATTACTTGACCGACACGCCCGAAAGCAGCTACCAAGAAAGCAAAGAATTAATTGAAAAATGGCATAACAAAGGCCGCTTGCATTACGCCATCACACCTCGTTTCGCTCCAACAAGTTCAGATGAACAATTGCAATTAGCTGGCAAGCTATTAAATGAATATGACGATGTTTATTTACACACCCATTTATCCGAAAACGTGGACGAATGTGCTTGGGTAAAAGACTTGTTCCCGAACAGTAAAAACTATTTAGACGTGTATGACCAACATCAGCTATTAAGCGAACGTTCGGTATTTGCCCATGGTATTCACCTATGTGACAGCGAATACCATCGCCTGCATGAAACCGGCTCGGCGATCTCTTTCTGCCCAACCTCAAACCTATTTATTGGTAGCGGCTTATTCAAACTTAATAAAGCAGAAGAACACAAGGTGAATGTTGCTATGGGAACTGACGTGGGTGGTGGTACTAGCTTCTCCATGCTGCAAACCATGAACGAAGCCTACAAGGTTATTCAATTGCAAAACGAAAACCTTAGTCCGATTAAATCTCTGTATTTATCTACTTTAGGTGGTGCCAAAGCATTACGCCTTGAAGATAAAATCGGTAATTTGGCTGTTGGTAGCGAGGCGGATTTCGTCATCCTAGACAAGAAAGGCACGCCTTTATTGGAATCCCGTCTTGCCCTATCAAAAGGCATCGAAGAAAGTTTGTTCGTCTTCATGACGATTGGTGATGATAGAGCGATCCAAGCAACCTATTCCGCGGGTAAATGCGTTCATCAACGCTAGCTAAACCGCATCTATTCGACCAAAATACACAGCGGCTCACATTAGAGCCGCTTTTTTATATAATTTTGCACCATTCTTTTTACAGGATCTACGATTATGCAAACTCAAGCGACCATCGCACTGGGTGCTTTTGCCATTATTTTCTTTTCTGCAGCACTGGTCATGGGGTTATTTGCACTTAAAAAATACCAAGCTCACAAGAAGCATTTGGAACAAAGCAAAAAGCCAACAAAAGACAAAAAACCTCGTTAGGGGTACAGTCTAACGATGCCCGTCTTGCCTTCCATATCACCTAAGATCCATACTTTTTCAAAGGCGTGGGGTTCAGGTATCGTAATCAGATGCTCAAGGGCTTTAATATCCGCTTGCTTCCAAGCTGGGTGAGTATTGCGAATCACCAACCAAACGCGTTTTGAGTCGTACTTTTTATTCGACTTGCTTTCTAAAATCTTATTAAGCGAACGCAACAAACGTTCATCTGCTGGCTCATTTTCCAGGACCTGCAAAGTTGCACGAGTTTTATCGGTTAAATCCCGCCCCAGAATCGCCATAGCCTCCTCTTCAGAACCATAAAGATGGGCAATTTCTAAATCCAATCGCTCGCCCTCCAGCATACAAGAGACATCAGGACGGATCGGATCATTGTGCCAAATATGGCGAATAGGCTTACCCGTATTACGCTCATAACAACGCATGAAAAGCTTAGCAGCCTGATGTTCAAGCTCTATTTTTTCTTTCTCACTGTTATGCATAGACATTCCTATCAACCAGCAACTATTAAAGTGATGATAACATCAACTTATTACAAGCATTCTAAGTCACTTCATATGCCTAATATACGATATCGCTTCTATAACGATAATATAAGTGACTCGCTAAAAATTCTTGGGTAAAGATAAATACGCCATAACGGCACTGTCTCGAAACGACTTATCTAGATGTCTTTGCTGCTGACGATAGATTCGGCAAAATTCCAATGGACTCCCTACGTCATGAAGAAAAGGATTATGTGATATTGAAGCCAAGCTATTTTGCCACTTTTGTTTGAATCCATCTGGTAAAGTGGGCAATTCGGACAAAACACGTTCCGCAAGGCAAAACTTGCTATTCATAGTCATCGAGAGCATGTCATCATTCGCCTCCCCCATCCAACAACGTCCTTTCGCATCAACATATATCAATGGAAGAAATGGTGCTAAAGCAGGGCACACGTCATTACAATAGATCTCAACCCCCCAATAAGAGTGCGCAATTTTAATAAACTGCTCAAAGCTGGTGATAGTGAAGAATCGTGATTGCTCTAAGGGCAGAATTTCGACTCTGGGTTTGTTCGGATTAACCGTGTCATTAGAAACATCAATGTACCAATCATCCAATATCATTGCGTTTTGAAAGTATTCATCGCGTAGAGAGCCCCAGACTTTTTTCAAAATTGCCCCTTTTATTAACGCTTCACGCATCAACATAAGACCAGGCTGCGTCGTCTGCAGTAATCTTTTATGGATAAGATTAAATACCTCATCACGAATCTCTTTACAACGGCCTAAAGGGTAAGCTTTGTCTAAAAGCATGGGACAACGAGGCACTAACTCTAAATCCACCAATAAGCGTAAATACGCCAAATCTTTTACTATGGCATCAACCTGCTCTTCACCCCAATCAGTGATGCTTGTACTCATAAGCTAAAACCCAGACTCTCTAATAAAAACACCATAAAGATAACGTCCACCCTCTACTAAGAAACTTGTCGGTTCAACGGATAAATCCACTCGACCATACACTTGGCGGGAAATGGACGATGTATCCTTAAAAGATAAAAGAACTTCATAGATAGACGTATCAGGGATAATTTGATCCTGCATTTTCTGTGCGGCAATGGGGCCATCATACACAGAAGATAAACCAGGATAATTAAGGTGAGTAATTGCAGTGGGAAGTACGTTATTTACAACCAGTTTGGTGTCTAGTTTCGTACCATCATTACCAATAAATCTCGCCTCACTGCCTATTTTTAAACGACTCACAGAACGACCGCTAATATAAGCTTTTACGATACCACTCTGGACATCGTACAAGGTCGCTAACGGCATTTTTTCATTTACATAGTCATCTTTTTTAAGCGATAGCGTTTCGCCGATATAACCATCAAAAGGAGCCTGAAAGACCAAACGCTCACGGCGCTCTAACAAGGACTGTAATTGGGACTGCTCCCGTGATATTTGTGTTTGCAAGGTAAGTTTTGTACTACTGGAGGATGCCCCGGAACTGGCTCGTTGCCATTGAGTTTGCAACGCTCCAAGCCTCACCTGAGTCAAACGAATCTCTTGTTCAACCTCAGCAGACTCTAATAACATTAGCAATTCACCTTGTTTAACCTTTTTATCTACTGCAACTTGCCAAGTCACCACGCTTGCTGGCTCACTGGGATAAAAGGTTTGATGACGCTCAAAGGTAATCACCGCAGGGGCGCTTATTTGATTTTGCCAAGGCACAAGCAAAGCCGCAAGCATAAGTAAAACAACACTTAAGGTCGCAATACTGGCTTTATTTATCGTCATGTATTTTCTCAATGTAAGCCAAACACCAATTTCTTTGATAATGGGAAATACTAAAAACCACAAAATCTCCACTAAAAACAGCACAATTCCTAATAACTTAAAGGCAAAGTAATACACCAATACAGCGATGCCAATGAAAAGGAAAAAGCGATACACCCAAGTCCCCCAAGCATAGGAAACCATCAAAAGGCATTTTTTTCTATTTAAAGGTTCTGGCGGCGCAAAACCAAATCCAAATAGTTTTTCCCGCAAAAACCACTTTCCAACTAAAAAAGAGCGTGGCTGTAAATTCTCCATTCCGAGAAAATCGGACAAAGCATAATAGCCATCAAAACGCATAAAAGGACTGATATTAATCAGCAGCGATGAAACCCAACTCGTTGTGGCAACAAAGAACAGCACACTGCGAAAGCCGCCATCTGGTACGATTCCCCATAAAAAGGTTGCCACACAAGCAATGTAAATTTCCACCCGTACACCGGCCGTAACAATACTAAGGCGCTGAAATCGAGAACGTAATCGCCATGCATCCGTAGTATCGGTATATAAAATCGGTGTCATTAACAATAAGGCAAAACCCATAGAACTGACACGGCAGCCATAACGTTTAGCTACAAAGGCATGCCCCAACTCATGGGCTGTTTTAACTAAAATTAAGGCACACACATAATAAACAATCGATGAAAGGTCAAAAAAGTTTTGCAGTGTGTGAGTGAAGGTTTCCCATTGGCGCAAAACCATCACCAGGCCCAGTATTCCTAACAGTAAAGCAACCCAGTGCAAACGTAGCCGAAAAAGAAATTTTATCCTCGAAAAACATCGGTTCAACCATAAATCAGGTCTCACTAAAGGAATTTTAATAAACAAATAATTGTGCAATACCCACATTAAAATGTGCTGCTTTCGTTTAGCTGACTCTTTTTGAAGCCTTGAAAAATCCTGTGAACTACGGATTTCAACGAGGTGATTAAGCTCTAAAAAGCGAATAAAAAACTCTAACTCATTCGGCGCAACATCAAGCCCGCGACGCACCAGCAACATAACAAGTTCGTCATCTGTCTTAGCATTGCGCCACTCACGAAATAAATAAAATCCCGCACGAGATAGGAAAAAAAACTTGTTTGAAAGTGGATCAAAAATTTGCCAACGAGGCTCACCATCCTCATCAGGAGAAGCGGCCATTAGGCGTAAATTTTGACGTACGCGAGGCAATTCTCTAGGGCCATCTTCCTTCATGCCAACAAGCATCTACAACCCCAAACGCTGACGAACAAAAGTAATGGGGCGGCGCAACAAGTAATAGGCTAAAGACACCTGCTCGCCATAAAGCTTTGCAGTGCCTCGCAATCCAATTCTTGGAGGAAGTTGACCACAGTCAATGTCTGCCACTATGCGATAAGCCACGATCTGGTCTGGCGTCAAACTGGGCTCAAATGAAGAGTAATTCACACTAAAAGGAATGGGATTGAGTGGATCTGTATCTAAATACAATGTCACTTTATTGCCATGATCTAAGGAAATGGCATCTTTCACTGGCAACATAATATTTAATTGCACGTAATTTGGGTCAGCAATCAATAGAATACGCTCCCCTACCACAACAGGACGGCCTTTCCATTTTTCTGGGTCGTCCAATACCGCTACACCTGCTTTATCAGCAATAACATTGGTTTGGGCGAGTTTTGTTTTCAGATAATCACGCTCAATGGTTTTTAGCTCAACCCGCGACTCCAACTCCGACAGCTCAGATTTTTTCTTACGATCAACGTAACCCGCCTGCTCTGCTGTTCTTAATTCTGCTTGGGCACGTTCCAACTCTCGTTGAGCAACATCAAAACGTCCTTTGAATTCCGTTTTATCCATCTCCACAAGCAATTGCCCTTTACTTACAGAGTCTCCAGGCTTCACTAAAACCTGACTAACCGCGCCCATTAAAGGAGAGGTAATTAACAGTGGATCTTTAGCCGCAATTTCAGCAGGAGCCAATACCGTTAATCGAACTGGTACAAAACTTAAGACAACAATTGCCGCCAAAACGCCCCACTGCACTTTTTTAGAAAAAAACCGCTTCCACCAGTAACGCCAACCAGAACGAGAAATAAAATACTGCAGAGCATGGGCATAACTTGATGCCAAATGCTGCAGCAAAGCAATTTCTTTCTCACTCCAGGGTTGAGATTTAGCTAGTAAGAGAACGCCTACCCGTTGATTAGGTCTAGAAGGAATAAAAAGTGGCAACCAAAGCATGCAACCAGGTGAGAACTCGCCTAAATCCTTAGCGAGTTCATCAGGCCATAAAGCCGTATCGATTGAATGCGTCTTAACCGCCGAATCAAGATTATCTTCCAGCTTAGCGATTTGCTCCAACCAAGCACAAAATGGTGTTGTGCGATCCACCAAAGATAGATCGCTTAGGGCGTTAACGGTTAGTCGCTCAATTTCATTACCTATTAAAAAAGCGGCTTGTTCATAAGGAACCAGTGTTTTGGTCATATTGACCATCACATAACTCAGTTCCGTTAATGTTTCACAACGCCTAACTTGCTGTTCTATTTGCAGCAATTGCGCTACACCGTGATCTGACATAATGTATTTACGACACCAATAGTTTCATTAAATCACGACCATAATCATCTACCTGCCCAGCTGCTCTATCCAATTGCTCATCTAATGGCATGAAGGTAACACCATTATCCACTTCACTCGATGAAGTCGACTCTGAAGGCGTTTGATCTTGATTGGATACTGGCAACTGGTCCAAATCCAGCTCAACATCCAACACGCGGGTATTACCATTTTCATCTACAGCATTAATTCTCAGCGTGATCTTTCCTTGTCCAGGTGGTGGAGTCATAGACACTTCACCCGTTACGGGGTTTACTTGTACCCAGTCTGGCAGACTCGTCCCATCAGATAAGGTAGCACTGTAACTACTTGCAACACCTGAATCCGCTAAACTGATAGAGACTCCATCAGGCTGCGCCGTCAAGCGAGCAATGCTCAACCCTGTGATATTAGCCGCAGCTCTTGACTCTTGCGACACTTGGACTTGCCCATCAGCACCAACATTCACAGCAACACTCGCTGAAGCGATAGTCGCAGAAGACTGATTAGCACCTATAACATCACTGCCAACGGCAGTATTACCAGCAAAACCAGTCGCTCCACTTTCTGAAGAAATGACTCCTGATGGCAAAGGAGCTGACGCTGTTGCAGGCAAGTCAGTTGGAACTGGCGCACTTACCACAGGAGCCGTTGGAGGTGGCGGGGCTGGTACGAAAACCGGCACATCCGGAGTAACAACAGGTCTAACAGGCTCATTAACATTCACAACAATCGCTTTACTAACACTCAAATTCCCAGAATTAAATGTGTCAGCACCATTATCTGTCGCTGTCACAGTAAAGCTATAGCTGGACTTCGCTTGGTAATTCGCTGATGCCTTTAAGGTCACCTCACCCGTTGTCGCATTAATATTCAATAAAGCCGCATCAGTACCAGACAAACTATAGGTCAAGGAACCATTATCAACATCCGTCGCCGTCGCTGTATAAATCACGGTACTGGTCGCCGCGTTTTCATTTACACTTCCAGTACTACCCGATGTGATAACTGGTGCTTCATTCACGTCTGTTACGCTCACCGTCACTGCTTGCGTATCTGTTAGACTGCCCGTCCCGTTATCGGTGACAATCACATTGAAGCTATAGCTGGATTTTGTTTCATAATCAGCGGAGTTTTTCAGTGTCACTGCGCCCGTGCTGGCGTTGATATTTAATAACGCGGCATCTGTACCAGACAAGCTATATGCCAAAGAGTCATTATCTGCATCGGTGGCCGTCGCTGTATAAATCACGGTACTGGTCGTCGCATTCTCAATCACATTACCAGTAGAGCCCGATGTAATCACTGGAGCATCATTCACATCTGCAACGCTTACTATGACACCTTGGGCATCCGTCAGGTTGCCTGTACCGTTATCGGTGACAATGACGTTGAAGCTATAACTGGATTTTGTTTCATAATCAGCAGATTCTTTTAATGTCACTACACCCGTAGTTGCATTAATGTTTAATAATGCGGCATCTGTACCTGACAAGCTATATGTCAAAGAGTCATTATCAGCATCAGTGGCTGTCGCCGTATAGATCACTGTACTGGTCGCAGCATTCTCATTCACACTACCAGTATTACCGGATATAATCACAGGTGCTTCATTCACGTCTGCTACGCTTACAGTCACCGCTTGGGTATCAGTCAGATTCCCCGCCCCGTCATCGGTGGCAATCACATTAAAGCTGTAACTGGATTTTGTTTCGTAATCAGCAGATTCTTTTAATGTTACTTCACCCGTTGTCGCATTAATGTTTAATAACGCAGCATCTGCACCAGACAAGCTATAGGTCAAAGAGTCACTCTCAGCATCAGTGGCTGTCGCCCTATAGATCACGGTACTGGTCGCCGCATTCTCATCTACGCTACCCGTTGCGCCAGAAGTGATAACAGGAGCATCATTAGCTCCCGTAATCGTCACTGTGACATCTTGAGTGGCTTGTGAGTTGAAATCGTCTTTAACAATAATGGTAAAGACCGCTGTTATTGTTTCCCCTTGTTTCAAAAAGTCGATGCTACTTTCGGCGATATTGAAGCTCCAGTTGACGACCCCTGTATTCGTATTACTGCTCGGTGAACTGATACTGAACCCAGCTTTAACCGCATTAATTTGCTCTGTTGTGAGGGTGAGTGCTGTCGTACCATCTTGAGCCTTTGCTGAGATCAACTTATCTGCTTTTGAAGCCGAAGGACGATTCGAAGTGTCAGAATCACTGAAAGTTACACTGCCACTATCTGTTAACGTTCCGCCTTCTGTGACACTACCTGTCACATCCACAGGAGTAATCACAGGCGTCGCATTATCTTTTAGGGTGAGATCATTACCGTTTCCGCCCTGATAACTCGTTAGGAAACCACGGCTATTCGAGGTTAACGATTCACCTTCAGCGACGCCATTCAGCGTCCCGCTGATCGGATTCGATCCTTGATTATTAAGCAGAACAAAAGTATTACCACTACTAGTAACGGAGTAAGCAATATCAAAAGCGCTGTTCGCCCCTAGAGTAACATCGCCATTCACTGCCACTTGGTCATATCCTGAACCTGCTGTTGTGCTGACTAGGTCTGCCTTCAAAGTACCATTAAGTATCAGGTTACCATTAACAATAAAAGCACCCGCACCGTTACTAACGCCAGCCACACCAGGCGCTAAAAAACCGCCATCAGCAATAGTAAGCGTATTACCCGAATTGGCTGTAAAGACAGAACCTGTACCCGCTAAAGTAGCACCAGAATTAACCGTGACTTGAGAGGTGCCATTTAACGAACCAGTTAATGACAAGGTTCCACCATTAAGAGTCGTAGCACCTGTGTAACTATTTTTACCTGACAGCGTTGCGGTACCAGCCCCTGTTTTTAACAGTGCACCTGACCCAGATACTGCTCCTGAGAAAGTAGCAGCGATCCCCGCATCAAGGTTCAATGCTCCGCTATTTACCAAGGTAATAGCATTGTCTATCGTGGCCCCATTACCTGTGACCGATAAGGTTCCTGAATTTAATGTCAGCGCTCCCGAACCAAGATTTGAGTCCGTTGCAACGGATAACGTACCACCAGAAACCGTTGTATTACCAGAATAGGTATTATCACCCGACAAGGTCAGAGTGCCGGTCCCAATCTTACTAAGTGATAAACCTTGAGAGCCCTCAGAAAGAACACCTGAGAAAGTGGTTGAAGTGTTGTCACCACCAACGGTTAACGTGCCACCATTGGCAATAATATTACCCGCTCCTGCAATGGAGCCCACCGTTTCAGAAGCATCCACATCCAATTCTAAAGTCGCACCAGATGCCACTGTTACCGCACTTGTATCGGAAATGGCGCTACCGCCAGATGCCACCAATGTCCCCTCAGACACCGTAGTACTGCCATCATAGGAGTTCGTAGCACTCATAACTAGAGTACCAGCACCCACCTTTGTGAGGTTACGCGTACTCGTACTATCAGTAATAACGCCACTTAAGGTCAAATAATCTGCTGAGACACCAATAGAAGCATCGCTTGAGAGGCGCAATTGCCCTGAGAAAGTATTATTGCCGCTAATACTTCGCAGCGCACCAGCACCATCAACACCACTGCCACTTACTCGTATCTCTGTTTCCGCAATACTAATACCACCCTGAAGGGCTAAAGTAGCACCATCTGCAACGCCACTAACACCATTCGCACTTAAACCTAAAGCATTGTTATGCGCAAGAACCAAGGTACCGCCATCGACATTAATATAGTTACTAAAAGTATTATTACCAGACAGTATCACCGTGCCTGTGTGAGAGCTGTCTCCAAAAAATAAATTAAATGAATCAGTTCCGGAGATAACGCCACTAATAGACAGTGTTGATCCAGCCGCAGCCATGATATCAGGGTTACCACTCGCATCAGCGATAATAACGTTGCCAGATATAGTGTTCTCGCCACTTGTGCTAACTATGCCATCGGCACGATTGATAGTAATTTCCTCGGCTAGGGTTATTCCCCCCTCAAGCTGCAATGTCGCTGATTCAGATAAACTGGTTCCACCATTCGTTGTGCCTAGAGCACTGCTATTGCTAGCCACCAATATACCAGCAGAAACCCTTGTATCTCCTGTGTAAGTATTGGAACCAGACAGATTCAGTGTCCCTGCGCCACTCTTGATCAACGACCCCGAGCCCTCTAACACGCTAGAGACGGTTAAGGAGTCACTACTGCCATTGTTAAAAGTCGTATCGCCTTGCAGACTTAAAGTACCATTAGAAATCGTCAACGCGCTCATGGTATCGGCATCAAACGTAACGCCAGAAGCGACATCGATCGTCTGACCGTTCATATCGACCGTGCTACCCGAAATCAGCTCAAAAGCAATCGTCTGATTGGCAGACGCATAATGCAAGGCCTCAGCCAATGACAAACCACCGCCATCAGCTAAATCCGTTGCATAGTCAGAAAAAGTCGCATCATCGTCCGCATTACTGCCAGAAGTAACCGTCAGAGAGTTAATCACATCATACTTTACATCGTTACTTCCTGTCGGCGTGGTATTCGTAATCACATTACCTGCCGCATCTTGAATATTTTGACTGCTCGCAAAAGCAAGAGATACCGTGCCATTAAGGTCTGCCAGATCGCCACCCGACACCGTCACATTGTAAGTATTAGACGTCCCTACTTGGGTGATATTGGTAACCGTCGCCGTTGTCCCAGCTACAGAAAAGTCAGTTGTATCTAAGTTGGTAACCGCTTCAGCAAACGTCACTTGATAAACAAGCGAATCGGCATCCGTAAAAGCGCTGCTGGGGGTTTGGCGAGTAATAGACGTCACAGTTGGTGCCGTCGTATCCAGCACATAAGCTTGACTGTACACGGTTCCGTCATTACCTGCCGTATCGCTGACTTTCACTTTTAAAGTGTTTGACGCTGTTAGCGTCTGTCCTGCCAAAGACCAAGTATTCGATCCTACCGAAGCCGTTGCTACCGTCCAGTTAGCCCCATTATCAAGGGAAACATAAACGCTCTCACCAGGCGCCAAATTAGCGGATAAGGTTCCACTGATTGTCTGTTGGGCTGTATTGGTAATAAAGTCTCCGCTTGTTCCGGTATCAGCCGAAAGCGCTGCCGAGGCAATCGTTGTGGTCGGTGCCGTTGTATCAATAGTAATAGTGAGCCCTGACGAAGCCGAACTCACGTTATTTGAAGCATCCGTTGCTGTTGCAGTTAACGTGTGACTTCCTTCAGACAGTGTTGAACTGGTGATACTCCAGTTACCTGAACCATTGGCCGTTGTTGAACCAAGCAGAGTGGTTCCGTCTGTATCGTAAAGCTTTACTGTAGAATTTGCTTCTGCTGTCCCCGTGACAGTCGGTGTGGTTTTACTGGTAACATTATCCGTACTGGATGTACCTGTATCGGATGCCGAAGACAAATCCGGTGTTGATGGGGCATTAGGGGGCGTGTTGTCACTAGCTGAGGCAATATTGCTTAACACAACCGAATCAAAATCGACTGCCATCCCCCCATCCGACGCTAAAGTCGTTATGGTGACACTTGAAATACCTTGAAAGCCACTATTCGAGCTAAGATCAAATAGAGTCCCATTTCCGTTATTAGCAATAGACTGTTGAAAAACGGTTCCATTTGAGGCGGTAAAGACAAGGGTTATCGACTTACTACCAAAGTTCGCTATTTTAATAGACCCAAAATCAAATACTTTCCCCGTCACAGTAAAGGTAAGCTGAGATTCATATCCAACGTTATAACCTGTTGATAACGTCACTGTCCCATCTATATCTTGGCCGGACGAATTAGAGGTATCGATAATGCTATGATCCTTGGCAGTTACTGTTAATGTTTCGCCATCCTTGTTTTGAGTTACTGTCTTGTTTCCAATTCCTGAAACCCCTGACTCAAATCCAAAGGCAACATTAACCGGCATATCCAGCACATAAGCTTGACTGTACACAGTTCCGTCATTGCCCGCCGTATCGCTGACTTTCACCTTCAAGGTGTTTGACCCAGTTAAAGTTTGCCCAGCCAAAGACCAAGTATTTGATCCCACCGAGGCCGTGGCTACCGTCCAGTTAGCACCATTATCAAGAGAAACATAGACCGTATCGCCAGAGGCTAGATTGGCCGACAGAGTGCCGCTGATCGTCTGTTCAGCCGTATCCGTTATAAAGTCTCCACTTGTTCCCGTATCATTTGAAAAGGCAGCAGAGGCAATCGTTGTGGTCGGTGCCGTTGAATCAATAGTAATAGAGAGCCCTGACGAAGCCGAACTCACGTTATTTGAAGCATCCGTTGCCGTTGCGGTTAACGTGTGGCTTCCTTCAGCCAGTGTTGAACTGGTGATGCTCCAGTTACCCGAACCGTCGGCCGTTGTTGAACCAAGCAGAGTGGTTCCATCTGTATCGTAAAGCTTTACTGTAGAATTGGCTGCTGCTGTACCCGTGAAGGTAGGTGTGGTGTTATTGGTAATATTATCCGTACTGGATGTACCTGTATCGGATGCCGCAGACAAATCCGGTGTTGATGGTGCATTAGGTGCTGCAGTGGCTGAGAACCCCGTAAGATCAAGACTTACAAATTGTAAGTTCTGAGTGCCCCCTGCATAGGAAAACGTTATTGACGCAACATTATCTATGGGGATCAGACTGCCCCCATTAAAAATGGAGGAGATAGTCGTAGAGCTAGTACTAAGATTATAATCACTGCTTAAAACCAATGAGCTAATTTCGTTACCACTACTATCTTTAAATGTGACAGAAGTGCCTGCTTCAAGAGTAAGCGTAGCAAACCCTCTAATGGACATATCATTGAAAGTAAAAGTCTTAGCGTTAGTCCCATCTACTTTAAAAATAAAATCTTTAGTATTAGAGTTTACAGGATATAACTCCGTACCATCCTGTTCTAACCCGTTAGACACTACAATGCGGTTGTCAGTGACCGTTTTGAATCCAGCTCCGCCACTATCGCTTAGGCCTAAACCTGCATAATTTATGGTTTCTAAGATGGAGCCAAACTTTTCTAATGCTGCTGAATCGAATATTGATACATCTGAAATATTTCCATATTTTTTCTCTAATACCCAGTCACCACCTTTATCCGCAGAGCCAGTAATATCATCTGACGCCGCCACATCCGCTTGTGTCGCTTGAGCTAATGCCGTAATGAAACCTTGCCCTTCGCCGCTGGCGACGTCACAGCCGTAAAGCAGCAAATCACCATCTTCATTGAGCGCCGCGCCCAGTTGGGCTAAATCCGCAGAACGAGAACTAATAGCGGCGCTATCTAAACTCAAAGCCCCCAGATTGACACTGGCTTCAGAACCATGGCTAATAAGATGGATGGCATCATAATCGCTGTGTGTTTTGGCCCACTCCGCCATCTGCGATAAACCATCTTGAGTCGAGTCAAGCAGAACAATTTCTACCCCGGCTTTTGTCCCATCCATTAAGCTTTGATAATCGGCCACATTGCTCTCAATAAAGACAACTTCTTTTCGCCCATTATTTTGCGCAGGATCTACTGCTCGTACTTCTGTCGGAGCAACAATTATGGATTTACTGGTATCTTGATGGCTATCTGTTTGAGACGCATCATGATGAAGCTGAGCATCACTAATCACATCCACCGCGGTAGCGACTGCCGCACCATCTAACAAGAGTCGAGGCTCCAAAGCAGTGATCAGCGGCTTACGCGCCTGCGTTTTATTACCAGCCGAATATTTACCTGACATTTTTTTGCCTTGTGTATTGGAATCTTGCTTTTTCATACTCGCCACCTCGATGGGTCATTCTTAATAAGTAGACACTGTCTGCTTATGTTAAATATGCTCAAACTCTTACTTTCTACTGTGCGTCTCTACGCATTTTTAAACACATTAGGGTCACTGAAACTCCGCCACCACACTCATACCAGACAGTACTTTAGCGGGTACATTTTTAATGCTGGCACGAATTTGGATAGTCTGACTGGTCGGGTCCACACTGGGCCCAATATGGCTTACTACGGCTTGTAAACGCTGTTGAGTCTCTTCCACTTGCAAGCTAATCGCCTTATTTAGTGTTAGCCAAGTCATCCATTGAGCAGGCACAATAATGTCAGCCTCCAAGCGCTCATGCCCAACGATTTTCAGTAAAGCTTGCTGTTGCTGCACCACTTCAAAAGGCTGAACATCCAATTGCTCTATACTGCCTGCAAAAGGGGCTTTGATATCACAGCGCTCCACATTCAACTGCGCCATCGTTCGCTCAGCTTGCACTTTTTGTAAATCGGCTTCAGCAATGACTACATCAAGTGTGCCGATGGAATTTAAACGATTAAGCTGCTGCACGTTGTCTAGCTTTGCCCGCGCCGTCTTCGTCTCGGCTTCGACTTTTTCCAGCTGTGCGTTAAACAAACGACAATCAAGCTGCACAAGCAGATCGCCCTTATTAAAGGACTCCCCCATTTTTTTAGGCACTGCAATCACTTTCGCCGCCAGCTCACTAGACAAACTGGCTTTATCGCTCGCAACCAGTATGCCGCGAGCGCGTTCCTCGGCCGACGCCTCAATAGAGGTCATCATAAAAGAGCCGACGATAAGCATCAGGCCCATTGTTTTGCTTATCAATCGCATCAGTCTTTTAACGCCGTATTTTGTTGAGCAACTACTGCTGCCTGCATCGCTTCTTGGCTCACAACGCTGACTTCACCCTGCTGCCATTTCGTTTGAAGCTGACCAAAAGCCTCAGATAATTGCTCTAGGTTCATGCCGCCAAAGCCTTCAGGCAAAGGATCTAAGCCCATAGACACCAGCACCTTCCCAAAGTTGTTTTGCAATTCTGCATAAGCGACATCGCGACGTAACTCGGCTAACAAGGCATTGAGATTTTCTCGGATCACCGTAAGGTCACCAATACTTTGCGCTTTTCGATTAGAATCGATTTGCGTTTTGATCCGTTGCGCTACATCCAAATATTGAGTGGCTAACTGATAACTGTCGCCCGCTTCTTTAAATTGAATATCCGCAATATGCACTTGTGAAATGACCGCCATCGACACAGCAAGAGCTTGCTGTTGACTCGCAGCCACTTTTAATTTGTTTAGCTGCTCTATTTTGCCGTAGCGGAATACATTCATTAAATTCCAGTTGACCCCAACACCAGCGGATGTCCAGTTATTATTACGAAGGTAATCTGAATCGTTGTAGTTAACGCTGGCATTTAAATTCAAACTTGGGAACAAAGAAAGGAAGGCTGAGCGCACCTCTTCCTGAGTAATACGCTCCTGATATTGCGCTTCACGAAGTTCTGGACGGCGAACTAATGCCGTACGCTCCATATCATCAATGGCAATATTCAAACGCGGTGTAATAAAATCAGGGTTATTTACATCAGCAAGCTCAAAATCCGCTGCGGGGTTCAACCCCATTAAGGTGGCCAACTCGGCTTTGGCTGGCATTAGGTCTTTGCGAATATCTTGTAATGTTCGCAGGGTTTCTAACAGGGAACGCTGATAAGACAAGGCTTCCATAGGCGATTGCGCACGAAGTCTTTCTAATCGAGTTGAGTCGGCTAAAGCGGTACGCGCTTGTATGATAAGCGGATTAATTTTAGACAAAAGGCGTTCAGCAGATACCGCGCGGTAATAGGCACTGCGAGCTTGCTCCATTATAGTATGAACGACTTTTCGTTCACGCTCTTTGGAAATTAAAAAGCGGTCTGCCTGCTGCTTAGAACGATAATAAGACAAGCCAAAATCTAAAATATCCCACGTTGCACCAATACTCGCATTGACTGTGCTTTTATCAGACGAAACGGAATAACTCGGGTTACTGCCAAGTGAAGCAGGCTCATCGCCAGAAAACGACACGGAAGCCGAAGCGGCATAATTGTTACGTCGGTTATACCCTGCTTGAACAGCCAAATCCGGTAACATGTCGAACTGATCGACTGCCAACTGACCTTGAGAAACAACCGCTTCAAACGCCTTTAACCGAGCATCGCGGTTGAATTTAATGGTCCGCGCAAATGCCTCGCTCAGACCAATAGGGCCATTGATAGGAGCTACATCTTGCGTTAATAAGTCCGCATTTTCCGCTGCATTCGCCATCACTTCTTGATTAGAAAATTGCTTTGGCACTACCGAGCACCCAGCAACAGCTAAAGATACAAAAACAGCCAATGCGGAACGACCCAACATTAGTCGAGAAGACATAAAAACTCCTTAGAAGAGAATAAAATCAGAGATTGAAAAGTACATTCACGGGGAGGAAGAACATTTAGAGTGAACATAAAATTTTAACATCCATATTAAAATCAAATAACAATTTGACGGACCTTTTAAAGCGCAACTATAAAATATTCTTTGCACATATCAAACAAAAAAATCTCTTTTTTATGCATATTTTTACCCTACCAAAAATTGTTACTCATCAGAAAAAATGATAGAAAGAAATGTGAACTGGGATGATCACCTGAATACGCTCCGGTGGAACATCCCTTTTTATTCTCACCCTCTTGGCGGGTAGATCCCATCAACTACAATACAATAATGCATTGCCAGTCTAGGACCCTCGACAGGCATAGGTGCACTGTCTCCAGTACTTTTTATGACAACCGCATTGATTCCGCCACTTCCCGTGACCGGAAGTTTTACAAGTCCCGTCGCAGCCCCTGTTACTGCGCCCTCTGATCCTATGGTCAGATCCGCTACCGTTCCAGGCTCACTGTATGCTTTCGCTAAAGGCGACCCAGTAGGACCGAGCACGGCATGATCTTCTGGTGTATTTGATGCATTAACGGCAACAGACGTCGCTATTTTCGCTGATGCGGTAACAGGTAAGCTGACAACACCAGAAGCATAAACCTCACTCTGTCCACCACTTGGTCCAACTACCGCGGTATGGCTATGTTCCGCTAATTGAGACGCACTTTGCACGATACTTTGATAACCATAATACATTCCCCACGGACGATTGGCGCCACCTGGAGGAGTACCATAATGAACTGGTGCCCTTCCTCGTAAATCAGGCAGTGCGAAAGTCGTACGACAATCCCCCCCATACTGGCAGCTAAGCAATGAGAATAAGGTGGTATTTCTTGCAATATCCATAAGCGCCCCATTGGCTTCCACTGTCCTTTCAGGGCAAAAATTTGCAGCAGTAAGGCACACCTCACCTATATACGATTCCGGCCCACAAGCCTCAGCTTCTGGTGACCAGGTAAGGGAAAAACCAGTCAGCAAAAAAGCGACAGTCCCAGTAGAAAATAATGATAACTGAGTTTTATTCTTCATATTCAATCCTTAGAATTATTAACCATTCAATCAAGCCAGCTATAAGCATTAACCAGCCTTTGCAAGTTTAGTACATAAAATATTTGAGGGAGCAAATAAAAGTAGCCTTTCCCATAAAGTAAAAATGCAATAATTTTTCCTCGATTAATGTTGAAATAGTCAATTTTTCGTCACTATAAAAAGTTATAATAGATCTTCTAAAAAAGAGCGTTAGCACTGGACTCGCTCTCAAACCATTTAGCTAGGAAAACTATGGAAAACGCACACAACAACACATCCTCTGCGGGCATGGGGTCAAAAGAATTCACCCTTCTTGTCGCCACTTTAATGTCGATCACCGCCATTTCTATTGATGCTCTTTTGCCTGCTCTTGGTATTATTGGCAACGAACTGGGTGCGGTAACGGAAAACCAGCCTCAACTGCTTATTAGCATGCTGTTCCTAGGTTTGGCTTTGGGTCAGCTGATTTGCGGACCACTTTCTGATTCGTCAGGCCGACGCCCCATTTTGTTTGGTGGTTTCGCTATGTATTTGGTTGGTACGGTCGTGTGCTATCAAGCTGATAGCTTAGAAGTGTTGATGTTAGGCCGATTCATACAAGGTTTAGGCGTTGCTGGCCCCTATATTTCAGCCATTTCATTAGTGCGCGATTTGTACCATGGCGACAAAATGGCGCGCATCATGTCTTTGGTGATGATGATCTTCGTATTGGTACCTGCCATTGCACCTACATTGGGGCAAGCTATTTTATTGGTGTCCGATTGGCGCGGCATTTTTGAAATGTATCTAGTCTATGCAGCCATCCTGATCGTCTGGATCGGCCTGCGTCTTAAAGAGACATTACCCAAAGCACATCGCATTCCATTTTCTAAAAAAGGCTTTGTAGAAGGCTTTAAAGAAGTCATCACCAACAAAGCGACTGCCAGTTACACTGTTTGCATGGGACTCATGTTTGGTAGCTTCATGGGCTATTTGAATTCGTCTCAGCAGATTTTCCAAGTGCAATTCAAAACGGGTGAATTATTCGCTCTTTATTTTGGCTTACTGGCTCTCGTACTGGGTTTTTCTTCTTTGGTAAACTCTCGGATTGTTGAAAAGTTTGGTGCCAAATACATTGCATTTAGAGCAACATGCTTAGTTGTTGTGGCTTCTATGCTTTTCTTTGCACTACACAGCTTTGTCAGTATTTCACTGTGGATGTTCCTGATCTATGCAGCAGTTCTGTTCTTCTGCTTTGGCCTGTTATTCGGCAACTTGAACTCCCTTGCCATGGAACCTATGGGGCATGTAGCAGGCATTGCTTCCGCCGTTATAGGCTCAGTATCTTCAATCATGGCAATGGGCATTGGTACCATCATTGGTCAAATGTACAACAACACTCTAATGCCAATTTCAGGCGGCTTTTCGATTCTTGGATTGCTTGCCGTTTTCCTCTTATTCAGAGTTGAAGATGGTCATGCGCAAGTAACAGAAGCTTAAACATAAAAAGGTCAGATAAATTTGTTATCTGACCTTTTTTAAAACTGATGACAGCTGTTACAACACAAGTAGCGGATCAAGTTGGCGTTTTAATTCCGTTGCACTCATTGAAGCTCGATTCATCAAAACAGGTGTTAATATCGCTTCTTTCGTAACAGCCTTTAGTATAAATAATGTATTTGGTGACATCGAAAAATGCCCCAACCAAGCCAACAAAGCCGAGTCCAATACGCCTTCAAATTCATCAAACATCAAAAGAGTCGAAGCCATCATCTTGTGCTGTTCGCCCAATAAAATACGGTAAACTCTTACACGCTCAGGCAAACCCAGCCACGTCTCCCACAGCTTCACCCAACCAGTAAAGAAGTCTTGTTTAGCATGGGTATTAAGCCCATCCAATACCGCCTGCATTTCATACTGAGATTCCTCAATCAGTTCAGCAAATACAGCTTCCCATAACACTAACTTAGTGGGAAAGTTGCTGTACACAGTCGGCTTTGACACGCCTGCTGTCGCCACAACTTGATCAATACTGGTGCTTTGATACCCCTGCTGAGTAAATAATCCGCGTGCAGATTTTACAATATGCGCTTTCTTACTGGGTCTTCCTCTTGCCATTACAGCCTCTTAACAAGTGTTATTTCATCTAACGGAATTCTAACCCATTGATGTGTCGGTACTTTCTATTTCTAAAAAAGCAACATAAGCGGATAATAACAAATTATAGAAATGAAAGGGACGCTACCTATTTTTCTTCTGTTGATACATGACGGCATCGGCGCATTGAATCATCTCTTCGATCGATTTGTCTGTATCATACGGGAAATGCGTAACACCTGCGCTGTATTGAATCCTATAAGGCTTTTTCAAACTATCATTCACTTCATCGACACATGCCGCAAAATGCTCTAAAAAGATACTAATCTCTTCATCTGTACGGTCACTCAACATAGCAACAAATTCATCACCACCCAACCGACCGATCACATCGTATTCACTAAATGACTCAAGCATTATCTGAGCGAATTTAGCCAATACAAAATCACCTTCATGGTGTCCATAGTTATCATTTATCGCTTTAAACTTATTAAGGTCAAAGACAACAAAAGACATCGCTTTTTTATCGCGCTGACACACTTTGAGCATATGATTGACCATGGTCATAAAGCCACGTCGATTCGATATCAATGTCAATTCATCCAAGGTCGCAAGCTGAATCGATTGAATTTCCTGCTCAATGATCGTGCCTAAGTCTTTCAGTAATAACTGATCTTCTTCATCAAATATCCTTGGCTTGCTATCTATGATACACAAAGTGCCGATATTAATTCCTTGGCGAAGTTTCAAAGGGTAGCCTGCATAAAAACGAATATTCGGCGCATCGGTAACAAGTGGGTTATCAAAAAATCGTTCGTCAATTGACGCATCGGTAATGATAAACAAACCATCCTGATGAATAGCATGACCACAAAATGAAACATCACGCGGTGTTTCAATCACCTCAAGCCCTTGTCGTGATTTAAACCATTGGCGGCTTTCATCTATCAGGCTAATCAACGAGATAGAAACATTAAACATTCGCTTAGCCATCCGAGTGATGCGATCAAATCTTTCTTCGTGAGAGGTGTCAAGAATTCGCAATGCTCTTAATGCGTGCAATCGCTCAGCTTCATTTTTTGGGATGTCAGGCTTAATCATAAGGCGTCCTGTTATAAAAAATTGGCTCACTCAAATTGTAGCAGTAAATTGAGCATTAACTCGTAACTTGTGAAACTCTTAGAACGAATGATAAAGATCAAAGGTTCTATCAAAAACACAAAACGACAATCGCTCAAGAAAAATACACTTGACGGCTAATCAATGCCGTATTAAATTAACTAAACGGTATAGTTAAATAAATAGTTATTTAGGAGCAAGTCATGCAAAGCGAGAACGGTTTCTACGGGCAATACGGCGGTAGCTATATTCCTGAAATCCTTTATTCGAGCCAACAGCAAATTTTACATGCGTTCGAAGAAGCCAAAAACGATCCAGAGTTTCTCGCTGAGCTTAATAAACAATGGCAGCAGTTTTCTGGCCGCCCTACACCTCTGACGTTTTGTGCAAATTTAACCGAGCACTTTGGCGGCGCACAAATTTACCTTAAGCGTGAAGATTTAAATCACAGTGGCGCACACAAAATGAACAACGTGATTGGCCAAGGGTTATTGGTCAAACGCATGGGTAAAAAACGCGTGATTGCCGAAACAGGCGCGGGACAACACGGCATCGCCACCGCTCTTGTTGCAGCGCGTTTAGGCCTTGAGTGCACTATTTACATGGGCGCAAAGGACATCGAACGCCAGTACCCAAATGTGTTCTGGATGAAACAATTAGGCGCAACTGTTGTACCGGTTACCACTGGCGCACAAACTTTGCGAGATGCACTGGATGAAGCACTACGCGATTGGTCTTCCAGCCACGAAGAAAGCCATTATTTAATCGGCACATCCTGTGGTTGCGCGCCTTTCCCTGAAATGGTGGCGTTCTTCCAATCTGTTATTGGCAATGAAGTACGTGAGCAAAGTGTGGCGCAATTCGGTCAATTCCCGGATCGTTTATACGCTTGTGTTGGCGGTGGTTCGAATGCTTGTGGCCTATTCTTACCTTTCCTCGATGACAAAGATGTGGAAATGGTTGGTGTTGAAGCGGGCGGCAAAGGCTTAGAACTTGGCGAGCACTCTATTCGCCTTTCTCATAACCTTGGTCAGCCAGGTATTGCCCAAGGCTTTGCAACCATGTTCTTGCAAGATAACGCAGGACAGCTGCAAGAAACTCACTCGATTGCCGCAGGCTTAGATTACGTTGGTGTTTCCCCAATCATTGCTCACCTTGCCGAAACAGGCCGATTGAAAATGACTTATGCAATGGACGATGACGTAATCGCTGCTTGTACATTATTACTGAAAAAAGAAGGTATTATCCCTGCTTTAGAATCGTCTCATGCCTTGGCAGGTGCGTTTAAAGACGCACCGAACTTGCCAAAAGATTCAAAAATTGTCATTAACCTCTCAGGTCGTGGCGACAAAGACATCTTTAACGTAGCGAAAGCGGTACAAGACGAAACCTTCCCGCAGTTTTTAACCGATTACCTTGCGGCCTACCCAACCAACCACGCCGACAATGAGGAGCAAAAAGCATGAGCCAGTTAGCGACCTTTATTGAAGAAAAGCGCCAACAAAAAACCATTCTATCCATGACTCATGTGGTGTATGGCTACCCAAGTGTTGAGGAAAGCTTAAGCTGGATGGAAAGATTAATGCAGGAAGGTGTCGACTTTATCGAAGTGCAATTTCCTTTTTCCGATCCAGTAGCAGACGGTCCAAGCATTGTGGCGGCTTGCCATAAAGCATTAGAGCAAGATCTGAATGTAGACACTTGCCTGTCGCAACTTGGTAAGCTAGCAAAGAATTTCCCAGACAGCCGCATTGTGTTGATGAGCTACCTAAACCCGATGTACCGCTTTGGTTTAGACAAGCTCGCCAAACGTGCGGCGGAAGAAAACATTCTAGGCTTGATCCTACCGGACTTGCCAATTGAACAAGCAGCAACCTATCAAGCCGCTTGTAAAACCAATCACATCGATCCAGTTTGGTTGGTCACACCAGTGACGCCACCAGAGAGATTAGCTATGCTAGCCAGTCAAGCCAGCGGTTTCTTATATTGCGTCGCGCGTTCTGGTGTAACAGGTCACTCTAGCCATGAAGGCAAAGCCAAGCAGACATCACTTGATGACTATTTAGCACAAATCAAACAACACGCCAGCGCACCAATGGGCGTCGGTTTTGGCCTGCGTGAACGTGCGCAAATAGAACAACTGATTGGCAAAGCCGACATCGCGATTCTTGGCTCTGCACTTTTAGATGCGTACAACCAAGGCGGACAAGAAGCAGGCATTAAGCTGATAAAAGACCTGTTTCACTAAAAGCGCATTTATAATTCGCACTTGAAAAGATCAAATCATGAATATATGATCCGTATACAATTTATATATGGATCATATCTTATGGGTATTATTAAAATTTCCGACGACCTCCATGACGACATTCGCAAAAGCAGCCACGTCATGTCTCGCTCAATCAATGCACAGGCCGAATTCTGGATAAAAATGGGACGTTTAGCCGAGCTAAACCCAGGCCTCACTTTTTCCGAGTTGATCGCCAATGAACTCGCCAGCGCAAATGCTGAAACGCCACTCAAAGCTGTGAAGTAGCATGCAAGTTCATATTAAAACAGCAACAGAAATCGAACTCATGCGTGAGTCTGGCAAGCTACTGGCCAGCGTATTTCATATGCTCGATGACTTCGTCAAAGAAGGCGTATCGACTTTAGAAATCAACGATAAAGTAGAAGACTTCATTCGCAATGAACTGAGCGCCAGGCCGGCAAGCCTTGGACAATACGATTATGGCTTTTCCTTAAACTCTTCAATAAATGAAGTCGTTTGTCATGGTGTGCCAAACGACAGCCATAAACTCAAAGCAAAAGACATCATCAATCTAGACATTACCCTAGAAAAGAACGGCTTTATCGCAGATTCCAGCAAAATGTATGTCATGAGCGAGGCCAATCCTATTGCCAAACGTTTAGTCAAAACGACTTATGACGCCATGTGGGCTGGGATTAAAAAAGTAAAACCGGGGGCCACGCTAGGCGACATCGGCGCAGCCATCCAAACCTTAGCTGAAAGCAAAGGCTATTCAGTGGTCAAAGAATACTGTGGTCATGGCATTGGTCGAGAAATGCACGAAGAACCACAAGTTCTGCATTTCGGCAAAGCAGGAACAGGAATGACACTGGAAGCAGGCATGACTTTTACTATCGAACCCATGATCAACCAAGGGAAAGCCAAAACTAAGACGAAAAAAGATGGCTGGACCGTCGTTACCGCTGACAAAAAGCTTTCCGCACAGTGGGAACATACCATCTTGGTCACAGAAACAGGTTATGAAGTTTTGACCTTAAGAAACGAAGAAACCAGCATCTAAAGGGGTAAAGATACTGGTTTCATCGTTTAGCCTGCCAACCTTATTAGTTAAATACCGGCTTTTGGGCTAAATCTGTGTTTTGGTACTGGCTTATTGCTTAGGCAAAAGCACAGTATCAATTACATGGATCACACCGTTAGATTGTTTAACGTCAGCAATAGTTACGTGAGCAACACGGCCGTTTTCATCTTCCAGCATGATTTTATCACCCATATAAGTAGCCATTAATGTACAGCCGCCAATGGTAGGCACTGGGTGTTTGCCCATGTCATCATCAATCATGGTTTTGATAGCGCCAGACAAAGCATCCGCTTTTACCACATGACACGCTAACACTTTAGTTAGGGCGGCTTTATTCTCTGGTTTCAACAAACCGGCTACAGCACCCTCTGGTAATTTATCAAACGCCGCATTGGTTGGCGCAAAGACAGTAAAAGGACCTGGACCTTGAAGTGTTTCAACCAAACCTGCGGCTTTAACAGCTGCCACTAATGTCGTGTGGTCTTTAGAATTAACCGCATTTTCAATGATGTTTTTGCTCGCATACATTGGCGCGCCGCCCACCATTGGGTTTGTATTTTCATCAGTCGTTTTCATGCCACCAGCAGAGCAGCCAGCAAGCGTCACAATTGTTGCAGCGGAAACAAGACTTAGTAATTTCATTGTTATTCTCCAGTTTGTTTGTCCATAACAATTCGCCATGGTTATAAAGAGATACGTAGCAAATTTAAAAAGGTTTCATTTTTTTTCAAAATAATTTAGAAATCGTATTTACGCGGGCTTAAAAACTAAAGAAATACCATTTAAGCAATGGCGTAATCCTGTTGGTTGCGGGCCATCATCAAAAATATGCCCCAAATGACTACCGCATCGACGGCAATGAACTTCTGTACGCTTCATAAAGAAACCATTGTCTTCTTTTGTTCCTATCGCATTTGGCAAACTATCATAGAAACTTGGCCAGCCTGTGCCGCTCTCATATTTAGTCTTACTGGGATAAAGAGGAAGATCACAGCCCTTGCAGTGATAGGTTCCCTCTCGCTTTTCACCCAGTAAAGGACTACTACCAGCACGCTCCGTTTTTTCTTCTCTCATTACCTGATATTCAAAATCACTTAGCTTTGCTTGCCACTGCTTCTTACTGAGTACCACCTCAAAATCTTCATCAGAGGTTGAACTGGCAGCCATGACAGGCGCACTGAACGAATGAGCACCACCGATAACACAAGCAGTTGTTACGAGAAAGTTTCGACGATTCATAGCATCTTTCCTTATTAGTCTTAGGTTGTTGCAATATGACTACAAAGCAACAGATACATATAAATACGTAAAAACCTAAAGGAAAGTTTCAATTAGATAGGTAAAGAGCGCAACGAATTGGTACTCGCGCTTCCGTAAGAAGGCGTGATTTTTCAAACACAAAAAAGGGTAAGCTCCGAAGAACTTACCCCTTTTTTAAATATTCTTAGTAGCTAATTAACGTACTGTAATATTTTCTGCTTGAGGACCTTTTTGGCCAGCAGTCACAACGAATTCTACTTGTTGGCCTTCAGCCAAAGTTTTGAATCCATCGCTTACAATAGCGCTGAAATGTGCGAACACATCTGGGCCAGACTCTTGCTCGATAAAACCAAAACCTTTCGTTTCGTTGAACCACTTAACGGTTCCTTTCACTGTATTAGACATAAATAATCACCTGAGTTTTAAATAGCCCTTTAGGGGCCGGTTTTGCAAAAAAAATAGACTTGTACTTAGAAACTTTCAGGACGAGGATTTTATGAATAAAACAACGTATTGCAGAGTTAATAATTTTAGACTTCTTTCTAGCTTGTGCCGCCATACTATAGAGATTAACTTTGGATAGATAGCTTTATTCCAACTTAATTAAAATAAGTTACTACCTACCCCCACACCTTTTGCCCATCAATCCATGTTGATTTGACAAAATAATCTTCGCTTAGACCGACAAGACTCGCTCGGTATCCCGCTTTAATACGACCAAAATCACCAGCTATCCCTAAAAACTCAGCAGGCCTTAAGGACGCCATTTGCAAGGCTTCCGTTGGTGACAGGCCTATTAGGTTAACGGCATTACGTACAGCGGTTGCCATATCTAAATCGGAGCCCGCTAACGTACCATCTTCGGTGGTGACTTTGCCTTCACTGCGCAATACTTTTTTGCCTAAAAATGGCATTTCTTTTTCATCGGATCCCACACTCTGAATAGCATCGGTTACTAAAAGCATGTGTTCACAACCTTTTGCGGCAATAGCCACTCGCATACTCGCAGGATGAACATGATGCCCATCGGCAATTAAACCGCACCAAGTTGGGATGTCGGTTTGCAATGCCGCACCAACCACACCAGGCTCACGGCTAATTAAAGGCGTCATGGCATTAAACAAATGGGTGAAGCCGCGGGCACCACTCATCACCGCTTGTCTTGCTTGATCATAACTCGCTGCAGAATGCCCAACACAAACGATAGCCCCTTCAGAAACCAACCATTCAATAAAACCTTCTGGCACTTGCTCTGGTGCCAATGTCACCATGAGCTTTCCACTTCGACTCACTTCTAATAACGTGGCAAGTTTACCTTCTGTGGGTTTGCGCAGCTTAGATTCATTATGAACACCTTTACGAATGGGATTAAGGTAAGGACCTTCATAATGCATCCCCAAAATACCCGCCATATTTTGCTTAAGAGCTTGGCAAACCGCTTGATGTGCTTGCGACATGATCTCGTAATCATCAGAGATTAATGTCGGCATCATAGCCACAGTACCAAATTGAGCATGCACAGCCACCATGCGCTCTAATGCTTTAATAGTCGGCGTATGGTTAAACAAGGCGCCGCCGCCGCCATTGACATGCACATCAATAAACCCTGGCGCCAGAATATCAACCACGTCTGTATTTTCAGTGGATTGCTCAACAGCTAAATCAGCAACAGATGTAATAGAGTCAATCACTTGCCCTTTAAAGATCACCTTTTGATTCGAGAGCCAGTTCTCTCCATCGAACAAACGCTTGGCAAACAAGGTTGTTAACTTATGTTCCATCATATTGCTTTCCTTCCTATTTGAGCTTTAGCCATCAAAATGGCACCCGCCATGGCATCACCCTTTGGCTGACAAAAGTAAGGCGAAAAACGCTCTGGCAAATATTCTAAAATGGCCTCTGAGACGCCGCCAACTAAAACAATCTTCTGAGCACCTTTAGCTATCAAAGCGTCTAGATATTGACTCACCCACTCCACTTGTTGCTGGATAATTTTCAGGGCAATTGGGTCTTTCTGCTGGGCAAACTGAAATACCTGAACTGCAAACGCACCGTATTCTTTTGGCAATGGAGCTCTGTTTTGATACAAGACATATTCCTCTGCCGATAAAGAGAACTCAGCATTAATGCTGTCGGTAAAAGGTGTCGATGGAGAGATTCCATCCAAAGCCGCTAGTGAATACTCTAAAGCAGCAAGACCAATACGCGCCCCACTACCTTGGTCAGATAAGGGAAAACCCCAGCCACCAACAATATTGAATCGTTCATTTTGATAAACAACCCCACAGCTGCCTGTGCCCAATATCAATAACGCGCCATCTTCGCCATTAAAGGCCCCCAAACAAGCCGCGTGCGCATCGGTCAATAAGTAACGCTGCCCAAACGGTGATTTTTGAGCAATCACCAACTCTTGCTCCAGTGGCTGATTGGCACCCGCTAAACCTAAACCTAAGGTAATTTTTGCATAAACTTCGGGAGAAATATTGCCTTGATGGCACGCTTCAAGACAGGCGTTGATAATATTCTGCCAAGCCGCCTCAATACCGATTCTTGGATTACCTGAGCCACCGACGGCTTCACCTAAAACATTGCCATCACCATCAACCAAGCGGGCACGGCAAAAAGTACCACCGCCGTCCACACCAATATATAAACCGCTCATGCCAAACTTCCCTCGTGCAATTGTTGACGTTTTTGTTCACACCATTGGTAATATTCTTTTAACGTTAACAAACTAGCGGCTTCTTCATCTAATACTATGGTTGCCAATTCATGCAGTTGCAGTGCTGACGCTGGACACATGGCAGAAAGTGGGCCTTCAACCATGGCTTTAACCGCCTCTGCTTTCGCTTTACCAGTGGCCATTAACAGCACTGACTTGCTTTCTAAAATAGTACCAATTCCCATGGTTAGCGCTAAATGCGGCTGATACTCGCCTTCTTTAAAAAAACGTTTATTCGCAGCAACGGTCGATTCAGACAAGGTTTTGATGCGCGTGCGCGAAGCAAAACTAGAAGTAGGCTCATTAAAGCCAATATGACCATTTAAACCAATGCCCAAAATCTGTAAATCAATCCCACCCGCTTGCTGAATACTCACTTCATAATCTTGCGCACTTTTCTTTAAGGTGTCTGCATTTTGGCTCTCGGCCAATGGAACATATGTATTCGTTGCGACAATATCAATCGATTCAAACAGGTGTTGATTCATAAAGGTGCGATAGCTCTGCTGATGAGAATCGGCAATACCAATATATTCATCCAAATTAAAGCTGATGGTGTGCCGGAACGATACTTGCCTGGATTGATAACGCGCCACCAGCTCTTTGTACAAAGCAATGGGTGTAGACCCAGTCGCTAACCCTAAAACAGGATTCGTTTTGGTATTAATCACATCAACGACACGATCAGCCGCGAACAAGGCCACATCATGAGCGGATGGAAGAATGATGACTTGCATAAGAACCCTCTTTTCAGCCACGAAAACAAACCAATATAAGACCAATTAAAACGCAAGATCAAATTACTTTCCACAATTCTGTCATATTTATTTGCCTGAACGAATAATTGGTGCTAATTTTTAAAAAAATAAATACCTAAAAGATACCAATAAGACTTTAGAGACTAATAAAAAAGCAACCACATCACAATTGGAAAACACAATCGGAGAGTACTCATGTTAAATGTTCGTTCCGCTTTACTTCACAAAAAACCGGAAGCAAAAACGGTTACAAAGCTCACTTGCCTAGCGGCGATACTGCTTAGCAGTACTGGTATCGCGCAAGCGGCAGATGGTTTATCTATTGAAAGTTGGCGTAGTGACGATGCTAACATCTGGTCAGATGTTATTATTCCAGCCTTCAACAAAAGCCACCCAGACACAAAAGTTAACTTCGCACCAACCCCTCCAACTGAATACAACTCGGCACTGCAAGCAAAATTAAAAGCAGGTTCTGCAGGTGACTTAATCACTTGCCGTCCATTCGATACCGCTCTCGACCTTTATAAAGATGGTTACCTAGCCAACTTAAATGATTTAGAAGGTTTAAAACAATTCTCCGATGTAGCGAAAAGTGCTTGGGTAACAGATGATGGTAAAGACCAATTCTGTATGCCTGTTGCTTCTGTTTTACATGGTTTTGTTTATAACAAAGAAATATTTGAAGAGCTCAATTTATCGATTCCCAAAACACGCGATGAATTCTTTAGCACTCTAGAAACCATCAAGACTGAAAGCCGTTACATTCCGCTAGCTATGGGTACTGCTGACCAATGGGAAGCAGCCACAATGGGGTTCCAGAACATTGGCCCGAACTATTGGAAAGGCGAAAAAGGTCGTAAGGCACTATTAACAGGCGAAGCAAAGTTAACTGACAAAGCCTATGTGGACACTTGGAAAGAACTTTCCGAGTGGAAACCGTATCTGGGCAGAGGTTTTGAAGCGCAAAAATATTCTGATTCACAAAACCTATTTACTTTAGGCCGGGCAGCCATTTACCCAGCGGGCTCTTGGGACATTCAGACATTTAACAATCAGGCGGATTTTGAATTTGGCGCCTTCCCACCACCTGTGGCGAAATCAGGAGACACTTGTTACATCAGTGATCATACCGATATGGGGATTGGCATTAATGCGAACTCGACGAATAAAGAAGCCGCTAAAGTCTTCTTAAATTGGATGGCTAGCAAAGAATTCGCCACACTTTATGCGAATGCGGTACCAGGCTTCTTCCCATTGTCTAATCACCAAATCGACATCAAAGACCCTGTTGCACAAGAGTTTATGAGCTGGCGTCAGCAGTGCGAGTCGACCATTCGTAACTCTTATCAAATCCTATCTCGTGGTACGCCAAACTTAGAAAACCAACTATGGAATGTTAGTGCTCAGGTTATCAATGGCACCATGACACCAGAAGCAGCCGCCAAAGAAACACAGGACGGTTTGGAGCAATGGTACAAACCTCAGCAATAAGTGAAACCCTAGCCCTCCCCTTGAAGATAAAGGGGAGGGAATAAAACTAGCCTGCTCCTCCCCTTGCTAAGGGAGGCCGGGAAGGGGTTAAGATTAATAACCTTTTGAGATGAACTATGACGCCATCCAACCAACATGACGAAAAGAAACCTTTCCCATGGCACTTGGTGTTTTTCCTTGGGCCAGGATTGCTGATTTACGTTGTTTTCAGTGTTTACCCCTTGCTCGATACACTGGTATTAAGCCTGTACAACGAGCAACAAGGACAAAGCAACTTTGTCGGTTTGCAAAACTTTATCACCTTGATAACGGACGATACTTGGTCACAAGCTTTCTGGAATGCACTCGGCAATAACTTTAAATTTTTTGCGATCCATATGCTTGTACAAAATCCGATAGGTCTGCTTCTGGCGGTATTATTAAGCACACCAAAATTACGTCTCTCTGGCACTTATCGAACACTCATTTTTATGCCAACCATGTTATCTGTGGTTATCATCGGCTTTGTTTGGCAGTTGTTATTAAGCCCTATCTGGGGCATTTCAGAAGACTTTCTTTATAATATTGGCCTTGGCCAATACTTCGATGCATGGCTTGGCAAAGAAGGCAGCGCGCTAATTACTTTAGCCTTTATCTCCGTCTGGCAGTTTGTCGGTATTCCGATGATGTTGATCTACGCCACCTTGTTGAATATTCCTGATGATATTGTCGATGCCAGCGTGGTAGATGGCGCCAATTCATTCCAAACATTTTGGCACATTAAATTACCATTGATTTTACCGACCATCGCCATGGTCTCGATTTTGACGTTTGTGGCGAACTTTAATGCTTTTGAATTGATATACGCCGTGAAAGGCGCTCTTGCTGGACCTAACTTTTCAACGGATTTAATGGGGACCTTCTTCTACCGAACCTTCTTTGGTTTCCAGCTACAACAAGGCAGCGCTTCCATGGGTGCCGCGGTGGCTACACTGATGTTCTTAATCATTTTGGTGGGCGTTATGTTGTTCCTATTCTTTATTCAACGTCGCATTCAGCGATTCCAATTTTAAGGAGGCTATGATGAAACTATTAGATCGGCTAATGCCCGCCTCTGGAATAAGACAAGTCCCAAAAAGCGTCACGATACATGCAGTCTTATTGGCCTATACCGTAATTGCACTTTTCCCAATTATTGTTGTTGTGATCAATGCCTTCAAAGAGCGTCGGGCTATCTTCCGCGACCCACTCGGCTTGCCAGACAGTGACTCCTTTACCTTGGTGGGCTTCCAACAAGTACTTCTGAGATCTGACTTCGGTTTGTATTCGTGGAACAGCTTAGTCGTCACAATTTTGGCGGTTGGCTTAGTACTTTTACTGGGTGCTATGGCGGCTTGGGCACTGACGGAATACAAATTCAAAGGCAACTTGCTGATTACCTTTTTGTTTGCCATGGGCATCATGATCCCCATTCGATTGGGTACGGTAAGTATCTTAAGCCTAATGGTGAGCTTGGACCTTGTGAATACACTCACTGCTCTGGTGCTGGTGTACATAGCCCAAGGCTTACCGCTTGCTGTGTACATTTTGTCAGAGTTTGTGCGCACTATTCCCAAGGAGCTTACCGAGGCTGCCCGTTGCGATTCCGTTAGTGAATACAAAATTTTCTTTTGTGTCATCTTACCGCTACTGAAGCCCGCAATGGCGACCGTGGCTGTATTTACCATGATTCCGATTTGGAACGATTTATGGTTCCCGCTGATACTCGCGCCAGGTGAAGAAACTCGCACTATTACCCTTGGCGTACAGCAATTTGTGGGGCAATACGTCACCGACTGGAACTCAGTTTTGTCAGCGTTAACTTTGGCGATCGTTCCTGTGCTGATTCTATACACCATTTTTTCAAGACAATTGATCCGCGGCTTAACCAGCGGAGCGGTCAAATAATACTTTCTATCTTTGACCGTTGGAGGTTTATTTCATGGCAAGTGTAAAACTAAACAATATCAAAAAGCGCTTTGGCGATGTGGACGTACTTCATGGCATCGACCTTGATATAAAAGACGGCGAATTTGTCGTTTTGATTGGCGAATCCGGTTGCGGAAAATCGACTTTATTACGTTTACTGTCTGGATTAGAAGACATCACCGAAGGCAACTTATATATCGACGAAGAGCGCGTTAATGGGCGCTCACCAGCCAAACGTGGTATTGCTATGGTATTCCAATCCTATGCCTTATATCCGCACATGAATGTGTTCAAAAATATGGCGTTTGGCTTAAAAATCTCAGGCAAAGACAAACACTTTGTAAACAACAAGGTAATGGAAGCCGCAAAAAAGCTAAAGATTGATCATCTACTGGAACGATTACCTCGAGAGCTGTCAGGTGGCCAGCGCCAGCGTGTCGCCATAGGCCGCGCCATTGTACGAGACCCGAAAGTCTTCTTATTTGATGAACCTTTATCTAACTTAGACGCTTCCTTACGGGTTCAAACACGTGTCGAACTTGGCAAACTTCATCAGGAACTAAAAGCCACCGTAGTGTATGTGACTCATGACCAAGTTGAAGCCATGACATTAGGCGATAAAATCGTCGTCATGAACAAGGGACGTGTAGAACAAGTTGGCGCACCTTTGGATTTATATCACCACCCCAAAACCCAATTTGTTGCTGCTTTTATTGGTTCGCCAAAGATGAACTTTTTAACAGCCAAAATCAGTCAACCTGCCCCAGAAAACACGCAACTTGTGCTAGAATCCGGCCGTGCCATTCAGGCTTGCATTGATACGACATCGCTAAACAAAGGTGACATAGTGCAACTTGGCTTACGACCAGAACATATTGCGCTCGACTGCGAACACAATACCGTTGAAGGCACAGTTACTTTGATAGAGCACCTAGGTGAACTGTCCTATTTGTATGTCGATATCGGTCAGGAAGGCGAAATGGTGCTTAAAGTCGATGGAGATAATCAACACAAAGCGGGTGATAAAATCACATTTGGCATTCAACCTAATCGTTTGTATTTATTTGATCATCAAGGCAAGGCGTTAAAAAGGGTTAACGCCCATACGACTGCGACTATTCCCCTTTAACCCTGGAATATTTAGCCCTTAGCAATAACAAGTACGGGAACCCCTTCCCGTTCAGGACACTAACTATGAACCAAAATCGCGTTAATGAATTATTTGGCGCTGGCGAAGCACTGAGAGCAAAAGGTATTCCTCTCTATGTGCAGGTTAAAAAAGCCATTTTAGCGTCTATTTCTGCAGGTCGAGTGCTTGGCGGTGATACGCTGCCACCAGAGCGTGATCTGGCTAAATATCTTGATGTATCAAGGGTTACTGTACGCCGTGCCATCGACGAGTTAGTGAAAGAGGATGTATTAACGCAACGTCAAGGTGCTGGGACTTTTGTCAGCGAACGGGTTGAGCAACCACTGAACCACTTACGCAGCTTTACCGAAGTTATGGAAGCTCGCGGCAAAGCCATTACGTCTAAATGGCTAGATCGATCTTTGGGAATGCCCCATGAAGATGAATGCAAAGCACTGAAATTATCTGCAGAGCAGGAGGTTGTGCGTTTTTATCGTTTGCGTTACGCCGACGGCAAACCCATGGCACTTGAGTTAGCAACGATTCCAAGCAATTACATTCTTAACCCTTTTGCGATGGAAGGGTCACTGTACGATTTATTAGAGCAACAAGGCTGCCGCCCTGTTCGTGCATTCCAGCGCTTACGAGCAATAAGTATTGATGAACAGCGAGCCCAGTTGCTCGATATCCCAGAGCTTAGCGCTGTGCTTTACATTGAACGTACCGCCGTCACGCAAGATGGCACGCCCATTGAATTTACGCGTTCATGGTTTCCTGGGGATTCCTATGATTTCGTGGCAGAAATTCATAATACGATCTAAAAAGCTTTAAAGCCGTGAACTGTTCCACATAAAAAAGGCTTTCTATTAGCGTTGTAGAAAGCCTTTTTAAATTGTTACATAGAGCAAGATCTAGCCTCCCTCTTTTGCTTTCGCTAATAGCAAAAAGCGTTTATGGATTTTTCGTGTCGCAAACCACACACTGCCAACCACAAGAGGTACTGACAAACCTATCACTAGGCTTTTATCAAAACTAACGCCTTTGTCGTACACGGCTTCGATCAAAAACTTCAATAACCCTACGCTGTAGTAACTAATCGCTGCAACAGACAAGCCTTCAACCGTATGTTGCATGGCAAGCTGAATTTTAGAGCGACGATCCATAGAGGTTAGCAACTGCTGGTTCTGAGATTGAATCGACATTTCTACTTGGGTGCGCATCATATCCGACACTCGGTCGATACGAGTCGAAAGGCTCTCTAAATGGTTCCCTGCCGTGTTACAAGTTCTTACTGCTGGCGTTAGTCGGCGTGTCATAAATTCGGTGATGGTCAAGTGCCCTGACACTTCGTCCTCTTTTAGTTCTGCTAAACACTTTAGTACTAGCTCATGATAGGCCCTTGTGGCACTGAACCGAAAAGAGGTCTTCGCTCGAGTTGCTTCTACCCAAGCTGCCATTTCAATTAACTCACCCAACAAAGCCTGCTCATCAAGAGTCTCTGTTGCATCAGATAAGCTGGCTGTGGTGTTCGCTAACTCTTGATCCATAGCCACCAGCTCCGCGTTGTATTTACGCGCCATAGGCAGAGCCAATAATGCCATTAATCGGTAGGTTTCGATCTCAATAACCCGCTGCACCATTCGGCCTAACTGGCTGTCGCTCATGTTTTTGTTATAAATCAAAAACCGACCACAGCCATCGCTGTGCAACTGAAAACTCGTCCAAACTTGCGCATCGCCATTTTGCGGGCGACTCCCTACTAAACGCATTCCTTCAAAGTGACTTTTTACCAAGGCTAAATCTGGCTCTGGTATTGTGCGTGCGTCTTCAATCGCTATATGAAAAGCGGCAATGACGGCTCCTGGGATGGCAGACAGCCAATCCACAGGCAAACATGACAAAGCATTTTGATCAAAAAAGCCAAGACTGGAATCAACTTGACCATGGGTAATGATGTAAGACGTAAACTCTAAATGCTTATCGCGACGTATTTTACAATGCCCAAAATCCACTTCAATACAGGCCCCATCCTCTTCTGGAGGCGTGCCAGTAAAGTATTGATAAAGCGCACAAAAATGTTCGAATTCAGCTTTCTTTTGCTCCGGCCTCAAAATGACCGCAAGATAGCTTACTCTGGCTGGGCTAGGAAGAACTTGGAAAGGACGAGAATGCAATTCTGCATACAAGGAGTCCCGTAATGGATGCACATCCAATCCGTACGAGTTGTTAACCTGATTCACTGTATTATTCCAACTAATATTGGTTAATGTCTGTTCAGCAAAATTACCTAGTAAGATAAACGCTTAGGAAATAAAACCTATAATCTATAGGGCGATATCTTCAGTATTGAGCTTTTGCCTCTTCTTATCGCTCTAGCATATCATTAGACATTAAGATTTATACTAAACCTTAATCCTATACAGCATCGCTGCTTGATCAAGGTAAGGACACAAAACAAACCTAGGCTTATACTAGAGTCACATGAATTCAAGATAAAAAGCAGGTTACTACCCTAATGACGATCCCAATCATAAAGTCTAGCCTTTTAACACTTAGCTTAGCTATGGTGAGTAGCCTTTCGCACAGTAGCGACTTGGTAGAGTTTGGAAAAAAATGCTTAGTGAAAGAGGACCGCCTCAATAAAGCTAAAAATAGATTAGAAGCGCTGTCTCTTAGAGCGGAGCAAAATCACAGAGGCAAAAATAGATCACAGGATCAGTTAGATCGTTATCAAGCAGAAAAAGAGCTGCTAGAGATTGATATGACTGAATGCAACGAAACCACACCTAATAGCGCTTTTTGTCATCAAGTTCGCCTTAGATATAATGAGATCACCTATTTAATTCAAAGTACGAAAACGGAAAATGTCGGCAGTAATTGGGGCGGCAATGATGCCATCATTGATTATGAAATAACCAAAGACAACTTCAACCACCAATATGAGGAATTTCTTGCTCTATGTAGAGACTCAAATGCCCATTATGCCCTGATACAAACCCCAGAGGCTTACGCTAAAGTTTGCTCAAGTGAGGCGGCTAAGCAATCGGTCACCTGCACATTGTTTTGATCTCACGACCCCTTTGGGGTATGTACCACTGTCACCAACTTATCCATGGGGAAACCTAACGCTTCTGCTTTTGCTAATAACCGACGTTTCACGGCTTCAGGCATAGTTGGTGTGCGAGATAACAACCAAAAATAATCACGGCTAGGACCGGATATCATGGCATATTGATAGTCTTTTTGATCCAGTTCGAAAATAACATAAGCGCCATAAAAAGGCCCAAAAAACGATACCTTCAGATGCCCTACATTGGAAGAGTTAACAAAATAAGCCCGCCCTTCAGCTTCTCGCCATGCTTTATCTTCGGCCGAATAACCTCGATTCAAAACCGCTACTCCGCCATCTTCTCGCATAGAATACGTTGCAGTAACCTCTGACAAACCCTCTTCAAAAGCATGATCTTGGCGAACAATTTCATACCAAGTTCCCAAATAGCGCTCTAACTGAAACTGCGTCACAGGATCAATATTTTTAGGTGCGCTGGTACAGCCAGCTAATAAAAAAGTCATAATCCAAATTGAAAGTTTCATAACCGCGTCCTTTAAAAATCAAAATGCGCTTCTAAATAGTAGCATCACATAAATGTCATATATTTATTGCAGTCTAAAGAAAACCTTTTAATAGAGAAGAAGACTCTTGTTTAGCTCTAGACTGTTACGACCTTTGCATCAAAATAGACGCAACATTCGTCAAAACAAATCACTTGTTGTTCATCTTAACAGCACCACGCCTATTACCACTATAGAACCTAGGTACTTATCTTTCTCTATTGATATCTCGGTACTTGCTGGTGGCTTTTGGTGGGAAGGTAGCCAAGGGACACAACGAGGATTAGGCACCCAACGGGTCGAGCCTCTCGATTTACAGCAAGAAAAACTCGATTTATTAGTACAGGCTTTAGGGGCAGCGTACGTGCGCGTTGGTGGTTCGGAAGCCGACAATATCCATTACTTCACAACCCCCTCTACAACAGACAACCCTGAGGCGCTTATTGTGACCCAAGAAATGTGGCATCAG
Organism: Marinomonas alcarazii; assembly: GCF_003208215.1. Classification (GTDB taxonomy): domain Bacteria; phylum Pseudomonadota; class Gammaproteobacteria; order Pseudomonadales; family Marinomonadaceae; genus Marinomonas; species Marinomonas alcarazii. The sequence continues at coordinate 438,884 of NZ_QKLW01000002.1, forward strand.
CTGCATGACTTTTGTCAGCGCAATGAATTGGGTCTTATGTTTACCATGAAATATGGCCTATTCGATCGCCGTCAACAAGGCAACTGGCAAGCCTACGAAGTCAAATCACTTTTGGAATACAGCCAAGCTCACGGGCAAAACATCGACATTTGTGAGCTGGGTAATGAGCTAAATGCTTATTGGGCATTTCATGGTCTCACATCCCAACCAAGTGCGAAAAATCTCGCCAAAGATTATGATGTCTTCATTCGTTGTGTTCGACAATATAGCCCCAATAGCAAAATTGCTGGCCCAGGCAGTGCTTTCTGGCCCCGAATTGGTGAAGCCATAAAGCCATTTAGCAACCTGTCCGCTTCGTTTCTAGAGTCCCTAGAAGAGTCACTCGACATTGTAGATTGGCACTATTACCCGTTTCAAAGCAGCCGCTCTCCTGTCAAAACCCGATCTGCTTCAATCAGCAACCTTCTTTCACCAAATTCTCTTTTAGATTATGAAAAATATTCGCGCCAACTAGAGAAACTTCGCCATCAGCATCAACCCAACGCCCAATTATGGACCGGGGAAACAGGCTCAGCCCAGTGTGGCGGACAAGCAAAATTATCAGATCGCTTTGCTTCTTGTTTCTGGTGGGCAGACCAACTCGGCAGAGGCGCGAAAATCGGTCAAAAAGTCATGATAAGACAAAGCTTAATTGGCGGCGACTACGCACTTATTAACCGACAAACTCTCAACCCCAACCCAGATTATTGGGTCAGCTGGCTATGGGGTAAGCTCATGGGAGAACATGTTTTTGATGTGCAAAGTGATGACCCTTATGTACAAGTTTATTGCCATAGCGCGAAAAAAGCTGGCAAATGCACCCTGCTCATTATCAACATGTCGGCCAGCCCAAAAATTCTACAATGCAATGGCTTTGGATCGAAAAAGAAACGCTTTGAGATTACCGCAGACTCACTCACGTCAAAAAAGATACGCATCAACGGCCTAAAACCAAAATTCAGAAATGGCAAAGTGAAACTCAAAGACTTCCCTAAATTATCTAAGCTCAATCTCGTCAGCCCATACAGCATTAATTTTTGGTGTTTTACCGTATAAGCTGTCAACAATAGGCCCAAGTCATAATATGGTCATCCTGTATTTTATAGCGAGCATGTAAAGTAAAACCGGATCCGACAACGAAGCTTAATTGACGCCTAACCCGAAATTCGAACGCCTCATCATCAGTGGCAACCAAAGCGACGTCCAGAAAGTCAAAAAACTCACCAACCAGAGGAAATAAGGCTTTATAAACACTTTCTTTGAGCGAGAATAACAATAAGGTCGAACGTTTTTTCTCCACGCCCATTGCTTCTAGTATTTCAAACTCAGACGCTAACCCTATTAGATTAGCCGCATCAAACTTATCCGCATGATCAAGCAACTCTAGATCAATGCCAATGTGTTGAATCGCTTGTTTTGATCTTGGCAATATCACCGCAACGGCTTGCTTCTCAGTATGAGAAATACTGCCTATGTAGTCTTCTGGCCAAACAGGTGAGCCGTCTTTAGCCTTTGGAATATCTGTCAGAGGCAAATTTAAACAGCTTTGCCGATGACGAACAGCAAGCCGCCCCGCCAAAAAGCTTGCTTTACGCTTAGCTCTCCAATTGCTATAGCCTGACGGCTTTGCAATAGAGGCTTCATAGTCTGTCGCAACCAAAGACTCTTCTTTAAAAATAAGATGGCTCACATGTAAAACATGAGTACCAAACAACAGTATTTGCGTTTGGGAATAGCAATTCACTTTAACATCCATATAAAAGCTCAATATGAAAATCATACCGAGCAAATTTCCCTTACCAAGCGAGAAAAACGCTTGATTCATCCTATAACAATCTTACTAGGTGTTTAACGTAACTCCACTGTCTACAACGATATCCTGCGTAGTGACATGGTTCGGCATATCGGAGTCAAAGAACAATATCACCTGAATACCAGCCTGCTGAGCAATGTCCCCCATTAATTATAAGTTTTTTTAGCGCTATGCAAGCTTCCCCACACCTTCTTATGATAATAATTCTTAAAAGCATCTTAAATCTTATTAATATATTGCTAAATTTTCGCCTATCCGTAATATCTCAAACAAAAATCATTCTCAATAAAAGGACATCCTTTAATGAATCCACGCGCACTGCTTATTTTAGCGTTAGGTATCTCTATTTTTGCTGGTTCCGTTCAAGCAAAAATGACGGTCATTGACGACGTTTTGGGTAGAAAAGTTGAACTAGACTTACCTGCCAAGCGTGTCATTTTAGGTTTTTACGCTGAAGATTACATGGCCATAGGTACTGAAAACGCACTAGATAATGTAGTTGGAATTTCTCGTGACACTTGGGAAGGATGGCGCCCTTCAAGCTGGAGTCTTTATACGAATTATCGTCCTTCGTTAAAAAGCATCCCTGATGTTGGAGAAGTAGAAGCTCAAACTTTCTCTATTGAAAAAGTCATCAGTCTTAAGCCGAGTGTTGTTCTTCTAGCAGATTGGCAATATAAAGGCCTTGGTACGGATGCCGAACGCTTAGAAAATGCAGGCATTCCAATTGTGGTTGTCGATTACAATGCTCAAACACTAGAGCGCCACATCAAGAGCACACAAATTATTGGTGAATTAACTGGGCAAGAAAAACGTGCTCAAGAAATCGCAGATAACTATAAACACACTATAGAATCAACCTTACAGCGTATAAAAGCCGCTAAACTACCAAAACCACGCACTTATGTTGAGTTTGGCAATAAAGGCCCGAGTCAATATAGTTTCACTTATGGTAAAAATATGTGGGGGGCTGTGATTACCATGATGGAAGGCGATAATATTGCTGCACCATTTGTAGAGTGGTGGGGACCAATGAACCCGGAGCAGGTTCTGGCTTCTCGACCTGAAGTTGTATTTCTAGCAGGCACAGAATCAGGTGTGGCAGGCGATGCAATAGCCATGGGACAAGGTGTCGATAGAAAACTGGCTGAATCTCGTCTCGCGGGTTATAAAGCTCGCACTGGCTGGAACCAAATGCCAGCAGTAAAAAACAACCGCGTATACGGTATTTACCAAGGTGCTTCCCGTTCTATTTTAGATGCCTCTATGGTTCAGTTTATCGCTAAATCTATGTACCCTAGCTTATTCAAGGACATAGACCCAGAGCAGGAATACTTAAACTTTTATAAGAAGTATTTACCCATCATGCCAACAGGCACCTTTACCGCCCAAATATCAGAGTAAAATACGCCTCAACTCAGCCTATAAAGGAGGAGCATACGCTCTCTCCTCTATAGGCCTGTTCAGGCCCTTTTTAGGCCCAGCTTTTGCTCTATATTGAAATGACTCTTAAATGCACTTTAAATCGTAATAAAGTTCTTGATTAATTCTCATCTATCCGTAAGATTCCAAACAGAAATAATTCTCAATAAAAAAGGCTCATTAATGGATCTGCGTATAACTATGAGATTAGCCATCGATAGGGCTTTATACAAATGTTCAACATCTAGAAGCAGCAGATGTTTCAAATGACGCTATTAATCACATAGCCCGACTAGAGCGATACATCAAAAGCACACAAATTCCTGGTAAATAATAATGCAATCAGCCTTAATCTCTGATGCCGTATCAAAGCAACGACACAGTGAAAAACGTCGTTGGACAGTCATCAGTATCTTACTCGCCGTTCTTGCCTTTTCTTTTGTATTAGATATCGCAACAGGCCCTTCTTTGCTAAACGTTAAAGATGTGGCTAAAGCGCTATTGAATCTTATTGGTTTTCCTGTCGAAGTAGATGCAACAACACAAGTCATTGTCTCCAGCTTACGCCTACCAATCGCGATTATGGCGATCGTTGTGGGTGGCGTATTAGGTGTGGGTGGCGCTGAAATGCAAACTCTACTTAATAACTCCATGGCGAGCCCCTACACCTTAGGAATGGCGGCCGCGGCGGGCTTTGGTGCTGCGATGATGTTGTATTTCGGCTCTTTAGGCATCAATACAAATATTGCCGTTCCATTAGGGGCCTTCATTTGCTGTATGCTAGCGGCCGCGTTTTTATTTGCCCTAGCAACCATGAGACACATCAGCTCAGGCCAACTTATCTTGGCTGGTATCGCATTGTTGTTTTTATTCCAGTCACTGCTATCACTTGTACAATTTGTCTCTTCTCCAGAATTAAGCCAACAAATCCTATTTTGGCTGTTCGGCAGCTTATCAAAAGCTTCTTGGTCTAATCTTGTCATTATTATCAGCGTGACGGTCATCTGTATGTTCTTTTTAATACGAGATGCGTGGAAGCTAACCGCATTGCGCTTAGGTGAAGAAAGAGCCAAAAGCCTTGGAGTGAACATCACTCAACTTAGGTTACGTACTTTAATAATCGTTGCCGTTATGACGGCAACAGTGACCAGCTTTGTAGGCATTATTGGATTTGTCGGCATTGTGGCACCTAACATCGCGAAGATGTTAGTAGGAGAAGATCAACGCTTCTTTTTGCCTTTGTCATTTATTATAGGGGCGTTTTTACTCTCTAGTGCATCAGTGTTGTCTAAAGTAATCGTGCCTGGCGCACTCTTCCCAATCGGCATTGTCACTGCCATCATTGGTGTGCCCTTCTTCTTTTGGCTGATTTTAGGTAAAAGGCGCTAAACTATGCTGACAGTAAATAACCTTAACGTCACCTTAGACACCCTCGTTCTAGCAAATGATATGTCCTTTGCTTTAGAGCCAGGTAAAGTAAACGTGATTATCGGACCAAACGGTACAGGCAAAAGCACACTTCTAAAAACGTTGTTTGGCGACATTCAAGCTAAATCCGGTGTGGTGTCTTTTGAAAACGAAACACTTCAGCGCAAGCAGCTGTCTCGATGGCGCAAACAATTTGGCTATATGCCCCAAGACATTCGTCTTGATGTTGAGTTAAGCGTTTTAGAAGTGGTGTTACTGGGACAATTAAATACTCTAGGGTTTCGCTTGGATGACAGCGTTATCGAAGAAGCGCTCTCTGCCTTAGATAAAATTGGCCTGCTGCATCTTGCCGATCGACAGGTCAATAAGCTGAGTGGTGGCCAATGCCAGATGATCTTATTCGCTCAAGCTTTGATGCGTAAACCCAAAATCCTCATGCTAGACGAGCCTGTCAGCGCATTGGATCTGCACTTTCAGCACGTTCTTCTTGATCATCTAGATGCGCAAACCAAAGAACAAGGCTGGGTTACCATCATGGTGCTTCACGATCTAAATCTTGCCGCGCAATATGCTGACAACCTCTTAGTTCTCAAAGATGGTAAGCTCGTTGCCAATGGTCACCCAAGTGATATTCTCACACCTTCTTTGGTTAAAAATGTCTATAACGTCAATGCAGACATCACAAAAGACTCTGCCGGTATCCCTTTTGTACGCACGATTAGAAATACGCGGACAACTTCCTCCAGCAAAACCTCAGAATCAAATAACCTGTCAGGAACGAGAAAAAAGATAATAAGCATCGCTGAAGGTGCTATCTGATTCTTCTTAAGACAGCAAAACCCTTGCTTCAAGGTATTATTCCATTAAGGCTTACAGTCACAACATCATGTTTTCGAAACACCTACTAAAAGATTGGCACTTACTCTCTCCAGCAGGACGAGTTTTGGTCATCAACGGCTTCACTTTCAATCTTGGCTTTTACATGTTACTGCCTTATCTAGCCGATCATTTGCAGCATAATTTGGGCATCAGTGGTTGGTATGTGGGTCTGATAATAGGGCTTAGAGTATTAAGCCAACAAGGCATGTTTCTGGTAGGCGGAACTTTAGGTGACAGATTAGGCTACAAACGCCTTATTCTATTAGGCTGCGCTGTACGTATCATTGGTTTTACTTTACTTGGTATTGGTCAAACGGTTCCCGTCCTAATCTTAGGGGCATTTTGTTCTGGCTTTGCTGGCGCCCTTTTTACACCAAGCAGCCAAGCTTATTTAGCCTCCGAATACCCAGAGCAAAAAGCCAGAGACAAAGTATTCGCGCTGCAAAATGTCACATCCGGAGCAGGAATGCTGCTAGGGCCATTGGTAGGTTTATCTCTTCTTTATTTCGATTTCGCTTTAGTTGGTGTCATTTCAGCGGCTTTATTTACTGTCTTACTGGTCATTCAATGGCGTTATTTACCTGAGTTGGCATCACAAAGAAACACCACACACGCCCACTCAAAATTTTGGCAACAATGGGGGCAAATGCTTACACACAAAGCCTTTATGCAATTTGTCCTGTGCTCTTCCGTTTACCACTTACTGTTTCATCAATTGTATATTGCTGTTCCTCACGAAATACGTGCCATCACTCAAGATGTCAGCATTATCACTTGGGTTTTCGCTACTTCTTCTATCTTGGGCGTGTTAATGCAAATGCCTGTCAGTCGATTCGTAGAATCCTATTTGGGAACAGCACGCGGAATCGGCTTAGGAATGGCTATGATGGGCTCTAGCTATTTGTGGCTCAACCTTAGTTTCTCTTCGTTACCGGCACTGCCCTTTATCCTTTGTGCCGTGTTTTTTAGCCTTGGCTCAATGTTAGTGTTCCCGCTGTTAGGTGCTTATGTCCCTAAATTTTGTTCTCCCAAAGAACTAGGTAGCCATTACGGATTGTATTCGTGTGTGGGAGGTGTTTACGCTTTTATCGGCAACATCACCACCGGCTGGCTATTGTCTTCCACCAGCATACATCACGGCTGGGTATGGTCAGGTTTAGCAAGCTTTGGCATTTTGTCTGGAGCACTGCTTTTCTTGCAAGTGAACCAACATATTAAGCGTCAAAACGTAAGTTTAATACGTTAAAACAACGCGCCACTCCCCTTCTATTTTTTACACTTATTCTTATGTAAATTATTACTTAACAGCTTAATACTAAGGTGACTTTATGTTAATTTAAGTAAATGTTAAGCGTGCTTTAATCACACGCTTCAAATGGACTATTTTTTTGCAGGAGCAAACAAATGATTAAAAGTCATAGTAATTGCTATGGTTCAAAAGAACCTATTTCTCAACAATCATTTGCCCTACCTCTTTCTACTGCCCAACGAGGGCAATGGATCGCCCAGAAACTAGCCCCTAAAGACACTGCCTTTAATATTGCCGAATACCTTGAATTAAAAGGGTTCATTGACGTCATTCACTTTACTTCAGCCATCAGCCAGCTCATCCGCGAAGCCGATTGCATTCGCTGCCAAATTATTGAAGAAAATGACACAACCTCACAGATAATCCATCAAAATGACGAAGGGTATTTTTCGTTACTGGATATGAGCGATAACGACGACCCACATCAAGCTGCGATGAGGTGGATGACAGAGGATATGATGCAACCCCTTACCAAAGCGGGTGATAAATTATGGCGCAGCGCCCTTATTAAAATAGCCAATAACCATTACTACTGGTACCACCGCTGCCACCATGTCGCTTTAGACGGTTTTGGGGGTAATTTACTGACCCTTAGACTCGCTCAGATATACAACGCACTGATTAACAACCAGGACGCAGGAGCCAACCCTTTTGGCTCTCTGGCAACACTCATAGAAAGCGAGAATGAATATAAGTCTTCTAAACGCTATAAGAAAGACCGTCAGTACTGGCTAGAAAACCTAATTGACTTGCCTGACCCCACATCACTATCACAAAGAATCGACCCTTCCCAAGATCAAAAACCATTACGTCAATCGTTAACAATATCGCAAACACTAAAAGACACGCTAAGCACTGTTGGACAACAGGTTAATGCCAGCCTACCGCAAACCCTCATCGCACTTGTTGCCGCGTATTTTTACAGAATGACAGGCTCGAATGATTTAGTGTTTGCTATGCCGGTTACAGCGAGAACCCAACGCGCCCAACGCAACACCCCAGGTATGATGGCCAACGCCGTCCCTATCCGACTAAGCTTATCAACTGAAATAACATTAGATGAATTAATTACCCAAGTCTCTAAAGTAGTACTAAAAGCCCTCCGTCATCAGCAATATCGCTATGAAGACCTAAAGCGTGACCTAGGACTAATGTCTGCAGGACAGCAAATTGCTTCACTGGGTGTCAACATTGAACCCTTTAACTATGATTTAACATTTGGCAATTGTTCGACCTCTTTGCACAACTTGAGCAATGCTTTAATAGATGATCTCACCGTTTTCGTCTTCGATCGCAACGATAATAATGGCCTACAAATTGAATTTGATGCCAATCCAACTCGGTATACTCGAAAAGAGTTAGAAAACCATTTAGTGCAATTTGAGAACCTAATAAACAGCATGATAATTGCGCCAAGCAGCCCTATCAGTAAGGCGGCGCTATTAAGCGAAAGTGAACGCTATAAAATTTTACATAGTTGGAACGATACCGTAGCCCCAATACCGCAAGAATCCGTTGTGGAGAGCTTTATAAAGCAGGCTAAATGTAGCCCGCTTGCGCCTGCCGTCTCTTCGGGTCAAGGCTCGTTAAACTATTTGCAGCTCGATGCACTCTCTAATGCTTGGGCCAACAAACTCATAAAAGAGCAAGTTCGCCCTAGTGATTTAGTCGCGATTGCACTCACTCGCAACATGGATATGCTCGTTGCCCTTTTAGGTACCCTAAAGGCCGGCGCGGCGTATCTCCCCTTGGACCCTGATTTTCCAGAGGAACGTCTTCGCAGCATACTCGAGGACGCGCAACCCAAATTAATACTCAGTTGCCACAGTGCTCAAGAACAACTTCCTAAGACCACAACTCCTTGCATATTAATAGACGATCAACACACCGATATTTCATTAGACCCAAGTGTCTCTCACCCTACGGGGCTGACTATTTCAAAGAACAGCTCGGCGTATGTAATCTACACATCTGGCTCTACGGGGCGACCTAAAGGTGTAGAAATTCCGCATAGCGCTTTGATGAATTTTTTATACGCTATGCAAAAAGAGCTCAACCTTACAAGCAAAGATAAATTCTTAGCAGTGACAACCATTTCATTCGACATTTCTATCCTTGAGTTATTCTTACCATTGACCGTAGGTGCATCTGTTGTCATTGCCGATAGAAAAACGGTTCGTGATCCTCAAGCTTTAACGGAACTTGCGGTTAATAAAGGCGTCACTCTACTCCAGGCCACGCCTTCTCTTTGGCAGGCACTATTGCCAACCTACAGCAATGAATTGCATGGCATTAAACCTTTAGTTGGAGGAGAAGCTTTACCAGGCCATTTAGCTCAAACGATGGCAAAGCTTGGACACCCTGTTATCAACCTCTATGGACCAACAGAAACCACTATCTGGTCAAGTATTATGCCGCTTGTTAATCAGGCAGATCTTCGTCAACCACCTATTGGTAAACCTATCCTGAATACCCAAATGTATGTATTAGACCACGCTATGGAACCAACGCCGGTTGGTGTCACAGGGGACTTGTATATTGCAGGAGAAGGTTTAGCGCTAGGTTATTACCAACGCCCAGACTTAACAAACGAACGTTTTTTACCTAACCCCTACGGTAGCGAAGGAAGCCGCCTGTATGTCACAGGAGATAAAGCTCGCTGGCGACAAGACGGCATACTGGAATACCAAGGCCGTGACGATCACCAAATTAAGATTCGTGGCTTCCGTATCGAAATCGGTGACATAGAATCTGCTTTACTCACGTGTCGTGAAGTGAGTCAGACCGTCGTCGTAGCACAAACATCTCCAAACGGAGATAAGCAACTGGTCGCCTATGTTATACCGGTCGACAGCCAACTAGACACGGGCATATTACGTAACCAATTAATAAAAGTCCTGCCGGATTATATGGTTCCAGCTCACTTCATTTTACTAAACGATATGCCATTAACACCAAACGGCAAAGTAAACCGCAAGGCCCTCCCTTTGCCGACTTGGCAGGCTTCTAATAGTTATGTGAAACCCAGAAACCAGCTCGAAGAGATGTTAGCAAATCTATGGGCCGAAACGCTTGGACTGAAATTGGTCGGCATTCATGACAACTTTTTCGAAATTGGCGGTGACTCTATATCAGCCACAAAAATTTTGAATCACATTCAGAAAAACCTGCTCATTGAAGTACCTCTTGGCGTTCTATTTAAAGCCTCAACCATTGCAGAGCTTTCTGACTATCTAAGTCATAGCGATGACTGGGACCCCATGATTGGCATGTTGCCAATTAAATCCAGCGGTACAGAAAAGCCACTATTTTGCATCCATCCGGCACTTGGCCTAGCTTGGGGTTATGCTGGGCTATTACGTCATTTACCTAAATCAACACCTGTTTATGGTTTACAAGCAACGGGGTTACGTCATGCTTCCCGCTTGCCAGAATCCATCGAAGAAATGGCAGAAGAGTACATACAACAAATAAAGCGCATTCAACCTGAAGGGCCATATCGTTTATTAGGTTGGTCTTTTGGTGGTTTGGTTGCTCATGCAATTACTGAAAAACTGCAAGCTGAGAATAATGTCGTGTCCTTTTTGTGTATGCTGGACAGCTATCCGTATAAAGTTGGCTACCAACAACCTGAGAATGAAGCCGATATTGTCAGAGCGGCTCTGCTATTCCTTGGCTATGACCTTAGTACGTTAGAACAACTACCGATTAACAAAGAAGAGTTAGCCTCTCTCTTATGGCGAGATTACGATGATTCTTCCATGGCTGTGGTACAAGACATTCAAAAAAGCCAAGCAGACATCATGGATAGAGTTCAAATAATTATTGAAAATAATCTTAAATTAGCAAGTCACTTTAAACCAAAAACGGTAGAAGCAGACCTGCTATTTTTTGTAGCGGATGAAAGCGCAAATGGTTCAATGGGGAACATCCTTGAACACCAATCAAACGCTTGGACATCAAGAGTAACAGGTGCAATAGAGGCTCATAATATTCCTTGCCGACATCAAGACATGCTGGATTCTGAGCCTCTCGATATTATTGGCCCAATCCTCAGAGAACACTTAATGAAAGAGTCATCTGAAAAGATCTAAGCCAAGTCACTACAACAGAAATAGCATTATGCTTAATGCTATTTCTGTCGCCTCTTTCAAACTATCAAAAATGCAATTGCTCTAACCCACAAAACGGATCAATGGCGGCAGTTTCATTAAAGGCTAAACGCCCTAATAACCCATCTACCACAGCCTTTTGAACCTCTAATAAAGGGCTATAAGCATTAATATAGACAGGCACTTTAGGTGCATCGTATAAAAGATAAGGATGTCCAAAAGATACCATAACTGTTGGCAGGTCGACCCATGGGCGGTACATGGCGTTACCGAAGCCCCCATGCAAAGCCATCCAATCAATATAGATATGCGATTTTACCAACATAGATTCATCAGCACTTAGGTAAAGCACCCAATCATAGTCTTTTGTATCCAATGCCATTCCAGCTTCAAAAACCGTTACCTCAAAACCTTCATCTTCTAGCATTTTAGGTACCTCAAGCGGTAGAGGAAAAGGTACAAAAATATTATTTATTCCGGTCGATATCACCAATACCCGTTTTTGTTTAGCAGGATTAATTGGCAAAATATCATGGCGATTTTTTACTAAATGCACAGTACGACGATTTAACTCTGGAATTTTATCAGCGTAGTCAGAAGCCAACAGTGCGTTAAACTTATCAACACTGATTTCTGGTTGCTCATGTTGCAACCCCAAAGCCGCTTTCATCGCCAGAATTCGCATTACAGACTGTTCTAGACGGTTTTCCGAAACCCGACCTTCACGAACGGCTTTAAGCATATAGGCGAAGTCTTCCAATGGGTCTTTACAGAACAGCAGCATGTCGCAACCGTTTTCAATGATCTCCGCCACCACGTCTTCACGTTTCGCCCAACTACTTAACCCGGCCATGACAGAAGCATCAGATACGATCAAACCGTTAAAGCCCAGTTCATCACGTAATAGCTGCTCATTAAGCAACTTACTCACACTAGCCGGACGCCACCATTCTTCAGGGTTATTCTCATGAGCCTTTACATATTCAGGTAAAGCAATATGTGCCGACATAATCGACATCACATTGCTCTCAATAGCACTGCGATAAAGTCGACCATAACGCTCTTGCCATTCCGGCATAGTCAGCGGATTAACCGTGGTCACTAGGTGTTGATCACGATCATCAAAACCTTCACCTGGCCAATGTTTAGCGGTTGCTGCGATACCATTTTTTTGAAAAGTCGTGATGTTAGAGCAACCCATGGTTTCGATAAGGTCCACGTCACTGCCGTAAGATCGAGTCCCCACAACCGCGCTGCGAAACTTAGCATTAATGTCAACCACAGGCGTAAAAGACCAATTAATACCTAACAGTTTCGCTTCTTGAGCAATCACCTGAGTACAATATTCCACTGCACTCTCATCTTTTAACCCTGCAAGACCAAGCTGATTCGGAACTTGAGCACCGAACGGAAAGCTCATACCTCCACCCTCAAGATCACCACTCACCAAAAGTGGCACAGCTGAATGGCTACGCAACTGGTTCATCATAGTGACTTCAGTATCAAGATCTTGTCCAACAAACTTGGTTACAGCGCCAGGTTGAATCGTCTCAATAAGAGACAGCTCTTCTGCAGAGTTTGCCCTTACAATAAGATTAAACAGCTGCCCTACTTTTTGCTCTAGAGACAATTCGGCAAAGGTTTTATTAACCCACTCAATCGCCTTATCATCTAAAAAAAATGGAGCTTTACGAAATAACTCATTCATAAAATAAACCTCAGTATCCCTTAACTTGCTTGATTCGACTCACGAGTCACTCGCAATTCAGATTGCATAGTGCCCTCTATTTCCTGTGTAATCGGATAGAAATAAGCAATAAACGCAACACAACCAGCACCAAAAGCAGGAACCACACTCATGAAAAGTAAAATCATTTGTATGGATTCTGCCGTTTGCTCAGCGCCAGCTTGATAACCTGCAAAGCTCAAACCGATCCCAACCAAAGCGCCACTTAATCCCATGCCAAATTTATGAGAAAACGTTGCTGAACTGGTCGACAAGCCCACGACACGGCGACCAGACTTCCATTCAATATAATCTGCAGTATCAGCAACTAGCCCCCACAAAGAAGAAGCGGCAATCCCTTTCGACAACTGATTGAAAAAGATAATGGCATAGATCAAATAGATATCTGATGGATCAACCCAGTATAAATTACCGATCAAACACATACTCAAACATGCCCCAGTAATGACTAAGTTTCGCTTTGAATAACGCTTAACTAACTGAGACATAAGAGCAGAACCAGCAATCATGCCCAAACTTGCCATTGTAAAGAACATACCAGCCTTACTAGTATCTCCAACAATATAAGTAAAATAATACATGCCAACAGCAAAAGGCATGATGGTAAAAGTAAACAGTGGAATACCCATTAAAATGGTGACCCACCAAGCGCGGTTTTTAATCACCACCGCAAAGTCCTCTTTTAAGGAGGAGCGCTGCTTGATCATTGGTACTCGCTCTTTGACGCGAGAGAAACACAGCCAAAACATCACCACCATAATGGCACTTAGTAACATCATGGTGTGTTGAAAGCCTTGTTGCTTGTTACCGTTTCCAAAAAATTCCACCAATGGTAACGTACTCGCATTTACCAATAATGCGCCTGTAAAAGCTAATACCATGCGGAATGATGCCATCTGACCTCGCTCTACAGGGCTATCGGATATAGTGGCTGGCAAAGAAGAATATGGAATGTTGATGGCAGTATAAAATGTCATTAACAGGATATAGGTAACAAATGCCCAAATGATTTTGCCAGATTCATCCAAATCAGGGGTCGTGAAAGTTAGAACAGCGACTATCGCCAAAGGAATAGGAACATAGAGTAAATAAGGGCGGAACTTACCAAACCGAGTTTTGGTTCTATCCCCAATCATCCCCATTATTGGGTCAGATATAGCGTCCCACATTCTGGTAATAAAGAATAAGGTTCCGACCAGAGCAGCAGAAATTCCAAACACATCTGTATAGAAAAACATCAGATAGGTGCCAACAGCCGTAAAAACCACATTGCTAGCCAAGTCACCAAATCCATAACTTAATTTATCGAAAAACGACAACTTTTTCATAATGACACCTTTTTTGTATTTATTGTTTGGTTTCATTATGAGAATTAATATCAAACGTGCTATCCGATTTTTGACCTACTCGTTAGCCATTTTTTGACATGACTTGAATCACTCCGAACAAAAAAACTCTGAAAGCGATCTTTTCACCAAGTCACCAGCAAAGCTAAAAGCGCGAGAAAATAGTTAAAGATACAAAAAAGATTTATCCAACCACGGCATAATTCGCTGCTTCAATGAAACCAAATCTACCCCAGCGTAGGCTTGACCAGTACTCACTAAATTCACCGATTCTCTCTTAAGGCGGAATTCGGTTGGGGTGCAATCATATTCACGGCGAAATGCCATATTGAAGGCTTTCACGGAAGGAAAGCCATGGTCCAAAGCAATATCAGATATGGTTTTCTTAGGTTTCTGGGCCAAATCTGACAAGCTTTTTTCTAGCCGGTAAAGCGTCAAATAGCGCAAAAAAGTCTCGCCCACTTTGGCTTTAAAATAGCGACTTAAATAAGCTTCGGACAGGCCTCGCTCCTCAGCAAGCAAGGATAGAGAAAGGTGTTCTTGGTAGCGCAAGGTTATCTGACGCAAAAGATCATTCATCAATAAGGTGGACTCCATAGAGTCCGTACTAATTGTATTCGTTGAAGGAAAGTAACGAGTAAACAGCAAACCAAGCTGGGCCAACAAACTGCTTTGCGCCTGCTGCCAATGATCCGCTTTATAATGCTGCTCCCACCATAAATGCGCCAACAAACGCTTGATAGTGGGCAGCGTATTTTTCTGCACCAAACTCCACTTTTTCATCGGAAGCGTATCCAGAGCCAATCCTGCAAAGTTATGCTGTAAGCAAAGTACTAGATTATCGCCTTCAGTCGACTGAGTGGCGTGAGGCAATGCTTTATTAATAAAAAGTACATCCCCTTCCTGCAAAAGTAGTATTTCATCTACGACCTGAACACGAATACGACCTTTCACCACCCACAAGCATTCGTGAGCATCATGATGATGTAATTCACACTGCGTCACACAATGAGCAAATATACGGCTTTCTTCTTCTAATATTTCCGCTCTATTTGACAAATACATAACCTCTAAAATCCCTATTCATCCACCTAAACGAAATACAAACTCTTTCCAGGCTGATTTTATTGTACAGAATCATAAAGAAGTAAGCCCACAAAGTCACAAGCAAAAAAAAGCCCCGCATCAGCGAGGCTCTTTCGTCTTAACGACAATCAATGATTAAATAGACGTGTTTTTCACTGAGAACATACCGTATAAAGCCACAACCAAGAAGCAAACGGCAGGCACAACATATGAAAAAATCGCGCCGTACTCATCAATAGTCGCGCCTTGGATCAATGGCATCACGGCACCACCTAAGATAGCCATGACCAAACCTGCAGAACCGAATTTTGTATCACCGCCAAGACCATCCAATGCGATGCTGTAAATGGTTGGAAACATCAAAGATAAACAAGCTGAAATAGACACAATTGCCCAAACACCAGTTACACCTGGCACCATGACAGCATAAAGACACAACACACTGCCCAACAGAGCCAAAATACTCAACAATACAGCGGGACGGAAAAAGCCCATCAACCATGTCATCACAAAACGGGATACTAAGAAAACAATCAAACTGTACTGCAAGTAATCAGACGCACTGGCTTCAGAACCACCCAGCGTTTCTTGCACATATTGAATGGTAAAGGTCCACGTACAAGTTTGCGCTGCCACGTTAAAGAACTGCGCAACCACACCCCAACGGTATTGTTTTCTACCGATCAATCGACCCAATGTCGCCACAAAATCGATCTTCTGCACTTCATCAATATTGACCTTGTTCGCCGATTTTGGCACACGCATAAAATAGATAAGCGCCCAGATAATCATCAACACAAACGCCATACCGACATAAGGCGTCATCACACTGTTTAATTCATCTGCACGAATGCTAAGCAACATCTCTGGCGCCATGCTTGCTCTTTCTTCAGCCGTTGCCGTGTTTAAGTTGGGAAGAATCAAAGTCGCCGCAAGAAATACACCGATATTAGTACCAACAGGGTTAAACGCCTGAGCCAAGTTCAAACGACGCGCTGCACTGCCTTCTGGCCCCATGGTCATCACAAAAGGATTCGCCGAGGTTTCTAAAATAGACAGGCCAGCCGCCAAAATAAACAAAGCAGCCAAAAAGAAACCATATGTCATCGAAACACTGGCAGGGTAAAAAGCCAAGGCACCTAAAATAGCCAAGCCTAAACCCGTCAACACACCCGCTTTATAAGAGTAACGGGCGTTAATAAACGCCGCAGGAATCGCCAAACAGAAATACGCACCGTAATAAGCGAACTGTACTAAAGCGGATTCAAAGGTGCTCATAGTAAAGATTTTACTAAACACTTTTACCAATGGATCGGTCATGTTGGCAGCGACGCCCCATGCAGCGAAACAGGTAATCAATAAAATAAACGCGATTTTCATGTTCGGATAAACGAACGGAGCAGAAAGGGAATTTTCAGGAGCTGTATTTTGATTTTTCATAAAGCAAACAACATCTATTATTTTATAGTTGGATGATAAGACGTGCTGACTACCTATTCTCGAATAGACAGACCAAAACACCTCGTCATCATCAGACATTGATATAGGCTAACCGCAGTTTGGGCATTATTTTGCTTGGTTTAAAACCTGCAATAGCGCCCTTTCTACGACCAACATCAAACACAAGGTGCGAAATCCTACCACCAACTTTCTATAAAAATGCACTTGCAGAACAAAACTTAGCGCTTTGTAAGTGGATTAATCTTTTCTTGCCCATTTCATTAACATAAATGAAATATTCATGACTTAGGGTTCATTTTAATCTCCCTAAGTCACTGTAATATTTGCTAATTGTTTTTATTTGACGGGGTATTTCGCAATAACCGCAAAGCATTTGCTGTGACCAAAGCAGTCGCACCAGAGTCAGCCAATACCGCCAACCATAGTCCCGTTATACCCAACAAAGTCGTCACCAGAAACACCGCTTTTAAGCCCAAAGCAATGGTGATATTTTGACGAATGTTGGCATTCGTCGCGCGCGATAGACGAATCATCTCAGCCAAACCTTGTAAGCGATTATGTGTCAGCGCCGCATCGGCCGTTTCCAACGCCACGTCCGTACCGCTACCCATAGCAATACCGATGCTAGATGCCTTCATTGCTGGCGCATCATTGATGCCATCGCCCACCATGGCGGTCGCTTGTTGTTGATTCAACTCAGTGACCGCCGTAACTTTGTCTTCTGGTAATAAATCCGCTCGATAATCTATGTTCAATTCGGCCGCAATCGCCGCCGCGGCACGGGCATTATCACCTGTTAACATCACACCATGAATACCCAAAGCGGCTAGGTCTTTAAGCGCCGCCTTGGCATCGTCACGCAATCTATCTCGCAATGCGATTAAAGCAATAAGCTCGTCCTCTTCGAGCACAACCACGACCGTTTTCCCCTCTTCTTCAAGGCTAGTCACTTGCTGTTGAATACGATTATCTAGCGCTCGCTCTAACTTACTTGGTGCGCTTATGCTGATTTTCTTACCCGCAAAGTCTCCTTCTACCCCAACACCTGCCAAGGTTTTTCGATTATCAGCGTGAACAAGAGCAACACCTTGCTGTTCAGCATAATCCACAATGGCTTTCG
Organism: Marinomonas alcarazii; assembly: GCF_003208215.1. Classification (GTDB taxonomy): domain Bacteria; phylum Pseudomonadota; class Gammaproteobacteria; order Pseudomonadales; family Marinomonadaceae; genus Marinomonas; species Marinomonas alcarazii. The sequence goes on from NZ_QKLW01000002.1 coordinate 456,646, forward strand.
CCAATGGATGATGAGACCCCATTTCGACAGACGCTGCCACTGCCAATGAATGATTAATCTCAGAGCCATTAAAAGTCACCACATCCGTCACACTTGGCTTGCCTTCAGTTAGCGTACCGGTTTTATCAAAAGCAATGGTTTTGACTCGACCAAGTTGCTCTAACGCCAAGCCGCCCTTAATCAAAGCACCACGGCGAGTCGCCGCCGCTAAACCAGAGGTTATCGCCGCTGGCGTAGAAATCACCAAAGCACAAGGACAACCAATCAATAACAAAGCCAAGCCGCGATAAATCCACGTATCCCAAGGTTGAGCGAAGGCCAGAGGCGGAATCAAGATCACTAAGACAGAAACCAGCATAATCACTGGCGTATAAATACGGCTGAATTTATCTAAGAAACGCTCAAGCGGTGCTCGACGCTCTTCCGCTTCTTCGATTAACTGTAAAATCCGATCTATGGCGCTATTACCAGGCTGCGACACCACTTTGAGTCGCACAACTCGATCAGCCAACAAACTTCCTGCTGGGACTTTTTCATCGCGTAATCGTTCAACTGGAACGGACTCACCCGTCAAGGCGCTTTCATCGAAGCTTGCCATCTCTGACAAGAGTTCAGCATCGGCTGGCAAACGTTCACCTGGTGAGACTTCGATTTCATCCCCTAGACGTAAATCCGCAATAGCGATTTTTTGGCGAACGCCATGTTTGATAATCAAGGCTTCTTCTGGCAACAGCGCCATCAAGGCACTGACGCCTTTGCGTGCGCGATTTGCTGCAAAGGATTCCAAACACTCGCCAATCATAAAGAGCAACAGCACCATCGCGGCTTCTGCGGTAGCGCCAATAAATAACGCACCTATCGCTGCGACACTCATCAGAGTTTCAATGGCAAAAGGCGAACCGCTTCGCATCATACGCCATGATTTTTTCACGATGGGCACCAAGCCAACCAAGGTGGTGACAATAAACGCCGTCTCACCATACACTGGATTAAGTTGCGCTAGGCCCCAGCTCACTAACATCAACAGCGCTAAACCCACAATGGGAGCGTATTCGAAGAATGGCTGACGAGATAACCATGAGGCTGTTTTTTGATTGAGAATAGTCTGTGAATTAGCTGGATTAGAAGCACTTTCGTCCAAAGAAACTAAGCGAAAGCCTAACCCTTTCACTGCATCCTGAACCTTATCCGAGACATCAGCATTCGCCTCAACGCTTAATTTTTCAGTCGAAAAAACAACATTTGTGCTCACAATACCATCTAAAGAAGCGACCGCTTTTTCGATACTACGCGCACAGCTCGCGCAATCCATGCCGCTGACTCGCCAACGATATGTTTGTTTGCCGAGTTCTTGTGCTAAAGAGGCATCGTCTTCGTCATCAGAAGAACAACATGAGCTTGCTTTTTTTCCGCTATCGTCGCTTGCATAACAAGAGGAAACCTCTCTCGATGTCGAGCAGCAAGACCCGCTTGCTTCCTGATGCGAGTGTGATGAATGATCTTTTGATTGATGACACTGACATGAAGAATGAGATTGGCAATTTTCTTTATGTTGACCTGATGAATGATGCATACATCTCTCCAGTTATGAATCTATAACAAGAGTGTAGACCTTGGAGAATACTCCAAGGTCAAGCATCTATTCCCATGTATTGAAAATAAAAAAAGAGCCTTAGCTCTTCGTCGAAACACCCTCTACTTCCAACACTGTTTTCGCGTCAGTACGTTCCATAATTTTGACCAAGGCTGATTGAATCACCTCGTCTTCACGTACATCACTCTGCCCCACAAAACGCTGATCCTGTGGCTCAGCGCCCTCTTCTGCGGTAAAGGTCACAATCACTTCTGTGGCGATGTCTTCTGTATCACCAAAGTATGCAATAGAAAGTTGCGGATAACCTTTGAAACCCATTTTTACTTTCTTCGCGATACGTTTTTTCGATTTATCTATGTTCATGCAGCCTGCCTAAAGGGAAAGGTATTGAGTATCAATAAAAACCATTGCTGGATTAAACCACAAAGCAGACTAATCAAGGTAAATTAAACACAAAATAACCCTACCCTAGCCCTCCCCTTCAAAGACACAAGGGGAGGGAATAAAAAGCTCTAAACTCCTCCCCCTGCCAAGAGGGAGATTGGGTGGGGTAAATCACTTAATTAAACTAAGTGCCCCTCTAAACTCGTCCGCTCGACAATCACCAATTAATTCAAACAAGCACATTTCAAGGCTAGTCACTTCTGCACCTTTGCGTGCCATTTTGTCGAGCGCCATGACTTTGTTTTCTATCGTTCGTGAGGACACACAATCACTCACCAACTCCACGTCATAACCCAGGTCTAGCAAACCTAGCGCTGTTTGATAAACACAAATATGCGTTTCGATACCGGTAATCAGCCACGAGTTCATCTTGGCCTTTTTAACCGCATTGATAAAATCAGGCTCACCACAAGCACTAAAAGAATACTTAGCTATTGGCTTAACGGTATCCAAAACCTCACGTAACTCTGGCACGGTTGCCCCCAGTTTTTCTGGGTTTTGTTCCAACCACAGAATCGGCATTCCCAATAACTTGGCGGCTTTTACTAATTTAACCAAATTGGCAATAAACGCCTCGCTGTCATGGACGATACTTGCAAGCTTTCCCTGCACGTCGATCACCACTAAACCGGTTTTGTCTTTTCTTAACATGCTGTTTTCCTTTTTTTTTATTTTGTTCGGCAATACATTTCCCCGTGACTAGAAAGCTAAAGTAGCAAGAGATCTCTGTGTGCTCAATCGAATCAATCACTCTCCTTCATCAGAGTGATCATGAAGACAAAGAAACTTTTTTGCACGTATGTGCAAAATGTCATCGGTTTGTCATAGAGGAAGCTTATTGTTTAGGAAATTACATGTTTTTCTAAGGAATAACTTATGACCACCTTGCTCAACGCTGCAGAGCAAAAGAAGCCAAACCTTTGGCGACGCGCAAGGCATTCATTTGCTGTTGCCCGACATGAGCCAGCCAATTTGATTGGCCTAGTTCTGGCTATTTTCTTTGCCTATTTGATTCTTGCACCTGTGCTCTCCATTCTGGTGGATTCTTTTATTGTGCAATCCGGAGACGAAGCCAGAACCCATCAAGACGAAGGAAGTTTCACTCTTTACTATATCGTTCGCACCCTGTTTTCACGCATTTCTGAAATATTGTTATGGCAACCGCTGTATAACACGTTAGCCATTGCGGCTGGCACTGTGGTGTTTTCAATGACAATAGGCGTCGCTCTAGCATGGTTAGTGAACCGCACCAATATGGCAGGACGCGCTTGGTTCGCCACGGCGCTGATTGTGCCTTTTATGTTACCGACGTGGACGTTCGCTCTCGCTTGGACGACGATTTTTAAAAACCGCACTGTTGGCGGACAGCCTGGCTGGCTAGAGTCCTTGGGCATTACCACTTCAAACAGTGTGGCTTACGGTTATTTCCCCATCGTTTTTATCTTGGTTTTGCATTACACGCCTTTGGTCATCTTGATTGTCGGCAATGCGTTACGTCGACTTGATTCACAAATGGAAGACAGTGCTCGCGTGCTCGGTGCGCCATCACGAGTCATCGCCTTCTCTATCGTATTACCCTTAATTCGCCCAGCCTTGATGTCTGCCGCTTTATTGATATTTGCCGATTGTATTGGCGAGTTCGCGGTACCTTATATTTTAGGTTTACCAGTGCGCTACGACACCTTAGCAACTGGACTTTATCGCGCCTTAGACACTAGACAAAACGGCGTAGCTGCGGTCATTGCTGGCGTCATTATGATCATCGGCGTGATTACCTTGCTAATTGATGTACGGATGATGAAAGAGGCTCGACGCTTCGTCACTGTTGGCGGTAAAGGCAACATGGATAGACTGCGCAAACTTGGTCGCATGCGTTTACCGGCATCTGGTCTTGCTGGTGCATTTGTATTCATTGGTGTGGTGCTGCCATTACTGACGCTGTTCTTATCGACTATCATGATTTTGCCTGGCCGCTTCAACCTAGAAAACTTCACCTTTGACTATTGGATTGGCAGTAATTTAGACACGGTTGCCCTACGCAATGGCATATTGCTGACACCAGAGTTCTGGCAAGCCGCGTGGAATACCATCGTGATTGTCGGTTCCTCTTCAATGATCTCAGGCGTCTTAGGCTTGTTAGTCGGTTATGCGGTGTTACGTTGCTCATTCAAAGGCGTTGGCTCGTTCTTACGCCAAATTACCTTCTTACCTTATTTGGTCCCCGGTATTGCCTTTGCGGCTGCGTTTTTATCTTTGTTCGCCGTGGCTCGTGGCCCGATTCCAGCACTGTACGGCACGCCAGCCATATTAATTATTGCTCTAGTGGCTTCCAAAATGCCCTTTGCAAGTCGATCTGGCATCGCCGCCATGACTCAGCTAGGCAAAGAACCGGAAGAAGCGGCGCGTATTGCTGGCGCTAACTGGTTTAGCCGCATGACAAAAATCATTATTCCAATACAAGCTGGGCCATTGGCAACAGGAATTCTACTGCCATTCATTTCCGGTATTAAAGGTGTCAGCCTGTTCATTATCTTGGCGATTCCATCTACGGATGTTCTCACCACTTATTCACTGCGTTTACTCGATTACAACTACGACCAAGCCGCCAATGCGGTGGTCTTGATGATTGCGCTTATCGCTTGGCTTGGCACCGTATTGATCCAAAAGATCTCAGGTACAGGTTTGGCTCAAGGTCTGGAGAATTAATATGCCTACAATCACATTAACCAATCTAACAAAACGCTATGACGGCAATACTGAACCTTCCGTCGACCAAGTATCACTGACCGTAGAAGATGGTGAATTTATGTGTTTGCTTGGTCCCTCTGGTTGCGGAAAAACAACGATATTGCGCATGATTGCGGGGATCGAACATTCCACTAGTGGCGAAATTGCCGTAGACAATTTGGTGGTCGATTCGGTTCACCAGTCCTGCTTTATTCCACCGGAGCAACGCCGTATCGGTTTAGTCTTTCAGAACTACGCCCTTTGGCCTCACATGACCGTAGAGCGCAATGTCGACTTTGGCCTACGCTTACAAAACGTCCCAGCCCAAGAACGCAAAGCACGCTGCTTGGATGTGATGAGCAAGTTACGCATTCTCGAATACGCAGATCGTTATCCGTCCCAATTGTCTGGCGGTCAACAACAACGCGTTGCCTTAGCTCGCATGCTGGCGGTGAACCCGGGTGTTTTGCTATTGGATGAGCCGTTATCAAATCTTGATGCCACTCTACGCCTAGAAATGCGCGCCGAACTACGCCGTTTACACCAAACCTTTGGCACCACGATCATTTTTGTTAGTCACGACCAATGGGAAGCCATGACGCTGGCAAACACCATTGCAGTCATGAATAAAGGACAACTACAACAAATAGGCACACCCGATGAAATTTACGCCGAACCGAGCAATCGATTTGTTGCAGAGTTTATTGGTAATCCGAAGATCAATATTGTTGATTTAAAAGCAGCAACCACAGAACACGTCAGTCTTGCCAATCATATTCAAAGCAGAATTTCTGCCAACGAATTTACAAGCGTCTGTGCGATTCGCCCTGAGGAAATCGTGCTGAACAACACCGCCACACCTCATACTCTGCCAATGATCATTGAAAACATCATGCCCACTGGTGGCAGTTGGGTTATTGAACTGAGTTTTGGCGAGGACAGATTATTTCATTCCACTCAGTCTCGCCCGGCTTGGCGTGAAGGCGAACCTGTAAACGTCCTTTTACCCATGCAATCACTGCATTTTTTTGATCACAACGGAAAACGACTTGTTCTGCCCGAGTCGGATCTTGATTACAGCCATTTACTGCTCAGGTCTAACCCTACACACACTAATCAGCCATACGCAAAACAAGCATAGAAGACTCAAACTAAACGATACTCTAAGGACAATGTTATGACTTTCACCATGAAAAAAAGCCTTATCACATTAACCGTTAGCCTAGCCACACTTGGGTCAGCGTCTGTCTCAGCAGCTGACTCGTTTGATCTTCAAGCATTAATCGCAGCAGCGAAACAAGAAGCACCACTGACCGTTTATGACTCCACAGGTAAAATCGTCAAACAAGCAGAATCCTTCAGCCAAAAATACGGCATTCAAGCGACAGGAATAAAAGCCAAAGCCTCACAGATACTTGAGATTGTTAGCCGTGAAGCCAAAGCAGGAAATGTGAAAGCCGATGTTGCTATTCTGGCCGATGCGCCAGCTGGCATGGAGCAACTTTTATCAAAAGGTTATGTCACCAGCTGGGTGCCGAGCGATCTAGCAAAACACATTCCTGCGACCTACCAAAACCCACTTACGGTGGTTTTAGCACCGAATATTTGGGCTTACAACACAGGCCTTTATGACTCATGCCCAATCAGCAATATCTGGCAACTGACCAAACCAGAGTGGCGCGGCAAAGTAGCCATGCAGGACCCTCTTGGTAAACCCTCTTATACCGACTGGTTTAACCAGCTCGCCACACACCACGACAAAGCCATGGCCGACGCCTACCAAGCTGAATTTGGCAAGCCATTACAAACCAATGAAGACAGCGCCACTGCCGAGTTTGTTAAAGCTCTGGCTGAAAACCGCCCCTTGGTCACAAGTTCAGATACCGAAGCCGCCAACGCGGTTGGCGCGCCAGACGTGAAAGACAGTTTTGTGGGCATGGTCAGCGCTGCTAAATTCAGAAACAATAAAAATGGCATGAAGCTTGGACTGTGTGCCGACATGGTGCCATTTAGTGGCTGGAGCTACCCAGGCTTAGGCTTTATCACCACAGGGACAAAAAGCCCTAATGCCGCGAAACTCTTTATTCATTACATGATGACAGCGGAAGGCATCGCGCCACAGGGCGTTGATGGAAAAATGTCCACCAACCAGACGATAAAATTACCGGATAATGAGCCATCAGGGATAGACAAAGTGCGTAACCAAATCATGGGCTACGACGCATCCACAGCAAAATCGGATTGGGAAAGCCGTCAAGACTGGCAAGATCTGTGGAGCCTAAGCTTCAAAAACTAAGCGATAGCCTACTTACTTTGGCAATCACTAACAATGAAATCAGTTGGGACGACTTTTTCCCAACTGATTTATATATAACAAATCGAAAAGGATCCCTCCTTGACCCTCCACGACATCAAAGAAAGTGAATTAGAAAAACGTGAGACCGCTCTGCATGACATTGCTCTTAGCGCAGGCGCATTAGCTCTGGAACGCTATCGTGCTAGAACCCCGGGTGACTTCACCATGAAGGGTCAACAAGACTTTTTGACGGAAGCCGATACGCTAGTGGAAGCACACATTCGCCAGTCCATTTATCGCCTTTTTCCTGAAGATGGGTTATTTGGCGAAGAAACCGGAGGCTCAGTGAGCAATCCGTCTCTCTGGGTCGTTGACCCTATTGATGGCACAGCCAACTTCGCTCGTGGCATAGACCATTTCTGTGTCTCCATAGCTTTTGTTCACAATGGCGAAACCCTGCTTGGGGCGATTTATAACCCTGCGACAAACGAAATGTATTTAGCGCGTAAAGGACACTACGTCAGAAAAAACGGCCAACCGCTGCGAGTTTCTAGCATAACAAATACCCACAGTTCCTCCTTTGAATTAGGATGGTCTACACGAGTCCCCCAAGAAACCTACTTGGCAATTGTTTCTTCATTATTGGCAAGTGGCACCAATATTCGTCGTGGCGCATCTGGCGCGTTGGCATTGGCTTGGGTAGCGGAAGGCAGAACTGATGGCTACGCTGAATCACATATGAATGCATGGGACTGCTTAGCCGGTTTACTCATGGTCCGTGAAGCTGGCGGACGCACAGGGCTTTACCCCCAGAACCATGAAGAAATAGCTCAGGGCGGTGAAATTCTCGCTGTGGCACCCGGTGTCTCGGAACAATTTTCCAGTGCCACCATGATAACTCTGGCCCCTGAAACAAATAGACAAAAATCAAATCAGCTTGGCCTGATCGCCTAGTTTGTTGGCCCTAAACAATGAAAGAGACAAGTATGACGACAGAAAAAGTAAAAAAACGCTATCCTCGGCCGCCAATGAGCCTTATTGAAAGCAAGATTCCTGGTTGGGAAGTGGATATCTACATTGGCGGCTCGACAAGTGTGGCTGACGCAGAATTGCTTGAGAAACACAATATAAAAGTGGTGCTTAACTGCGCGATAAACCTAGACATTGACCTAGTAAGTTCGCAAGAGCCTAATCCACCAGAGCACCTACTAAAACATGGTTGGGCGCCGGTTCGCTATTACAAAATTGGCATGATCGATGGCCCAGGAAACCCAGAATCCATGGTCTTGGCAGGTTACCACTTAATGCGCTCAGCACTGGATCAGGTACTGCCTGAAAAAGCCTCTTACAAAGTTCGTGAAAAAGGCAATATCTTGGTGAACTGCCGTGGTGGACGCAGCCGTTCAGTGACTATAGTCGCCTTGTTTTTGCATTTAGAATACCCTGATCGATATCCGACGCTGGACTCTGCTATTGCCCATATTCGCGAAAAACGCGAGCTTCATCCAGATGAATGGTATGAAACCCCAAAACCGGCGCTAATTCATCTAGCAGAACGTGCCGCCAGCATGGAAAAGATGCTACGTGACGCAGGCTTTGGTCAGGACATGAGAAAAGCATGAAAAAAACACAACCGAAAAATATCGCCAGCGCCGCAGAAGTTGCCAAACTCGCTGGCGTTTCTCGGTCTGCTGTTTCTCGCACCTTTACTCCGGGTGCGAGTGTTTCCAAAGACACTCGTGAACGTGTACTGGCCGCTGCTGCGGAGTTAAATTATCACGTTAATCATCTTGCCCGTGGTTTGTCCAACGAGAAAAGCCGCCCCGTGTGTATTCTTGGTGCTAACTTAAACGCCCCTTATCAAGCTAGCTTACTCGATGCTCTCACCCAGCGTTTGCAATTGGCAGGTCGAGCTGTGATGGTAATCAATACATCTGGTGGCGAGGCCAGCGCAGATGCCGCATTACGACAAACATTAAATTATCGCGCTTCGGCAACCATTGTCTTATCTGGCACACCACAAACTACCTTGATCGAAACCTGCGTACAAAGCGGTCAACACGTTATTCTTGTTAACCGTGCAGGCCAGTTTGAAGGAACAGATCACATCAGTATCGACTATCAATCCGCTATGGCCGATGCCCATCACATGCTGTTTCGAGCCGGATGTAATAACCTTGCCGTGGTCTCATCGACTATTCAATCACCAAGCATATTGACGCGGGAAACCCTGTTTATTCAAGCTGCAAACAACGCCGAACAAGCTTGTACTTTGCTTCGAGCTGGGCCTACCAGCTATCAAACAGGTGTCGAAGCTGCTAGACGTTTATTAGCCTCGCGCGACAGACCGGACGGCGTATTTTGCGTTACCGATTTGATCGCTTGTGGTTTTATGGATGTCGCAAGAAATGAATTTGGCTTACGCATTCCAGAAGACATCTGTATAGTCGGATTTGATGATATCGAACAGTCAAGTTGGCTTGGCTACCAGCTTACCACCTTTGCACAACCGCTAACCGCCATGGCCGATGCTATTTCAGAACTACTGGAACATACACCTGACAAAACCCACAAAAAACAGCACCTGACCTTCCATGCGCCACCCGTTTGGAGACACTCAGTTCGACCAAGCTAACCGCATCGCCCCTTTTCTCTGTTAGTAAAGTCGAGCGATTTTGTTATTTGTTTCCCTTTTAAAGCATCGTAACCTTTTCCAATCGAGCTTTTTTAATAGGGAGTAACCATGCTCAACAAAACACAAATCAAAGTACGCGGCTATCACTTAGACCTTTTTCAGCACGTTAACAATGCACGTTATTTGGAGTTTATAGAAGAAGGACGCTGGGCTTTTTTCGATGAGTTTTTCGAGCGCGACGACTGGATGCAAGAAGATTTTGTTTGGCCCGTTGTTAATATCAATATCAACTTCAAATCTGAAGCCAATTTCGGTGACCTACTCGAAGTACAGACCCACTATACCAAGATTGGTAATCGCAGCATCACCATGAAACAGACCATCGTCAAACTTCCTGACAATGACATTGTTGTTGAAGCGGATGTGACTTATGTTTGCTTCTCCAAAGCCGCTAAATCAGCAATTCCTTTTCCCGATGACATCAGACAAAAAGTCGAGCAATCTATTGCTTCTTTAGAATAAATAGACGCTCAACACAGTTCATCTTAAATATTAGAAAGGGCAAGTCTACCCTTTCTAATAGATTTACCTAAACCATTACCAGGTCAGTGTGATTTTCTGCCCTGTTTCCAATGATTTCTGTGCTGCATCTGCAAGCATTTGCGCACGACGTCCATCTTCGAAACTTGGAGAGACAGGTTTCTTGGCCAAGACGTTTTCGATAAAAGAGGTTAGCTGCAGGTTATAGGCATCCACGTAACGATCAATAAAGAAGTTATAAAGTGGGTCTTGTACTTGCGTAGTGTCTTTGGTGAAGCGCGTTACCGAGGTTGGCGTTTGGTTATTCGATATCACCATGCCTTCGGAGCCAAATGCTTCCACACGTTGATCATAGCCATAGATAGCGCGACGAGAGCCATTAATATGAATCAAGCGACCTGATTGGCTTTTCATAATCAACATCACGCTATCCACATCGCCAATTTCGGTGATCTTTTCATCCACCATAGCGCTACCAAAAGCTTGCAGCTCCACAATCTCTTCACCTAAGACAAAACGTGCCATATCAAAGTCATGAATGATCATATCGCGAAAAATGCCGCCAGACGATTTCAGATACTCTACTGGCGCCATGCCTGGATCTCGACTGGTAATGATAATCTGCTCTAACTTACCAATACTGCCATCTTGCGCCGCTTTTACCACAGCCGCATGGCTTGGGTCATAACGACGGTTAAAACCAATTTGAATCGGCACGTGGCAATCTTTAATTTGCTCTAAACACGCATTAACCGTAGCCGTATCCAAATCAATGGGCTTTTCACACAAAATCGCTTTACCGGCTTTAGCTGCCTTTATGATCAAGTCCACATGAGTATCCGTACTGGTTGCGATCAAAACCGCATCCACGTCAGGATCAGCCAAGGCCACTTCTACACTATCCGCTACCTGAGCACCGGTTGCTTTTGCTACCGCTTCCGCCGCTGGCGCATAGACATCAAACACATATTTTAAGTTCGATTGAGCAAACGCCTGAATATTTTGGGCGTGCATCTTTCCGATTCGACCAGCACCAAACAAAGCAAAATTAAGCATTTTATTATCCCTTCAATGTTATTTTTACTGCTCTCTAAAACAATATTGGCATCACCGAATACCCCCTCCCAACCTCCCCCTTAGCAGGGGGAGGAGCTTAGCACTTTTGCCTCCTCCCTTATGCCTTTAAAGGGGGCAGAACTTGGTACTAACTTGGTACTTTTGTCCCCTCCCCTTATCTTCAAGGGGAGGGTTAGGGTGGGGTTATTTCTTAAGTTACCAACAATAGTTTCGATAGCAGCTGTTATTTTTATTTAATAATGTGTGTGCTTTAAACTTTCTTGTCACGCTCAATAATCCACTCATGATCCGGATCATTATGAAAAATCCAATTACGACTTGGTCCTGCCATAACGTTCAGGTAGTAGGATTGATAACCATGTGGCACACCTACAGGATGATAGCCTTCTGGCACCATCACGAGATCTCCGTCTTCCACAGCCATGGTTTCATCAATACTTCTGTCATCCGTATAAACTCGCTGAAAAGCAAAGCCTTGTGGCGGATCAATCTTGTGATAATAGGTTTCCTCCAGCTGAGTTTCAGCAGGAGCCGCATCGGTATCATGTTTGTGTGGTGGATAGCTTGACCAGCCTCCGCTAGGCGTAATCACTTCACACACTAATAAGCTATCAGCTGGTTCGTTGCCGAATAAGATATTACACACATGGCGAGTGTTGCTGGTGACGCCCCGCGTTTCGTATTGGCATTGCTCCGGTGTGATCAATTTCGCTTGGAATCCGCCTTTGCCTGGCGCCTTACAAAAAGCCACTTCCACATCGGTTATGGCTTCAATACGAATCTCGTCTTGTGCTGGCGAATACACCGAATAAGGTGCTTTTTGCTCGAACACACTCATACGATCTCCAATGTTTTTCCACGCTTCCTGCTTGGTACTGGCGTTCGCTTTGCCTGATAAAATCACAGCGCATACTTCATCGGTTCCGGTTTGAATCGTAACGGATTCGCCCGCTTTCAGTTGATGGGCTTCAAAGCCAACATACTGCCAATTAGCACTTTCTGGCGTCACTAATTGAGTTTGTGTTTCACCTTCTAGCTGGCGTTTTTTACTTAATAAGGACATGGTCAAAACCTCGACATTGCTTATTTCATGGTTGGCATGGAAAACTCAGCGCCTGCACGCAGACCAGTTGGCCAACGCGCTGTAATGGTTTTCATACGAGTATAAAAACGAACACCGTCTGGACCATGCATATGTAAAGGTCCAAACAAAGAACGCTTCCAACCACCAAAACTATGGAACGCCATTGGCACAGGAATAGGCACGTTTACACCTACCATGCCAACTTGAACTTTCTCGGTAAACTGACGCACTGTGTCGCCGTCGCGAGTAAAAATCGCTGTGCCATTGCCATATTCATGTTGATTAATGAGCGCCAAACCTTCTTCATACGAATCCACTCGGACTACACACAAAACTGGGCCAAAGATCTCTTCGTCATAAATGCGCATGCCCGCTTTAACCTGATCAAATAAGGTTGGTCCGACAAAATAGCCTTGTTCGTGATTTTTACGGACAAAATCACGGCCATCCACCACCAAAGTTGCGCCCTCTTCAACACCTGAAGTAATGTAATCTCGTACTTTTTGCGCATGTTCTTTGCTGATGAGTGGCCCCATGTGCGGCTCTTCCTCCATACCAAATTGCTTATACAAACCTGGCCCTACCGCCATGCTTGAAATTTCTGTTTTCAAGCTGGAAATCAGATTATCAGCAACATCATCACCAACACACACCGCAACCGAAATAGCCATACAGCGCTCACCAGCTGAGCCATAAGCGGCCCCCATTAGCGAATTCACTACTTGACTAGGATCAGCATCTGGCATCACCAACATATGATTCTTTGCACCGCCCAGCGCTTGAACACGTTTGCCGTGAGCACTGGCAGTAGCATAAATGTATTCAGCGATTGGGGTAGAACCAACAAAGCTCACCGCTTGAATGCGTTCATCGGTCAGCAAGACATCAACCGACTCTTTATCGCCATTAACGACATTAAACACACCGTCCGGCAAACCGGCTTCTTTTAACAACTCAGCAAGACGCATAATGGTACTTGGGTCTTTTTCAGACGGCTTCATCACGAAGGTATTTCCACAAGCGATGGACACAGGAAACATCCACATTGGCACCATGGCAGGGAAATTAAATGGGCTGATACCCGCACAAACGCCTAGTGGCTGCATCAGGCTATAGCTATCGACACCACGACCAACATTCAAACTGTGCTCACCTTTTTGTAGATGAGGAATACCACATGCAAATTCAACAACTTCCAGACCACGAGTCAACTCACCCATTGCATCCGAATACACCTTGCCGTGTTCGCTAGAAATCAACTCCGCCAGCTCATGACTATGTTGCTCTACTAAAGCTTTGAACTTAAACAACACACGAGCGCGATTTAATGGTGTCACCTGAGACCACGTTTCAAAAGCCGTCTGTGCCGCTGCAATCGCACCTTGCGTTTCTTCAACCGTACTCAAGGAAACCTGTAATGACACTTCACCCGTTGCGGGATTAAAAACGTTTGCTTGTCGTGAGGAAGTACTTTCTACAATTTGGTTATTGATGAAGTTACCCATAACGTTATTAGACATTTTCTTCTCTCTTCTTTGTTTTTTTAAAGTACATGAATGACAAGTGGCAAATTAAAAGTGAAAACCTGCCTTATCTAAATTCGCAGACAAATACTCGTAGCCTTTTGTCGCATAGGTTAATGGATGCGCAATAGCCGGATCTTGCTCTGCTTCCACTACAATCCAGCCGCGATAACCTGCTTCTTTCAGTACTTCAAAAATAGGAAAATAATTAATACTGCCATCTCCCGGCACGGTATAAACCCCCTCTAGAACAGCGTTCAAAAACGCGCTATCGCGATTAAGGTTGTCCTTCAAAACAGCTGGGCGAATGTCTTTACAATGTACATGCACGATACGTCTAGCGTGTTTTTTTGCCATTTCTAAAGCATCACCGCCCGCAAAAGTAATGTGTCCGGTATCCAACAATAAACCCACATTATCACCGGTCATTTGCATAAGCTTATCGACTTCTTCAGCGGTTTCGATCACGGTTCCCATATGATGGTGATAAGCCATTTTTACGCCTTCCGACGCCATATAGTCTGCGACTGCCGTCATACGTTTAGCGTATTCCTGCCATTGACTCTGGGTCATGCGAGGACGTTGTGACAAAGGCACTGACTGGTCCCCATGAACACATCCACTGACTTCAGCAAATACCATGACGTTCGATCCCAACGCTTTCAATAAGTTAAGATGGTCCTGCATGGCCTCAATTTCTTCTTCCACACTACGCTCTAACAAACGAGCACTGTACCAACCGGACACTAAAGATAGATCATGTTTCTTGAGGATAGGCCCAAGCACATCAGCATCACGAGGGAATTTATTGCCTAATTCAATACCGCTAAAGCCAGCTTGACGCGCTTCACTCAAACATACTTCCAAAGGCGTATCAGCCCCCAAAGATGGCAAATCATCATTGGTCCAAGTAAGAGGATTAATGCCAATTCTGATCTTTGATTCCGTTGTCGCATTATTATTTTTATTCGTGCTGTTCATGAGATCACTCCACAATCTGATCTGAAAAATTAATAAGGTTGCTGTTGTTTCGCTATTTTGTATTGACGCTCGGCATCAATCACTTGCTCACGGTTTGACACTTCTGGGACAGCAACATCCCACCAAGCCCCTCCTTCTTGAGTGCTTGAAATTGGGTCCGTATCGATAGCAATCACATAAGTTTTATCACTGGCTTTAGCTCGAACTAACGCTTCTTCTAAATCAGCAAGACAAGAAACTTGCTCGGAGTTCGCTCCTAACGCTTTAGCATGAGCAGCAAAGTCAGTTTTTGGTGCCCCTGCTTCTACTGTATGGCAGTGCTGCAATAAATTATTGAATGACTCGCCACCACATGCTTTTTGCAGACGATTAATACACGCATAACCACGGTTATCTAAAACAACAATGATCAGCTTCAAGCCCAGCATCACCGATGTGGCGATTTCAGAGTTCAGCATCAAATAACTGCCATCCCCCACCATCACAATCACTTCACGATCAGGTGTTGCCATTTTCACACCCAACCCTCCCGCTAGCTCGTAACCCATGCAGGAAAAACCATATTCCACGTGATAACCAAGGTCTGACGATGTACGCCACAATTTGTGCAATTCGCCAGGCAAACCACCCGCTGCTTGCACTAAAGTACTATTGGCGCTTGCTGTGCGATTAATCACACCAATCACATTCGCATCGGTTGGCAAATAATCATGATCGCTCGCTTGTTTTGGCAAGGCGGTCACTTGCTCCACTGCCGCGAGCCAATCAAGATTCAAGGCTTTCACCTTATCACTCCAAGTCGCTGGCGTTTGATAATCTTCAACCTCGGCCAATAACTCTTGCAACGTGACTTTTGCATCGCCAATTAAAGGCACGGCATTGTGCTTTTCTGCATCAAAAGAAGTGACATTGATGCTTAATAAAGTGTGATCTGGGTTGGCAAACAAGGTACGCGATGCCGAAGTAAAATCTTGCAGACGCGTACCAATCGCGATGATTAAGTCTGCTTCTTGCGCAGCAGCATTCGCCGCACTAGAACCCGTTACACCTACCGCTCCTAGATTCAATTCGTGATCCCAAGGCAAAGCCCCTTTACCTGCTTGCGTTTCACAAGCGGGAATATGACATCGCTCAATCAAGGCCGTTACTTCTTCGAGTGCCAAGCTGTAATGCACACCACCACCAATTAAAACTAGTGGTTTTTTCGCCTGTTTAATCGCAGCAACTGCCTCAGCCAACTGATCAACATCAGCACGATTTCGACGAAGTTTATGAACTTTTTTCGCAAAGAAACTAACAGGGTAATCAAACGCCATGGTCTGCACATCTTGCGGCAATGCCAAGGTGGCAGGCCCACAAGTAGTTGGATCTAACATGGTATTGATCGCCACAGGCAAGCTAGTAATCAACTGTTCTGGTCGATTGATCCGATCAAAATAACGCGACACGGGACGAAAACAATCGTTTACAGACATGGTAGGATCATTAAAATGCTCGACCTGTTGTAATACCGGATCAGGCGTTCTCGTGGCAAAGACATCCCCCGGTAAAAACAGCACAGGTAAACGATTCGCCATCGCCATGCCAGCAGCCGTCACCATGTTAAGAGCACCAGGACCGATAGAAGAAGTACAGGCCATAATACGTTGGCGACGATGTTGCTTAGCGTAGGCACTAGCCGCTAGGGCCATGCCTTGTTCATTATGAGCTCGAAAGGTCGTAAACTCGTCTTTGACTTGAGCCAAAGCTTCACCAATTCCTGCCACGTTGCCGTGACCAAAAATTGCCCAGGCTCCACCAAACAAAGGCACTTCCTCACCGTCAATGACTGTGAATTGCCTCTGTAAATGTCTGACCAAGGCTTGCGCCATTGTTAGACGTATTGTGTCCATCATGCCTCCTTCCTTTTCATCATCTGGCTGTCGTTTCGCTGCTGCCACAATGCACTCATTTCTAAATAGTTTTGCGTTACACGCTCAATAAGCATCGCATCATCAATGTCTTTTCTTAACCAAGCTTTAACCGGTTCAGAAAATAATGTTCGGCCAATAGCAAAACCTTTACAAATGTCTTGTCCTGCGGCCGCTTCGAAGCCTGCTTTTAATACATCTACTGGCGCGTCCAAACCTAACAAAACCACACCGCGACAATACGGCGCTCTGGCCTTGATTAAGTCACTAATATTTTGCCAAGCCGCTTTACTCGGAGAAGGTAATTTCCACCAATCAGGGAATATGCCCAAGTTATAGAAACGTTCGATTGACCGTGACAAAGTATCGTCTTTTACCTCGGACCCCACAGGCGGAATGATTTCCACTAGTAACTCATGGCCCGTTGTGCAGCAAGCGCGATACAGATCCATAACCTTTTGCTCCTGCTCATTACGCAAACTGACTTCATCATCTGGATGATAAAACACCAAGCATTTCACAATATGATTGGCCGGCCATGTTGCAATCGCTTGTCCGACGTTATTGCCTAATTCGAAACGCAATGGGCGGCTACTTGGTAACTCCACTGGTCGAGCGATCCAAAAATCTTTACCAGTGATATCATTTAAAACATCTTGGGCAAAGGTACCATCCGCCAAGATTCCCGTACCACCAACCTTGCCTTCTAAAGCTGAAGATCCTTGATAAGCTGCTTGTAGAATCAATTGCTTTGCTTTCGAGATTTGCGACAAAGGCGCGCCCGCTTCACGACACATATCGACAAATTGGCGTCGGTGATCGAAAGCCAAAATACACATGTCTTGCCATGCTTTTGTAGGGTCTTCACGCAACATGCGCTGAGTGGTGACCCGATGCAAATAGTTCAACACGGGATCAAGGTCGGGTCTTGGAATGTCATTGCGATTAGCCAAGTAATAATCCAGCTCTTCAAGACTAGGCATGGCAGGCGAACATCCATGGCGAGAAACCACAATCGCACCACACGCATTGGCGTAGTCACAGGCTTTTTCCGTCGCTTCACCCGGAATCCAGCCACGCAAATAACCACTCATAAAAGCATCGCCAGCACCCAGTACGTTCAGAACATCCACAGTGACACCGTAACGAGTGATACCTTCGTCTAACGTATCAGGTATCTCGCCTTTAAAAACAGAACACCCCAAGGCACCACGTTTCACAACAAACTCTGCAGTTGAAACCTTACGAATACGCTTTAAACATTCAATGGTATCTTCACAGCCACCAGCAATGTGAAACTCCTCTTCAGTTCCAACCACCAAATCGCACAAAGGCATAATAGACAGCAAATGCTGGGTAACAGAGTCGTTTGATACAAAACGATTTTCGCCTTCACCTTTCCCCGTCAACCCCCACAACACAGGTCGATAATCGATATCGACCACCACTTTTGTATTATTGGCTTTGGCGTACTTGATCGCTGTCCTAGCCGCTTGATCTGTACCTTTGGTAGAAAAATGCGTACCAGTAATTAATAAGGCTTTTGCTGAAGCAATATAGGCTTCGTTAAAGTCGCTTTCACTGATCGCCATGTCCGCGCAGTTTTCACGATAAAAGATTAATGGAAAGGTGTCTTTGTCTTTAATACCAAGCAACACCAAACCGGTTAAGCGTTCTTTGTCAGTCACCACATGAGAAACATCCACACCCGCTCGCGCAAGCTCTTGACGCACAAATCGCCCCATGTGCTCGTCACCGACACGGGTTAGCATGGCCGACTTCAATCCCATTCGAGAAGTACCAAAGGCGATATTACAAGACGAACCACCAAGGTATTTTTTAAAACTGCTCACGTCTTCTAATGGCGCACCAATCTGTTCCGAATATAGGTCAACCGCGGCACGCCCTAAGCAAATAACATCCAATTTTTTATTATTCATTTTTGATCTCCATCGTATTGCTCTACCTCGACCCAAGCTTTTTTATCAACGGATTCCACCACGCTGTCGAGAATGATATTAACCTGGGTCGCAGCACGAAAATCTGGCCATAAAGGCGCATCGTTAACAATACCTTGAAACAAGTCTCGAATTTCAACGGCTTTCATATCGTTGAAGCCCAAACCATGGCCTGCAGACACGCAAAAAGCTTGATAATCCGGATGCTCCGGTCCCACTAAAATACGTTTAAATCCTTGAGTCTGAGGATTACCTTCAGCAATGTACAAAGACAATTCAGACAAGGTTTCTTGGTCAAAAATTAAACTTCCTTTGGTGCCTGTAATTTCGAATGACAAACCATTTTTTCGACCCCATGCGATACGTGATGCTTCTAATGTACCTTGGGCACCATTGGCAAAACGCACCATCATATGCGCTTGGTCGTCGTTTTCGACTTCGCCAACACCGGGTTTCGAATCATCGAGCGTTGGAGCCAATGGACGCTGTTGATGCACGATTTTTAAATCGGCACACAATGACGTGATCGGAGCGACGAGATGAGTGGCCAATTGCACAAGATGTGAGGCTAAATCATTCAGCGCTCCAGTTCCCGCAAATTGCTTTTGTAAACGCCAGCTAAAGGGCAAATTGGCGTCAGCAAGATAATCTTCGTTGAACACACCTCGAAAATGCACTACCTCGCCGATATCTCCACGAGCAATTAATTGCTTAGCAAATTGCACTGTTGGATTCTTAATATAATTAAAGCCAACCAGTGTTTTCACACCGGCTTTTTCAGCCGCTTCGGTCATTTCTTTGGCATCCGCAGCATTAAGTGCGAGAGGCTTTTCACTGTAAACATGCTTGCCAGCAGAGATAGCAGCCAAGGCAATTTCTTTATGCAGAAAGTTCGGCGCGCAGATATCGACCACATCAATGTCAACATCGTTAATTAAGGCCTTCCAATCCCCTGTTGAGCGGTTAAAACCTAACTCCAAAGCCTTCGCTTTAGCTAATTCAGCCGTGGCATCGGCTAACATTTCGCAGTGCAATTGACTGTGGGGAATGGCAAAAGCCGCCATTGCATTTCGATAAGCAATCGCATGAGCTTTGCCCATGTACCCTGAACCCACCAAACCAACACGCATTTGTTTTTTTGTCATGATGTCGTCCCTTATGCGGTGGCATCCAAACGGCTAAATTCTTCCAGCTCCGCCGTAAGTTCATCCAACTCTTGGCCGCCTGCCATCATTTCCAGTACGTCTTCGCGGCTCACTTCAGATTTCATAAAGGAACCTAGGCTCTGCCCACGATTCAATAATGTAAAACGATCGGCAATGGGATAAGCATGATGAACGTTGTGAGTAATCAAAATCACCGCTAAGCCTCGGGCTTTGGCTTTCGCGACAACTTTCAAAACATTGGCAGATTGCTTCACACCAAGGGCCGCAGTGGGTTCATCTAGGATCAAAACCTTGGCACCAAAGTGAATCGCACGAGCAATCGCTAAACACTGCCTTTCCCCCCCTGACATAGTGCCAATCGCTTGGGAAGGGTCACGGACATTAATGCCCATTTCGGCCATGCCTTTTTGAGCAATTTGATTAGCGGTTTCAATATCAAAACGCTTAAAAATCCCGCGCCCTTTGGTGATTTCTCGCCCCATAAAAAAGTTACGTGTCACACTCATTAAAGGCACTAATGCAAGATCTTGATAAACGGTCGCAATACCTGAATCAAGGGCTTCTACTGGTGATTCGAACACCACTGGTTTGCCTTCAAACAAATACTCACCATCGCTTGGTGCGTGAACACCTGCTAGAGTTTTGATCAAGGTGGATTTACCTGCGCCGTTATCACCTAGCAAACAGTGAACTTCACCCAGTTTCACCTTCATGTCGATGTCTTTGATGGCAATAACTGAACCGAAGTAGCGGCTCACTTTTTTTAATTCAATAATAAATTCGCTCATTTTGTTCTCCTAAATTCTGATTCTAAAAAGTCAACTCGAGTACGGGCTCGCCGCTAATGTCGGGCCTCTGTTACCTTTTTACGAATGTAGTTATTGAACAAAACCGCGATTAACAACATGGCTCCCAAAAACACGCGGAACCAATCTGAATCGATACCGGTGAAGAAGATGCCCATTTGTACGACACCAAAGATCAAGGCGCCAAAACACGCACCAATGACTGAACCATAACCACCGGTCAGTAACGCACCACCGATGACCACAGCAATAATGGCTTCGAACTCTTTTAAAACACCGCGGTC
Organism: Marinomonas alcarazii; assembly: GCF_003208215.1. Classification (GTDB taxonomy): domain Bacteria; phylum Pseudomonadota; class Gammaproteobacteria; order Pseudomonadales; family Marinomonadaceae; genus Marinomonas; species Marinomonas alcarazii. The sequence continues at coordinate 477,671 of NZ_QKLW01000002.1, forward strand.
AGCGGATGCGGAACCAAATTCAAACACCTGACAAGCCGCGTAAACCGTTGCGGTGAATGCCGTAAACATGAACAAAGAGATTTTGACCTTATCAACTGGCACGCCAACGTTTCGCGCCGCTTTGTCATCGCCACCCGTCGCAAAAATCCAGTTACCGTATTTCGTACGCAATAGAACCCAACTTGCAACGACGGCTAGGAATACACACCAGACAATCACCATTGGAATACCTTCAACCACTGGAGTGCCATCATCGTAAGAACTAATCAAGCCAATATTGGCGAACCAGGTAAACAGGCTTTTACCAATGACACCGCCAAACACCGCGGCGAGCCAATCTCCATCGGCGTATTTGTCGATACCGCCCACGATGGTGCGATTAGTGAATAGAATAGAAAGCGCGATGGTCAAACCACGCAACATGAAAAGGAATGCAAGACTCACAATAAAAGAAGGCAAACCAGTCTTAACAACTATGTAGCCATTCAGAAAACCAATTAGCATGGCACCAGCAAAAGCAAAAAGAATCGCTCCCCAGATTGGCCACCCCCAATAAACAGCCGGAATCGTCATCATCATGCCAGCAAAACCAATCATCGAACCAATCGACAAATCAAACTCGCCTGCAATCATCAATAGGCAGGCACTAATAGCAATCAAACCTAATTGTGCTGATACGGTTGTCCAGTTTATGATGCCATCGGAGGCAAACATGCCGGAATCCCCTGCGGTGATAAAAAAGAAAACAAACACTAATAATGCACCAGAAATCGCCCCAAATTCAGGCCGATGCAACAACCGCTTCCACGTGGGAACCTTGCGAACTCGTTCATCTCCAGCTGATTTTTCTTCTCTTGATTTATCTTCTGCCATTTTAGATAAATCAACCGATTGAGTTTGATCAGTCATAGCGTCACACCTTACTTTTTATAGTTATTTTTTTGTGATTTCTAAACATGTTTAGCGAGCAGCTTACTTGCCTAACAACTCGTTACGTCTCTTACTTCTCGTACAAATTGCTCTTTAGTAGCGTACTCAGTAACACGATAGAGCTTAATGTCTTTTCATTTCAACAATGGAACCATAATAGAATATTTATTTCATTCTATTCAATAGACAAAATAAAAATTTACATTAAATACAAAATAAATTGCCCAAAAAACATCAGAAAGTCTTTATAAAATGAAAATAAAACCATAAAAAACAATTAACTATCTAAAAACATTCATTGCAGAATAAAAAATTTCGAAATATTGCAATTATGAAACATTCATTCTAAAATCATTCCAATTCTGCTCAAAAATAGATCAGAGTTAGAATTTGCTAAATCCAAAAATAAGTAATAACAAAAATAATTAAACGAAACGGAGATAGTCGTAATGAAGAAATTCCTGAAGAAAGGTACAGCCATACTCGTCGCCGGCGCTGCGACTCTAGGCGTTATGTCCATGCCCACAGCGGCTCACGCTGAAGGTGAACGTTATGTGTTCATTTCCCATGCACCTGATTCTGATTCTTGGTGGAACGTGATCAAGAATGCAGTGAAGCAAGCCGCTTCCGACATGAATGTCACCGTTGAATACCGTAACCCGCCAACCGGCGATTTAGCCGATATGGCAAGAATCGTCGAACAAGCCGTTGCGACTAACCCTGATGGTATTGTGCTTTCTATTGCAGATTTCGATACCTTGGAAGGACCTCTAGAAAGGGCCTCTAAAAAAGGCATTCCTTTCATTACCATGAACTCCGGTACACTGGAACAATCTAAGGCATTAGGCGCGTTGCTCCATGTAGGGCAACCTGAGTTTGCCGCTGGATTCGGGGCAGGCCAACGCGCGAAAAAGCAAGGAGTGAAATCCTTCTTATGTGTTAACCACTATATTACCAACCCTGCGTCTGTTGAGCGCTGCATGGGCTTTGCTAAAGGCTTAGGCGTTGAGCTTGGTAACCAGATGATTGACGCTGGATCCGATCCAACCAACGTGGAAACCAAAGTATCAGCTTACCTCCGTAAGAACCCAAATACCGAAGCAATCCTTACCTTAGGGCCAACATCAGCTCACCCGACATTGCGAGCACTAGAAAAAAATCGCAATATCAAAAACATTTACTTCGGAACGTTTGATTTAAGCGGGCAAATTTCGGCAGCGATCAAAGATGGTAAAATTAACTTTGCTATTGACCAACAGCCGTACTTACAAGGTTACTTACCTATCAGCTTCTTAACGCTTTACACTCGTTACGGTTTGATTCCGAGTAACGATGTAAACTCAGGTCCTGGCTTCATTACCAAAGACAACATAGAACTCGTTGAAAAATATGCTGGGGAATTCCGTTAATATAATTTATTGACAAAAGCTGGGGTCGTGAACGACCTCAGCATCGCCTCTCGGCAAGTATTTATCATAAAAAATCGCTATAATGCGAATCATTGAATACATAGTTAGATCACAATTTTAGGAGCCACTGTTTGGGCGCACCAACTTCTCTTGACCAATTACAGCAAGCCATTAGTCGGAACTACGATGATTTAAGCAAACGCTTACAACAAGTAGCACGCTTTTTACTAGAGCACCCCAATACTGTCGCTTTAGAAACGGTGGCAAGTCTCGCAGAACAATGTGATGTGCCTCCTTCGACCCTCGTTCGTTTTGCAGCGGCTTTTGAATACAATGGCTTTAGTGAGATGCAAAACCTTTTTAGACAAGCTCTCGTTGAACAAACATCCAGCTATAGTGAGCGAGTTAAATTGAGCAAAAGCACTGTCAGCACCACGATTGATGCTTCTCACATTCTAGAAGAGTTCAGCAGCAGCAATGCGTTTTCCATGAACCACATGAACCACCACTTCTCACAAGAAATGCTCAATAAAGCGGTCGACCTACTTGAAAACGCTCAAAATATTTATCTCATAGGTTTACGCCGTGCATTCCCAATTTCAAGCTACTTTGCTTACAGCTTAAGACACTTAAATAAAACGACCCACCTTATTGATGGCGGTGGCGGAATGCTCATTGAGCAAGCTAGCAATATTCGAGAAAACGACGTAATCATTGCGACGGCATTTAGCCCTTACGCCAAAGAAACCGTTAATGTCAGCGAATACGCTTTTAAAGCTGGCGCTCAAGTGATCGCCATTACTGACAGCAAAATCAGTCCATTAGCCGCCCTTTCAGACGTTTGTTTTGATGTAAAAGAAGCAGAAGTATTGGGATTTCGTTCCCTCACTTCCTCTATGACATTGGCGCAAACCTTACTCGTCGCTTTGGCGTATAGACTAAACAGCGATGGCAAAATGGGAGACACCAAACCAATTGAGTGGCAACATTAATTGTCGTTTTCGAAGCGCTTTCCTAAGCTGACAACTTGGTCATTGCCGTAACCAATCGCGTTGTAAAATGCGATGACGGTTTGATTCGTATTACGCACTTGCAAATTAATTTTAGGACAACCTTTGGCTAAGATTAACCCTTCAACTGCTTTCATAATGGTTTGTCCATAGCCTTTTCTTTGATGATCTGGACTAACGGCCAAATAATTAATCCAGCCACGATGACCTTCATAACCTCCCATTACTGTAGCAACCACTTCATTGCCGACGACACCTACGAGAAACAAATCGGCATCTACCTTCAACTTGCGATCAATATCTTTATTAGGATCGTTCTGAGGAGCCACTAAACCACATTGATTCCATAGAGCAATCACTACTTTTCTGTCTTGTTCTTCATATGGGCGAATATTCATAACATTCAAAGACCTTCTATTTAGTCATGATCGATAATGCCTTCTCACCTCGCTTTAGGACCCAATACAAGTAAGCCACAACGATTAAATTAAACAACAATATCGCAAAGTTAACATGGCTAGGGTTTTGGTAGATAGCATGTAATTCAAAAGGCAGATAGAGTGAGCCGCTAACGAAAGCGAACCATTCCGTCCATCTCAGCTTATGCCATAACCCATAGGCAATAACAAAACGAAAACAGGAATACATAAGGGCTACGGTGATCACTAACACTTGATCTTGCTGAGTCAATTTTTCGATAAAGTTTAAGGATAAATTCACATAGTAATTGTTTGGTGATATGGGCCAGTTTTGCATTAGCTGGGCCGCAAGATGATGAAGGTCCTGCTTAGCGATAGCATTGACACTTAGCGCTAAACATAGAGCCAGCAGACCTTTTACGCCATCGACCACCGCAATTGCTTTTAAGCCTTCAAACTTCATAAAAACGTCTCTCGAAAATAATCAGAGTACTAAAATTGAATGACAAAAAAGTGATTACTTTATGTATTTTGCTTAAGCTCAATAACAGACAAGTCTCTTTGCAATAAAAAAACCCCGCAATCCTGTTGTCAGGAAGCGGGGTTGGGTGTTGGTAACACCAATAAATGAAACTAAGAGATTAAGCTAGATCGAAACGATCCAACTCCATTACTTTGGTCCATGCTGCAATAAAGTCTTTCACAAAACGTTCTTGTGAATCAGAGCAAGCATACACCTCGGCAATAGCACGAAGCTGAGAGTTAGAACCAAACACAAGATCCGCACGTGTTGCAGTCCATAGTATCTTACCAGTTGTACGGTCACGGCCTTGGAACTCTTGCTCTTCTTCAGAAGTAGCAAACCATTTGGTTCCCATATCCAACAAATTCACAAAGAAATCATTGCTTAGAACTTCTGGTTGCTTCGTCAACACACCATGCTGGGATTGACCAGTATTGGCATTCAAGACACGTAGACCACCTAACAGAACTGTCATCTCTGGCGCTGAAAGCGTTAACAATTGCGCTCTATCTATCAGCATTTCTTCGGCAGATACCGTGTACTTGCCTTTCAAGTAATTACGGAAGCCATCCGCAACAGGCTCAAGGAAAGCAAAAGAATCCACATCAGTTTGTTCTTGAGACGCATCTGCTCGGCCTGCTGTAAATGGTACAGTCACATTATGACCCGCTGCTTTTGCCGCTTGCTCAACCCCAACCGAACCACCTAAAACAATTAAATCAGCAATAGACACTTGTTTAGTTGAATTTTGGCTATTGAACTGTGCTTGAATTCCTTCTAATACAGACAAGACTTTAGCAAGCTCTTCCGGCTGGTTTACAGCCCAATCTTTTTGCGGTGCTAAACGAATACGAGCACCATTGGCACCGCCACGCATATCTGAACCACGGTAAGTCGATGCAGACGCCCAAGCCGTTGATACCAACTGAGCAACGCTCAAGCCTGATGCTTGGATTTTTGCTTTCAGATCGGCAATATCCTGATCGTTAACACTCTCGTAAGTCACCGCCGGAATCGGATCCTGCCAGACTAATTCTTCTTGTGGTACTAAAGGCCCAAGGTAACGAGACACAGGCCCCATATCACGATGAGTCAATTTGTACCAAGCTCGTGCAAAGGCATCAGCTAGCTGATCAGGGTTCTCATAAAAGCGTTTCGAAATTGGCGCGTAAATTGGATCATCACGTAATGCCAAATCCGATGTAAACATCACGGGCGCATGGCGTTTAGAGGAATCATGAGCATCTGGAACAGAGTTCGCTGCCGCACCGTCTTTTGGTGTCCACTGCCAAGCGCCAGCAGGGCTCTTAGTTAATTCCCAATCGTATTCAAACAAGTTTTCAAAGTAACCGTTGTCCCAAGCAATTGGGCTCTTCGTCCAAGCCCCTTCAAGACCACTTGAAATCGTATCGGCACCTTTACCTGTACCCATAGAATTATTCCAACCAAAACCTTGCTCCGCGATACCTGCAGCTTCTGGGTCAGCACCCACTTGGGCGGCATCACCTGCACCGTGTGCTTTACCAAAAGTATGACCACCAGCGATCAAAGCAACCGTTTCTTCATCGTTCATCGCCATACGACCAAAAGTGTCACGAATATCACGAGCTGAAGCTAATGTATCAGGCTTACCGTCTGGACCTTCTGGGTTAACATAAATTAGACCCATTTGTACGGCAGCCAATGGATTTTCTAGCTCTCGGTCGCCAGTATAACGCTCGTCATCCAGCCAAGTTTTTTCTGTTCCCCAGTAAATGTCTTCTTCTGGTTGCCATACGTCAACGCGACCACCAGCAAAACCGAAGGTTTTAAAACCCATGGATTCTAAAGCACAGTTACCTGCTAATATCATCAAATCTGCCCAAGAAATCTTACGGCCGTATTTCTGTTTAATAGGCCAAAGTAAGCGGCGTGCTTTATCTAAGTTAACGTTATCTGGCCAGCTATTTAAGGGGGCAAAACGTTGAGTACCTGACGTCGCTCCGCCACGGCCATCTGCAGTACGATATGTACCCGCGCTGTGCCAAGCCATACGAATGAAAAATGGACCATAATGTCCGTAATCTGCAGGCCACCAGTCTTGGGAGTCTGTCATCAGGGCATACAAATCTTGGCGCAAGGCTTCAAGGTCTAAACTATTAAATTCTTTGGCATAATCGAAATCTTCGCCCATTGGGTTAGATTTCGGGGAATGCTGATGCAAAATATTCAAATTTAGCTGATTCGGCCACCAGTCTTTATTAGATGTACCACGGCCGGATGACTGATTTGCGCCTGCGGCACCATGATTAAAAGGACACTTACCTTCATTAGACATAACGCTCTCTCCTGCTTGCTGCTTAGAACATTTTATTTTTCAATAACGCTTGATTGACTATAGTTATAAACTTAAAAATAGTAAGTAACTAATAAATAAAAACTAAGGAGATAATAGTCTAGACCATCATCTGCAGCCTAATTTATAGCTGAGGAATACAATTTACCCATAACAATAACAGCTTAAATGGGTAATATTACAACTTATCTTCTTTGCACTAAGTAATCACTGAGGCCTTTTATGCACATCATTAACGCCCGTTTACGCCAGCGTCCAGAACTCTTTTCTATTCATATTGATCAGGGCCAGTTCAGTAAAATTGAAACTCAACAGGACACATTAGTAGCATCAGGAGATACCATCGACGCTAGTGGAAATCTAGTCTGTGCGCCTTTTGTTGAGCCACATATTCATCTGGATGCAGCATTAACAGCAGGTGAACCAGAATGGAATCAAAGCGGTACTTTATTCGAAGGTATTGAACGCTGGAGCCAACGTAAGCCAATGCTAAACAAAGCCGATATACGTCGCCGAGCGTTATCAACTATTGAGCTTCTGGTGCAAAACGGGGTGCAGGCGATTCGAACTCATGCAGATACGACCGACCCGACCTTGATAGGCGTTCGTACTCTTTGTGAGATTCGTGATGAGCTAAAAGACAAAATCGATTTGCAAGTGGTTGCCTTTCCCCAAGATGGCATGCTGTCGTACCCAAATGGCCTAAAGCTAATGGAAGAAGCGTTAGAGATTGGCGTCGATGTGGTCGGTGGTATTCCTCATTTTGAATACACTCGTGAATTGGGAGAGAAGTCCGTCAAAATAATCATTGAGCTGGCGAAAAAATACGACCGCTTGGTTGATGTGCATTGTGATGAAATCGATGATCCAAATTCTCGCTTCTTAGAATTCTTGGCTTTTGAGGCCCTATTCCATGATATGGGATCAAAAGTCACAGCAAGCCATACAACAGCCATGCACTCTTACGACAACGCCTACTGTTCGAAGCTATTTAGATTATTGAAGAACTCCGGCATTAACTTTATCTCTTGCCCAACCGAAAGCATTCACTTGCAGGGGCGTTTTGATACCTACCCGAAACGCCGAGGCGTAACGAGAGTCAAAGAATTACGTGAAGCCGACATTAACGTCTGTCTAGGGCAAGACTCGATCTTCGACCCTTGGTATTCACTGGGTAATGGCAAGCTGCTTAGAACCTTAGATTACGCCATGCACATCTGCCAAATGATGGGTTATCAAGACTATGCCCGCGCACTGGACATGATCACAGACAACAGCGCCAAAACCATGTGCTTACAAGGTTATGGTATTGAAGTGGGTAATGCCGCAAACTTTATTTTACTGGAAGGACATGACGATTACAGTGTACTGCGCCGTCAAGGTGAGGTATTACTTTCTGTGCGCCATGGCAATGTTATTATGGAACGCAAACCGTCTGAGGTAATCACTCAACCTTGGCTTACAGAGTAAAAGTGCGTCATTAATTAAAAAAATCAATCAAATTGAAAATAGGTGGCAAAGGCCTTCATAACCACCTATTTTACTTCATTCAAACTTTTTTCAGCCTAAAAAACCATAATGAATAAATATGTTCATTTAGTTCAAAAAGTAACCATTATTTTTTTGCGCTAATCAACTTCCTTTCCTAGACTTCAATCATCTTAAGGATTGATAAAGGATTACAAATGCGCATCCACTCTATTCGAATCAAGATGATGCTCCCCATCGTCTTTCTTTCCATTATTCTAATATCTCTTTTTGTTTTTATGATGCTAATGAGTAGCATGCAAAAAAATAATATGAAGCAGCAAGCAGAGCATTATTTTGAGGCGATCTCAGAGGTATTAAACGCAGATAGAGATATTTACCAAGCCAGATTAGCTCAGGAAAAAATGCTCGATGGTGAAGGTCCAAAAGAAACAGACGAAGCAGATTTTAGAGAGAACGCCCAACAAGTATTCGATCGCTTTCAACTTTACAAACAATATCTGGAAAATGAGCCAAAAGACCTCCTCACGCCTTTCGAGTCATTCAACACACTTTACAATGAATGGCTAAATTCAAGTGAAAAACTCATTTCAACCTCCAAAGGCAGCATGCAATTTTCAGAGAAGATGATGAGTTTAGATAAAAAATTCGCCGTTATTCGTAATATGCTTGATGAAGCAGGCGAACGATTAAGAGAGCACATTCAAGATTCGAAAGATGAAATTGACTCAGCCGAAGAACTTAATACTTATGTAGAAGCGATAACAGAAGTATTAAATGCAGACAGAGACTTGTATCAAGCACGCTTAGCCCAACAAAAAATCGTCAACCATGTTGGAAATAGTAAAGAAAATAAAGATGAGTTTAATATAAATGCGAGCCAGGCTTTAGAAAGATTTAGAGCCTACCGTGGACATCTAGTGGATGAACCACAATTAACACAAGCTTATAGCAAGTTTGATGTATTATTTGATGAATGGTTTCAAGAAAGTCTTGTTCATTTAGATTCACCTGAAGCTCAAATCTCTAACAAACTCCCTCAAGAGATTATTGATGCAGACACAAAATTCGAGGCAATTCGTAGCCTACTAGATAGCGCAGGAAACGCTGTAAGAAAGCACTCTAGAGAAATAGAAGCTAAGAACGTAAAAGCGATTTCCAATAACCAAAGAATTGCCATGATAATTACCGCTATTGCTTTTGTCATTGCATTGCTACTTGGTTACTTTATCCCTCTAAAAATAACCAAAAACGTTGAAAATATGGCCCTACGCATACGCGAAATTGCGGAAGGTGACGGTGATTTAACACAACGAATCGACTCTACATCTAAAGATGAACTCGGAGATTTAGCCAAAGAGTTTGATGGCTTTGTAGAACAACTTCGCTCAATCATTAGCAACATTCATAAACAATCATCCGCTCTTGGCAGCATGACGACCGAATTAAAAAACGCCTCAGACACGACCAACAACATTACTCATGCGCTAGTGAATGCCTCAACCTCTATGATAAGCGCAGGGCAAGAAATGAATATAGCAAACCAACAAATGGCAGAAGTAGCAAAAGACACAGAAACAGAAGCCACAACGTCTAGCCAATTAACAGCAAAAGGAATTCAAGCTGTAAATACTTCCCATACCGCCATCTCTAGCCTTATTAGTGATATTGAGGAATCCTTAAAACGAGCCGATCAGCTTGAAAAAAGCTCAGAAAATATTTCATCCGTTCTTGAAGTCATTAGAAACATTGCTGAACAAACCAACTTGCTTGCATTAAACGCCGCCATTGAAGCAGCGCGAGCAGGCGAACAAGGTCGAGGATTTGCGGTTGTTGCCGATGAAGTTCGAACCCTAGCAACACGTACTCAAAACAGCACTGATGAAATAGAAACTATTATCGAACAACTTAAAATGAACGTGAAAGAATCTTCTATTGCGACTCAAAATAGCCGTAGTAATGCAGACCACACTGCATCAAACTTTGAACAAGTAATCAGCATATTTGACTCGCTGAATACATCATTCGAAAAAGTACAACAAATGGCTTCAAAAACAGCGCAAGCGACACTTGAACAGGCCGCATTATCAGACGGCATTAACCAAAGCCTTGTCCAACTAAAGGAACAAACAGATGGTGTTAAAGATGTCTCTGCTCTAATAAAAACACAGTCCACACAGATAACAGATTTGTATAAAACCCTCAACAGTGAAGTTGGTAATTTTAAAGTCTAGCGCGAGAGTAGATAAGATACTAAACCGCCTCTTGCTCTTTAATCCCCCTTAAAGAGCAAGACGGTGAACCTATTTATCTATTGGACAGTTTTCCATACCGACACGATAAGTCGAGACAGAGCCCATCCCAGAAAACTTACGGAACGCGTTAAAAGCGTCGTAACTAGGTTTGTAGCTCACAGTATAATTCATGTTTATTTGCGAGCCATAATTACCGCAACAGTTAGGGCTTACAGATGCATCTTGGCTGATGACTTGAAAGCCTTCTAGATTATTGTCTTTACCAAAAGCAATTAACTCCTCGGTTTTTGCTTTATAGATTGCGCCAACATCTACATCCGCATTAGGCTGAAGATTTTCCATATAAGAAAAAGACGTTATATCTTTGACATCGCATACAGGTTCTTCAGAAACATCTTGAGCAACGAGCAAGTTAGAAAAAAGTACAGCGGGCACGGCTAACAGCAGCGCTGATGGAAGAGCTTTCATATGAAACATCCTATGTGATTTAAAATATCCATTGAAGTCATGATGACTCATGACTTCAGTTGATTAAAACATTTGCCGAACAGGCTAATGACAGCTTAGATAATAGCATTAATCGAACTTAACTTTATGAAGTAGCGACCAAATTTTCTGCTTTACCATTGGCAAAAGCCACAACATTTTCAAACGCAATTTTGAAGTAAAGCTCGTAACTGGCTTTTTCAACATAACCAATATGCGGAGTGCAAAGCACATTTGGTAAAGACAACAAAGGTTCATTTTCTAACGTGGCAGGCTCACTTTCAAATACGTCGACAGCCGCTCGTTTACTCGGGTTAGCCAGCATTTCTGCATACAAGGCACCGCTTTCAATTAGTTCTGCTCGGCTGGTATTTACTAACAAAGAGTCAGACTTCATCAAAGCCAAATCCGCCTGCGTCACAATGCCTTTAGTTGCCTCATTGAGTCGCAAATGCAAGGTAATAATATCTGCCGTTTGAAAGAAAGCCGCTTTCGATTCAGCAGCAAGGAAACCATGCTCCTTAGCCAAGGATCTTGAGCTTTCACTTCCCCATACAAGCACTTTCATTCCAAAGGCATTCGCGTATTGCGCGATACGTTGACCTATTTTGCCATACCCCCAAATCCCCAGAACAGACCCGTTTAATACTCGTCCCAATCCCAAGGAGCCAGACTGCTGCCAATGACCTTGTGAAAACTGAGAAACATATTCGGGAATATGTCGACTTGCCGACATAATCAAACCCCAACATAACTCAGACGGAGCAACCGGTGAACCAATACCTTCTGCCACAGCCACACCGTATTTGTGGCACAGCTTGACATCAATGTGATTGCTAATCTTCCCTGTTTGGCTAATCAGTTTTAAATTCGGTAAGTTAGCCAGCAACTCTTCAGAAATGACCGTACGTTCACGTATCAAAACCAGCGCATCGAAATCTTTTAAATTGGCAACCAAATCACTGACGCTAAGAAAGGTTTCATTAAAAACATGCACATCATGGCCTTTTAAAACATCAAAACATGCCAAGTCTTTAACGCTATTTTGATAATCATCTAATATTGCTACTTTCACAAAACATTCCTCGTTCAGTCACACGAAACCGCTTGGTTATTGGCACTTATCATCAACCAGTATCGTACAAAACACCAGAGCAAAAAAAGCCCCGCACATAGCGGGGCTAAAGACAGAAATTACCATTTCAGACTAATTAAAGCCCTTCCTCGACGTCATGAATGAAGCCGAGACAAGGCAAAACAGACAAGCACAATAGTCGTCTATTTATACGCGCTCAAAGACAGTCGCAATACCCTGCCCCATACCAATACACATGGTAGCAAGGCCAACCGTCGCGTCTTTATCACGCATTACATTTAGCAATGTCGTAGAGATACGTGTACCTGAACAGCCAAGCGGATGACCAAGAGCAATCGCACCACCATTCAAGTTCACTTTATCATCGACAAGATCTAGTAGACCCAAATCTTTCAGTACAGGGATAGACTGGGCTGCAAATGCCTCGTTTAGCTCAACGACCTCAATATCATCGATCGTCAAACCTGCACGCTTCAATGCTTTCTTAGTTGCAGGTACCGGTCCATAACCCATAATCGCAGGATCACAACCCGCTACCGCCATGCTACGCACTTTAGCGATTGGCGTTAAACCCAGTTCTTCGGCTTTCTTCGCAGACATCATCAACATGGCCGATGCACCATCCGACAAAGCCGAAGACGTACCCGCTGTTACTGTACCAACTTTTGGCATGAAAACAGGCTTCAACCCTGCCAAAGATTCCATAGAGGTTTCAGGGCGAATGACTTCATCCACTTCCACTAGGATCTTATTGCCATCCGCATCGTGCCCTTCAATTGATACGATTTCATTATTAAAACGACCTTGCAAAGTCGCTTCATGAGCAAGACGATGTGAACGCACGGCAAAGGCATCTTGGTCTTCACGGCTCACGCCGTGCATTTTACCTAGCATTTCCGCCGTCACCCCCATCATCATGGAGGCTTTCGCCATATGTTTAGACAATGCAGGGTTAACATCTACGCCGTGCATCATATTGACGTGTCCCATGTGCTCGACACCACCAACAACAAACACATCTCCTTGGCCTGTCATAATAGCCTGAGCTGCCGTATGGATCGCAGACATAGACGAACCACATAGACGGTTAACGGTTTGTGCCGCCGTGGTTATTGGTAAACCAGCCAACAAAGACACAGCACGGGCCATGTTAAAGCCTTGCTCTAGCGTTTGGTTTACACACCCCCAGATCAAGTCTTCTACGTCTTTTTGATCCACATTCGGGTTACGCTTAAACAACTCTTTTACCAATGCAGCAGATAAATTTTCTGCTCGCACATTACGAAATACACCGTTTTTCGTTTTACCCATTGGTGAGCGAACAGCGTCGATAATGACGACATCATTTGGATTCAGTTTCATGGAAATTCTCCTCTAGCCTATGGGAAATTATGCGCCGTAATAAGTGTCGTTGTTCTTCGCCATTTCACGCATTTTTGCGGTTGGCTCGTACAACTTACCTAAGTGGCTGTATTTGTCTGCAAGGTCACAAAATGCCTGCAGTCCCATTTGGTCTAAGTAGTGCAAAGCACCACCAAGGTATGGAGGGAAACCAATACCGTAAATCAATCCCATATCCGCTTCTGCAGCAGAAGAAACAATGTTTTCTTCTAAACAGCGAACCGTTTCAATGCATAAAGGAATCATCATTCGAGCGACAATATCGTCTTCTGTTAACTCAGAATTAGACGTGATAACAGGTGCTAGCAAATCGTTAATTTCGGCATCAAAAATCTTCTTCGGTTTGCCTTTGCGATCTGCCTCGTAGGTATAAAAACCTTTACCATTTTTCTGACCAAAACGTTCTAGCTCGAACAAGCGATCTACTGCATTTTTGCCTTCATGCTTCATGCGATCAGGGAAACCTTCCGCCATTACTTGATCCGCATGGAATGCCGTATCAACACCCACCACATCAAGCAAATACGCAGGTCCCATCGGCCAGCCAAATTTCTCCATGGTCTTATCAACCACTTGGAAATCCGCCCCTTCCTGCATCATCAAAGAAAAACCAGCGAAATAAGGAAACAATACACGGTTTACTAAGAATCCAGGGCAGTCATTTACCACAACAGGTGTTTTACCCATGGCTTGGGCATAAGCAACGGTTTTAGCGATAGCCGCATCACTGGTTTTCTCGCCGCGAATAACCTCTACTAAAGGCATACGATGTACTGGGTTAAAAAAGTGCATACCACAGAAGTTTTCTGGGCGTTTCAAATCTTTTGCCAATTCCGTAATGGAGATCGTTGACGTGTTAGAAGTCAAAATAGCGTCATCGGCGATTTTACTTTCTACTTCAGCCAATACAGACTTTTTGATTTTGACATTTTCAACAACCGCTTCAACCACAAGGTCAACGTGTTCAAATTCGCCATAACTCAGCGCAGGAACAATTGCGTTCATCGCTTTAAACGCTTTTTCAGTCGTTAAACGTCCGCGCTCTACTTGACCATTGAAAAGTTTATTCGCTTCACTCAAGCCTAGTTCTAGGGCTTCTGGGCGAATGTCTTTCATGATAATCGGCGTACCTTTGGAGGCTGATTGATAGGCAACACCACCACCCATAATGCCCGCACCCAATACAGCGGCTTGCTTAACAGGCGTCGCACCTTTCGAGTATTTACCCGCTGTCTTCTTAATTTGTTGATCACTTAGGAATAAGTTAACCAAGGATTTCGCCACTGGACCTTTAGCTAGCTTTACAAAGCCTTTGATTTCAGTATCAAGGGCCTTTTCCATCTCTTGGCTAATGCCTTTTTCAATGGTCTTAATCGCTGCCATTGGCGCAGGATAATGTTTACCCGCTTTCGCTCCGACAACACCACGAACGGATTCAAAGACCATCATTTTTTCAATAGGAGTGAATACCATTGGCGCGCGTAATTCATTACGACGTGCATGATAATCCAGCTTGCCATCCATCACTTGTTGAATGAGGTGACGAGCCGATTCATTCACTTTATCTGCTGCAACCACGGCATCGACAGCACCATCTTTAAAAGCATCTTCGCTGCGCTTCTGGGCACCACCACAAATCCATTCACAGGCATTGTCTGCACCAATTAAACGAGGAAGACGAACTGTACCGCCCCAGCCTGGATAGATGCCGAGCTGAGTTTCTGGCAAACCAATTTTTGCTGTCGTCGCCATAACACGATAATCACAGGCCAAGGCCAACTCCATACCGCCACCAAGTGCAATGCCGTTAATAGCCGCAACTGTCGGGCAACATAAGTTAGAAATGTCGTTAAAGATATTATGAGCATGACGAAGTTTATCGGTTAAATCCTCTTCTTCGAGTTTGAACCAAGAAGTAAATTCCGTAATGTCTGCGCCGACGACAAACACGTCTTTTGCGCTGGCAAAAATAACGCCTTGCAAATCATCAATATGTTTAAGGGCATTAACGGCTTCAGCCAATTCATTCAAGGTTAGACTGTTGAATTTATTAACCGACTCACCGACCAAGTCCAGAGTGACAGTTGCCACGCCGGCATCATCGGCTGCAACCTTGATTGCTTGTCCTTCGAAAATCATGCTGGTCTCCAATTATTTTTATTATGATGACGGTGGTTTTTTTCCCATCGTCACCTGATATTTACACGCTGTTTTTGCTTCTTTTTCAAGCAATACAAACAACCTAGTTTCTACGAACCGTTATAGGCTTTTTTCTAGCTCAGGCACGGCATCGAACAAGTCGGCCACTAAGCCATAATCCGCAACTTGGAAAATTGGCGCCTCTTCATCTTTGTTGATGGCAACAATCACCTTAGAATCTTTCATACCAGCCAAATGTTGGATCGCACCAGAGATGCCAACCGCGATGTACAGATCTGGCGCAACCGTTTTACCCGTTTGGCCTACTTGTAAATCATTCGGTACAAAGCCTGCATCCACCGCTGCACGTGAAGCACCAATGGCTGCACCCAGCTTGTCTGCAATCCCTTCCAACAACTTGAAGTTATCGCCGTTGCCCATCCCTCGACCACCAGAGATAATCACATTCGCCGCGGTCAATTCAGGTCGATCAGATTCAGCCAATTGCTCTTTCACAAAACGGCTACGATCCGATGCAATTACTTGCGAAAGCACCTGACGCTCTGCACTACCGCCCGTACTCGCAGCGGCATCAAAACCCGTAGCTCGAACGGTCAATACTTTGACAGCATCCGTTGTTTTTACCGTCGCAATAGCATTGCCCGCGTAAATTGGACGAACAAACGTATCTGCAGATTCAACTTTGATCACATCAGAGAGCTGAGCTACGTTCAATAATGCAGCCACACGCGGTAACGTATTTTTGCCTGTTGTTGTTGCTGGAGCCAAAATATGTTCATAGCCGTCAGCAACCTCAACGATTAATTTAGAAACATTTTCAGCCAACTGATGTTCATAGGCGGCATTATCAGCAACTAACACTTTAGTTACCCCAGCCACTTGTGATGCTTGCTCAACAACGGTTTGACATTCAAAACCAGCAACCAATAAATGCACGTCCGCGTTAATTTGTGTGGCTGCGGTTACCGTGTTTAACGTCGCAGGCTTTAGAGATTTATTATCGTGTTCTGCAATGATTAAAACGCTCATGACACCACCTTCGCTTCGTTTTTAAGTTTGTCTACTAATTCAGCAACAGAGCCAACTTTAATACCACCAGCACGCTGCGGTGGTGGTGTAACAGAAACGATGCTGACATTAGAACCCACTTCCACACCTAGGTCGGCAGGTGTTTTAACATCCAATGGTTTCTTCTTCGCTTTCATAATATTTGGCAAAGAAGCAAAACGCGGTTCGTTTAGACGAAGGTCTGTCGTAACAACCGCTGGCAAGGTAATCGCTAGAGTTTGCAGACCACCATCAATTTCACGAGTAACCTGAGCTTCCCCGTTTTCAATCACAACTTCTGAGGCAAATGTTGCTTGAGGATAATCCAGTAGCGCGGCCACCATTTGACCCGTCTGATTATTATCAGAATCGATCGCTTGCTTACCCATAATCACTAAGTCCGCAGCTTCTTCTTGTGCCACTTTAGCGATAAGTTTTGCAACCGATAACGAATCCAAACCATCTTCGGCTTCAACTTGAATCGCGCGGTCAGCACCAAGCGCCATCGCTGTACGCAATGTTTCTTGGCAAGATTTTGAACCAACAGACACAACCACGACTTCAGATGCCACCCCTTTTTCTTTTAGGCGTATAGCTTCTTCCACAGCGATTTCACAGAAAGGGTTCATGGACATTTTGACGTTGGTAAGATCGACCGCTGATTGGTCGGGTTTGACGCGAACTTTGACGTTGTAGTCTATGACTCGCTTTACAGATACTAAGATTTTCATAAGCCCCTCGTATTTATTTTTCGATCCTGTTTGATGCATTCAACCAAGGATATTTATTTGGTCGAGATCATGCAGATATTCCTTATCAATAGAACTCTTTATTTAACCTCTATAGTAGTTTGGGAATGCTTTTCATCAATAACAAAAAAGCGCCAGTTAACTGACAAAAATAATCACACATTAATCCGTTAAAGCATAGAGGTTTCAAAAAACAACAATAACAGACAAGATGCTTCTTGAGTTTAGTATGAATTGGAAAAAAAGATTGCAAGTAAAAAGGGACAAAAAAGAGGAACAACTATAAAAGAGTAACAAGGCGCTGATTAAGAAGTATAGGGCCACTATGTTAACAATGAAAATGACCTCCCCTAGGGCAAGGTCACCTTCTGCCTGTTAGTGGCTTCTCTTAAGACAACAAAAAAATGCTATTTATTACGGGACAAAAATGCCATGAAAGCTTGATGCGCTTCAGTTGAACGCAACCGATCTTTGAAAATTCTTCCCTCACGCATCAAAGCCATTTGTACATCGTCTTGGGCTCTGTACTTCAATAAGTCTTTACTCAAAGCCACCGCCTCGACAGGCAACCCTGCCACTTTATTGGCGTAGTGTAGAGCAACGCGATATGCCTCACCCTCTTCACAAAGGTGATTAACCAAACCCATTTCATGAGCTTGTGTCGCATCCACCACTTCTCCAAGTATCAATATTTCAAAGGCTCTTTGATGACCTGCCAATAAAGGCAATAAATGGCTCGATGCTGCTTCTGGTACCAAGCCCAGTTGCACAAAAGGAAACTGCAATCGCGCTTCACGGGAGGCAAGCACCAAATCACAATGCAGTAACATAGTCGCACCAACGCCTACTGCTCTGCCTTCTACACCTGCGATGAGCGGTTTTTTATAACTGGTCAATACCTGCAAGAAAGCCATAATCGCTTCCATTTTCTCAGGTGTTTGAGCAATCTGCACAAATTCATTAATGTCGTTACCCGACGAAAAATCATTCCCTGCACCGTGGATCAAGGTGACTTTTATTTCCGGGTTTGCTTCTGCGCGGCGCAAGGCGTTAGTTAACGCCTGATACATAGCCAAGGTAATCGCATTTTTCTTTTCGACTCGATTGAAACACAGAATCTGCACACCAGACTCAATATTTTCAGTAACAAAATCACTCATTACTGACTCTCCTTTGAAGGTAAATGCAATACTTGCTCTTCGACTAATTTACGTACCATAGGGCCATCTTCTGACCAACCATGACAACTGTTAACTAACTTGGTAAGCGTTGCGGGGACATGCTGAGGGTATTTTTTTCCCAAAGGCTGCCACATGGTTTGAAAAGCAGTGGTTGCGACTACAGGTAATAATTCCAATACATGGGTGCAACCTACTTTCCCACTAAAAGTCTGCTTTATCCAACGGCTCCACCCAGCCTTTATACGAGTTCCTTTCAAAGCTTCGAAGCTGGGTGCGGCACCACCGCAACTGGGAAAGGGAAAAGAATCCATTGAAACAGACACCTCTTTAATTAAAAAGGTGTCGTCTAACGTTAAACAAACCGTAATATCATGGAAAGGGCTGCCTTCTGGCACCAAAGTCCCATCAAATTCACGGTTAACATCATACGGCTTGATATCTTGCATCGTCGCTTCGATGTCCCACAAACCATCATCTCGTAAATAGCCATAGGACTCGATGGTGCGGCGATGCATTAACTTGCGCTTATCCGGCGGCATGCTGCACTCCTACTTTAGTGATCTGCCTAACCAAAGGTTAGGCTTGTTCTTCACGTAAAGCACGACGCAACACTTTACCCACATTGGTTTTCGGTAGTTCTTTACGTACTTCAAAGAACTTAGGCACTTTATAAGCGGCTAAATTTTCCTTACAGTAAAGGCGCAGTTCTTTGGTATCCAATGACTCAACATTGGCTCTCAAAACAACAAAGGCTTTAACCGCTTCACCGGTCTTATCATCCGGCACACCAATGGCTGCCGATTCCAAAATATCTGGGTACGAAGATAGGCAATCTTCTACTTCTGTAGGGTAAACATTAAACCCAGAAACAATAATCATGTCTTTAGCACGATCCACTATCTGCAAGTAGCCATCAGGGTGCTGCATCGCAATATCGCCCGTGATTAAAAAGCCGTCTTCCGTCATCACGTCACGAGTCGCTTCTTCTCGGTTCCAATACCCTTTCATTACCTGAGGGCCACGCACACACAACATGCCTGCTTCACCTTGTGGCAAAGCTTCACCTTCTGTGTTTTGAATCTTGATATCGGTTTCAGCTACAGCAAGTCCAATGGTACCAATGCGCTCTTTGCCAATCGGGTTAAAAGAAACAACTGGGGATGTCTCTGTTAAACCATAACCTTCTACTACTTGGCAGCCAGTTACCTTTTTCCACTCATCTGCAGCAGCATGAGTTAGCGGCATACCACCTGAGCAGGTTAATTTAAGACTGGAGAAATCAAGCTCTTTAAAGCCAGCATTGTTACATAGACCAACAAACAATGTGTTTAATCCAACAAAGCCTGTGAAGCGCCATTTTTTAAGCTCTTTCACGAAGCCTGGCAGATCCCTTGGGTTTGGAATCAATACGCTGTGTGCGCCTTTTTCTAATAAGGTCAAACCATGAATGAGGAAGGCATAAATATGGTACAGAGGAAGCGGAGCAATATAGAGCTCAGTTCGTTCAGCCACAATGGAGCCCAGTCTTGAACCCAACTGGTACATATTGGAGATTAGATTTGCATGAGTCAGCATGGCCCCTTTTGCCACACCGGTTGTTCCGCCAGTATATTGTAAGACGGCAATCTGCTCCGACGACACAGATACTTTAGAGACCGATTTACCTTTTCCTTTTGCCAGCACATCATTCAACATAAGAGCATTAGGAATATGGTAATCAGGCACCATTTTCTTCACATACTTAACAATAGAGTTAACAAGTAAGCGTTTTACAGGAGAATGGAAGTCGGCGATTTCGGTAATAATCACATGTTTTATAGAGGTTTTTGCCAGTATTTTACCGACGTTGTGCGCCATATTTGCAAACACAACCAGTGCTTTTACACCCGCATCATTAAACTGATGCTCCAGCTCTTTCGGTGTATAGAGTGGATTCGTATTTACTACAATCAAACCTGCTTTCATTGCACCAAACAGCACAACTGGGTATTGAATAACATTAGGAAGTTGAACGGCGATTCGATCGCCTGGGACTAAATCGGTTTCATGTTGAAGATAAGCCGCAAATTGATCGGACTTTTCATTCAATTCACCATAAGTGATGGTCCTACCCACACTGGTAAAAGCAGGCAGGTCAGCATATTTTTTCGATGCTAACGCAAGGACATCAGTTAAAGACTCATAACCATTGGGGTTAAGCGATTCGGGTAAGTAGCTGCCTGGCGCTTTTCCAATATTTACGTTGCTATTAGAAGAAGTATCCATTGTCATAAAAAGCTCCATTTGTTTTTTTTATTTAGGAGTTGGGAAGTAACAAAAGCCCAACCGCACAGATGGCAGTTGAGCTTTAAAGCGGTCGCTAAACTTAATCGCCCTATTGCGGGAAGATTTGAGTCAGCTTAGTCGCCAGCATAATGTCACCATCAGCTCGGATTTTACCCTGCATAAACGCTGCCATGCCATCTAATTCCCCACTCATAACGTCTTTGAGAGTGGCTAGATCCATACTCAATGTTACCGTCGGATCGTCATGCTCACCTTCTCCCATCGAGCATTTACCGTCCTCGATACTTAAGTGATAGCTGTCAGCATCATCTAAGTCAAATTGAAACACCGCTTCCATATCATCGGCTTCATCCGCATCGAAACGCTCTAGCATAGCCTCAAAAACTGCTTTTGCTTCACTCATAATATCAACCTCTTCAATCTTTCAAAAACTTTCTTATCCATGCACTTAAAAAATGCATGGATGGTTATTTATTACGCTAATTAGGCATTCAGGAATAAGAAGTTATCTTCTTCCATTGCCAACAAATTATCAGCACCTGACAACATCGCTTCTGCATGGGCGCGAGTACGTGGCAACAAGCGATCGTAGTAGAAAGTCGCTGTTTGCAGTTTGGCCGTATAAAAACCAACTTCGTCTGTACCTTCGTCCAATTTATTTTGTGCGGTAACCGCCATACGTGCCCAGAAATAAGCCAATACAACATAGCCTGAGAACATTAGGTAATCGACGGATGCTGCACCTACTTCATCTTTGTTACGCATGGCTTTCATGCCGATCTTCATCGTTACATCGCCCCATTCGCCGTTTAATTTATCGAGCGCTGTGATGTACGATTTAACGCGTTTATCGCCTTTGTGTTCTTTACAGAATTTGTGAATGATTTTGGTAAAGCGACGCAGTGTTGCACCTTGAGTCATTAATACTTTACGACCTAAAAGGTCCAATGCTTGAATCCCTGTTGTTCCCTCATACAACATAGAAATACGACAATCACGGACGTTCTGCTCCATGCCCCACTCGGCAATAAAGCCATGACCACCAAACACCTGAAGACCATGGTTTGCCGCTTCAAAACCGGTTTCTGTTAAAAACGCTTTGGCAATAGGAGTCAGCAACGACATAAGCTCGTCGGCTTCAGCTTTTTCATCCGCTGTGCCTCTTTTCATAGTATCTACAAGCATAGAACAATAATGAATCAGAGCACGACCACCTTCCGCAAAAGCTTTTTGGGTCAGTAGCATACGGCGTACGTCAGGGTGAACAATAATAGGGTCCGCTGCTTTTTCTGGTGCTTTTGGCCCAGATAAAGCACGCATTTGCAGACGGTCTTTAGCGTAAGCAACAGAATTTTGTAACGCCCACTCTGCATGCGCCAAACCTTGTAACGCTGTACCAAGACGAGCGGCGTTCATGAAAGTGAACATGCAATTTAAGCCACGGTTAGGCTCGCCAATTAGAAAGCCTTTCGCACCATCAAAATTCATGACGCAAGTCGCGTTACCATGAATACCCATTTTGTGTTCAATAGAACCACAAGACACTTGGTTGCGATCTGCCACTTCTCCAGCGTCGTCAACATTGTGTTTTGGCACAATGAACAGGGAAATACCTTTCGTGCCAGCAGGGGCGTCAGGCAAGCGAGCCAATACGATATGGACAATATTGTCAGCCATATCGTGTTCACCTGCGGAGATAAAGATTTTAGTACCTGTAATGGCGTAGCTACCGTCATCTTGTGGCTCTGCTTTGGTTTTCAACATACCAAGATCAGTACCACAATGAGGTTCAGTCAGACACATGGTGCCTGTCCACTCACCAGAAACAAGTTTTGTTAAGTAGGTTTGTTTTTGCTCATCCGTACCATGTAGCTCGATGGTATTCATCGCGCCATGGCTTAATCCTGGGTACATGCCCCACGACCAGTTTGATGTGGCGATCATTTCTGTCACCATCATACCAAGAGAATCTGGTAAACCTTGTCCACCGACTTCTTCAGGATGAGACAACGAAGGCCAGCCACCTTCAACATACTGCTGATAGGCTTCTTTAAAACCTTCAGGTGTTGTTACAACACCATCTTTAAACTGACAACCTTGTTGATCACCAACACGGTTTAGAGGAGAAAGCACTCGCTCGGCAAATTTAGCACCCTCTTCAAGAATCGCTGCCACCATATCCGGCGTCGCTTCTTCGGCACCTGGCAATTTTGCGTAGTGTCCATGAAAGTCGAGAACTTCTTCTGTGACGAATTTAATATCGCGTAACGGAGCTTTATATTCAGGCATGGCCTATGACCTCTTATTGTTTTTATCCATCTGTCCCAATTGGAACCTCTTATGTTAGAAAGGTTCCTCTATAAGAGACATTCTCTCAATAACAAAAGGTGCCAAAGTTAATGACAAAATAAACCAAGACCGCATTTATTTGTTTCAAACTGAGTTTTTTGTGAATAAAGGCAATCAATAAGGCGAACCTAAAAAAACAGCATCATGCCGCTAAATTAACGCCTCACAGCATAGTTTTACCTGATCAGGCCATTTTTCATCAATACTACCGATTACTTCCATCTTACTAACTTCCCGCCACGGGGCGACAGTCGAGACAACTTCGCCACGCGCAACATTGACAAAAACAGCCTCATACAAATTGAGGGCAAACACACCTTTCACTCGGTAAACACCCTCTTGCAATGCAATTAGACGAATCATCGACAACAGCGTTTCACTGTCAGTGTATTCACCAAGGGCCCAGTGCCAACCCAAAACCTGCATAGAATCTTGTTGTTTTTGATAGTAATGGCGTCCGCTAAAATTCAGCGCTTTTTTTGTTTCTTTGTCTAAATCGGAACTCGGCAAATGACTCTGGCTTAAATCTCTACCGCGTATATAAGAGTGATTGGTAAAACGGGGGGAAGTCACAGCGTCCTTCAAACCAACATCTAACTTTTCAGCCTCTAATTCCATTGGATCAGATTGAAAAACCACAGGGAGCGATGATGACACAAACAAATGACTTAAATATTGATCTACAGCATCAAAATCCTGCGACTGATAACGGTCCACATGACTTAATACAACGCCATGTGCAGACTCGATTTGATCTTTAAAAATAGCGTGTTTGGTATAACGTTCATCATGAAGAGTGCGAGCATCTAGGACGCAAAATACGCCACTAAGCAACAACACATCACGATAAATATCACCGCGCAATTGTTGAATGATTTGCTTAGGATGACCAAGGCCGGAAGGCTCGATAAAAATGCGATCAGGGTTATGTTGGCGAATTAATTGGTTCAACCCCTGCTGAAACGCAGCCGACGTTGTGCAACACACACAACCACCAGCCACCTCTGTAATGGCAACGCCTAAGTCCGAGTAAAATGCCCCATCTAAGCCAATGTCACCGAACTCGTTTACCAGTACAGCCCATCGCTCATTAATTGGTGACTGCTCTAGCAAATGATGAATTAACGTCGTTTTACCTGCGCCTAAAAACCCCGTTACCAATGTAACTTTTATTCCTTGATAACGCATGTGCTGACAATCTCAATTGTTTGTAGGAATGACACTAGAAAGAATAAGAGAAAATAACACTTGCGATGCCATCAGTCTTCTTTTTATCTTCTAATGCGATGCTATTATGGGTAAGGCTATAAACGGCTTTCATTTGCAGGTTATCCCTAAGTTTTACATTAAAAGAGGTTTCAGATTTAGACGTAGAGTTTTTATCACTCTCTAGAGCGGTATCGGTACTTATGCCCTGTTGAAACGTCACATTAGGGTTAATTTCATATTCATATTGAAGCTCAATATGAATAATCGCATTTTTTTCCTCTTCCCCTGCATCTGTTTGACTAAACGAGTAACCTGGCCCAGCGCTGTAATCTAAAAAAGAAGACTCATCCTCATATATTCGGCCGGAATAACCAACTGACAAAGTGTTTTGATACTCGTAGCCACTAAACCTATCATCAGTGTAAGAACCATAAACAAACACCGAACTATTCTCCTTGGCTAGTTTATAGTCACTCTGGGCAGACAAAAACGTTTTATGGGCCGTTGTTTGGGTCTCTTCATCGTCATTATTTTTTCCGCGTTTATATAAAACGTCTGCTTGGTATTTTGCTTTCCACTCTCTAAAATCTTGTTTTATTGTTGCTTTAGTCTTCAAAGCAGTACTTTGCATATTGCCAGTCGTGGAGATAAGCCCTAATTCAAGCTCTAGGCTTAAGGGCTCTAGCGGTACAGATGACTTCTCAGCGTAACTTAATGTCGCGAAGCAAGCCCCAAAGGCAAGTACCACAATTCTCAAAGGCTTCATCTGGATGCATTCCCTCTATCTCATCAAACAAATTTCATTCTGGCGACAAAGAAACCGTACGGAAGGTCTTAATTGTTAAAATAGACTTTTACCTTCTTTCCAAATAACGCCATTAGATTGAAATGATATTTTTGCATTGATAGCAGACCATCACAGTCAACTTACTGTTAACTATATGAAAAATATTGGATAAGAAAACGACCAAACAAACATGCTGACACAACGCATTCAAATGCTATTGCGAACCTTTACATTGTTATTCACGTCTTTGCTTTGACGGATAAGCTCATCTCCTGCATCTGCACGGTCAGATTTCGCCAAGCGATCATAGAGTAATACATTGACTGAAGCGGCAAGATTCATACAGCCAATAGTGGGAACAAAGACCACATAGTCAGCGCGGTCGACGACTTTCTGATCAATAGTCCCATCTTCTGGCCCAAAGATGTACAACGCTTTTTCAGGGTGTATGAAGTGTGGCAAGGGCGTTGCGCCTTGAATTAAATCAACGCACACAATCTTGGTTCCTTCCTCTACCGCCTCTATCATGGTTGTCACACCAAGTGATTCAATATTTATTAACGGAATAGAAGACGACGCTTTTTTGGTGTCGGTAGACATTTTCGAAGCACGATCATAACGTTGGCCCGAGTACAAAACTTGGTTGACCTGATAACAACCAGCGGCTCTCATAACAGAACCAACATTGGAAATACTTTTAGGATTGGTTAGCCCTATAGACACGAACTCTTTTTTCATCGAAGATTTACTACACTAGTATTGACAGAGATTCGGCATAATAACACTTTTCGCCACCACAACGGCCTGAATAAATAACCTAACTTCACCACACAATGACGGCCATTCACTTACCTTAGTCAGGGAAAAGCATGAAACTTCTCAAGAAATTTGGCCTTACTTTACTCGCTGCTGCCAGCTTCCAAACTCAAGCAGCTTCCGTTTGGAAAGTGACTTCTGGTGCCAACACACTTTATATTGGCGGCACTATTCACCTGCTCACACCTCAGGACTACCCGCTCCCTAAAGAATACGAACAAGCTTACCAAGCAGCCAATAAGATAGTATTTGAAACCAATATGGACACCATAAGCCAACCGGGATTTAAACAAAAAATGCAGGAAGCGCTGTCCTATTCGGATGGCACGACCATCGACGAAATTCTATCCGCTGACACATTTAGCTCGCTTAAAGCCTATCTAGATAGCCGACAAATCCCTATCACAGCAGTACAAAACCTCAAACCAAGCGCGCTGGCTATTTCACTTAGCCTAATCGAACTCAAGTACCTCGGATTTACCAGTGAGGGGGTTGATCAGTTTTATGCACAAAAAGCTCAGAAAGACCAAAAAGCCCAAGGTTGGCTAGAAGAACCAGAGACACAAATAGACGTACTGAAAGACCTACAAGAACAAGACAACAACGCGGTAATTAACTACGCACTTGACGATATCAAAGACATGCAAAAAACCATGACAGATCTACGTGAAAGCTGGCGAAAAGGCGATGTAGAAACCATGGCAAAAATAGAACTAGAAGACTTTCAAACAGACTACCCAGACATTTATCACTCATTATTAGTGAAGCGAAACAACCTATGGATACCACAAATTGAAAACATGCTAAACGACGATAACGTCGAATTTATTATGGTGGGCGCCATGCATCTGGCCGGTCCAGACAGCCTACTGAAAAAACTCAAAGCCAGTGGTTACCAAGTCACACGGTTATAGTTTTAACAAACTAAGCAACGCTCAGTACACCTAAAGAACACCCAAAAGCCAAGGAATGGCCATTTTTTCGCTTATATTCAGTATAAAAGTGATTATTTGTTGCGATTTAGCTCCCAAATTTGACCTATTTTTTTTATACTTGCGCCCGAAATAAGAGACTGACCAAATGATCAGTTAATACACTTCCCTCGGTGAATATTAAGGTCCCCTCATGCTCGAACGTTATTTTCAACTAAAAGCGCACAACACCACGGTACGCAATGAAGTTGTTGGTGGTATCACAACCTTCCTAACAATGGCCTACATTATTTTCGTTAACCCTTCTATTCTTGCCCAAGCTGGCATGGACCAAGGCGCAGTATTTGTTGCGACCTGTCTTGCTGCCGCTGTTGGTTGCTTGATTATGGGGTTATACGCAAACTACCCAATCGCCCTAGCTCCAGGAATGGGACTCAATGCTTTTTTCACCTACGGTGTAGTATTAGGCATGGGCTACACTTGGGAACAAGCTCTAGGCGCAGTTTTCCTATCCGGTATTCTTTTCATCTTTATCAGTATTTTTCGAATTCGCGAATGGGTTATTAACGCCATTCCGTCTTCGCTTAAACTTGGCATCGCTGCGGGTATCGGTCTTTTCCTAGCCATGATTGCATTGCAAAACTCAGGCATCATTGTGAAAAACCCTGCAACTATAGTGTCAATGGGTGATCTTTCTTCTCCCTCTGCTATCTATGGTCTACTAGGCTTTTTTGTTATTTGTGCTTTAGCGTACTTAAACGTGACTGGTGCAGTAATGATCGGCATCCTTTTTGTGACTGTCTTATCTATGCTATTTGGTCAAAATGAATTTGGTGGCTTAATCTCTACACCACCTTCCATTGCACCAACATTCCTAGCAATGGACATCGAAGGTGCTTTCCAAATAAGCATGTTAAGTGTCATTTTCGCTTTCTTCTTCGTCGATTTATTTGACACATCAGGCACTCTAATCGGTGTTGGCCAACGTGGTGGCCTACTAGACAAAGACGGCAAACTGCCTCGTTTGAAAAAAGCGTTATTGGCTGACTCTGGCGCAACAGTTGCAGGTGCAGCATTGGGCACGTCTTCTACAACAAGTTACATTGAAAGCGCATCTGGCGTTGCTGCTGGCGGCCGTACTGGCTTAACCGCTGTGGTTGTGGCTTTATTGTTTATCCTTAGCTTATTCTTCGCACCACTAGCTGGTTCTATTCCTGCTTACGCTACTGCAGGCGCTCTGATGTACGTAGCAGTACTAATGACAAGCAGTCTAGCTAAAGTTGACTGGGATGACATTACAGAAGCGGCGCCAGTGTTAATCGCGGCCTTCACAATGCCACTAACCTACTCAATCGCAGATGGTATCGCGTTATCTTTTATTAGTTACGCCGTTATCAAACTGCTATCAGGCCAAGGCAAACAAGTTGGTGTTGCGGTTTATCTACTAGCGGCTTTGTTTATCGCTAAATTCTTTATCTTCGTCTAAACAAGACAAAGAAAGACCTATAAAAAAGCAGGAACAGAGGGCAACCTTGTTCCTGTTTTTTTTCGGCTTCGCAAAATTCACAAACTACTATATGATGCGCCATCATTTTCCCCTCTCCAAGTGAACAAAACATGTCAGACAATGCGCTCTACACGGACTTATCCGGCTACTACGATTTAATGTGTGCCGATATTAACTATCAAGCACAAAGTAATAGCGCTCATAGGTTTCACCAAATTTTCGGCAATGGTGGTAAGCGCCATCTAGACTTGGCTTGTGGAACCGGACCACATATCCAGCATTTTCAGTATGAAGGCTATGAATGCAGTGGCTTAGACATTAATCAGCCAATGTTAGATTTGGCTTTGCAGCGTTGCCCAGATGGACTCTTTACTCTAGGGAATATGTGCGATTACACGACAGCAGAACCCTATGATCTCATTACCTGTTTTCTTTATTCTATTCATTACAGTGGTAATTTGAACAACCTAAAAAGCTGTATAGAGAGCACTCATAAAGCGCTTAAAACTGGCGGGATATTTTGCTTCAACTCCGTAGACAAGAACCACATAGATAATACGCTATCGGCGAAACACAGCGTCGACTATGAAAACAGTATTTTTTCGTTTGGGTCTTCTTGGTTTTATCGAGGCGAAGGCGAACAACAAACTCTCAAGCTTAGCATTGATAAAACAACACTCGATCAAACCCAGCACTGGACAGATGAGCACCCAATGGTAGCGTTAAGTTTCACAGAGCTGCAAAACCTTTTAGCACCGTATTTTGATGTTCATGTGTTTGAACACGAGCACGACAAAATCGTGGCTTGGGAACAGCTTTCTGGCAACGCTATTTTTGTGTGTATCAAAAAAGAAAACGCGAATTGACTCGAGGTATCATTAATTCATCGAGCGATATTTCAAAATCAAACTAATAATTTCATGATCGCTAACGGTAGAAGACAAGGACTCATTGATAGAGCGTCTTTGTGGTAAACGGATATTGAATTTACTTTTTAGTAATCCAACTACTTGCGAATCAGAATTAGGGTCAAAGGATTGACTGGCAAAAATACTAATGCGCTGTAAAAGGAACTCTTTTGCTGTATTTATCATGTATTACCTATAATTTTTGGGAAAGCTACAAAGCAGCGCACAGTAAAAAACCATAAACACCAGCCGAGCTTGCTTCTAATATGAGCCGGATTACTCACTTTGTCCACTAATGCTTTCCCTTAATTTGAAATTCTTACTTCACATGCAAGGGCAATCTTATCTCAACCAACAATCCACCCAATGCGCTACGGGCTGCGTGAACGCTTCCCTGATGCTGACGAATAGCGTTTTCAGTAATTGCCAAGCCCAAGCCTGTACCACCACTGTGCCTGTCTCGCGCGGTTGAAACACGATAAAAAGGCCGAAAAATGGAGTCCAGCTCATCATCAGGAACACCTTCACCATCGTCTTCCACTTGAATAAGCAAGGCATCTGCCTTAGCGTCTAAAGAAACTCGAATCTGATGTTCCCCATAATGGATCGCATTCCGAATAACATTTTCTAAGGCACTCATTAATAATTCAGGGTGACAAACAATAAAACACTCAGGAATAGTAGAAACGCTCAGCACTTTTCCCATTTGCTCAGCTTCAAACTGGCTGTCTTCTAATAATTCACCACAAAGGCTAGAAAGCGGTTGAGCTTGACGATTCAAATGACTGTCCACTTGCATACTGGATAGCTCCAATAGCTTACCTATCATCTGCTCTAATCGCTGAGCTTCGGTATCAATGCGGGTCAAATCAGAACTTTCACCTAACTTTCTTCTTGCTAATGCTTGCGCCATTCTCAACCGAGTTAAAGGCGACCTAAGTTCATGGGAAATATCAGACAATAAGCGTTGTTGGCGGGAGATCATCATATTGACCGCCTCAACCATTTGGTTAAAGCTTGCCCCCGCCTGACGAAATTCAGACGTACCTTTTTCAAGCTCTGGATCGATTTCAAATACCCCCTGCGCCACTCGTTGCGCGGCCTTCTCCAACCGACGCGCAGGCTGACTTAACGCCCATGCCAACCAAAGCAACAAAGGCGTACTGACCAACATTACAGCCAATAGCAAGCGCAATGGATGATCAAATAATTGAATCAAAAAATGTGGTGGCTCACTCCAACGGGTGCCAACATACAAAAAGTAATCCCCCTTCGCCAGACGAACAGGAAGCGGTCCCGAAATCATAGTTCGCCCATACAGCCTTTGTTGAGGGTTCTGGGGGTTATCAATCGTCGTGACAAAGTTGCGCAGCGCCTTATAACTAAAGTCTGGACGACGATCTGTGGTGATCACATTACCATCAAGATCGGTAATAAAAAGCCGTAATCTATTATCACCGCCTCGATGAGACCAAGCTTCCAAATGATGCAGCACAGACTCTATACTTTGCTCAGTGGCAAAAACACGCTCAGCTCTGTCTCGAACTTCCAGCATCCGCTCATAATATGGGGGTGGAATATCACGAGGTTTGCGTGGGTCAAAGTGTGGCAAAGCCAAGACTGCCAAAATAACCAAACACATGGTGAACCAGAAAATAGCAAAGATGCGGCCATATAAACTGGTGATTTTGGGAAGCCTCACTATTCGCCCTCCACCAGCAAATAACCACGTCCACGCAAAGTTTTAATACGCGGCTTTGCATTAGGCCAATCAGGTAATTTTTTGCGCAGATTGGATACGTGCATATCAATCGCACGATCAAACGCCGCCAGCCTTTTACCAAGCACGTCTAAACTTAGCTCTTCTTTCGTTAACACCTTACCTGGATGCAGTATGAAGTAATGCAGCAACGCAAACTCCGTACTGGTCAAATCCAACAATTCACCGTTACAAAAAGCCTCTAAGCGTCCGGGATACAATTTAACATCCCGATACACGACTGCCTCATTTTGCGTCTGGCCTTTACTGGTTTGGGTGCGTCTGAGAATCGCTCTAATTCTTGCCAACAGTTCACGCTCACTAAAAGGCTTAGGTAAGTAATCATCTGCCCCCAACTCTAGGCCTATGACGCGATCGATTTCTTCTCCTTTGGCGGTCAGCATCAGCACAGGCACATCCCATTTTTCACGTAACTGCTTAAGCGTCTCAAAACCATTCAGTTTAGGCATCATCACATCAAGCAACACCAAATCGACGCTATCCTCCATGGTAGCCAAGCCCTCAATACCATCATAAGCGGTCGATACGACGCAGTTTTCAAAGGACAACACTTCCTTAAGCAAATCGCTCAACTCAACATCGTCATCAATAATCAAAATATGAGGCATGAAAAATCCCTAAAACAAGACGGACACAATAAATCAACAAACCCATTTTACGTCGAAAAACACACCGCAGCGTGGCATTTACGATACTTTACTTTGAGCAGACGTCAGTTTACCTAGCAACCTCTATTCTACTTCCATGCCTGCAAAGCGCAGTATTTATTTACTCTAGCCATTACTTAGTATGGAAGGAAAGTCCCATGAAAATAGCCAAAAAACTTATTATAGCGTCTGTTGTACTACCTCTAATCGTAAGCACGAGTGCCTTTGCCTTTGGCGGAAAAGGCCACAAGGGACCTCATGACGAATGCCGCCCAGGGTTTGGCTTTGATCGCAGCATAATGAAAGACTTAGATTTAACCGATGCACAAAAAGATCAATTCAAAGCATTGCGCCAAGCCAACAAAGCTGAAATGAAAAAACATGTCAGAGAAGACAAACCAAAAGCAGAAATGAGAGCCGAACGCACCCAGAAAATGAATGAATTATTGCTAGCGGAAACCTTTGATCCAGCAAAAGCAACCTCCCTTGCCCAAGCACTTTCTGATAAACAAGTAGTACGTCAAGTTGACATGCTCAGCAAGCAACACAAAATGCTAAGCATCCTAACGCCTGAACAAAAAGACAAATTCGTTGAATTACAAAAAGACCGTCAGGAGAAATGCGCAAACGACATGCCTCGCCATAAAGGCAAAGATCAAAAATAACCTGTCATACTGTCATAGACATAAATAAAACGGCCAACGGCCGTTTTATTTAGCAGACTCTTAATTTCGCTTCCAAATTCTTGCTACAGCTCTGTCACTGCCGAGTAAACCAACAATTTCACAGACCAAGCCGGTAAGCGAAAATAATAAAATAGGAATAACTCCCGCCGCTTCCTCCGTTACGATAGTCACAGCCAAAGAAGCAGACGCAATCACAAAACACAGTGCCCCTAATACAATCAATATTATGCGGTGAGATTTTTTGTATTCATATTCGCCAACACCCGACTCAAACATAGCCAATAATGGCGCACAAAGTTGTCTCATTGCTTTTTTCATAATGCCTTCTTCATTCATTAGAGGAGTTTGTATCCACTGATCAAAAATTTTCTGATATAGAATGCCTTTTATATCATCACCTTGGGTGAGAGATTAGGGCAACAACTCAAAACTTTACAATATTTGATTAAAGTTTGCCCGAATAGAACCGATTACGTGGAGGTAGGAATCAAGTTAGCACATGATAAAGATTCACACCTTTGGAATTTTCGGAGAAAAATATGAAAAATATTATTGCAACAGGAGTTGCAGCGGCTGCAATTTCCTTGTCTATGAACGCGAACGCTTCTCCACTGACGTTTATTGATTACACAATGGGCAACATTGATTATGATAGTGGTGCAGATGACGGTGACTATTCCGCATTTACTGTCTCTATCGATACACTCGTTATTCCACTTATTTCAATAGAATCTATCGATTTTAACGATGCTGATATCTTAAAATTCGGTATAGGCGCTTCTGCAGGTATTGGCCGAGCTAGCCAAATATATGGACTGGTTCACTACAATGACTATGATGATGAAGATTCTGACTTTAGCTTCAGAGTTGGCTTGAATAGCTCGCTTACCGATCGTGTTGAAGCAAGATTGTCATACACAATGTACTCAGACCAAGACACGTTAGACAACACTAAATTGTCCTTAGGTTATTACTTCACACAAAATTTCTCTTTGGCAGGCAACTATCAGATAGCAGACGATTACAACATTATGTCTGCAACAGCACGATTGAGCTTCTAAAGCCATATCACCGACTGCCGATCATAAAAAAGGCTGAAGTTAATCACTTCAGCCTTTTTTCTAACTAACATTTTCTAACCGCTTAGCAAACTTTCGTTAACCAGTTATGCTTGTCTTCTGCTTTACCCCATTGAATATCATTCAATGCTTGACGAAGCTTCTGAGCAATAGGACCTGGTTCACCAGTACCAACTTGATACTCTTTATCGTTATGGATAAACGTACCAACCGAGGTTAATACCGCTGCTGTACCAGACAGAACCGCTTCCACTCCTGGCTTAGCAGCACGCTCTAACAATTCAGCGACTGTCAAATCACGCTCAGTCACAGTCATTCCCAGATCCGCAGCAAGTGTCAAAATAGAAGAACGCGTGACGCCATGTAGGAAAGAAGAATCCAAACCTTTTGTGATGATTTCATTACCATCGATCAACAAGAAGTTAGCGGCACCAGTTTCTTGTACGTCGCCATTTGGGCAGAACAAAATCTGGTCTGCTTGCACTTCTTCTTTCGCTTTAGAGATAGGGCCCAACGCACTTGCGTAGTTACCACCACTCTTGATCATGCCCATGTGAGGAGCACAACGCATACCCGTTTCATCCAACAAAAGACGAAGCGCTTTCGCACCGCCAGTAAAGTAATCCCCTACTGGAGACAATAATACATACAGCATAGAAGTTGCTGTTGGTGCAGCCGCTTTACCCACTGCCGCTTCTGTTCCAATATGAGTAGGACGAATGTACATAGACCCTGGTGGCTCAGGAACGTCGCTGCCGAATTCAGCAACCACATCCAAAATCATTTTAGCGACTTGTTCTTCGTTGATAGTAGGCAAAGACAAAAGACGGCTACTTTGCGCTAAGCGCTTAATGTTTTGATCCATACGGAACACATGCACACTACCATCTTCATGGCGAAACGCTTTTAATCCTTCAAAACACGTACTTGAGTAATGTAAGACGTGAGCACCTGGATGCAATTGAATGCTATCGGATGCCACAATACTCTCTTCATTCCATTTACCATTTTCGAATGTTGCCAATGCCATCTTAGGCATGAACACGCTACCAAAAGCCGCCATTATTGTTTCCTATGTCGTTAAATGATTAAGATACCGATCTGCACAGCGGTACCATCAAGGCCAAGAATTTATTTTTTTAACCAATCTGCAAATAGTAAAACGGAAATCAGCCCGAAGAAAGTAAATCGTCAAACTCAAATCTGTCGAAAGGTATATTTCCAGTATATTTGCTAAATTAAAGAAGAGATAGAGGCAGATATCATTCAGAGGCAGCTAATATGATGCGATTACCGCCCGCATTTTTAGCCTTATACATAGCTTGATCCGCGTATTGCACTAAGTCCAACGGTTGTTTACCGTTTTCTGGGAAACGAGCTATTCCAATACTCGCCGACACGTTTACCACCACGCCATCAATATCAAACTCGTTAGCCAGTTCAGCACGAACTTTCTCTGCAACAGACAACATCGCATCATCGCTGTGAGCCTTGTTGAGAATAATCAAAAACTCGTCACCACCCAAACGTCCCACAGTATCAGATTGACGTACACAATCGCCTAACCTTTTAGCAATTTGCTGTAACAGTAAATCCCCAACAGCGTGCCCGCAGGCATCGTTTACCTCTTTAAAACCATCAACATCGATAAACAATACAGACAAACCAACCCGTTCTCGTTCAGCCAGAGACAAAGACGACTGCAAACGGTCTAACAGCAAGGTTCGATTAGGCAGACCAGTTAGATCATCATGACCAGCCGCGTATAACAACTGCGCTTCCATCTTCTTACGCTCTGTAATATCGTGAGCAACCGCAATACGAACTTGATGCTCTTCAGACCACCTAGCGGACCACAGCACATTAACCACGTCACCGTTTTTACGTACCCAACGATTTTCAAAGCGCGGTTGTATTTCACCAGAAATAATCGTATCGACGGTATCCAACGTTTTTACCTTATCTGCTGGATAAACCATACGCACCATAGGTGTTCCAATCACTTCCTCTGGCGAATAGCCAAACATAGCTTCAAACGCCGCACTGACAAAGACAAAATAACCATTGCGATCAACAATACAAACCGCGTCCAGCATCAGCTCCATTACATCAGCAAGGTCAATATTGAGTTCTTTGTTATTCATAAAGCCGCACACCTGAAAACATAGCCATGTCATTGTGAGAATATAAAAGGCGAGCAACACAACCCCGTCATCTAAATGCTGATTATCAATGGAGTTTACATAAAAAATCTACGGCAATTACATAATGTAACGAGATTAGCCCAAATCAAAACAACGAAAAATAATAGAAGCCATAACCAGTCACAGCGATATTCACTAAACACGTCAGCCAAAACATCGCTAAAAATCGCGGTTTCTTTGTCTTATGCCGAAACATTTTTTGTCCCATCAGAGCACCAAACCAACCACCTAAAAAAGACAACCAATGCAAAGTCGACTCAGGCACTCGGCGCTTGCCACGCTTAGCGGCCGACTTATCCATACTATAGAAACCAAAAGTAATCAGACTTAGAAAGCCATAAAAAACAAACACATAAATCATTTCAACTCGCTTAGGCTATCAAACCAAAAATCAGATATTTACGCCCTTTTAATAACGTAATTAAAAAGTAAAAGAAAGGAAACAAAGCAGTCCGAGATGAACTCTTCCAAGCTTCTCCAGTCTGAAGAAATAACCGATAAGTAAATTGGAGATTATAAATTATGAATATCAACTCACTGCTAAGCAGCGTTATGGGTTCTACAAGTTCTGGAGTAGACAAAGCCGTCAGTAAAGCCAAATCAGGCTCAATGCCCGGTGGGTTAATGGGGGGCGCGGCCGCTGGCGGATTAGCCGCCATGTTATTGACCAACAAAAAAGCCCGTAAAATGGGCGGTAAAGCCATCAAATATGGCGGCATGGCCGCCGTAGGTGGAATGGCTTACAAAGCGTGGCGTAATCACAAAGAAAGCCAAACCACGACACAAATTACCAACATTGAACCGAATCAGAGCTTCGGCTCATCCACCACACCCGCGGTTCCAGCCGGCAGCATTTTTGACCTTGCAGAAGAAAAACCAACTCAGCAAGTTGAAAACATGCGCCTAATCTTAATTCGAGCCATGATCAGCGCCGCCAAAGCTGACGGCCACATAGACACCAGCGAACAAACTCGGATCGAACAACAAATTCGTGATCTTGGCATCAATGCAGAAGAGCAAAGATTCCTTATAGAGCAACTGCGCGCTGACAGCGACCCAATCACCATTGCACGCCTATCAGAAAGTGAAGAGCAAGCCACAGAAATCTACCTTGTCTCCATGCTCGCCATCGATATCGACACAACAGAAGAACGCCATTACCTAGATCGTCTAGGAGACGCACTGCACTTGCCAACGGACCTACGCCAAAGCATCGAGCACGAAGTGAAGAATGCACAAACGCTTTAACGATATAGACCTATTTGCCAACAAAAAGGCGCTCTATAAACAATATAGAGCGCCGACAAATTAATCACTTATCACACTATCGATTGATTTTACGGCGAATGGCTTCCATACGTTTTCGATTCACCCCAAAGTCAGAATGACCAACTCGTGACGCCGAGCGAATATCGATCGTCACTTCGCCATTTCGCTCTTGCGAGAACAAAAACTCCACATCGTCCACAAAACGAAACACCAAAGACGTAAATTCAGCATGAATATAATCTGCGTCATTCACCACCACCTTAGCGCGTTTAGAAGACTCCAGCACGGCCAACACCTTGTCATGAGCGTCGACACTGGAACCTTTCACAACGATAGGTTCAATAAAATGCTTATCATTGGTTTGAGCCTGACTGCTCACACAATTGGGCGAGTTAGGACAATCCGCCAACTTCCCATTAGTAACCCCTAAATTCGGCATAATACTCGAACACCCCTGCAATAAAAGAAACACCAGTAAATAGAAAAGCTTTCTAGTGAACATATTCAATCCTAATGCCGAACAACGCTACTACGCAATGTCACATTCAATCTCGTTCTGTAACTTTTCCAGCTCATCAAGAATTCGAAGAAATTTTGTGCCAAAGCGAGTCACACGATATTCCACTCTAGGTGGTACTTCATTAAAGTCAACGCGTTCCAAAATACCAAATTTTGTATTTTTTCTCAGACACTCATTAAGCACCTTCGTCGTTAACCCCTCAACACTTCGGACCATGGCCCCAGGTCGATTAATGTCATTTGCCAACAGCTGGTAGATGGTTAATGACCATTTACAACCATAAATAGTCTCAACCATACGCGCACTTTTTTCAGGTGCAGACTTCTTTGGAAATATTTTTTCCTGTTCTTTCATAAAGATATACCAATAAGTACCTACCGCACCAAATTGTGCCTAATTTTCAATAGTCTACGGGGATTGTAATCTACTTCCACACTTTAATATTTACCTGTAGAGATAATCAAATGAAAAACATAAATAGTTCTTACGCTTTAATTCTAGGCGGCTCTAGCGGAATGGGATTTGCGACAGCAAAGCAACTACTCAAACGTGGCATTCCAACCATCATTGTGGGCAGCTCCACGACAAAACTTGCGACCGCTAAACAGGAACTTGCCGAATTGGGACATATTGAAACGCTGCAAGCAAACTTATACGAAACCGATGACGTTCAACGCATACTGGATTTTGTCGCTAATCATGACAGCCATATAGAGTATTTCGTAAATGCAGCGGGTAAATTCAAACCAACGGCATTTTTAGAACACGATCATAAGGATTACGA
This sequence comes from Marinomonas alcarazii, assembly GCF_003208215.1. Lineage (GTDB taxonomy): Bacteria > Pseudomonadota > Gammaproteobacteria > Pseudomonadales > Marinomonadaceae > Marinomonas > Marinomonas alcarazii. The sequence goes on from NZ_QKLW01000002.1 coordinate 515,923, forward strand.
TGCGTATCAGGAACTGAACCGTGCGGCATTCTTTATATCTCAAGCCGTCGCCAAAAACATGGCATCTAATGGCGGCGGTTCAATTGTACATATTGGCTCAATGTGGGCAAAACAAGCCATCAAAGCCACACCATCGTCGGCTTACTCAATGGCTAAAGCTGGCCTGCATGCACTCACACAACATATGGCAATGGAATTAGCTGACCAGAACATTCGCGTCAATGCGGTTTCTCCTGCAGTGGTAAAAACCCCTATTTACGAATCCTTCATTGACCCAAGTGCAATCGATGAAACACTCGCTACATTTGATGGCTTCCATCCAATTGGAAGAATTGGCACAGCCGAAGATGTCGCCAAGACAATTAACTTTCTACTAAGCAGTGATTCAAGCTGGGTAACTGGCGCTATTTGGGATGTGGATGGTGGCGTAATCGCAGGCCGAAACTAACCCCTTAATCAAAAATCCCCATTCACAATCCTACCAATAGGGTCGTGAATGGGGACTTATCCCCTAAATATTTAAACTAAGGAGTCTACAATGACCCAACCAAACCGAGTTTTTCTTTATGCTGAACTTCAAGTGTCAGCACCATTTACTGAAGAAGTATGGCAGGAAGCTAACCCAGCGATGCAAACAGTCACCGGGCTTAGAAATAAAACCTGGTTAAGCGGCATCAACAACCACTCCGTTGGCGGCTTCTACGAGTTTGATTCAGTACAAAACGCCCGCGCCTACGCAGAGGGCATGTTGTCCGATATAGCCAAATCAATCAACGCCAGCCTCAGCATTAAATTATTTGATGGTGACGTCGTGGCCGAAGCAAGTAAAGGCATGAGCTCTCCCTACTTCAACGCCCAACAGCCATAAGGGTTTTCCTTTAACCCCCTAACCTTCTCCTTTTTATTTCCAAGGGGAAGGCGGAGGATGGGGTTGTTCTTTGGGCCTTCAAGTATATTTGTTACTTCTCAATGACTTTGAGCTGCAAGTTTATTCCGCCCTGCTGGGCGGGTAACTTTTGCCCTCTGTTTAATTCAGAAAAGTACAAAAGTAACCAAAAGGTCTCTTTATCGGGCTATCGCCCAAACGTCTCATTCACTTTGCTTAACATCCTGATTAGCAACACGACTTTTATCGTAAGGCATAGATTGATCTTGCTGCTGGAGAGAGCCTTTCCGTTAATGACTCGGAAACTCCATAGAGTCGCGCAATCGACTATCTAATAGAAAACGCGTCGAGCTGACTTCTTCGTAGCTATTCGTGTAAAACCAAAACGTAGGGCATCATTAGCGCAGCGTAATGTGCCGCTGAAAGCGAAGCTTTCATTCTCGTCACTTTGGCCCTAAGCGGTCTTTATGTTCCATTCAAACGCTTTGGATTCACGACATTTATTCCGTCCTGCTGAGTGGGTAACTTTTGCCAATCGATGCAAAAACGCCAAGCGTTGAGAATCCATCTTAAATGCTTTGCTAGTTTACTTTTCACACAAATCGCACGATTTAATTAGATTGATCATTTCATGCGACTAACTATAATATTACTTTAGTTCCAAATTTGGAGATTGAATATGCACACATTAACAGCAAATGATGCTAAGCGTAATTTTGGTGAACTTCTGCTAAGCGCCCAACGTGAGCCAGTTAAAATTAGCAAAAACAGCAAAGATGCCGTAGTGGTAATGTCTATCAGAGACTATGAAGAACTAGAAGCAATGAAAACGGACTACCTTAAACATTGTTTCGAGTCAGCTAAACAAGACTTGGCGCAAAGCAATGTGGTTGATGGCGAAGACTTCCTAAGCGCCTTGTAACCCATTATGCAAAAGACAAAATACAAACTGAGTAAATTGGCTCAAACTCATTTACAAAAAATTAAAAGCTATACCGCCCAAAATTTTTCTGAAACACAGTGGCAAAACTATAAACACACATTACTAACTGGGTTTCAAATGCTAGCCGACAATCCAGACGTAGGCCGTAGTTGCGATGATATTTTTCCAAACAGTTTTTACTTTCCTGTTGGAAAACACACGGCTTACTTTACAAAAGAAGACGGTTTTATTTTGGTAGTAGCTGTACTCGCTCAATCACAACGCCCACAAAACCACTTGTAGTTAAATCATTAAGCCCTGCTGAGCGAGGGCTGAGTCCCTTCCCCTTTTGTCTTCCAAGGAGAAGGCGGAGGATAGGGTTGTTCTTTGATCGAGCTTTCGCCCAAAAGTCTCATTTATATTATTTACAAATAATGTTTACTGGAACTCCACGTGCTGTGGCAGTGTAAACACCAACACCTAAAGACCCATTAACAAGCTGTCCTTGATTTCCAGAAAAGCCACCGTAAACATTAAACTGATAACCCAAAATTGCATTAAAACCATTTCCAATTGCTCTTTTGAGCATATCAGATTTAAGCGGCCTTTCATCGATCTCATTTAGATATGAATGCCGTCCATCATTATATTGGTTATAAGTGCCAGCTTGACTCATTGAATACATTGAATCAGTTTTTATAACTTTACACCCATCCACTGGATACAAGTCAGTGGTAAAAAAACCCAAAAAATCTGATGCTGATGCTGATGCTGAAAATAACATCAAAATAGCTAAGAAACGCTCCATTATACCACCTTGCACTTTAATCCATTTTTAAGGGGCAATAAAATAGCCGACTAAAACTAGGTATGCAATTACCAAAAGAGAATTTTTTATAGATGAAAATCAGAAGTAACCAAAAGGTCTCTTCTAGGGCTTTCGCCCAAACGTCTCATTCACATTGTTTAACATCACGTCTAGCAACACGACTTTTATCGTAAGGCATAGATTGGTTATGCTGCAGGAGAGAATCTTTCCGTTAATGACCCTGAAACTCCATAGAGTCGCGCAACTTCGTCGCGTCGAAGGGGTAACGCCCCTGTTCAACGGTGAGGGCTTCTTCCGAATCCGTTGCAACGCTTTGTTAAGTTGCTTATATGTAAAAATCAGCATTAGCCAACTCGACATTCGAACCCGACAGATCAACTATTTCACCACAGACCCACATTGGGTGCCCTTCATGAAGAAATTTTAACTTTGCGATATCCTTTTCTTTGCTAACCTCGATATATGTACCGAATAGTGGTCGTTCTGTATCTAGGCGAATTCTGTAACAGTCCTCTTTTTCAGTAATTCCTTTATATGCACATTTCCACTGTACTTTTAGACCAAAATAGCTTTTCTCTCGGTGCTCCTTATCAAAAGGTTTAGCGCTTGAGATATCTGCATCAATTTCCGTATAAGAAGGAGAAATATTGTATTCATCGACATCAAAAGGTGGTGGCGTGTCATATTCGTCAATACGCGCAAGAAAAGGATACATTTGATGCATAAAGTCTTTACTTGGACCGGAGGAAGAGTCTTCTTTTCTCGCAGAAAGCTCCACTGTATTACTGTCAATTTCTTTTACTGTAAGAAAAACCTTAGACTCTAACTCAGTAAGCCGGCTCTCGAAGTCTTCAACATTAAGATTCTGTTTTCCACTTTCCGGCTTCAAACTAAATATTGAGTAGAAAAGCGCAACGATACAAGCAGCAACCTCTAATATAAGTCCTTTTACAAGCCACTCTCTTTCAGCCTCAGTTGGAGTACCGAAGCCAAGAAATACAACACCTAGAGTGCCTAGAACAGCTAAAGCAAAGAGAACAATGAATACCCAAAACAGTATCCATTTCATTAGTTGAGTTGATTTATCCACATTTCCTCTATTGAACTTAACATTTTGTTAATGCGCATGCGCATTTACACAGATTGGAAACCTTCTTAATATTACTATAAGTCACTGACTCTAAAACCATAAATAGAGATATCAACAAAAGTTAAAACAGGAAAAACGAGCATGCGTGTTATTCCTTTTATCTAGAGCGAGTTATTTCTACACTGTAGATTCTTATTCATTGATATTAGAGGACTTTCTTACTTACCTCCAGCACAAAACGCGCACAACCAGTTTATTTAAAATGGTTAAACGAGCAAAAATGCCTTCATCTCAAAAATAGACTGTATATCCACCCATAAATTGTGTTTTAAATTTCATCCAAAAATAAAGCCGGTATCACGTCAAATAGTATCTACCTAACCTATAAAAAATGATTCCCGCCTTCGCGGGCACTTGTCCCCTTGTGGGAAATGGCTTGCACCGGGTACGATGAAATCGGCGGATCACGGTCGTACCTCCCTCATCCGCCCTACAAAAACCAGCATCACACATGAAGTCAGTTCGACGCGACGAAGTTGCGCGCCCCTATGGAGTTTCAGGGTCAGTTAAAAAACCCCTCCCCTCCACCAACAAAAACAATCTATGCCTTACGGTAAAAATCGTGTTGCTAGACGTGATGTTTAATAATGTGAATGAGACGTTTGGGCGATAGCCCGATAAAGCGAATTTTTGGTAAGTTTTGTGGATCTGGACAAAAGTTACCCGCTCAGCTTTTTCCTGAATTAAAAAGCGGAATAAACCTGCAGCTCGGAGCTATTGAGAAGTAACAAATATCCTTTAAAACCCAAAGAAATAACCCCATCCTAACCTTCCCCTTGAAGAAAGGGGAAGGAACTAGCCCGCTCAGCAGAGCGGAACCAAGCTTGCAAGCTAGGAATCGCTGAGAAGTAACTATTTGACCTTATAAAAACAAAAAAAGAGGCCGAGGCCTCTTTCTAGTCGATCTTAAAAAAGATCTAAGATTTATCACCGGAAATCCGGCTACCCACCGCGGAGGTCTGGTCTTTATACTTAGCGTTATCACGTTTGTTGTAAGGACGATCCGCAGAACCCGACATGGTTTCGAAGTTGATGGCACCGATGGTCATGCCCGGACTTAGGGCGATGGGTAGTTTGCCGCCGTTGAGGAATTCTAGAACGATGCCGCCGCTCCAACCTGGGTCGATGCGGTGTGCGGTGACGTGAACCATTAAGCCAAGGCGTGCCAAGGAAGAACGTCCATCCAGCCAACCAACTAGGTTGTCAGGTACAGTGACAGATTCTTTGGTGACGCCAAGTACGAGTTCGCCCGGATGGATGAAGAAAGGTTTGCCGTCTTCGACAAGAATTTCTTCACTCATGACAGATTCGATGACTTTGCTTAAATCAGCCTTTGAGCTGCTTAGGTCAAGGTAAGGCGCTGGGTGACCTTGGAAAACACGGAACGAGTTGCCCAATCGTAAATCAACAGAAACACCGCTGATGACGCTGTTGTCAGGGCGCGGTTCGATCACAATGGAACCTTCGTCTAGGGCTTTAATTATATCTCGGTCACACAAACGCATTACTTTTCCTCAATCGTCACTCATGCCAATAATAGGCATCGCTGTTTGTTCATTTTGCTGGGATGCAAGGGTAGCACCAAGCTTGCGAGCAATCGACTGATAAATGCCTGCAGTATCACTTTCGGGTGCATTTACCACGATTGGTCGGCCTGCATCGCTCTGTTCGCGGATCGCTAGGCTTAGTGGCAGTTTACCTAATACATTGACATCGTATTCTTTGGCTAGGCTCGCGCCGCCTTCGTCGCCAAAAATGGCTTCATGATGACCGCAATTAGAACAAATATGCGTGGACATGTTTTCAACCACGCCCAACACTGGAATTTTCACCTTGTTGAACATTTCTATGCCACGACGAGCATCAAGCAGTGCGATGTCTTGAGGCGTGGTAACAATAACAGAACCCGCCACGGGGACTTTTTGCGCCAGCGTCAGTTGAATGTCGCCTGTACCAGGTGGCATGTCGATAAATAGGTAATCAAGGTTATCCCAATCGGTTTGCGTTAGGATCTGCATCAAGGCACCAGTCACCATTGGGCCGCGCCATGCAACAGGCGTGTCTTTGGTGGTTAGAAATGCCATGGACATCACTTGCACACCAAATGCCGTTGGTGGAATAAAGAATTTCTCGTCACGAACTTGTGGGCGAGTGCCCTCTTCAAACCCTAGCAACATACCTTGGCTTGGGCCATAGATATCGGCATCCAAGATACCGACACGAGCGCCCTCTTTTGCCATAGCAAGAGCAAGGTTAACCGTGGTGGTGGACTTGCCCACGCCACCTTTGCCAGACGCTACGGCGATGATATTTTTCACGCCTTTCATGCCTGGAATGCTGCCTTGTGTGGCTTGGCTTTTAACTTGAAAGTCGATGTCTAACACCAAGTTACGAGAATCGCCCAAGAGTTCTTTGATCTTGGCTTCTAGTTGAGCTTGTTGTTTTTGCGCAGGATAGGCGAGCGTTAAAGTGACATGAACTCGGCTGTCGTCTGCAACAACATTCCAAACAGCACCATAAGGTTGGCCGCTGTTGTCGTCGATTAGGGTTTCTAAAGTCGCCTGTAGTTGGGCATCAGTTAGCATGGGGGCTCCTAGTTAGGCGTATTTTAAAGAGTGTTTATTTTATAACGTTGAGCCAAGTGTGGGGGCAAATTGCAGAAAAGCAAGACTTGGAACGCAGACTAGCGCTTGCACACGCGGGATTGGGACTTATAATGTCGCTTTTCTAAGACTATCTATCCTTTAGGCGCTTTATTCATTCGTCATCTGTGCCTATTTATTGATAGAATACCCGACCTTTTTTAATCCAGTAGGCTTATCAAAAATGGCACAAACGCAACGCAAAATTTTAGTCACCAGCGCCCTTCCTTATGCAAATGGTTCTATCCATTTAGGGCATATGCTGGAGCACATCCAAACCGATATCTGGGTGCGTTTTCAAAAAATGCGCGGCCATATTTGTACAGCAGTGTGTGCGGATGATGCACACGGCACGGCGATTATGATTAAAGCCGCGCAAAATGGCATTACATCAGAAGAGTTAATCGAGGGTGTTCGCCAAGAACACATGACGGACTTTAACGACTTCTTGATTGGTTATGATAACTATCATTCCACGCATTCTGAAGAAAACCGTGAGTTCTCAAACAGCATTTACAAAGCCCTTCGTGATAATGGCAAAATCGCTGTTCGCTCTATCGTACAAGCGTACGATCCAGAAAAAGAAATGTTCCTAGCTGACCGTTTCATCAAAGGAACGTGTCCTAAGTGTAAAGCAGAAGACCAATACGGCGACAACTGTGAAGTCTGTTCTGCGACTTACACGCCAATGGAAATGATCAATCCGCGCTCTGTCTACTCTGGCGCGACACCGATCGAAAAAGACTCTGAGCACTATTTCTTTAAATTGCCAGACTTCCAAGATTTCCTAGCAAAATGGACCCGCAGCGGCACCTTACAGGACCAAGTAGCTAACAAGCTATCTGAATGGTTAGATTCTGGTTTGAAAGAATGGGACATCAGCCGCGACGCACCTTATTTTGGTTTTGAAATCCCAGATGCACCGGGCAAATATTTCTATGTTTGGCTAGATGCACCAATCGGTTACATGGCGAGCTTTAAAAACCTGTGTGATCGCACTGAAGGTCTAGAGTTTGATGATTACTGGGCGAAAGATTCCGACGCCGAGCTTTATCATTTTATCGGTAAAGACATTATCAACTTCCACGCGTTGTTCTGGCCTGCCATGTTAGATTGTGCTGGCTACCGCACACCAACAGCGGTGAACGCACACGGTTATGTAACCGTTGACGGTGAGAAAATGTCTAAATCGCGCGGCACCTTTATTAAAGCGCGCACTTACTTGAAGCATTTGGATCCGCAATACTTGCGTTACTACTACGCTGCCAAGCTGAACTCTCGTGTTGACGATATCGATCTTAGCCTAAGTGATTTCTTGCAACGCGTGAACTCTGACGTGGTTGGTAAAGTCGTTAACATTGCTAGCCGTACAGCCAGCTTCATCAACAAGAAATTCGATGGCCAATTAGCCAGCGAAGTGAGCGAAGCGCAAATGATCCAATCTTTCGTTGATGCAGGCGATGTTATTGCTGAGCACTTTGAAAGCCGCGAGTACGGTAAAGCCATTCGTGAAATCATGCGTCTTGCTGACGTGGCGAACGAATACATTGCACTTCAAGCACCTTGGGTATTGGCAAAAGACGAAGCAACTTTACCGAAAGTTCAGGATGTTTGTACCGTTGCCTTGAACCTATTCAGCATATTGGCAACTTACCTGAAACCGGTTCTACCAAACATGGTTGCTGACGCAGAAGCTTTCCTTGATAAAGAGCTAACATGGGACAACCGCAGCGAATTGTTGTTTGGTCGAACTGTGAATAAGTTCAAACCGTTAATGGGTCGTATTGAGCAAACTCAAATAGATGCCATTATCGAAGAAGGCAAGCTAGAAGCCGCGGCGGAAGCAGCTGCAAAAGAAGCAGCGCAACCGACTCAAGTAGAAACGGAACTAAGCAAAGAACCTATTGAGGCGGAAATTAACTTTGATGATTTCGCTAAAGTAGATTTGCGCATTGCTTTGATCGTTAAAGCCGAGCACGTTGAAAAAGCCAATAAGCTGCTAAAACTGACGTTAGACATTGGTGGTGAAACACGCACTGTGTTCTCTGGCATTAAGTCTGCTTATAAGCCAGAAGACTTAGAAGGCAAGCACACGGTGATGGTGGCGAACCTTGCACCACGCAAGATGAAGTTTGGCATGTCCGAAGGCATGGTATTAGCGGCAGGTCCAGGTGGTGAAGAAATTTACCTACTAGAGCCTCACGCTGGCGCAAAACCTGGCCAACGAGTCATGTAAGCCACAAAACACCGGCTTAAACAGCCAAAACAAGCAATGCAAACCAATGCTCACCTTAGTAAATAAGAAAGATTCTTAATAAGGTGAGCATTGGCATTAATATAGAAACATAAATCGAAATTATATAAGCGTAACCTATTATCTATATACTTAATCGGACTAAAAATGCGAGATTTTTAGCTTTGTTAGTTATAAGCAGATTGGTATAGTTACGCTCACAGATGCTTTTTCTCTTAAGGTATCTAAAACCACATAATATTCACCGCATACTTTGGATTTGAGATGACTGAATATCTCCTGATACTGGTCAGTACTATTCTGGTTAACAACTTTGTACTGGTGCAGTTTTTGGGCCTGTGCCCTTTTATGGGCGTGTCCGGGAAACTAGAAACCTCGATTGGCATGGCAATGGCGACAACCTTTGTTTTAACCTTGTCGAGCCTATGCAGTTACCTGACTTATACCTACATACTTCAGCCATTTGGTCTTGAATACCTACAAACTATTTCTTTTATCTTGGTCATCGCTGTTGTTGTACAGTTCACTGAAATGGTGGTTCATAAAACCAGCCCTCTGCTTTATAGAGTATTGGGGATTTTCTTACCTCTTATCACCACAAACTGCGCGGTATTAGGGGTGGCATTACAAAACATCAGCAAACAGAATGGCTTTGTTGAATCGATTCTTTATGGTTTTGGTGCGGCCGTTGGTTTCTCTTTCGTACTGATTCTATTCTCTGCCATGCGTGAACGTATTAACGTGGCGGACGTGCCAACTGTCTTTAAAGGCTCTGCTATTGGCATGGTTACCGCTGGCTTGATGGCACTTGCTTTCATGGGCTTCACCGCCCTTGTACAGATTTAGGAGCTGGCCATGTTGACTGTTTTGCTCGCTATCGGAATCTTAGTACTTCTTTCGCTTATCTTTGGCGCTATTTTGGGTTATGCCAATGTACGTTTTCACGTGGAAGGCGACCCAATCGTCGATCAGATCGACGCCCTTCTACCACAAACCCAGTGTGGTCAGTGTGGTCATCCGGGTTGTCGCCCTTACGCCGAGGCCATTGCTAACGGTGAAGCGATCAACCATTGCCCACCTGGCGGACAAAGCACCATCCAGGCCTTGGCCGATTTATTAGATGTGGAAGCGGTGCCACTAGACGGCGATCACGGCACAGAAAGCGCAAAACGCGTTGCGGTTATTCGTGAAGACGAGTGCATCGGTTGCACCAAGTGCATTCAGGCGTGTCCTGTGGATGCGATTTTAGGCGCAGCAAAACAAATGCACACTGTTATTGCAGATGAATGCACAGGCTGTGACCTGTGTGTCGAACCTTGCCCGGTAGATTGTATTGATATGGTAGAAATCGGCGTGACAGCGAAAACTTGGTCTTGGGACAAACCGCAGGGTATTGCGGCGACTTCATTAGATATTATTGCCACCGACCGCCAAGCGGAGGTTGCACACTGATGCGAACAGAAAAACCACAAACAGCGAAAGTTTTCTCTTTTCATGGCGGCATTCATCCGCCAGAAAATAAAGCGCAATCTTTGCAATTACCCTTAGGCAAACCAAGTTTACCGAGCGAGCTTATTTTACCCCTTGGCCAACACATAGGCCAAAGCTCTCGACCATTAGTCAAAGTCGGCGATAAGGTACTAAAAGGCGAAACTATCGCCATTAATAATGGCTTTTTAAGCAGCTTTTTACACGCGCCAACCTCTGGCACCATTACTGCGATAGAAGAACGCCTGATTGCTCACCCATCAGGGTTAAGTGACCTTTGTATTGTCCTTACGCCAGATGGTAACGAAACATGGACCGACCTCGAGCCACTAAACAATTGGCAAGACATCAGTAAAACAGACGTTCTGGCTTATCTGTCTGAAATGGGCATTGTTGGCATGGGCGGTGCGGGCTTTCCGACACAAGTCAAACTGCAAGGCGCACACAAGAATCCTCTCACGCATTTTATTATTAACGCGGCAGAATGTGAGCCTTACATCACTGCCGATGACATGCTGATCCGTGAAAAGACCTTAGAACTGGTTGCTGGCATCGAGATACTGCAACACCTTGTTGAAGCTGAAAATGTAATCATTGGCATTGAAGACAATAAGCCCACTGCCATTGCTGCTTTAAAAACAGTACTTACTCAGCGCAATAGCGACATTCAATTAGCCGTTGTGCCGACGAAATACCCTTCTGGCGGTGAAAAGCAGTTAATTCAGCTGTTAACAGGCAAAGAAGTTCCAAGTGGACAATATCCAGCCGACATCGGCGTGCTATGCCAAAACGTCGGTACTTGTGTCGCAATTCACGATGCCATTACTCAGGGCAAACCGTTAATTTCACGCTTTACCACATTGACTGGCGACGCGCTAAAAAGCCCACAAAACGTCGAAGTGCTGTTCGGTACGCCCGTCGCGCACCTATTAGAATACGCCGATTATGAATCTAAAAAGCTCAGCCGCTTAATCATGGGTGGTCCAATGATGGGCTACACCCTAGATTCAGCTGCGGTGCCAATAGTGAAAACCAGTAACTGCATCTTGGCTGCCAGCAAAAAAGAGCTGCCTGCGCCAGCACCCGAACAAGCTTGCATCCGTTGTGGAATGTGCGAACAAGCTTGCCCTGCGAGCTTGTTGCCTCAGCAACTGCTTTGGTTCAGTAAAAGCCAAGAGTTCGAAAAAGCCGAACACCACAACTTATTCGACTGCATCGAATGTGGCGCTTGTTCTTATGTTTGCCCAAGTAGCATTCCTTTAGTGCAGTATTATCGCCACTCCAAGAGCAGCATTCGTGAAGCCCGTGAAGCCAATGTAAAAGCAGACTTAGCTAAGCAACGCTTTGAAGCACGTAAAGCTCGCCAAGACGCAGAAGCCGCGGAAAAAGAAGCGAAGCGCCTTGCTCGTCAGAAAGCAACGACCAACAAGGCTACCGATGCGAAAAAAGCCGCACCAGCAAAAGCGACTCCTACGGCTGCCGCTGCGCCTGCAACTAACGACGAATCGAAAAAGCTCAAAGTGGATATCGCCATTGGCAAATCCAAATTGAAGAAGCTACAAAAACAGCTGCTTGAAGCGCAAGAAAACGAACACGTGGAAGAGATCAGCAACTTGCAGCTGCAAGTGACTGATCAAGAAAAAGCTATTGCTGCACTTGAAGAACAATTGGCTAAAACGCCTAGCGCAGCACCAGCTGCTCCAGCCGCCAACACAGAAAAAGCCACTCCAGCACCAGTAAGTGACGAGCTGAAAAAAGCCAAAGTTGATGTGGCTTTGATTGGCGTAAAACTGAAAAAACTACAGAAGCAACTTGTCGAGACACCTGATGATCAGGAACTGAAAGACAAGATTGCAGCTTTTGAAGCTGACCTGAAAGCCGCTCAAGACATAGTTAGCAAGCTCAGCAGCAATGCTCAATCAAGCACGAATGCGACAGCAGCTGAACCAAAAGCCGTAATGAGCGATGAATTGAAAAAGCTGAAAATCGATGCAGCCATCGCGAAAGCCGCGGTAAAAAAAGTCGAAAAAGCCCTTAAAAAAGCGGAAGAGATTAAAGCACCTGAAGCCGACGCTATTCGCCAACAGCTAAAAGAAGCACAACAGCGCGCCGACGAACTGGAAAAAGCATTAGCCAATCCAGAAACAGCAGCGCCCAAAGCGGCTCCAGAAAAAGCAGCACCAACCGCTGAAAATACGGATGCCGAGGCCGCGAAGAAGCGCAAAATCGATCTCGCTATCGCCAAAGCCGGTATCAAAAAAGCAGAGAAAAACATTCAGCTTTTAAAAGACCAAGGCAAAGAGGAAAGCGAGATAGAGGCATCAGAATGGCCTAAAAAGCTTATTGAAGCACAACAAAAGCTAGCCGCTCTTGAAGCTGAAGAAGGCGCGCCTGCTCCAGTAGAGAAAACAGCGGAGCCGGTTGCGAACAGCGAAGCCAAAGCCGAACCAGAAATGGATTTGGCAACGCAGATTAAAAAAGAGAAAGTCGCCGTTGCCTTAGCCAAAGCGCAAATAAATAAACTGAATAAGCGTTTAGAAAGCACGCCAGAAGAAGCAGAAAGCATTAAACAAGAGATTGCGGCTACCGAGCAACGTCTGCAAAGCGCCGAAGCCTTGTTAGAAAAACTTATTCATTCGCAAACCAACATGCAAGAGAATCGTTAAATGGCATTATTGAGGATTACCTCCCCCCACACACAACGTGCAGGACGTCGCACCTCTTGGGTGATGCAGATGGTCATTTTAGCGACCGTTCCTGGCATAGTCGTACAGACTTGGCTATTTGGCTGGGGAACGCTAATCAACCTAATGATTGCCAGTATCACGGCATTATTAAGTGAAGCGGCTATTTTGGCGATTCGTCGTCGTGCCGTTGGTTTCTTCTTGAAAGATTATAGCGCCCTATTAACCGCCGTACTATTAGGTGTTGCCCTACCGCCTGTGGTGCCTTGGTGGGTGACAGTAACCGCTGTCGCCTTTGCGATTATCTTTGCCAAACAACTCTATGGTGGCTTGGGCAATAATCCGTTCAACCCGGCGATGGTCGGCTATGCCATTGTACTGGTGTCTTTTCCTGTGCCTATGAGCCAATGGCTTGGCGTACAAAGCATGATTCCTGCAGGCGAGACATTGTCTTTCATGCAAAGCTTACAAGCCATTTTTCACCAGCTGCCAGTGATCGATAGCTACACAATGGCAACGCCCTTAGATGGCTTCAAACACAAAGATCTTTTAGATTCACAAGCCGCATTCAGCAGCATTGCCGCACTTCAAGGACCAAGCTTAAACAGCTGGCTTTGGGTGAATGCAGCCTATCTGGTAGGTGGTCTTGGACTGATCTGGTTACGCATTATCACTTGGCACACGCCAGCAGCCACGTTGGGTGCATTACTGGTCATGGCGGGTGTTTTTCACCTGTTTGACCCAAGCAATACAGCAACGCCTTTCTTTCACCTAACCACTGGCGCAGCCATGTTTGGCGCGTTCTTTATTGCTACCGATCCTGTGTCTTCTTGCACCAGTAATCGCGGCAAACTGATTTATGGCGCAGGCATTGGTATTTTGATTTACATTATTCGCTCTTGGGGTGGCTATCCTGATGGTGTGGCGTTTGGTGTCTTGCTGATGAACTTCGCCGCACCGCTAATCGACTACTACACACAACCGAGAACGTATGGCCATAAAAAAGCTAAGACAGGCTTAAAAATTGGGGAAGATAACTAATGGAATTGTTCGCCTCTATTCGTCGTAACAGTCTTGGTCTGGGCATCTTCGCGGTACTGACAGCGGGGCTTATTGCCATTACCCACCAGCTGACTGATAACACCATTAAGAACAATATTTTGGATGCGCAAATTTCAGCCTTCAACGAAATACTGCCAGCCAATCTGTATGATAACGACTTAACCAAAGACACCGCGATTCTGCCAGCAGATCCTTTATTGGGGAGCGACGAAGGCATTAAAATCCATATCGCTCGTAAAAATGGTGAAGTCTCTGGCATCATTTTCGAAACCATTGCGCCTCGTGGCTATAACGGCAATTTAGACATGCTGGTCGCCATCGATAAGAATGGCGTAGTGACTGGCAGCCGAGTGATTAGCCACAAAGAAACACCAGGACTTGGCGACAAAGTAGACCTCAAGAAATCCAAATGGATTTTAAGCTTTGCCAACAAGTCGTTAGACAATCCTAGCTTAAAAGGCTGGGGCGTGAAAAAAGACGGTGGAGACTTTGACCAATTTACCGGTGCGACCATCACCCCTCGCGCTGTGGTTCGCGCCGTAAAAAATACCCTTATTTATTTTGATCAACACAAAGATACGCTATTAGCGTATTAGGACAGACTAATGAAAATGAGCGCAGAAACAGCCGCAAGCGACGCTACTCAAGAAGAGAGCAAGCCAAGCGCCAATTACGCTGAAATCATTTACAACGGCATTTGGAAAAACAACCCTGCCTTAGTTCAATTACTTGGCTTGTGTCCTATGTTGGCGGTAACCAGTACCGTCGTTAACGCCTTAGGTCTTGGCTTAGCGACTTTGGTGGTATTAGTCGGCTCCAACATTGCGGTGTCTATCATTCGTAATTACGTGGCGGATGCAGTTCGCCTACCAGCCTTTGTGATGATCATCGCTTCGTTCACAACCTGTATCGAATTAATCATGCAGGCCTACACTTACGAGCTGTATCAAATTTTGGGTATATTCATCCCGCTCATCGTGACTAACTGTGCGATTCTTGGTCGTGCTGACGCCTTTGCCAGCCGCAACCCTGTTCTGCCTTCTGCATTGGATGGCTTTATGATGGGCTTGGGCTTCATGTTTATCCTTGTTACCTTGGGCGCAATGCGCGAGCTCATCGGGCAAGGCACACTGTTTTCCGATATGCAGTTATTGTTCGGTGATATGGCAACCCATTGGAAAATCGTTGTTTTTAACGACTATCCAAATGTCTTATTCGCAGTCTTACCACCGGGTGCTTTTATTGGCTTAGGTTTGTTGATTGCCGGTAAAAACTACCTAGACGAACGTGAGAAAAAACGCATCGCAGCACAAAAAGCCAAAGACGGCCCAAGCGCATCAAAGCGTGTTCGTGTGACCGGGCAAGTAAGTTAACCCTATTATCTATAAGCTCCTCCCCCTGCTAAGGGGGAGGTTGGGAGGGGGTCAAAAAATTAACAACCCCATCCTAGCCTTCCCCTTGAAGATAAGGGGAAGGAATAAAAAGCTCTAAGCTCCTCCCCCTGCCAAGGGGGAGGTTGGGAGGGGGTCAAAAAATTAACAACCCCATCCTAGCCTTCCCCTTGAAGATAAGGGGAAGGAATAAAAAAGCTCTAAGCTCCTCCCCCTGCCAAGGGGGAGGTTGGGAGGGGGTCAAAAAATTAACAACCCCATCCTAGCCTTCCCCTTGAAGATAAGGGGAAGGAATAAAAAAGCTCTAAGCTCTTCCCCCTGCCAAGGGGGAGGTTGGGAGGGGGTCAAAAAATTAACAACCCCATCCTAGCCTTCCCCTTGAAGATAAGGGGAAGGAATAAAAAAGCTCTAAGCTCCTCCCCCTGCCAAGGGGGAGGTTGGGAGGGGGTCAAAAAATTAACAACCCCATCCTAGCCTTCCCCTTGAAGATAAGGGGAAGGAATAAAAAAGCTCTAAGCCCCTCCCCCTGCCAAGGGGGAGGCTGGGAGGGGGTTAAAAAATGAACAAAGGCAATTTATTTTGAACAAAGAAAAACGCTACGAGATTTTTTCTCGCTTACGAGCTGAAAACCCAAATCCCGTAACAGAGTTGGAATACAGCTCGCCTTTTGAGCTTTTGATTGCGGTGCTATTTTCAGCACAAGCCACGGATGTGAGTGTCAACAAAGCCACGCGAAAGCTTTTCCCTGTTGCCAACACGCCAGAAACCATGCTTGCACTCGGTGTTGATGGTCTCAAAGAGTACATCAAAACCATTGGCTTATTTAACGCCAAAGCCGAAAACGCCATCAAGACTTGCCAAATCCTTATCGAGAAACACAACAGCGTTGTTCCAGAAACAAGAGAAGAACTTGAAGCTCTTCCTGGCGTAGGCCGTAAAACCGCTAATGTTGTTTTGAACACTGCCTTTCGCCAAGTCGCTATGGCTGTCGACACACACATCTTTCGTTTTAGCAACCGCACTAAAGTTGCACCAGGTAAAAACGTCTTAGAAGTTGAAATGAAACTGCTAAAGTTTGTCCCGAAAGAGTTTCTTTTGGATGCACACCATTGGATGATACTTCACGGTCGTTATATCTGCGTGGCGCGCAAGCCCAAGTGTGATGCCTGCATTATCGAAGATTTGTGTGAGTACAAAGACAAAACTTCAAACTAATCTGATCAAGCTGATTTAGTTAACTAAAGGCTAGCCTAAGTTTAAATAACATCGAATTTATTAAACCTTTTCAGCTCGGCATTCTTACCCTATTAAGATTT
The DNA here is from genome assembly GCF_003208215.1 of Marinomonas alcarazii. Lineage (GTDB taxonomy): Bacteria > Pseudomonadota > Gammaproteobacteria > Pseudomonadales > Marinomonadaceae > Marinomonas > Marinomonas alcarazii. Next base: position 532,547 of record NZ_QKLW01000002.1, read on the forward strand.
TATTTTTTAGAGGGAAAATGCCATGAGTCACCGTTTAACCCAAGCTCAACTTGATGCCCATTGGATGGCCTACACAGGCAATCGTCAATTCAAAAAAGATCCTCGTATTATCACTTCTGCTGCGGGCAACTATTACACCGACAGTGATGGCAGAAAGATTTTTGACGGTTTGTCTGGCTTATGGACTTGTGGCTTGGGACATAGCAATCCTGCAATTAATGAGGCGGTGGCACAGCAAGTTAAGACTCTCGATTACTCCCCTGCGTTTCAATTTGGTCACGAAAAATCTTTCTTACTGGCTGAGCAGATTACTGAATTTATGCCCAAGGGACTAAACCGTGTTTTTTTTACCGGCTCTGGTTCTGAATCGGTCGATACCGCATTAAAAGTTGCGCGCGCTTATTGGCGTAAAAAAGGCATGGGTACTAAGACCAAGTTTATCGGCCGAGCTAAAGGCTATCATGGCGCAGGGATTTCAGGTTTCAGCGTCGGTGGTATTCCTGCGAACCGTACGCTATATGGTCAAGGTTTAGAATCTTATCACTTACCTCACACCCAAGTTCCGGGCAGCGAATTTTCTAAAGGCATGGCCGAACAAGGCAAAGAACGCGCTGAAGATTTGCTTAACCTAATCATGATGCACGATGCGTCTAACATTGCGGCAGTTATTGTTGAGCCTATGTCTGGCTCCGCTGGCGTTATCGTTCCACCAAAAGGCTACTTGCAGCGTTTGCGTGAAATCTGTGATCAGCACAATATTTTGCTTATCTTTGATGAAGTAATTACCGCTTTTGGTCGCATGGGCGCAAAAACCGGTGCAGAAGCTTTTGGGGTGACGCCTGATGTGATTACCATGGCAAAGCAAGTAACCAATGGTGTTATCCCAATGGGCGCTGTGGCTTTCAAGCAGGAGATCTACGACACCTTCATGGATAACGGTGGTCCAGATTATATGTTGGAAATTCCCCATGGCTACACCTATTCCGCTCACCCTATTGCCTGTGCAGCAGGTTTGGCTTCCCTTAATGAAATCAAGCAACAAGGATTGATTGAACGAGTAAACAGTATGAGTTCAGCCTGGGAAAACAGCGTGCATCAGCTAAAAGACGCCAGCTCAATCATTACCGACATTCGCAACTACGGTTTTGCCGCAGGCATCACCATTGCACCTATTGATGGAGAACCCGCTAAGCGTCCGTTCCAAATCGCCATGGCCATGTGGGAAAAAGGTTACTATGTACGCTATGGTGCCGACACCATTCAACTAGCGCCACCTTTTACAACCGAACAAGCTGAAATAGATAGCCTAATCAACGCATTGGGCGAAACCATTCAGCAACAAAGCTAAAAAAACCTACCTTAGTCATGCTTCTTTAATCAAGATGTTGTCCGTCTGATATAGGCAACATCTTGATTCATATCATTTTTATCTAGCTATCACTTCCCTGTTATCTTGCACTATAATGGCTACCCTAGAAGAGTCATACGACCTTGGATCTTCACTCAGTAAAGGATACACCAATGTCTATTTCACATTCGCCTTATGTCCGTTGTTTTTGGACAGGCACACTGTATTTAACAAATGGCAAAGTAATGCCAATCCATTGCACACACATTTCAACACAAATGATAGAAGTGGAAGCCCCAGAAGGTTTGCAAGGGTCAAAATTAGTAAAGCTAGAGCTGAAGGCAATTCATGAAGGGAAGACAGCCACACTAAAAATATTGTGCGACCCACAACTAGATGTCTTTAACGAGCATAATAAGCACTACATAAAACTGTCTTATCATACGATTTCAAACAAAGATCGGGAATTTATCAAAGAATTTGCTGACGCTCACTCCTAGCTTATAACAAAGACAAGCTAGGACAGCGGCCGATCTACTCTTTATATATCTTGCGTTATTCAGAGTCGCCTGCTGATTTCTTCGCTGCGTCTTCCGCTTTCTTCACGCGAATTTTAGAACCATCAACGTCCATACCGTTTAGCGTTTTGATCGCCACTTTGGCTTCGCCAACTTTTGGCATCTCAACAAAGGCAAAACCTTTTGACTCACCCGTTTCCTTGTCCATTACAATAGTGCAAGACTGCAAAGCCCCATGAACAGCAAACAAGCTTCTTAGCTCTTCTTCTGTTGTATTACGGGCAAGGTTTCTGACTAATAATTTCATATATTTCTCTTTATAAATAAAAAAGGCATGGACGTTATGCTCCATGCCTTTGAGTGTGTATTGCTATTCTAGTTCATTAAGGCACTATAATCTTAACTTTTCAATTTTTTTCTATAGCGAACTTCACTATATCTGTGGTTGAAAGACCACCACTTTGACTAAGAATATTCATCTTATCCAATTCTATTTTAGCCTTATAAGAACCCAACTCTTTAGCCTTTTCCAACCAAAATATATAACTATCTTTATCTTTTTTAAATGAAAGATAATTGTAATACTCCTCTTTGCTTTCAAAATTCACATCTAAATCACCATTAAAAGCTTGAGCGACAATGTAAGCACTGCGGCTATGTCCTAGATCAGCCGCTATTGAGGCCAGAGCTATAGCTATTTTATAATTAGTCTTAATATAATTACCTTCTAATAAAGCTCGAGAAAATTCAAACAATGAATCGACGTCGGCTTTTTCAGATGCCTCTATATGTTTTTCTAAATTAACTAATGCATCAACATTAATAAGTTTAATTTTTTCATAAAAAACCAAGTTATTTTTTTTAAAATACTGCTCTAACAATGACAATCTACTTTTCTGAAAAGTCTTAAAACTTTTCAGAAGAACATACCAACACAAAGCTAAATTTAGCAAGTAGCTGATTGCTACTAAAGTGTAATACAGATAATTTGGAACGCTTCCATAAAGCTCTTTAGGAGCAAAAACAATATTTATAAGGTTAATAACTAAGATACCTAATAACAGAATATATAGAGACTTTCTAAGCCCCGCTAATCTATTTTGTTTTGACCAAGTTTTTTCTGCTTGCTGTGACCTTAAAAGCTCTTCTGAACTAATAGGAAGAGAAGAGGCCCGTTGATAACTATCACTCTTAAGCAACATCCTAAGGGCATTCATTGATTCACTTTCCATATAACTTCCTATATTTATTCAGTTAAGTGACGCTTAACACAAAACACTAAAAATAGCATTTGACTCTAGCTTGTTAAGACAAGGTTGTCTCAAACAAGGCCAACAATTTTTCACTGTCGACTTCCATACAAACCTGCGTCATTGGCACATCGTTCCAATGAGGTTCAGGGAAGCTCATACCTTGTGGCGCAAAAATCGTTTGACCGATACCAATGCCTTCACAGGCTACACGCACAGCACCTAGCTCTACACCAAAAATACTTGGGTCCATTACATAAGCGATAGTTGATGCATCATGGAAGTAACAACCATCCATATCGAAACGGCTGCTGTAGAAATTAATGTAATGCTGCGCACAATCGTACAAGAAGCCACCTTCTGTTGGGTTGGCTTTTTTGATGCGTTCTAAAACAGTGTTATCCAATAACACCTGATGAGTCACGTCTAAACCAATCATGGTCACTTGCCAAGGCGCGGTGAAAACCAAATCAGCAGCATGAGGGTCGTTCATAATGTTGGCTTCAGCTACTGGCGATACGTTACCGTATTCAATTGCTGTACCGCCCATTAGAACCACTTCATCAACCAAGTTGGCCACTTCTGGATCAATCTCAAGCGCTTTTGCCAAGTTACCCAATGGACCAAGCGCGATAATAGTCACTTCACCTGGAAACTCACGGACAGTATCAACAATAAATTGCGCAGCACTTTTATCGATGGCTTTACCTTTTGGTGCTGGCCAATCAATATTACCGAAGCCATCTGCACCGTGAACAAAATCTGGATGTGGACGAGGTGCTATCTTGCTTGGTACGGCAACGCCTTTGGCAACAGGCACATTCACTTTCGCAATCTCAGTCAAAGTGATGGCATTTTGCGTTGCCAACTCTACCGACACATTACCGAACGTTGTCGTTAACCCCAATACTTCAAGCTGTGGCGCTTGAAAGGCGAAAAAAATCGCCATTGCATCATCTATACCTGGATCCGTATCAATAATAATTTTACGAGCCATGTTTCAATTCCTCTTTTAGCTATTCGTTGTTGGCTATGTATTTTGGCTAACTGTTCTTGGCAAGAAAGGTCGTCACTTCATCCTGTGTTGGGATCGAAGGCGCAGCGCCTAAACGCGTCACGCAAATTGCAGATGCTGCACAAGCACGAGTAATCGCCTGTTTCATGTCCTCCCCCTTCATTAAAGAGGACAAGCAAAAGCCAATAAAGGTATCTCCCGCCGCGGTGGTATCCACCGCGTCAACGGAAAATGCTTTTACAGATAGGTGCTCTTCCCCATCAAAATAGCAGACACCCGCTTTACCAAGCGTCATGAGCACAGCAAGCTCAGGATAAGCTTTTGGAAACGCCTCAATCGTGCTATCTATGTCTGATGTACCAATCAAATCCATGGCTTCAACTTCGTTAACAATTAACAAATCAACAAAACCAAGTACTTTCTTAGTAAGTTCTGCGTCCATAGGCGCAGGATTAAAGGCAACCTTAACCTTGTTTTCTTGCGCTTTACGCATAGTGTATTCGATCAAGTTGGTTTCATTTTGCAACAAAACCCAATCCCCTTCACTCGCCTTAGAAAGCACGTTATCGATTTGCTCTTCTGTTAGCGCGTGGTTCGCACCTTGGTACAAAATAATTGAATTTTCTGCTTCTTTAGTTAATTGAATAATCGCATGACCCGTTGGCACATCTACGCGCTTAATTAACCCAGTGTCGACACCAAGAGACTCAAGCTGATCAATAACCGCTTGCTCGCTGTGATGAATTGCACCGACATGTTTTACATCCGCACCAGCCTTCGCTAAAGCCACAGATTGATTCGCGCCTTTACCACCCAATAAACACTGATAACTATCAGAAGCCATTGTCTCGCCAGGTCGAACAAAGTGATCAAGTCGATAAAGATGGTCGAGGTTAATCGAGCCCACGTTATAAATTGCCATTATTCCATTCCTTCATTGCGAACATGCTTTTCAATACACATTCTTAATAAACATTGACCAAGCGTACAAAAATAAAAAACGCTCCAATTCTGCAAGAACGGAGCGTTTTTTAAAAGCTTATTTTTCTATAACAACACGTAATTACTTGTTGTTATCTAGAAAGCCACGGCCTTTTTGAGCAGCGATACGCATACGAAGTGCATTCAGCTTAATAAAGCCAGCTGCATCTTTCTGATCGTAAGCACCTGCATCGTCTTCAAAAGTAGCGATAGAGCTATCGAACAAGCTGTTATCCGATTTACGACCAACAACCGTTACGTTGCCTTTGTACAATTTAAGACGAACCGTACCGTTAACGTATTTCTGAGATGTATCGATCATTGCTTGCATCATGCGACGCTCTTCAGACCACCAGAAACCGTTGTAAATCAATTTAGCGTAACGCGGCATCATTTCATCTTTCAAATGCATAGCTTCACGGTCAAGAGTAATAGACTCGATCGCACGGTGAGCTCGCATCATAATAGTGCCACCAGGTGTTTCGTAACAACCACGAGCTTTCATACCAACAAAACGGTTTTCAACGATGTCGACACGGCCAATGCCGTTCGCGCCACCAATCTTGTTCAATGTTTCCAAGATAGTTGCAGGTGACATTGCTTCACCGTTGATAGAAACTGGGTCACCTTTTTCGTAACCAATTTCAATGTAGGTTGCTTCATTTGGCGCATCTTCAGGAGATACAGACCAACGCCACATATCATCTTCTGGCTCTGTCCATGGATCTTCCAACTGATCTCCCTCAAAAGAGATGTGCAGTAGGTTAGCGTCCATAGAGTAAGGAGATTTTTTCTTCTTAGTAGAAAAATCCACTGGGATGTTGTGCTTCTCACAGTATGCCATCAAGGTTTCACGAGACGTTAGGTCCCATTCACGCCAAGGAGCAATAACTTTAACACCTGGTTTCAATGCGTATGCGCCAAGTTCGAAACGTACTTGGTCGTTACCTTTACCAGTTGCGCCGTGAGAAATGGCATCAGCGCCTGTTTCGTTGGCAATCTCAATCAATCGCTTAGCGATCAAAGGACGCGCAATAGACGTACCCAATAGGTATTCGCCTTCGTAAATAGTGTTAGCACGGAACATTGGGAAAACGAAGTCACGAACAAACTCTTCGCGCAAATCTTCAATGTAGATTTCCTTAATACCCAACGCTTGAGCTTTAGCGCGAGCTGGTTCAACTTCCTCACCCTGACCCAAATCAGCGGTAAATGTAACCACTTCACAGTTATACTCTTCTTGAAGCCACTTCACGATTACCGAAGTGTCTAGGCCGCCAGAATAGGCAAGCACTACCTTCTTCACGTCAGACATTATCTCTATTCTCCTCAACGAGCTCGCGCTCCCACGCCAATGCTTTCAAACCAGTACATGGCGGCGCAAATAATTTAAAAAAGGGGCTGTAAGTGTAAGATTTCGATTCTTGCTTAGCAAGTAAAAAGCCCCGTTTCACGCAGATAATTCCGCGAAACGAGGCTCTTTTAATAAATTTGAGGCGTTCTGAAAATTTATCAATCAACTTGCGTCAATTTTTTCCAAACGAATAGTCACACGACGGTTACGCTCTCGGCCTTGGCTCGTATTATTACTTGCTGATGGATAGCGTTCACCATGATATCGAGAAATGATTTTAGCTGCAGGGACGCCTTTCTCTAATAAATACGCAGTGACTTTTTCTGCTCTTTCCTTTGACAATTCACGGTTATCTCGACGAGAACCAATAATGTCCGTATGACCATCAATATAAATGTACTCGACACTTGGATCAGACGATACGTACAAAGCCACCAGATCCAAACGCGCTTTGATACGATCCGTAAGGTTAACGCCATTGGTTGGAAACAGAGCCGCTGTTCTGGCAATTTGATCGTAATTCACCGGTAACAAGCTTGCCAAACAACGTCTAAATTCATTGTAAGCAGGGGCAAAGTTTATATTGGACAGGCCCACTTCCACTGTTTCACGGTTATTTTCCCATGCGGTTCCAGCCACCACAGGGTGCCGACCTCGATCCAAACTGCTAAGCATACGCTCAGCTACCTTGCCACCCACTTCAACCGTTAACCCGTATCCAGGATAAGGCAAAATATCCAACGTTTCTGGTTTAGACCCCGGAGCCCAGTCTGGAGCTTGTGAAAGGATATACACTTGACCCGGTCCCAGCTTTTCATTGCGCGGCTGAAGAATAAACTTCATCGGCTCGCCCGCTTCTTTAATAAAATGGCCTTCCCCATAATTAGGAACAGGGTGCGTTAAACTGCACGAAAAAATATCACCCGAAAGCAACCATTCGGAATCGGTAATTCCGGATTGGTAATGGGTTATGGCATTGGCATGTACAAAGGGAGCACAAGCTAGCAATAAAAAAGTGGTGCGAATTAGAAGTTGTTGGGGAATTCCCATTTAGACATCTCGTTCAAGCATTATCAAATGTGTTATGATCAGATCCTATTGTACACCGTTACTGTTGATCAAGCGGCAGAATTAAGGACCTTCTTTTGTCAAACCATGAAATCAAAGATAGATTCCGCGGCTTCCTACCTGTTGTTATCGACGTAGAGACCGCAGGCTTTAATCAAAAAACAGATGCTTTGTTAGAAATGGCTGCCAGTATCCTAAGAATGGATGAAAATGGCGACTTATATATCCATGAAACACTAGAATTTTTGATTAAGCCGTTTGAAGGCGCAAACCTTGAAAAAGCAGCGCTAGAATTCACAGGCATAGACCCTTTTGCACCAGATAGACAAGACATGCCAGAAAGCGAAGCGCTTGGCCAAATGTTTAGCAAGGTGCGAAAAGAGCTTAAATCTGTTGGCTGTAAACGTGCCATTTTGGTTGGTCATAATGCCGCCTTTGACCACGGATTTTTAAACGCGGCCATCGAGCGAGTGGATATAAAACGCAATCCATTCCATCCGTTTTCTAGCTTTGACACCGCCAGTTTAGCAGGCTTGGTGTTTGGGCAAACGGTTTTAGCAAAAGCGTGTGAAGCGGCGTCTATTCCGTTTAGTAACGCAGAAGCGCATTCTGCTAAATACGATACAGAAAAAACCGCAGAACTCTTCTGTGAAATGGTAAATCGTCTAAAACGTCTTGGCGGTTGGCCACTGGTTCAGAACGAAGCAGAAGATAGTATGGAAGCTATTTTCCATTCCGGAAAATAACGCCATAATAAAAACGGGCTGACTGATTCATGCCCGTTTTCTTTTACCATTACGTGGGCATGCTTATGCAAGGAAAGCGAATTTTATATTTAATGTTAGGATGGTTTTCTCTCATCACTGGCATTATTGGTATTTTTCTCCCTTTACTTCCCACTACGCCCCTAGTGCTATTGGCGGCTTGGTGCTTTTCAAAATCCTCCGAACGATTCCACATCTGGCTCATTGAGCATAAATTTTTTGGACCGATAATCAACGACTGGCAATCTTCTGACGGCATCCCCAAAAAAGCCAGAAATCGAGCCATCATTTTTATGTGGGCAGGAATGGCCATATCGATCTTTATTGTTTCGCGTATTTGGGCCACGATTGGACTTGTCTTTATTGGCATGTGTGTGACAACGTATTTATTACGCTTACCTTTACGAACTGAAAGTACAAACATGACAAAAGAAAAAGACGAAGACGCTTAAACTATTCTCTTATTACTTATTTTTTAAAGGCACTTTATTCTATGACACGCCGACATTTTCGACATTTTGTCTTTTATCCATTTGCGGGGTTAACTGGCTTAATCACCCTCACTTGGCTTGTTACGCCATTTATTGCGGAGCATTTCCTAAAAAACTACTTCCAAGAACAAAATGAAGATCTCACTGTCGGCAAACTCTCTGTTGATTTTTTTCCGCCTAAAATAGATTTAAAAAACATTGTCATTAACGATAAGACCCAAGACACGCTCACGTTAAAACGTGCCATCGTTGAGGTTGAAATATGGCCACTCTTCACGAAAACAGTTCATATATCCCAAGCTAAGATCGACGGCCTTAATCTGCTCGTTGCGCAACAAGAAAAAGACTGGATCGTGGCCGGCATTAATACGTCGCAATTCGCCACACCGGAAGATCAACAAAGGCCGGAGCCAGATACCACAGCACAAGTCGAAGAAGACACCAGTACACCTTGGTCAATAAAACTTCCGGCTTTCACCTTCACAGACAGCCAAGTCAAACTGTCTCGCCAACCGGACTTGAATGCTCCAGCGCAAACCGACACGCTGACCATTTCCCAGTTATCCATCGAAGATTTATCCGGTCAGGCACTGACATGGGAAGGTGACATCGCGCTATCGGCCTTACTGAATGACACCACCTTGTCTTTAGACAGCCAATTTGATTACTCACCAGAGCAAGCCAGCGCGGATCTTTCTATTCAAAATACGCGCCTTAACTTAGAAAGCTTTCGTCACTTTATGCCTGCCCCTTACAATGAAGGTAAAGGGCTGTTAGAGCTAGAAGGTAACCTGCAATTTTCTCAACAACTCGTTAATAACGCGCCTGTTTTTGATATTAAAGACTTGTCATTAAACGCTCAAATCGACAACCTAGATCTGCCATTAAATAAGCAAGACAAGGCCATTACAAAGTCAACAACACTCGCACTGTCAGACACTAACGTTCATTTTGTTTCTGCTGAACAGCTAAACCTTAAAGGGACACTGGATCTGCAATCCACCCAGTCATCCTTTAACCAAGGAGAGCTGCAAACACAATTTGAGAAGCTAGCTCTAAACGTGCCTTTTGATGTTTCGCGAAATAATGCGGACTTAACCGCAAAAGGTAAGCTAGATATGCAACTGGACATGCCAGCTTTTGCGCAAGCAGACCTTAACGCAAAACTTAATAGCGTAAAACTAAGCACACCATTTGATGTGACACAAAATGAGCTAGGCTTAACAGCAACGGGTGACCTAGATTTACAGCTAGGCAAATCGCTTATTGCCCAAGCGCAGCAACAAATAGAGTTTGAAGGCCTAACACTGCAAGCCCCTTTGGATATCAAACAGAATGAAGAAAACGGATTAACAGCTAATGTCGCCTCTACCGCGCTAGATTTAAATGAACTTGCTTTGTCGTTAGACAGCCTTGCTGTACAAAACAAACAGTTACGCGTGGCTTTAAACGAAGTGAATGTTTCGATGGATTCATCGGAAGCCATTACAGCTTCTTTAATTGCCGACATCCAAAGCAATGGACTTACTGTACAACAATCAGGAAATACCGCTAACTACGACACGTTCAACCTAACGAATACACTTGCATTACAAAAAGACAGCGACAGCTTGATAGCAAAGAACTCTCAACTGTCGATCGATATTAAAGGGTTAAATGCCACTCAAAGCGATGAAAAGCACATCTCACTTGGTGCGGCAACGCTGACAGCAGATCAACTTAATGTCGATCAAGCAGGCCAAGCATCGCCACGTATAGAAGGTATTAACCTTAATTTCAGCAGTGATTCTCTAGACAGCAAGTTAACCAATAACAAACGCATTGCTTCGTGGAAAAACGCGGGTATCAGCAACCTTTCTTTTACCCAACAAGACAGTGACTTTGATGCATCCTTAGCGCAATTAAACGTTATGGATTTCACTTTCTCTGAGCTGATCAGCGCACAAAATGACAAAGCTGCGCTACCCGCGCTTGGTCATCTAAATAGCCTTAAAGTAGAACAACTAAAAGCCAATCAAGATGGCGCAGACATTAAGAATATCACCGCAGATGCGCTTGATATTAATTTAATGCTGGATGCCCAACAGCAAATTGAAAACCTGGTGTTTACAGAAGCGGAACCGCAAACAGCGCCGACGAAAAATACTCAAAAAACACAAGTTCCAAGACCTGAAGACGCCAAAAACGCACTTGAGAGCGAACAAGACACAGGCTTTAAACCGCCTTATTACGTCATTCTCGGCGCCTACGATACGACAGGAAAATCTCGCTTTTACTTCCAAGACAAAAGCATTTCTCCCATGCTGAAACGCGCATTGGACATAGAAACCTTATCGCTACGCAACCTAGACACCACAAACAAAGATCAAGCCACAACGTTTGCTTTTAAAGCGCGCAATGGTAAGTACACTACATTACAAGCTGATGCGACCGTTTGGCCTCTCGCCGACAAACTCACGCTAAACAGTGACGTTGTGGTGCGCGAGGCAGAATTACCGCCTTTCTCTTCTTACATTGCCAATATCTTGGGTTATCAAATTGATTCTGGGCAGTTGGATTTAGATCTTAAACTTAATGCTAAAGATGGCGTATTAAATGGCAGTTCAAACATCGTCTTAAGGGAGTTTGATTTAGGTGGTCGCCAAGAAAGCAACTCCGTAATCAAAGCGGGTGCTGTCCCTTTAAACATTGCCGTTAGCGTATTAAAAGACAGCGACAACAACATTGATTTGAATATCCCGCTTTCTGGTGACATAGAAAACCCAGAATTTGGCTGGACTGATTTCTTGTTCTTGCCGGTTAAGAAGGCGCTTTATACTGCTTCTAGCACTTACTTGATGCAAACCTTCATTCCTTACGCCAATGTCATTAGCATCGCGCAGTTTGCAGGTGATCAGCTACTTAAAATTCGTGTCGAGCCGTTAATATTCGAAGCGGAAGACGAAGCGTTAAGTGACACTCAGGACACCTTCCTAGAACAACTGGTGGCGCTCATGAAAGACAAAAAAGACAGCCAGCTAAAAGCATGCGCTATTACAAGCTTCCTGGATTTAGGTCTTGAGAAGCCACCTGTGTCTATCGATCAAGACACAAGAGATGAGGCAATTAATCTAGCGCAAAAACGCGCGGAGAACTTGAAAGACTATTTGGTTAACGAAGGCATCGCCTCTTCTCGCGTCTATTTATGCTCACCTGCAATAGACCTTTCTCGAAGCAGCAAACCAAGAATCGAACTGAACTTCTAACGCTTCTCCCAAAACATAACCGCAGTGGCACCAACCACTGCGGTTTTCTGTCAAAAATAAGTATATTCCCTAGTGAATTATGGACTCTTCCATAAACGACAGGCGTCATCATTGAAATTCCTCCATAAAAAGCCATTACTAATTAAGGAAAGCCTGACAAGCATCAAGTGCGAAACCGCTTAAGTAGGCTAACCTAAACTTAAAGTAAATACTTAAAGGAGACAGTTATGCCGATTGAAGATCATGCTCTAGTAAACGAATTTCCTGAATTCAAAGAGGATATCCATCAGCTAAAAATGGATGATGCGCATTTCCGAAAACTCTATGATGAGTACAACCATCTCACCAAATCTGTCGAAAAAATGGAGCAAGAAATCATTCCCGCAACGACAGCAGAAGAAGAACAGCTCAAAAAACAACGCCTTCAGCTAAAAGATACGCTTCAAGGCTACATTAAAGCCACCAGACTAGCCGCTGAAAAAGCCTAGCAGTCCCTCGGGCAGAACGGCTTATATTAATCGCCGTTCTGCCTCTTACCCTGGCCTCCGCCTCCCTCTTTGATTCCTTACATTCTTAGCCCAAGACCGAGAACACCTAGTACAAAAAACACACAAGGTGTATTTTGAATCTTTTGTAAATCAATTCTCATTTGTAAATGAATATCATAAACAATACCATACGCAGCTTATTCATTTATCCTTGGTTTACCTATGACATTAAGAACCACCTTACTGATGATGCAAGCCTGTGGAGCGCTTGCTTTTTCTACAGTGATTTTTGCCGAAAATACCGCCAATGGCATCACACAAGACAGTTATCTCAATGATGGAGATAACAAAGTTAAGGATGGATCCAACATAGAGCTACAAACGCTTCAGGTGCAAGGCCGCGCACTGTCTTACTACAAGGAAGATGAAGCAGCACTTGCTACTCGCACCGCCACGCCGATTGATGAAACACCTCAGTCTGTTCAAGTGGTGACAGAAGCCTTGATTGAAGACCAAGCCGCACGACAAATCACCGACCTGTATCGATCCATTTCCGGTATGTCACAAAATAATGTATCCACTGTGACGTTACGAGGCTTTAGCCAAGACGAAGTGCTCTACGACGGCCTTAAAGGCGACCCATTCGGTGATTTTTCCATTCCACAACTCTTTACTATTGAGCAAATACAGGTCCTCAAGGGCCCATCTGGTGCAATCTACGGTGCGGGTGAACCTGGCGGTGTCATTAACTATGTAACCAAAAAGCCGACATATGAGCAGAAAAACACCCTCAAAGTCAGCGCTGGCAATAAAGACTTTTTGAGCGGCAGCGTGGAATCATCTGGCCCAGCTAATAAAGACGCCTCGCAACGCTACCGTGTTGGCATTTACTCAGACGGACAGGATTCATACCGTAACAATGTGGAAGAAGAAAACCAGATTATAGATCTTGGTTACGCTTGGGACATGGATGAAAACAACACGCTTACCGTTCAGTACACAGACATTCATCAACACATTTCTGGAGCACGTTTACGCGGCATTCCAACCGATGACGATGGTAACTTCTTAGCGGATACTTCTTGGAATAATAACGAAAAAAGTGATTACCAAGAGCTGGACGCACAAGTCTTTCAGGCTCGCCTAGACCACAGCATCAACTCATGGCTGGACAGTAATGTCTCCGTTCGCTATTTCGAAAACACGGAAAATCAGAAATACCATGAAATAAACAAACTGATCGACAGCAATAGCGATGGCACAATAGACACCACACAACGACAATATCGTGACCAAGTTCGTTCTCGTGAAGGTATTACTTTCGCAGGCAACTTAATTGCCGAATTGGACGATCATACCGTGTTAGTCGGGAGTGATTACTTTCACCAAAAAAATAGCTTTTTGTATTACCGAGCAAATAAAGGCGATGGCGTTTCAAATCTTAGTTTAACTAATCCTATCTACGGCCAAGATGATGTTAATAGCTACACCCTGAATTTAAAGACTGATGAAACCACAACAACGGATCAAATTGGTTTGTATATTCAAGATCAATGGAAAGTCACCAACCAGTTAGACTTACTCGCTGGCGTTCGGGTTGACCGCTTTGAAGAAAAATACCAAGACCACACATCCAACAACGCCAAGCAAGACTACAACGACACAGGCTACTCCAGCCGAGTTGGTGCTACCTATCGAATCAATAACAACTGGAAGCCTTATGTGTCTGTTTCAACTGGCTTTGTGCCACAAGACGCTGCAGACCAACAAAAATCAGCCAACAACACCCTGTTCGACCCAGAAGAAAGCCAACAATTTGAAGCTGGCGTACGCAGCTATTGGTTTAACAATCGCTTAAACATTAACCTTGCTGCATACCACATCACCCGTGAAAACATCTTGCAAGAAGACCCAAATAACAGCGACTTGCTGGTGTCATTTGGTAAAGTGCGCAGTCAAGGCGTTGAACTCGATATCATGGCAGACATAACGCCTCGCTGGGTCGCTAATGTGAGTTACGCCTACAATGACACCATCGTAAAAGAAGCCAACGACGGCATTCAATACGCAAACGGAGACCGTTTTGCTAACACACCTTATCACCAACTCGGCTTATGGACTCGCTACGACTTCCCTAGCATAGAGTCCTCTATTGCCTTTGGAGCCGACTTCGTTAGTGACCAGATCAACCGCCAGGGTCAAACTGTAAAACCTTACACGGTTTACGACATGTCTTGGCAGACACAATGGCAAGATTGGCGATTCCAGCTAAACATCAAAAACCTGTTTGATAAAGAATACGCTGTCAGTGGATTCACTGAAAAGATTGGTTCATTCGTCGGTGAACGTCGTCGTGTTTACCTTTCTGCCGCGTACGACTTCTAATCAACAAAAGTGAGAGAATAAAACCAGCCAAGGTAACAACCCCATCCTAACCTTCCCCTTAATAAGGGGAAGGAACTAGAACATGCCCTTAGCTCCCCCTGCTAAGGGGAAGGCTGGGAGGTAGTGAATTTGCAGACTAGTAACAACCCCATCCTAACCTTCCCCTTAATAAGGGGAAGGAACTAGAACGTGCCCTTAGCTCCCCCTGATAAGGGGAAGGAACTAGTACGTGCCCTTAGCTCCCCCCTGCTAAGGGGAAGGAACTAGTACGTGCCCTTAGCTCCCCCTGCTAAGGGGAAGGAACTAGTACATGCCCTTAGCTCCTCCCCCTGCTAAGGGGAAGGGACTAGAACATGCCTTTAGCTCCTCCCCCTGCTAAGGGGGAGGCTGGGAGGGGGTCTTGCTCGTTTGAGCAGCCCCAAACGCCCCAATACAGATAAGTATTTTGACCCAGATCAAAGACTAGCCATTTAAGCGATTAAACGCCCCTCTCCTCTCTTGAGTTGAACCATTGGCTAGGTAAACTCCGCCCGTTTTGATCTATCGGTGCACCTCATGTCTAAGCAACAAATCTTTAAGCCAGAATTGCTCTCTCCAGCTGGTTCATTAAAAAACCTTCGTTATGCCTTCGCCTATGGCGCAGACGCCGTTTACGCTGGACAACCACGTTACTCCCTAAGAGTGCGCAATAACGAGTTCGACTTAGAAAAGCTGGGCATTGGCATTAATGAAGCACACGAGCTGGGCAAAAAGCTCTACGTGGTCAGCAATATCGCGCCTCACAACGCCAAACTAAAAACCTACTTACAAGACTTAGCACCTGTCATTGATCTAAAGCCAGATGCGCTTATCATGTCTGATCCAGGCTTAATCATGATGGTTCGCGAAGCCTTCCCAGATCAAGCCATTCACCTTTCAGTGCAAGCTAATGCAGTCAACTGGGCTACGGTGAAATTCTGGCAACAACAAGGTATTTCCCGCGTCATTTTATCCCGTGAGTTATCACTGGATGAGATAGAAGAAATCCGCCTAAAAGTGCCCGATATGGAATTGGAAGTCTTTGTGCATGGTGCGTTATGCATGGCGTATTCTGGTCGTTGTTTATTGTCTGGTTACATGAACAAGCGTGACCCAAACCAAGGCGCTTGCACCAATGCGTGTCGTTGGGAATACAATGCCCACGAAGCGACACAAGACGACGCTGGCCAGATCATTGCCAGCAGTAACGCTTCAGTGCAAATCCAAGAACCCACAGATCAGCTATTTTTACTGCAAGAACGTGGTCGTCCAGACGAATACATGCCCGCGTTTGAAGACGAACATGGCACTTACATCATGAACTCGAAAGACTTACGCGCCATTCAGCATGTAGAGCGCTTAGTCAAAATGGGCGTGCATTCATTGAAAATCGAAGGCCGTACCAAGTCCTTTTACTATTGCGCCAGAACCGCACAAATATACCGCCAAGCCATTGATGACGCCGTGGCAGGCAAGCACTTTGATAAAGGTCTAATGAGCAGTTTAGAAAACCTCGCCAACCGCGGTTATACCGATGGTTTCTTACAACGCCATCGTCATGTGGATTTGCAAAATTATGAAACCGGTAACTCCATCAGCGAACAACAACAGTTTGTTGGTGAAGTCATCGCGAGCCATGATGACTCTCTCACTATCGAAGTGAAAAACCGCTTCAGTTTGGGTGATTCTTTAGAGTTGATGACACCGAAAGGCAATGTCACCTTTCAATTAAGCGAACTCAACGACAAACAAGGTCGCCCTATCGACGTTGCCAAAGGCAGCGGCCACGTGGTGTCTATCCCTTGTCCTCAAGGCATCGATGCTTCTATGGGCATCCTGATGAGAAACCTATCGCAAGGACAGACTACACGCCAACCTCACGCTACTACGATGGCATAGAGGCAAGGCAATGGCACTATTAATCAACGACCGCTGCATAAACTGCGACATGTGCGAGCCCGAATGCCCGAACGAGGCCATCACCATGGGCGCGAAGATTTATGTCATCGATCCAGATAAATGCACAGAATGCGTTGGTCACTACGACCAACCCACCTGTGTTGCCGTCTGCCCGATCGACTGCGTCAAACCAGACCCAGACAGACGCGAAACAGAAGAAGCGTTATACGAGAAGTTTGTAGAAATGTATTTTGATACCAGCGTTTAACGCCCTACCAATATCAAACACACCTTAGATAGCAGGCAAGTTCTGCGCTAACCATTGCTGGAATTGTGCTTTCGGTAATGCGCCAGATAAACGAGCCACTTCTTTGCCATGATGGAAGATCATCAAAGTCGGAATAGAACGAATATTATAACCACCAGCCGTCGTTTGGTTCTGCTCAGTATCTAACTTCAAGAAACAAGCTTGGGTCGACATCTCGCTCGCGACTTGCTCGAAAATAGGCGCGAACTGCTGACAAGGCCCACACCAAGACGCCCAAAAATCGACGACCACAGGTAAGCCATTGTCGTTGATATAACGTCTAAAATTATTATCGCCGCCCATAATGGGGCTGGTTGAAAGAACGGACTTTTTACACTTGCCACAAAGAGGTTTATTGCCAAGCTTGTCTTTCGGCACTCGGTTTTTTGTCCTGCAGCTTTGACAAACGATTTGGATAGGAGAACTGGTCATAGTAACCTCGTGATCAAGTACTTTTATTAACAAAGCTCGATTAAATCGAAATCCTGAACAGTTGCCAACCTAGAAAAGCAAAAAGCGGATCACTTGATCCGCTTTTGTTGTCTTAGTTAGTCACATTTAACTCACGCCACTAAGTTATTCTTCCACATCCGCATGAGATTCCGCTTCGAAACTTTCCACCTGCTCGAAGTTTTCCATCCAGAAATAGGAACTCACCAAGCTAAACTGGCGGGTTGTGCCTTCGTCTGCCACTTGCTTAAGCTGCCAAACAAGACCTGGCGCTTCAGGAAAGTCCGTGCCTTTGATTTGATCTTCGTATAAACGATTGATCAGAGCATCGTCGCCCTGCCCATTGGCTAACAAGCGCACAACAGAAGCATGCAAGGACTCATCAAATATCGCCATGTCTTCAGCATGTCCCGCCGTTACGGTTATCGCAAGCTCAACGCCTGTTGGCTTCGCAAAGGTGCCATTGAAGGCTTCACGCAATAAACCATATGCATTGAAAAAGCGCTCATGAAGCAGACAATCTGGGTATTCCTCCCAAGAACGATCGTCCATCATGTCGTGACTGACTTGGTCTATTTTGCCTTCCGCCAGCTCTGGAAATAAATGCGTCATTACAGCCTTTGCTGCATCCGCAGGCTCAAGATCATTAAGCGACATCATGCACATCTCGCGCAGCTCTGCGGCATCCATCTTCTCTACGTCATCCTCGAAATCCATAATGCTCAAAAGAGCACGATAATCTTCGTCAGACCACGCGTTTGGAATCTTGCTAATTTTCTTAAAGGAATCGATTTGAACGGAAAACGTAACTTGCATCTAGCACTCCTATTTGAACGCCACATTGCAGGGAATAAAACTGGTAGGCGTTTTAATTAGCCAATAAAAAACCTTAAAAAATGAACAGGTCGAACAACCAATGTACAGGGTGTAGAAGTAAGATGCTATGCATAGGAGGAAATGAATTTAGCAAATATATTGATACAAGCGTCAACAAACGAACGCAATGAGCTTTGGCAATTTATACAGCTAAACCATTGGTATGGGTGTTAAAAAGAGCTGAGTGTTGAAAGATCAACACTCAGCTTAGACCGATTAGAAATGTTCTTGTGCTGCTTTCAAAATAGCTTGAGCGGCTTTTTCATCGCCCCAACCACTGATCTCAATACCGCCATCAGCGCCTTTATAGCTAGAGAACCAAGTCGCTAATAAATCCGTGACATTTGGGTAATCAGCATTTAACTGCTGCAAGCTAGTCACACCAGAAAATGGCGATTCGTTCGTTAGCACGCCGATCAATTTATCGTCCTGCTCACCATCATCAATCATCTTCATTACCGCAATCAAACGTACTGGAACCACTTCTCCACGCGGTACAGACTGACCCAAGATAATCACATCAAGTGGATCGCCGTCACCACCAAACTCTTTAGGTAAGGCAGTACGAGGGATAGAACCGTAGTTTGCCGGATAGCCAAGATAATTAACGATACGAGGCTTATTCTTTTTGTATTCCCAAATAATTTGGTTATCGTGCACTTTGCTCAACTCCCATTTCGCCGATGTACCTGCTGGAATCTCCACAATGGCATTAATGTCACCGTCTTGGCTGACCGCTGGGTAATCGTTATAACTCATATTTGCCGCAAGGGTCGTTGTATCAAGCATTTTTAAAGTTGGCGCATGTTTCACAGACAAGTCATAGCTCAAGCCATTCCCAGAAGCACTGGTTTTATAGCGCAGCATATAATCGACCTTACCGCCTTTTTTCAGCAATTTATCCAAGCCTTTTTGCTTGAATTCACTAAACTGCCCCATCTCTTTTACCGATAGATTAGACTCACCAACATTCGATGTATTCATCGACAGAATTGCCTTGCTAGTCGCTTTAATTGCCTCGGCATAACCATCCATAGAATTCAAATCGAAATTATCTAAATCTACTTTTTTACGTAACTCTCTCGTCCAGTAAAACTCTAAAAAAGGCACTGGCTGCTTTGGCTTATTCCAACCGACGTCACGAGAGAAATACATCAGCCCACGATAACGGTCGTTGGCAAAGTTATGGATACCAAGTTGTTTAGGTAACTGATCGGTAACAATGGCTTCACCTTTTGCACCATACAACCAGACATTGCCGTCTTTCTCCATCGCTTGCCAAAACTGCGACATATCTTTTAAATCACTGTAATCTTTATCTACTACAACATTGACACGAAAATCCGCTCCGCCCTCAGCCATTTGGTAAAAAGCATTAAAAGTATGATGACCATCCGTTAAGTAATACTCGCCATTCGGCGCTACAACAATGGTCTTCATATCCTTTTTATTAGCACCGATTTTTTCGTCACACTGAAACGTACTTGGTATATTGGGATGAGCATTTTCAGAAAAAGAAGTGACGCCTTTTTGCCCATTCGCCTCACATATTTCATCAAAAAGCTTTTCACGATCAAACTGGAAACGGCCTAACTTATACATTATCTGATCATAACCAACCGCAGGTTGGGTTGGGTGTAACTCACTCAAAGTTACCGCAACCACATCCCCTTGATGAACATCATTGGCATAAACTGGCAGAGCAACAGTACTAACAACACAAGCACTGGCTAAAAGCGTTTTAAAAGACATCACCGTCCCTCATATTTGATTAAGAATACAGATATCTTAATCGAGAGATGTTACAAGTAAGTGTCGGGGTGCCTTCATAATCCGCCTTACTAAAACACAAGCGTTACCATTCCAAACGCCACGACGCCACATAAAATGGGCAAGCCCATAGAGTGAGTACGCGTCCACACGCCATAGGTAACCAGTACCCCAACGCCTGTCGCTAACCAAGCCAAAATGTCAGGGTGAGTCGGCACTAAAGAAGTACCAAACATGGCAGCAATCATCGTTGGGCCTAAAATGGTTAACCACGTCGGCATGGATCCGATGCCATCCTCTGTTTGTCTTTTCGCCAAGCTTCGCTTCATCCAAATGTACGGTAAAAGACGAATTAAATAGGTGCCAACAGCAATGCTGACCAGCGCCAGCCACATAGACATACCCATGCTTACTGCCCTCCCAAAATACGTTGGTTTTTAAGTGCGTAAAACAGCACTGCACCGCTCATAGCCGCTAAGGGAATAGCGACATTCGGGTAACCTAGCACCTTCAGAATAACTGCGGTCACAGCAGACATCGCAATCGTGAGTGACCACAAGCGATTATTGCAACGAGGCAAAATTAAAACGAAAAACAAAGCGGGCAATGCAAACGGTAAAACATCATTGATTAATGGCCAGCGTTGCGTCAATTCTCCCCCTGCAATCGCCCCCAATGCGGTACCTAAAACCCAACTTAGCCACGCCAACACTGCTGCGCCTGTGTACCAACCTATGCGCGCCTGATCTGGAAGCTGCGGTAGACGGGCATGAGCAAGCGCAAAAATTTGATCGGTCAAACCGTGCATTAATGGCAACCACTTCTTATCTTGGTTTAAATAAGGCGAGAGGTTTGGCCCATAAACAACGTGTCGAGCATTAATCAACAGCGTCATAATGACCACCAGCCATAAAGGGGCACCAGAAGCCGCCATAGCAACAAACAGAAACTGTGACGCACCAGCGTAAATAAAGGCTGAAATGAGAATAGTCTCTAATACGCTAAAGCCAGACTGAATAGAAATCAGACCAAATGAAATAGCCACCGGAATGTAACCGCCCAGTAACGGAATCGCGTCTTTTACACCCTGCTTCCAAGGTGTTACTGCAAGGGTTTGTGTCGTTGTACTCATAATAAAACATCCTGTTTAACGTCATGCGGTTTGGAATAGGTAATGACCATCATCAAGGTTGCCCATGAATCGCCCGTTTGATAACTGTGTTCAACGTCGGCCGCAAACGTATGCGCCTTGCCGATCTCTAACTGGCGCAAGTCATTACTTTCCCCCGCCAACAACTCACCACTGATTAAAGTAATGGTTTCGGTCGTCCCAGCAATATGCGGCTCTGATTGCTTAATCGTGTGTGGAGCACAAGACATCCAATACACATCAACCCGAGGGTCGTCCTCACCTTGATCGATCAATCGAACCTGGACACCATTTTCACCCAAGGTCGACTCCAAACTGGCAACCAAATCCCCAAACGGAACATCCAGCTGTACCGCCAAACGCCAAATCGTCTCGATAGTTGGATTACCCTCACCTTGCTCGATACGAGACAAATTCGACTTCGCCAGCCCAGCATCCAGCGCCAGCTGAGACAAAGACAGCCCCTTTGCCATACGCATTTTTTGTATATTTCGACCCAACGAGCCGAGAATGGATTTATTCATCATGCTTCTCAAATTGTTCTTTATATAGAACGTTCTATATAAAGAACGGAAGAAAGTCAATGAAATTTTAGAGAATGGAATTTGTGAAACGGAGAATCAAAGGATAGCTCTACGCCTGTATTTAGAGCTTTTCGTGCTTTTAAGGCTTAGCCTATCTGGGTTTAACTTTACGCTACCCCTAATAATCTCACATTTAGAACGATTAGCATTTCTAGGATGGTCAATGAGGGATCATTGAATTAGTATAAGAAGCAGCAATTCAATGCTCATACCTTGGCCCGCAAATGCCTTATTAATAGGGATATTATGAAGAGAAGCTCATTTTCGACTAGAAGCTTGTTCTCAGGTTTGTATCTGCTTCTACTCAGTATGACTGGGATAGTGTATGGACAAGATATATTAACCCCCGAAGAACGACAGTGGTTGGCGGATCAGCCTGTTATTCACTTTGCTCCTGCACCCAATTATCCGCCGGTTGAGTTTTTCAATGAAAAGAATGAATACCAAGGGATTACTGCGGATTTTATTCGATTAATTGATCAACAATTTAATTTTGGCCTCAAGCTAGAGATAGTGCAGCTGGAAGACTGGAGTGAAGTTGTCACCCAAGCGCGCTCGCGCAAAGTCGATATGTGGGGCGCTGCGGAAAAAACGCCAGAGCGTAGCAAATATATGCAGTTTACTCGGCCCTATATACGGCTACCGGCAGTCATCATCGTTCGCAATGAATTCGTAGGAGAAGGTATCGCAGCGCTCGAAGGCAAAAAAGTCGCCGGCATTCGGGATTACGCCTCTTATGAACACCTACAAGAACATTACCCACAACTGGATACGATAGCTGTCCCTGATGTCGAGACAGGTCTGCGCATGGTGTCTTATGGATCTGCGGATGCAATCGTCGCTTCTAATGCGGCGGCTATTTACTATATTGAGAAGAATGGCCTAACCAATCTTAAAGTGATAGGCGAGTCCGGCTTTGAATGGAATTTACGTTTCGCAGTACGAGACGATTGGGCACCCTTGTTGTCCATCATGCAAAAAGGCTTAGACAGTATTACGGCACAGCAGAAGCGCGATATCTATCGATATTGGATCAACTTAGACTCAACCGATAATTGGTCCTTCGCGAAAGACTATCAGTTTATCGCCACTGTGATTGTTAGCGTAGTGTTTCTATTGGCCTTAATTGGTTGGGCGATACGAAGAAGAGCCCGCTTGAAGTTTCAGCGACTAACGCAACGTATTGAAGAACAAAAAAAGATAGAAAAAGAACTCAAAAAACTCGCCACAACCGATGCGCTAACGGGTACTTATAATCGCCGCGCTATTTTGGAAAAGGCGCAAGTCGATTATCAAAAGTGCCTGGATGAAGGGTTACCCTTTAGCGTATTGATGATAGATATTGATAATTTTAAGCAAGTTAACGATCAATACGGTCATGAGATAGGAGATAGAGTAATCAAGACCGTGGTCAATGTCTGCACTAACATATTGAGTGTCAAAAACATCGGGCATATCGGCCGTTTTGGTGGAGAAGAGTTTGTGATTATCCTCCCAATGATAGACCAAAAAGAGTCACATTTAGTGGCTGAACAGCTTAGGGGAAGTGTCGAAAAAGAGTCGATCCAATGTGCCGAAAACGCTTTGCACTTCGCAACAGTCAGCATTGGCTTGGCGTCTTTAAAAGACTCTGAAACGTTTGATGAACTACTAAACAACGCCGACCTAGCTATGTATCAAGCTAAGAAAGCAGGCCGTAATCGCACCGCCATTTGGCACGAGAAAGTCTGTGGGTAATCACCTGATTCCATTTTTACTACCAAACGCCAGACCCTATTAAAAGCATTTTAAAAAGGGTCTGAGTAAAATCAAAGCCCCCTCTTATACTCTAAATCTACTTTTGCCAAATGCGATACGTATAATCTAAGTTTGAACTAAATCGTTGTTTGAATACTTCACTATAGCCATCAGGAACTTGAGGAAAAAACACATCACCGTCAATATCTGTATGAACTGTCGATATATGCAGTGTATCAGCGCGATGGATAAGTGCTTTATAAATTTCTCCGCCACCAGACACAAATGCATGGTCGGTAACATTTTTCAGTGTAGATAATGCATTATCAATTGATGAAAAATAGAATACATCTTTATCGTCTGATTTTAACTCAGAGCGAGTAATTACCGCATATTTTCTATTTGGGAGCTTCCCCATAGACTCAAAAGTCTTTCTACCAACAATTAACCATTGATTATATGTCATAGCTTTAAACAGCAACTGCTCACCTTTAACAGACCAGGGTATATCTAAGTCTGAGCCTATTACACCATTTTCAGAAACTGCTGCGATTAACGATAATTTCATACGACTCCAGTGAGGATTAACGCCGCATTAAGCGGTGAGTAATAGTCTGCTAAAATGTGAAGCGAAGCGGAACCTAACCAACTGTTTTAGTTCCGTTTAAATTGACTTGTTATATTGCTTTATTAATAGAAGAGGGATAAATAAACCCGTTTGTCGTTAAAATGCAATTAACACCAGGACTTAACATTAAGTCATATTTAGGAATATTATTGTCTTCACAATAACTGTCATCAAGCTCTTTAATTACATTCTTGGAAGCTAATTCAGGAATTTTACGACATTCGTCAGCAATAACATTAGAGATGTTATAAATAAATTTAAAAATATCAAACCCTAACTCAATGACTTCATCATCACATTTCAATAGCAATGGTGTGCAATATGCTTTTGGGTCATTTAAAACATCAACACAATCACAGATGTCTAAAATAGAATCAAACTCTTTTTTTATGAATTTCTGCTTATCTTTATACCTACCATGACTCTCTGGAACAGTGTTTTTACTTACGAAATTACTTGCGGATTCAGCCCAAACTCTCATTGGGATAATCATTTGCTCTAGATGATACGGAGAAACATTATGTTCCAAATTAACGTAGATTCTAAGTTCATCTATATCATCTACATGATGAATGTAATTCCTTAAGATTCTTAACACTTTAAATTCTGGATAGTTAGCTAACTTAATATCAAACTTGTCTTTCATTTTATCTGCTAATGAATGTAAGTTATTAAGGTACGAGAAAAGAGTATTAATATCCCTTAATTCTGACTCTCTAATATCTACAATTTTATTCTGGCTATGAAAATACATATCCACAAACTTAAAACTTTCCATATAACTCCCAATGACAATTGCAATATAACGCCGCATTAAGCGGTGAGTAATAGTCTGCTAAAATGTGAAGCGAAGCGGAACCGAGCAAACAGTTACGAATCCAACTTGAATGCCTTGTTATGCTCCTATCTGATCTTGCACCAAGCTTGCTTCGTTTCAACCATTGAAATAACTCCGCCCGTTTGCCAAAATTCAGTTAATTTTAGTAACGCGCCTTTTGTTTTAGGTGATAAATCGATTTGCGCAGATACAAAGCGAGTTGCGTTTTCGTGCTCCCACTTTTCAGCATAAGACTTAGCTTTAAATGTGAGAAAAAACCTTTGAGAATTACCAAAATCTTTTTTTGATGTGTAGACATTTGAATACGAAGGGTTTAACTCATCATGGAACTCACTAAGTTCTTCACTTTTAATTATTAATGATTTCTTGTGTTTATTCCATTTTACGTAAGACTGAGGGATTCGATCTTTTCCTAAAGAATAACCAATAACATCAACTGTATCGCAAACCAAATCAAAGCTATCTGGTACTACATTTGATTCAGCAGCCATGCTTGAAGTACAAAAAAGTATGGCTGAAAAGATTACAGGGTATTTATTCATTCTATTTCTCGTTTAATAAGTAATTTAAGTTAACTAGCAATGTATTTTTATACGTATCGTTTGTGCCGTCATACTCTTTAAAAGCAGTATTAATATCAATTTTTTGAATTATCTTAAATTTATTGCTGAGTGGGTGATTAACGACCGAATATACTGGGCTAGATATACCCTCAAATTGTTCGATTGTAATATCAATTACTGAATCGTTGACTTCAATCCAATGATGAGAGTCACCATCTAAACTTTCACCTTTAACATAAAAGATATTGGAATTTGGAATAGCTTCTTTTATAGCCTTCCCAAGAAACACAGATGCGCCTTCACAACAATTTTTTGGGAAACCAGAAAACCAAGGTAAATCTATTTCATCTTTATATTGGCAAAAAAAACTATAGATTTTTTCAGCTAATATCATAACAACACCTTCTAGGGACATAACAATTAAGGGTTATACAGCAGCATAGCTGCGGCTATAAACCACTGTTGAACGGCTGCGTTGTCTATATAGGGGATTTGCTTTTTTCATGGTAGGGCTTCCCTGTTATCTAACTCGCTAAATACCAACGTCTGTCTGGACTATACCGCTTCAGATGGTCTTTGATCGCCGTTATATTGGTTCTTCATTTGCTCTTTTGTAGCGCGATTTGACCCGCGAGGCAAGCGATTCCCTCAGGCCTTATGACCTGATCTGTTTTTATACCCTTATCTCACTAAATGCTAACGCTAACTGCCATTGTCCCATGGCAGTATGATGCGAAGCCGCTCTGTCACTTTACTCCCAGAGACATCGCCAAGATAAGTAACCGTACGTTCTCCACAAGCAGGACACGAACAACCTGATTCAGCAACCTTCTCACTGTCTTCCTTGGTTCGTGGCTCGTACATGTCTAATTGCTTGTCTAGCCGCCTCTTCACTTTCGCTCTTATTGCATTGGACAAACAGCCATAATGCCGGATGCGCATAAAGCCCCTTGGTAATACATGGAGTAAAAAGCGCCTTACCAGTTCTTGTGGCGTGAGTGTTAAAAGCGACTGCTTGCCGGAACGATAGTCTCGATATTGAAGGCTGATTTTATTGTTATTCCACACTTGGAAACGATTGTTAGATAAGGCAATACGGTGGCTGTAACGCGCTAAGTAACTGACTAATGATGAGCGATACTCAAGCGCTGATTTACAATAGACCACCCAAGGCTTTTGCATCAAAACATTCAGTAGCCGACTCACTTCCGTTTGGGATGACGCTGGCAGTAACCCTTCGCTAAAAGCGGCTCTTAGTTGACTGACCATGGCACCTCTAAAACGATTTGATAACAGTTTCACCGGAAGAAAATAATTTTTCCTCAGACTATGCCAGCCTTGATCTCTATATACGCCAGAAGGAACCAAGGCATGGAGGTGAACATGACGCACCAATGTTTGGCCCCATGTGTGTAAGACCGCTGTCATACCTGCCCGTCCTTTGTGTTTTCGTTGGCTTAACTCATTCAGCGCTCGCCAGGCAGCATGAAACAAGGCGTCATAAATGACTCGATCGTGTTTGGCTATCCAAGCGTTTAGCTCATGAGGCAACGTAAAAACCAAGTGAAAATATGGCACTGGCAAACATCGTTCTTCCTGCCTCAATAGCCATTGTTCGCTTGCCTTTTTTTGGCACTGGGGGCAATGCCTATCTCGACAGCTATGATGCCAAAACCAATGATGACCACAGCCATGACATTGATACTTTCCTGTCCCCATTCGCACGGTTCGACAGTCTTCTATATGATGTAGAACCTGCCATTGTCTAGCATTGGCGTATATCTGTTGTTGTTCGTGACAGTAATGAATCACGCTCGCTAGGCTTATCCCATTCATGACGGCCACCAGTCGGATGGCAATAAATCTTCGCTTTCCCGTCTCTTTAAATCCATCATCGCGACCCATTGCAGATAACGAAACGTGGTTTGTATCTGCTTATGGCCTAATAAGGCTTGCAGCCGTGGTAAAGGCATTCCAGCTAACAGTTGATGACAAGCAAACGCATGGCGCAGGCTATGAAAACGAATGCATTTTTGAATCCCTGCTCGTTTCGCGGCTTCTTTCGTTTCCAATCTCAGGTATTTACTATGAAGAGGACGGTGCTTATCCAATCCATAAACCACCACATCGCAAGGTTGGTATCGTTGCCAATAGGCACCTAACACCTGTTGTAAGCTTTGCGGAAACAGAACATAGCGATCCTGCTGCCCCTTCCCTTGCCTCACTTTGATGCAGTGATGCGTAAGGTCTAAATCATTGACTCGCAGCGCATTAATCTCACTGATTCTCATGCCTGTTGTATAAGCCAACACCATGGCGACATACACTTTTGGATGCTGACAGCATCTAATCATCGCTTGCACTTCATCTGGATAGAGCAAGTCTGGAATTTTCTGAGATTTATTAGGGTGAGGAAGCGATACCGATGGCATCGTTTTATTCGCGACTTTTCGGTATAGAAAGTTCAGAGCATGTAACGCTTGACGGCAACTTGACCAGCTCCATCCTCGTTCTCTTATTAGATACAGCAAATATTGCTGGATATCGTTTTGATTGAGTTGATCGGGCGGCACACGAAAATACCAAGCCACTTCCGTCAATTGATATAAATAAGCTCTTTGCGTAGACACAGAAAAACCTTCTAGGGTCATCCTGTCTATGACTTGCTGGCGTAATGGGGTCATAACTAATCCTCCATTGTTAATTGGAAGATTAAGTTTGGTTCTAAATGAGGAAATTAGGGAAACTGAGAAAAGACCCGCGAAGCGGCTTAGTTCAACGCCCAACTAACCGGTGAGGCTTGCTGGCGCGTTGTTTTGCGTGTTTTTGCAAAACGCGTGACCGAAAACCGAATCCGCGTTGAGTTGTTTGTTAGCACAACAAGCTGCCAAGGCTGGCGATCATAAAGTATGTAATTTTGAACCAAACATCAGCACAATTTCTTTGAAATTTCCGCGACTAATAGAACCTCTAACCTCTTTTAGCACTTCATCAACTACAATAGCCTCATTTTGATATGTATATTCAGATTGCACTACTACCAGCAACAAACGTTCATCATCGTAATTCTTGTTATGCTTCTTTTCAATTGAAAGGATTATACGCCCTGCTAATGAGTCAATCTCTTTCTTTAAGTGCGCTAACACTTTTAAAGGTAAAACACTAACTCCATTACTTTGAGTTGCGGATAGGTATAAGTAGTCATGTTTGGGAGCACCCAATGTAATTTCAATGATTAACTCTTCTTCATTATCAACAATCTTGGCGTCATAATTTTCGTCTTGAACACCTAATTTTATATAAGCCTCTTCTGATATTTTTCTAGCCCTAATAAATTCCAATAATGGAATGAACTCTTCTCTCAAATACTTGTTACTCCGAAATTTATTAGAAAAGTAACCATCTGGCGCAAAACGATAAATCAGGTCATCTGTTGAATTTAAAGCCATATGTTCATTAATAATGCTTGCAAATTCTGATACTTTAACTGGTTCATCAAATGCCGACATATCAAAGTCACTCTTATTATATGACTTAGTCTTTGGAGGGTTGTATTTTAAGTTGACCTCCATTTCAAATGATACAACCAAATCAATGTAGATCTTAATCAAATCCGGAGTCAAGCTGTTATTAAAGCCTTCCCTATGATTATTCAAAAAGCATTCGCCTTCAAAATAAAAATACTTCTTAAATATAACCATCAACTTATTTATCAAAATATCACTAAGTTCATCCCTTCTGTCAGGGCTCTCTTGAATAAAACTGAATCCCCATAAAAAGAAATCTTCAATATGAATAACTTCGTGTTCGTAAACATAAACTTTTACGTCAAAGTTTTTATTAAATTCACTCAAAAAATTATTGATTTCGTTGTTGAACAGGCGGTATTTTTTCCACCCTAAAATACAATATGGTGAGCCTTGTAAAAACGGAAAAAATGAATGTGACTGCTTTTCTTCTTTTTGATCAATTTCATTCTTAAGTTTGCTAACATCAAACATTTATTCACTCCATGATTGCGATTTTTTATCTTAGTGTGCCTATATCTCAAGGTAGCGCTAACGCCTCCAACACGCGCTCGTCGCGTGCTTGGCCTTGTTAACTCTTTCTCAACAAATCAGTTATCAATAATGGGTTTAGTGCTCTAGCACTATCAATCAATTGTCGCGCTTCAGAAGCGCCATCTTTGATTGCTTGCAACTCTTTATCAGTTATCCCATAGATCTGTAAAAACTGAACCTTCCCATTTGGGGTATTAATCTCACCCATTTCTGGATCTAGAGTAAACGCTAGACCAGTAATATCTGTCTCTGTATCTAAGCGAATAGGTCCATTAGCTGGCATGTAGTGATATGGCTCAAACCATTTCCCCGATTTGAACACGTAACGAGCAATATTTTGCAGCAAGCCATATACCCACTTCGGGTACTCTTCATCCAAGTAAAACGGTTTGATTCTGAAAGTCAGCTCGAAACCCCATTTACTAAACTCTTCTGCACAATTTTCCTCATCATAGTAAAGGTTAGAGAACCCATATGTTACGAAGTGGTAGTACAACTCACCATTGTAATAAGCCTTATAAAAACTGATACCGTCGATTGGATCATTACCACCAACTGCGTAGTGGGGTGTGGCTGCCCAATGCTTGGGCTCTTGGCCCGGATATAGTTTCTCTGCAGCCTCATCTATTGCAGACCATCCTGGAGTGTCATCCGTAGTAAACTTTCTTTTATATTCTTCGAGATCCATCGATCATCCTTGGATGAGTTAACAATTAAGGGTTATACGGCAGCGTAGCTGCGGCTATAACCCACTGTTGAACGGCTGCGTTGTCTATATAGGGGATTTGCTTTTTTCATGGTAGGACTTCCCTGTTAGATAACTCGCTAAATACCAACGTCTGTCTGGACTATGCCGCTTCAGATGGTCTTTGATCGCCGTTATATTGGTTCTTCATTTGCTCTTTTGTAGCGCGATTTGACCCGCGAGGCAAGCGATTCCCTCAGGCCTTATGACCTGATCTGTTTTTATACCCTGATCTCACTAAGTGCTAACGCTAACTGCCATTGTCCCATGGCAGTATGATGCGAAGCCGCTCTGTCACTTTACTCCCAGAGACATCGCCAAGATAAGTAACCGTACGTTCTCCACAAGCAGGACACGAACAACCTGATTCAGCTACCTTCTCACTGTCTTCCTTGGTTCGTGGCTCGTACATGTCTAATTGCTTGTCTACCCGCCTCTTTACTTTCGCTCTTATTGCATTGGACAAACAGCCATAATGCCGGATGCGCATAAAACCC
>NZ_QKLW01000002.1:563670-650572 GCF_003208215.1 Marinomonas alcarazii
TTCGTGGCTCGTACATGTCTAATTGCTTGTCTACCCGCCTCTTTACTTTCGCTCTTATTGCATTGGACAAACAGCCATAATGCCGGATGCGCATAAAACCCCTTGGTAATACATGGAGTAAAAAGCGCCTTACCAGTTCTTGTGGCGTGAGTGTTAAAAGCGACTGCTTGCCAGAACGATAGTCTCGATATTGAAGGCTGATTTTATTGTTATTCCACACTTGGAAACGATTGTTAGATAAGGCAATACGGTGACTGTAACGCGCTAAGTAACTGACTAAGGATGAGCGATACTCAAGCGCTGATTTACAATAGACCACCCAAGGCTTTTGCATTAAAACATTCAGTAGCCGACTCACTTCCGTTTGGGATAACGCTGGCAGTAGCCCTTCGCTAAAAGCGGCTCTTAGTTGACTGACCATGGCACCTCTAAAACGATTTGATAACAGCTTTACTGGAAGAAAATAGTGTTTCCTCAGACTATGCCAGCCTTGATCTCTATACACTCCAGAAGGAACCAAGGCATGAAGATGAACATGTCGCACCAATGTTTGGCCCCATGTATGCAAGACTGCTGTCATACCTGCCCGTCCTTTGTGTTTTCGTTGACTTAACTCATTCAGCGCTCGCCAGGCAGCATGAAACAAGGCGTCATAAATGACTCGATCGTGTTTGGCTATCCAAGCGTTTAGCTCATGAGGCAGCGTAAAAACCAAGTGAAAATATGGTACTGGCAAACATCGTTCTTCCTGTCTCAATAACCATTGTTCGCTTGCTTTCTTTTGGCACTGAGGGCAATGCCTATCTCGACAGCTATGATGCCAAAACCAATGATGACCACAGCCATGACATTGATATTTGCCCGTGCCCATGCGCTCGGTTCGACAGTCTTCTATATGATGCAGCACTTGCCATTGTCTCGCATTGGCGTGTATCTGTTGTTGTTCGTGACAATAATGAATCACGCTCGCTAGGCTTACCCCACTCATGACGGACACCAGTCGGATGGCAATAAATCTTCGCTATCCCGTCTCTTTAGATCCATCATTGCGATCCATTGCAGATAACGAAACGTGGTTTGTATCTGCTTATGCCCTAATAAGGCTTGCAGCCGTGGTAACGGCATTCCAGCTAACAGTTGATGACAAGCAAACGCATGGCGCAGGCTATGAAAACGAATGCTCTTTTGAATCCCTGCTCGTTTCGCGGCTTCTTTCGTTTCTAATCGAAGGTATTTACTATGCAGAGGGCGGTGCTTATCCAATCCATAAATCACCACATCGCAAGGTTCGTATCGCTGCCAATAAGCACCTAACACCTGTTGTAAGCTTTGTGGAAACAAAACATAGCGATCTTGCTGCCCCTTCCCCTGCCTTACCTTGACGCAGTGATGGGTAAGGTCTAAATCATCGACTCGCAGCGCATTAATCTCACTGATTCTCACCCCTGTTGTATAAGCCAACACCATGGCGACATACACTTTTGGATGCTGACAGCATCTGATCATCGCTTGCACTTCATCTGGATAGAGCAAGTCGGGGATTTTCTGAGATTTATTAGGATGAGGAAGTGATACCGATGGCATCTCTTTGTTAGCGACTTTTCGGTATAGAAAGTTCAGAGCATGTAACGCTTGACGGCAACTTGACCAGCTCCATCCTCGTTCTCTAATTAGATACAACAAATATTGCTGGATATCGGTTTGGTTAAGCTGATCAGGAGGTAAACGAAAGTAGCGTGCCACTTCTGTCAGCTGATATAAGTAGGCTTTTTGAGTGGATAGAGAAAAACCCTCTAGGGTCATCTGATCTATCACCTGTTTGCGTAAAGGGGTCATGACTTAATCCTCCATTGTTGATTGGAAAATTAAGTGTGGTTCTAATTGAGGAAATTGGGGAATTCAAAGACCGCTCCGCGAAGCGGCTTAGTTCAACATTTTAATAGTGCGCATGCGCGTTTATACATATTTAAAACCTTCTTAACATCACTATAAGCAACTGACTTTAAAGCCATTAATAGAGATACCAACAAAATTCAAAACTGGAAAAACGAGCATGCGTGTTATTTACTTTATCCACAGCGCGTTATTTCGTCTGCCGATATTCTTATCCATTGATACTAAAAGACTTTCTTACTTCCTACCAGTACAAAACGCGCTCAACTGGTTTATTTAAAATGGCTAAACGCGCAAGAACGTTCACTATAAAAAATAAACTGTATATACAGACATAAAATACAGTTTTTTATTAGCTCTGAATCCGTTGTTTGTAGGGCTAAAGCCGCGACAATGAAAGCTCCGCTTTCAATCGGCACATTACGCTGCGCTCATGATGCCCTACCCTAGACCATAAGAGTTTGATTCCCGCCTTCTCGGGAATGACTTGTCTCAATTTTTTTTCCGCTCTAGAAGTCAGTTCGACGCAACGAAGTTGCGCGACTTTATGGAGTTTCAGAGTCATCAACAGAAAGACTCTCTCGAACAGCAAAACCAATCCATGCCTTACGATAAAAGTCGTGTTGCTAAACGCTACCTTAAACAAAGTGAATGAGACGTTTGGGCGATAGCCCGATAAAGAGACCTTTTGGTTACTTTTGCGGATCTGGGCAAAAGTTACCCGCTCAGCAGAGCGGAAAAAAGGTTGAGAATACAAAGCGTTTGAATGGAAACCAAAGAAGAGAACAACCCCACCCTAACCCTCACCTTGGAAGACATAAGGGGAGGGAATTTAATACCCAAGAAGTCAGTTCGACGCGACGAAGTTGCGCGACTTTATGGAGTTTCAGAGTCCGTTAAAAATTCCCTTCCTAGCACCCGCAAAAACAATCCATGCCTTACGATAAAAGTCGTGTTGCTAAACGCAACATAGACAAAGTAAATGAGACGTTTGGGCGATAGCCCGATGAAGCGACCTTTTGGTTACTTTTGTGTCGCTAGACAAAAGTTACCCGCTCAGCAGAGCGGAAAAAACCTGCAGCTAAAAGCAATTTAGAGGAAACAAATTCATTTGAAG
The DNA here is from genome assembly GCF_003208215.1 of Marinomonas alcarazii. Classification (GTDB taxonomy): domain Bacteria; phylum Pseudomonadota; class Gammaproteobacteria; order Pseudomonadales; family Marinomonadaceae; genus Marinomonas; species Marinomonas alcarazii. The sequence goes on from NZ_QKLW01000002.1 coordinate 566,681, forward strand.
ACCCAAAGAACAACCCCACCCTAGCCCTCCCCTTGGAAGACATAAGGGGAGGGAAAAAGAGCTTTCGTCCCCTTGAAGAAAGGGGAGGGAAAAAGAGCTACAGTTCTATGACTCTCGCGTTGTCGCCGAGGCGACTTCCAACATGACTGACGAGGATTAGGATATCTGGTTTGTAGTCGTTTTGAAGCGAGTGACAAATGGTTTCTATGGTGGCTTTGTCTAGTCCGTCGAATGGTTCGTCTAGCAACAAGACTGGGGACTTTCTGAGTAATAGGCGCGCTAACGCGAGGCGTTTACGCTGTCCACCAGATAGGTTGCGGCCTTGTGCGCTGAGTAAGGTTTCTAAGCCGTTTGGTAGGCTGCGTGCCCAATCCCCCAAAGCCACGGCGTCTAAAACCGCCCAGAGTTCGTCGTCGCTGGCGTTGGTTTTACCAAGCAGTAAGTTGGCAGCGATGCTCTGTTGGAAAACATAAGGCGCTTGCGGTAAGTAGCTTAACTTGGCTTGGTAAGATGGGTTGCAGTAGATCTGGTGTTTTTCATTATTAATAAAGGCGTCGCCAGAAGATAGACAATCACCCGCGATAGAGGCAAGTAATGTGGATTTTCCTGAGCCACTTGTGCCTCGAATCCAAACAAATTCACCATGATTCACTTTAATGTCTGTAGCTGGGCTGCCCAGACCACTAGGAGCATGATAACCGCGCCATTGTTTGAATAGCAGCTGCTCGATCTGTGGGATCGGCTTTTCTACGATTGCTTCAGGTTGATGATGAAGTTGGTTGAGTCGACGTAAGCCAACTTGTGACTGTCCCTGTGCAACAAAAGATTGTACCAGTGGCAAGACCAGTTCATTGATGGCTAATATGGAAAGCACAAAGCCCACAATCCAAGTGCCCTGCACTGTGGTTATTAATGTCCATTTTCCTGTTTCTACATTAAAGCTGCTAACTAAATAAATACAGCTTACCAGTAATAAAATAGTGACAATGTAAGACAACAAACGCCCCAAACTTACGGCTTGCTGAATACGTATTTCCATACGACGCTGGCGTTCATCCAATTCGCATAGACGTTGCGCGTAATCTTCCCAGTGTCCACGGATGGTCAGAGTTATCAAAGCAGAAAACAAGCTGATAAAACGACTGCGGCGATGTACGCCTAATATTTGCCCAACGTGCACCTCGTGGCTCGCAAAGCGACCACACACATAAGGCACGACCAAAACATGCAACAAGGCAGCAATAGATAACGGCCACAAAAGTACAGGTGAAATAAAGTAAGCAAAAATAGAGACGGCTACATAAGCCAATAACGCATAAACCCAAGGTAAAAAGACGACTAAAGGCCAACGAATAATTTGATCAAGGTCGCTGACTAAGCGCTGTAGCAAATCCCCTCGGCTTTGTTGATGCAGGTTCGAAGCGTCTTTAGCCACGCGCTGATCCCAAACCCAAAGGCGCAAAATCCGCAGTAATCCCAGTAAGTGGTTGTGTGCGGTAACCTGTTCGCCATAACGCCCTGCGGTTCTTAGAATCGCAAGCCCTCGAACAATGGCGCCGGGGGTGAGATAGTTAAAGAAGATTCCCACGCCCATGGCAGTTGCCAACCCAGCAGCGGAAATAAACCAACCCGAAAGCCCTAATAACCCAACGCCCGCTAAGGTCGCGGCGATGCCGGTTAACAGGGGAATAACAAAGCCCCAAGGGTTTGCTAATAAAAGGCGCTTAAGCGATAGCTTGGCGGTTTTCTTTACGTGACTGCTCATGCAAACCTCCTTTTGTTAGCGTCCAATGTTTGTCAGCCCATAAAATCGGGTGAGTATCGTGACTGACGATCAATAATGTTTTTCCTTTGGATGCGGTTTTAACTGTATTGAGTACCGCTTGTGCTGTGTCGTTATCCAAACCGGAACAAGGTTCATCGAGCAGCCACATATCGGCTTTTGACAATAAAGCTCGGGCAATAGAAAGACGCTGCATTTGCCCACCTGACAGTCCAGCACCTAGCTCGGTAAGTGTCGTTTCTAGCCCTGCTGGTAGCGCTTGAATAAAGTCATCACATTGGCTTTCTCGCAGTGCTGCATTTATCTCGTCTTCGCTCGGGGTTTGAATCCCGAGCAATAAATTACGACGAATGCTGCCGTTTACCCATTCAGGCGTTTGTGGCAACCAAGCAAGTTTGGCTCGCCAAGAGGCGAGATCCAGTTCACTAAACGGCAAGTTATTGATAAGAAACGTCCCTTCGTAGCTGTCTTCAAACCCTAATAAGAGGTGCAGCAAACTGGATTTACCAACACCTGATTCACCACTTAACCAGACCCGTTCCCCTTGGCGAATTGTCCCGGTAATTGGTGCAAGTCGATAACGTCCCTCTTCACACCAGCTTAGGTTTTCAAACTGTATGGATGTCAGTTGATCAGCGATGGCAGAATTTTTCGCTTGCGTGGTACAAGAAGGTTCACTTTGTTGCGAAGCAGCGTTATGCAAAGGCGCGTCTAAAATTTCTAATAAGTCTGTCGCGGCGGCTTCGGCTTTTTGTTTCGCATGGTAGTCATTACCAAGCTGACGTAGCGGCAAATAAAATTCCGGCGCAAGCAACAAAAGAAACATAGCTTGCGTCAAGGTAACGGGGGAGCTGCCCACTTGCCATGGTAAGATTTCTAATAAGCCAAGCCCTAAATACAAGGCAATCATGGCAATGGATAAGGACGCAAATAGCTCAAGAGTAGCAGTCGATAAAAACGCTAATACCAAAACCCCCATGGTTGTCTTTTGGTATGAAGTAGCACTGTCGGACAAACGCTCGCGCGCTTCATCGGTTCTATTCAGGCGTTTTAATTCAGACAAGCCTTGGCTTAAGTCCATGAATTGATTAGACAACATGGCCAGTACATTAAACTGACGACGGTTGGCTTGTGCTGCTTTGTGGCCCACAAAGATCATGAAGATAATCACCAATGGGGCTGTCATCATGAAAACAAAGAAGGCGATCCATGAAATAGACACAACGGAAAGCAGGATCACACAAGGGATTAGGGTCACCATAAACACTTGAGGTTTATAGCGACTAAAGAAATCGTCTAACGCGTCTACTTGTTCGTAAACACGAGTAGAGAGTGCCGCATCTTCTTCTATTCTGAGGCGCGCTGGCCCAAGGTTTGTAAGGTGCGACACCAATTTACTGCGCAAGCCATAACGAATATCACGACTTGCGCTCGTGCAAATACGTTCTCGGCCAAAGTTCGCCAAGGCGCGTATTAATAGAGCAAATAAACCAATAACGAAAAGAGAAAGAGAAAAAGACTGGTGCAACGCCATGCCTGAAAACACATTAGCGAATGCCCAAGCCTGAAGCACCAAAGACACGGCAAACAACACACCAAAGCCTTGAGCAAGACGGTACTTTGATGACTGCTGATTCGCTAACTGGCCTAAAAACACGGTTTCCGGTGTTTTCATTCGACCAGTTCGACGGGCCTTTTGTGTTCCCTTTTCTCGCGTCATAAAGCTTACTTCTGCTCCTCTTCACCTTCGTAGCCGCTAAATTCTAACCATACGGCATTAACAATACCGAACGAACAGGCTAACAACACGCCTAGAACCCAAGCAAAATACCACATAACTTATTCCTCTATTTATTGCTAGAAGACAGAGCTCAAAGTGCTCTATCTTCTATATCAATGACTAGTAAAGTGAATGATTGTTTTCTTCGATGTGCTTCTTAGTCAGACGACCATACATCACAAAGTAGTTCCATAACGTGTAACCCAGAACAATCGGTACGAAGATACAAGCCACCACAAACATGATCATCATGGTGTTTTCACTTGAAGTCGCATCCCACATGGTCAAACTCATGTTTGGAAAACTTGAAGACGGCATCAAGAATGGGAACATTGACCCACCCGCTGTAACAATAATGCCAGCAATGCCCAGTGATGAACTCAAGAAAGACAAAGCGCCTTTTCTCATAACACTCGCCACAGCAGCCACTAACATACCAACAATACCAACAATCGGAGCCAACATAAGTGCAGGCACTTTGTCGTAGTTTGCTAACCATGCGCCAGGTTGAACTTCTGCTGTTTTCATCAAAGGTGTTACCACTGCATTGCCATCGATAGCGCTGGTCAAAACATAACCATCAATACCGTAAGCCAACCACACACCCGCTAAGATGAACAACACAGCCGCTAAGGCACCTGTGACTGCAGTGATACGACTGGCTTTTTCAAGTAGCGCATCGTCTGTCTTCATTTGTAACCAAGCACCGCCTTGCGTCATTAGCATTAACAAGCTTACCAAACCACAAAGAATCGCAAATGGGTTTAGCAGAGCAAAGAAAGAACCGGTGTAAGTGGCACGCATATATTGATCAAATTCGAACGGCACGCCTTGTAATAAGTTACCAAACGCTACACCGAAAATGATTGGCGGAACCGCTGAACCAAAAGTGATCCCCCAGTCCCAGCTTGTACGCCATTTGGTATTTTCTAGTTTTGAACGGTAGTCAAAGCCGATTGGACGGAAGAACAACGCGGCCAATACCAACAACATTGCAAAGTAAAAGCCAGAGAACGCTGTCGCGTACACCACAGGCCAAGCGGCAAATAACGCACCGCCTGCTGTAATAAACCAAACTTGGTTGCCGTCCCAATGAGGGGCAATCGAGTTGATCATGATACGGCGTTCAGAATCCGTACCACCGATCACTTTAAGCAGACTGCCTACGCCCATATCAAAGCCATCAGTCACAGCGAAACCGATCAGTAATACGCCGATCAATACCCACCAAATCACTTTTAATAATTCGTAATCCATCTTACACCCCTTGTTTTAGCTGAGCCGTTTCTTGTTCAAGTGCGTAACGCCCAGTATGCAAGCTAGAAGGGCCTTGTTTCGCAAAGCGAATCATTAAGTACATCTCAGCAATTAGGAACGCTGTGTAAAGAAGCCCGAAGCCTGCAAGGCTGATCCAGATCTCTGTTGCTGTTAAGCTAGAGACCGCAACATGAACCGGTAATATTTCACCAATAGCCCAAGGCTGACGACCGTATTCCGCAACAAACCAACCTGCTTCATTGGCAATCCAAGGAAGTGGCAAACAGATTACGATAAATTTCAGGAACAAAGGGCTTTGACCAATGCGACGACGCGCGTTTTGGTAAAAAGCAGCAGCGAAGACAAACAGCATTACGAAGCCACAGCCGACCATGATGCGGAATGCAAAGAACAATGGCGCAACCTGCGGTATAGAGTATTCAACCGCTTGATCGATCTCTTCAGATGTCACTTTGTTCATGTCTTCGTTGAATGCTGTTACCAACAAACCGTAACCAAGATCGTCTTTTACTTTGTCGAAGTTTTCTTTCACTAATGGATCGGTAGAACCATTACGTAGTTTTTCAAGCAGCTGGTTTGCATATATACCATTGATAATACGTTGGCGGTTATGCTCTTTCAGCTCTTTGATACCTTCTACTTCTTTGTCTAGAGAACGGGTCGCAATCAAGCCCATTAGACCAGGAATCTTGATGGCAAATTCGGTTTCTTGAAGCTCTTGGTTTGGGAAGCCGATCAGCGTGAAGTCAGCAGGCGCAGCCTGTGTTTCCCACTCTGCTTCTACCGCAGCCAATTTTACTTTTTGCACTTCACCAAGCTCGTAACCAGACTCGTCGCCTAGCAAGATAACACTTAGGATAGACGCCAAACCAAACGCAGAAGCGATGGCGAAAGAGCGACGAGCAAACGCAAGGTCACGGCCTTTCAATAAGTAGTAGCTTGAAATAACAAGAACAAACATCGCCCCTGTTGTGTAGCCTGCTGATACTGTGTGAACAAATTTTACTTGGGCTACTGGGTTAAGCAGCAAAGCACCGAAGTCCACCAATTCCATTCTCATGGTTTCGTAGTTGAACTCAGACCCTACTGGGTTCTGCATCCAACCATTGGCAATCAATATCCACAAAGCTGATAAGTTAGAACCTAGCGCAACACCCCAAGTCACCATTAAATGCTTCACTTTACTTAGGCGATCCCAGCCAAAGAAAAATAAACCAACCAATGTGGACTCAAGGAAGAAAGCCATCAAGCCTTCAATGGCCAAAGGCGCGCCAAAAATATCACCAACATAATGAGAGTAGTAAGACCAGTTTGTTCCGAACTGGAACTCCATTGTCAAACCCGTTGTTACACCCAGCGCAAAGTTAATACCAAATAACTTTCCCCAGAACTTCACCATGTCTTTGTAGACTTGCTTACCAGTAATTACATAGACAGACTCCATGATTGCCAATAAGAACGCCATCCCTAGTGTTAAAGGGACAAACAAATAGTGGTACAGAGCAGTGAAAGCAAACTGAAATCGCGATAAATCCACTACAGCTTCGTTAATCATATAGCTTCAACCCATTCATTTGATTGAGAAAAAAAGGCGATCGCAGACACTTTGCTTTACGCGGTGCTCTTATTATCCAACGCCCACCGAAGCCTTAAAAAATTTCAAGGCTTACTATAAGGCCAGATTATGAGTGCTGTTTTGATTTGAAACATTGCGTTAGATCAAGATAAAGAGAGTGAAAGGAATAAGTAGTAAAAAAGATGACAAAAACAAAAAAAATGACAAATTTGGAGTAACGAAAACACGAAAGGCAGAGGCATTATTGCAGTCAAGCGACCAAGTGATTAATCCCAATTACTGCGTCGCAAGCTTTTGATCTGGCCTTTTTGCTTTTTCTGATCCACTCGCTTTTTCTGTGAAGAGCGTGTTGGCTTGGTCGGTCTACGTGCTTTTTGTACACGAACCGCTTCAAGAATAAGCGCTTTAAGTCTTGCTAACGCGTCTTCTCGATTCAACTCCTGAGTGCGGTGTTGTTGTGCCTTAAGTACAATATCGCCCTCTTTCGTTAATCGAGAGTCGTTTAATGCCAACAAACGCTCTTTATAAAATTCAGGCAGCGACGATGCCGCCACATTAAATCTTAGATGGATAGCGGAAGAGACTTTATTGACGTTTTGACCACCAGCCCCTTGTGCTCGGATAGCGGTTAATTCTATTTCGTGATCTGGGATGGCAACGGCGCGAGTGATTTGCAGCATAAGATTGCTTAATTCTATCTAAATATCTATTTTAATTGCCCATTGTAACAGGCTTAAGAAGTGTTTGCTTTGGCGCATCGTTTCTCTGTACATTATCGGTTACAATCGCTGACTAATTTGAGACCTAATAGGAGTTTTTTGTGACCCAGTTCCGTCCTTGTATCGATCTACACCAAGGCAAGGTTAAGCAAATCATAGGAGGCAGTCTGAATGACAAAGGCGCCACTGAAAACTTTATCAGCGAATTTAACGCCGAACATTATGCCCTCATGTACAAAGAACATAACTTACTTGGCGGCCACGTTATTGCTTTAGGCAAAGGCAACCAAGAAGAAGCGCTGAGCGCATTACGTGCCTACCCGAACGGTTTACAATTTGGCGGAGGCGTTACCAGCAGTAATGCAGCAAGCTATCTAGAAGCTGGCGCTTCTCACGTTATTGTCACCTCGTATTTGTTTGAAAATGGTGAGTTCTCCTGGGACCGATTAGATAAAATCAAACGCGAAACGGGTACAGATAGACTGGTTTTAGATTTAAGCTGTCGCCGCACTAAAGACGGCTGGTACATTGCCACAGATCGCTGGCAAACTATTACGTCTACTCAAGTAAACCATGAAAACCTCATTGAATTAGCCAATCATTGTGACGAATTTCTAATTCACGCAGCCGATGTAGAAGGTTTGCAAGCGGGCATTGACGAAGATTTGGTTCGACTGCTTGGTCAAGGCTGCCCAGTGGCCGTGACCTACGCTGGCGGGGCTCGCTCTTTATCTGACCTTAAACGGGTCTGTGAATTGTCCTCAGGAAACGTTGATTTGACCATTGGTAGTGCCTTAGATATTTTCGGCGGACAAGGCGTTACACTGGACGAATGCATCCTGTGGAATCAATCTCAGCAATAAACTCACGTAAGAGGCAAGTATTTTGCTTGTCTCTTACGCTTTTCTCGACATAACCCCCGCCATACCTCATACTTAGTGGCCTATTTTTTCGCCTTTAATCTCAGGATTAGTTAATGCTTATACTTCGTTCTGGCCTTTTACTTGCGACGCTCTTACTTAGCGCCTGCTCGATGCCAATTTTTCAAGATTTACCGTCCTCCAAAACAGAGAATGTCGACCCAAGCGCATCCAACAACACGCCAGTAGACTCTGCGCAATCTACAGATGACACACCTATTTCATCGACGGCTGACAATACATCAAGCGAAAGCACATCAACCCCAGTTAATAAGGTGAGTGCGACTGATAATTTGACTCAGCAGCTTAGAACTCAACAAGCATTGGCTAAAGCCAATTATGCTGAGCTAACCAATCGCATGGGGAAAGCACCACAATTGCCAAGCATAGCTAATGTGAGCGGCTTGTCATCTCAACAGATAAATGACGCAACCCAACAGTTGCGCTCTTATGTGAGCAAAACGAACTCTACCCTAGCGTCTTTGAATGCACGTGTTGAAGATCGCCAAAAAGTGGCATTAAACGGAGATATCATTCGGATTTTCTTATCTGAAGCGACCGTTAGCCATGATAACCAATCATTTAAAGCTCAACCTTTGGTCGGTCAATGGATTCGAGGTGAAAGCAGAGCCATTCGTTTAAAAGACAATATTTTGTTTGAGGCTCCAAAATCAGAAGACCTAAACATCACCTTCTCTGAAACCTATCAGTTGATCGTTAATAACAAGGTTATTGCGACAATCAACCCTAACAGAGAAAAGAATGATGCGAACTTTACCGTTCCTACCCATGACAACAAAGGCTCTATAGTTGGCAAGCTAGACTTTAGAGTGGTAGAGGACGAATAGACGATCTATCTAAAAAAATGGCCTAACTGTCACCACAGTTAGGCCATTTTTCGTTGGGCGGCATGCAATGCCCATAACCAGCACTCGACTAAATTACCTTAGCATTGCTTCGCCATTGCTTCACCGTATCCAATCCCCTACGTAAATAGACCAAATAGTCTGCGATGACATTGGCAAAGACCTTGTCACCTAGTTGTCGTAGTAATACCTCAATTCTTTTTAGACTCCGCTCGTTTATCACCATCACAAGACTCAGAAGGCTCTGTCCTGTCGCCGCACCAAGTGCTGTCAAATACTCACGGCTGATATGGCCCGCCTCTTGGGTCATCATCTTTGAGTCTTCCAGCACATTACCAACAAAAGACAGCAAGCGATCAGCCAAGCGGCGAAACAAATAAGACAGCTTTTTAAAGCCATGCTTATCAATCGTGTTATCAACCCGTTCTGACAACGTCGCGTTGGCAAAAAAGCCATCAAAACACATAGAGATCATGTCATAAATCAACCCTGTGTCTTTATCAGACAGTGACCTTGTCGCTAAATCTCTATTGTTTATCACTATTGGCTCCTTTCAAAAAAGGGTGAGCTTTGTGCAAATACCGCTGATTAATTCCGTGTTTCATGAAAAGTCATGGGCTGCCCTCTTTGATCACCAGTAGCCCTATGATTTTATGAGCATACAAATTTGCACTCTATTCATTCAGGGAAAACGATAATGTCTTTACCAAAGCTTTTTTTGCATGTTCAAGATCCATTATTGGCTTCAGACCTGCTAGCGCTAAAAGGCGTTCAACAATATGAATTGAACGTCAGCTATCAAGAAGAATGCTGGCTGCAACAACTTGCCATTAGCCAATGTGATGTCGCCATTATTGAAGTGAGCTCTGCTGATAGCGACTCACTACAAGGGCTAGTTGATCATCCACTGCTTTCTCAAACCGAGTTTCTTTTTTTCAGTAAAGGTGAACCTGCACCTATGCTGGATCAGCTTATTCAAAAAGGCGCTGGTTTTCACTACCGAGCGCCATTCAATGTTAAGTCCGTTGAATCTTCACTTAACGAAGTTTTCAACGAGCTGAGTGTGCCGCAGCAATACGATAACCCCCAAGCCAGCTATCTAGATCAATTTGGCCTATTGGTCGGGTCTTCATCTGCTATGCACTCTCTTTACCGCACCATTCGCAAAGTCGCTAACACAAACACCAACGCATTTATTATTGGTGAAAGCGGCACAGGTAAAGAACTTATTGCTAATACTCTGCATGTAGTAAGTCACCGTGCAGACGGTCCATTTGTTGCGATAAACTGCGGCGCACTAAGTCCAGAACTGATTGATAGCGAACTGTTTGGTCACGTTAAAGGTGCTTTCACAGGCGCTCATAAGGATCACCAAGGTGTATTTGAACAAGCTGAAGGTGGCACATTGTTTTTGGATGAAGTCACTGAAATGCCTTTTGAGTATCAAGTAAAACTACTACGAGTCCTTGAAAGTGGTGAATACAAACCGGTTGGCGCTCAACAAGTCAAAAAAACCAACGTTCGAATTGTCGCCGCAACCAATCGCATATTGAGCGATGCCATCCGTGATGATGTCTTCCGTGAAGATCTGTATTTTCGCCTTGCGCAATTCCCTATTATGTCGCCACCTTTAAGAGAAAGAGAAGGTGACGCCTGCGGTCTGGCACAACACTTTTTGGCTTACCGAAACGCTCAAGATGGTCAACAAAAGCAACTTTCCGCCTCCAGTCTCGAAAAAATCAGCCAATATTCTTGGCCAGGTAATGTCCGCGAATTAAAACACGCTATCGAGCGCGCTTATATTTTGGCAGACCAAACCATTCTCCCAGAACACCTAATTACAAATGCGCTTAATGACCAAGCTGAAAACAGTAAAACATCCGGCATTCCTATTGGAATGCGCCTTGATGACATCGAAAAAATTGCCATCTTAAAAACACTCAAAAATAACGATGGCAACCGGACTGATACAGCCAATCAACTTGGTATTAGCATCAAAACGCTCTATAACAAGTTAGATAAATACGAATACGTTCAAGAATTGTAAGTATCTGACGCTTATTAACCTAAAGCCTTCCACTATCATTAAGCCACCAATAAGACATCACTGACTTATTGGTGGCTGACAGGATTAGCAATTTGTATTCGCGGCGTCTACGCCTTCTTTCACGTCTTCACACGTATCTTCCACCGCATTACCCGTGTCTGTCATAGTGTCTTCCACTGCATTACCAGCATTGTCTAAGGCTTCACTTGCGTTATCCATAGTTTGCTCGACTGCATCACCTGCACTAGACATTGCATCTTCTACTTTATTATTGTCTTCTGAATCTTGACCGCAAGCTGCTAGTGTTGCTGCTGTTACAAGAACCAATGCTGTGTTTAGTAAAGTACGTTTAATCGCCATAACAATAACCTCCATTTAACTTCTAAAATATTGAGTACGTTCAGCAAAATTGCCTGACGACTCACTAATTAACTCAATCAGCTCAGCACACTATGTTCGGGCTTTGCTGTTGATTCCCTTAGACTATTGCGAAGGCCGTGCCAGTTTTTCAAAAAAACCATAAGCGATTGATAAATAAGAAAATAATAAATTCAACCAGCAAAACCAAGTGGCTTTTATAACCACCTGACTAGTATTTTTTACAAAATCTCTCGGTAAGCCTTTCCGTCGAGCAATTGTAAAGACGGAAGAAATGTGGCCCTCACAGCCTAATCTCAGCAAAATAGACAAAAATCCACTTGAATGTTTGCGTCTCTACCATAAAATTGGCGAAAACCTTTATCCTAAAAAAGGTATCAAGTTTAACGAAGGATCCCCTATGAGCCAGTCGCTTTCTACCACCCCAAAACTAGATGGGTTTCGTATGCCTGCGGAACACGAGCCACAAGAGCAAGTCTGGATGGCGTGGCCAACCCGTGAGGACAATTGGCGAGATAGCGGCAAACCTGCTCAGGCTGAATTTGTTGCGGTGGCCGCCGCCATTGCTCAAGCAACCGATGTGACTTTTATTGTTGACGCCAAGCATTTTAATGAGGCTCGCACTGCATTACCAAGCCACATCCGCGTCATTGAAATTCCATCAGATGATTGCTGGATGCGTGATATAGGCGCAACTTACCTTGTTAATGACAAGGGTGATCGTCGCGCCAATAGCTGGGAGTTTAATGCATGGGGTGGCGAACTCGATGGTTTATACGACTCTTGGCAGCAAGATAACGCTGTCGCTGAGAAAATGGCGGCCATTACGGAAGACGACGTCTACTGTGTTCCTCTTATATTAGAAGGCGGCTCGATCCATGTGGACGGTGAAGGCACACTTTATACCACTGAAGAATGTTTGCTACACCCGAGCCGCAACCCAAATTTAAGCAAAGACGACATTGAAGGCTTACTAAAGACTTATTTGAATGTTGAAAAAATCATCTGGCTTAAAGACGGCCTTTATAATGATGAAACCAATGGTCACGTTGATAACATCATGCATGTCATCCGCCCAGGTGTCGTTGCGCTAACCGATTGTGATGACCCAAACGACCCACAGTATGCAATCAGCAAAGCGGCACTAAACGTGCTTAGCCAAAGTCATGATGCAAAAGGTCGAGCTTTAGAGATTATTAAACTTCCACTACCAGGGCCGCTTTTCGTTTCAGAAGACGAAGCCAAAAACCTAGTAGAGAGTGATTCAATGAATCGTCAGGCTGGAGAACGTCTGGCTGCGTCTTATGCCAACTTTTTAATAACCAATAATCATATTGTCTTTCCGACCTTTGGCGTTAGTACAGACAAACAGGCACAACAAATTCTGCAATCAGCGTTTCCTGATTATCAGATCATCGGCGTTTATGCGCGCAATATATTATTAGGTGGTGGAAACATTCATTGCATCACTCAACAAGTGCCGAAGAAATGCGTGGTTAAAGCAAATCCATAGCCTTTAATAGTGTTTAATTGATTATCCCGTTGCGACATTTTTTTGCTTGGGTAGTAATATTATAGAGGCTTGAATACGCCTTTTTTATAAGGGTAATATTTCTGTTTGTAGCTTACTCCCACTGTGCTAATCTCGCAGAGGTAACACCTTTTATATATGCGATGTAATGCATTGGTGTTTTGTGTAATTTTTGGCTAGAACATCAACATAATAGTTAATGTTTGGTTGTACTAATTGAAGCGCATTGCTTCTAATTTACGATGGCGTATTTCGCTTGGGGTAATATCAATGGATTCCACGTTTACTTTATTGGATCTAGGCTGGCAAGCTTACTTCCAACAACAGTTATCATTGGATGATTTAGAATCTAACCGTATTGCACGTATCTGCACTAAAACAGGCAGTCACTACGAGCTTGTTACTGAGTCTGGTTTTTTTACTTTAGAAGACCATTCGGATATGCCAAATATGGCAGTTGGTGACTGGATTGTTGCCGATACAGATAACAACTTCTTACGTCTTTTAGAATCGAGCTCTACATTTGAAAATATCGCGTCAAATATAGACACTGTATTTTTAATTTGCGCATTAAACCAAGATTTCAATCTCGCTTTAATCAAACGCTATCTAGAACTGACTCATGATGCACAAGCTGACGCTGTTGTTATCCTGACGAAAGCAGATACCTGTGATGACGTAATGGAAAAACGCGCACAAGTAGAAAAGCTGGACCCTTTACTCATCGTAGAAACAGTTAACGCCTTAGATTCGGAAAGCTTAACTTGCTTATCGCCGTTCCTTAAAAAAGGAAAAACCATCGCTCTATTGGGCGCGGTCGGCTCAGGTAAGTCAGCACTAATCAATACCCTGATGAAAACCAGCGATAGCACGAAGTCACCAGTAAACATTGGCACTTCCGGCTCATTGAAAATCATGCCTTCTGGCGCTATTTTGCTAGATACTGACAGTATGCGTGAGTTACAACTGAGCGAGTTTGATGGCACGACCATTGCCAACTTTGCCGATATAATTGCCCTAGAAAAGCACTGTCGCTTCAGTGACTGCCGCCACGAAGGTGAGCCAGGCTGCGCCATAAAAGCGGCTGTAAAAGCAAACCAGATTGACGAACAACGCGTCACTGACTTCTTGTTACTTCGCAATGAAGACGGCGATGACGATCAAGTGACTAAATCCAAGCCACAAGAAAAGTTCTATCGCAGTGCGCAATCTGATATCCGCGCGAGAAAGCACAGCTCTGCCGAGTAACATCTAGTACAGAGTCATACAGATGAACAGAAAGCGGGCTGTGTTTAACAGCTCGCTTTTTATATTTTCTACAATTTAAAAGCCTCCAGCCATGTCACTACCCTTTACAGCAAGCCGCTGAGTGTTTATAACAAGGCCTCAATTCATTTTTACCCCACTCTAACTGAGGCAGTTTTTCTGAATCTTCATGTCTAATACTCTATTGATTTACTCCACTACAGACGGCCACACCACTAAGATCAGCAAAAAAATACAAGCCATCATCGAGAGCCAAGATCATTCGGTCACGCTTTTACCTGTCGACGAAGTAACAACTGACACCCTAGCAAGCCATGACAAAATCGTAATCGGTGCCAGTATTCGCTATGGTAAACACCAAAAAAGCGTTGCGGATTTTATTGAGCAAAATAAAGCACTGCTTGAAAGTAAACTCAGTGCTTTTTTCACCGTCAATCTGGTGGCTCGTAAACCTGAGAAATGCCAGCCCGCGACTAACCCTTATATTATTAAATTCTTAGCACAATTAAATTGGAAGCCCACTGTTCAAGGCGTATTTGCAGGTAAATTGAACTATCAAAAATACAGCTTCATAGATCGCAATATGATTCGCTTTATTATGTGGATGACTAAAGGACCCACTGCCCCTTCTACCAATATGGAATTTACTAATTGGAATAGCGTTGAGCAATTCGCTCAAGCGGTGTGCGATATGCAGCCAACCGAATAGCGCTAACACCTGATAGAGATAAGAACATCCTCTTATTGAAAGCATAATAAGGAAACGATGAAATGACTGATGCCTTACTGTTAACCTTTATTTTTCTGGTTGCGGGAGTCATTTCTGTCCCGATTGCATCGCGGCTTGGCTTAGGTTCTGTTTTAGGCTATTTATTAGCTGGTATTATCATCAGCCCGCTGCTGACACTGCTCCAAGTGGATATCGTTTCCATTCAGCATTTTGCCGAACTAGGCGTCGTCTTAATGTTGTTCATTGTTGGTCTTGAGTTGAATCCCAAAAAATTATGGGAGTTAAAATCTAAATTACTCGGTTTAGGGGGCGGACAAGTTGCGCTAACCGCCCTTTTAATTACGAGTATAGGAATGTTTTTAGACCATGAATGGCGCACCAGTTTAGCTATTGGTTTGGTTCTCGCTCTTTCTTCTACCGCCATTGTGATCCAAACCTTGACCGAAAAAGGCTTGATGAAGTCAGATGGGGGTCAATCTTCGTTTGCAGTTTTACTCGCTCAAGATATCGTCGTTATTCCCATATTGGCTTTTATTCCCCTACTCGCGACACCAGAGTTAATCGCTTCTTTAAGCGATGCGGCAGCCGCATCTCAAGGTGATAGCCACTCTGTCTCTTTGGTAGATGGCTTAGAAGCATGGCAAACGGCTCTCGTCACTATAGGCGCTATTGGGATTGTAGTTTTAGGCGGTAGCTTCTTAGCCACACCTATTTTCCGTTTTATTTCAGTGGCCCAATTAAGAGAGCTGTTTACCGCAACTGCATTAATGTTTGTGATCGGCACGACTTTACTCATGTCTTTGGTTGGTTTGTCTCCAGCCCTTGGCACCTTTCTAGCGGGAGTGGTGTTGGCGAACTCGCCCTATCGCCATGAGTTAGAAAGTGATATCGCGCCATTTAAAGGCTTGTTACTCGGGCTCTTCTTCATGACCGTTGGCGCGGGCATTAACTTCTCTCTATTGTTTAGTGATTTCGCCTCTATTCTTGGTTTAACCATGGGGCTCATTTTCTTAAAAGCGACCACGCTGCTTATCTTAGGGCGCCTGTTTCACATTCGTGGCTCGAACAAATGGCTGTTTGCCCTCGGCCTCGCTCAAGCAGGTGAATTTGGTTTTGTATTGCTGTCTTTTACTGTCAGCAATGCCGTGATTTCGCAAGAAGTGGCCGATGTGTTGCTACTAGTCGTGGCACTTTCGATGCTGCTTACCCCCATATTATTCATTATTTATGATCGCATCATCGCGCCACGTTATGCCTCAGACCAAACAGCGGGCACCCATGACGAAGAAATGCCTGATGATAATAAAATCATCATTGCCGGTTCTGGGCGAATGGGCAGCACAATAGACAATCTGCTGAGATTAGCGGGTTACCACTCAACCGTGATTGACTTCAGCGTTAAGCGACTAAGAGCCCTAGAAAAATTTGGCGTGAAAAACTATTTTGGCGATGCCACTAGACCCGACTTGCTGCATGCCGCTGGTATAGATGAAGCATCCTTGCTGATCATTGCTATTGATGATCCTGAGCAAATCACCAAACTCGTCAAATACGTACGAGAAAGTCATCCAGACGTACACATCATAGCGAGGGCTTTCGACAACAATCACGTTTACGATTTATGGGCATCAGGTTGTCGGGACATTATTCGTGAAAACTTTGACAGTAGCTTACGGATGGGGCGATCGGCCTTTGAGGCGCTGGGCATTGCTCATCACAAAGCAGAGCAAATGATCGATGTCTTTAGCCAGCATGACAAAGTGTCTATGGTAGAAGTCGCCGATGCCCATCAAATCGGCGTCCCCTCCCATGAAAACAAAGTCTTTATTGATCGACTTAAAAAATATTTGGAAGAAAAGAATCCACAACTTAAAAAAGCCATGGAAGACATTCAAAAACAAGCCGATTAATGCAACAACTCTCTCGATTGCAGCTTGGCAAGTCGTTCATTCCATTTTCCACCATGAGAGCGCTCGCAGGCTTCTTCTGTGTCAAAGCTAAGCTGCTGACGTAATTTGTGATGACTGATATCCACCGCGCTTAGCTCACGCTTAATAAGTTGGTAAAAGTAGTCATCCTGCTTAGCGTCAATGGCACAGGCTAGAGCGTCATCCGTATCAAACACACAAATGATCTTTAATGAATGAGGAAATGCATTGTAATTGACTAAGTGCGTTAACCAAACAAATCCCTCCACGTTACCAAGCGCCGTTTCGCATACATTGGTCAAGGCGCCTCTTAATGCGTTATCGATTTTTTTGTCAGACTTCTTCATAAAAATACAGGGTAAAATGGGTAAGGTGAAAGTGTAACCTGTCGTGAGAGCATGACCAAGGCAGCCAGTACAATAGTGCCAAAACAAACTTTTTAAAGATTAAGCGTTTTTATCAACTATTCAGTCGCACCCTGATGCATTACACTATTTGTAACCATAGAATTCTTCTTAATTATTCGATAGAAAAGCAGATCATGCGTCTAAACGGCCTGCTTTTACTTTGAGACAAGACACCCAGTAAGGAATTACGCTGTGAAAAAAGTATTTATTGATGGCGAAACAGGTACTACCGGCCTTCAAGTAAAAGACCGCCTTGTAAAGCACCCGCACATTGAAATCATCAGTATCGATCCGGATAAAAAACGCGACGTAGAAGAAAAGCGCCGCCTGATGAAAGAAGCCGATGTAACGGTACTTTGTCTGCCTGATGACGCAGCAAAAGACAGCGTTGTGTTAGCAAAAGAAGAAGGTTGTCGTATTCTGGACGCCAGCTCTGTTCACCGTGTTGCTGAAGGTTGGGTATACGGTTTACCGGAACTTGATGCAAGCCAACGCGAGAAAATCAAAA
Source organism: Marinomonas alcarazii (assembly GCF_003208215.1). Taxonomy (GTDB): domain Bacteria; phylum Pseudomonadota; class Gammaproteobacteria; order Pseudomonadales; family Marinomonadaceae; genus Marinomonas; species Marinomonas alcarazii. The sequence goes on from NZ_QKLW01000002.1 coordinate 584,398, forward strand.
ACGCGCAGTTTGTCTCCAATCCTGGTTGTTACCCAACAGGTGCGATCTTGCTATTGAAACCATTGATTGAAGCTGGATTATTGTCTGCATCTTATGATTATTCTATCAACGCTGTATCTGGTTACAGTGGCGGTGGTAACGCGCTAATTGACCGTTATGAAAGCACTAACAATGCGCCGATATTCGGTGCTTACGGTTTGTCTTTCAACCATAAACACCTAGCCGAAATGAAAAAATGGTCAGGTTTGGATAATGCACCGATTTTCGTACCAAGCGTGGGCAACTTCCGCCAAGGCATGCTGACCTTTTTGCCTATCCATCTGAAAGACGGTGTCACCATGGCGCAACTACAAGCGAAACTGGCAGAAGTATACGCCGGTGATCGCTTTGTGACGGTTAATGAGCTGAATGCTATTGCTGATAGCGCAGCGCCATTTTTGACTCCTCATGGACTTGAAGATACCAACCAAATCGAATTGTCTGTATTAAGTGAGCCAAGCAATACATCCGGCATACTGGTTGCCAAACTGGATAACCTTGGCAAAGGCGCCTCTGGTGCAGCCGTACAAAACCTAAACATCATGTTAGGTTTTGACGAAGACATCGCTGTTAACCTTCGCTAAACAATTCAGGGTCTTCTTGATCAATCAGGCAGACCCTGCACCGTTACCCGATGCAACCTTCGGGGTTGATCTCCATAATCCGTGACCGCAAAATGCTGCGTCACTCGATTATCCCAAATCGCAACGGTACCTGCTTGCCATTTAAGTCGAACATGAAACCTATCTTGTCGGGCAATCGCAAAAAGCCGATCTAATAACGCTTGGCTCTGCGCGTCTTCCCATCCTTGCACCGAACGCGTGAATTGTTCATTGATAAACAACACCTCATCACCAGTTTCGGGATGGCGCGTCACCATAGGTCGCACAATCGACGGATAAGCCTGAGACTTTTGTGCTACACGGCTTTGCCCATTTGCATCTACCGCATCGTAGCGACTGCCTTCAAACGCATGTAATGCATGTATGGTGTTTAGTGTACGTAAGTGGTTTTGCTCTTCGTTCGATAAGTCTGCAAATACCGCAGCCATGTCACACCAAAGCGTGTCACCCCCAACGGGCGGAACGTACTGTGCGTGTAAAATAGAACATTTAGGCGGTATGGCTTGCCATGTCATATCGGTGTGCCAAAAACTCTCCCCAGGCGGATTACCGAGACTGGTTTCAATGATAACAACTTGATCATGTTGCGCTAAATGTGGAAAAAATGGATGGGCAAGCTCAAGCTCACCAAAGCGCTTTCCTAACGCTAAGTGCTGCTCTGGCGACAAGCTTTGGTCGCGAAAAAACAAGACTCTGTACTGTAAAAAAGCCTTATAAAGCACTTTAAACACCTCAGCGTTTAGTGTCGCTAAACTTACGCCATCAACAAATGCACCTAATGCAGCCCCACAGGGACGAATCACCATAAACCCACCTTCTTTGCCTCGCTTGCAGCTATTGTCGAAAATCCCTTAACCTAATCGCTCATTTTTATCAGCTTTTTAAACGAAAATATCGTATTATCCACGCTATTAGCCATTGACCCAGCATTCTAATTATTGATTCCTATGATACGACTTTCCAATATCCAACTTCCTCTTGATCACGATGCCAGCGCATTAGAAAACGCTATTTTAGCTATGCTTGAAATAACAGCCGACAAGCTAGTTAGCTTTAATGTCTTTCGACGTGGTTACGATGCACGTAAAAAAACCAACATCATGTTGATCTACACTCTAGATGTTGAAACAACGTGTAACGACGCTTTGCTCAGCCAATTCGCTGAACACCAGCAAGTAAAAGTCACTCCAGATCTAGAATACCATCCAGTGGCACAAGCACCAGCGACTTTAACTGAACGCCCGATTATTATCGGCTTTGGCCCTTGTGGCTTGCTAGCGGCTTTGGTTTTGGCACAAATGGGATACAAGCCAATCGTACTAGAGCGCGGCAAAGAAGTGCGCGAACGCACCAAAGACACCTTTGGTTTTTGGCGTAAGAAAATTCTAAACACCGAATCTAACGTACAGTTTGGTGAAGGTGGTGCGGGGACTTTCTCTGACGGTAAACTTTATAGCCAAGTAAAAGATCCAAAACAATACAGCCGCAAAGTCCTTAATGAATTTGTTGCGGCGGGTGCGCCAGACGAAATCCTCTACGTCAGTAAACCTCACATTGGTACTTTCAAACTGGTGGCCATGGTCGAAAAAATGCGTGCACAGATTATTGAGCTTGGCGGTGAAATTCGTTTTAGCTGCCGTGTAGATGATCTGCATATTGAAGATGGTCAGATTACTGGTGTGACACTTGCTGATGGTGAGCAACTGCACTCTAAACACATTGCCATCGCTATTGGGCACAGTGCTCGCGACACATTCGAAATGCTTCACAACAAAGGCGTATATATCGAAGCCAAACCTTTCTCTGTTGGCTTTCGTATTGAACATGAGCAATCCGCTATCGATAAAGCACGCTTTGGCCCAAATGCTGGCAATGAGATTCTTGGTGCAGCAGATTACAAACTGGTTCACCACTGTAAAAATGGCCGTTCTGTTTACAGTTTTTGCATGTGTCCTGGCGGCACTGTGGTTGCTGCGACGTCGGAAGAGAATCGCGTTGTGACCAACGGTATGAGCCAATATTCTCGTAACGAACGCAATGCAAACAGTGCCATTGTCGTAGGCATTGATCCTTCTGATTACCCTGGCGGCCCACTTGCTGGCATTGAATTCCAACGCAAGTTAGAAAGCTTGGCTTATGAATTGGGTGGAAGCAACTACGATGCGCCAGCACAAACCGTTGGCGCCTTTTTACGGAATGAAACACCTGAAAAATTGGGTACGGTCGAGCCGTCTTTTAAACCAGGCATTAAATTAACAAACTTAGCCGATGCCTTACCTGACTTTTGTATTGAAGCGATACGTGAAGCGATTCCAGCCTTCAATAAGAAAATTCGTGGTTTCGCATTTGACGATGCATTATTGACTGGCGTAGAAACTCGTACCTCTGCACCAATCAACATCAAACGCGATAGCGAAAGCCTAGAAAGCATTAACACCAAAGGCTTATATCCAGCCGGTGAAGGCGCAGGCTATGCTGGCGGTATCATGTCGGCAGCGATCGACGGCATCAAAATCGCCGAAGCCATGGCATTAAGCATTAACGCAAAAGCTTCGGCGTAAAACAAAAATGGGAATGCAGATTTCTCTGCATTCCCATTACCTATTGCGATATCTATATAGGTTAAATCACATCAAAACAAATCAGCTTATCACCCTGATGGGTAACACAATTCTCACCTAAAGAATCCGCGACAGCCACTAGTCCATTCAGGGTTCCAGTAATAAAAAAGTAGTCTTTATTACCATAACCACGTTGAACGCACTGAAGTATCCCTTGCGTTACGATATCTTTTTTCTCAGCCACGAGTGCATCTATGTCAGCTGAAAAAGTGTAGTCATTGCTACCACCTTCAAACGTCAAGCTTGCGCCAACCGCTTTAGAGGAAACAAAAACACCGTAGTTAAAATAAAAGTCGCAGGCCGAATGATTTGAGGGATGAATCTCACCGCGAATCAGTTCCACCGCAGCCAAGGGATCCAGTGATGCAACAAGATTTTCGACGCTATCCACCGTATCAGGAACGGCTATTTGAAAACACACTTCTAGCTCTGTACCACGAATCGCTTGGTGAGAAATTTTCTCTCCCATGCAAGAAAATACTTGGAAATCAAAAATGGGTGAAAGAATAATCACCCCGTCCTTGTTAACTATCTTCCAGCCAGCGATGGTGGCGCCCTTAGCAACGATCTGCGCAATTAACGCATCCTGCGCCTTACATACGTCATCAAAATGGCTTGTTAATGACAAGCCATTTTGATGCTCAAAACCTTTAACTATCTGAGAATATTCTTCGAAATTCATACAATGACAACTTTAAAATAAACGGTAAAACATGAGTTCAGAGCAGCTTCAATTCACTGCTTGTCTTCCCGAACATCATTTGGCTCTCAATTAATTTACGCTAAACGTTTGTCCATTGTATTGAGTCAGCAAGCAGTCTCCGCCCTTTTCTTTTAGCATCATGCAAAAATCCGAACTAAACGACTTACTATTAAATGGCCCTACTTTGACTTGATACATCATTCGACCATTCACCTCTTTTTCATTAATTAGAGGAGTTAAACCTTGAAACGACGTAGGAGATTTTTTTTGCATAGCTTGCCAGCCAGTAATAGCGTCTTCTTTTTTAAGATAAGCGGCAACCTGAACACCGTATTCTGATTTAGACGTCGCTACTGGTGCCGAAGCGACCGGAGCGGAAACAACAGGGGCAGCAGAACTTTCCATGGCAACGCTTGTCGTCATGCCGGTGTCATCTGTCTCTGAAGTGGGCGTTACTGCTGGGGCCACATTCACAGCGGCCATGCTTTGATCCGAAACGAGGTTTTCTTTAGGTTTAACCTCTTCCATGTCACCGGCATTCCCTTGTTTCAATGCCGCAAGTTCCGCTTCTAAGGCATCGATTCGATCTAATTTAGGTTGAATTGCCTGCCATTGCTCGTCATGAGCAATTACCTTATCTTGTAAGTCGTTATATGCCATGAAAGTGTTCTTTTCATCCACTGATGAGCAAGCACCAAGCGACAAGCCGGCAATAGCAACAACAAGTATTTTTTGGGATGTTTCCATAATTCTATTCTCCATGTACTTTATTTAGGCTTTCGCTTACGTTCACCTGAATAATCCAGTTATGAATTATCAGGCAAACAGTAAGTGTTGACCCCACAAAACTAAGGCATAACGAGCTGCTTTGCCAATAAAAACCAAGGGTAAAAAATACCAAATAGGCGTTCTTAACACACCTGATACTAATGCAATCCCATCACCCACAATAGGAAGCCAAGTAAACAATAAACTAACCATGCCATAACGATTGAAAAAATGCTCGGCTTTCTGACGAGAGGCGGCACTTATTGGGAACCACTTAGCCCCTTCAAAACGAATTAAATAACGCCCAATTAACCAGTTAGTTAAGCCACCTAAGGTATTACCTAGACTGGCTACCCCCCATAATAGGAATATGGATAAAGTCGCATCACTAGCATAATAAAGTAATATCCCTTCTGATCCCATAGGCAAAATCGTTGCCGAAAAAAAGGATACGAGAAATACCGATAAGTAACTCCACACAATATTGCCAACCTAATCTCTTAATTGAAAATTACTTTCTAAATAACAAAATATTGATCCAGCTCAATTTTATTGACTAGGCAATTTGCATAAAAACATCTAGTCTGTGGAAAATGTTTTTACGTGTTTATCTATTCAATTCATTCCCTAAATGAGCAGAAACTGTATCTGAGCTCTGGTTCGGTCTACTAAAACTAATCTAAATATTTCACCTATTCGGAGCAGGCATGCTGGAACGTGTTAATGATATCAAAATTCGCTATAAGCTATGGGCAATTATTGGCTTAATGTCTATGGGAACAGCCGCTCTTATTCTTGTTTCACTCACGTCCTTGTTTAACAGTCATGTGGATGCTCGTAAAGATCGAACTCAAGATATATTAAAAATCGTCAACACCACCATACAGCCGTTTTATGAAAAACAACAATCAGGTGAACTCACAGAAAGTCAGGCTAAGCAACAAGCCTTGACGCTATTGTCATCCATTAGATATGGAGACCAGCAAAGCCTTTGGATAATGGATCAAGGTAGCCAATTACTTCTAAGCTCACCTGCATCCTATAACAACACAACACCGCCAACCAGTTTGCAAAATGCACTAAAAAGATCGGCATCCACCCTAGCGACCAACCGCTATCAACCAGTCGAGTTTGAGTACCAAGGCAATAACAGTGTTACACATAAAATGATCGCCACAGCGTCAACTTTTGCCCCATGGAAAATAACCATTATTGCGACCACGTCGCTGAACGCTGTCATAGATTTCTTTCTGCTTGCTTTGGTGGATTATGGCATTCTTGTGGGTGTATTAACGGTAGTGGTTGGAGGCTCAGCTCTTTACATTATTCACCTAGTCACAAGTCGCGTAACATCACTCTGTAAAACGATGACATCGGTACAACATTCTGGAGATTTGACACAACGAGTCGAGTTTACCGGCAAGGATGAAATGGGAGAAATGGCTCATGCCTTTAACAGCATGATGAGCGATTTCCAATCCATAGTTCGTAACGTTAGCCACTCCAGTGAAACCCTAGACAGTATTGTTGACCAAACTAATAAATCGACCACCAAAACCGCCCAAGGCGTTACTAAACAGCTATCGAATACAGGTCAAGCAACAGAGTTAATGCAAAGTGTGATGACCTCAGTAGAAGATACCCTTTCTATTGCAGAGCGCGCTAATACCACTACCCAAGAGCTTGGCCAACATTCTAAACAAGGTCTTGGCGTAATGAACAAAGCAAACCAAGACATACAGCAGCTGTCTGTGGAAGTGGGTGAAGCGGCATTACAAATCCAAAAATTAAGAGAAGACGTGACCCATATTAGCGATCGATTGGGCATTATTAGCGAAGTGGCTGATCAAACAAATTTACTGGCTCTTAACGCTGCCATTGAAGCGGCTCGCGCCGGCGAGCAAGGCCGAGGATTTGCTGTCGTAGCAGACGAAGTACGCCAACTTGCACAGCGTTCACAATTGGCCGCAACAGAAATTGGCGGCTTAATAGAGCAACTGACTCAGCAAACACTGGATACAGTGAAAGTCATGGAATCTGCTCGCAATACCGCAAACCAAGGCGCAGAGCAAACTTCTCAGGCTGGGCAGGCGTTTTCTGAAATTGCCAATGGCGTATTGTCTATTTCTAAACTCAATGGCGACATAAGCCAAGCGGCTGAGCGTCAATTTGAATCTTCGCAAACCGTGCATCAGACACTCGAGAATATCGCCATTATCTGTGAAGACACCAACCACAACTCAAAAGACATTCAAGCATCCGTTAATAACCTGCAACAATGTGCCAGTCAGCTTCGACAACTTGTTCATCAGTTCAGTACCTAAAATGAGTCACTGCCTTGAGTTGTTGCTCTGATATCGTGCATAGAAATAGGATTTCGTTAAAATCACCACTTTTTTATACGCTATGTAAAAAAGAAGTCTTTTTACTGCTTTAACTTATTGGTGAGTCAGATTAAGTTTGGGTATAGTGATTTAAACCGAATCCATTCACAACGCTTGGATTGGGTAACAGGTCTTTAACGATACGTTTTTGAAGGATCGAACATGGCGTCTGACAACCAAGATAAGCTAGATTCTCTATATCAACATATTCAAGCGGTCATCTTATCCCGCCAGCATCCTGTCACAGGGCTCTTTCCAGCAAGTACTAGCATTAATAATCACGGCAACTATACCGATGCTTGGGTGCGAGATAACGTTTACAGCATTCAGGCAGTCTGGGCTTTACATCTAGCCTATAAACGCGCCTCTAACCCACATAAACGCGCGCATGAACTTGAATTTGCCTGTGTAAAAATGATGCGTGGCTTGCTATTCGCCATGATGCGTCAATCCCACAAAGTAGAGGCGTTCAAACACAGCCTTGATCCCAAAGATGCTTTACACGCCAAGTACGATACAAAAACAGGTTTAGAAGCCGTTGCAGACGATGCCTGGGGGCATTTGCAAATTGATGCCACCAGCTTTTATTTGCTGATGCTTGCCCAAATGACTAAAGCAGGCAGCAAACTTATCTTTTCACGCGATGAGTTTAATTTCATTCAAAACCTTATCTACTATATTTCCCGTACCTATCGAACCCCAGATTACGGCATTTGGGAGCGAGGAAATAAAGTAAACAACGGCAAAGCAGAAATAAACGCCAGCTCGGTTGGCATGGCAAAAGCCGCTATGGAAGCGATGGATGGATTGAATCTGTTTGGTAACGATGGTCCGGAATGGGCTGTGGTTCACTCTTTTGCCGATGCGGTTGCTCGAGCTGGCTCAGTACTCCAATCTCTATTACCAAAAGAGTCACGTTCTAAAGAAGTCGACAGCGCCATTCTCAGCATTATTGGCTTCCCCGCTTTTGCTGTAAACGATGAAAAACTCACCCGCCGCACACGCAAAGAAATCATTAATAAACTGGGTGGTGAATACGGTTGTAAACGCTTCTTGCTAGATGGGCACCAATCCGAATTGGAAGACCAAAGCCGTATTTATTATGAACACGATGAGCTGATTAATTTCGAGCATATCGAATCAGAATGGCCGCTATTCTTTACTTACCTTTATATTGACCGTTTGTTTGCCAGAGACTGGGAAAGCGCCAACTTCTACCGTCATAAGCTTGAGTCTCTCATGGTCGAAAAAGACGGCCAAATGCTGCTTCCTGAACTGTATTATGTACCACAAGAAAGTATTTTAGCGGAGAAAGAAAAACCGGGGTCACAAAAACGCTTACCCAATGACAACTTGCCCTTAGTATGGGCGCAAAGCCTGTTTCTAGTGGGTAAAATGCTTGATGAAGAGTTGATAACTACGGATGACCTAGACCCGCTTGGGCTTCATCGTATTCAATATCGCCCAAACAAAGTCACCACATCTATGGTGATATTGGCGCAAAATGACAAAGTAAAACAAAAGCTACTGAACGCGGGTTGTCTATGCCAAACACTGGAGGATATTGCCCCACTTAAAGCCATCAGTGCAGATCAGTTAGTTGAAACCTATCAACACCTTGGCGACTCTGAGGCGCTAGGTTTAACCGGTCGTCCCAATCGCGCATTAAATAGTTTGGCCACGTCTCAGGCATTTAATATCGATGGGGAAAGCTACTTATGTCTGTCTTGGATTCAGAACGAAGACAAAGACTACCGAAAAGTGGACCCAGCTCTTTTTCAAGCGCATATTCGTAACGAGCTTAAGATCATTGCCGAGCATTGGTATTACCAAGCCAATGCGGTTTTCAGCATACTCATAGACGAAGCTATGAGTGATATGCAAGGCAGCGATGAACTGTTTGAATTCATCCGTTTATTACAAAAACGAGAACATGAAGAGTTTCGTGTTATTCCGCAATCCGCTAAGAATGCGTTCAAGTCAGGCAACCGTCGATCCATTATTATTAATGCCACTAACCAGCAATCCTTATCTGCAAAATTGCCGGTTCATGGTTCGCCTTGGCCGTTATCAGACAAGCCCAAACCTTACGATGCCGCCGAAATAAAAACAGCCGAAACCAATACGCTATTGGCAAGATTGACTGACACTCCAAGTATGGCAGAGGCAATTGATTGTCTTATGGAATTGGGCGCTCGCAGGGCCTTGATGAATACCATACCTAATTCCAACCCTGCTGCTACCGCCTATAAAGTCTTAAATAGTGTTTATTTTCAAGCACTTCTTGCCGAAGACTGGCACTCAGCTCGACGCTTGTATTCTTTGGTTCTTAAACCTTCCACAGACTTGGCCACGTATATTGCGGATATTACCGTTCGACAGCGTTTACTGGTCATCGGAGAAACGCCTGAAACCGAGCTAGACATCAGTTCACCGCTGCATCAAGACGTTATTTTAGACATGCTAAAAAGCGTCTCATCGTCCCCTATTGGCTTAGTGATTTGTCATGAACTGGTGGCGATCGCTGGGACCTTAATTAAGGTTCATCCAGAGTTTTTCTCTGGTGTGCGCACAATCCGTATTCACAATTTAGCGATGCTTTGCGCTCGGCAATTTGACCCTGAAGACGACGCGCCTGTTTTTGACACTTTATCAAAGGTTTCCCCAAGCGAGCTTTACGAAGCCCTCAAACAAGTGTTACAACAAAAGCACGATGAATTCGCACATGTCGCCAATACCATGCGTTATCACAATACGACCGATGCGCAGAGTAAAATGAAAGATGTGGATTGGTTCGATTGGCGCTCAGAACAAGGCATGATTACCAAGTTACCAGAATCCATGCTGTTGCAACTCTGGGAAAGTTTAAGTAATGCCAATACGATCGTCTTTGGTGATGTGCAAAGTAACACCGCGCTAGACTGTAAACGCACTCTAAGCTCAATGACTCCCGGTGAAGACACCTTCGCCCTTTTAATAGAAACACTGACGTCCGATATTCATCCGAGCTGGTATAAGAGTCTTATTTTTGAAGGTCTGTATGCCTTCATACGATTCTGCCAGCAACATAAAAATTGTAAATTTGAGCAAGAAATAAACTTACCGGTTCTTGTTTCCCAAGCCGCTCTGGATCATGCCAAGCAACACCAAGCAGAACATCCAGAGGACAGCAGGGTCGAGGCGGCTCTAGATGAGTTCGCACAAATAACACCGAACAAAGTAAACCAATATTTGCGTTGGGCAGTGAGCAAGCTTCACAGTCATCAGCACCAACACTCATCGAGTTAATACGCTCACTCTTGCTGGAGAAGTGAATGGATCTAATCAAAAACGCCCTAACAAATGATGTACTGAACACTCGATGTTCAGACCCATTTGGCTGTTTGGGACTACAAGAGACGCCTTCTAAGAAAGGTTTATCGTTAATCGTCTGGCAGCCAGAAGCCGCCTCTATACGAGTATTGGCTATCGATTCAGACAAAGAGCTTGCCAAAATGAGCGAGACCGATAATCAAGGCCTCTTTCTGGCTGAATGGCCAAAAACCACCACACGCTTTCATTATCGTCTCGAAATCACCTACAAAGATGGCAGCGTATACACCCTCGTTGATCCTTATCAATTTCCTAACACCACCTTTGTAGACCCAGAACACCATCAAGCCAGCTTATACAAAAGCCAAGGTGCTATTCGTGCTGGCGCTAAAGTGAATGACCAAATTACTATCCAAGGAACACGGTTTGCCGTTTATGCTCCTGCAGCGCGCTCAGTCTCTGTGGTGGGGGACTTTAATGCTTGGGATGGTCGAATTCATCCAATGTCGAGTAATGGCGATGGTGTGTGGCGCTTATTTATTCCTGATGTGAACCATGGCGCTCGCTACAAATTCGAAATTCGCTCCAAAAACGGTGACGTTCTTCCTCATCGTAGTGACCCTTATGCACAACGTATCGAACAGTTTCCATCGTTTGCCAGCGTCACTTGCTTTGATGATAAGCACGTTTGGCAAGATCAAGCTTGGGTAAACCGTAAAATTGAAGACATTTACGAAAAACCCATGAGTATCTATGAGCTGCACATTGGTTCATGGCGTCGCAGTGGCGACAATCAGCCGCTGACGTATCTTGAAATCAAAGACCAACTGGTGCCTTATGTTAAAGAAATGGGCTATACCCATGTTGAGCTTTTACCGATTACTGAATACCCATTTGATGGTTCATGGGGCTATCAGCCCGTCGGTTTGTACGCGGTTACCTCTCGATTTGGTACACCTGAAGACTTTAAAGCCCTAGTCGATGCGCTGCACCAAGCCAATATCGGTGTGATTATGGACTGGGTTCCCGCTCATTTTCCTGCCGATAGCCACGGTTTGGCGAACTTTGATGGCTCCAAACAATACGAATACCCAGACCCTAAAAAAGGCTGGCACCCTGAATGGAACTCTTTAATTTACGATTTTGGCAAAGACCATGTAGTGAATTATCTCATCAGTAATGCCGTGTACTGGCTTGAGGAATTCCATATTGATGGCTTACGTGTCGATGCCGTTGCATCCATGCTTTATCTCGACTATTCCCGTGAAGACGGCGAATGGATTCCAAACAAAGACGGTGGTAACCACAATTACGAAGCCATTGATTTTTTACGCCGTTTAAATGAGACCGTGTATTTAAATCATCCTCGCTGCTTTACCGTAGCTGAAGAATCCACAGCGTTTCCGGGTGTCTCTAAGCCTACTTATATGAATGGATTAGGTTTTGGCTTTAAATGGAATATGGGCTGGATGAACGACTCTCTTACCTATATAAAAAGAGACCCAATTTATCGTCAACACCATCAAGGCGAGCTCAGCTTTAGTATGGTTTATGCCTACGATGAACAGTTTGTTTTGCCTATTTCTCACGATGAAGTCGTCCATGGTAAGGGGTCGATGATTGCAAAAATGCCCGGCGATGCTTGGCAAAAGTTCGCCAACTTGCGCGCTTTTTCGGCTTATATGTATTTTCACCCAGGCAAAAAGCTCAATTTTATGGGGAATGAATTCGCTCAAGGCCAAGAATGGAGCCATGAACGCTCTTTGGATTGGCACTTGTTGGATATTGATTTTCATAAAGCCCAACAAACCTTGTCGAAAGACTTGAACCACTTGTACCAAAATGAGCCAAGCCTACAGTACGATCACTCTCACCACGGTTTCGAGTGGATCAGCTACGACGACAGTGCCAACAGTATTTTAGCCTTTGCTCGTAAAGCAAAAGACAGTGAAGAGCATACTGTTGCTATCATTAACTTTACCCCGACCCCACATGGTAACTACCGTATTGGCGTTCCTAGAGCTGGTCGCTATCAAGTTATTATGGATACTGATGATACGCACTACACTGGCAGTGGTTATGCTCAAATTAAAGAGTACAACACCGAGTTTTCTGTTAGCCACGGTCGTGATCAAAGCATTGAGCTGCAAGTACCACCACTTTCTGGCGTACTGTTAAAATGGCTGGGCGAATCGTAAAAGCAACACCAAGCAACCGTAACCCAAATAGCATCTAGAGGTCTTCATGAACCCAGCGTACCAAGTTTCCAATGGCTCTTCTTTTCCTTTAGGTGCAAAGGTCACGGAGCATGGCGTTAATTTCGCTGTTGTGTCTGAAGATGCTCATCAACTGTATCTATGCTTATTTGACCCAGATGGCAAAGAACAAGAGCCAATACCATTTATCAATAAGCACAAAGGTATTTGGCACATGGAAGTGCTTGGCTTAAAGGAAGGTCAACAGTATGGGCTACGAGCCAAAGGTGACTTCAAACCAGAACAGCAGCTGCTATACAATGAACAAAAGCTACTGATTGATCCTTACGCAAAAGAGCTTAGCGCAAAGCTTATCTGGCACGAAGACCAAGCCGCGATCACCAAAGAGGGCCAAGTACATCAAAGCGATTCCGCCCATTGCGTACCTAAATCCATTGTACGAAATATCAAACCGCTGCCGGAGCGCCCTGCTCGCGTCAATGTCACCCCCTCTAGCCGCGCCTTGTATGAATTGCATGTCAAAGGATTCAGCAAAAACCTACCGATTGAAAGCGAACTACAAGGGACTTATTTAGGCGTTATCTCCTCGGCTGGTATCGAGCATTTAAAAAAGCTAAATATCACTACGATCCAGCTGATGCCATGCTTTAGCTTTATGTCAGAGCGTCATCTTCAGCAATTAGGGCTCAACAATTATTGGGGATATAACCCGATTAGCTTTTTTGCAGTGGAGCCCAGTTACGCAATAAAAGACCCTATTACTGAATTCCAACAAATGATAGACGGACTTAGACAAGCGGGTTTTGAAGTGATTTTAGACGTGGTTTACAACCACACAGCGGAAAGCGAACTTGACCAATCTAGCGTATGTTATCGCGGTTTAGACAATGCTCGGTATTATCGACATAAAGACGGGCAATATCTGAATTACACCGGCTGTGGCAATTGTGTTGATACTTATAACCCCACAAGCATCCGTTTGATTTGCGACAGTATGCGTTATTGGGTTGAGATAATGGGTGTGGATGGTTTCCGCTTTGATCTAGGCGTTGACCTGGGCCGAACTGACCATGAATTTTCAGCAAAAGCCCCCTTGCTGCAAGCCATTCTGCAAGACCCTGTTTTAAGCGAAACCTGCTTGGTAATGGAACCTTGGGATATTGGTCCAAATGGCTATCAAGTAGGGCAATTTCCACGAGGTTTTCTGGAATGTAACGATCAATATCGAGATACTGTTCGCCGTTTTTGGCGCGGTGACCGTGGCTCCGTTCCTGAATTCGCTACTCGCCTAATGGGATCAAGAGACTACTTTCACAAAGGCCAAAAAAGCGCGCTTAATTCGGTCAATTACATCACCTACCACGATGGCTATACAATGAAAGACTTAGTGTCTTATCATCACCGTCACAACCTCGCCAATATGGAAGAAAACCGGGATGGCCATGGCGATAATATTAGCCAGAACTTTGGCGCGGAAGGCGAAACAGATGATAAAGCGATTCAAGAAAAACGCCTAAATCAGCAGCTTTGCTATATGGCAACATTATTGTTGAGCCAAGGCACTCCGCATATTTTGGGTGGTGACGAGTTGTCTCATACGCAGCAAGGCAATAACAACGCTTACTGCCAAGATAACGAGATCACTTGGCAACATTGGCAGGACGCTAACAGCGAAATAACGGATGCTAGAAAAGCCATTCAAGACACCATATCAACCTTGATGACCTTGCGCAAAACCTACCCAATCTTGGCGGAAATACGCTTAGAAGACGACCCACTTTATCAGCATACATCAGCAGACAAGATTCACTGGCTCAACGAACACAGCGAAGCAATGTCGATCGAAAATTGGGCTGACGATCAACGTCGCTTTATTGCGCTCACACTCACGCCTTCTGATCACTCAAATACATTCTGGATCGTATTCTATAATGATGATTCACCGCTTAGCGTGCCATTCCCAGACGCAAACAGCGACCTAGAAGTGCTTTATCAGACACCGGGGTTATCCATCGCGAGCCACGAACTTCATTGCGCCTATCGCGGTGTATTTATCGGCCGATTTTAAAGAGCCTATAAGCCTCAAGGCTCAGGCTTAAATCCCATTCTAAAGCCACCCCAGTGTTTTCCATTTACAAAAATAGGCACAGATAGGTCGTGGAGGATTTCACCGGTATCGCGTTTATAGGTTTGCAGTAAGAAGCTGTCTGTATGAGCGCCACATCGACTACCAGTCGCATCATTAAAAATACGCTTAGAACGGTTATTCACTAAATCTTTTTCATAATCACCGGTTAATGGCTGATTAAATTTGTTGTTATGGGTCGGGAAGTAACCATTCACATCCACTGCCCCTGCAAACATGACTTGCTGATATTTTTCTAATAAGGCCTCTTGCACCGTAGGGAAAAACTGATCACTAAATGCATCATAAGGTGTACTGTACTTTTGTGGATTCGTATTACTAATAGGTTGATAATCTCTGGAAAACACAGCCTGCTGAGTCAATTCACCTTTTTCAATCGCCTCTTCAAATAGACAGCCAATGGCTTGCGCTGCGGCTTTGGCTTCATTAAGCAATGTGGAGAAAAACAAAGAATCATTTACTTTATCTAATTCCCGAAAAACGACTTCTGCACCATTACTTAGGCCTGCCGCTTCTTTAGTTAATTGATCACTGCGCACTGAAATATCATGCAAAGAGTGACTAATACGAGAAATAGACCCGTTGATCTGAGTACTCGCCGTCCCTAGTTCTTCACCTGCACTCTCCACTTCAGACAGTACTAAAGAAGCATGCTGCACCTCTTTTGTTAACGATATAAAACGCTGAGTTTCCCCTAAGAGCGTCGACGATAGCGATTCTGTTAGTTCTTTTAATGACGACATTTCAAGGTTTGTTCGTTGGCTATTTTGACGAACATCGGTCAATAACCGTGAAATCTGTTCTGAGGCATCGGCACTTTTCCCCGCTAATGATCGCACTTCATCAGCCACCACCGCAAAACCTCGGCCCTGCTCACCTGCACGTGCTGCCTCAATAGCCGCATTAAGTGCCAATAGATTGGTTTGTTCTGAAACGGCTTTTATCACAGCGGTGATACTGTCTATGTCATCAGCACTTTTTGTTAATAGAGCCAGCTGTTCACTGGCGGTTTGTACCTTTTCGGTCAGCTCATGTATTTGCTCGGCACTTTGCGACAGAGCATTTTGGGCAATATGGCTAGATTTAGCGGTTTCAGTCATGGTGACAGCCAGCTGGCCCAGACTGGTTGATAAGGTTAATCCCGTTTCTGAAAGGGTGACAACGGCTTGCGTGATCTGCTCGCTGTCATCACTAGTGAAGTGAATGTCTTTACTTAAAGTATCAACAAAGTAAGAAACTTCCGCGGCTCCCATCGCCATTTTAGAGGTTGCATGAGTCACTTTCTGACTCATCTCTGACAGTGCATTCTCCGATGTCTTGCCTTTTTCGTGCGATTCATTGGATCTGAGATGAGAGCGATTACGATCACTTACAAAATTCGGAATAAGTAAGCAGACGGATAAGATAATGCCAACTAAAGCAAAGTATTGCGGTATAGAGCCTTGCAAGAAACCAAAAACAAACAGAGCCAAAAGCCCTAATGCTCCACCAAATCGGAAATAAGCCATCATCATCCCTTATTTTAATTGTTATTTTTATTTTCTAGTGTTTAACGACAACAAAGTAAGGTCAATACAAAACGAGACCCATAAGACTAAAGTCGTATCCCCTAATACTGCAGAACCGTCTACCAGCAACCTTGGTGAAGCGGCTTTGACAGACATAAAGCATCCCTAACATTAATTTTTACATATCATTCCCAGCGTTTTTCTCACGTTAGGGCTACACTAAAAAAATCGCCCACAAAGCGAATAACAATAAATAACGTTGTGCACGATCTGCCGACGATTAGCATGAGGACTACCCCATGATGACGAATAAACTCATTACAAAGCCTTTTTATCTTGAACTTGGCCAACTTAGCCCTGAAAGCGTTAACCACCTAACTCCTTCCTTTGAACAGTTACCATCCAATCCATACGCTGATGGTAAGTTTCGCTTACGTCGCTATTCACGTTTTACGGTAGAACACGGTTCGCTACAGCGCCTTCCAGCAAAAGCGTTTGTACAAGATGAAAGCATTAATCATTTTCAAGGCAATGTTGTGCGTCAATATGAAGAAATAGATGACAAGACTGCATGCGACCCAGCATTTATTGAGTTATTTCACTATTTTCAACAAATGGCCAGTATGTCTGATGGTACGCCAATTGAGGTACACCAATTACGTGTTTTTGCCGACCATAAAAGTGCAGAAGTCGCCCCTGAAGGTATCCACCAAGATGGCTTCGATAGAATCGGTATTTACGTCATGCAGCGCCATAATATTGAAGGCGGTAATATCAATGTTCACCTAACAGAAAACAGTCCAGCATTAATGAGCCATAACTTTGATCATGGCGAATTTGTTGTCCTGAACGACCGTAAATTCTTCCATAGCGCACAAGCGATAAAGCCCATAAATGGCGAATTGGGGTACATGGATATTTTTGTTCTCACAGCAAATATATTGCATTAAATAATGAACAAGTTTAAGACCCTTAATTTTCCAACTTACTGAACTAAAAGTACTTTGTAGCTCCCATAAAACGTGATATAAAACGCCGCTTGTAACTTTTTGTAAATATTCACGTTGTTTTGTAAGCACTCAAACTAGGGAAAGTTAATCTGTGACAGGTACACCCACAAAAAATGCCAAAGCGGTCAAAGAAGATGTCAGCAAGAAGACCGTCTTAATTATTGAAGACATGAATGAAATGCGCCTAATGCTGAAATCTATGATGCTTTCTTTAGGCTATACAAACATAGAACTTGAAGCCTCTGGGCAAAGCGCGCTTAAACGCATGGAAGCGAAAAGCTTTGATATTATTCTTTCTGATTATAACCTTGGTGGCCAAATTAACGGTCAACAAGTGTTAGAAATATCTAGAAAAAACAACCTGCTCAGCCACTCCAATATTTTCATAATGATAACCGCAGACACAGGTTATGATAGCGTGGCGAGCGCCCTAGAACACAGACCTGACAGCTATATGGTGAAACCCTTCACGCCATCAACGTTGCATCGAAGACTAGACCGTATAAAGAAACAAAAGAGCATCTTTTCGTCTGTGTATGAAAGTCGAAACAACGACAATTATGAAAAGATGGAAAAAGAAGCCAAAAGCATCATGAACAAATATCCCCAATATCGCAATTTATGCCTAAAGGCTATTGGGGAATCGCTACTTTCTAGAGCAGACTATAAAGCAGCCAAAATACACTACATGGGAGTGCTCAAGGAGAACAAAGAGCTTTGTTGGGCGCACTTTGGTGTTGCTCAATGTGACTTAAGTTTACAGCAACCAATGTCTGCGATAGAGAACCTAGAAAAAGCCATTAATATTAGTCGTCACTTTCTACCCGCTTACGATAACCTTGCTGATGCCCATGAAGAATTAAGAGACTTCAAAGGGGCCCAGAAAGCCATGGCAAAAAGCCTAGAAGTATCACCTAGATCCCTGGCAAGAACCAAACGCCTTGGAAAGCTGAGCATTAAAATAAAAGACTGGAAAACGGCTGAGCAAGCTTATTCACGAGTCATTCGTTTAACAAGAAACACTCAGCATGAAAAAATAGAATACTATTATGAACATCTAAAATGCCTTATTGCGATCCAGGAAAATGACGCTCAAGATCCGCAAATTGCAGAGAAGCTAAAACGCTCTTTGACAAGGTTACGACAGTTAGGGAAAGACAACCCAACTGCCGTTACGAATTCTTTCCGTGTAGAAGTTCAGCAATACCTACACCGTTCGCGTCGAGAAGATGCTATTAAATCTTGGAAGCAATGGAAGCAACTCATCGCGTCAGGTAAAGCCTCATCAATCACACGAGAACAAGAACTAACCTTACAAAGAAAACTAGGCATCGCTTAATGTCCAAAAGAGATCAAAAAGGAACAAACACTTTTTGATCTCTATCGTTTTTCATATCAACAACCACGCCTCTGATCTTTCAAGTACGCAAAAACACGCGCTAAAAAAGCAACTCGGCTTGCTATAATCCAAGCACATCGTTATGGTCATCGACATTTCTTTTTTTAGCATCAGAGTACTCCTTTATGACGGCAACCCATTCTTTCTCAACGCTTGTTCCTGATGTCATCTTAGATGCGGTGGAATCCACCGGTTTGTGGAGTGATTCACGTATCTATCCACTTAACAGTTACGAAAACCGTGTATACCAAATTGGGATCGAAGACAGCTCCCCCGTTATTGCAAAATTTTATCGCCCTGAACGCTGGAACGAAGCGCAAATTCAGGAAGAACACCAAACCCTACTCAAACTGAAAGCGGCCGGTGTTCCAGTAGTGGCACCATTAGAATTTAATGGCGCTAGCTTGTTTGAGCATAAAGACATGTATTTTTGCCTATATCCAAGATTGGTTGGACAACACCCTGAAGCGGACAATTTAGATCAGCTATATCAACTTGGCGAACTGATTGGAAAGCTTCATCAAGCCTTATCAACAACAATGTTTAAAGAGAGACTGAACGTTTCTCCGCTAGCACAAATGGATGTGGCAGCAAATCAAATTTTAACAGGCAACACGCTTCTCAAAGCCCCTCTGCCAAAGGCATTACAGCTACCAGAAAAGCTTAAACCCTTATATATAAAGCAAATTGCTAGGTTAAGAGAATTAAGTGAGGCAAGAATCCAAGCATACTGGCCCACTCAACTTAGACCCATCCATGGTGACAGTCACCGCAGTAACCTCATGCTTCATGAGGGACAATTTCATTTATTGGATTTTGATGATTGCCAAAATGGCGTTGCCGTACAAGACTTATGGCTACACATCACTCAAACAGAAAACCCTAGACAACAATTGAGTGAGATTATCGAAGGTTATGAATCTTATCAGCCTTTTGAAACGCGTGAATTGGATTTGGTGGATGTATTCAAAAGCGTTCGCGTCATCAGCTATGCCGCTTGGCTACAGAGCCGCTGGCATGACCCTGCATTCGTCAAAGCGTTTTCATGGTTTGGTTCTGAAGAATATTGGATAAACCATTTAAACGAGTTAAAAAGTTGCGAATTGGAATGGGGGCAAATTTCTCGATGATCTCATTAGAGCAAAACCTGCATTCACTCTTTGGCTTTGGTGAGTTCCGTGAGGGGCAACAGCAAACAATTGAACAACTCTTATCTGGGCACTCTTCTCTGGCGGTTTTTCCAACAGGGTCGGGTAAATCCTTATGCTACCAATTTACAGCGACACAACTACCACACTTAACCCTAGTGATCTCGCCATTAATTGCCCTGATGCATGATCAATTAGCCTTTCTGTCATCAAAAGGTATCAATGCAGCCTGTTT
Source organism: Marinomonas alcarazii (assembly GCF_003208215.1). GTDB lineage: Bacteria > Pseudomonadota > Gammaproteobacteria > Pseudomonadales > Marinomonadaceae > Marinomonas > Marinomonas alcarazii. The sequence continues at coordinate 604,510 of NZ_QKLW01000002.1, forward strand.
GGATTCCAGTCAGAGCAAAGATGAAAGCCAGGCGGTCATGTCTGGCGTCCAAGACGGCTCGATAAAAATCTTGATGATTTCTGTTGAACGCTTCAAAAACGAGCGTTTTCGCCGCTTTATTAAACACATCCCTATTTCTATGTTGGTTGTGGATGAAGCACACTGTATTTCTGAATGGGGTCATAATTTCCGACCGGATTATCTAAAGCTGCCCTCTTATCAACAAGAGTTAACTATTCCTTTGGTGCTATTGTTAACCGCAACCGCAACACGTCGGGTTCAACGTGATATGGCGCAAAAATTCACTATTCACCCAGAACACATAGTGCAAACGGGGTTTTACCGCCCAAACTTAGACATCGACCTGATTGCTGTCGACAGTAGCAACAAACTAGTGACCTTAAAAAGCCAAATCGACGAGACCCAAGGCGCGGGCATCGTGTACGTAACTCAGCAGAAAACGGCCGAAGATGTGGCTCGCCATTTACAAACCAGCGGCTACTCTGCGACGGCTTATCACGCCGGATTAGACAGTGAGACGCGACGCACTATTCAAGCCGATTTTATGGCTGGTAAAACGCGCATCATAGTCGCGACCATCGCGTTCGGTATGGGCATAGACAAAGCCGATATCCGTCTCGTTGTGCATTTTGATTTACCAAAATCCATTGAAAACTACAGCCAAGAAATTGGCCGTGCAGGTCGAGATCGTCAACCAAGCCGCTGCGTACTACTCGCCAGCCTTGAAGGCCTGAGCACACTCGAAAACTTTGTCTATGGCGATACACCAGAACCGCAAAACATAGATACTCTGCTCAACAGTATTACAGAGCAAACCTCTCAGTCTACACACTCTTACAATAGCACTCAGTCATTGTGGGAAACGCAGTCATACAGCTTATCTATGCAGACCAACATCAGAGCTTTGCCATTAAAAACACTGTTGGTACAGCTCGAATTGCTCAACGTGCTGACGGCCAAGTACACCTATTATTCTGATGTCAGACTAAAATGGGAAGGCGACCGAAACGAATTTGCTAACCGTATTCCCGATGAATGGCAAGCAGCCTACCAAGCATTATTGAAAGGTATTCAATATAAAAAAATTTGGGGCACACCTGATTTTGACAAGCTATTTAACGAAGCGGGATTATCACGAGGCGATGTACTAGAAATATTAGAATACGCTGCAGATAACAATGTCCTGACACTAGAAAGTAAAGGTTTAACCGACGTCTATGAAGTGCATACTGAGCACTTTCATCACCAAACATTAGTCAGCCAGCTGCATCATTATGTAGAAGAAAAACAAAACGCTGAGATTGCAAGAATCGCCACCATGATTCGCTTTTTCCAGCTAGATCGCTGCTTAAATAATAATCTAGCACGATACTTTGGTGATCAGCATGCACCTGAGCATTGTGGCCATTGTTCAGTTTGCAGAGGAAACATTTTGGTATTTGCGCCACCAGCACAACAGGGAGCAGAAGCTTGGAGCAATATGGCTGAATACGTTAGAGAGTTTACCCACTACCTCAGTAGCAAAAGCCCACCCACTAAGGTTACTGCGGTGTTAATCACTCGTTTTCTGACGGGGTTAACACAGCCTATTTTTACGAAAGTGAAAGCTCGTCAACTAAGTGGGTTTGGCGTTTATGAGGAAAAGAGTTATTCATCTGTGCTTGACGCGGTTACTCAACTTCTTGGCCATCATTAAGTGGCTCTTCGTAGACACTCACTTCAATGAGATTATTATCAAGATCATTAAAATAAACAGACTGAATTGGCCCTTGTGCTCCAGATTTAGACACGGGGCCTTCAAGAATAGTGACATTATTGGCTTTTAGATGAGCAATCACTTCGTCTAACGACCAGTTCGTTATTAAACATACATCACCAGACCCTTCCATTGCATGATTTCTTAACTCTTGCCCAAGCACTTGGAAATTGATTTTTTGCTGGCCAAAGCGCACAGCCTTTCTTCCATTAGCAAAGGTAAATGATTCAAGTTTAAGTGTAGATTCATAAAAAGCGACTGCTCTGTCTATATCCGCCACAGTTAAAACAATGTGGTCAATGTGGCTAATCATCACCCCTTGCCTCCCTTTGAAAGACCAATTAATGGTTTAACATGCTACGAATGATTTCTTAGAAAAACAAGCGCAAAAAAACCTTTATTCGTCTGTTTGTTGGTGCAAATCAACCAGCTTAATGCCCCCATCAATTAAGCCCTGTTTTTGACGGCGTTTTAGCTTTTTCACTCGATATTCCAGTATTAATGCCTCACTCTTTGAACCGACAGACTGAGACCAAACCAGCTCTAGCGGCCCCTTTCCTCGAAGATACCGAGCCGCACGTTTACTGCTACCAGAATGCTCTTTAAAACGTCGCTCCACATCCGTACTGATACCAGTATAAAGCGTGTTTAAACGAGTCTTTATTATATAAAGACTCCATTGAGCTTCTGTTAAAGACGCTTTCTGCTCTTTATTTTCTTTCACCTTATGCCCTTTCAACGCTTAGTAACTCACCATCAACTGCCAATCATTAAAAACAATGTTGATGCGGTCGCTGTCCCCATTGTTAGATTAAACAAACCCCCAGCAATGACAAGGAGCCATCTATCCTTGCGCCCTCCTAGCGTTTTTCACCCTCAACACAACATCACGCAATAGCTGCAAGAAAGTTGCTTGAGACACTTCTATTTGTTGGCGCTCTTTGGTCATGCCAATGTCATTAAGTTGCTCTGCGCTAAGTTTTGCAAGCTTTTTACGTGTTTGAAAACGCTCAATACTTTGCTGAATACAAACAAATAAGCTAACGATTAACATAACCTTCTCCTTCTGAGTGGCACCCTGCAATACGTCATAGGTGCTATGTGTATGAGTAACCACTTTAAGAGAAGACAGAAAACCAATACAGCCTCAGAAAACCACTTTAATAAACATACAGATCACCATTCAATTCGCCTGTATGGCAAAATAACCTCAAATCTGTATGGTAATTTACCACTGTTTATCTTTATATAATCAATACAGACACAGAGACACACAGAAGCTTCAAAGGAAAGACCATGACACTGTATCAAAAGCTTGCGACTCGCCTACGTGAACACATACAGCATGACTTTTATAAGTCTGGCGATAAATTACCTTCAGTACGACAATTGGCGCAAGAACATGGTGTGAGCATTTCTACCGTACAAGAAGCCTATCGTCAGCTTGAACAGGAACAGCTTGTTGAAGCCCGTCCGAAATCTGGCTACTTTGTCTGTATACCTAAAAAGGATAATTTACCCAGTATTTCTCGCCCCCCTCAGCGCCCTTTGGAAGTCTCCCAATGGGAAGAAGTGCTCAACATGTTAATGAATCGCAGTGGCAACAAAGGAGTGCAGTTGCAACACGCCATGCCTGACATGAAAGCCTCAACCTTAAAGCCTCTGCTAAAGACCTTATCTGACTTAACAAAACAGAAACCAGAATTGGGTCTAGGTTATTCGGACGTTAGAGGATCAGAGGAACTGCGCATGCAACTTTGCCGTCTAACGGTAGCCTCTGGTTGCCAACTTCACCCAGACGATATCGTCGTCACATCTGGCTGCCAAGAAGCGCTATCCGTTTGCTTACGAGCGGTGACAGAACCTGGCGATATTATTGCTATTGAATCTCCAAGCTTTTATGGCTCCATGCAGGCGATTAAAGCCGCTAACTTAAAAGCTATGGAAATCCCCACTCACCCAGAAACAGGGATAAGTCTAGAAGCCCTAGAGCTCGCGCTTGATCAATGGCCTATCAAAGCGATTTTTGTGACTCCCACCTGCAACAATCCAATGGGATACAATATGCCCGAGGAGAAAAAGGAACAGCTGTACCGACTGGCGCAAAGTTACGATATTGCCATCATTGAAGACGATATTTATGGGGATATTTCCTATCAATTTCCTCGTCCCAAAGCAATCAAAGCCTTTGACCAAGATGGTCGCGTATTACTCTGCTCGTCTTTTTCCAAAAGCATTGCGCCGGGAACGAGAGTTGGCTGGATTGCGCCTGGACGTTATCGAGATAAAGTCACCCATATAAAATATGTCAGCAGTTCTATGTGTCCCGTTCTCCCGCAACTGGCAATCGCAAAATTTATCCGTATAGGTGGCTATGCCAAACACATACGCCAGATGAGACAGAACTACGAACAACAACGCGATCACATACTCAATGCGATCAAAATACATTTCCCCAGTAACACCAGGGTCAGCTTCCCCGTTGGGGGCTTCATTTTGTGGGTTGAGCTTCACCCAAGTATCGATACGATGAAACTCGTCGAACGTTGCCGCGAAGAAGGCGTAAACTTTGCTCCTGGGCCATTATTTTCAGCAACAGGCAAATATCGTAACTGTTTTAGGTTAAATTTCAGTGAACAAAATAAAGAAAAAAGAGAGTGGGCAATAAAGAGGTTGGCCGCTATTTTGCACGATTCCGACACTCGGATAGAACACAGTGCGCCAGAGACGTCTGCATTGATATAAGATCGAATGTAAAGAAACGCAAATACTCTTAAGGCATTAATTTAAAGGCGACATAATCTTAAAAAGTAAACACTGGACGTATTAAACTAGCGTATAAACACAACATCGACTAGGCCCTTTTCACTAGGATAATTTAATGCTTAAACGGTCTTTCTTAACCATCACAATACTGAGCCTAAGCTTGATACTAGCCGCCTGCAGCAGTTCACAACAACGTGAAGACTATGCTGATAAAGCGCAACAAGAATTAGACTCCGTGAGCGAATCAACAAGCTCACAATGGCAGTCAATGGACGACGTTGCTCCGACCAGTTATTTAACCGACCTCATAAAAGACGAACAACTTGATGAGCTAATACACAAAGCACTCGCAGCAAACCCAAGTTTGCAGAAAACTCAGCTTACCTTAAAAGCGAGTTTATGGAGCCTAAGTTCCCAGCAAGGGAACTCACTGCCCAGCGTGGAAGCAGGTTTATCAGGCAATAAAACCGAAGGCAGCGACACCGCCTATAAAGCAAACCTAGGCATAAGCTGGGAACTGGATTTATGGCAAAAGTTGGCTCAGTCTGAACAAGCTTCAGCAAAATCGCTTGCCAGTGACGAAGCGCTCTATCAGGCCAGCCGCGATACATTAGTGGCGAATGTGATAAAATCCTGGCTCTCCATTACAGCCAAACAACACGCGATAGAAATCGAGCAGAAACGTTTAGCCTTATTGCAATCAAATGAAAAACTGATCCTAAGACGCTTTAGAAATGGCTTAGGGACACTAGAAGAAATGGATGAATCCCGCACCGCCACCTCTCAATCCAAAGCAGATTTAATCGAATACCAAGAAGATCTGGCGATTGAAAAACGTAATTTGCAGCTGTATCTCGGAGAAAATCGGCTTCCCAGCTTTATTGCCAACCCACAATATCCCCGAGTTATTCTGAGCTTAAACGAGCTGCCTCAACAGAGCTTACAGCGCCGACCAGACTTAAAAGCCGCCTACCTTGCCATTGAAGCCGCGGATTTAAGTACATCGGTAGCCTACAAAGATATGCTCCCTAGTATCAGTTTAAGCGCGACATTAAGTGACACAGCGTCATCTCCCAGTGCCGCCTTATTCGGTTCTCCTATTTGGTCTTTACTCGCCCAAATCACCCAACCTATTTATCAGGGAGGGCAACGAAAAGCGGCGGTAGAAATTGCTAAATTGGAAACGGCTCAAGCGTATCAAAACTACCGAGAAACTCTGCTCACTGCAGTCAATGACATCGAGAATACGCTAGGTCAAGAACGCGTATTATCCCAACAAGTCCTGCACATAAAAGACGCCTTAAATAGCGCTCGAAAGAACTTAACTCAATATGAACAAAAGTACCGCTCTGGCTTGGTTGAACTAAGCGATTTAATCAATGCCCAAACCACAGCATTTAATTTAGAAGCGCAGTTAGACAACTTAATTTATCAGCAACTATCCAATAGAGTCGATTTAGGGCTCGCACTCGGGCTTGGAGTAAAACCTTAATGAAACATCTTTCACAGTGGATCACCTTATTATTAGCGGGCGCTGCGATTGCCGGTGTGTATGTCTATGTCACCAGCGCCATGGATGCGCAAAAAAATAGAGTGCGAACACCACGACCTGCCGCACCAGAACAAGCCCTTGAGATTACCACCATCACAGCCGAAGCTGGCAGTTATGCTGCGACCATTACGGCATCTGGGATAGTCAAAACACGCTATGCATTGACCATGACCAGCCAAGTCAGTGGTGAAATCACTCGCTTATCAAATCATTTTGAACCTGGACAAGTCATCAGCAAAGGGCATGTGTTAGCACAGTTGCAAAACACAGAGCTAAACAGCAATGTTGCCAGCGCAGAAAATGCTCTAGCGGCGGCAAACCTCGCGTTAAAAGAAGAAATGCGCCAAGGTGAACAAGCCAGAGCCGAATGGGAAGCGGCTGGCTTTAAGGGGGATCCAGACTCTGATCTAGTGCTAAGAATGCCACAACTTGCCGCGGCCAAAGCCGAGCTTGATGCTGCCAAGGCCGCGTTAGACAATGCAAAATCTAAACTGCAACACACAAAACTAACGGCTCCATTTAATGCCTTAGTGGTGACTCGCGAAGCCTCACTTGGCTCATACATTAGTTCTGGCAGTGAAATTGGTACGCTTTACAGCACCGATCGTGCAGACATAAAAATCGATTTATCCAACAACGACTGGATGAAACTCCCTGATATGAACACTCTGCTAAGCAGTGATTGGCCTGTACAAATTTCAAGCATGGATAAACAGGACACATGGCAAGGCAAGATTCTTAGTGTCAATCAACATATCGATGAAACCACCCGAATGCGCAGTCTATTGGTTAGCCTGGACAATCCTTTGAGCCAAACGCCTATTTTACTGCCAGGGTCATTTGTTGAAGTTTCCATTAAAGGCAAACAACTGAATAACCTATGGAAACTCCCCAATACTGCGCTTAGCCAAAAAAGTGAAATCTGGTATATAGACGAAGACAGTCGTCTTGCCGCGTTTGAAACCACACCGCGTTTTGTCGATTCCAAATACGTTTATATCCAAGTACCGTCCCACATGCTTGACGCTTCTTACCAAGTGATTGTTCAGCCCTACAACAGCTATTTAAAAGGCACCCTAGTGAAGTCACTGAACCTACCAGCCAATAAAGGCGCGCAATAATGACTCCTATTGATCAACCCAAAGGCATTATTCCATGGTTTGCGAATAACCCTGTTGCGGCCAACCTATTGCTTATTTTGGTCATTAGCCTAGGCGTTCTGAACATGGGCTCCATTAACAAAGAGGCCTTTCCAAGCTTAACGCCAAATCGCATTGCTATTTCAGTCAGTAACGACAGTGGTTCAGCAAAAGAAAACGAAGAAGGCATCGCTATTCCGTTAGAAAAAGCGCTGCAAGGTGTATCAGGTATTAAAAATATCACCACCTCCTCTACAGCCAAATCCACCAGCACCACCATCGAAATGCTGGACGGCTATGATATCGACACGCTGTTTGACGATGTGAAAGACAAGGTCGCCCAAATTTCTTCCTTTCCTGATGAAGCAGACCCAGCAGTGGTCAGTAAAGCAACACGGGAAGAGCACGCTATTTGGATTCAATTATACGGTGACGCAGATCGACGAACGCTCCAAAAATTGGTCAGCGAACTGGAATCCGATTTATTGGCAAACGAAAACATCAGTTCGACCTCGATATCTGGTTGGCTAGATCCAACCATCATGATTGAACTCGACAAGAATGCCTTAGAAGCCTATGGGCTTACCTTGTCGGACATAGCGACAGCCATCAACGCTGAATCATCGCCAGCCCAAGTCGCCACACTGCGTGATGAAGCTATCTACCTCACCATTAGTGCCTCAGAGCAAGCGTATATGAAAAGCGAATATGCTCGCATTCCAGTGCAATATAACAGCTCAGGTGGAAAACTATTATTGGGTGATATTGCTACCATTCGCGATGCTTTCGATGAAGATGAATACGTATTGTCACGTTTTAATCGCCAGAATAGCTTAGGTATACAAGTATTAACCACAGGCAATAGTGATATTTCTAACTCTGTTGTAGGGGCAAAAGCAGTAATAGAAGAATGGCAGAACAGCGGACGCTTGCCAGCCAATGTAACACTGGGCACTTGGTATGACCGGAGTGAATCTATTAATCAGCGCCTTGATTTGATGATAGGAAATGCCGTCACTGGCGTATTGCTGGTGTTTATTTTATTAGCGATCTTTCTAAACGTTACCGTGGCATTTTGGGTTGCTATGGGGCTGCCTTTTATCTTTTTCGGCACCCTATTTTTCATGGGAACAGAAAGTGTCGGCCTGACCTTAAACATGTTCACCACGTTTGGCTTTATCATGGCGTTGGGCATAGTGGTCGACGATGCGGTTGTGGTTGGAGAAAGCGTGTACACGGTTCGCTCTAAAGAAGGCGATACCATAGGCAATACCATTAAAGGCACCATGATGGTAGCAGTGCCGACTCTTTTTGGGGTATTCACCACCGTTGCTGCATTTTGGGCGCTATCCAATATCGAAGGTCGTTTAGGTCAACTTTATGCTCAGTTTGCAACCGTGGTGGCAATTTGTTTGATCCTCTCTATCATTGAATCTAAGCTTATCTTGCCTGCTCACCTCGCCCACATAAACACCCAAAAATCCACTAAAACGAATCCACTATCTGGTGCATGGGCCATGGTCCAACGTGGAGCTGATTCTGGCTTACAGTGGTTCAGTAACCGTATTTATAGCCCCACTATAGAGCTCGCGCTTCATTATAGATACGCGGTTTGCGTGCTGTTTATCGCTGTTTTTATATTGGTTATTTCCATGCCATTTACTGGCGCGATTCGGATGAGTTTCTTTCCTCAAATTCCAGGGGATACTGTGCGCGGTACATTGACCATGTTCAACGATGTCAGCTATGGACAGACGAACAAGACCTTATTCGAACTAGAACAAAAAGCCTACCAAGCAGACGCTGTATTACGCAGTACGCCAACAAACACCCAACCAAGCAATACCCAAGTAGCTAGAGAAGCGCAAACACCCAAGGGAGAGGTGGCCATTAAAAATATACAAGTCACCGCAAGCGGTGATCAATCCGGTAACATCCGCATAGAACTTGACGAGAATAGACCCTATACCTCGGCACAATTCGCCAGTAAATGGCAGCAACTTGCAGGCATGCCAGAAGGCGTAAAAAACCTGCGTATTCGTAGTGCTCGTGAAACAGTCGATGCATTAAAAATTGAACTACGAGGCAATGATACCAGTGTCCTTGATGGCGCTATGGAAGAGTTATTAATGCAGTTAGCCACACTTCCCGCTGTCACTGGGGTTGAGCAAAACAACACGCCAACCGAATCAAGGCTCATTTTAAAACTAACAGATCAAGGGCGCTTATTAGGTTTGTCTACCAGCGCTCTCGCTACTCAAGTAGCACGCAATTTTGACGGCCAAGTCGTACAAAAATACCAGCGTGATAATTCAGAAGTTGAAGTTCGCCTTGGCTACCCTAATGACCAAAAAGAATCTCCTGCTGCCGTCATGAATACCAAAATTGTTTTGGAAGATGGTACTCGGGTTCCTCTTTCTACCGTCGCCACACTGTCTCAAGAAGACGCAGAGACGCGTATTATCCGCATCGACGGCAAACGTTCTTTGTATTTGTCGGCAGAAGTCGATAAAGACACCATGTCATCTACCGAAGTGGTTGAATACTTACGAAACGCCGTGGTGCCACAGATGAAGCGTCAGTTTGCCGGAGTTTCGATCTATTTTTCTGGGGAAGCTGAACAAAGAGAAAAGACACAGTCATCTATGTCGGAGATGTTTCTTATCGCCCTGTTGATCATTTATGGACTTTTGGCGATACCGCTAAAATCTTACTCGCAACCGCTTATCATTATGATGGCGATTCCATTTGGTATCATTGGTGCTTTGTTAGGCCATTGGATGAACAACTTAGCACTTGGGATCTTCTCTCTTAACGGCATACTTGCGCTCAGCGGTGTTGTGGTAAATGACAGTCTGTTGCTCGTGTCTCGCTTCAACGACCTTCGTCATGAAACCAGCCACGTCAAAAAAGCCATCAGTCTCGCTTGCCGCAGCCGCTTGCGTGCGGTATTGCTGACGTCTTTCACCACTTTTGCTGGCTTAATTCCGATTCTTTGGGAAACCTCAAGACAAGCACAGATGCTCATTCCTGCGGCGGTTTCTCTCGCTTATGGCATCATGTTTGCCACCGTTATTACGCTGATTTTAATCCCCGTACTGCTCATGATAAAAGAAGATATCCATCTGCTTATAAATCGATTAAAAAACAAGACAGTAGAAGTATTAGAGCCAATTAACGAAGGCAAAGAATAATAAAAGAAGACTCCTTGCCTTGGCCAGACAGGGAGTCTTTATGCTTATTTAATACACTAGGAGGCTAAGCGACTTCATCCCATTCTGGGAAAGGATCAGGCAAAGCAGCCCAGGCATTTTTTCCAGCCAGTAGCTCTTGGTCGCTTAATAAGCAGCGGTCTAATGCTTCTATTACAGCCTCTTTATTCAAGTTCTGACCAATAAACACCAGCTCTTGTCGCATATCTCCAAAAGGTTCGACCCATTGCTCTGCTATCGACTCAAGGTATTCTGGGTCTTGTGGCCATTTGTCTTTGGGTACCGCCTTCCAAAACATACCAGCAAAACCATAATGCGCAATGCCACCGGCTTGGCTCCATTGACCAGCAAACTCGGGGCGGGTCGCTAGCCAAAAAAAGCCTTTTGAACGTAGCAGTTTTCCATACGCTTCTGTTCCATGAAGAAAATCATAAAAGCGCTGAGGATGAAAAGGTCGTCGAGCCAAATAGGAAAAACTGCCAATGCCATATTCTTCCGTTTCTGGCACATGCTCACCACGCATTTCTTTTAGCCAACCCGCCGCTTGTTGCGCTTTTTCAAAGCTAAATTTACCTGTGCCTAGCAAGCGTTTCGGCTCTATTTTGCCTCGATAAATAGGAATAATTTCCGCTTCTGTATTAAAACTACGCAGGATGGATTCAAGCTGTCGTAACTCCGCCTCATTCACCAAATCGGTTTTACTGATCAAGATAACATCAGCAAACTCGACTTGATCGATCAATAAATCCGCCACGCTGCGTTCATCCTCTTCACCAAGAGACTCCCCCGTTTCCTGCAGCGAGATAGCAGCGTCATAGTCTTTCATGAAATTCACGGCGTCAACGACAGTTACCATGGTATCAAGGCGAGCAATATCCGATAAACTCACACCGTCTTCGTCGGCAAAAGTAAAGGTTTCCGCAACGGGCAAGGGCTCGGAAATACCGGTTGATTCAATAACCAAATAGTCAAAGCTATTGTCCTCGGCAAGCTTTCTAACCTCAATCAACAAGTCTTCTCGCAACGTGCAGCAGATGCAGCCATTGCTCATTTCAACGAGCTTTTCCTCGCTACGATTTAGCGACACTTCTTGCTTAATTGTCGCCGCATCAATATTGATCTCACTCATATCATTCACAATCACCGCGACTCTCAAGCCATCGCGATTATTGAGTATATGGCTTAAAACGGTCGTTTTTCCCGCGCCTAAAAAACCAGATAATACCGTCACCGGTAATTTACTCTGCACACTGTCCATAAATCTCTCCCACAAGAATCTGCATGAAATGTTATGATATAACATTCCATGCAGATTAAACAGAAATGAAAAGTGCTAAATACCGCCAATTAATCCGCAGTATTGGAAAGTAAATCTGGATTGGTTATTAGATTTCTCACACCATGAGCATGATCTTCTTTATAGATGTTTTCGCTATCGCACCACACCCCTACTGAATGAATATCAACCTTCGTCACTCTGGGTCGAACATTCCATGTCACTTCAAAAGGTGAGGCTTTTTCATTGTAGTCTGGGCCTGTTGTGGAGCCTGCATAAGTAACAGGATCACCAGTATCAGTAGGAATCCCCGTTGCTTGATACAAACCATCTCTTACATCATGAGATGCCAAAGTATTAAAATTTAATGCCTTATCATCATTAACCACGACATACACTTGAGCCTCTACTCGCAACTGTGGCATGGCTTCACCCTTCACAACACAGGCGGCTAAAGTTGGTCCAGGTTGAACTTCAGCACTGGAGTACACATAATGCACTTCGATAGTATCACCGGGAAAAAGCTCACTATGCTTCCCTTTACAAATCGCGCCAGCTTTAACAGGTTCCAATTCTCTTTGGCTTAGATTACCCGAATAGACATAACCTGTTTGAAACCCTTTTCCATCGCCATTGCCAGCATACTGAGTAAACTCTCCGCCCTTGTGCTCGGCATTTTTGTGAAAATGAATATTACACAGATTCATCTTGTTCGATGCTGGCGCTGGCGCGAACGTGTGTAGGTTACGACCAAAGATCCTATCAATATCCCGTGGAGATTGTGGCCCTACATCCAACCCTGCTGTGTTTCCTTGTAATGCTTGGCGCTGTCTTAGAATTTCTTCATCTGACACAGCCCCTTGATTCGCGGCAAAGGCCAAACCTGACACTAAAGCTAAACCAACACCACCCATAACACTCATCACTTTCATACCTATCCTTAAATGGAAATCCCTACAACATTGTTTAACGCGATATTGAGACTACAAAGCCCAGAGAACATTCCACACAACCCTTGCATTGCTATTTTTTTTCACTTAGCCCCGTTTTATTTACTTTTCCCTTAAATAATTGACATTTAAACGCCATTTTTTCGCGCCAAATAAAAAACGCAATTCCACTATTCAGCACAATGCAAGAATGAGATTGCAGAAGAGAAGAAAAAACACGACAATTAGAAATATATTTCTAAAAAAACCAACAAAAAGAGAACAAAATGCATTTAGATTACATAGATTTGCAACTACTTGCCTTAATTCAAAGTAATGATAGTATTTCCACAGAGTCTATGGCTCAGCAAGTTGGCCTATCCAAAACCCCTTGCTGGCGACGGGTTCAAAAGCTAGAAAATGCAGGCTTTATCAAGCGCCGCGTTGCTCTCTTAGACGCAGATAAACTGGGCCTTGGCGTGTCCGTTTTTGTACAAGTGAAAACCAATCAGCACGATGCAAACTGGGCAGAAGAATTTGCTCACGTTGTGGCGCAATTCCCTGAAGTCGTGGAGTTTTACCGCATGGCTGGGGAGTACGATTATTTATTGCGAGTGCTGGTCAAAGACATCCCTGCGTATGACAAATTTTATAAACGATTAATTAGTGCCACCGCATTAACCGACGTCACCTCTAACTTCGCTATGGAACAGATCAAGTGGACAACTCAGTTGCCCTTACCTAGTCCAATAGAGTGAACGGCAGTAGATTGATTAATGCGGGAAGCCAAGAAAAGGAAACCGCCATGTCCATTGCTGTCGCAGAAAAAAGCGTCAAACCAAACACGAAAGAGCTGTCTAATGAAGAGGCTCTACTTGCCCGTATTCGCGACGGCATCATAGGTAAGGACACGCAAATTGATACACCATTTGGCGCAAGAACCCTCACCTACGCCGACTACACGGCATCGGGTCGTAGCCTAGATTTTATTGAGGACGCCATTCGTCAACATGTGCTGCCGCTTTATGCAAACACGCATACCGAAGCCAATGCCACAGGCCAACAAACCACCACGTTTCGTGAACAAGCTCGCCAACAAATACGTGAAGCCGTCAATGCATCAACAGAGGACTTAGTCGTATTCTGCGGCAGCGGTGCCACCAGCGCGATCAATACCTTAATTAGCCAATTAGGCTTACGCAAACTTAGCACGGAAGAAAAGTCCCAGACGACAGTATTCATTGGGCCTTATGAACATCACTCCAACGAATTACCTTGGAGAGAGTTAGGAATTGAAGTGATTCGAATTCCCGAATCAGAAAGTGGCGATGTATGCTTAGTCACCTTAGAAAAGCAATTACAGGCAAACAAGAATAAGCGCCTTATTGGTAGCTTCAGTGCCGCATCGAACGTCACTGGAATTTTGTGTAACCAAGATGCCATCACAGCCTTGTTACATCGTTATAACGCCTTGGCTTTTTGGGACTTCGCGGCCGCTGCACCTTACGTCGCGCTGGACATCAACCCAAGCTCAGACCCAACCCTTGCCAAAGATGCCATGTTTTTTTCCACCCATAAATTTATCGGTGGTCCTGGCACGCCGGGAATTCTCGTCGTCAAAAAAGCCATTATCGCCAATCAAACACCCAGTCATGTTGGCGGTGGCACCGTATCTTTTGTGACCCCAGAAGATCATACCTTCCTGCCTGTTAGTGAACGTAGAGAAGAAGGCGGCACTCCAAGCATCATTGAATCGATTCGTGCTGGGCTAGTGTTCCAGCTGAAACAAGCCGTTGGCGAAAAAACCATCGAAGCACGCGAGCACGAGCTTGTGCAATTGATCGACAAACATTGGCATAATCACCCGAACATCGAACGTCTTGGACACGCTGATGCCGCACGCTTATCCATTACCGCGTTTCGCATCAAAACCGAATTAGGCTATTTACACCATGGATTTGTCACCGCGTCATTAAATGACTTATTTGGTATTCAAGTCCGCGGCGGTTGTTCATGCGCTGGACCCTATGGGCACCAGCTTTTAGGCATAGACAAAACGGAATCAGAGCGCATTCAGCTGGCATTGAAAAAAGGCGAGAAACTAGTAAAACCAGGTTGGGTTCGCTTCAACTTGAACTATTTCTTAGACGATGCGGAAGCGGTATTTATTCTGGATGCAATCAATTTTGTGGCGAAACACGGCACAACTCTCTTACCGTATTACGCTTATGATCAAACTTCAGACTTATGGCGCTTCCAAGGACAGTCAAACACACCTAAATCACTTGCAAACTTGCTTTGGCAGCAACCAAAAGCGCAACAAAAGCCAAGCTCGACACAAGACAGAAGTCACTACCTAACCCAAGCAGAAGAGATAGTTCAAAATTGCTTGGCAGGAAAATACATCCCGCAACCACAACCCTTCAATCAAGAGTTTAGTGATATTAAGCGTTTTGTGTTGGCTGAGGATTTTGCCTAACTAGAACGGACCGAAGATCATTAATGGAAGGATCCAGAAAAGGGCTAATTAGCGCTTTTCTGGATCAAATTAAACTGCATTCCAGTTCGTAAGATACCTGTGCTCAACACATTGGCTCTTAAACCTCCACGGTGTAGCCAAGCTCTCACTACCTGTGGTGAAGAGATAGAGTCATTCGCCAATGATTTTCCTAATGAGCCACAAGGTTCACACAGTTCGACACCATAAAAGCGCACATCACCAATAGAGAATTCTTGTCCAACTAACTGGTTCAGTCGCACGCCTTGGGTAACAATGTTTCTTCTGGTCGCTGAAAGACTAATACTCTGCCCAAAATTAGCGTTAAACGCCGCAATCTCTTCGCTTTCAACAAAGGTGATGTTTGGGCCATCTAAGCCCTTTTTCCCATAATACCTGTCGCCTACGATACCTTTACCAACGTCCACTTTGACGGCATCAATTCCCATCTGAGATTGTTTAGACTTTTTCGATACGAAAATTGCTTGAATCACCCTTTGTCTCCTAAACAAGTCTTTCGCTGTTTGATCGGATTAACATGGTACAGATTTAATTTAGCCACTCCAATCCGTCATAGGGTTTAACTTTTAAAGAATCAAGACGCGTAGCAAGTGAACCAGAATGCAATTCTAATTTATGACCGTCTGGGTCTTTAATGTACAAGGAATCGCCTTCGCTGCTGTTAGATTGCCACTGTCTCACAGCCTGAAAAGCCGTTTTTAGTTGAATTTGAGTCATAGCGTCTGAATCATAAGTAAACGCAAAGTGCGTGTAATCCTGACAAGGCTTAACGTCGCCCAAGGATAAACACAGCCAACAATTTTGATATGACAAATACGCACCGGTTTTCCAGCGCACCTCTCCCTTAAACCCTAGCAGACCACAATAAAATTCAATTGATGCGTCAAGATTGGACACACTTAAAGTCAGATGGTTGAAGCCATTATGCTGGACGATGGGCGATGACTGGAAAGCCGAAGCATCATCTAATGAGGCTACCATGGCGTAGATCTTAGTGGCTTTTTCAAAGTGATTTAATTGATGCTCTTCTATCCACCAGCGCGCAACCGCCATTAAAGTAATAGGGTCATGGTTTTTATTCGCAAAAAATGCATAAAAAGAGACTTGAACACCGTCGCCTTTTTGTTTGATTTTGTCAGCACATACCGAGAGAATCTTCTGTTTAATTTCTGTATTCAACGTTTTTCTTTCCTTTTTTAAGACTCTCTCGCACGAATCTCGTATAGAGCACTTCCAATATAAAATCACACTATGCGACTAAAGTCTGACTTCTTATCCATCGACTGCCTGCTAAATTAACAAGGCGTATAAAAATAATTATAAGGAGATCTACCATGTCAGATCATAACAATAATGCAGAAAAATACTGGCAAGCAAACCTAAGGCTGATACTAGGCAGCTTGGTGGTTTGGGCGCTAGCCTCATATGGCTGCGCTATCCTACTTCGTCCCATGCTCTCAGGCATTATGATCGGAGGCGCTGATTTAGGCTTCTGGTTCGCTCAGCAAGGTTCCATTCTTGTATTCATCGTTTTGACTTTCTTCTACGCTTGGAGAATGAACAAGCTTGATGAAGAATTTGGCCTTCAGGAGTAAGTCGCATGGATCAGTTTACTATAAATTTGCTTTTCGTCGGTGGTTCCTTTGCGCTTTACTTCGGTATTGCTATTTGGGCTCGCGCTGGCTCAACAAAAGAATTCTATGTCGCTGGTGGCGGTGTACATCCGGTTTTAAACGGTATGGCAACGGCAGCAGACTGGATGTCAGCAGCCTCCTTTATCTCTATGGCCGGCTTAATCGCCGCAGGTGGTTACGCTAACTCAACCTATTTGATGGGTTGGACTGGTGGTTACGTATTGCTTGCAATGCTCTTAGCCCCTTACTTACGTAAGTTTGGTAAATTTACCGTACCAGATTTCATTGGTGATCGCTTCTACAGCAACACAGCGCGTTTAGTTGCTGTTGCCTGTTTGATCATTGCTTCTGTTACGTATGTTATCGGTCAAATGACTGGTGCGGGGGTTGCCTTCTCACGCTTCCTAGAAGTCGATAACAACACTGGTCTTATCATTGCAGCTATTGTTGTATTCTTCTATGCAGTATTGGGTGGTATGAAAGGTATCACTTATACTCAGGTTGCACAGTACGTTGTATTGATCATTGCCTACACTATCCCAGCTGTTTTCATCTCCTTACAGCTGACAGATACGTTTATTCCTGCCATCGGCCTTTTCTCTAACCATACTGAATCTGGTATTCCACTATTACAAAAATTGGATGAAGTGGTTCGCGAACTTGGCTTTACCGATTACACAGCGGATGTAGACAACAAACTGAACATGGTTCTGTTTACCTTATCCTTGATGATAGGTACTGCAGGTCTGCCACACGTTATCATTCGTTTCTTCACAGTGCCTAAAGTAGCTGACGCTCGTTGGTCTGCTGGCTGGGCATTAGTATTCATTGCCTTGTTGTACCTAACAGCTCCTGCTGTTGCGTCTATGGCTCGCTTGAACCTAATGACCACTATCTATCCTTCTGGCCCAACAGAAGCCCCAATTGAGTACGCTGAGCGTCCTGATTGGGTACAAACTTGGGAAACCACTGGATTGATCAAGTTTGAAGATAAAAATGGTGACGGTCGTGTTCAATTCTACAACGATGTGCCTGCTTTCCAAGAAGAAGCAACAGCACGTGGTTGGGAAGGCAACGAGCTTGTGGTTAACCGAGACATTCTTGTATTGGCAAACCCAGAGATCGCCAACTTACCTGGTTGGGTTATTGGTCTGATTGCCGCTGGTGGTCTTGCTGCCGCCTTGTCGACAGCAGCAGGTTTACTATTGGCCATTTCGTCCGCAGTAAGTCATGACTTAATAAAAGGCTCAATCAATCCAAACATCAGTGATAAGGGCGAACTACTGGTCGCCAGGATATCGATGTTTGTCGCCATAATCGTTGCAACCTATCTAGGTATGAATCCACCCGGATTCGCAGCGCAGGTAGTAGCACTGGCATTCGGTATCGCCGCAGCGTCTATCTTCCCAGCGCTTATGATGGGTATATTCTCTAAACGCGTAAACAGTACTGGTGCAGTTGCGGGCATGCTAGCTGGCTTGATTGCTACCTTGGTTTATATCTTCCTATTCCTTGGTTGGTTCTTCATTCCAGGTACGGCGTCTTTCGCCAACACGCCAGACAACTGGTTGTTCGGTATTTCACCATTGTCATTCGGTGCCATTGGTGCGCTAATTAACTTTGTGGTTGCGTTCACTGTCTCTTCAATGACAGCACCACCACCAAAAGAAATCCAAGACCTTGTTGAAAGCGTTCGTTACCCTCAAGGTGCTGGCGGTGCAATTGACCATTAAGGTTTAAACACAGCACTTGCTATCAAGTGGGCCTCACTTCTTTGTGAGGCCCACTTTCCCTATAATAAGAATCCACACAAAATCAAAAAGAGAATACTTATGTTTTGGGAACTTATTGCTACCGTTTTTGCAGGTATTGGCGGCGCTGGTATTGCTCTGTTGTTAAGAAAAATAACCAAGCAAACTGCCCCTAAATGGCTGGTTCCTGTGTTTGCTGGCGTTGCCATGCTTGGCTTCCAAATTCAGGGTGAATACGACTGGTATGAACATCAAGCCAGCCTGCTACCTGAAGGCGTTGTCGTTGTGAAAACAGTTCAAGAGGAAGCGCCATGGCGCCCTTGGAGTTATGTTTTCCCACAAACAATGCGTTTTATCGCGGCTGATGTCGCAAACTCAGCAAAGAACAAAATTGACCCTAACCTTGTGTTAGTCGATTTGTACTTTTTTGAGCGTCGTCACATGGCGAAGCGTGTGCCACAAATTATCGATTGCTTGCAAGGCGCCAGAGCCGATTTCACTCAATCGTTTAGTGCATCAAATAGCTCAAACGCGGAATCTCAGCCAACATGGCACCCTATTGAAAGCGACAACCTATTACTAAAAGCCGTTTGTGACAACCAAGCATAGATGCAGAACGCACACATTAACTCGAGTTTTACTCATTGGCTTAAATACACTCCACACCTCATAATGTCGGCTTTTACAATGCCAAAAGTCGATCATTATGAACATCTCTCCAGAAGAGCGTGACGCGGTTTACAAAACCATTTTTTCTCGTCGTGATGTCCGTCGAGAATTTAAACCCAACCCCATACCACACGATGTGTTAGACCGCGTGTTACTCGCAGCTCACCATGCTCCAAGTGTTGGTTTTATGCAGCCTTGGGACTTTATTCTTGTCTCCAAGCGAGAATCCAAAACACAAATCAAACAAGGCTTTTTACAAGCGCACGCAGAAGCAGCTGAACTGTTTGAGGGTGAGCGCAAAGAACAATACAAAAGCTTCAAACTAGAAGGTATTGAAGAAGCGCCACTGGGTATTTGTGTAACCTGCGACCGAAGCCGAACAGGTTCCATTGTGTTAGGACGAACCGCCAAACCAGAAATGGATTTATTCAGTTCGGTTTGCGCTGTGCAAAACCTATGGTTAGCCGCGAGAGCAGAAAATCTTGGTGTTGGTTGGGTTAGTATTGTTCATGACAAAGTCATACGGGACACACTTAACATACCTGAATCCATCGATATCATTGCCTATTTATGCGTGGGCTATGTGGAAGAATTTCATGACACACCAGACCTAGAAAGAGCGGGCTGGCTACCAAGACGAGACGCTAGCTCTGCAATTCACTATGAATCTTGGCCAGAGTCATCAAAAGAATAACCAGAACTGAACCTGCGATAAGGCAGACATTATGTCTGCCTTTCTAAATAGTTATGCAAGCGCTTTGTCTAACGCCTCAATCAACTGATTCATCTCTTCTTCACTTGTGTAATGAACAAATGATAAGCGAACCACGCCAGTATCTGGATCTACCCCCATGGCTTCTAACAAGCGCACTGCGTAGAAATGCCCCGCCCCACAAATAATCCCCTGATCAACAAGCTTCTGTGCAAATTGCTGAGGCGTTTGACCTATCGGAATAATAGATACCGTTGCGGCTTTCTTGGCAGGATCGGCCGTTCCAAGCAAGGTCAATTTAGGATGTTGGTCAACAAAATTAAGCAACCTAGCCAATAAGACTTGCTCGGCATCATGCATCAAAACTCGCACACGCTGCGCTTTTTCACTGACAGAGTTTGTCTCGTCAAAGTGGTGATCATGCAACGCATCAAAGTAATCCAATACTCCACGACTTGCTGCTACTTGGGCATGGTCTGGCCCTGCTGGAACAAACCATTTTTGACGATAAGCGTTGTTAAAATAATGTGCCTGATTGCCTAGTTTGTCAGCCACAGCATCACGAATCACCATAGCCCCAAGATGGGTTCCGTAGGCTTTATAAAGCGAGAATAAATAAATGTCAGCGCCAAGTGCATCCACATCTGGCAAACCGTGACCAGCAAAAGAAACACCGTCTACGACCGTTGTCACATTCGCCGCTTTGGCTCGTGCACAAATCTCCGCCACAGGGTTCACTTCTGCCACAATATTCGAGCAATGAGTGAAAGCTAAAAGCTTGGTGCGCTCAGAGAGCAGAGATTCTAAAGCGTCAGTATCTAACGACCCCGTCTTGGCATCGACCTGCCATTCCTTAATCACCACACCACGAGATTCCAGCGCACGCCAGACACCTATGTTGGCTTCATGATCTTGATTAGTCACCACAACCTCATCACCGGCTTTTAAAATTTTGCCAAAGGCTTGAGCCAGCACATACGTATTCTGAGACGTAGAAGGTCCAAGATGCACCTCACTGGTATCGACATTTAGATAAGACGCCAAACGTTCATATGCCAGATCCATCTGAGCTCCGGCTTTTTGCGCCGCTGGATGAAGATGATAAGGCTGTAATTTCGTCTCTCGATAATATTGGCCCAAATGATCAATCACAGCTTGGCAGGCATACGACCCACCAGCATTATCAAAAAAAGCCTGACCTGCCAAAGAAGCCTCTTTAAACGCAGGGAACTGAGAGCGAACAAACGCTAAATCTAAACTAGGTGCCATCACTTTATCTCCATATTAAAAGCCATTCACAGCCTTTATTAATCACACATTATCTTAGGCGTAGCCAAACAACATAACAGCCCTATCACTGTCTGGGAATAGGCTGACAACCAGTCCAAAACTCATTGATTAGTTTTTTTCATCTATGGCTGTATTTTTTATCGTTTGTCTTATTTACACAGAGTTCCTACCATATAAGCATCAAAACAAAGTTTGTTTTGGCTATCTTTTAAACCACAGATACATAAGGATTAGATTATGAAAAACACTCAAACTATTAGTGAACTTCTAGAAAACGTTAACACTGCATATTTAACTGATGCTGAAAAATATGAAGCAATGGCTCGTGCTGAACGCGCTGAATACATCGTTGCTAGTTTGTCTTCTGCTGTTCAAGCAGTTAAAAAAGCGGTACTAAAATTGAAAACGACGTTCGTATCTTCTTCAGCTCAACACGCTTAATAAAACAAAAAGTCGACCTTTTGGGTAAGCATCCACTTTTATAAGTAGATATTTTGGCTTACACCAACAGACTTTTTGAACAGGAAATGGCGCTAGAATAAAAACATAAAGCGCTTCCCTGCTCACCCTTCTCTTTGTATATCCTTTTCTACCTGCATAAACACTGTCTTTTACTTTCTCGCTGTCATGCGTCGAAATACGATTTAATAAGACAATTTACTTCTCATAAGACTATCACTTAACCATTATGCGCTTTAGCGTTAGAATATTGCCACTTTCAACAGGGCAAAAAGCAGCATGAAACTATTTATTAAACTTATCCGAAATTTATTGGGCCTCATCATTGCAACACTGGATGTTTTAACACGAGGAACAAAGCTCAAGCGATCACCAGAAAAGCAGCAGCAAGTAAATGACGAAGCTGCCAATTTAGCGCTTTATCAGTTTTTTGCTTGTCCATTCTGCATTAAAACACGTCGTGCTATCTATAAGCTGAACCTTCCTATTGAAAAGCGCAATGCGCAAGAAGGCTCACCGCATCGCGAAGACTTGTTACAAGGTGGAGGAAAAATAAAGGTGCCATGTCTACGCATAGATCAAGACGGCAAAACCGAATGGCTGTACGAATCCTCTGAGATCATTAAATACTTAGAAAAACGTTTTGCTTAACCACAGACACATTAAGTTCTCTCATTAAGAAAAGCACATAGGAATCAATATGATCTGGCACTGTCAGACGTTTAATGAACTAACCAGTCACACCTTGTATGCGATACTCAAGCTTCGCATCGATGTCTTTGTCGTTGAGCAAAATTGTGTTTTTCCCGATTTGGATGATGTGGACACCCTGCCGGATACTCGACACCTTTACGCTCTTAAAGACAATAAAGTCGTCGCGTATGCTCGACTGCTGGCCAAAGACGTTTCTTACTCTGGCTACACCAGTATAGGTCGAGTCGTTGTTGCAAAGGAAAGCCGTAAAGATAAAATCGGCCATGAACTTATGACAAATGCGGTTAAAGAAACCCTTAACCTATGGCCAGATAGCCCGATTAAAATTGGCGCACAATCTCATCTTGAACGCTTTTACCAGTCTCACGGGTTTACCACAGTCTCCGAACCTTACATGGAAGATGGCATAGAACATTACCTCATGACGAGGACGACTGACGTAAAGCGTTAACTCGCGATTTTAGCTCTGGCAAAACTTCTGCTTCAAACCAAGGGTTTTGCTTGAGCCAGCGATTATTCCTTGGGCTTGGGTGAGGCAATACCAACTTGCCTTGCTCCAGCCAATACCGCCACTGCCTCACCTGTTCTGTCACGCTTCCGGACTGACCTAAATGATACGTTTGCGCATAAGCACCAAGAATAATCGTAAGTTCAATATTCGTCAGCTGGCTTAGTACAGCCTCTCGCCATTTACCTGCGCATTCAGGGCGTGGTGGTAAATCACCAGATTTCTTTCCTGCTGACGGGCCACTTTTATGGACACTATTGCCTGGAAAGCAAAAGCCCATAGGAACAATCGCCACTTGCTGCTCATCGTAAAATTCATCAGCAGATAGCCCTAGCCAATCTCGTAAGCGCTCGCCACTTAAATCATCAAAGGGACGACCAATATCATGGGTCTTTTGACCTGGTGCTTGCCCAGCAATTAAAAGCCTAGCATCTGGGTGGATTTGTAAAATGGGTTTAGGGGGATAAGGTAAAACGTCCGCACAATGCTGACAGCGCAAAATATCTTGTTTGAGTGTGATAAAGGCATCCGCCATGGTTTTTTATCCGTTATAGAATTAATCTGAAATCAAATCCTCAATCAAATTAATCCAATCTTCAAGCGCATCATCGAGCTTCAACTTTTGCTTTTCAGTAAAGGTAAGATTGAGCTCTGCCAACATACGCGCATACAAACCTGCGTTATGATCTAAACTGGCTTGATATGAAACGGTTTTATACTGGTCTGGGTTACGGATAAGATCGGTAAGTCGCTGCTTAAACTCAACGCTATCTCGATTCGAAAAAATGTCTCTTAGCGCATTTTGTAAGCGGGAGTGATAAGCAGTTTGCTCAGTCGATATGGAGATAAATGTCGGCACATATTGCTTGATAATATTTGTCTGCTGTTCACTTAGCTTACCCACATTATCTTCCATGAATTCAACTAAGCGCTCTTCTCGGCGCATTAATCGCTCTGACTCTGTTCGCTTATCTGATTCAGACTGGCGTTCTTGTCTTTTCTTATGCCACGCAGACAAGAAATCTTCTACTTGCTCTGTTGATAATGTTTGCGCAATACCAGCCAGCTCTGGCGCAATTTTCGTCCGAAAGCGATTTAAATGTTGCTGCGCTTCAGCGAACTCTCTCAACCATTGTTCTTCAGTGAGAGCTCCAGACTCTAGTTTGGCTCTTAGGTTGTTAAGCTGGGTTTGATACTTTTCAAGTTCTGTCGAACGATGCCAGCTATGCCACGAAGCAATACGCTCGTCCAACGCGGCTTCTTGATCCGACGATAAATCTATGTAGTCGTCGACATACCAATAGAGCAACCAATCAAGATTGTTGTAGGCGAAGGAAGAGGAACAAGCGCTCAAAATAAAGCTAAACAATAGTACGATAGATAACTTAGCTTTTTTCATTGGCGATCCCGTTCCTTAAGTCACGTAATATAAATCGATTTTATATCTACCCTTTACGAAAACAGCAAACAATCGGATTACAATAATAAAGGTAACAAAGAATTTACACGATGATAACGTCTTCTTCGGCGTGTCTTACCCACAAAAAAGCGACTTCTGACAAACAAGTCAGAAGTCGCTTAGTGGATACTTTGCTATTTCTAGGAAATAGGCTTAGTGGTGATGACCGCCTTCACCGTGAACATGTCCGTGCTCTAGTTCTTCTTCAGAAGCAGCACGTACGTCGATGATTTCTACATCAAAGCTCAATGTTTTACCAGCTAGAGGATGGTTGCCATCTAGCATAACGCCATCTTCTTCAACGGCGATAACGGTTACTGGCTGCTGACCGCCTGGCGTTTGTGCCATGAATTGCATGCCAACTTGAATTTCATCAACACCTTGGAAATTTTCTGTTGGTACTTTTTGGATCAATTCTTGATGAACTGCACCGTAGCCATCTTCAGGCGCAACAGAAACGGCAAGCTTGTCACCAGCCACTTTACCTTGAAGCGCTTTGTCTAGACCATCAATGATGTTTTGCGCGCCACTTAGGAACACTAAAGGCTCTTGACCAACAGAAGAGTCAAGCTCTTGGCCTTGTTCATCAGTTAGTGTGTAGTGCATGCTAACAACGGCGTTTTCTGTAATTTGCATTGTATTCTCCTAATGAGTAAATAATTAATAATGAGGGAACGAGAGCTTGATACAAGCAAATCTTACATTTCAACAATAAGCGTTACACCGCCACAACACGAACCCAAACAATAGTTTGTAGCATTATGATAACGTCCCATAAGCCCAATAACTACCATGTAAGCGTAGAAGTTTGGTACGTTCGATGATTTTTAAAGGGATGTTTGACAAAAAAATTAAAAAAAAGACAAAAAAAGCCAAGCTGATCAAATTTGAAACACGATTTAATCAACAAGTCCTCCCTACAATTGAAAAACAGATTGCGTTTTCATAATGGAAAAACCGAGCGAAGTATAAAACTTTTTCGCCCCATCGCAGGTTTCAGTCTTGTTAATTAGCTAATCAAATTGCGTAAAAACTCATTCACTCGGGGGCATGAACTGAGAAATATCAAGTTCATAAGATTTCCCTAACCAGCTAACACCCTGCGTATGATCCACGTACTCATCCCCAGTAATCGGATGCACAAAAACATCTAATGACTGACGATTTAACATTAACCACGGAATAATCTTACCGAACGTCTCAGCAGTGAATGAAAGCTGACAGCTCCAAACTGGGTGTGGGCCAACGGGTTTCTGATGGAAACGCCCAACACGAATATCGAACAGTTCACTAGCTTGCTCAGCCACCTGTTTAGCGATTTCAACGCCCGCTTCGTCTTGGTAATAAAGATGAGCATGGAACGCCTTGATGCTCTTGTATGAAGGAAGTGTGCTCATTTTTTACTCCAAGCCTTATGGTATATATCGTTAATTTCTTAATGTTAATTCTAGCATTAGTCAGCCATTCATTAGAGCTTGTTGGAGTAAAAGCAGTATTTCTAGATCAGAAACAACGCTCCCATACATTACGCTACCTTAGTCGTAGAGGATTCTTTAAGAAGCTGTGTTACATTTAATTGATACAACCATAATCTTTCAGCCTATATTCAGGTATCGAATTAAATGACTGTTTTCTGGATTCTGTTAGCTATCCTTTATGTTCTAGGCCTATTCTGGATCGCTATTTGGGGCGATAAAGAAAGTCCAGCGGCCAAAAAGCTGACTCGCCATCCCTTGGTCTACAGCCTCTCTCTGGCTATTTATTGTACGGCATGGACATTCTACGGAGCGATTGGTGAAGCCTCGCGCTCAGGTTGGAGCTATCTGCCTATTTTACTCGGGCCCATTCTTTTATATTTGTTTGCCTTCCCAATGCTGCGAAAAATGATCACAGTAAGCCGCAAGCAAAACATCACTTCCATTGCAGATTTTATTTCTTCTCGATATGGCAAACGGCCAATGACAGCCCCTTTGGTCATACTAATTAGTATGCTTGCTATCATTCCTTATATCGCCTTACAGCTTAAAGCCATCGGGTCAAATTTTGCCTTATTTGTCAATCAAGACGAATCATCAACGGGTTTTGTCGTATTGGTCGCAACGATTCTGATTGGCATATTTGCGATGCTATTTGGTACGCGTAAAGTTGAGGTGACGGAATATCGCTCAGGTATGATGCTCGCCATAGGAACAGAGTCGTTATTCAAGCTTATTGCGATTGTGGCCGTTGGCCTAGTCGCTATATTAATGACGCAAGAAATTTCATTCGATGAAATGCGTCAGAATGTCGATTTCAGAGTATGGAACCCTGAGCAGTTTTTGTCATTTCCATTTCTGATGCAAACCTTTATGTCAGCGGCTGCCGTCATCTGTTTACCACGTCAATTCCATGTCACGGTGGTGGACCACCAAAATGATAAACAGTCCAATACTGCACGCTGGCTATTCCCTCTTTATCTATTGATTTTTGCTGCCATCATTCCACCCATCGCCATCGCTGGACAAAGCCTATTTTCCGCCGATGTTAATCCAGACACCTACGTTATTCAGTTCGCCTTAGTCTCTGACAATCTTCCGCTACAAATGCTGATTTTTCTTGGCGGAATGTCAGCCACAACAGCCATGATCATTATTGCCGCCTTTGCCCTGAGCATCATGATCAGCAACGATGTGATCTTACCTCTCATGTTGGCTCGCGCCAGCGCTCAGCAACAAGCGTTACCACTTTATCGGCGTCGAATATTAATGATCCGGCGCTTGGCGATGATTGGGATCTTAGCCTTGTCTTTTTTGTACTATCAGAACATGGCGAATGCCGAGTCATTAGCCAGCACAGGCATACTGGCCTTCTCACTCGTTTTGCAACTTATGCCTGCTGTACTTGGCGGTTTATATTGGAAACGCGCCCATGCCCATGGCGTTTATGCGGGGCTAACACTCGGTTTTTTATCTTGGATGTTGCTCATGATGCTGCCTCTCACTGGCAACATGGATTGGACGCTCTATAGTGCGCAATCGCGTTCTGAGCTGATCAGCTACGGGGCTTTTATCAGCCTTATTGCTAACATTTTTGGTTACATTACCGGCTCTTTATTATCGACAGAGCGCCTGATTGACCGCATTCAAGCAACAGCCTTTGTGAGCCCGACAACCGAGCTAGAAAAAGGCTTCTTTAAACCGAAAAGCAAAGCAACTAACGGTGATTTTTTTGTTCTACTGCAAACCTTTTTGGGCAAACAAAAATGCCAGCAAGTCTTATCCAGTTTCGAACAAGATTACAACCAGACTCTGCCAAACAATGCCTCGCCAAACCGTCTATTTGTCGACTATTGCGAACGAATTCTAGGTGGCGTATTAGGCGGTTCGTCAGCGCGCACCATTATTAATTCCATCTTGGTTGATAAACAAATCAAAGTAGAAGAAATGGTGACTTACCTGGATGAAACCACCCAAGCCATTCAGTTCAGTCAAAACCTCTTATTTGTCTCCATGGATAATTTAGACCAAGGCATCAGCGTGGTGGATAAAGACCTACGGATAGTCGCTTGGAACAAAACCTATTTGTCGCTTTACCCCTATCCAGAGGGAATGCTAAAGGTCGGACTGCCTGTAGAAGAACTGATTCGCTTTAATGCTGAGCGTGGTGAATGCGGTGTTGGCGAAATTGAAGAGCTGGTTAGCAAACGATTAGAACATCTAAGAAAAGGCACAACACACCGCTTTTTACGCCGTCGTGCCAGTGGTCGCGTCATCGAAATGGTGGGTAATCCGCTTCCTGACGGCGGCTTTGTGACCAGTTTTACGGATGTCACCGAGCACATTGAAAGTCAGCAAGCACTCAAAGAAGCCAACATTGATTTAGAAAAGCGCGTTGAAGCTCGTACAGAAGAAGTGCAAGGCGTTAACAATGAATTAATGCAAGAAATTGAACGTCGTAATCAAGCAGAAAAAGCACTAATTAGTGCCAAAGCTGAAGCCGAAAAAGCCAATGCCTCAAAAACCGAGTTCCTTGCTCTTGCTAGCCACGATATTCTGCAGCCATTAAACGCGGCCAAACTTTACATGGGAATTTTACAGTCCAGCCAACTACCTGATGATACAAGCCAAGTTATTGGTAAATTATCCGATTCCTTAGAATCGACAGAAGCCCTTATTTCAACCTTGTTGGAAATTGCTCGGCTGGACCAAGGCGCCATTCAACCCAAGCTGATCGACTGCTGCTTACAGGATATTTTAGCGCCTATTATCGCCGAATTCGGTGTCATTGCAGAAAGCAAAAACCTAAAGCTGACCACGCGTTTACGTCCATTCAGAGTTCACACAGACCCCATTTATTTGCGTCGTATTATCCAAAATTTCGTCTCTAATGCCGTTAAATACACCCAACAAGGTAGAGTCCTCTTAAGTGTCCGCCCTAAAGATGGCGTGGTCTATCTGCAAGTATGGGACACCGGTGTTGGCATTCCCGATTCTGAGCAAAAGAAAATATTTGATGATTTCTATCGCTGGGAAAACACCCAAGAGCCTGGAATGGGGTTAGGGCTAGGACTAGTACGCCGTATGCAAAAGCAATTGGGCTTGGCGACCAAAATTCATTCTACTCCAGGGCGTGGGAGCTGCTTCAGCATTGGTATACCTTTAGCAAAAAGTGATCACATTGTCGGCCTAGCAACACAACAAAAAACAAACATCGAGACTGAAAATTTGGCGCATTGTTATATTTGGTGTATCGACGATGAGAAAAACAATCTAATGGCGATGAACACACTTCTCACCCATTGGCAGTGTGATTGTAGAACCTTTAATCGTTTCCAAGATGCGTTAGACGCTGAAGGCGAGGCTGAATTGCTGTTAGTGGATTATCACCTTGATGATAATAAAGACGGCTTGTCGCTAATCAAAGCTCTAAGAGCGCGAGCAGGAAAATCCATACCAGCGGTTTTGATCACAGCACTACGAGACCCCGAACTTGTCGAGCAGTGTAATCAGCTCAATATTACCTACATGGCAAAACCAGCAAAGCCCGCAAAATTACGGGCTTTGGTACAACATATTCACAAACTGAGGGAAGCAGCCGAATAATAGAACTTAGCTTTCAGTAGGCAATGTAAGGCCACAACCCGCTAGAATAATACCGCTAACGGTATCACCAATACGATGTAGATCTTCTTCGCCCAGAGATTCTATACCACTTAGTGCCAAAACCTGCGCTTCAAAGTCTGCATAATGTTGTGTCGTTGACCAAATCATATAAATCACGCTAGCAGGATCGCATTGGCGCATCTTGCCTGCATCCATCCAACCTTGCAGCAACTCGGTACGAGATTTAAACCAAGGTCTAAGTTCTTCTTTAAGGTAATCGCCAATATGCAATGCACCGCCAATCACCTCCATCGCAAACAACCGCGAGGTGCCTGGATTATCAAAACTTTGCTTTAGCTTCACTCGTATAAAACTGTCTAAGACCACAGCCGGATCATCGTCTAAGGTGGCACGATCAAATAGGTCGTTCCAACCCATCAGTGTTTGATCAAGTACCTGCTTGTATAAATTGGCTTTGGACTGAAAATAATAAATTATATTGGGTTTCGGTAAGCCTGCTCGCTCAGCAATATGCTGCAAACTTGCGCCATTGTATCCTTTCAACCCGAATTCCGTTTCAGCGGCCTCTAAGATTTTGACAAAGACTTCTTCACGGTGGTTTTGACGTTTGCTCATGGGGGAGTTGAGTCCTTATTTGTATTTTTACAAACAACACTGGAGCAAGACATAACCCCCTTCCAACCTCTCCTTTGATCAGGGGAGGAGCAAGCCAGATTTGGTCCCCGCCCTTACGTGTTTGAACGGGCAGTTAGGACGAGATTATTGTCTTTAAGCAACCAGCAGCCTTTGCAAAAGGCGTTATTTCTATCGTATTAAGCCAATAAATCCGTTAACTCTTGTGCTGTAGATAACTTACCTTCGTCTTCAATATTTGGAAAAACAGCGACGGTAATATTGTCTAAGGCAAGGCTTGGTAACCACTCAGCTTTAAATGTCTCCAAGGATACAGACACAGGTTCGCAGTCATCCCAATCTTCGATCGCCCACTGACTAGCAAATTCCGCATCAGGCCAAACCATCACGCAATCGCCCTCATCGGTTTCAACCATGACAAAGCCTTCTTCGTTGCTTAGGCTCCAAACCACTTCTGTGGCTTTTGCTTGTTCAATAAAATACGCTAAACGCTCACTATCCGGTGCGATTAACAACTGGACGCGTTCATCCATCGATAATTCTTTCATTATGTTATCTCTTATTAAAAGTAAGCGACTTCTTCTTCAGTCAATTGACGGAACTCACCTGCCTCTAGGTCGGCATCCAACATCAGTGGACCGATTTGATCGCGATGAAGCTCTTCTACTTTATTACCAACCGCTGCTAACATGCGTTTCACCTGATGGTATTTACCTTCTTGGATCGTCAGATAAATATCGCATTCGCTAATCCGCTCAGCAACGGCTGGTAACGTTGGCTGTGATTCGCCATGCAACATCACGCCTTCTTCCAACTGCTTCAAATCTTCGTCACTAATTGGGTCCGCTAACATCATACGATAGCGTTTGTTACAAGCATTACGTGGTGACGTAATACGATGTAGCCATTGGCCATCCGTAGTAAGCAAGAGTAAGCCGGTTGTGTCTTTGTCTAGACGACCAACAATTTTCAACTCTTGCCCTAGGTGAGAAGGCAAAAGATCCAACACCGTTGGATGATCAGGATCCTGAGTTGCACAAACGTAGCCAGCTGGCTTATACAACAAATAGTACCCTTCAGATGGCCATGCCAAAAGGGTGTCATCTAGGCAAACTTTATCCCCTTCTTGTACGGTGTAATTGGCTTTCTTAACCACTTCACCGTTTACAGTAACACGGCCTTTTGATGCCGCAATTTTCGCGGCCTTACGTGCCAATTCAGTCACGTGGGATATATAAAAATCAAGTCTCAAGGGAATCGCCTATGGCTTTGTTTAAATTAAGAGAATACTTCGTGAGTGGTTTCAATTTCTTTGTAGAAAAACGTGGCATTATGCAGCATACCGCTTGCACTGCGCGTGTAACCAGGTACTTCACCAAACGGAATATAGCCCATATTGACATACATGTCGTGAGCAATATCATCGCTCCTTACTTCCAATATTAGCAGTTGCCTTTGCATCGCTGCAGCAACGCGCTCTACCCCTTGCATAAGGGTGCTTCCTAAACCGTTTTCTCGTGCTTGCGTATGAACCATCAGCTTTTCCACATCACAACGATGCAGAGCATTCGCTTTTGGAGACATAGCAATCTGTACACTTCCAACGACTTTGTCGTCTTCACGAACCAGCAAAACTTGTCGAGCATTGGCTTGCAGATCGTCGTTTACGAGTTGCCAATACGCCTTTGCTTCCGATTCGCTCATTGGTGGTAAAAAGCCAATTGGCGCACCTGAATCCACAGCATCACACAAGAGTTCAACAAGATCATCCAGATAGGGGTTAAGGTTGTCTACTTTAAGTAATTCCAAACGCTTTTCCTCGCACTTTTGATTAAGGTAATAATACCTGAGCGCAGCTCTGTTAGGAAACGCCTGCCAGCCTGTTCAACGTTAAGACATAAAAAAAGACGAGCTAAGTCGTCTTTTTACTGTTTTTCATCATGCGCTGTTCGCTATGACTACACATTCCCCATGTAACGGCCAGGCTTATGATTCACTGCAATGATCATATTTAATGCAACAGCACCAACAACCGAGATAAGAATTAACGTGTAATCCACAATAAATACAGACATCAATACAATCATGCAATCAACCGCCATCTGGAATTTACCCATGGAGATACCATATTTTTCAGCCAAATAACGGGCAAGAATATTCAAACCACCAAGACTTGCGTTATGACGGAACAACATCAAAAAGCCCACACCCATCAGAAAGCCACCAGCGATACTGGCGTACAGTGGATTCACTTCATTGAAGTTAACTAGCATTGGGGTCACATCAGCAAACACTGACAAACTAAACACAGAAAGGAAAGTTTTGATGGTGAACTCCCAACCAAAGTGCATAATCGCTAAAGCATAAAATGGCAGGTTGATTAAGAAAAATGCCTGTCCAAAACTCAAAGGCGTTGCATACTTCATAAGAAAAGCCAATCCTGCAGAGCCCCCCGTCAGCAGGCCACTATGAGTATAAAGATTCACGCCCAGCGCGATGATCATAGTGCCAAGAAGAACAGCTTGGACATCTTCAAGGCGCGTATGTTTTTTCACGATTGGTTGCTCGGCAGTTGACATGATTTTCTCACTGGATAAATGGTTAAGATTGATAGGCGTGGATTCTAGAGAAAAAAATACCCTAGACCAATATCTGACACTTAAACCGTTTTACCCATTTTTCGAAAACCGTCTAGATTTCTGTACACTTTTTGTGGGCACAGATCCGACTAATGACTTTCCCAATGACCCGCCGAGGTGAGACCCAGCCAATACGTTCCGATTGCAGACTTTTGTTTGTTTCACCACCAAGCCAAAGCTGACCATCGGGGGCGATATGCAAAACCTTTTTAATAATCAAACCATAGAAAGCATGATCAACCACCACAATATGGCCGATAGCCAGCTTACGATACCATCGGCTGATAAAAACGAAGTCTCCATCTTGTAAATATGGGGCCATGCTATGCCCCTGCACTTTTATTAAGTGAACCATATTCACACCTATAGACTGCTATTCGCTACCTGGCTGCTCGCATAACGCTTTTGCGACCTTAAAAGCCATCACTTTATCTAAGATTTTTATCAGATTATGCATCATGATTGTTACCCTCCAGAGATCACTTTTTTTCGATGACGTGCCCACTGTTTATAAACAAAACCACCAAAGATGATAAAAAGGCCAGTGCCAACCGCGAACAGATGAAAGAGCTCGCTCATCCCCCATTCAGAAACACCTTGGCTTGAACTTGCCTGCAAGTAAGAACTCAGTGCCATGCCCATGATTAATGGCACTTTAGCAACTAATGACATACGTAAGTATTTGGCGTTGTAATCGCACTGGATAACGCCTGCATCAAGTTCTTACTTTGCGCCGAGACATCTTTTTTATAACACTGCGTGAAAAGATCCCATTCAAAGCGAATATGAGTCGCAGTGCGCATGATCAGACTGCGCTGCTCAGTGCTCATATCTGGACGCGATATTACGGTTTGTAAAAAATGAACAGCTCGCTCAAACTGCGTATTTGCCGAAATGAAATCACCGAGAGCTGTGTATGATTCCGCAATATTGAGAAAACTAACAGCCGCCGCCGCTACAGCAGATTCAGCATCCCGAAAAAAATCTTCATCAAACGAACGTTCGGCTTCGGACAGAGCTTGTCGATTCAAATCAACAGCATCAGTAAAAGCATTGTTTGAGTAAGCCTTATTCGCTTGTCTAGTTAAACGCTCCCAGTCCTGCATTGTCTTCTCCACGATTTGTTATGACACACAATTTATTTAATGAGAATCATTATCGTAAAAGAAATCAAATAAATCCAGCAATATTGAGAATTAATCTCATTTAATTTTTAAAAGCCAATCTCAGGGGATGAAATACCACAAAGAAGAAAACAGGAAGGAGGAATAGAAGAAGGTGCAGCTCGCAACGCGAGCTACCATTCAATCCCTATTTGCGCTTTAACCCCATTCGCAAAAGCATGACGCTCGTTAGCAATTTTACTATGGGTATCCACACTATCTAGCAAGACACGTGGCGCCGTACGTCCTGTCATCATTACATTTTGATGAACAGGCCGAGCCGCCAATGCAGCAATCAAATCGTCTTCGTTTAAATAGCCATATTTATACATATAGGTAATTTCATCTAATAAGACAAAATGCACGCTAGGATCAGCAAGCACACGCTTAGCAAGCTCCCATGCCTGTTCTGCTGCTTCTTTCTCTAATTCTGGATTACGTGTTTCCCACGTAAAGCCATGACCCATCACATGAAAATCAACCAAAGGGTGGGAGCCAAAAAACAACTGTTCACCTGTTGCTTTACGGCCTTTAATAAACTGAATAACCGCACTTTTTTGACCGTGGCCTAAAGCACGGGCCATAGTCCCAAAGGCGCTAGAGCTTTTGCCCTTACCATTGCCTGTCAGCAAAATAGTCACGCCACGCTCTTCCGTTGCCGCTGCAATACGTTGATCAACCACGGCCTTCTTCTTTAGCAGGCGCGCCTCATTCTTCTCAGCCAGTTCGTCTTTTTGCTCTAGACTTTTTTTATCTAGGGAAAGATCCGTCATAATTTATCTCTTTCTTATGCTAGTTTTCGTGCTGCTTTGGCCTGCACTACCTTTTCTTGTACAGCAACCAACTCGGGTAATACAAATCTTTATGTATCGCAAACACCCTTAGTATAAAGACTAAAGCCACCGCGTAAATCGAGTTAAACTCATGAGTCGGTACGTTTTTTTCAAGCAGCACCAATAACAGAGCGCCCAAAAACGCAGGCGTTGCATAAAACTCTCTACCCAACACCAAAGGCGGACGATGGCTTAATACATCACGAATAATGCCACCAGCCACGCCCGTAATGATGCCCATAGTAATCGCGATCGTCGGCGAAAAGCCTAAATCTAAAACCTTTTCGGTTGCCACAACAGTAAACAAAGCCAAACCAAAAGAATCAGCATAATGAAAAACTGTCTGCCTATCTTCAATAAATCGGACAGTAAAAAACGCCAAGGCCGATGACAAAAATGCCACCCATAAATAGGACGTATCCTCCACCCAATAAACCGTCTCAACGGATAGAACCGTATCTCTAATCGTGCCGCCCCCTAAGGACGTCACCATGCCAAGAAATACCACGCTAAACAAATCCATGTCTTTTTTTCCGGATGAAATAACGCCGGTTATTGCAAACGCAGCAATACCAAACATACCTAAAAGATATAACAACATTTCTTTATTTACTCAAAAGAGCCTAAGACAGCTAGGTGAATACCTAACCAAAAAATAACAGGCACAGATGATTGAGTTATACCCAATCTCCAGCCCCCAAACGCTTCAGCATGACAAACTCACCTTGTACAGACAGTTCTGTCAAACTACTAAAACCAACATCAATTCGGTGACACTGATTCAAGGGCCATTGGCAAAGCATGCTAACAAACACCTTGATAACACCAGAATGAGCAACCACGACACACGTCTCCATCGGTGTGTCTTTCACTGAAAGCCACCATCGCCAAACACGGTCAGCAACCACTTGCAGTGATTCACCGTTATAAGGCGCGGCGTGCACGATATCCTCAGCCCATACATCTATTTCTTGCTTGGGTATGTCATGCCAGCAAAGCCCTTCCCAATCGCCAAAATCCAACTCTTTCAAAGCGGCAGTCGCATGAGAGCGCCCATCAGAAATATGCTCTGCCAATTGCGCAGCACGAGTTAATGGGCTGTGAAAACACACATTGGCTTCGCCATCAAATTCAATCGATAAAGCCTGTTTTAATGCCTCAGCCCCCTCTTCCCAACCATCGGCAAGCGGTACATCCATGTCACCATAACAAAATCCTTTGGCAACCTCGGGTCTTGGATGACGAATCAGATAAAGCTTCACGAATAAGAAACCAGCAAACAAACAATAACCAAAATCTCACCCAACTGCTCGCTTGCCCCTAACGTATCACCATTGAAACCAGCGATTTTTTGGCGCAAATAAGCACGAACCAAAAAAACCAACGCCACCGACAAAACAAGGGTAAGAATCAAATACCACAAATTGAAAGCCAATATGCCAACCAACAAACAAGGCGCCAATGCCATCCCCCATTCGACAGGGTTTAGCCTAGCGATCATGCTTGAAGCCTTACTCTGCCCAAGACTTACATACGTGAGCGTGTGCATTAATAGCAAAGGTATAAAACGTGCGATGACATGCACCACACACCAACCACTTAACGTATAAATAAAGCCTAAAAACGAATCAGGAATGGCTTGAAGAAGCTCATTGAGCAGTAACCATTTTAACGACAATGAAAACCAAATAGACAAAGCGGCATAACTGCCAATGCGCGAGTCTTTCATGATAGTCAGGCGTTGTTCTTTATCCCAACCACCCACTAAACCATCACAGCTATCCATCAAACCGTCTTCATGAAAACCACCCGTAATGAGTACTGCCGTTAACAACATCAACAGGGCTTGCAATGAAGGCGACCAGTCAAACCATAAGGGCCAAGCACTCAACAAGCCAACCAGCAGCCCCACCCATGGTAAAAAGCACACCGCAGGGGTGTGCTTTACATCATCGCTCCAATCCACTTTTAATGGGATCCGAGTATAAGTAACCAAGCTGCGTTTAAAGCCTTGCCAATAAGGAGCAATAATCACGCCTTTCATAATGTATTATTACCTAATAAAGAGTTTAACCAAGACTACTTAGAATCACTTACACCAGCGCTTTCAAAGCTTGCCATTTTTTTCAAAAAGACACAGGCGCTATGAATCAAAGGGTAAGCCAAAATCGCACCAGAGCCCTCACCCAAACGCAGATCCAAAGACAAAATAGGTTCGGCATGCAAATGTTCGAGCAATGTTTTATGGGCCTTTTCATTCGACTGATGAGCAAAAATGGCATATTCACGCACAGCAGGCGCGACTTTCTGAGCAAACAACAAAGCGACAGAACAAATAAAACCATCTACCACAAACGCGGTTTGGCGTTGCGCCGATTGCAACATCGCCCCCGCCATGGCGAGAATTTCAAAGCCGCCCACTTGCTGAGCAAGCGTTTGAGCACTCCATTCCGAGATGATCTGACCTGTTTCGCGTTCTGCGCGCTTTAAAGATAGTTCAATAATTTGCGCCTTGTGAGAAACACCGGCCATATCCAAACCAGTACCCCGCCCAGCACTATCAGCAGCACTCACACCCACTAACGCAGTCATCATGCAAGAGGATACACAAGTATTGCCAATGCCCATTTCACCGAACATCAACAAATTCACACCATCATCGATGGCCATGTTTGCTTCATCAACGCCCGCTAAAATAGCTTGCTCTACCTGCTCTGCGGTCATCGCTGCTTGCTGGCTAAAATCCTTAGACGCAAACGCGACTTTACGATCGCCTAATAGCGGATGGGCTTCTAACTCTGCATTGACACCCACGTCCACAATGCGTAATGGCACATTATGTTGTTCGCAAAATACACTGACCGCAGCACCGCCCATCAGGAAGTTCATGACCATTTGTGGCGTCACTTCTTGCGGGAACAAACTAATCCCTTGCGCCACCACACCATGGTCAGCGGCAAAGATGATCATTTTAGGTTTAGACACATCTGGCGTCAGCGATTGCTGGATTTTACCAAGCTGAAAGGCAATGTTTTCCAACTCACCTAACGCACCTAACGGTTTCGTTTTAGTGTCGATTTTCTGTTGAAGTTCGGCTGAAATATCAGCCGAAGGAGACACAATATTAAATTGCTTAAACAAGGCTCTTTTGCCCCTTAACCTTTGGCCTTAACAGCACGTTGACGCACTGCTTCGTAGAGACAAACACCTGTCGCTACAGACACGTTCAAACTAGAAACCACACCAGCCATAGGCAGTTTCACAAGGTAATCACACTGTTCACGAGTCAAACGACGCATACCGTCGCCTTCTGCTCCCATTACAATCGCCGTCGGAATAGATAAGTCTTGCTCGTAAATGGTTTGTGTCGCTTCACCAGCCGTACCAAAAATCCACACGCCTTGGTCTTGCAACTTTTTCATAGTACGAGCAAGGTTTGTCACCGCGTAAACAGGAATACTTTCTGCTGCACCGCATGCCACTTTGCTAACCGTTGCATTCAGAGGCGCTGAATTGTCTTTTGGCATCACAACCGCATGGGCACCCGCGGCGTCCGCACTACGTAAACATGCGCCTAAATTATGAGGATCAGTCACACCGTCTAAGATAATAATCAAAGGC
Organism: Marinomonas alcarazii; assembly: GCF_003208215.1. Taxonomy (GTDB): domain Bacteria; phylum Pseudomonadota; class Gammaproteobacteria; order Pseudomonadales; family Marinomonadaceae; genus Marinomonas; species Marinomonas alcarazii. Next base: position 642,866 of record NZ_QKLW01000002.1, read on the forward strand.
GTTTCATCCAAACCTGCCACCAAAGTATGCAAGTCTGCTTCACTGCCCGCTTTGTTCATTGTGGTGTAAGCCACCACGCCTTGGTGAACAGCACGCTCTTTGTTTTTGCTGAAAAGCTGATCCAGTTCTTTACGAGGTACCACGCTGTAACGCACTTTATTTGCTTTACAAAGTTGCACTAGTCGCTGGTTTTTCTTATCGTCGCGGCCTTCTTGAAAACGCACTTCTTTGACGCGTTCTGGCTGTTGAGTCAATGCATTTTCCACGGCATGTATGCCGTATATCCATTCTAAATCTGACATTATCTACTCTATTAATTTGGGGGCCTACGCCCCCCTTTTACTCATCTAGAAAGTTATTCATCTAGAAAACTCAATTCAAAGCTTCTGATCAGTCTTTTGCTTTCGGCTTAGCATTGCTCTTTTTTGGCTTCTTAGGCTTTTTCGGTTTTTTAGCCGCTGCCGTTGGCTTGCCATTAGCCGATACCGTACCAGACTTTTTCTGTCTGATACGTTTGCCCTTAGACACAGGCGAACGACGTTTTTTCTTCGCCTTGCCATCAGACTCTTTGCCATCTTTTGCTGATTTGCCATCTTTAGGCTTATCGCCTTCCGCTTTGGCAGCAAACTTCGGCTTAGATCGACCACCCAGCTCAATTGGTGGCAATTGAGCTAATTGCATCTCAAGCTCAGTTTGTTCGGTACGTTCCACCTTTTTGCGCGCTGGACGAGAGCCGCTTTCGTCCAAGCTCAAATCAATCTTACGTTGTTCCAGATTCACATTTGAGACGCGAACTTTCAAGGTATCACCAAGGCGGAAGACACGACCTGTGCGTTCACCAACAATCGCCTGATGTTCCATATCGTGAACAAAATAATCTTGTCCAAGACCAGAAATATGCACCAAACCATCAACAAACAAGCCTTGCAACTCGACGAATAAACCAAACGACGTCACTGCTGTGACAACCCCGTCAAACGGTTCGCCCAAATGTTGTTCCACGTATTGGCATTTCAACCAGGCTTCTACGTCACGAGTGGCTTCATCTGCACGGCGTTCGGTCAAGGAACAAGAATCCCCTAAACCGTCCATATCCGCGTGGTTATAACCATAGATTTTGCGTTCTTTCAGTTCTGGACTGCCAGCGACACGATGCGCCTGACGCACTGCCGGACGGCCTTCACCACGAATCAAATAACGAATCGCGCGATGAACTAACAAATCTGGGTAACGACGAATTGGCGACGTAAAGTGCGTATAGGCTTCGTAATTCAAACCAAAGTGGCCCAAATTATCCGCTTGATACACAGCCTGAGACATAGAACGCAGCATCATGGTTTGAATACTACGAGCGTCTGCTCGGTCTTTAATCGCTTCAGAGAGTGCCGCATAATCCGCAGGCGTCGGTTTATTGCCACCTGTCAGCTCAAGGCCCAGCAAACCTAAATAGGTACGCAAGGTTAACAAACGGTCATCTTTTGGCCCTTCGTGAACACGGAACAAGGCAGGCAAATCCGCTTTAATCAATAGCTCTGCCGCTGCCACGTTGGCACACAACATACATTCTTCGATTAGCTTATGCGCATCATTACGTTCGACAGGAATAATGTGTTCAATCTTAGAATTTTCATCGAAAACCATGCGAGTTTCGATGGTATCGAATTCCATCGCACCGCGCTCATCACGAGCCCCTTTCAAGACATGGTATAAACCATTTAAATCATCGATATGAGACACGATAGACGCATAACGGTCACGCAACTCAATACCTTGTTCTTCTGGCTCATCAGCGATCATTTTCGCGACTTTGCTGTAAGTTAGGCGAGCATGGGAGCGAATGATACCTTCATAAAACTTAAAGCCACGCATCTTGCCTTTGCTCGTCAAAGACACTTCTGCCACCATCGCCAAACGATCTACATCTGGGTTAAGTGAACATAAGCCATTTGACAACACTTCCGGCAACATAGGGATAACGCGACCGGGGAAATAAACCGAGTTACCACGTACAATGGCTTCTTCATCGAGTGCCGTGTCTTTTTTCACATAATGAGAAACATCGGCAATGGCAACAAACAGCTTCCAACCGCCCGGTGTTTTTTCACAATATACGGCGTCATCAAAATCACGCGCGTCTTCACCATCAATGGTCACAAACGGCGTATCACGTAAATCAACACGATGCGCTTTGTCTTCTTCAGCAACTTCTGTGCTGAAGTTTTTAATTTGCTTTTCTACCGCAGCCGGCCATTCATGTGGAATTTCGTAGCGATGCATCGCCACTTCAATTTCAACGCCCGGCGCCATGAAGTCGCCAAGAATCTTTTTCACCAAACCCTGAGCCGGTTTGCCGCGCTCAGCGTAAGTCACGATCTCAGCTAATACATATTGACCATGAGCCGGCGTCAAACCAGACTCTGTAGTGATCAAGATATCTTGCGCGATACGTGGGTTCTCTGGTGTAACAAAAGCCGTTCGGCTCTCTTCATAATAGCGGCCAACAAGTTGAGTGTGCTTACGTTCTAGCACCTCAACCACAACACCATCTAAGCGACCTTTAACGCTACGGCCAGACAAACGGGCTTTCACTTTGTCCCCATCCATCACGTTCTGCATTTGACGGGCAGATAGGAAAATGTCGTCATCGCTCTGGCGCAACAAGAAACCATGACCTTCTTTATTGCCTTGGACGTAACCTTCAATCAGGTCACTCTCTAAAATCGGCGAATACTCGTCATTTTGGTTGCTGGTCATTTGATTGTCTCGGCACATAGCAATGAGACGACGACGGAGGGCTTCGATTTCGTCTTCACCAGTAAGCGAAAACTCTTTACATAACTCTAGATGACCCATGCTTTTATTTTGGGTAGCAAGAAACTCTAGAATGAATTCACGGCTTGGTACGGGGTTATCGTACTTAGACGCTTCTCGCTGCATGTGTGGATCGTTAATTTTTTTATTACTCAATGTATTTTTATCCTTGGTTTTTTTAATAAGATATCCCTTTTATAAGATAGAAATATGAACATCTCACTATTCAGAGCGCTCGGAGTTCGTTTCTCACATCCTTAAAATTAATTATGCGCTCAATTAATCGTCATTATAGAGCATATTCACCAAATACTCTTCCAGTTCGCGTCGCTCTTAACATTATCTTCACAGTCTATCCCAGTGTTTGTTTGTAATTACACAACAAACAAACAAAAATACGGGGATGTTCGGGTCATTTATCCCACTTTGGTCATGCCATTTTGACCTAAGCGAAATATTTTTATGCTATTTTTGTCTGTTTTTCGTGCAACAACAGTGAATCCATCGAATTATTCGATCACTTAACGCATCATTTTTACTGTCTATGACGCACTAAATTCATCTCAGCCATCACTTTGGTGGAAATTTCTTCCACAGACAGTTTTGTCGAATTCAAAAACGGAATGCGTTCTTGGCGATATAAAGACTCTACTTCATCTACCTCATAGCGGCATTGACGAGACGAGGCATACTTACTCGCCGCCATTCGCCCAGTGCGAATTTCATGTAATCGCTGAGCGTCAATGGTCAAACCAAATAGCTTTTTCTTGTGGTCTTTTAATACTTTAGGCAAACCAGTGGACGAAAAATCGTCTTCGGTAATCGGGTAATTTGCGGCCTTGATACCGTACTGCATCGCCAAGTACAAACTGGTCGGCGTTTTACCTGACCGAGATACGCCTAACAAAATGATATCGGCCTCAGCGAAATTCTTCACAGATGCCCCGTCATCATTGGCTAAAGCATAGTTTATGGCGTCTATTCGACCGTCATAAACACCCTCTTTCATACCATGAGCTTTTTGCGCAGTGGGCTGTGCTTTTACTCCCAAAGCTTGCTCTATGGGTGACAATAAATCACCAAACAAGTTGTAACAATGGCAATCGCAGGACTCAATGATATCGCGGATAGACGCATCAGAAATAGTATAAAAAACCAACAAAGCAATGCCGCTATTCAGTTCCAAATTAATCTGCTGCTTCAACCCCTCTGCTTGGTCTTTAGTGGTCAAAAAAGGCACACTTTTTGTCTCTACTGCCACATCAAAAAACGACAACATTGCCGACCCAAACACCTCAGCGGTAATCGCCGTTCCATCAGAGACGAAATACACTTTCATTCAATATTTACCTATTTTGTTGTTATCTAACGACATTCGTTTTTTCGATTGAAATAAAACTACATCGAATAATCGATTTTATTCAAAGCAACTCGCCTACATACAATGAACCCAGATCAAGTGCTTTGACAAGTACCTGACGTACTAGGAAAAACTGGCTAAGAACTATTCCTACCATTAATTTATATAAAAAACTGGAGTCTCTTGTGAGCAAGTTTATTAAGTGGTTTAAAGATCTTCATATGGAAGATGTCGGTGAAGTTGGCGGTAAAAACGCCTCTTTGGGTGAAATGATTTCTAACCTGACAGACCTTGGTATTCAAGTACCAAACGGTTTCGCAACCACTTCCTATGCTTATCAAAGCTTCATCACAGAAAGTGGCCTAGACGAAAAAATCCACCAAGCACTAGACGCATTGGATGTTGACGACGTTCACGCCCTTGCCGAAACGGGCGTGAAAATTCGCCAATGGATTGAAGACGCCTCTTTCTCACCAGAGTTCGACCAAGAAATCGAAGCCGCGTTCGCCGTTCTGTGTGACGACAACGCAGACGACACTTCATTCGCCGTGCGCTCTTCTGCCACCGCAGAAGATTTACCAGACGCGTCTTTCGCAGGTCAGCAAGAAACCTTCTTAAACGTGAAAGGCTTGACAGACATTAAAGCGTCAATCAAACGCGTATTTGCTTCTCTCTTTAACGACCGCGCCATTTCATACCGCGTTCACCAAGGCTTTGAACACCAAGGCGTGTCTTTGTCCGCAGGCATTCAAAAAATGGTGCGCAGTGATATAGGCGCTTCTGGGGTATTGTTTACCCTAGACACAGAATCAGGCTTTGACGAAGTGGTTTTCATCACCGCGGCATACGGTCTTGGCGAAATGGTGGTGCAAGGCACCGTCAACCCAGACGAATACTATGTTCATAAGCCAACATTAGCTGCCAATCGCCCAGCGGTTGTCCGCAAAAGCCTTGGTAGCAAAGCACAAAAAATGGAATACGCCGAAGCCGGCAGCGATGACGAATTTGTCAAAATCGTCCCAGTGGCTTTAGATGACCAAAACCGTTTTGCACTAACCAACGACGAGATCGAAGACCTTGCTCGCCAAGCGTGCATCATCGAAAAACACTACAAACGCCCTATGGACATCGAGTGGGCAAAAGACGGTGTCGACGGCAAAATCTACATAGTGCAAGCGCGACCAGAAACCGTTCGCAGCCAAGGCAACGCTCAAAGCATGGAACGCTACAACCTGAAGAAAACTTCTCAGGTGATGATCACAGGCCGCGCAATTGGCCACAAAATCGGTACAGGTGCCGTAAAAGTATTGTCTTCTATTACCGAAATGGATCGTATCCAACCGGGCGACGTTCTAGTGACCGACATTACCGATCCAGATTGGGAACCTATCATGAAGCGAGCTTCAGCGATTGTCACCAACCGTGGCGGTCGTACCTGTCACGCGGCGATCATCGCCCGTGAGTTGGGCATTCCAGCGGTCGTTGGTTGTGGCGACGCCACAGACGTATTGCAAGATGGTCAAATCGTCACCGTATCTTGCTCACAAGGTGACATGGGTATGGTGTATCAAGGCGAACTGCCATTCGACATCATTACCTCTGAGGTCGGCAACATGCCAGAACTGCCAGTAAAAATAATGATGAACGTCGGCAACCCAAATCGCGCCTTCGACTTCGCCATGCTACCCAACGCAGGCATTGGCTTGGCTCGCCTAGAATTCATCATCAACCGCATGATCGGCATTCACCCGAAAGCCCTATTGAACTACGCTGAAATGACGCCTGCACTGCAAGAGGAAATCAGCCACCGTATTGCTGGCTACTCAAGCCCAGTGGAATTCTACGTCGACAAATTGGTCGAAGGCGTCGCAACATTGGCGTGCTCTTTCTCCCAAAAACCCGTCATCGTGCGTTTGTCCGACTTTAAATCAAACGAATACCACAACCTTATTGGTGGTCCGTTGTTTGAACCAGACGAAGAAAACCCAATGCTTGGCTTCCGTGGCGCCGCGCGCTACATCGACGACTCATTCCGTGATTGCTTCGCCCTAGAATGTGAAGCCATTCGCCGCGTTCGTAACGACATGGGCTTAACCAACGTACAAATCATGATTCCATTTGTTCGTACTCTGGAGGAAGCGCAACAAGTGACCGAACTGCTTGCAGAACAAGGCTTGGCTCGTGGTGAAAACGGCCTGAAAGTCATCATGATGTGCGAACTACCGTCTAACGCCCTACTGGCTGACGAGTTCCTACAATACTTCGATGGCTTCTCAATCGGCTCCAACGACTTGACTCAGCTAACACTCGGACTTGACCGCGACTCAGGATTGATCGCAGACAAATTCGACGAACGCAATCCAGCAGTCAAAAAACTGCTAAAAATGGCGATCACCGCCTGTCGTGAACAAGGCAAATACGTCGGCATCTGCGGCCAAGGCCCATCCGACCACGCCGACTTCGCCGACTGGCTCGTCGCCCAAGGCATCGAAAGCATGTCTCTTAACCCAGACACCGTCATCGAAACCTGGCTACACCTTGATGAAGTATTGAAAAATACCGAATTAACCAACAAAGCCATTTAAAGAAATCTTCCCGTTACGCCGCAGTAATACCAGACATGGCGTAACGGGAAAACAGTCTGCGTTTGGTGATGTGTTTTTTAACTCATCATCGGATCAGAATGCTGTGTCAAAGCAGCGCGTGACCTTATCGTAGTCACTCCCTAGTTTGATAGCCCCGCTTTGCGGGGCTTTTTTTTAGTCCCTCAAGGGGTCAAACCCCTTTTATCCCCCAAACCGTCATTCCCGCGAAGGCGGGAATCAATCTCTTTTCGTACTTTTGGTTCAATTCAAACGCTTTATATTCCCAATCTTTATTCCACTCTGCTGGGCGTGTAACTTTTGCCAATCGATGCAAAAGTAACCAAAAAATCTTTTATCGGGCTGTCGCCCAAACGTCTGATTCACTTTATTTATTATCAGTTTTGGCAAGACGATTTTTATCGTAAGGCATAGATTGTTTTTGCAGCCTTGAGAGAAGATATTTTTAACTGACCCTGAAACGCCATAAAGTCGCGCAACTTCGTCGCGTCGAACTGACTTCATCATAGAGACTTGGTTTTCGTAGGGCATCATGAGCGCAGCGTGATGTGCCGCTGAAAGCGAAGCTTTCATTGTAAGTCGCGACTTCAGCCCGACATGGAATTCATGCTCCATTCAAACGCAAAAGGTTACGTTACTAATCACCAAGTCCCTTCCCCTTTTGTCTTCAAGGGGAAGGCGGAGGATGGGGTTAATATCTTTTTCGGGCTTCATTATTCCCACTAAGAGCCTCTACGTAGACACGTCATTCCCGCGAAGGCGGGAATCAATCTCTTTTCGTACTTTTGGTTCAATTCAAACGCTTTATATTCCCAATCTTTATTCCACTCTGCTGGGCGTGTAACTTTTGCCAATCGATGCAAAAGTAACCAAAAAATCTTTTATCGGGCTGTCGCCCAAACGTCTGATTCACTTTATTTATTATCAGTTTTA
>NZ_QKLW01000002.1:650671-720888 GCF_003208215.1 Marinomonas alcarazii
CGTGTAACTTTTGCCAATCGATGCAAAAGTAACCAAAAAATCTTTTATCGGGCTGTCGCCCAAACGTCTGATTCACTTTATTTATTATCAGTTTTAGCAAGACGATTTACATCGTAAGGCATAGATTGTTTTTGCAGGCTTGAGAGAAGATATTTTTAACTGCCCCTGAAACGCCATAAGGTCGCGCAACTTCGTCGCGTCGAACTGACTTCATCGTAGCTACCAAAACGTAGCGCAGTTTTTATCGTGTACCTGATGCGAGTCATTCCCGCGAAGGCGGGAATCAAGTTCTTTTCGTACTTTGGTTCCAATCAATTGCTTTGAGCTAAGAGCTTTATTCCGCTCTGCTGAGCGGGTAACTTTTTGCTAGCGCCCAAAAAGTAACCAAAAATTCGCTTTATCGGGCTATCGCCCAAACGTCTCATTCACTTTGTTTATTATAAGTTTGGCAAGACGATTTTTATCGTAAGGCATAGATTATTTTTGCAGGCTGGAGAGAAGATATTTTAAACTGACTCTGAAACTCCATAAAGTCGCGCAACTTCGTCGCGTCGAACTGACTTCATCATAGAAACTTGGTTTTCGTAGGGCATCATGAGCGCAGCGTGATGTGCCGCTGAAAGCGAAGCTTTCACTGTAGGTCGCGGCTTTAGCCCGACATGGAATTTATGGGTATATAAACAGTTTATTTTTATGGTTTCCAGATTTTGGCTCGGTTTGCCTGTTTTGAATAGTCGTATTTTGCGTATTTGTACTGGCAGAAAATGAAAAAGCCTCCTAATATCAATGAATAAGGATCTACAGCACAGAAATAACGCGCTGTGGATAAAAAAATAACGCGCACGCTCAGTTTTCTAGTTTTAATCTCTGTTAATATCTTTATAAAATCCAATTTATTCAGGCTCCTACAAAGATATTGAAAGATTTTTAAATTGTCTAAACGCGCATGCGCATTAACAAAATGTTAAGTTCTTGGGAGACATTGATGATTATCAGGAAGATGGAAGAGAAGGACCTTGAAGCTGTAAGTGCAATTTGCATGGACTCTTTTTTGCAGTCTGTTGCAAGCACATTGTCTGATGAGGGGATTACAACCTTTTCGAATATCGCTGCGCGCGATGCATTCCTCGATAGGATGAGAGGCGATAACTTAATGCTGGTTGCTGAGAACAACGAAAATGTTGAAGGCATCATCGAGCTTAAGGAAGGTCGCCATGTTGCGATGCTTTTTATTCGGCCGGAATCACAGAAAAGTGGTATTGGAAGAAAGCTGCTTATATCCGCCTTGAATCATGCGAAGGTTGAAACTGTTACCGTTAGCGCGTCGCTATCTTCAGTGACCGCTTATGAAAATTATGGGTTTGAGCGTAGTGGCGAAGTGGGCGAGTCGGCAGGCTTGGTTTATCAGCCTATGGAGCTCAAACTTAACAAGGCAATGCACGCGACAAGCGCGTGATTGCGACGTTATGTTTACAGGAGTGATTTTTGAATCTTTGCGTAACAATTAGCGAAATTAATTGGTCGCTTACTAAAGATGTCATTTCAATAATTGGTACTTTAGGCGCATTGATTATTGGCGGGCTGGGTTTATTCACTTGGAGTCGCCAGCTCAAAGGCACAAGTGAATACGAATTAGCTAAAAAGGCTATTCTCGTTACTTATGAAGTTCAACAAGCCCTTCAGTCAGTCAGAAATCCAATGATTTATTTGAGTAAAGAAGAAGTAGAAGCAGGGTGTCGGCTTCAAGAAGAACAACGAATTTACGAAGAGCGCTTGAGTAAGCTGTATAAAAAATGGGCAGAGCTACAAACGATTCGTCTTGAAACTAAAGTTATCTGGTCTGAGCAAGCTCATAGTGTTTTCAATGGGCTTCAAGAGCGAATCGGTGACGTAAGAGGTGCTATATGGCTACATTTCTGGATGAAAGGTGCCTACGCTGGTCATGGTGCTACTGTCGACAACAGCCGTCAGCGCGTTATAGAAAACGACAAAATAGTATACTTCTCGTCAGAGAACGATGACTTTAGTCAGAAAATAGCTGAGTCGGTCAGAAGTGTAGAAAACTTTTTTAGTCCAAAAGTTAGCCGGAAATAAACATAGCAAGCAAAGGCAGCCGACGCGCAGCTGCTTTAAGCGTTAGTAACATTAGGGGTTAATTTTGGAATTTGATTATATGCTGAAAGTCGCTGAGGAGATTGGAATTGTCAAAGACAATCCTCGCTTGCTTGTAATCGTTTCTCATTCGTTCGTAGAAATGATGGTAAAAACCCTGCTAGATCATCATATTCCGGGTATGCAGCTAAAAAATCATAATCAACGGCTAGAGAAACTTAAAAAAGAATCAGTTATTGATGATTTTCAGTTTAAGCTATATAACTGGTTTCGTGAGTTAAGAAATGATGCTGTGCATAATCCAATATTTCGCCTGAAAGAGTCAGACTTTGAAAAACTGTACGGTCTAGTGAAAAAAGAACAATTGGGCGTTAATAACTTTCATAGTTTTTCTATAAAACTTATCTCTGAGCTTTGGAATAAAAATTTAGAAGTTCTTGGAGCGGCATATCTTGGTAAGCATTGCTGACAAGACGGTCAACTGCACATAACGCTGCGCTCATGACGCCCTACGTTTTTGCTCTCCATCCAACAAAATCTGTTCACGGGTTTTATGTTAATGGGCCGATTTCGCCAATCTATGGAATTTCAGGATAAATCTCCCCTTCCTAGCACCATCCGAAACAATCTATGAATATTAGGGTCAGATGAAAAATAGTATTTTTCTGCCCCTAAATTTATTATTGCGATACCATTGACTGGCGCTGTCTTTATAAAAGCTAATACATTTATTTTCAAAATTGAGCAATAATATCGAGTTTGACTGTTTAAAAAGCGTTCACGTTCTCGCCTTGGTTATGGGGTGAGTCGATCGTGCCAGTAACCGGGTTTTCTAGAATGATGGGCGAAAGCAACGACCGTAATTGTTTGACTACTTGCTATAGTCACCAAGGAGAAAGGGAACCTTTGAAGAATCAATTTTTTAGCTCCAAGCTTGGCAGCTTTACCAATGACCGGTACGAGCGGTGGGTTTGGTTTGCTGAGCTTTGCCGTAGCCTGCTCAAAACTAGTAATGAGCTGCTCTCCCAGACCGGGTATCTCAAGTTCGTACCAAGCAGCGGCTTCGGTCAATTCTACGCTAGCTTCCGTGCTAATCTTTACCTTCAAAATCAGCCCCTAATCCGAGCTCTGGCGCGTGAAATGGCTTCATCAACATCAAGAAGTTCAGTTTTGCCTGATTCAATGTCATTGATTCTGCGGCAGATTTCAATGTCCCAAGCCTCTGCAACACTAATATCGGCTGGACCATCTAAACTGGCAACCAGATCATGTGCAAGTTTAGCCCGCTCTTTCTCAGGCAAGTTCATAGCGGCACTAGTAATACTTTCAAGTTGTGCTGTTTCCATTGCATCACCTAAAACTTTTCAAATGATAATGAACAAATGATGCACCAAAATGTACTCCATCACAAGGCACTCTACCGGATTACATAGTCTGGTAAGCTTAGCGTTATACATGAAAATAGTAAGCGAAATGTTTTGTGGTTTGGTTGCTGAAAATTGAATTACTTTTCGGGGCTCATGCGAAGAACAATTGCGAGTTTCGAGTTTTGTAACAATTAGGATTAGGCCTTTTTTCCAAATCTAAGAAATTGGAACGGGCTTAACCATTATGATCAATATCCGCTCAAACGATATTTTTCACATCTCGATAAAAGTTTTCATATGTACCTAATGCCATGAGTTCGAGTGTAACGGTGCCATCTTCGTAGCTGTAGCCAAGTAATGTAAGTTGTTTCACCATGTTAAATTTGTAGACACGGAGGAAGGATAAATCGCCTTTCTTCTGTTGCCCTAGAAGCGGATCCTCAATCAATTCTCTGATCGCGTTATCCAGATCCGCTTTTTGGTTTTTATGCAGTTTTTTGACCGCTTTTTTAAAGGTAGTTGTTTGAAGAACTTTGTAATGTTAGCCAAAGCTATAAGCCTCAAGTTTTCCGGCTTCTTTTTCCGCTTTGGCAATGATGGCTTGTTTTACGAACTCGTAAGGCAAATCAGGGTTATCTTCCATCATTTCACCAATTTTCGCCCAGTGTTCAATTTGCTTAGGTGTTGTACGGTTTAAGGCTTTTGCCATTATAGCCGCTCTATCAACCAGCTCTTGGTCAAGTCGAATATTTACTGTAGACATAATAAATTCCCTCAGTGTTATTTAAGAACTTTAGTAAATAGCCACAAATGCAGCAATGCGCATCAACTCCATCCCCTCCCTAAAGAACAATTAAGCCAGGTAATAATGAAATACGTTTGCCTGACCATAATGCTAAACGGCGCATCACGCTGCGCTCATGCCCTACGAAAAACCAGCATCACTGATGAACTCAGTTCGACGCATTTTCTGTTAGAGAGTCGATTGCGCGACCTTATGGTGTTTCAGAGTCAGTTAAAAATATCTTCTCTCAAGCCTGCAAAAACAATCTACGCCTTACGATATAACGAGCGTAGGGGAACAGTTATGTTCATATGAAGAAAAGCAGGCATTAAAGATCTTAAAGCGAATTTTTGGTAACTTTTTTATCGATTAAAAAAAGTTACCCGCTCAGCTTTTTCCCGAATTAAAAAACGGAAATAAAGGTCGGGAATACAAAGCGTTTGAATGGAACCAATAACCCCATCTTCCGTCTTCCCCTTGAAAAGGGGAAGAAACTAAGACCTTAATGAAGTCAACGCCCTCTCCACACAAATAGCCGAATGCGCGTCATTGGCGGCATACAGAATTTGGTTTTCTTTAAGAGGGTAAGCGCCCCAGTTGGATTTTTGGGCGCCTTTGCCAAGGCGTTTTCCAAGTACCATTGCGACGGCAGCGCGGGCGCCGATGCTGTTTTTCTCTCCAGCAAGTTGCTTTAAGGTGAAGGATAAGTCTTGGGTGTTGGTGATGTCGATGCTGAGCTTATTGCGCAGTTCTTTGTTGTCGTCTTTAATACCAAAGCCGATTTTTTTGATCTTTGGGTTCTCTAACACTTCCTTCACTGCCGCAACGGCGACAGGAAATCGAACAGGGAACAGAAACGCTTTTGATTCGGTCGCCAGTTGAATAAGCGATGGACCTGGGCTGACTTGGCCTTTTTGGAAAATCGGTTTGCTCTCGGTATCGAATCCAATAGAGGTTTCGTTTTCTAGTTCTTTTATGGCTTGTGCGGCATCAAGTTCGTTTTCAACGATGACGATGTCACGAAGGCCAAGGCCAATATATAAGGGTAATTGGCTGATCTGTTCCTTGGTAGGACGTTCCATTTTGTGTCTCTTGTTTCTTTAGGCTTTTTTCAGGTCAAACAGCACGTCGTGAATTTCCGCTTTTAGCTCTTTATCGATGATTTTATTGCTGTGGATTTTGGCTTGTTCTAGGTATTCAATGGCACCGTTTTTGTCGCCAAGTTCTAGTTTCAGTTGAGCGGCCGCGAAGCCAATGGAGGAAAGGTAATCTTTGGAGTTTATAGCAGCGGCTTTTTCTAAGGCTTTGTCATAGATAACAATCGCCTGTTCTAGATCGTCGGTAAAGTCGCCTAGAGTTTCCCACTGTACTGGGTGGTCTTTGTCTGTGCCGTCGTTGTCATCACATATAGCTTTCAATTCCGCATAATAAGCATCAAAGCCCGCTTGGTCTTTTTTGTTGGCGCAGGTCATGAGTTCTTTGGCGAGATAAAGCACTTCTTTGTATATTTTGGTGTTCATATTTTACTCTGTTGGAGGCATTCGATTATGCAATAACGAGTATGGTAATTTCAATGGACCATTTATGACAGCTTTTCGGTGAGTTATTGATAATAAGGGCTCAACAAGAGCCCTTATTACCCTACAATACAGTCTAAACCTATAACAAAATATAATAACGTTTCCACTTCAAATAATTGTATAGTTAAACATTATCTTCCTGTTATCAAAATACCTTCATTTGCGAAAGGATCCTCTTAAGCAATACAAGCGCTAACAATAAAAAAGGAGAACAAGTATGTTTAAAATCATTTCGACCATCGCAGTGTGTGCAATGTCTTTGCTAACCAGCGCTGGCGCATTAGCAGCCAACGAAGATCCAAATAGGGACAATCGCTTTGAAACCAAATTCATCTACGAATCTCGTGTGAAGATAGACAAAGAACGAGTCACTGTTGGGCAAAGTAAATATGGCGAACGAGGCATCATTTGGATCACAGGTGGCGAATTTGAAGGCCCATCTCTAAAAGGTGAAGTTATTTCTGGTGGCGGTGACTGGCAGCTTGGTAGACCGGATGGAAGTAGAGAATTAGAGGCAAAATACGCGCTTAAAACCGAAGATGGCTTTATCATCCTAGTGCAAAATAAAGCCATCATCAGAGCTCAACCTACCGAAAGTGACCCAAAACATAACTACGCTAGAAGTGTACTTAGTTTTGAAGCGCCGATCGGTAGTCCATATGAATGGATGAATAAATCAATATTTTTAGGGACTGTAGACCTAGCCGATGATTACAATGAAAACCCTGCGGTGATCATTCGTGTCTGGCAACTCCTTTAATATCAGCGTCATTCATATTTTATTAAGCTCCAACATTTATAGTGCTTCGGAGCTTAATTGATTCGCGGTTCTCGTTTGTCGAATCAAGCTCACCCCAGCCAATACAACGAAACCTAATACCAACCACGAGCCTAAAATCACTCCAGTCCAGCCATCCGTTTGCCAGAAAGGATCAAGATAAAACCCACCAAGACTCGCGCCTAGATAGTAAAACACCAAGTACAAAGATGAAGCGCTTGCCTTAGAGTGTTTAGCATTGCGGCTCACAAAGCTGCTGGCAGTAGAATGGCATAGAAAGAAGCCAAAACTGTTTATCAATAACCCTGTGATGATTGCTATTAAAGAATCCCCCAAGGTAACTAAAGACCCCAACATGAAAATACAAGTGCCTAGTACCATAATATTCGGTTGACTCCAGCGCTTGGCAAGCTTGCCAGAAAGAGCTGAGCCTAAGGTGCCAGACAGGTAGGTCAAAAAGAGCAAGCCAACGTATTTAGCCGATAAGTTATAAGGCTCAGCTTCCAAAACGAAGGTCACGTAACTGTATTGGTTAATAAAAATAAAGAAGCTAAAACCGCCAATGCAGTAACTGGTTATTAAACGACGGTTCTGTAAATGACTTTTCATGTTCATCAGAATGTGACCAACACGCAAAGGTTTTGCTTCAAAATGCTGAGATTTTGGCAGCAGAAAGAAAAAAGCCAATAAACACAGTAAACTGATCGCACTCATCACGCCAAAGGTCGCTGAACTCCCTAGCCATTCGCCAACAAAACCACCGATAAGACGACCACCAATGCCGCCTAATGTGTTTCCGCTGATATACAAACCAACCGCTACCATTAACGCTTCTGGCGTATATTCATCCCCCAAATAAGCAACGGCTATGGCAGGTAGCCCAGCCAAGAAGAAACCTTGCAGGCCACGTAAAACTAGTAATGATTCATAACTCTGTACGAGGGACAAACAGAAAGTCGTTAAAGTAATACCAACCATGGTCATAACCATAATACCTTTACGGCCTAAGGCGTCTGAAATCGGCCCATAGAAAAGTAAAGAGATACCCAAGGTCAGTGTCGTGATGGTAAAGCTACCGCTGGCTTGCAGTGGCGTAATGGAAAATTCGTTGGCAATCATAGGCAGCAAAGGCTGTGTCACATAGACGTTAGCAAAAATCATGAAAGAGCCAATAATGAGCGCTATGGTGCCTCGCCAAAAAACAGAACTACCCACTTCTATCACAAACATTCTCCAACGATCGCAGCAACATCAAACGCGAAGTTGAGTTGCTCCGAATACAATATAAATTAATACGACACTATACGCTTAGGAAAATAATCAATAAAATATATCCATCTTATCCAATTCATAAAGGTTGTTGATGGACATTAAACCGCTGCGTTATTTCATTGCCATTGCAAAAACCGAGAGTTTTACAAAAGCCGCTCAGCAGCTTGGCGTTGCACAACCTGCTGTGAGTATGGCAATAAAAAAACTAGAGACAGACCTGGGCTTGACCTTAATCCATCGAGCAGACCGTAATATAGGCTTAACAGATGAAGGCCAAAAACTGCTGACGCATGCGGAAAAAATTATTCAGGCAACAGACGACGCTTTACTAGAAATGAGTGAGTTAAAAGGCTTAAGCCAAGGTGAAGTTCGTGTCGGTATTCCAAGTATGCTTGGCTCTTATTACTTCCCTCCTATTCTTATGGCATTTCGCCATAAATACCCAAGCATTGCCTTAAAAGTTATTGAAGGAGGCACTTGGCAGCTACAGAAAATGCTCGAAAATGGTGAGTTAGATCTTAGTGTTATTGTTGCAGAAACCTTACCTGATAGCTTAGAAACACAAGCGCTAATACGAGAAGAAATGCTGGTAACGATTGCGACGGATCACCCTTTTAGTCAATTAGAGCGAATCTCACCAGAAGCGTTTTTCAATGAAGAGTTGGTGATGTTCAAAGAAGGCTATTTTCACCGCCGTATTGTCGATAAACTGGCGAAAGTCTGCAAAAAGACACCTAAAATCGGTTTTGAAACCAACTTAATTCCGCTCATTAAGTCCATCACTCAACAGGGCTTCGGCATATCCACTCTACTTGCCATGGTGATTGAAGATGACGACGACTTAATTACTCGCTCTTTTGATCCGCCAATCTGGCTAGACCTAGGTATTGCGTGGCGTAAAGACAGTTATCTATCAAAAGCCAATCGCGCCTTTTTAGAGTTTGTCAGCGAGCACGGACAATATAAGCGCTGAATACATAAAAATGCCTACCCTGTACAAAGACAGGATAGGCATTTAAAAACATACCAAGATGTTTAATTAAATAAACGCGCTTCAAGCAAAGAAGAGTTCTTAAAACGATGCAAGCTTTTTGCGGCAGCTAATAGCGCAAGATCAAGCACTGGCTCTAGCAGCACAACACTCAAATACGCCATACCAAACGTCGCTACAGAGGTTAAGTTTTCAGCGCCGAAGCCTTGACCATAAAACGCCCAAAAAGCCACCCAAGCAACAATACCGCCTTGATAAGTTAAAGACAGCTGCAATGCCTGCTTATAAGAAATATCTACATAAGCCGTATTTTCTGCAATCGTACGACGAGCCACGGTCGACATAGCAAATAGCGGTAATAACAAGGTCGTAACGTTCATACCATATTGTGGCAGGTCAAACGGAGCAAAGAACACGCCTTGTGTTAACAAACCAAATATCAAGCCAATAGACGCCGCTGCAGGGCCAAAGATCAAAAATAGGGTTGAGCCTAAGATAAGATGCACTTCAGACACACCAACAGCGTGATGCGGCAAGAGTTCAAAAAAGGCAAAGACAAAAAGCGTGGTTAACACACTGCGACTGATTAAAGACACTAGTCCGTCTTTTTTGATCATGTCGATAGATGCTTTCGCCGACAAGCCCAAAGCCGCCAAAGCGGTAGCGTAACTCAAAACAATTTTCGCGCCATCAACGACGCCTGGTTCAATATGCACTATGTGCCTCCAAAATATGTTTCATACTCACCCGTATGATTCAAATTAGCGGACAATTAAGCGGTAAAAAATACCGAAAAAAGTGTCCAAATTAATGAAGGCCGGTCTCCGGACTGATAAGTGTTTGGCAGATCTGTATTTCTAATACTCTTATTCCTTCCCATCTAAAAGACAGTGGAATTAAGAAGAAACACACCACTTATTTACCGTTGCGGGGGCAGTACAGGCTTTGTTTTTAAAACGCACCTGTTTCCCGTTTCACCCTATTACAGGCACCTTCACAAGAACTGCGGAAGCAATTTTTGTCAATCCGCAGAGTTTTGCAGCGTACGTCTATAGAAGGCTTTAAGCAACTAACAAATAACAAAAACACGCTTAGGAAGGCTTACGACCTGATAGCGAGCTACGTGTATTCATTCTAGATTCAATGTGTTTTAACAGAGAAGTGCGGTGAAAAATAGTGCCACCGAGAATACCAATCGCGCTACCAATAGAAATATCGACAAGCCGATGTTCTAGTAAGACCTCTGTACTGATATTCGCACTGGTAATTTCAGCCATAATCACGGTTAAAGGTGTAATAAAAATCACCGCGGCACCGTAGTTTTTGACAATCAGCAACTCCACAACAAACTGGAAGAAAATCATGCTTAACGCCAGTACCCAATAGTTAGGCTGAAAAGAAAATAGCGAATACGCTACTCCCATGCCAAGTGCCGTTCCTACTATTCTATGGATATTACGATGCCAAATCATGCGGTAAGTGGCGCCCTGCAAAATAGCCGCGCATGAAATGGGCACCCAAAGCGCATTTTCTAGCTCAAATATAACGGCGATTAAATAGGATAAAGCAATAAAGAACGCCACCAAAGCGGCTTCTAGAATAATCGCATTCACCCGAGGGTCCGTTTCTATCTTGGTAACAGGTAAATCATTGGCTCCTGTCATCAGGCTGTAAAAGAATGCCAAACAGCAGGATAACATCCCACCCAATGCCACCATGCCAATATTTGATGACCATCTACCAAGATCAAACGGTAAGTAAATAGCCAAGGCAGATACCAGAATAAAGAAAAAACTACCTGGTGGTGGTAGGCGGTAATAGCGTGTAATGACAATAGAGCCAAAAGACAACAACCCAAGAGCTAAAGCCGCGACATAATGATTAAAGCTCGAAAGAGAACCAATACTAAAGCAGATCATAAAACCAAAAGAGCACATGGCAAGCGTCACCATGCGGTGCGCAGTTCGAGTTTTAGGTAAATATAATATCACCATGGCCCCTAAACTAGACAAGGTCGCTACTGCAAATTGATCTAACGCTGCACCAATTAAAACAGGCACACCGACACAAACAGCAGCAAGAACGGCCAGATGCCAAGGACGCTTGATATCGCTCCAAGCAAAAAGCTCTTTTAATTGAGTTAATAACGCGTTGAACAAAGAAATACTCCGATAAGAATGTTTACTATGGAAACAGTATATCACTGTTATAAATTTTCCATGAAAGAAAAGCACACCTTCGACTTAGCACTTTGCCAAAGATAAGAAAAACGACCTAACTGACAATATTTGCGAAATATACATATCCTTTCTGCTATAAAAAATTATAATCTCTATGTAATATTTTGTAACTGGTTGCCGAAATCACAATAATTCTACAAGGACACAGATTATGAACCTGATTAGGACTCTTTTATCCTTCCTCATGAAGGATAAAATCATTGCATCTCCAAACTTTAACCGTTGGTTAGTTCCACCCGCTTCAATTGCTATTCACTTATGTATTGGCTCTGTTTATGCGTGGAGTATTTTTAATCCGGCATTGACGAAAGAGTTTGGCGTTGTCACGAGCGCAGCTCAAGACTGGAGTCTTAGCAGTGTGGTATGGATATTTTCTGTGGCCATTGTATTTCTTGGTCTATCGGCAGCCGTTGCCGGTAAATGGCTTGAAGAAGTAGGTCCGCGTTGTGTTGGTGTTACAGCGGCATTCCTTTGGGGAGGCGGTTTTATTATCGGCAGCGTTGGGATATCAACGCACCAATTATGGCTGGTGTATTTAGGTTATGGTGTTTTAGGTGGCTGTGGCTTGGGGCTTGGCTATGTCTCCCCTGTTTCTACGCTGCTGCGATGGTTCCCTGATAAACGCGGTATGGCAACAGGCATGGCAATAATGGGATTCGGTGGCGGAGCGATGATTGGCGCGCCTCTAAAAGCTTTTTTATTAGAAAAATTCGCTGTCGCACCTACCTACCTTGGGCCTGAATCGGCCGTAAATCTAATCACTGAAGGCGGTAAGCGCTTTGCAGAAATGGCCAGTGGCAAATTAGAAGTGGTCGTTGCCAGCGCTGCTGAAGCGGCAAAGCTACCTACTCCAGGTGAAGCTGGGGTTTATGTTGTTGGCACAGGTGACACTGGCGCGTCTAGCGTGTTTTTAACGCTGGGGATTGTCTACTTTATTATCATGATGGTTGCAGCCTTTGCTTATCGTGTGCCACCTGAAGATTGGAAGCCTGAGGGTTGGACGCCACCCGCAAAAAATGCCGCTAACGTTATGATTAGTCGCAACAATGTTCATATTAATCAGGCATTAAAAACGCCTCAGTTTTGGCTATTGTGGGCTGTATTGTGCTTAAACGTGACCGCAGGTATCGGCGTCATTGGCATTGCAAAAACCATGATGACGGAAATCTTTGGGTCAACACTCCCGACCATTGCGACAGCAAGCTTTGCTGGCACATACGTATTAATGATTTCAGTTTTTAATATGTGTGGTCGATTCTTTTGGGCATCGACTTCCGACTTCATTGGACGCAAAAATACCTACCATTGCTTCTTCGTACTTGGCACACTTTTGTATCTGTCCATTCCTTATGCCGCCTCAGCGGTAAGCGCTGATCCATCAGTGACTTGGCTGATCATGTTCTACGCAGCAACCATGATTATCTTCACTATGTACGGTGGTGGTTTTGCAACGATTCCAGCGTACCTCGCGGATATTTTTGGCACGCTACACGTTGGTGGTATCCATGGTCGATTGCTAACGGCATGGGCAACGGCAGGGGTTCTTGGGCCTTTCGTTATCACCTACCTAAGAAATCTTTCTGTAGAAAATGCCATTACCGATTTGGTTAGCAAGATAGACACAGCCGCGTTCGAGCAAAAGTTCAATGCTCCTATCTCCCAGCTAAATGAACTCATCACAGCGAAGTCGGTGACCGTTGCTAAATTAATGGAAATCGCTCCAGCAGGAACAGTCGACCCAACGTCTAGCCTCTACAATACAACGATGTATGTTATGGCTGGGTTACTGGTAGTTGGTTTTTTCGCGAACTTAATGGTTCGTCCTGTGAAAGAGAAGCACCATGTAGAAAATACACACCCGAACTTGTAGTCGTTAATATAAACGTAGAATCGGTGACAAAATGCAAAGGCAACAAGACAAATCATGTCTTGTTGCCTTTATAGAAAATGTTCCGATTGAGCGAACATTTCCAGACTATTTTTAGATTATTTATCTTTTCAAAAGCCCGTCCTCAGGCCATTGTGGAGTCAAAATATAAAGACCACTATAAAAATAAAAACTTTATCAAATGCTTTACTAAACTGATAATAAGCATACCTCAATAGAAGGAATACCTTTATGATTCAGCGTATAAAAGCCATGCCTATAACCCACCAGCTTGGTGTTGTAGTGTTCACGGTTTCCATTCTTTGTTTTAGCGCGTTAAGTTGGTTAGCATCAAATAAGTCCTACGATGGTTTTATGACCAGCATAGATCACGAGCTACAAACTAGCGCCAACCAAGGCAGCATGTTGCTGGATTTCTATTATGAAAACCTAGAAAGCAATACAGACAGATTAGCCGATATATTCTTCACTCTTTTTCCTGGTGGAATCAAAGTTAGTGATTCAGAAACGGTAAAAATTGGTGAATACGACAGTCCTTTAGCAACCAACTCTGGCGAAACCATTAATTTAAACTTTAGTAAGCCAGACCAGTTTACAAGTATGACAGGTGGCACAGCGACGGTTTTTATTCGTTATGGCGATGACTTTTTACGCGTTAGTACTTCCCTTAAAAAAGAAAATGGCGACCGCGCTTTCGGAACGTTATTAGGCAAAGGCCATCCGGGTTATAAAAAGCTCATCAATGGCGAAACCTACGCCGGACCAGCCGCATTATTTGGCCGCAACTACATGACGAAGTACGTTCCATTTAAAGATGCAACGGGCAAAGTAGCCGGCATTCTTTACATTGGTTTTGATTACACGGAAGGGCTAAAAAGTTTAGAGAATGAAATTAATACCCTATCCTTTGGCGATACTGGCAGAGCCACGGTGATCAACTTAAAAGAAGGCAAAGACTTCGGCCGAGTGGTTATTGATTCGAAAAACAAAGGTAAGCTATTTAGTGAAATTGGCCTAGCCAATGCAGAAAAACACTTAGAGTTAATGAAAAATCAAGAAAGCGGCACATTTTTCACCGAACAAACTATCAATGGTGTTACCAAAGAAAACATCATGACATTTCGTCATGCCGAAAACTGGAATTGGGCACTATTAACAGGAGGGCCAGTGGATGAATTTACTCTGGTCGCTAACTCTGTTCGCAATAGTTTAATTATCATCTCAATCATTTGTGCCATTATTCTTGTCGTTTTGATTGCCTTTATTACCCAGCGCATTCTCTCCCCTTTAAAACGTGTAGGCCAAGACCTGCAAGAACTAGGTAACGGCAACCTTTCCACACACCTTTTTGAGAACGGACAAGAAAATCAAATTCATAGCCGCAATGAAATCTCGATTTTATTCGAGCACGGACGAAATACCATTAAGCAATTACGCTCCATGCAAATGGAAGTAAGAAGCAGCATGGAGTTGCTTGCCAGCTCCAGCCAAAAAGTACAAAAAACCGCTTCACTGGCTTCAGAAGGAATGACCAAACAGCAAGTTGAAACAGATTTGGTTGCTACCGCGATGAACCAGATGGTTGTTGCGGTTGAGGATGTCTCAAAAAATATCACCGAGACAACCAATGAAACCCATAAAGCAGACGAGGAAACTCGAGCTGGCACTCAGGTAGTCAATAACGTTGCTACCGATATGCAAGCGCTCGCTAAGGTTATAGGTCATGCCTCTTCTGTCATGGAAGAAGTGGAAAAAGAGAGTGTGAATATTGGCTCCGTTCTCGATGTTATTCGCAGTATTGCGGAACAGACCAACCTACTCGCCCTAAACGCCGCCATTGAAGCGGCGCGAGCAGGCGAGCAAGGTCGAGGTTTTGCTGTGGTAGCAGACGAAGTCAGAACGCTGGCAACACGAACTCAAGATGCGACATCTGAAATTGAAGGTATGATTGAGCAGCTGCAAAAACTTTCTAAAACCGCTTCTAGTGAAGTCATCAGCGGGCGCGATCAGGCCGCTGGAAATGCAGAAAAAGCGATTGAAGCAAGTAAGGGCTTAATGAAAGTAACAGAGTCTGTTAGCTTAATTAACTCTATGTCTATTAACATTGCCAGCTCAATTACAGAGCAATCTGCTGTGGCGGTCAGTGTTAATGAAAACATATCGAGCATTCGTCACGTATCAAATGAAACCGCCGACGGCGTCAAAGAAATGATGGCAACCACTCAGACGCTTTCTGAAGTATTAGAAAAACTGAAAGTTTCTGTGGATAGATTCTCTCTATAACGTCAGTCTCACAAGTAGTTAATTTGTGTGCAATGAAAAAGGGAACAGCCAATGGCTTGTTCCCTTTTTTTATAAGTTTTATTCATCTGGTGAAATTTATTTGAAGATTCTATCCGACCAAACTGTCAAACCTGCTGCCACACTACCGAAGTGATCCCCATCTAAAACAGGAATGTTACCGATACTTGCCTGAATCGCATCTCGAATAACGGGGGATTTAGCCGAGCCACCTGTCATATAAATTAGGTCTGGCTTCTCGCCAGCTTGCTCAATAGCGGCTTTCATTAAACTCAACATCTTCTCTAGCGGTGAAGCAATAGATTGTGCTAATTGGTCACGACTAATGTCTGCTCCCAAAGCGGCTTCGATATAATCCAGTGAAGCTGAATAATGCTCAGAGTCAGACAGCGCGATCTTGGCTTCTTCCGCACTTCGCACAATATGATAATTATGCTTTTCTTCACGCATTCTTAGGAAGCGCTCTATCAATTTTGGATTCGCGGCATCAAGACGTAGCTGCTCTATTTGGTTCTTTGTTTCCATACTATTAAAAGTAGCAATCGCAGAAACATCATTTGTTGTCACTGCATTCCAATAAAGCTGAGTCGGCATCGGCAAGCCTGTCTTAAGCAAGGTATCCATACCAAATAATGGCATAAAATGCTTACCCGCGATTTGTATGTCCAAATCATTACCGCCTACTCGTTCACCCGTATGCGCCAAGAAATCACTTCGTCGGTCTTCTTTTTTAAGATATTCCGGCCCCATTCGAACCATGGCGCAGTCAGTCGTACCACCACCAATATCCACAACCAGCACCGTTTTGTTATCCGCTAAGGACTTTTCAAAATCTAAACCTGCCGCAATGGGTTCATACAAAAACTCAATTTCTTTAAAGCCAGCACGTTTACCTGCTGTGGTCAGAATCTCCAATGCTTGGCGGTTACTTGCATCTGCATCCAGACCTTGAAAGTTAACAGGGCGACCAATAACAGTATGAGTAATGTCGGCCCCCAAACTGTTCTCGGCGCGCTGCTTGATGTTTTGCATCATCACAGTCACTATGTCTTCGAAAAAATGTATATGTTCCGCTCGAAGTCCGGCACCACCTAGAAAGGATTTAGGAGACTTAACAAAGTACCCTTCTTCTGGCCACTGAAAATATTCTTCAAAGGCTGCGCGCCCAAAAAATAGTGTTTGATCTTCATCCGCTATGTCTTCTTCATAACGCGCTCGCTTTGCTCGAGTTAGCGCATTTTGGCGTAGTTCAGCAAACGCTTGTCTGGCATGAATATCCTTAAGGCCTCGCCCAACCGCTTCGGTAATAAGGTCTCGATCTAGCGCATATAAAGTAGAAGGTAAAAAAGCATGCTCGTCTTCTAAAGCAACCAGGCGCACAGCCGAATCCTCAACTATACCTAATGCACAATTTGATGTTCCGTAATCAAATCCACAAATCATCTAAAATCTACCTATACTGACCAATACAACGGGGCGCGGACGATAACAGAAAGGTTCAAAAGTATCAAAACAAACAAGCCTCCTGTTAACTCTAGAATGATTACGCTAATTAACAGAAAATTGCAGCCATGCAACAGATTAGAAACATAACTTAAGTAATAATCCACTTTAAAATTACTGCGGAGAAAAGGAATGCGCCTTTCACTACAAACCAAAATAACGCTTCAATCCATTATTGTGGCTATAATCATTGCTCTCGGTGTTGGCGGTGTTTCCTTTTACGCCTTTAAAACCGACAGTGATGCTCGTATAAAATCAGAAGCCAGCTCGCAAGCTAATGCAATCTCCACCTATATAAATAGTTGGTCCAATGATCGCATCAGCACCATGGAAGCCATTAAACAAAAAATAGAGGCCTCCCTGCAGGAAAACCCAGACGTTAACGAAAAAGACATTCTTAATATCCTCCAACAAGCTCAGGCCAGTCTTGGGTTTGGTATGACTTTTTTAGGGATGGAAAATGGCGCAATGTACCGTCACGACCCATCGCTAAACAGTGCCGATTACGACCCTCGTAAACGCAGCTGGTACATTGATGCCAAAGCAAAAAACAGCGCTTATGTCACTGCGCCTTATATCTCCGCCTCCACTAAAAAACTGTCTATGACATTTGTCGAACCCATTACTATTAATGGCCAATTCGTTGGCGCCATTGGTGGTCTAGTATTTTTAGATAGCGTATTAGACAGTGTTCTCGCCATGAAAGTCGCTGGCAATGGCTATAGCGTACTATTTGATGGTGACGGCAAAATCATTGCTCACCCAAATACAGAGCAAATTTTAAAAGATGCTACCGACTTGTCACCTGTATTAACCGACTCTTTCTTCAGAGACATTCGCAATCAGGCTAAATTTGCTGAGCTTAATTTAGACGGCAAGAATATTGAAATGTTTGCCAGCAATATAAAAGGCAATCCATGGGTGCTGGGCTTAATGATGGACAAAGACGTTCTCAATGCGCCGCTTGTGGGTTTGGGCACCAATATCCTTGTTGCTGTTTTGGTTTTGCTTTCGATTGCCATATTACTCGTCGTCCAAATAACACGATTCCTATTAAAAGATTTGCGTCGCGTTTCTGACAGCATGGCACAAATTGCCCAAGGTAACGGAGACCTAACTCAGCGCCTAACCGCCAGTTCTAAAGATGAAATCGCGGTATTGGTAGACAATTTTAATAAGTTCGTCGCCCTACTTCATGGCACTGTGTCGCATCTCAAAAAGATCGGCCATGAGCTATCTGGTCAAGCCAGCGCTTCTCATTCATCTTCTAGAAACAGCTCTTTGAAACTTGAAGAACAGCAACACAACATTTCGATGGTTGCTACCGCCATCCATCAAATGGCGCAGGCAACACAAGAAATCGCCAGTAATGCGACAAACACCGCGATCAATGCGGATGAGACTGTTGCAGCCAGTAACATTGGCCAATCACAAGTACTGAAAAGCCAAGAGAGCATTCGAACTTTAGCGGAAGATATTCAAGGTGTGGCTGGCGTCATTAATGACCTAAGCACAAACGCCGATGGCATTAACGCGATCTTAACGACGATTTCAGGTATCGCAGAGCAAACCAATTTATTGGCCCTAAACGCTGCGATTGAGGCGGCACGAGCAGGGGAACAAGGTCGCGGTTTTGCCGTGGTTGCCGATGAAGTTCGTGTGCTTTCACAGCGCACTTATAGCTCGATTGAAGAAATTCAAAAAATGATTGAATCGTTGCAAAAGATCACCAAAGATGCAGTGAATAAAATTCAATTAAGCCATACCAGAGCAAACAGTAGCGTTGAAGATGTCAATCAAGCCCGAGAAAGCTTAGACAAGATTCAACAATCCGTTACCACTATTAACGATCGAGCAGCCCAAATCGCAACGGCTACCGAAGAACAAACGAGTGTTACTGCTGAGGTGAACCAAAACACCGCTGACATACAGCAAGGTTCTACTGAGCTGGTTGCAATCGCAGCAGAAAGTGCAGCCCGCGCCGAAGAGCTAAAAGTACTAGCGGATGACTTGATCAAAAACATCAACCACTTCAGAACATAACACACTGATGACAATAAAAAGGCTCTATCAGGGAAACCTGATAGAGCCTTTTTTCGTTCTTGTATCTGAATGTTTTCGCGACAGATTAAACGAGTGGTGATACGCCAAGAATGGCTTCATGTAGGTAAAATACAATTGTGAACCAAGACACCATAGCAAAAACAAAAGCAATCAAATTCATCGGAACAGTGGATTCGTCTGAAGCTTTATAAACAACACCCGCTTTACGATCTCGACGACGATATACGGCAAAACTCACAATAGACCAAACCAAGAAGCTGCCAAAGATAATCGCATCTGCTAACGTGCCATTACTGATTAAATGCGCAAATGCCCAAAGCTTAACCGCGATTAACATTGGGTAGCCCATTTTATTTTTCATCGTCGTATTAGGCACTAACGCAGAACCTGCGAAGAAAAGCGCAACCAACACCAACAACCCCGCTAAATGGCGAGTCCAAACAGGCGGAAACCATAACCAAACGGGTTCAAGACGAACTTGCATATAGCCCATTACAATAAAAGCCGCAGCAATCAAGGTTAACATGCCAAAGCGCATTTTCCAGCGTAATGCGCCGTGTCTTGCCATACTCGTTTCACGCCATTGCGGTGCAATCAAGCGAATGGAGTGCAAACCAAAAAAAATGACCAACCCTATTACGATAATCAACATATAAACTCGATTCCTAAACTAAACGGTAAACAAAATTTAGCACTGCTATTCTTTCTATAAAGCAGCGTCCCTAGGGACAAAAAATTATTGGTGGTAAGAGTACCTTGTTTTGAAAATTTGAAAAGCACTTTCCGAACACCTAAGCGGTATTCCGTTAGGAACAATAGTATGTTCAAGTACTGTTTCCCATGGGGATAATAAAGCCCGCTATTTTCGCCCCCAACCCGCTAAATCAGATGAAAGCAAAGTCGAGATAAAGGACAATTCGCGATTCGATTAAAAAAGGCTTCCCTCGCGGTAGAAAACTTCCCCTCATTTGAACTAGAATACGCGCTTTTGCGGACAGGCTAGTTGCCATGATCAAGACTCCTTATTACCTCATTGATAAAGCGGCTCTTCTAAAGAATTTAGAAAAGATCGCCTATGTGCGCCAGCAGTCTGGGGCTAAGTCCTTGTTAGCTTTGAAATGCTTTGCTACTTGGTCTGTGTTCGACTTAATGCAAGAGTATATGGACGGTACAACCTCCTCATCTCTTTATGAAGTCAAACTCGGCAAAACCAAATTTAAAGGCGAAACGCACGCTTACAGTGTGGCCTATTCAGACGATGAGATTAATGAAGTACTCGATCACTCTGACAAGATCATTTTCAACTCGATCGGCCAATTCAATCGCTTCAAAGACGTGAGCAAAGACAAAACTCGTGGCTTGCGCGTTAACCCGCAAGTGAGCACCTCTGAGTTTTTAATTGCTGACCCAGCAAGACCTTTCAGCCGCCTAGGCGAATGGGACCCTGAAAAAATCGAAACCGTTATTAACGATATCTCTGGTTTCATGTTCCACAATAACTGTGAGAATGACAACTTTGATCGTTTTGACGAAATGTTAACTCTAATTGAAGAGCGTTTCGGCCACCTGATCACACAAGTGAAATGGGTGAGCCTTGGCGGTGGCATTCATTTTACTGGCGAAGGTTACCCCATCGACAAGTTTTGTCAGCGCCTAAAATGTTTCGCAGAAACCTATGATATTCAAGTTTACCTAGAGCCTGGGGAAGCTTCTATTACCAAAAGTACAACCCTTGAAGTCACCGTATTGGACACTTTGTTCAACGGCAAAAACTTAGCGGTTGTTGATAGTTCAATAGAAGCTCATATGCTGGACCTGCTGATCTATCGTGAAAATGCTAAAATGGCACCTTGTGATGGTGACCACGAATACATGATTTGTGGTAAATCTTGCTTAGCAGGCGATATTTTTGGCGAATTTAAATTTGATAAAGCACTGCAAGTGGGTGATCGCCTGTCTTTCCAAGATACGGCCGGTTATACCATGGTGAAAAAGAACTGGTTTAACGGTGTTAAGATGCCGTCTATTGCCATACGCCAATTGGATGGCAGCATCGAACTTGTAAAGGAATTCGGTTACGACGATTTTGAGCAGAATCTATCTTAATTCTGTTAAAAGATACCACTTTGGAGAAAGCACTATTATGAAAAAAAACGTCCTAATTATTGGCGGCGGAGGCGTGGCACAAGTTGTGGCACACAAATGCGCCCAACACAATGACACACTGGGCAATATTGCAATTGCTTCGCGCAGCGTTTCGAAATGCGACAATATTGTATCCAGTGTCCTCGACAAAGGCAGCATGAAAGTAGAGGGACGCATTCAAGCATTCGCCCTAGACGCTCTTGACGTGCCAGCGACGGTTAAACTGATTCAAGAAACAGAATCTCAAATCGTCATCAACGTGGGATCAGCATTTATCAACATGTCTGTGCTTGAAGCTTGTATGGAAACAGGTGCCGCTTACTTAGATACAGCCATCCACGAAGACCCAGCAAAAATTTGTGAAACACCACCATGGTACGCGAACTACGAATGGAAACGTCGTGACGCTTGTAAAGAAAAAGGCATCACTGCCATTCTAGGCGTGGGCTTTGATCCAGGTGTGGTAAATGCCTATGCGGCGCTTGCTTACAACCACTACTTCGACAGCGTAAGTGATATCGACATCATTGATATCAACGCAGGTAGCCATGGTAAATATTTCGCGACTAACTTCGACCCAGAGATCAACTTCCGTGAATTTACCGGTGTTGTGTATTCTTGGCAGAATCGCGAATGGAACGTCAACAAGATGTTTGAAGTAAGTCGTACCGATGACCTACCAATAGTAGGAAAGCAAACGTCCTACATGAGCGGCCATGACGAAGTACACTCTATTTCTCAAAACTTAGATGTACCTAACGTACGTTTTTGGATGGGCTTTGGTGAACATTACATCAACGTTTTCACCGTATTGCAAAGCCTAGGGCTATTGTCTGAACAGCCAGTTAAAACAGCAGAAGGCCTTGAAGTTGTGCCACTTAAAGTAGTGAAAGCCGTACTTCCTGACCCATCTTCTCTTGCTCCTGAATACACAGGTAAAACTTGCATCGGTGATGTTGTTAAAGGCATCAAAGACGGCAAAGAGAAAGAAGTCTTCATCTACAACGTAGCAGACCACAAAGACGCTTACAACGAAGTGGGTAGCCAAGGTATTTCTTATACCGCTGGTGTGCCACCTGTAGCTGCCGCTATCCTAGTTGCCAACGGCACTTGGGATGCAAAAGAAATGCGCAACGTAGAGCAACTTGATCCACGACCTTTCTTGGGTTTATTAAACGAAATGGGCTTACCGACTCGCATTAAAGACGAGACAGGCGATCATCCTTTCACGTTTTAATCTTTCCGAAAAATGTTTGAAGACCTTAAAAATACCCCCGCTACTGCGGGGGTACTTTTATTGCATATCAAGAAAAACGTTATTCACTAGAAAAGCTTACAAACCGTCCTTGTCGATTTTATTATTTAAAAGCACAACACCTTCCAAGGGAATAGGCTTCGATATAAAGTAACCCTGAAATACATCACAACCTTTATCGACAAGAAAATCATAAATTTCTTTAGTCTCCACTCCTTCAGCTACTATATTATACTGATAGGTATCTGCAATTAAAAATAAGGAGTCGACAATAACACTGTAACCTTGATCACTTTTAATACCGCTAATAAAACCTTTATCTATTTTAATTTCATCTGCAGGGAAATTAATAAGATGTTGAAAAGAGGTATAACCAGTACCAAAATCATCAAGTGAAACCTTACATCCCATTCCACGAATTTCATTAAGCGTATTAATACAGGTGCAATCGATATCTAGCAAAAAGGTTTCCGTTATCTCTAAACAAATTTTTTCAAAGCTAACACCACTCTTTAATACTCTCTCTTCAAAATGCCCAACAAAAGAAGTGTCTAATAATTCTTTAGATGAAATATTAATGGAGAGCGTAAGGTCTTCATACAACTCGAAGTTCGAAAAGTCAGTCAGAGCTTTTTCTATCACCATTAAATCAATATCTCGGATAAGGCCAGTTTCTTCTGCAACAGAAACATATACCTCCGGAGACAGACTATAAAGTTCAGGTAAACTACAACGTAATAACGCTTCCACACCCACTATTTTATTTGACGATGCGCGATATAAAGGCATATACAAAAGATAAAAAGCATCTTGATTTAGTGCGATTTCAATTAGTTTTTCTAAGTGTGCTTTATTTTCAGCCTCTCTGCTTATCTCGCTAGTATATAACTGTAAAAGAGACTTACTACCAACTATTGACTGAATAGATATTTCAGTGCGCTCCAATATTATATCTTTATTACCCGGAAGAGATATCTCCTCACATATCCCAACCTTTATATCTAAGCACAAATCACCTAACCCAATGATATGTATCGAAGACAATAAGGAGTCTAAAAAGTCCTTTTCCATTTCTGCCGAAAAGCGCTCACCTTTTTTTAAGAGTATAAGATCATTTTCATTTAATCTTGCACTTAAATAAAAATCATTTTTATAGCGAAGAGCACTTCTTTCAATAACCTTACTAAGTAGATGATTTGCTGTGGCGAGGCCAAAGTGACGTAATAGTTTTTGCCAATTGATAATTTTTATACGATAAACTACTACTTTTTTACCAACATATCTTGAATATCTAGCCTCAAACCCTAAAGCATTTAAAAGATTAACACTTGAATCCTTATAAGCTTGACCTTTAAGTTTTTTAAATTCTTTAAATTTAAAAAACAAATACGAAAATATAGCTAATACCGCTATAAAAAGCCAAACCAATGTTAAAATCTTATAAACAACATCAAGATGGATTATTTTTCCAGATACTTTTAACTTAGATAATGACAAGGAATACTTTCCAGGGGATACAATTGGCATTTCATTAAAAAAGAACTCAATACTACTAACGTTATTTATATCATAGTAAGCAAGTTCGAAAGGTACTTTATACATATCCTCCCACCATGTTTCTACCTTAAAACGAGAAAGTGGAACTACACCATCACCTTCAGCCTTTATTCGAACAGCATGGTACTTATATTTCACACCTAAACTAGCTTTTTCTTCAGAACTTAAATTTGCTCTTACAAATACACGAACTCTATCGTCATAATTTTTGCTAGTTGATTTCTCTATTATATTAAAATTTAATGATTCAAAATATTTTAGAGAGAAACCTATTCCATCATCGTCAGGTAAACCGATATATAAACCACATATATCATGACCTACAACAGTAATATTACATTCAACAATAAAGCTATTTTTTACCTTTGTGAGAGTAACATCAGTACCTGACGCCTCTATGACAACTTGGTTTTTCTCAGCCATTGAAATTAAATCCAATGTCTTTGTGTTATATGAGGAATTAGCGAAAAAAACGACAGCAATACTCAAAAACAGAAAAAGTATAAATATTAATTTATATACTATTTTTGACGAAAAGTTTTCCAAATAAGGACTCATACTACCAACACCTAGAAAAATAATGTGCTAAATCCACACTTATTAATAGACCTTAATAAAACACATTACAGACCATTTAAGATGATGTCTATACTGTTACAACAATAATACATCGAAACTTTTTATTTAGTAAATAAATTAATCATTAATTAGGAATTAACCTTGAGAAGGTAGTATTAAACTGGAGTAAATAGAAATAAAAAAGGCCAACTAATCGAAGATGAATATCTTAAATTAGCTGGCCTTTTTGACAAAAAACTTTAACTATTGATGAGCAAATGCTGTTTTCGTGCAATCGCCGTCGATTTTGCTTTTCTCTTCTTCGAGTATTTCATCTGTAAACTGGCTCATAAAGCAGCAACAAATCCCCTCACCAATCATGGTTCTTGGCCCCATTGGGTGACCAATGTGTTTATACACGCCGTGACTATGGCCATGGGAATGATCATGAGAGTGACTATGAGCATGGGAATGACCGTGGCTATGACCGTGATCGTGACTATGGTCATGTCCATGACTATGAGAATGGCCATTCGGATTTAATACCGACGAGTGCCCGTGACCTTCCGATAGAACCACGTTAGTAAAGTGTTTAACGTCAGATGCAGACAAGCCTTGCGTATCGTCTTGCGGGTCAACAAACTCAGCATGGTGATGATGAACATCTACTTCGCCTGCCGCAAGGCGGCGCTTGAAGGAATTCATCAAGGTCTCTTCGCCCGTTTGTAATTCGCCCTGCATGATTTCTTCCACACGATTTTGGAATGCATCAATAACACGAGGGTGATCATTCAAATAAGGCGTTTGAATAAACTCAATGGCTGGATTCTCTTGAGCAACCTTGTCTACATACCCTTGAATTCGCTTGATCAAACGACCAGTAAACAAAAAGTATGGCGCAACAACAATACGCTTAAAGCCAAGCTTCATTAGCTTTTCAAGACCCACACCGACAGATGGATAAGTTACGCCAGAATAGACAGTATCAGCCCAACCAAACCCCATATTCTCATTGACGATACGAGTTAGCTTCGCCGCTTCAGCATTAGCAGAAGTGTCTGATGTGCCTCGGCCAACAACGACTAACATGGTGTCATACAGGTTTTCTGGTGGGTTTTCAGGATCTAAGCCAAGAGACTCATAAATGCGCGCTTGGAATGCGTCGATCATGTCGTCTTGTAACCCCAATTCACGGCCATAAGTAATGTGAAGACCAGGATGCTTTTCTTCGTAGGTGGTTAATACAGAAGGAATATCATTTTTTGCGTGAGTGGCTGCAAACAACATACCCGGTACGGCGTAAATTTCTTCAACACCTTGATTAACCAAGCTGTTTAACCCCATATGGATATTCGGTGCAGAAAACTCTAGAAATCCATACTCCACAGGCAAGTCAGGAAAACGCTCTTTAAGCCCTTTCGCCACTAGACCAAATTCGCGCTCAGCGTCTTTATCACGACTGCCGTGACCACAGATCATAATGCCCTTTTTGGCCTGTTCTCTATTACTCATTGTTTCTCTCTACTTTATTCATCTCAGCTAGTTGAATAGTCTAAATACAACTAGCAAGGTTACAAGAGATCTTCTACCCAAGATCACTGACGTTGTTCTTGTTGCTGATCTAAATCAAGCAACAAGGATTGTATTTTCTCACGATACCCATCGGCGTTCTGCCACATGCCTCGCTGTATTGCTTCTAATAGCCGTTCGCCCATTTCTTCTAATGCGTGAGGGTTATTATCGCGCATAAAGGCTTGATTGTCTGGATCAAGTAACAATCGATCGGTCACTTGCTCATACTGATAATCCGCAACTAAGTCTGTGGTCGCATCATAAGCGAATAAATAATCCACAGTGGCGGTCATTTCAAACGCCCCTTTGTAGCCATGAGTTTGCATGGCTTCAATCCATTTAGGGTTAAGTACTCGTGAACGCACCACACGATTAAGCTCTTCTTTTAAAGTACGGATTTTTGGTGAGCTCGGATTAGAGTGGTCGCTGTGATAAACACTCGGCGCTTGACCACTAAACTCGGTAACGGCATTGGTCATACCGCCTTGAAACTGATAATAATCGTCTGAGTCGAGAATGTCGTGCTCTCGGTTATCTTGGTTTTGCACCACGGCATCCAATTGCGACAAACGCTCAACAAAGGCAGACTTCGCCTCTATACCATCTTGTTTACCATTATAATGATTGCCATCATAGGCATAACCACCCCAGTTCACATAAGCTTCGGCAAGATCCGCCTTAGTGTCCCAGCAACGCTCGTCGATCAAACCTTGCAAGCCAGCACCGTAAGCGCCTGGTTTACTGCCAAAAACACGGTAAGTCGCTTGACGATTCGCTTCTGCTTCACTCATGCCTTGCGTAAGTAATTTGCTCTTACGGGCTTCCACATTGGCGCGAATAACATTGCCATTACCGGGTTCTTGATAGTCTGCAATGGCTTGAACCGCGGCATCATAGAGCCTCATTACATTGGCGAAAGCGTCTCGAAAAAAGCCTGAAACACGCAAAGTCACATCGACTCGTGGGCGACCTAGCTGCATGCAAGACAAGATTTCAAAATCGGTCACGCGGTTTGACCCCGGCGCCCAAATCGGACGAACGCCCATCAAGGCAAAGGCTTGGGCAATGTCATCACCGCCGGTTCGCATGGTGGCGGTTCCCCAGACAGATAAACCTAAGTCTTTTGGATAATCGCCATGCTCTTGCAAATGGCGCTGAATTAAAGCTTCCGCTGACTGCTGACCAATCGCCCAGGCCGCAGGGGATGGAATCGCCCGATTATCGACAGAGAAAAAATTACGTCCTGTAGGCAAGGTATCGAGCCGGCCCCTTGTCGGCGCACCACTTGGACCAGGGGGAATGAAACCGCCCGCCAAACCTGTTATTAACGCTTGAATTTCATCCTGGGCACTTTGCTGCAAAGCAACCCATAAGCGTTTTTTACTGTGCGCCAATAACACGGCGGTTTGAGGGAGTTTTGTTGCCAACTCATCAGTGGAGCCTTCGCCAATCACATGGCTGAGCACCAACTCTTTGGCGAATAATTCTAAACGCTCTTTGGTATCCGCATGGGTACGCCACGCCAGTTTGCTGACCGACAACAAACGTTCTGGCTTATCACCTACCCAAGGAGTACGCTCACTTTTCATCGGATCAAAACCGTCTTGTTGCAGCGAAAAGTCCTTTACCAAGGCATGAATAATACCTTGACTGGTGATTTCACTGCCCCGCGGTAAGCGTAACAAAGCCACCAGCGTATCAGCGAGCTTATCGTCTTCGGGCAGCTCTCCCAAACGATGTAATCCATGGCGAATT
Source organism: Marinomonas alcarazii (assembly GCF_003208215.1). GTDB lineage: Bacteria > Pseudomonadota > Gammaproteobacteria > Pseudomonadales > Marinomonadaceae > Marinomonas > Marinomonas alcarazii. The sequence continues at coordinate 678,394 of NZ_QKLW01000002.1, forward strand.
TGCGCTTCTTTGATTTCACATAAATAGGTGTCTAGTCCCTCAAGCACCGCATCGTCATTACCGGATTCAACACCCGTAAGCTCTTCTAATAAATGGGACTCTTGGACTTTTTTGAGGATCTGTTCACGCAACCAAGTCTCGCGGCGCACATCCATGCCCATGGCTTGGTAATATTCATCAACTAGGTTTTCTAATTCCGCCATGTCGCCATAGGTTTCAGCACGAGTCATGGGCGGCATAAGATGATCAATAATCACCGCTTGCGTGCGGCGTTTGGCTTGCGCTCCCTCACCTGGGTCGTTGACGATAAAAGGATAAAAATGCGGCATGGGGCCAAGAGCAATATCCGGCCAGCAAGACGCCGACAAAGCCGTGCCTTTCCCCGGTAACCATTCAAGATTGCCGTGTTTCCCCACATGTACGAAAGCATCAACTTGATAAACATGACGTAACCAAAAATAAAATGCCAAATAACTGTGAGGTGGGATTAAATCTGGGTCATGATAATTCGCCGCCAAATCTAAATTGAAACCTCGAGCAGGCTGAATACCGACAAAGGTTTCGCCCAAGCGAATACCCGCCAACATAATACGACGTTGGCCGTTTTGCTCACGGCATTTATGATCGTCTTCCGGTGGTCCCCAACGATCCCAAACGGCGTTTTGGCACTCCAACGGAAGCTGATAAAAGTACTTTAAGTAATCTTCTAAGGCGAGGCTTTGCCAGCAACCACGTTCATGCAAAGTGTTGGGGTTGTTGGTCACCGCGCCGAGTAATTCTTCGATCAAGGCATTACCATGATCGGGAATATTGTCGATGGGATAACCCGCGGTTTCTAAGGCTTTTAGTAGGTTCACTGCCGAGGCTGGCGTATCCAAACCAACGCCGTTACCAATACGACCATCTTTGGTTGGATAATTTGCCAGCACAAACGCAATACGCTTTTCATGGTTAGGCTTACTGGCTAAATTGGCAAAACGCTTGGCAAGCTGAGCGACAAAACGCGCACGCTCTTCCTGCAATTCATAACGTACTAAGTCTACTTGGGCAATGTCGTTGTAATGGCTCAATGCTTTAAAACTGACCGCACGAGTAATAATACGTCCATCCATTTCTGGCAAGACAATTTGCATCGCCACATCGCGGCTGCGCAAGCCTTGAGTTTGTGCTTGCCAATCTTCTTCAGTACTGCCGGAAAGGATCAACTGTAAAACCGGAATAGGTGATGCAAAAGCCGACTGGAAATCTGTCGGCTCCGAGGCTAGATCAGGACTTCCCACCCGATTTGCTGCAAAACCTGTGGTATTTAAAATCACCTTAGCATGGGTCCGATCAACTAACGATTCGATCAGACCAACGGATACATCGTCCTTTAGGGAGCTTACTGCTACAGCCAAAGGGACTAAGCCTTCTTGCTCTAATATTCCAATCAGGCCATCAAACATCGCGGTATTGCCGCTTTGTAGATGTGAACGATAAAACGCCAAGATAGCAACTGGAAAGCCTTGCGCTAATTTATCCGCATAATGGTTTTGCCATTGCAGGAAACCGGACGAACATCCAGCATGATAAATTAAAGCACTAGGCAGAGGTGCAGGCTCTTGCCACGAACAAGGCCTGCCAAGGTAACGGTCCATAAGGAAATAAAACAATTGCTGAGAATTGACCTGGCCACTTTCACGCAAGTAACGCCACACTCGGTGACAGTCTTCAGCTTGCACAGTAGAAACACTCATCAACGAAGGGTCTTCAGAATCATCCCCAGGGACAAAAATCAGGGTGCGACCCGCTTTAGCATTCACCCAATCTTGAAGCCGCTGGAAGCCATATTCCCAATAGTGCTCACCGCCAAGCAGTGACACAACCACAACCTTGGCATGATCAAGCACCTTGTGCTCGTACAAATCGTAAGCAGCGGGTTTGACCAACTGCATCCAATTGGCAAGGCGAACACTCGGTAATCTTACGCCCTCCAATCCATCATGGGGACGATTGAAAGAAGCGACTTGATCAAGTGCACTACCAAGTGCACCGAGCACACTATCCGCCGCGGCCAAAATAACTAAGTCTGCTGGGGATTGCCCAAGATCAACAATCCCCTCGTCGTCAACAAAGCCACCCGGTTTGGCTGCTAATAAGTGCACGGTTTCTCCAATTACTTCTTCTACTTAACCGTCATTCTCGCGAAAGCGGGAATCCATAGTTTTTCCATTAAGAGCTTGGGCATAGCCCTCTTAACCCCTCCCTAACCCTCCCCTTCGCAAGGGGAGGGAATGTCTAGCTCCTCCCCCTTTTCAAGGGGGAGGCTGGGAGAGGGTTAAGCACTCAAAGCATCATGCAGAATATTCTCAATCTGCTCTTTATTGATACCCTTGCCGATGAACACCAATTGCGTTTTACGTACTTCTTCTGGCTTCCACAAACGGTCAAAGTAACGATCCAAACGCGTTCCCACCACTTGAAATACTTGGCGCATAGGCTTGCCATGAACCGCTGCAAAACCTTTTACACGGAAAATATTGTGTTCTTCAATTAACTGAGTCAGTGTGTCTTGCAATAAATCGGACTGCACTTCACCCAATGTCACAACAAATGAGTCAAAGTGATCATGGGCATGATCATGATGTTCACCATGAGCATGATGATGATCGTGATGGTTGTGAACTTCATCGATTCGGCTTTCTGTCGCTGCGTCGATGCCCAACAAAACATCCAGAGCCGTTTCGCCATTTTCAATGTAAACGGTTTTGACTGTGCTTGGCACTTCATGGGCAATGATAGCCTGTACCCGAGCGCGCTCTTCCTCGTTTAGCAAATCATTTTTACTCACCACCACTAAGTCTGCGGCACTAAGTTGATCGTCTAATAATTCTTGCAAGCTTGGGTCGTGATCTAAACTTTCATCTGCTAGGCGTTGTGCTTGAACTTTATCTTCATCATGTGCAAAGCGACCTGCCGCCACAGCTGCACCATCGACCACGGTAATTACGGCATCAACGGTGCAGTGCTCTTTGATACCCGGCCAGTTAAACGCTTGCACTAAAGGTTTTGGCAGCGCCAAACCGCTCGTCTCGATCAAGATATGGTCAATATCTCCACGGCGTGCGACAAGTTGCTGCATCACTGGCAAAAACTCTTCTTCTACAGTGCAGCAAATACAACCATTCGCCAATTCGTAAAAGCCATCGTCACTGCGCAGACTTCCCTCTTCCACACCTTCTGGGCAATCAAGTGGACAAGAACGCAATAAATCGGAATCGATATCCAACTCACCAAACTCATTTACGATCACCGCGATACGTTTACCAGCGGCTTGTTTTAGGACGTTGGATAATAGTGTCGTTTTACCACTACCCAAAAAACCTGTCACAATTGTGGTTGGTATTTTATTCAATTGCATGATTCATCCTTTTCACTTTTAGGCTGATTTTTCTTAGATTGATGTATTTTACGGAAAATATGCGCTTGCTCTTTGTCGTATAAATAGGAGTCTGCGAAATCTTCTGTATCTAATACTTTTCCGACCAATATTAAACTGGTGCGAGTGAATTTTTTCTCTCTTACTTTGGCAACAATATCCGTCAATGTTCCCACTACGTAATCTTGATCAGGCCAGCTAGTGCGATAACAAACAGCCACAGGACAGTCCTCACCATAGTGAGGTATCAGCTCTTCAACGATTTTATGGATACGAGTGATGCCAAGATGAATCGCTAACGTCGCGCCACTTTGCGCCAAGGCGGGCAAGCGTTCACGCTCTGGGAAAGGTGTTTTGCCTTCATAGCGCGTCATGATGACGGTTTGTGAAACGCCAGATAAAGTCAATTCTTTACGTAATAACGCAGCGGATGCTGCCACGGCACTGACACCAGGAATCACTTCATAATCAATATCTAATGCTTCCAAGCGACGAATTTGTTCGCCAATCGCACCGTATAAAGCAGGATCTCCAGACTGCAAGCGAGCAACGTCTTTGCCCTCTTGCGCCGCTTTTTCAATCACGGCTGTGGTTTCATCGAGATTCATTTCTGCCGTATCGTAAATGGCTTCAGCAGTACCACGGACACTATCAACCACTTGTGGCGGAATTAAAGAACCAGCGTAAAGAACAATCGGACAGCGCTCCATGGTTTTAACGGCTTTTACCGTCATCAAATCTGGATCGCCTGGGCCTGCGCCAATAAAGTAAACAGTCATTTTGTCACTAACCTTTTATAAAGAGCTAAAGCTTTTTGGAATAGCCGCGAGGCGTGTAAATCCAGTGTTTCTGGCCGTTAACTATGTGTTTTGAGTCGGAATTGCCCACACTTACCATGGTGAACATATCGACATCTTTGGCCTCTAGCTCACCCAAGGTCGTAAAGGTAATCTCTTCTTCCGGACGGGTCAGCTGGCGACCAATCATCACAGGGGTACTAGCAGGACGATATTGCAATAGGACATCACGAGCGTGGTTTAGTTGCCAATCTCTTTTCTTTGAAACAGGATTATAAAATGACACGACAAAATCCCCCGCGCCACAAGCGTGTAAACGCTTGTCGATGGTTTCCCAAGGGGTTAATAAATCGGAAAGTGAAATGGTACAAAAATCGTGACCTAGCATTGCTCCAACACGGCTTGCACCGGCTTGCATTGCCGAAATGCCAGGAATCACTTCAATATCAACATTCAGCCATTCAGGATGGTCTTCTTTGCCTTGCAGCTGTAAATCCAGTAACTCAAACACCAATGTCGCCATGGCGTATATGCCGATATCACCACTGGAAATTAACGCGGTATTTTTTCCTTGAGCGGCCAAATCGAGCGCCAAACGAGCACGCCCAATTTCTTCGCCTAACGGTAGGTTATGAAACGCCTTACCTTCACTCAACTCGCCCAATAAATCTAAATAGTAGCCGTAGCCTACCCAATCACTGCAAGCTGACAATGCTTGCGTTGCTTTGGGTGCAACCAACCCTAAATCACCTGGGCCCATGCCCATTACAAATAGCTTGTTCATACGTTCTCTACAATGGAATCATGCGTCATAAGACGCGAATGAAACCATTGTACACGTATTGCTAATTTGACGGGATGAAAACACTTCGATTTAAAGTGAAGACAACTCAGGTGATAAGGCTACGACTCTACTTTAACAAGACGACATGTTGCTGCCATGGCTCCCACTTCTAGCTCTGCCGTTTCACCATGAATCCAGAAAGTAAGACCTTCCCCAAGGTAAAACGAGCCAGATGCGCTAATGGCACGAGTCAATGTGTATTCTTTATCATTCCAGGTAATTTGCGCATTTTCGGCATGAAAGAAAACATGCAAAGGGGCAGCATTACATAGGTAAGTCGCTGCGTTAGTCTGTGAAATGTCGCCCATGTCATCAACGTCGCTATCCAATGACGTCTCTTTAGTGACCGAACTACAGGCTGTCAATGCTAACAAAGACGCACAAACGAGGAATTTTTGTAACCGTGATGTTTTTATACTCACAAAGAATGACTCCATTCAAAATCAATATTCCAAATTTCTCTATTAAAGCAACAAAACACAAAATCTGCTGCTCACCGTATTTTATATCGAGATAGGTATAAAGCTCCATTCATTGAGCCATGATTATTGGTTACTTTTTGTTACTTAGATGTTTATCACAAAAACGCTACATTTTTCTTAAGAACACTCTTTGACAGTCAACAACGAAAACAAGTAGTATTTATTTTGTCGGATTTATCCGACTTCGTTCTCGGGGCGGGGTGTAATTCCCCACCGGCGGTAAAGAATCTATTTCTAAGCCCGCGAGCGCCTAGAAGATCATATCTTGTAGGGTCAGCAGATCTGGTGTAATTCCAGAGCCGACGGTTATAGTCCGGATGATAGAGAGCGCGTCAGACAAGACCTTAAGTGGTGTCGTATTTTGCGACGCCTCAGGTATGCCATATTGATTATGGTGTATTTGCCTGCCCGTTCGCCCTGATTCACCTTAGATTTTTTTAGGATTGACAAATGAATCAGAGCTCAACGAATAACATTGAATTTACTCCAGCGACAAAACGTATTGCTATTCTTCATGCTTCTTGGCACGAAGATATTGTCATGAATTGTGTCGAAGGCTTTAAAAAAGAACTCGTTTCTCGTGGATATGACGCGTCTTTGATAGACGTTATCCCTGTTCCTGGCGGCTACGAAATCCCACTACAAGCCAAACTACTGGCGAAGAGCGGACAATACGCTGCGATCGCAGGAACAGCATTGGTTGTCGATGGTGGCATCTACCGTCACGACTTTGTTGCTCAAGCAATTTGCAATGCGTTAATGCAAGTGCAATTAGAAACGGAAGTACCTGTTCTTACCGCGGTGCTAACACCTCATAATTTCCATGAGCACGATGAGCACAAAGAATACTTCAGCCGTCATTTTGTTAAGAAAGGGGTGGAGCTAGCACATGCTTGCGATCAAACCATACGCTTAACAGAAAAAGCGAAGCAAATGCTATAAATTCAAAGTCAAACGCGACATACAAAAGCGTAATAGGTTTACAAAAATGCTCCGTATTCGAAGAATACGGAGCATTTTTTATTTCACTCAATAGTAAGTTCGACTACTCAGGTAAAGGCCTTACTTCGTAGCGATTGATACACCTCGGTATTTCGATCTTCTTCAGCACACAAGCCCAGCATATCATCCACAAAAAAGCCTAACGCTCTTCGCTCTATTTGCTCAATTCCTTGCTGCTGTTGTCGTGATAAATTGCCATATTTTGAGGCCGCGCCAAAATCACCAAACAAGACATGACCTTCTTCATTAATAAGGGTGTTGTGTGCATAAAGGTCACCATGACTGACTTTTTTCTCACAAAAGTAAGTGACCAGCTGTTCCACTTGCTCAACAATCTTGGCAATTTTATCTATCGAAAACACCTGCTCCAGCGCAAAGGTATCTCGAGTGCAAGACTCCAAACTCGGCGGTAGACCCAAATTCGTGTAATGAGTTGGGATTAACTCCATCACCAAAGCAGAACAATCAGCCTCAGCCACTTTTGCCAGCGGCCTTACCAAATTGTCATGATCACCAACCGCCAAACAGGCATCTAACTCATCTTCGGGGAAACCATCACTGGTCACGTCGCCTTTAAAAACTTTCACGGCTACTGATTCAGAAAAGCCAAAGGTATTTTTTTGCCACGTCGCGAGAGAGATAACGCCTGATGCGCCTTGCCCTAATACTTGATGCAGTTTTAGATCACCAAAAGGTACGGTTTTAAATTCGTCATGTGAATCACGTTGCGCACAAAACGGGTTGCCAGAGAACGCTAACCAAGCCAAACGAGGCAATTCTAATAATGCATCAGGGAAAGTCACCAGCTGATTCGCTGACAAACGAATCAACTCTAAATGACGGCAGTTGATAATAGAGTCAGGCAGAGTGCTTAAGCGGTTACCTGCCAATGCCAGTTTTTGCAATCGCGTCAATCTTCCAAAATCCTCTGGCAGAGACGTAATTTTGTTGTCCGTGAGAATAAGCCAACGCGTTTGCGTCGGTAAGGATGCAGATGACACAGTCGCAATTTGATTGCTTTTAAAGCCAATCATCTCCAGTTGCTCACACTGCCCTAAGACGTCTGGCAGATGAGTAAACAGATTGTTCGAACAGAAAATTATGCGCAGTTTTTTAAGGCGTGGTAAATCAGCGGGCAGCTCACTTAAATGGTTATTAGACAAATCAAGAATTTCTAAGCTATCCGCAAGATCAAAAATCGCTTCTGGAAAGTGGGATAAGTTGTCAGAAAGCTGAAGACGAACAATGCCTTTCAGCTCTCCGCTATAAAGTTGGTCAAGTGTGTGCAAAATAATGCTCTTTCTACATAAGGTTTACACGCATTATAACCAATTACATACGAGGAATGGTGGTTATCAAGTCTGTCGTACCAACATCAATGCCCATTTGGAAAAGTAAGGTGGTTATCTGCCCCCTATGATGAGTTTGATGATTAAAGAAGTGCTGTAGAGTAAAGCCAAACCTTTGGGAATGATCAATGCCTTTCATATTTTTATACACAAGCGCCGATGCTAGGATCTCGTCGGTTACTTCATCCATCATGGCAATAATCAGCTTATCTAGCTCGAAACGCTTACTTTGTAATAAGAGTAAATCATCAAACAACTGAGTATTAAGCGCCGCAGGTCGTTCTAACGTACGAACAAGATCTAAACTAGAAAGCTCAGTAAAATGATCTGCAAAGCGTTTCAACCAAATAATGTCCGCCACAAGATTATGGTTAAGCGTTCCTAGTACTGAGCCAAAAAATGCGCCTTTATCAGCTACTAGATCAGCACGACTCAACTCCCCAACGGCCTTATAAATAGCCTGATTCATCCATTGATTATAAGACGCCATCAGCTGCATATTTTCTTTTACCGACATAATCCTCTACCTTTTTAGGTATTTGTTAAGCCGCTAATAAAACAGCAATTAGGGCAATTAAGCCAGGAACACCCTGCACAAATAGAATCTTCTTATTGGCGCTGATGGCACCATAAACGCCCGCCACAATAACACATAGCAAGAAAAAAACGGTCACCTGAAAGCCCTCGGCACCAAGCCATAACCCCCATAACAACCCTGCCGCCAAGAAGCCATTGTAAAGTCCTTGGTTTGCTGCCATCACTTGCGTTGCTTTTGCAAAATCAGGCTTTAAGCCAAATGCCCTCATCCCTTGAGGTTTATCCCAAAGAAACATCTCGATATACATGATATACACATGCAAAAGAGCAACTAGCGCCGTGGCAACCATTGAAAATAACACCATAAATACAACCTCTTATTTTTATATTTTGTTAACGGAATAGTTTTCATACTATGAGTAAAACACTAAGAAACTATTTTGGATTCTATTGATCTACTACTTTGGACGCTTTCTGGCTGTCATCTTTTGACGGAATTTTTCCTTTGAAGTCTCTTAATACAATAGTCAACGCATCCACAGCCACTTGTGGCTTTATATCATTACTTTCTAGTAACTCAATAAGATCTACAGCCAGCTTAACGTGATCTGGCGCATGCTCTAAAGACATATGGGCTCCCTGTTAAAGTTGATCTAATTTAAATGCAGAATGCGTAAAGAGACAATGATAAATCTTTTTTGCTGTCTATAATGGCGTTTACAGCTAAAAATTGTTCGATAGAGACACATTCCATAAACTAAAATATAAATACGCCACATTGAATGAGGTTACCGTGATTACAAATGAATTTTGGTTGGATCGTTGGAAAGCTGGACGTATTGGCTTTCACCAAGAAGGCATTAACCCAAGGCTAGTAGAATTTTGGCCAGCCTTGCCAAAGAACAGTCGTGTGCTTGTGCCTTTGTGTGGTAAATCAAATGATATGATTTGGCTTGCAGAACAAGGTTATGAAGTCACCGGTGTAGAACTGTCTTCTCTCGCTGTCATTCAGTTTTTAGGGGACAACGATTTAAGCTATGACACACACCAAGAAGGCGACTTGAAGATACATACGGTAAATAGCGGTTTATCGTTACGCATCATTGAAGGAGACTACTTCCAGTTCTGCGAAGATGGCTTTGATGCCTGTTACGATCGTGCAGCCATGGTAGCAATGCCAGATTCAAAGCGCGCGGAGTATGTTGCTCACACACTGAAACGCTTATCCCCTACTGCGAGTGTCTTGTTAATCTCCTTACAATACGACGGCGATACGCAAGGTCCACCATTTTCAATCGAAGAAGACAGCATTCCTTTACTTTGGGGCAATCGTATTCAAAAAATAGCCTCAGAAAACTTAGCTCAAACCAATTTGCAGTATAAAGAGCAAGGACACAGCACCTATAACGAAAGTGTTTGGCGGATTCAGTCTTAAAGAGGATATAACGGAATAGGCTTAGATTTGACTGTCTACCCCAGAGGTTTTCTGGGATAATAGCGCACAGTTTTCCACCTATAATCCATGTATCCTCGTACTAGCAAAGAAATAGTCATTCACTATTTTCACCGATTCCAAGAGTAGACAATGATCAAACGACATAAAACCGCCAAGCAACTTTTCTCTTACCCATTGTATTGGGCTGAGTGTTATGGCGTCTCCCCCTTCCTACCCACAACAAGGGAAGAAATGGACGCTCTTGGCTGGGATAGCTGTGACGTGATCATTGTTACGGGCGATGCTTATGTGGACCATCCCAGCTTTGGCATGGCAGTACTAGGTCGCTTATTAGAAGCGCAAGGTTATCGTGTTGGTATTATCGATCAGCCAGATTGGCGTAATACTGATGATTTTATGCGCCTTGGCCGACCAAACCTATACTTCGGTATTACTGCGGGCAACATGGACTCGATGATCAACCGTTATACTGCGGATTTAAAAGTCCGTAATGACGATGCTTATACGCCCTATGGCATAGGCGGTAAACGCCCTGATCGTGCGGTTATTGTCTACTCCCAGCGCTGTAAAGAAGCCTTCCACGACATTCCTGTCATGATTGGCGGTATTGAGGCTAGCCTGCGACGCATTGCTCAATACGATTATTGGAGTGACGAAGTTCGTCGCTCAGTACTAATCGACTCTACAGCTGATATTCTACTTTATGGCAATGCCGAACGCGCCATGATCGAAGTGACTCATCAAATGGCTATGGGGAAAACGCTTGATGAACTTACTGACATTCGTGGCACCACGATTGTCCGTAACACACCGCCTGGTGGCTACACAGAAATCGACTCCACTCGCGTTGATTGGCCTGGTAAAGTCGATAAAATTTACAGCCCTTACGAATACATCCCGGAAGGCAAATGCCAAACTAAGGACGAAGAAGAGTCCGATGTCATGCCTATTCGAGTCATTCCCGCCCCACTGCGCCGTGGCGAAAAGCTTGATCCGGAAAAAACCTACATCCGTTTGCCTTCTTTTGAGAAAGTCTCGAAAGACCCTGTTCTATACGCCCACACTTCGCGTATTTTACACCTTGAATCAAACCCACATAACGCACGAGCCTTGATTCAAAAACACGGTAAAAAAGAGATATGGGTGAACCCACCACCAATCCCATTAGAAACACCAGAAATGGACGGTGTGTTCGACTTGCCTTACGCGCGAGTGCCTCACCCAAAATACAAGAAAGCTCGTATCCCTGCTTACGACATGATTAAAACGTCGATCAATATTATGCGCGGATGCTTTGGCGGCTGTACTTTTTGTTCGATCACGGAGCATGAAGGGCGTGTCATTCAATCCCGCTCACACGAATCGATTCTGAACGAAATTGAAGACATCAAAGCGAAAGTGCCAGGATTCACTGGACACATTTCAGATCTTGGCGGGCCGACATCGAACATGTACACACTGAACTGTAACGACGATGAAGTTCAGGCATCTTGTCGTAAGCTTTCCTGTGTATACCCGACCATCTGCTCTAATTTGAATACAGATCACAGTCCAACTACCCAGTTATACAGAAAAACCCGAGCGGTCGAAGGCATTCACACTGTATCGATTGCTTCAGGCTTGCGTTATGACCTAGCGGTAGAAGACCCAGAGTACGTTAAAGAACTTGTCACGCATCATGTTGGCGGGCTCTTAAAAATCGCACCAGAGCACTCAGAGAAAGACACACTGTCAAAAATGATGAAGCCTGGAATGGGAACGTACGATCGCTTCAAGCGCATGTTTGATAAGTACTCTAAAGAAGCGGGCAAAAAACAGCATTTGATCCCTTACTTTATCGCTGCGCACCCTGGCAGCTCCGATGAGGATATGCTTAACCTTGCCGTCTGGTTGAAAACCAACGACTTCAAGCCAGACCAAGTACAAACCTTCTATCCGTCGCCAATGTCCTTAGCAACGGCGATGTATCACTCGGGCAAAAACCCATTGAAGCCTGTTACCTACAAGAGTGAAGATGTTTACACACCAAAAGACGCCAAACAGCGGACAGTGCAAAAAGGCTTTTTGCGTTACCACGATCCAAGCAACTGGCAGGATCTACGCAATAGCCTGATCAAAATGGGTCGCTCGGATCTAATTGGCCATGGCGATAACAAATTGGTCCCTGCAGCAGAAAAGGATAAACAAATCCATCGACGCCCTCAAAAAGCCAAACCAGGACAGGCAACTGGCGCGTCACATACGTCTAATAGACCGACTATGGAAAAAAATGCAGCAGCGGAAAAGGCTCGCAATAAAAACACTCCGAAGCCGACGAATAACCGAGCTAAAACAGGGGCTGCAACACCAGCAAAGCGTCGCAAGACAAAAGTAAAATCGCGCCAACAATAACGACAAAGCTAAACACTAGACATAAAAAAACGCGCCCCGTAAAAACAGGGCGCGTTTTTTTATTCAAATACATATCAGCTATGGGCTGCCCTTACTGACTTCTGTCTTCTTCGACAAGCAAGCGCCAACTCTACCGCGGATATTAGGATCAAGGTATAACCCAATGTCTCTATTCCCTCTTCGACAATGTTCTTCACCAGTCGCATATAGGAATCCCCCATAACAGCCTGCCAAAAAGAGCCGCGCCCCAGTAAACGAGAAAACGCCATTATAGTGACAAAACCGGCGAGAAACGTACCGAAACTAGGCTGTTGAGAGTATTCTTTTAATGAAGCATAAATAGAAGAAAAACGCCCCCATAGAGCAATAACCACGCAAACAAAAATCATACTTACAATTGCTTGCCACGCGCCATCAAATACATACTGGTCTAATAAAGAATCAGACTCTCGCACAAACATCATGGCTGAAAGAGCACCCAATAATGTTGCCGCTATATTTAATTTTTTATCCAAGCGTGCAGCATACAAAAACAATAGACAGCTAAAGAAAGACATAAAGTCTTGCATATGCTCTGTTAGAGTTTGTTCGCTGTATTGAGCAGCCGTTTGAAATTGGTATCCTTCCAATGATATGAGCTGTGCGACTCCGGCAACAGCAAAAAGATAAATAAAACCACGAAAAATAAACATGAAAAGACCTCAGCTTGTAAGGCCGAGATTTTAGTGAAAAAAAACTAAAAAAACGATGTATTACAATAAGATGACACTATCATTTCTTGATTCATCGTTATGTCATGTCAGTTATAATAAAAAGACAATTAAGGAATAATTTAAGACGATTTGTAGTCAATTAAGTTCAAAGATGCATCACTGTCCATTAATTCGTCTTGCATGCTTTCAACATGACCTGCCACCTCGTCAGGCGACGAAAAGTGCGCAACATGATACATAGCATCACCTTCTTGAACTAAAGGAATATTCTGCTTACCAATAATGATGCCGCCATTTTTACAAAGCACCTTATCTAAGATGTCACCATAAGGGTCTTTAATTTCAGCTAATACATCCCCAGTTTCGACTAGGTCACCCAGCTCTTTAATATGAGTGGTAAAACCGCTGTCTGTCGCTCTTATCCAACTACTGCTGCGTGCAATCCTTGGCTCAGAAAGCGATTTTTTACTGCGGGATTTTGGCAACATACTTAAGTGGCGCATAACACCAACAATACCTTTGACGCCGGCCCGAATAGACAACTCATCAAAACGCAGCGCTTCACCCGCTTCATATAAGATGACTTTTGCTCCGACATCATTAGCGCATTCTCTTAGCGATCCATCACGAAGGTTCGAATTCATTAAAACGGGTACGCCAAATGCTTTTGCAATCGCTAATGTCTCAGGGTCATCTAAGTTTGCTCTTACCTGAGGAAGGTTTGTGCGGTGCAAACTGCCAGTATGAAGATCAATGCCATAGTCAGCTTTAGAGACTATTTCGCTTAAGAATCGATCAGCAACGCGACCCGCTAGAGAGCCCCGTTTAGAGCCAGGGAAAGAACGATTTAGATCACGTCGGTCGGGCAAATAACGGCTTTGGTTCAACACACCATAGCCGTTAACAATTGGCACCGCGATCAGGGTGCCTTTTAGGTTCTCAAGATATTTACTTTGAATAATACGGCTAATGATCTCAATACCGTTCAGCTCATCACCATGAATAGCGGCGCTGAGAAACAATGTCGGCCCTGAGCGCTTACCGCGCTTAACAAACACCGGCATGGACATATTTGTGTCAGTATACAACTTTACCATTGGCAGTTTTATTCGAGCTGTACCACCCAATGGAATATCAACACCACCAATTGTTAAAGTTGTTTTTCCCATTAACCTTTACCTTTTGTCTTTGTCGTGCTCTGAAGCGCTGTTTTTTCAATGTGTTGAATAATCATAGCAGCAACATCCTTACCTGTGGCGGACTCAATCCCCTCCAATCCAGGTGAAGAGTTTACTTCCATAATCAACGGGCCGTTATTGGAACGCAGAATATCAACGCCACACATATTCAAACCCATTACCTTTGCCGCTTCCACCGCCGTACGTCTTTCTTCTGGTGACAGTTTAACTAAAGAAGCCGTTCCACCACGATGAAGGTTTGAACGAAACTCACCTTCCGCACCTTGGCGCTTCATTGCTGCAATAACTTTTCCACCAACAACCAAACAACGGATATCAGCGCCACCCGCTTCTTTAATGTATTCTTGCACTAGGATGTTGGCTTTCAACCCCATGAAAGCTTCAATGATAGATTCAGCCGTCTTGTTCGACTCCGCCAAAACGACACCAATCCCTTGGGTCCCTTCTAAAAGCTTAATAACAACAGGGGCACCACCGACATTTTTCAAGAGATCGCCAATTTTGTCTGGATGATGCGCAAAACCGGTTTTAGGTAAACCCAGACCTTTACGAGACATAAGTTGCAACGATCTTAGCTTATCCCGTGAACGACTAATCGCCACAGACTCATTAATACTGTACGTCCCCATCATCTCAAACTGCCTAACAACCGCGGTTCCATAAAAGGTAACAGAAGCACCAATTCTAGGAATAACGGCATCGTATTTAGGCAACGGCTTACCATCATAACGCACTGAAGGATTGCTACTTGTTATGTCCATATAGCAATGCATCGTATCAATAACATCCACTTCATGACCAAGCTTTTCACCTGCCTCAACCAATCTACGGGTCGAATAAAGTCGAGGGTTACGAGAAAGAATTGCAATTTTCATAGATGTCCTTTGAACAAAGTAGAAAGCAAATGATGCTTAAAAAAAGGTTAATGCCAATGGCGCGAGAATAGTGAATAACCTTATATTTAGGAAGCGATTTTACTCATTTTACCTAAAAAAAATCTCCGATCACCTTTAATACCTAAAAGCGATCGGAGACTCTTGTTAGCAATTAAGAATAATGCTTATTTTTTGGGTGCGTAGGGGTTTTCAGAGGATTTGAATTCGAAAATAATTGGCGTACCAGTAATATTCAACACCGTTCTGAATTTGTTCTCAAGATAGCGCTTGTAGCTACCAGGCAAAGCATTCGTCTGATTTCCATGCACAACAATACGCGGAGGATTAGACCCGCCTTGGTGAGCATAACGAAGCTTGATGCGACGGCTATTCACCATAGGTGGTTGATGCTCAGCAACAGAATCTTCAAGAATACGAGTCAATCGATTTGTCGACCACTTGGCATAACAAGATTCGTAAGTGCTCTCTATCGTATCGTATAAATCGCCCACACCAGTACCATGTAAAGCTGAGATATAGTGCACTTTAGCATAAGGAACAAAGCCTAAACGACGCTCTACTTCACTCTTAATGTGCTCTCTCTCGTCTTTCTGAAGGCCATCCCACTTGTTAATGGCGATAATAACCCCACGACCAGCATCCAACACATAACCAATCATGTGTAGATCTTGTTCAACTAAGTCTTCATGGGAATCAATGACAACAATCACAACGTTAGCGTCTTGGATCGCTTGCAATGTTTTCACAATAGAGAACTTCTCTACAGCTTCCTTCACGTGCTTACGTCGACGAATACCTGCTGTATCTATTAGCGTATATTCTTTATCGTGGCGGGTATAAGGAATATAAACGCTGTCACGCGTAGTACCAGGCATGTCATAAACAACAACACGATCTTCGCCTAGCATTCGATTTACCAAGGTGGATTTGCCCACATTTGGACGTCCAACCACACCGATTCGAATACCACGTGACTCTAAGTTAATTTGCTTCTTGGCTTCTTCAACACGTTCTGCATAAGGCAACATCACCTTATCAATCAGAACATGAACGCCTTTACCATGAGAGGCCGCAATAGGATGTAATTCACCCATCCCTAGAGAATAAAAGTCCGCCAAAGCAATGTCTTCGTTAATACCATCGGTTTTATTAACAACAAGCGTGACAGGCTTACTTGATCGGCGTAAATGATTGGCTATCATTTCATCGGCAGGGTTCAAACCATGACGACCATCAACGATAAACAAAACCGTATCCGCTTCCTCTATCGCTAACAGCGACTGTCGAGCCATTTTTTCATCAATACCTTGCTCATCACCACTGATACCACCAGTATCAATAACAATAAACTCATGCTCACCAAGCTTACCGTCACCGTATTTACGGTCACGAGTTAAGCCTGCGTAATCGGCAACTAAAGCATCACGAGATCTCGTCAATTGATTGAAGAGAGTTGATTTGCCAACATTGGGTCTACCTACCAATGCAATAACTGGAATCATTTTTTTACCTATAAAAATACAAAGTGGCCACCACCTCTATAAATGAGATGGCAGCCGCTTTAAAAATTCGCTAACAAAAATCAAACTGATTTTAATAGCTCAATGCCGTCACATTAGAGTTCGGCGTTAAAATAAACATTTGCTTGTCATTTGCGACCATTCGACTACCAGGTGGAACCTTACCATCTGCTAATCTTTGTGCAGCAACTTCACCCGTTACAAGGTCAAGCAAATGAACATAGCCACCACGATCCATCACAGCAACATAATCTCGAAAAAACTCAGGAGTGATTAAATCACGCTCCTC
The DNA here is from genome assembly GCF_003208215.1 of Marinomonas alcarazii. GTDB lineage: Bacteria > Pseudomonadota > Gammaproteobacteria > Pseudomonadales > Marinomonadaceae > Marinomonas > Marinomonas alcarazii. Next base: position 695,287 of record NZ_QKLW01000002.1, read on the forward strand.
AAGTTCAGAATTCTTCCAAACTTCATTGCCGTTTTTCGCATTTAGAGCAATAACATTACTCTTCATATCAACAGCAACAAGTAGCTCGCCTTTCACCGCAACACCAACCGAACTGGAAATATTGCGTTGCCATAAAGGACGACCGCTTTCAATAGAAAGCGCGACAAGCGTACCATTGTAAGCAACAGCGTAAACAACGCCATTATCTACAACCAGACGGCCATTGATATCACTTAAACGTTCGATTTCGTAACGCCCTTCTGGCTTACCAACGTCATACGACCAAACTAAGCTACCAGTTTGTAATTCGTAAGCTTTCAGTTTACCACTCGCAAAGCCCACGATTACTTTGCCGTTTTTAATAACAGGCGCGCTTGTACCACGTACTGTCAGTGAAGGCAAATCTTCTTTTGCTCGCCACTGCGTTTCACCCGTGGTTGCATCCAGCACACTTATCCAGCCATCAGCCGTTTGGATAGCTAGCTTTCCAGCGGCATAGGCAGCTTCTGACAACAACTCTGAACTCAGTGTTTTTTCCCACAACACAGACTTGCTTGCCAACGAAGCGGCAACAAGTTTAGCGTCATAAGTGCCGAAATAAAGAACATCATCATGACGAGTCACACCAGAACTGGCTTTATACCCTGTTGGGAAAACCCGCTTCTCTTTTCCGCGATTCTGCCCAAGCTCGTAAAGCGTACCTTTATCAGTAACAAAGAATAAAGAATCGCTATCTAGGACAAGGTTAAATCGTTCACTAGACTCACCAAAATTACCATCGACACCAGAGCGCCAATCCGTTCCTAAATCCACTTTATTTTTAAGTGGAGGAAGGTCAGCTAAAGCTGGGCGTGAGTTAGAACAACCTTGAAGCACTAGTAGCGCGAGTAATGTGATGAGAATAGTAGACTTACGCATAGTTAACCTTTCACCAAATCCTTCAGTTTTATTTCTAGTAGCGGGTGATTAACACCTGTACCAATGGCTTCACTTGCTTTTTGGTAAGCAACTCGAGCTTCGTCACGCTTTCCTTGCTGCATAAAGATATCACCAATCAACTCTTGCTTCTGCACTGCAAATTCCTCTGCAGATACTTTTTCAGCGCGCGCCATAGCGGCAGAAAAGTCACCTTTCTGAAGCAATAATTGGGCAATACGTAAATCAGCAATAGCGATAAAAGAAGTCTCACTTGTTTTAGAAATAGCATTATCTAAAGCCGTGATCGCTTCATCATATTTACCATTCTCAGCATCTACTCGAGCCAAAAACAACTGACCAAACATGGCATAACCCGTATCGCCATACTCATCGGAAAGCTGTTTAGCGATGAAAGTTACCGTCTTCTGGTTATTTTCATCACTTAGGTCTGCAGAAGCTTGAACTAAGTTTTGGTAAAGAGCTGATGCCTCACTAATATAATTAGCTTGATTGGTTTTCCAAGCTTGCCAACCAAAATACCCACCAACAGCAGCGGCAACAACGATGACCAATACTAAGCCATTCTTTTTCCACCATGTCTTAAACGCTTCAATTTGTTCTTCTTCAGTCTTTAATTCAGACACTTTCATTTCCTCATGCAAGGTATACAGCCAAATTTTTAAAGGCGCACACTATTCAATCAAATTACAACTTGGCATTAATATAAGCAGCAACATCGTCAAGAGCATAAGCTTGCTGCTCGCCCGTTGACATGTCTTTCACCTGACAAATACCTTGCTCAATTTCATCTTGGCCTAAAATAATCGTAAATCGCGCTTCAGATTTATCGGCTTTTTTCATCTGATTTTTGAAATTGCCACCGCCACAGTGACGCAATACAACTAAGTCAGCGTTTTCCTCACGTAGATTCTCAGCCAATACAAAAGAAGCGACTTCCGCTGCTTCTCCCATACTAATCACAAACACGTCTGTTGAGAATTTAGCGCTTGCCGGAATAAGGTCAAGTGTTTCAAGCAAAAGCACCAAACGCTCGATCCCCATCGCAAAACCAACTGCCGGAGTAGATTTTCCACCCAACTGTTCAACCAATCCATCGTAACGACCACCTGCACACACCGTTGCCTGTGAGCCCAAGTGCGTTGTTACCCATTCAAACACCGTTTTCCCGTAGTAATCTAAACCACGAACCAAACGACGATTAATAACATAAGCAATGCCATTGGCTTTCAATATCGCTTGCAGAAGATCAAAATGCGCTTGTGACTCTTCACCAATAAAATCTTCTAAGTTCGGTGCATCTTTCAACACCGCCTGAGTCGATTCATCTTTAGAATCCAAAATTCTTAATGGATTCGTATCCAGACGACGTTGGCTATCTTCGTCTAATCGATCTTTGTATTGAGTCAAATACTCAACCAAAGCCGCTTTATAGGCTTCACGCTCAGACGCCAAACCAATCGTGTTTAGTTGCAACTCAACGTGTTCAAGCAAGCCAAGTTTTTTCCATAACCGAGCGGACAAAATAATCAACTCAGCATCGATATCTGCCGTTCCCATGCCGAACGACTCAACACCGATTTGATGAAACTGACGATAACGCCCTTTCTGCGGTCGTTCGTAACGGAACATTGGCCCTGTGTACCATAGACGCTGGACTTGATTAAACAACAAACCAGCCTGGTCAGCCGCTCGTACACAACTTGCGGTGCCTTCTGGTCGTAAGGTAAGAGACTCACCATTACGATCATCAAACGTGTACATTTCTTTTTCAACGATATCTGTTGTTTCACCGACACCGCGTTTAAACAAATCCGTATTTTCAACAATTGGGAAACGGATTTGTTGATACCCATAGGATTTAACAACACTCGCTACTGTTTTTTCTAGATATAACCAAACAGAAGACTGATCAGGCAAAATATCGTTCATTCCCCTGATTGCTTGAATTTTACGAGCCACAATGGATCCTTAATTTTTTACAATAATATTGGCGATTTCACGTTCTTTTAGAACCGCCTTTTTTCGAATCATTTCTTCCAAGTCATCAACAAGTGTTGCGTTTTTCGTTTTGCTACTTGGCTTACCGTCTTGATAGATCAAATTATTTGGCGATCCACCAGCCAAACCGATATCGGCTTCTTTTGCTTCACCAGGTCCATTAACCACACAACCAATGACAGCAACGTCCATTGGAATAGTAATGTCCTCTAATCGCTCTTCCAGCTCATTCATTGTTTTAATAACATCGAAGTTCTGACGCGAGCAGCTTGGACAAGCAATGAAGTTAATGCCGCGATTACGCAACTTTAAGCTACGCAACATATCCCAACCGACTTTAATTTCTTGCACAGGATCAGCCGCAAGAGACACGCGAATGGTATCACCAATGCCATCCATCAAAAGCAAACCAAGCCCAATAGAGGATTTCACAGTACCTGAACGCAAGCCCCCAGCTTCTGTAATACCAAGGTGTAAAGGGTTATCGATCTGACTAGCAATTTTTCGATATGCCTCAACCGTCATAAAAATATCAGACGCTTTAAGGCTTAATTTGTATTCGTGAAAGTCTAATTCATCGAAGTACTGAATTTGGCGAAAAGCCGATTCAACCAGCGCATCTGGCGTTGGCTCACCGTACTTTTTCTGAAGGTCCTTTTCTAAGGAACCAGCATTCACGCCAATACGAATAGGGATATTTTTGTCTCGTGCACAATCAACCACAGCGCGAACACGGTCTTTATTACCGATATTGCCGGGGTTAATACGCAAACAATCCACTCCGTACTCAGCGACTTTTAACGCAATTTTATAGTCAAAATGAATGTCAGCAACCAGCGGAATAGACACTTCTGCACGTATTTTCTTAAATGCTTCAGCGGCATCCATAGATGGCACAGAAACACGAACGATATCAGCGCCAGCATCCACAATAGCGCGAATTTGCGCAACCGTTGCGTCGACATCGCACGTTTCAGTATTTGTCATACTTTGAACACTAATTGGCGCACCTCCGCCAACAGGAACACTCCCAACCATAATCTGACGAGAATGACGTCGTTTAATAGATGATTCAAAATGCATAAGGGTCTCTACTTGAGCTCAAATCGAGCCAAATCTTTACGTGTAAAAGAAGAAAAATCGAAGTCGTTGCCTTTGTACGTCAAAGATGACACACCTTTGGCGTAGCCTAAAACCACACGGTAAGGCGCATTACCTGTTAACGCCAACTGACTACCAGCCGTTTTAACACCTGAAAACAAAATTTTTCCAGTTGAATCTCGCACTTCTGTCCAGCAGTCAGCATCAAACGCAATCACGATATCATCAGAATAAGTTGGTAACACTGGCTCAGGGGACGTTTCAGCCGGTACTTCAGAGGTTGCTCTTACTACCTCGTCAGGGTTAACACCAGCCTCTTCTAGAATAGCCATTGTTTCAGCAGACAAACCAGTTACTACATCGCCATCATCTGAAACATCTTCAGCTGCCGCCATTTCAGGAGTGTTTTCTGATAAATCTTGAGATTCCTCTGTGGCGTTATTAACGTCCGCTTCTGGCTCACTCGGGGTTTCTTCGACAGCAGCCTGTTCGGAGCTCTGAGCACTTTCTTCTACAATGCTCACATCATCTGTAGATTGCGCTGGCCACCAGAACACTAAAAAGACTAGAACAGCAATGATGACGACCGATATAAACATAACGATAGGGTCACCCAGATGACTTTGTCTATTCACTTTATCAACAGGCTTGATGGTTGACTCGGCACCAGAACGCTCTGCATCGAATGCATTCAACATTTCTGATGGTTCTATGTTCAATAATCGGCAGTAGCTCTTAAGGAAGCCACGAGCAAAGGTACTAGAGCGAAAATATTTGAAATTATTCGCCTCAAGTGCTCGTACTTGATCAATAGGGATTTTTAGCTCTGTGGCAACATATCTTTCATCAAACTCTAGCTCAAGTCTCTTCGCTTTAAGTCGCTTACCAATATTAATCGTATCTATATTCGTTTTACTTTCAGGAGCATCAGTTTGAAATTCAGTGGTCATGTCAATACCTTGAGCCATTCAGGCATGTAAAATTACTCGCAGATGAGGACAGTGTAGGGTCAGTCTCGCGTGCAATTAGATGCCGCGACAGACAGTTGTACTCATCAAAATGCACCGATCCTCGGGCAATTTGTTTATCAGCCTGGATATTATTAAAAATTAAGCGAGCTTTGTCATTACTACCTTGTATTAAAACAAGATTGAGCTCCGTCATCAAACCAATCAGAGGCAAATCGGCAATTTCTTTTGCCTGTTTTAGATAGATCCCTGCTAAATTTACGTGATTTTGACGTATGGCACATCTGGATAAATTAATTTTCACAGTTTGACGTCTGTTAGCGCTATTTTTATCCGCTTTTTCAAATGCATCACAAGCAAGATCCCAGCGTTCTTTAACGCCCAGCAGCACGCCATAGTTATTCAACAAAAAGCCATCATTTGGGTAGTTATTGAGTGCGCTTTCATGAACCAAAATGGCTTCATCATATTCTTCAACACTCAACCAATATAGTCCGAGTAGACGCCAGTATTCCCTGTGTCGTTCCGAGGAGCTAACCTGGTCTAACTGCTTTTTTGCTAAGGCCCATTGGCCAAGTAGAAGATGCGTCTGAATGATAGAAAGGCGCTTTGAATCTGAAATGGGTGGTCGCTCAGGGGCTACTGTTTGGTAAGCACAAGAGGAAATCAACACACAACCCAATAAAAAAGGCAGTAACCATAAACGCATACAGACATCCTTGTCATATACAATTTTTTGAACAATAAGTTAGCTTTTCACTTCGCGCAACTCAATATACTTCTGACTACGGCGAGTTTTATCATGGAAATCCCCTACCAATTGACCGCATGCCGCATCGATATCATCACCACGAGTCGTACGAACTGTCACAGTGTACCCAGCATCGGCCAAAATCTTCTGGAAGCGACGAGTACGATTGTTTGACGGTTTCTCATAGCCAGAATGGGGGAATGGGTTAAATGGAATCAAATTAATCTTGCACTCCAATACCTTAAGAAGCTCCGCCAATTCATGGGCTTGCTCTTCGTTATCATTCACACCAGACATCAAAGTATATTCAATTGTAATGTGACGTTTATCTGGCAAATTCGCCAAATAATGCTGACAAGACTCGATTAACTCAGCAATAGGATACTTTTTATTGATTGGAACAAGCTCATTACGCAAAGCGTCATTTGGCGCATGCAATGAGATCGCCAAGGACACATCTGTACGCTTTACTAACTCATAAATTTTAGGTACCACACCAGAAGTACTTAAGGTTACACGGCGCTTAGATAGGCCATAAGCATGGTCATGCATCATTAGAATCATCGCATCAACCACAGGCTCAAAGTTCATTAGAGGCTCACCCATACCCATCATAACAACGTTAGTTACGCGACGTGGTCCATTCGGATCCATCGGGCCAAAAGACTTAATCGCAATCCAAACCTGCCCAATAATCTCCGCAGGTGTTAAGTTACGATTGAAACCTTGCTTACCTGTCGAGCAAAAGCTGCAGTCCAAAGAGCAACCCACTTGAGATGAAACACACAATGTTGCACGATCACCATCAGGTATTAACACAGTTTCAACGCAATCGTTCTTGCCGCCCTCAGTGCGAATAATCCATTTACGTGTGCCATCCGCTGAGATATTTTGCGACACCACTTCAGGTCCACGAATCTCACAAATTTGCTCTAATTTAGCACGTAAAGCTTTACTGACATCCGTCATTTCATCGAAGCTTTCAGCGCCCTTTTGGTGGATCCATTTGATCACCTGAGTGGCGCGAAATTTCTTCTCACCAATGGATTCAAAAAACTCGATCAATTTCTCAGGGGATAAACCCAACAGGTTTACTTTTTTGATGTCAGTCATAATTCAATGTCGCTTGCTATGGTTAGCATTAAGTGTAAACGAAAAAAGCCTCTGAAAAGAAAAGTCTTTTCAGAAGCCTCTGTAAAAAAGCGGGCTAACGCCCGCCTTTTCAAAACAGACTGGACATAAAGGTCCTAGCTGTCAATTACTTACCGAAGAAGTAAGCAATTTCACGTGCTGCAGATTCAACAGAATCAGAACCGTGAACAGCGTTTGCATCGATAGACGTTGCGTAATCTGCACGCAAAGTACCAGCTGCCGCTTCTTTAGGGTTAGTTGCACCCATTAGTTCACGGTGACGAAGAACAGCGCCTTCACCTTCAAGAACAGAAACAACAACAGGACCAGAAGTCATGAAAGCAACCAAATCTTTGTAGAAAGGACGCTCTTTGTGCTCAGCGTAGAAACCACCAGCCAATTCGTCGTCTAGTTGAATCATTTTAGCTTCAACAATTTTAAAACCAGCACGCTCAAAACGAGTGTAGATTTCGCCAATTACGTTTTTAGCAACAGCATCTGGCTTGATGATTGATAGAGTACGTTCTAACGCCATGGTATAACTCCAAATTAAATTTTGAGGGCGATGCCTTTGCATGGCCCAGGACATAAAAGTTCAGCGCGCGTATTATACGCATCAATTCATTAAAATTGTACGATCAAACGGACATTATTTACGCTAATCCGCATAAAAGCGCTAAATCGGATAACTAAGCCATAGAACGAAGACGACTCACTGCGTTTTTAATCGTATCAGCAGCAAAATCAACCTCTTCTTGCGTGGTAAAACGTCCAACAGAAAGGCGCAAAGAACTGTGGGCCAAATCATCTGCCAAGCCAATCGTTCGCAAAACATAAGACGGTTCCAAGCTGGCTGACGTACAAGCGGACCCAGAGGAAACAGCAATATCACTCAGAGACATCAACAGAACTTCGCCATCCACTCCTGAAAAACCAACATTTAACACCCCAGCAACGCGGTTATCCGCATCACCATTTAAATGCACACCAGGTAACTCAGTTAAAGATGCCCACAAACGTTCACGCAAGGCTTTGATTCGAGCACAATCTTGCTCCATCTCTTCTCCCGCCAGACGGAACGCTTCGCCCATACCAACAATCTGATGGGTTGCCAATGTACCAGAACGCATACCGCGCTCATGACCACCGCCATGAATTTGCGCCTCCAACTTAACCTTGGGCGAGCGACGCACAAACAAGGCCCCTATGCCTTTAGGGCCGTAGGTTTTATGAGCCGTCAGTGACATTAAATCGACTTTCATGGCATTAACATCGATGTCAATTTTGCCCGTCGTCTGAGCTGCATCAACGTGAAGAAAGACACCACGCGAACGGGTCAATTGCCCTATTGCTGTAATGTCAGTCAAAACTCCAAGCTCATTATTACCATGCATCAAAGACACAAGAATAGTATCTTCACGAAGCGCCCCTTCAACTTGACTCGGTGAAATCACACCATGCACATCAGGCTGCAGATACGTTACCTCAAAGCCTTCTTTCTCAAGCTGCTTACAAGGATCTAAGACTGCCTTGTGCTCAATCATTGAAGTAATAATATGACGACCTTTTTGGCGGTAAGCATAGGCAACGCCTTTCAGCGCCAAATTATTGGCCTCCGTCGCACCAGACGTCCAAACAATTTCACGTGAATCCGCTTTGATCAAACTTGCCACTTGCAACCTAGCTTCTTCTACCGCCTCTTCCGCACGCCAACCAAAGAGATGGGAACGCGAGGCAGGATTACCAAAATTACCATCCTGCGTTAGGCACGCCATCATTTTTTCCGCCACTCTAGGGTCGACTGGTGTGGTAGCAGAATTATCTAGGTAAACAGGGGTGTTCATTTAACGCTCTCCAATATCAATTAAGCCGCTGCCTGTGCAATGCCTTTTATACGCCCAACAATAGAACGCAAACCATTGCCACGAGTGGGACTCAAATGTCGCTCAAGATCCAGCTCTTCGAAATAAGCAGCGACATCAAAATCTAAAATTTCTTGTGGTGTTTTATGGTCCAAAGCAGCCAAAACCAATCCTAGTAAGCCACGCACTATAATGGCATCACTGTCTACGGCAAATGTCAGAACCTCACCTTTTGTCGCATCTTGCTCACTATCCGGCTGAATCCAAACACTGCTCTGACAGCCCTTTACCAAACGCTCTGAAGTGCGCCATTCATCATCAAATGCAGGTAAGGATTTCCCCAGATCAATGATGTACTTGTACTTATCTTCCCAGTCGTCAAAAAACGACAGATCATCTACGATGTCTTCTGTACTAGGTAAAGCCATGACTACCCTCTTTTTTACATCAAGCCTATTAAAACAAAAACGGCATTGGCAAAGTGCCAAGGCCGTTTAATATTGTATTCGATTTCAATGAGTGACCGAAGACTAAAAGAAAAGACCGGCTTCTAGCTGTGCCTCTTCACTCATCATTTCTCGAGACCATGGCGGATCAAATACCAGCTCCACCTTTACCGTTTCGACATTAGGCACTTTCGCTACTCGATACTTAACATCACCAACCAGCACAGGTCCCATTCCGCAACCCGGTGCCGTCAATGTCATATCGATTAAAACAGACTTGCTGTCTTGGTCTACTGTTACTTTATAAACCAAGCCTAACGACACCAAACTTATCGGAATTTCTGGGTCATAAATAGTATCTAGAGCTTGCCAAACCTGCTCTTCACTGATTCCGCCAGTACCGAGATCTTCAAAATTCAAAACCTCTGGTTGCTGACCAATCGCCTCAGCATCTGTACCATCAATGCGCAGCATATTACCTTGCCAAGTCACGGTATAATTTCCACCAAGACTCTGGTTAATCGTAATAAACTGACCTTCAGGAATGCTAACAGGGTCACCGCTTGGTACTCGGCGCGCAGGACATGCGCGCTGTGTTACTACCATTTTTTGCATGAAGCTAACTCACACTAAAGCTTTCGCCACAGCCACATTCTGCTACAACGTTAGGGTTTTTAAACTTCACAACTTCGTTAACGCCTTCACGCACTAAGTCAATCTCTGTTCCTTGAAGCATGGAAACGGATTGCGAATCCACCGCAAGAACAACATCACCAAATTCTAAAACGGTATCATTATCCAATGCTGCATCAACGATATCCAATACGTAAGAAAAGCCTGTACAACCGCTTTCCTTAGTACTCAATCGAATCAGCTTACTTGGCTGTTTAGCCAATTTCGAGGCAAAATATTTCTGTGCAGAAGCGGTTAAAGACACGCTAGAGACAGGATCAAACGTTGTTACTGTCATTGAAACCTCCTAAGCCAGCATTGTTCGCACTTTTTTCAGTGCCACAAACAAAGCGTCAACTTCTTCTAATGTATTATAAATTGCAAAGGATGCGCGTGCCGTTCCAGGCACATTAAAGCGCGCCATCAAAGGCTGGGCACAATGATCACCAGTTCGCACTGCAATGCCTTGGCGATCGAGCAAAAAACCAATATCAGCAGGATGCCCTTGATCCATCACAAAACTCAGCACACCGACTTTATCTTTAGCGTTACCAATGATGGTTAAACCTTCGAACTCTTTTGCTAGCTCTGTCGCTCGATCTAATAATGCCTTTTCATGGGCTGCTACCGCCTCTTGATCCAAAGCACTAAACCAACGAATTGCCTCGCCCAATGCAATGGCATCACCTACATTGGGAGTACCAGCCTCAAACCGATACGGCAATACATTCCATGTTGCATCTTGCAAAGTCACGGTAGAGATCATCTCACCACCAGTGCGCCAGACAGGCCAATTCGACAATACTGACTCTTTCCCCCACAGCACACCGACACCCATTGGCCCATAGATTTTATGACCCGAAAAGGCATAAAAATCACAACCAATATCTTGCACATCCGCATAGCCATGAGCAGCGCCTTGAGCACCATCCACCAGCACCCAAGCCCCCACTTTTTTGGCTTTCGCCGTCATTTCTTTAATTGGGTTTATGGTGCCCAATGCATTAGAAACATGTGGAAAAGCGACAAACTTAGTGTGCTCATTTAACATGGCATCATAAGCGGTTTGATCTAATTCACCCGCATCCGTTACCGGAATGGTTCTTAATGTCGCACCGGACGCTTTACATGCCTGCTGCCAAGTCACCAAGTTAGCATGATGATCCATCTCGGTTGCGATAATTTCATCACCTGGTGACAACAAAGAACCCAAACCATTGGCAACAATATTAATCGCCTCGGTGGTACCGGTTGTCCAAATTACTTCTTCACGCTTCGGTGCATTAATGAAGTCTTTGACAATATCACGAGCATCTTCAAAGCGACGCGTTGCTTCATCCGCAAGACGGTGAGCACCACGATGCACATTAGAGTTGCAGGTCGAGTAATAATCCACCAAAGCATCAATCACACACTGCGGCTTTTGCGTTGTCGCAGCATTATCAAGATAAACAAGTGGTTTACCGTCAATGACACGCTTTAAAATCGGAAATTGCTCGCGGATAGCCGCTACATCAAAACTCATTCGATTCTCGCTTATTTCACTTCCATTTGCGCAAAGCGCTCACGGATAATAGGACGAATCCACTCAGCTAACGCGGCATTTGGCATCAAATCAATCAGCTCATTAATAAAACCAAAGTTAAGCATCACTTGCGCTTTGGAACGGCTTACACCGCGAGTTTGCAAGTAATACAAAGCTTGCTTATCAATTTGAGCAACCGTAGCGCCATGAGCACATTTCACATCGTCAGCGTATATTTCTAGCTCTGGCTTAGTGTTGATTTCCGCTTTGTCTGATAACAACAAGTTACGGTTATTCAGTTCAGCCAAGGTTTTTTGCGCATCACGATGAATATGAATGCGGCCATTAAATACGGCACGAGAGCGATCCGCGACGATACAACGAACATTCTCTTCTGTTTTACCATTTGGCATCGCGTGCTCAACCGTCGCATGAAGATCAAACAACTCTTTACCGTCTAGCAAATACATAGCATTTAGCTTGGCATCAGCAAATTCACCAGCATGGATAATATCTGTGTCTAAACGTGATAACTCACTACCAAAACCAACGATAGTGCTGTTCATTTTCGCATGATCATGCAAATTGAAGTGACTACCGCCAACAGCCACATTGCTGCCTGTCTGCAGAGCAAAACGATAATGTTCAAGGCGTGCATTAGCGGCAATATTGTATTCAACAAACGCCGTATTCAGACTGTCACCTTGCGCCTGAATATCTTCAATTACCGTTAACTTAGAGCCTGCTGCTAAAACAACCTGAACCCGTGTATGAGATTCTGCGCCTAAGCTCAATAAAGAACTAATACGGACTGGCTGGGTAATTTCAACCCCTTCAGCAACAGATACAACCACCACATCTTGTGCTAGCGCATCGTTAATCAAACCAAAAATGTGGCGCTCAGGCTTAATTGTCGAAAATGCAGTCAATGCGTCCGCTTGCTGCGCTGCATTCAAATCAGCACCCAAGGCGATAGACAAGCCTGCAGGTAACGTTTTTGCTAATTGAGCTTGATCAAACTGACCGTTAACAAACACCACTTCAATGGCAGACAAATCAGCAATAACGACAGGAGACAAATCCACCTTATCACGGATCACTTTTGCCGGCGTACGCTCTACTGGACGAAGCGGCGTGTAACGCCATGCTTCGGTTTTGCGTGTTGGCCATTTCGTCTTTGCTAAAAGATCCAGTGCATGTGCACGTTTTGGCGCTAACCAGTCATTAATACCTTGCGCTCGAGTAATGGCGCTTTCTAACCATTCACTCATGCATTACCCCTCAAGTTCGTCTTCAGACGGCTCTTTCTGCAACCAAGAGTAACCTTGAGCTTCCAACTCAAGAGCAAGAGAAGCATCACCGCTCTTAACGATTTTGCCGTCAGACAATACATGTACAAAGTCAGGCTTAATGTAATCCAAAAGACGCTGATAATGCGTTACCACAATAAAACTACGATCAGCTGAACGCTGGCTATTTACGCCTTCCGCTACCACTTGCAGCGCATCGATATCCAAGCCAGAGTCGGTTTCATCCAGAATGCAAAGCTTTGGCTTAAGCAATAACATTTGCATTAGCTCATTACGCTTTTTCTCACCACCAGAAAAACCTTCGTTAACGCCACGCTTCAAGAAAGCCACAGGCAAATTAACTTGTTTACAAGCCGCTTTCGCTTCTTTCAGGAAATCAGCTGAACTTATCGCTTCTTCACCACGAGCTTCGCGTTGCGCATCAACAGAAGCTTTCAAGAACTCCAGATTACTCACACCTGGAATCTCGACAGGATACTGGAACGCTAAGAATAAACCTGCGCGCGCACGTTCTTCCGTTTCCATTTCAAGTAAATCTTCACCGTCAAGCGTCACACTACCACTTTCAACGCTGTAACCATCGCGGCCAGACAAAACATAGCCTAGGGTACTTTTACCTGCACCATTGGGACCCATGATCGCGTGAACTTCGCCAGGTTTAATATCTAAATCCAACCCTTTGATAATTTGTTTTTCTTCAACGCTGGCGTGCAAATCTTTTATCGTCAACAAACTGTTCGTGTTCGACATTTTTAATAATTCCTTAACCTACTGAGCCTTCAAGGCTTATTTCTAGTAACTTGCCCGCTTCAACGGCAAATTCCATTGGTAATTCTTTAAATACTTCCTTACAGAAGCCATTCACAATCATAGAGACGGCTTTTTCAGGATCTAGTCCACGTTGGCGACACAAGAACATCTGCTCATCACTGACTTTCGAGGTCGTTGCTTCGTGCTCAACAATAGCGGACGGATTACGGCTTTCCACATAAGGGAAAGTATGCGCGCCACATTGATCACCAATCAGCAGAGAATCACACTGGGTAAAGTTACGAGCACCTTCAGCACCTGGGTTCATACGCACAAGACCACGGTAACTGTTGTTACTTCTGCCTGCCGAAATGCCTTTTGAAATGATAGTGGACTTGGTATTTTTACCAAGGTGGATCATCTTGGTCCCGGTGTCGGCTTGCTGACGACCACGCGTCAAAGCCACCGAGTAGAACTCACCAACACTGTTATCGCCTTTCAAAATACAGCTTGGGTATTTCCAAGTAACAGAAGAACCTGTTTCTACCTGCGTCCATGAAATTTTAGCGTTGGTATGGCAAATGCCACGTTTGGTAACAAAGTTGTAGATACCGCCTTTACCGTTCTCATCGCCTGGATACCAGTTCTGTACGGTTGAGTATTTAATCTCAGCGTTATCCATAGCAACCAATTCGACAACAGCAGCGTGTAGCTGGTTCTCATCGCGCTGTGGCGCTGTACAACCTTCAAGATAACTTACATGACTGCCTTCATCAGCAACAATCAAGGTACGTTCAAATTGACCTGTGTTTTGTTCATTGATTCGGAAGTAGGTAGATAACTCCATTGGGCAACGAGTGCCTTTTGGGATATAAACAAAAGAACCATCAGTAAACACGGCGCAGTTCAACGCGGCATAGTAGTTGTCTTTTTTAGGAACAACACTGCCAATGTATTTTTTAACAAGATCAGGATACTTGTGAACGGCTTCAGAAATTGGGCAAAAGATAACACCCGCTTCTTCTAGTTTTTCACGGAATGTGGTCACAACTGACACAGAGTCAAATACGGCATCAACCGCGACACCAGCCAACATCTGCTGCTCAATAAGAGGAATACCAAGCTTCTCATAAGTACGCAGTAACTCAGGGTCAACCTCGTCCAAAGATTTAGGCTTGTCCTTCATACTCTTTGGTGCAGAGTAGTAAGAAATGGACTGAAAATCTATTTTTGGGTAATCAACTAACGCCCAGTCTGGCTCTTCCATTTCTAGCCATTCACGAAATGCGCCTAGACGCCATTCGAGCATCCATTCAGGCTCACCTTTCATTCCAGAAATACGACGAATAACGTCTTCATTCAAACCTGGCTCAAATGTTTCTGATTCTACATCAGACACAAAGCCCGCTTCGTATTCCCGTGCCAGCGCCTTATCTATCTGCTCAGTCATATAAAAACTCACTCAATTATAGTCACCAATACACTGTCAATCAGTGCATCAAGCTCTACTAATTTATTCTCTATTTAATCAACAATCGCCGCGCTAATTTTGTCATTTTCAAAACTACGCTGGCGGCTTTCAAGTTCTTGCCGCTCTGCGACTTGGCGGACATCATTTCGGCGCACTAATTGATCTAGGCTAATTTGATTTAAAAAATCATGTATTTGATCACTTAAATCACACCACAAATGATGGGTCAGGCAGGTGTTACCACTTTGGCAATCACTTCGCCCCTTGCAACCTGTTGCGTCAACCGACTCATTTACAGCATCGACTATTTGCGCAACAAAAATATCACTATTTGAACGACTCAAACGATAGCCTCCACCTGGCCCTCTGACACTGTTTACTAGTGCCCTTTTGCGCAGCTTGGAGAACAATTGTTCAAGATAAGATAGCGATATCCCTTGTCGGCTTGAAATATCAGACAAGGATACGGGTCCCTTATCTGAGTGTAATGCCAAATCAAGCATGGCGGTTACCGCATAACGACCTTTTGTTGTCAGACGCATAAGCCATCCAATTTAGATTATTCTGTGAGAACAAATAGTACACAAAACCTACTGTTTTGATCAAGTATTTACCTGACTATTTTGGTAGGTTATTACTCTCTAAATTAATTAGCGCGTATTTTACGTGCACAAAAGGAAAAACTAAACTGCTGAATAGGGATATCGAGGATATGCTGGGTATAATAAGACCCTGCTGCGAAAGAAACTCAAATAGAAGATTGCAGCGCAAGACAATACGCATAATGATGATAAGATCACTCAAATCGTATTTTGCACCTTGAAGTACAGCACCAAAGCCAATAAAGGAGAACAATATGCCACCTAAAAATCAGGTTGATAACGCTGCAGCAGACACTCCCAAGAAAAAGCCAACCATGCTAATTATTGCTTTTCTGCTGTGCTTTATTTTTAGTGTTTCAGCATCATCTGGTGTTGCCTATATCTTGTTTAAACCCGCACCAGAAACTGCCAAAGCAGCTGATACCTCTTCAGACCAAAGCAAATTAATCGCCACGATGGAGCGAACCATTTCCCAACAAAACGCTAAAATAAAAACTATTGAAGAACAAAGCGAGGTGCTAAAACTCTACCTTAGACACAGTAGCTCAACGGCTTTAAAAAACATCTTGATTGATCAAGAGCGTAATATTCAGGCTTATCTAAAAGTCATGAAGTCTGCGATGAGAGACCTTTCAGCATTGAACCCCAGAACATCGGATTGGAATAACCAATACCAATACCAGTTAGACCTCGCACTAAAAGGCAGTATCGAAAGAGAAGACCTACTCAAGATACTAAAAACAGGCGAACCAAATGAAAAGAGTCAGTAGCAGAAACATCACACCATAGACAGGGATGAATCAATTGCCATTATCAACAATAAAAAACACCAGTATCTTAAAAGCATACGACACCATTAAGACCAGCTTTTGGTTTACCCCCTGTCTTATTTTGTCACTCACTATTTTAGGTTGTTTAACCTTACTGCTTATCGATTTATACGCAGGGCTAGATACATTGCCTTGGCTGACTTTTTTATACCACGCCAGTGCAGAGATCACTCGCGATCTTCTGACCACCGTCGCGAGCAGTGTCATGACTGTTGTCAGTATCACCTTTTCTATTACCATCGTTGCACTCACTAACGCCTCATCACAATTTGGACCTAGGTTAATTCGTAACTTTATGGAAGACTCAAGCACTCAAATCGTGCTTGGCGTATTTATCTCCTTATTTGTTTATTGCCTAATACTGGTTCGGATGACAGATGATTTTGCCGGTGGTGCTTTCCTGCCAGGACTGACGATTGCTGGCGCAATAGCCATGACACTGTTTGGCATTCTTCTGCTCATTTACTTCATCCACCATGTTTCACTCAATTTGCAATCTGACAGCGTCATCGACAATGTGTATAGCGAACTGCAATCCAGCATCAAGCAGATTTTTAAACAACAAAAAGAGGAAGAAGACGCCGACTCTTCAACAAGTCAAAAACAACCTCAGAGGACAAAAACAGCAGATAAAACACGACAGCAGTTCCAGTTTCAAAGCCAATCATGCGGCTATATTCAGGCGATAAACTACGCCGATCTAACCCATGTGATGAGCAAATTGGACGGACACTTGGATATATTAGTGAACCCTGGAGACTTTGTCGTAAAACGAATGGTCATCATGACAAGTGACATTGAAGCGTTTTCAGAAGAAGACAGACAAACATTGCATGAGTGTTTCACCCTAGGACCAAAACGCACCCCCATACAAGACCCTGAATTTGCCGTTCATCAACTGGTCGAGATTGCCTTAAGAGCCCTCTCCCCAGGTATCAACGACCCATATTCTGCCATCGCTTGCATTGATAAACTCACCGCCGCGGTATGTGATTTAACCCAAAAAAGCTTCCCTGAAGGCATAACTTACGATGAGAGTGGTGTAGAAAGAGTCACTTACAAAACCACCTCCTTCGAAAACTTAGCTAACATTGCCTTCAATCAAATCCGCCAGTACTCTCAGTCTTGCTTGGCTGTGCAATTGCGTCAATTAGAAGGCGTGATACGTATTGCGGAGCAGGCAAACCATTCAACACACTGGTCTTTTGTATGCCATCAGAAACTCATGTTAGAGCACGGACTTGAGCAACAACAACTCGTCGACTTGGATAAACAAGAAGTATCTACTCGCCTTAAAACCTTAAACGAGTTAACAGAAAGGGCGTAATACGCCACAATTACTCGCTAACTAACCCACTGTTACTCTGCAAGACGAAGCGACAGACTAATGGGATGGTGGTCGGATGAGTGGATATCCGTATGCACCTTCACATCAAGCACATCCAATCCACGACAATAGATATGATCAAGGTGACGGAGTAAATGCCCCAACTTAGGCTGGCGCATAATAGGCACTTCTTTTAGTAAACAGGACTTAGCCATCTCATCAAAATAGGCCATACGTTTACCATTCCAAGTATTAAAATCACCTGCCAATAATATTGGCCCGTTGTGATGTTCAAACGCTTGGAAAGCCTGATCAAGATGCGCCCTGAATTTATCGAAGGAGACAAAGTTGATCATGTGGGTATTAATAACCAGCAAGGACGACTCTATAAACGAACCGCCCATATTCATTAAGGGGTACTCAGTCGCTAACACCATTTTTTTGGTGTTAGAAATAGGCTCACTATGAGCAGAAACCGAAAAAAAGTGCCTGTTTGCCTCAACGTTTGCCCCAGTTTTAACACCTGTTTCAATATTGGTTTTAACACTCTTAAAACTGCTGGCCATAATCCATTGATGCTGTGAAGAATGATGAAAAAGACCATCGAAAGGCGAGTTCAAAATCGCCTCTTGAAGCAAAATTAAGTCTTTGCCATCAATCAGTGAGGTGAAATCACTTTGCCAACCTTTTCTTTTGCACTTGAACACATTCCACAATAAGACACTCATATCTGGCCCTATCGCCTGCTTCGATGCACTCCCCATAACCTTTAATGATTCAACGCGGCTGAAACGGCTTTTAATCATAATAAATGACCTTACAAATAGGGAGAAAACAATCGAAACAAGTTATTCCGAATCCTTTTATACATAGGCAAGCTTGCCATATCTTCTTCTAAAACCTGCTCTGCATTGAGCTTTTTCGACTCATATAACGCTGTAAGCTCTGAATTAAGATTACTATCAAAACACTCAAGGTTAATTTCGAAGTTAAACTCTAAACTCCTTGCATCCCAATTAGTAGAACCTATAAACGACCACACATCGTCAATAAGAACAATTTTACTGTGATCAAAAGGCCGTTTATTTTTATAGATTTTTATACCGTGTTCTATAATCCGAAGGTAATTGGCTTCCATTACCCAATCAACAAAAAGAATATTACTGCGCTCGGGCACAATAATTTCAACAGACACACCACGCAAAGCCGCAGCATGAAGAGACGTCATCAAGGTCTGGTCAGGGATGAAATAAGGCGTAATGATCTTAACGCTTGTTTGCGCACAAACGAGTGCGTTCATTAATGTCCAACGTATTCTATTATGATGCTCATCGGGCCCATCTTGAATCACTCGGGACACAACAGACGCTTTTTTTGACTCCGTAGTAGCTGGATTGTAAGCGGGGCATTTAATTAACTCGCCCGTCGCGAAAAACCAATCCTCAATAAAGACCTGGCTGATCTGATCTATCACAGGACCTATCACTTTAAAATGAACATCATCAATCGGGTGTTTAGCAGACTCTACCAAATTGCCCTTACTGATATTCATACCACCGATGTAAGCTTCTTGGCCGTCTATACAAAGTATTTTTCTATGGTTTCTTAGATTAATAAAACGAATACCAGTCAAGGAAATAGCCGGTAAGAATTGAGCGGTTCTGACACCTCGTTTCTTTAGTGCCCTATCCGATTTTCGCCAGCTGTAACCCACCCCGATTCCATCTAACAACACATAAACATCAACACCTCGATCTTTTGCTTGCGCCAGTGCCGTTACAAACTCTCGCCCTAGTGAATCGTAATCAAATATATAACTCGATAGTACAATATGATGCTTGGCTGCTCGAATAGACTCTATCATTGCGGGGTAAGCGTTATCGCCATTAACCAGTGGCTCTATACTATTCGCATCGACATAGTTAACGGGATGAATGGTGTAACCTGCGATGATCGACGGTTGCCAATGTTTCGGCTGACCATGAAAATCAATACAATCCTCTTGGTAACGAAAATCTTGCTTCAGTTTTTGAGGATGCTCTCTTTTCGCTAAGCGCTTAATGCGGTTTATGCCAAACAACCAGTAAAATAAGCTACCTAATACGGGAGAAAAAATAACCAGTCCAATCCAGGCAAGTGAAGTTCGATCATTTTCTTTATAAAGCAATACATGTAGAGAAGTCACTACTGACAACCCAATATGTAAAAGCACAATAATGGTTACCCAATAGAAACGAATCCAATCAATCAAAACGTCAAAAATCTGCATAGGCTCCAACTCAATGAATCTACTGTCGGCGTGATTTTCTAAAATCATGACTGATTTTATCACGCAACTTATACTCAATACGTTACAGCATTAATCGACAAGATAAAGTCATTTATAGAAGGCTTACAAGGAAGGATAAACAAAAAACCAAGAGAACTGTCACAACATTGAATATAGAGAGTGATGGATCTATCTACCTAGCCATCACTCTCTGAACATTGCTTAAATCGAGCTTGCCAGCAAGGTTCCCTGTTTAATAGCCCGTTTAGCATCTAACTCAGAGGCCACATCTGCGCCACCAATAAAATGAACCGCATGACCAATCTCACGTTCCAACAATCGATTTGGTTCTTGTCCAGCACACACAACAATCGTATCGACATCAAGACAACGAGCTTCACCATTAACCGTCAAATGCAGTCCTTCATCATCAATGCGCTGATAATCACAACCTGATAAGAAGACAACGCCTTTCTTCAACAACTCAGTACGATGAATCCATCCAGTCGTTTTACCCAAGTTAGCGCCGACCTTAGTTTTCTTACGCTGCAACAAAAAGATCTCGCGCTCAGCCTTTTCAAACTCTGGCTTAACACCTTCCACACCACCACGGGCAGAGAAGCTCATATCTACGCCCCACTGTGACATAAAGTCAGCAATTTTTTGCTCCTTATGGGGCGTCGAATGAATTAGGTATTCGCTGATATCAAAGCCAATGCCTCCAGCTCCGATAATAGCCACTCGCTTGCCAACCGGCTTACCATTCATCACATCCAAGTAGCTCATTACTTTATGATGTTCAACACCTGCAATCTCAGGGGTTCTCGGCAAGATTCCCGTTGCCAGTACAACTTCGTCAAACTTCTCCTTATTTAAAAGTTCTCCATCAACTCGGGTATTCAACTGAAGGTTCACGCCTGTTAATTCAACCTGACGAGCAAAGTACCGCAAGGTTTCATAAAACTCACCTTTACCAGGAATGCGTTTGGCGATATTAAATTGCCCACCCACTTCGTTACCTGCGTCATATAAGGTAACAAGATGGCCACGCTTTGCTGCCGTGGTTGCAAAAGCCAAACCAGCAGGACCGGCACCTACAACGGCAATACGCTTAGGAGAATCCACTGGTGTAATAACAATTTCGGTCTCATGGCAGGCTCTTGGATTAACCAAACAGGACGTCATTTTTTGATCAAATACATGATCCAAGCAAGCTTGGTTACAAGCAATACAAGTATTAATTTCGTCGGCGCGATTTTGCTCTGCTTTTAACACAAATTCAGGATCAGCAAGAAAAGGTCTCGCCATAGAGACAATATCCGCATCACCACGTGCCAGCACTTGCTCTGCCACTTCAGGCGTATTGATTCGATTAGAGGTCACCAAAGGAACAGATAACAATTTCCGTAACTCAGCTGTGACCCAAGTGAATGCAGCACGCGGAACTTTTGTGGCTATCGTCGGCACTCTCGCTTCGTGCCAACCAATTCCCGTACTGATGATACTCGCGCCCGCTTTCTCAATAGCAAGACCCAGCTCAACCACTTCCTCAAGATCACTACCACCTTCCACTAGATCCAACATGGACAAGCGATAGATAATAATAAAATCTGCCCCCACCGCGGCTCGAATTCGCCTAACAATCTCTGTCGGCAACTTGATCCTATGAGCGTATTCACCGCCCCACTCGTCTTCTCGCTGGTTTGTTCGACTGGCAATAAATTGATTCAGCAAATAACCTTCTGAACCCATCACCTCAACGCCATCGTAGCCCGCTTTTTTAGCTAGAATAGCGGCGTTAATAAAATCAGATATTTGCTTTTCAATACCTTCAGGCGTTAATGCCTCAGGCGTAAAGGGATTAATAGGTGCTTGTAGGGCCGATGGCGCGACCAATTTAGGATTGTAAGCATAACGCCCCGTATGCAAGATCTGCATGCATATCTTTCCACCTTCTGCATGGACCGCATCCGTAATGATACGATGCTTTTCAACATCCTCTTCTGACGCCATTTTAGCTGCGCCAGCATAAACAGCACCTTCAGAATTAGGAGCAATGCCGCCAGTGACAATCAAACCAACACCACCACGAGCGCGCTCCGCATAGAAAACAGCCATTCGCTCAATTCCGCCTTTTACTTCCTCTAGACCTAAATGCATAGACCCCATCAACACTCGGTTCTTCAACTGAGTAAAGCCTAGGTCTAGTGGCTCGAACAAATTCGGATAGGTTGAATGGCTCATAATCATCACTCGCTTTGTTTATTATTTTTTGAACTGCCGCTGCCCGCGTGCAATTTTGACACTGTCAAGATAGGTTTTCATTTTGACATTGTCAAGATACAAGTATTTAATCAGCCCATGTCGACATTAAAAACACAATACCATCACGGTGATCTCACTAAATCATTACTTCAATCCGCTGCTCTGATTATCAAAGAGCAAGGAGTTGAAAGCCTCAGCATGCGTAAACTTGCAGACACAGTTGGTGTTTCAAGAACAGCGCCATACCATCATTTCAAGGATAAGAACGCGTTACTTTGCGCACTTGCAGAGAAAGGTTTTCATGAACAAGAAAGCATGCTTTTCGCTCTAAAAGCAGAGCAAAAACCCGCCACTGACGTTTTTAAACAATACGTTCATGCTTATCTAGAATACGCACTCCAACACAATGAAACCTACGACCTGATGTATGGTAGAACATTATGGAAAGCCGGAACCCCTAGTGACTCACTGAAAGCAGCATCAAAGCAAACCTTTAAAGCTTGGATAGATTGGGTAGAAGAGTTACAAGAACAAAAGGTACTTCCTAACAGCAATACGCCACTCAGAATAGGACAAACAACCTGGGCTAGCCTTCACGGATTAGCGAGGCTGTTTATTGATGGTATCTATCTAGACAAAGAGGATTTAGCAGATATGGTTGAGCAAATGATAAAAAACCTATGCTCAACCAGCGCCTAAATTAGACCGAGTATTAGACAAAAGCTGCTCTTTACGTAATCGCCTAATATCCCTGTGACTTAAATACAATAACGGAGTGATAACAAACACCGACCCAACAAACACACCCAAATCAGGTGTATCACCAAAGATCCACCAACCTAACAAGAAGGCAAAAATCAAACCGGAATATTCAGCACTCGTTACTTTGCTTGACGCCACATAACGATAACCAACTAAGCAAGAAACACTGTATAAAATAGAACAAACCGATGATAAAGCAGCGTAGATCAAAACTTCAAATTCAAATTTTTCACCCTCCCAAATTGCTAGCCCACTAACCATAGGTAACGCAAAAAGCTGGGTCACAAATAAACCATAAAACATACTTTGTTCTTGAGGTATTTTTTTTATCAATAAGCTATTTACCGCCAGAACAACCGCAAAAAGAATCGCACTAATCATGGCAAGCGTCACCTCAGTCGGCCTTAGAATCACCAAAATACCAATAAAGCCCAATATAACAGCAAGCACAACATCCACACTCAAACGCTCTTTATAGAAAAAAGCACCAAACAGCATGATAAAAATAGGCGCCACATAGAACACCGCATTAGCCGTCGCCAAAGATAGCTCAGACAATGAAATGACAAGCAAAACCGAACCTAAAACCCATAAATTGCCTCGAATAACATGCAACTTTAGACCCAATGTTGCGACCGCTTTAGGTGAGCTCAAGTATTTCATTACAGCGATTGGAAAAAGAATAAGACACATAAAAACGGCACGAAAAAACGTGAACTGAAAAATGGCAACATCAACGCCAGCCATTTTAATAAAGACATCACACAAAGTGGCAAAAAAACTACCTAATACAAGAATCAAAATAGCGCTACTTACTGTACGACCTGACAAAACGCTTCTCCATGAAAACTTATTGCAATATTCACCTTAGCTTAATAAGTTAAAGTCATTAGTTAAAATGATATATTTAGATTAAGTATTAGTTATTTGGATATATAGTATGCTGCCTCCGCTAAAATCACTCCCTGTTTTCGAAGCTGTTGCTCGATTAAACAGCTTCTCGTTAGCTGCTAACGAACTCAATGTTAGCCAAAGTGCGGTCTCTCATCAGATAAGGATTTTAGAGAACCACCTAGGTGAAAACCTATTTCATCGACAAGGACGAAAGCTAGAACTTACCATTGAAGGCAAACATTACTTAGATTCAATCAGCAATTCATTGCTACAAATTGAAGAAGCGACAAACCATATTAGAGGCCAACAAAAAACACACATTCGATTAGCTGTATACAGCTCATTCGCTGTTTACTGGCTTATACCAAGACTCCCAGAGCTAAAGCACTTGTACCCGAACTTAGAACTGAGTATCGAAATGAGCCATGGCTCGCCCGACTTATCTGATCGAACGGCCGACTTTTTCATTACAATTGAAAATGAAAAACGAGGATTTCTCTTTGATCACATATACCAAGAAGAACTGTTTCCAGTGTGTAGTCACAGTTATTATGAAACAATAAAAAATAAATTAGGAACAGTAACCAACCAAGAACTGACCAGCAAACTAAATAATGATCCTAGCTTACTCGCACAATTCCCACTTATCACTTCTTACAGCATCTATGATCGACATACAGAGGACTGGAAACGCTGGTTTGGTAATTTAAATCGCCCTTTACCAGAAGGCATTCAGTTCCATCAATTTAGCCATCTTATGCTAGCTTATGAAGCCGCCAAACATTCTCTCGGCATTGCTCTCGTCAACGACTACATGATGAGCGAAAAACATGACCAGACCACCTTAGTAAAACTACCTTGCAGCGCATTTAAAACGGGTGACAACTTTTACACTGCTTATAAAGAAAGCCGCAAAGATGAAGAGGTAATTAAGTCTTTTAGAGACTGGCTAAGAAAGGAAGCGAAGACACTAACGACTCTTGCAATATAAGATCCATACATTTGATAGTGCATAACACTAGAGTTACGCTTTGATAGACCATATAAGGCACGATAAGGCGTCTTCTTTTGATGTCACGCGCTGACGAGTCGAAGGATGAGACAACCGCAAACTGAGTACGAGAGGGTAAGCCATTACTGCGTGGCGCATGGCTCAGGCAAATCAGATACAGGACATAAGGCGGGATAAGGCGCGCTCTTTTGATGACCCGCGCAGACGCGTCGAAGAATGAGACAGGCGCAAGCGGGGCACAAAAGAGCAAGCCATTACAGCTTAGCTTGTTGATTCCCCGTAACGAAAAAACCTGGCTTTGGAGTGCCATGCGACGACCACAATGATCTGAAGCGGTGCTTCATCCCCTTCGGGCATCCTGCGGATGTCTTCCACTAGCACCTTCGGTGCATCGTGTAATCACATGTATCCAAAAGTAGTAAAGAGATAGATGACGATATTCCAAAACGAAAAAACCCCGCCCTGCTTCGCAGGACGGGGTTCTTTTCATTTTAAAGCTTGACGACGACCTACTCTCACATGGGATCTCCCACACTACCATCGGCGATGGCGCTTTTCACTTCTGAGTTCGGGATGGGATCAGGTGGTTCAACGCCTCTATGATCGTCAAGCAATTCGTTTTGCGTTTTGTTCTGGCTGGACTTTTTTCGTCTCACCACAACACGCGAATACGTGCTTGGATCTTTAACAATTCATTTTGAAATAGTGATAACCAAG
>NZ_QKLW01000003.1:0-137141 GCF_003208215.1 Marinomonas alcarazii
TAAAAATGGGGTTAAATGGCCTGACTCCGGTAGAGTACCGAAATCAGGCATTGTTAGCCGGTTAATAAAGTGTCCAACTTTATGGGGTCACTTCAAAAGCGGATTTTTTTGGAATTTTTAAAATTACATAATCAAGTAATTAAAAATCATAAAACATTCAAAAAATCCCGAAGTCCACATTTCATTCTTAATTTTTCAGATTCGGAAGCCATCTTAAATTCTAACAAGCATAAAAAATCAATATAAAACAATATCTTAAACATCGGTTTAAAATTTTTAAAAAATTAAGTAAAAAATAAGAATTATTATCGTTGTTGCATTGTTGTAATAAAGTTACCTAAATGTATTATTAACTATGAAAACGCATGTTTTTATGAAGCTCTAATTTAAATATAAAAATAACATTTGGGTCTGAAAATTATGAAAAAAACTATTCTACATACTGCTATTGTTGGAAGCTTATTATCTATCAGTGCAGTTCACGCCGCACCTTCCTTTGACGGAAACTTCGAGTTAAATACCGATGCCATTTCTAAAGCAGAAGGTGATTCCACATACAAGCAGGATGGTCGCCTTGAACTCAATGTGACAGGCAGACACACAATGGGCGATAACTTCTTCGCTGGCAGAGGCTCTCTTCTTATTAAAACAACAGGTGATGCAACCGTTGATGATGCTTACATCAAGTTTGGCAACAGCACTTGGGACCTTCAAGCGGGTCGTTTTGAGGCGGTGAATCTGTTCCCAAAAGGCAAAGATACTCTCATTGAACACGTAGAAGCGGTAGATGTTTACGAAGCGAATATGGCTCGTGGCCGTGAAGGCGATGATACTGGTCAATTTGCTTTGCACTTCAATGCAAGCGAAAGTGTTAAATTTGAACTCGCTACTCTTTATGGTGACCCAAATATCGATGAAGCCACAGAAGATAAAGCGACTGCTATCTCTGGTATTAGACCTTCTGTAACCTTTGCCGCAGGTGCTGCCACTATTACAGCGGGCTATGAAAGTGTTAAGTATGATTTGGCAGCAGGCGGTGAAGTTAAAAAATCTGGTTATGCAGTCTCTGCTAATTTTGATGTGGCCGCTGCGAACGTTAATCTTGCCGCAACGTTTGGTAAAGATCATGAAACCGATGAAAAAGTTACTTCTATGATGGCAAATATGACATACGGTAACTTTGGTCTAGGCCTTATTGCTTCTTCTGTCGATGAAGGAACGAGTGATGATCCTTCTTTGTTAACCACTTATATTGCCTACACAGTGCCAGTGTTGGATATTGAGAATGCAACGGTGACCTTTGCTGGTTCATATTCAACGGCTGATAAAGTGGCTGCTGGTACAAATGATAAAGTAACTGCAGCACGAGTTCGATTTAACTATGGCTTCTAGCGTTTAGTTAAAGGTAAGAGCAATATTGTTGGTTATTCCCTTTTCTGGTGATATTGCTCTTCATCGTGGTTTTTTCTACCTTGCTTTACTCTAATACGCTCTTCATCGAAATAAATAACGCCTCATATAACCTTACGATATGTCACATCTCACACTGACACCACGACAAAAATAAATTCGCCAAGGTGCCTGTGTGAAAAATAGATAAATTACTTAGCTGTTTTCAATGCATTTTGATACTGGCTGTTGTCTTCTTCTGGGGTGTCATGTTTTAAATCAGCCAGTAGCTTATCAGTTAATTTATAGCTGTATAAAAAGATGACTAAACCAATGCTCGCACCTATTGCGTTACCTAAGTTGAGTGCATCCCACATGCCTTGAATGACTTGTGGTGATTGCTGCACGACCACTCCACCAGAGGATTCAACAAATCCCACCATAGCAAGATAACCCATAGCAATAGAGCCACCAACAGCTGTTGTCGCTTTATTCGCAAAGGTTTGGGTCGCAAAGGTGACGGCTTCTAAGCGTTTTCCTGAGCGGATATAGCCATATTCAATACAATCGGCAATGAAGATACTAGGCATAATCAACGTGACGCCAAGTGCAATAGCTTTAATCATGGTTAAGGCAATGAAGGCTTCCATATTATCGTAGCCCACCATCCAGGTGATCACTGACAATATGGCAAGAGCAGCAGAGGCCCAAGCAAAGGTGGCGATTTTTCCAAGTTTACGAATGCCAATTGGCACCAGAGGTGAGGCCAGCATAGCCGGGCCAATCATAGCGAAAAGAAATAAGCCGGAAAGTGAGGGATCGTTAAAGACATCGCGTGCGATATAAGGCATTAAGGTGAAGGCAACATTCGATCCACCAATAAAGACAAAGGCAAGGATAAACATCAGCAAGTATTTATTGCCAGTCACCGTGCCTAATATTTGTTTAAGGGTAGGAACCTCTTGTTCTACAACGTGGCGCTCTTCCACTGTGCGTATGGTTAGCATCAAAAGCATGGCGGCTACACACATAATGACCGCCGCTAAAGTCCATTTACCACCCAGTTTTTCGACCAGCCAAGGTGCGCTAAGCATAGCGATGACCATGCCGACAAAACCACCAAAACGCACAAAAGAATAAATGACATTCCGCTCATCTTTATTTTGCGTCATCACTGAACCGATGGCGTAAGCAGGCGCATCCGATACGGTATATAGCATTCCCCAACCAACGTAGGTGATGAAGGCGTAGGTAATACGAAGCCACATTGGCTGTTCGGCAAGGTAGTCGCCAAAAGCAAAGATCAAAACAGTGGAAAGCGGAACTGCCCACGCGATGGCGTTCACCCAAGGCTTGAACTTACCGCCTTTAAAGCGACTTCTTTCTACTATAATGGAGAGTATTGGATCATTCACCGCATCCCATACTCTGGCTAACAGAAAGAGAATGCCGACTGTCGCGGCGGATAGTCCGAGTACAGAGGTGTAATACACGCTAATAAATATAGTCACAAACATATAAATAATGTTTTGACCGGTGAAAAAAGTGTAATAGCTGAGTCGTTCACGACGACTTGTTTCATAGTTAGCTTTGGACATCTTTGCCTCTTTATTTTTATTGGTTATCACTTACATCACCGTCATTACCCTTCGCTAATGTAGATAATGACGGTATATAAAACAGCTTTTTAGATGCGTGTTTCCTTGTTATTTAGTGAGGCAATAAGTTGCAAAATCTGATCTTCAGAATATTGCTGACTATTGAACACTGGCAAATTACGTAATGGCATATCCGCCACCATAGATTCTGCCATCAGGCGATCGGCTTCCGCAGCAGAGTCATTTTGATCGCCGCCCATCATTTGAGTAAACACGGAAAGCATGCCTTCATACAAAGGTTTGCCTAGTGGTTCATTGGCAATTTCTCCTAGAGTTGAATTCACCGTGTAAGGCGTGATCGGTGTTGGCGCAGGAATGTCGTAACCTAATAAGGCCGTGAATGCAGCGTCATTAAAGTCACGTTTTTCAGGCTCAAAGTAAGCTTTTAGGGCTGCATTAGGTTGTTTTTTTGCTACAGTCGTATTCAAAAAAACAGTGGCAGTATCGCGAATATCTTCTACCGAGGAGCCGATATGAATCTGATATTCATCGCTTTCAGCTACCCAAGAGGATTGCGCTTCATCCCAATAAGCAAAAGCACGATAATCCAGCTCAAACTCGATTTCTTTGCTTTCACCTGGCTCTAAGAACACTTTTTCAAATGCTTTTAGCTCTTTTGCTGGACGAGGTTGAGAAGAGGATTTTTGTCCCACGTAACACTGCACAACTTCCGCTCCGGCTTTGTTTCCTGTGTTAGTAATAGTAATTTGTAGCTTAATAGAGTCGTTTTCATTAAAGGACGCTTTGTCGCCACTTAGCAAGGTTAAATGGTAGTAAGTGAAGTTGGTATACGACAAGCCATGACCAAAAGGGAAAAGTGCTTTTGTTTTGGTGGTATCAAAATAGCGATAACCGACCCAAATAGCTTCACGGTATTGCACTTGCTTTGTGGTGCCAGGGAAATATGGTTGGCTTGGAACATCGTCTAAGTTTGCAGGGAAAGTTTCAGCCAACTTACCGCTTGGGTTCACCTCACCAGACAGTACTTTGGCCACCGCTGAAGCACCGGCTTGACCGCCTAGGTACGCTTCCAGTATGGCGGGTACTTTTTCGACAAATGGAAGAACGACTGGTGCGCCATTCTGAAGAACAACAACGGTCTTGTTGAGTTGTTCGCCTAGCGCGGCAATTAGATCCAATTGCACTTGTGGCAGGTTCAAATGCTGACGATCAAAGCCTTCGGATTCATATTTTGGCGTTAGGCCTGCGAACAAAAACACCACGTCTGCTTGTTTGGCTAACTCAATGGCCTTGGCGATTTCTGCTGAGTCTTCTTTGTCATTAAGATGGTAGCCAGCTGTATAGCTGACATTATCGTCGCCAAATTGTTTTTTGATTTCGTCGAGAGGCTGTTCCAACTTGAATGGATTAATCTTGGAGCTGCCCGCACCTTGGTAGCGAGTGCTGTTGGCTAACGCGCCAATGACAGCGACCTTTTTACCTGGTGCAACTGGCAATAAACCATCATTCTTTAATAGTACGCAGGTTTCTTCTGCGATTCGCGCAGCGAGTTCATGGTGAGCATTTAAGTCGGCTTCTACTTTATCGCTTTCTAGAGAAGCTTGTGATTTTAATATCAGCGCTAATACGCGAGCGACAGATTTGTCTAACTCTGCCATCGTTAGCTGACCGTTTTCCACTGCGGCAATGATCTTTTTGGTATTCATATCGCCAGAGCTTGGCATTTCTAAATGCTGACCATTTTTGACACCTTCAACGCGGTCGTTATTAGCGCCCCAATCCGTCACAATAATGCCTTCAAAGCCCCATTCTTTGACTAAAATGTCATCGAGTAATTGCTTGTGTTCAGCTGCGTAGGTGCCGTTTACCTTGTTATAAGAGCACATGACAGTCCATGGCTGGGTCTTTTTAACGGCTTTTTCAAAAGCAGGCAGATAGATTTCACGCAAGGTTCGTTGGTCGACAACAGCATCGACTGTCATACGGCAATGTTCGTGATTGTTTACTGCGTAATGTTTTAGGCTGGTGCCGACACCTTGGCTTTGTACACCTTTGATCCAAGCGGCTGACATGTCGCCAGCTAATAAAGGGTCTTCAGAAAAATATTCGAAGTTACGGCCACCCAGAGGGTTACGTTTTATGTTTGTGCCAGGGCCAAGCAACACGGACACATCTTCAGCGCGACATTCTTTGCCTAGCGCGACGCCCATCTCTTCAACGAGTTTGGTATTCCACGACGCAGCCAGTCCTGATGCCGTTGGGAAGCAGGTGGCTTTAACGGCCGCATTTAGGCCCACATGATCGCCTTCTCCTGCTTGTTTTCGCAAGCCATGAGGGCCATCAGTTACCATGATTGATGGTAGGCTCAAACGTTCAATCCCATGAAGTGTCCAAAAGTCTTTGCCGGTACAGAGCATGGCTTTTTCTTCTAGGGTTAGTTCGGCTAAGAGTTGATTTATTTTTGTATCACTCATCGTTTCATCCTTTTTAGATTTGTGGTGATGGTTTCAGACCATCGATCAGTAGCTGAATTAATACAGGGGAAAGTTTTGGAATGGCCTCTTGTTCAATTTCCATCAAAGCATTTTGACGTAACAGCATGCGGCGGAAAAAAGTAGGAACCGCATTAAATAAGGTGACGGCCAAATAAGGTGCTGGAACGTCAGAGCGAATGCTGCCTTCAGCCTGTCCTAGAGAGACAATATCGTTAAGCGATTGGCCGATTTTTTCTGGCAATAGTTGTGTTAGTTTTTCGCGGAATTCAGTGGGGATACGTGATCCAGCATAGTAACCGTCAAATTCGGCAATGAAGCGGTCATCGTCTTCATATTGGGGGTCTGCATAGGCTTGCATGAGTACGCCAAGGCCTTCGAGAATAGTGGCGTAATGGCGAGCTTTGATTTTTTCTATGATGTGTTCATAAATATCGTTCTTACGAGTGAGCACCACAACCAGTATGGCAAAGCCCAAATCGTATTTGTCTTGGTAATAACGATATAAAGTATTACGGCTCATGCCAGTGGCTGCCGCGATGTCTTTCATTTGAGTATCAGCAAAGCCATTTTCGATAAAAAGTGCTTCGGCAATGTTGATAATTTTGTCCCGAGTAGCCTCGGTTTGGTGAACCATTCTTGAATTCATAAAATGTTACACGTGTTATATTTTTTTCATCAATCTAATGGCTGGTACAATTGCAGTCAATAATTAATTAACAAAAAAAGCCTTTGCCTCATCACTTGAGGCAAAGGCTTTTATATAAAAACAATTAAAATCAATTGCTTGAGAGGGAGTTACTGGTTATTCAATGACTCGCAAAGCCATTAAGTCACTGTCTTTGGTGATGACCAAGGTTGGATCAACACGCAAACAGCTACCAGCGTAATGTCCAGACACCGAGAAAGTGCAAACTTGTGAGCGATAGCCTTCTATGTCCGGTAACTTCCAAAGAGCTTGGAAAATTTGATCTTGATGAGAAAAGCGACCAGCGGTTTCTTCCATTAGGGCGTCTTTGCCATCGTACAGGCTGATATTAAAGCCGCAGCGACCAGCGATAGGTTTGCTTACATAACCATGAGTTTTTAGTGCATCACTTAACTCAAAAGACGATTCCAATAAATAGGGATGGTCGGGGAAAAGTAGCCATAAAACCGGTAAAATCGCTTTATTACTAGGAATAAGAGTCCAAAGTGGTTCGTAAACCATGACGTCTTTGCGTAATAAAACATCGACTAAACGCGGGGCTTCACTTCGAGGGATATCAGTCTTGTAATCGCGAAGGCGTTGTTCATCGTCATCGCATTCGGCACGGATTTGATCCAGAGCGGTTTCCCATGCCCAAGTTTTCCACACCCAACGGATTTTGACCCCGTCAGTATCAACGACATCACCGTCTGCATCCCAGCGTAAACTACTGACGCCTTTGATGACTTTGCAATCTAGACCCGCTTTTTCCATGGTGCGTTTCATGAAAAGCGCATGGTAATTCTCTTCTAAGTCTGTGTCTTGCATGATGTGAATCACGCCTTTGACAGCACTGTTTTTCCAAGCTTCGATGAGCTCATCGACCAATTCTGTTGCTGAGCCTTCACCTTCATTCGCGCCATAATGCTTGGCCCATTTTTCCTGAATTATGCCTGCTTCCATGTAGCATGAGGCTGAGTCGCAGTTGTATTCGTATACCTTGATGCCGTTAGCTGACAGGCTGAAATCAAAGCGCCCAGTGATCATCTGGTTACGACGGTTGTCCCAAGATTGATGGATTTTAGGCCATAAAGCTGGAGGAATATTAAAGCTAGAAAGCAGATCATCGTTTTGCAGTACATAATCTGTGGCGTGCATAAATAAGGCGTGCAATTCATTGGTGGCGCGTTTTAGCTCACGCTCAGCGGTTTCTGTCATCACCATGTATTTGTAGTCGTCTTCCGGTCGGCTGGCGAGTTTGTGTCCGCCCATCATCTCAACAAAAGCTTCTTCGGCAGGGTTCGCCACATTTAACCAAGCACGAGAGGCTTGGCCTTTGTTAGCGACATGGCGTATTTGTAAATCAAACAAGGCTGGATCTTCAGGCTCAATCTTTTCAGCATGCAAATCATTGTCGGTTTGGATGACCCAACCCATAATCGAAGCATCGCCATAGGAGCAACGAAGCCAATAACCG
Organism: Marinomonas alcarazii; assembly: GCF_003208215.1. Taxonomy (GTDB): domain Bacteria; phylum Pseudomonadota; class Gammaproteobacteria; order Pseudomonadales; family Marinomonadaceae; genus Marinomonas; species Marinomonas alcarazii. Next base: position 7,666 of record NZ_QKLW01000003.1, read on the forward strand.
CCGTCTTCGCTTATGCGGGCATCTAACACTCGAGAATAATCTTGGCCTTCAGGCCAGATTTGATGGCCGACGTTTTGCTCAACTATATAGAGACGATCAGGCAAGACTTTGGTAACAATCGCCACATGGCCCGTGACTTCAAATTCACCACCTTCGTTCCAAATCAAAAGAGCACCGACTTCCGGATGACGCAACGAGCCATTGTGAAAGGATTTCAGTGGTAATCGGCTTTCATCGGCAATAAGTCGAGCTGATGTTAGGCGGAAAATATCGTATGCCATAGCGACGTCATCAAAAATATAACCTTTGTTGAGATACAGCCAGCGGCGAGCAAATTCAACACATTGCCATTTATAGCCCATAAAAATCCCATCCACATAGCTGCGATAAGCATGGCGGTTAGGCAGTTCATTATCATCGGCGGAATCGTAATCGGAAGAGTAAACAGGCACATTGCCCGGCGCGATGCCTAACAGGGTGCCAAAAGGAGCAATGGGTCTACTGGAGTCGGGTGTCATTAGTTTGATTTCCCTCACACGAAACGTGTTCAAACGGGTAAAAGAAAGGCGACAAAATGGTCGTCTGATGTCCGCAATATAGTCCCTGAAAAGCGGGTCTGCAAGCACTCTTAGGGCTTATTTTTTGAGTTGCTCTTGAATAAAATTTGAACGATCATTCAGGAAAGAAAGTGCACAAGATTGTATTTTGCAATAACTGCCCTATGTAGTGCTTATACTTTCTATAAAGACTGAAATAGATTCTGGAGTTTATAATGACAAGCACTGAAAAAAACCTGTTTAGCCCAGTAAAAGTGGGAAATCTAGAGTTACCTAATCGTATTGTTATGGCGCCTTTGACTCGTACGCGAGCGCCTGGTCATCAGCCAAATGCCTTGATGGCTGAATATTACTCCCAACGTGCTAGCACCGGCTTGTTGATCACCGAGTGTACTATGGTTACGGAAGGCACATCTGCTTTTGGCGACGATCCTGGTGTGTATTCTGCCGAGCAGATCGAAGGTTGGAAGCTCACCACAGATGCGGTTCATAAAGCGGGCGGTCGTATCTTTATGCAAATTTGGCACGCTGGCCGTGCGGCGCATCCATTATTGAACGGTGGCAAAGAGGCCGTGTCAGCAAGCGCGATTGCGATCGATGGTGAAACTCATACTCCAGAAGGCAAAAAACCATACACTGTTCCTCGAGCATTAACGGTTGCCGAAATCAAAGACATTGTGGCTGACTTTCGCCAAGCAGCGATCAATGCCAAAGAAGCGGGTTTCGATGGTGTGGAAATTCACGGTGCCAATGGCTATTTAATTGATCAGTTCTTGCGTGAAAGCTCTAACCAGCGTACCGATGAATATGGTGGTTCTTTGGAAAATCGCGCGCGCTTTTTAACGGAAGTGATTGAGGCGGTTACAGACGTGTTGGGCAGTGACCGCGTTGGCTTACGTCTCTCTCCGCTTAATAGCTTCCAAAGCATGAAAGAGAGCGATCCTCTGGCATGGACTCGTTTCTTGAGCGAACACTTGAACCGTTTTAATTTAGCGTATTTGCATTTGATGCGTGCGGACTTTTTCGGCGAGCAACAAGCCGATGTTGTCAGTGTAGCGCGTGAAGCTTATAAAGGCCATTTGATGGTCAACATGGGTTATTCTCCAGAAGAAGCCAATCAAGCACTAGCAGATAATAAAGCGGACAGCGTGGCATTTGGTAAAGGTATTCTTGCCAACCCAGACTTTGTCGAACGTATTCAGGCTGGCGCGGAATTAAACGAGCCTAACCCAAATACCTTTTACACACCGGGTGCAGTAGGCTATACAGATTATCCGTTTATGACTGCGTAATTCCAATTCATACCGGTTCACACTTAAAACGCCAAGGCGGTATGCCTTGGCGTTTTTTTGTTATGAATGTTTTCTTTTAGGTCATCAGGCATGAAAGAAGATTGACGTCCAATCTCGGTGTCCTTTAACTTAGCCAAATTAGTATTTCTTAAGACAACTCTTTTTTAAGGCAAAACATCGTGACCATTTCTTCTTCTCTTACTTCCAAATTACCGTCCGTCGGCACCACTATTTTTACCAGAATGTCTGCGTTGGCGGCGGAAAAGGGGGCGATCAATTTGTCGCAAGGCTTTCCTGACTTTCCTCCGGATGCTCGATTATTAGAGCGTGCTTCGCAAGCGATTTTAACCGGTAATAATCAATACTCGCCTATGACTGGTTTGCCGATTTTAAGAGAAGCAATAGCCAACCTGATTGCGCGTCACTATGACCGAAAAGTCAGTGCATTAGATGAAATCACCGTGACCAGCGGTGCGTCTGAAGCTATTTTTGATGCCATTGCAGCTTTAGTACATCACGGTGATGAAGTCATCTTATTTGATCCTGCATACGATTTATATGAGCCAGCAGTGACCCTAGCAGGTGGGATTTGTAAGCGAGTAACCTTGGCTGCACCCGAGTTTCGTCCTGATTGGCAGGCATTTTCTGAACTGCTGACTGACAAGACGAGATTGGTACTAATCAATACACCACACAATCCAACGGGGACTTGCTGGAAGGCGGAAGATTTAGAGTCCTTGTGGCAAGCCGTAGCAAGTCGCGACATTTATGTTTTATCTGACGAAGTGTATGAATTTATCCACTTTGGTGAATCCGCAGTAAGTATTCACAAACACTCAGAGCTTTCAAAACGCAGTTTGGTGGTATCGTCTTTTGGCAAGAGCTTTCACTTAACAGGTTGGAAAGTTGGCTACATTGTAGCGCCTGCAGCGCTGACTGCGGAGCTGCGCAAGGTGCATCAATTTGTTTCCTTTTGTACCGCAACGCCTTTGCAACAAGCCTTGGCGGAACATCTTCTCGCTTTGCCAGAAGCGAGTGCTGGCTTGGCAAGCTTTTATCAGCGAAAGCGCGATGTGCTTAGAGATGCATTGGCCAACAGCCGTTTTCAGCTATTACCTTGTGAAGGGACGTATTTTCAATTGCTTGATTACAGTCAGATAAGCGATCTTGATGATGTGGCGTTTTGCGAATGGCTAGTAGATCAAGCTGGCGTAGCGGCGATTCCAGTAAGTGTGTTTTATCAGCAAGCTCCCGATAACCAGCGCATAATTCGGCTGTGTTTTGCGAAAGAAGAAGGCACGCTGTTAGACGCCGCGAAAAGGCTTTCTCAATTGTAAAGTTTGGTGAGCTTTTTGAGTATAATATGTGTCATATTGATTCGTGTTGTATATGTCTTTTTAATTGCTACTTAACTAACGCTATACTGTTAATCATCAGATCATAATTTTTGGTAAGTCACGTGTTTCGCTGAGTGTCTAGAGGTTATATCTGCAATATATTTTAGACCAATAATTTTTTGTTGTCGCAAGGGTATGACCATCTATTATGTTTAACACGTTAAAAGGACGGCTGTATTTTCTGGCTATCCTTATAATATTTCCGTGCTATCTTTTTATATACGAGAGTTTTGGTTACAGTCGAAACATTGTGAAAGAAGAAGTACGAAAAGTCGCAGACATCGTTTCTTACCAAGTGGCTGATATTCAAGAGCATCTTGTCCAGTCTGCGTATGTTTTTTTATCTAATCTAACCGCCTCTCCCAAGTTACAAGACCCTGACTCTGACGAATGCCGACAGTTTCTCGTCGAGTTGCTTCCGCTGTACGATTATTACGTCAACATTGGTGTGCCGAATCGAAATGGGATTCTTACCTGTAATAGCATGCCATTATCTGAAGCGATTGATGTTAGCGATCGCAGCTACATCCGTGAAGCGATTTCTGGTCAGTATTTCACCACCAGTGGGGTACAAGTAGATCGTGTGACGGGCGTCCCGACGGTTAACTTCGCTTATCCCGTTTTTAACCTGCAAAATAGCAACGACATTGTTGGGGCTGCTGTGGTGGTTATTTCGTTAGATTGGTGGAGTTCTTTTCTAGAAAGAAGTCAATTGCCCCCAGACAGTGTTGCCTATATTTTGGATGCTAATGATCAACCCGTCGTAACTTATCCTGCAGGCAATCAATATGTTCCCCCAGCCCTTTTGAACCGCTTTTGGCGAGGAGAAGATGGCGTGAGTCGTGTATTTCACAAGCGCCAGATAATCGATGAAAAAGGCAATGTGCAGCTGACTTTTTTAACGGGTATTGCGGTTGATTCTGCGTTAAGTGCGGTAAATAAACGATACATAATGATTACTGCGGTATTTTCCGTTTTGATTTTATTTATGTTGATATTGCTTCATTTCTTTTTAACAAACTCACTATTAAAACCGCTTAATGTGTTGACTGACTTAGTCATTCGTTTAGGCCGAAATGAAAAAATGCCGACCAATCGTCCCATTGGCGTTCAGGAAATGGATTATCTACAGCAGCATTTCTTGGAAATGGCGTCATTGAAGCAAAAAGCAGAGCAAGACATTATTGATCAAGCGCAAACAGACCGCTTAACGGGCATTTCAAATCGTGAGGCATTCAGTCAGGTACTCGCAGATACGTTGGCGCAAGTTGACCCTCAACATGGCAAGTTGGCGGTTATTTTGCTCGATCTTGATAATTTCAAAGAAATAAACGACACCCGTGGGCATGAAGTCGGAGACGCTATTTTGCAGCAGATTGCTGAGCGCATCACGCAATACCCTTTTCATGCCAAAAGCATTAGCCGCCAGGGGGGGGATGAGTTCGTTTTCTTGTTTGATGGTCAACAGGTCGATTTATCACAGGTTCTTAAGTTGGCGGAAAGCATTCAAAGCCTGATCAAACAACCTTATTCTGTATTGAATGATAATGTGATGGTATCAGCAAGTTGTGGCGTGGCGGTTTATCCTGATGATGGTCGTGATAGTCGAGCCTTAATGGGGGCGGTGGATCAAGCGATGTATCATGCGAAGGCCAGTGGTCGGGATTGTGTGAAACGCTTTGATTGGAAATTGAAGCAGGCGCTGTTAGATAAAGTCGAGTTGATTAAAGACATAAATAAAGCATTAAAGAATGATGAGTTCTTTTTGGTGTATCAGCCCATAGTTGACCGAGAGGGTAAGGCGCTCAAGTTTGAAGCCTTGATTCGATGGAACCACCCAGAAAAAGGGCTTATTAGTCCCGATGAATTTATTTCAGCAGCAGAAGAGTCTGGTCTAATAGTAGATATTGGCGGCTGGGTTATTCAAGAAGCCAAGGCTGCGTTATCTAAATTACAAGTTGCTCGTGGTCCTGATGTGCAAATAGGGGTCAATGTGTCTCCTTTGCAGTTATTAAATCGCCGTGAAGGTGCCGATGTGTTTTTATCGAGCCTGATAACTGGCTCTGGTGAGTTAAACCGTAGTGCAGATGAAAAGAATGGCTTGGTTGTGGAAATTACCGAAAACCTTTTAATGGAAATGGATGAGCGTACGCGTCAAGTACTAATGGATTTCAGAAAAAATGGCATACAAGTGGCTTTAGATGATTTCGGGACCGGTTATTCATCATTGGCGTACATAATGAATTACGACATTGATTTCTTAAAAATCGATCGCAGTTTTGTGCAAACACTTAGCCCTGAGTCTTCCTCCTCTTCGCTTTGTGAGGCGATTATTAACATGGCTCACAAACTGAAGATTATGGTCGTTGCTGAAGGGGTTGAAACCAAACAACAAGCCGACTTGTTGTTGCAATATGGCTGTGATTTTCTGCAAGGGTATTATTTTGCTAAGCCATTACGTTTAGAAGAAGCGCTTTTATATCCAATTCAGAAAGAGATCTAGCAGCATAAGGAAAGTGATTTGTGCTGCTAGATTACAGCCACCATGAATGGCGGCGTTAGCTTGGCAGGCCCTCGTACGTAGGGATATCGCCTAAGTTTTCATCCCAATTGCCTTTGCTGTCCATGAATATATGAGCTTGTGGGGTGATATCGACCTCTGTATCTAAGCAACCCGCAGGCACCACAACTAAACCACGAGCTTTCGCGTCTGTTGGCATATTAGAGCCACATACAGAGCAAAATGTACGGGCAAAGTTCGTGTCTTCTAGACGATAAAAGCTGAGCTTATCTTCGCCGCTTAACCAGTTTAATGTAGCGCCTGAAGCAAATAGGTTGGCGCAATGGGCCGTGCCAGAGGTTTTTCTACAGCGGCTACAATGGCAAAGAAAAAATTTCGTAAATTCTCCTTCTAGCTCAAACGTAACGGCATTACACAAACAAGATCCTGCGTGAATATGACTCATAACGAAATCCCCCAATACAATTAAAGGTTAAACACCGACAGAAAACATGCCTTCTAAATCATGTTTTGAATAAGCACGAAACGCCAACATGGTTTCTGTTTTCAGAATGTTATCGATCTGTGCAAGGTGCTGTGTTACTAATTCAGATAACTGATCATTGGTCTGCACTCGGGCAATGGCGGTGATGTCGTATGAGCCACTGACAGAATACACTTCAGATAAACCTTCAATGGATGCTAATTTTTCGGCCACTTGGTTAATGTACTTTTTCTCTACAGAAAGCATGATGATAGCGGTAACCACGAGAATCTCCTCTTCGTATGGTGAGTGTACGCTGGTGTCTGGATAAAGTTGCTTTTCAAGCCTTTGAGCGCCAGCGAATAGTTCGAGAATTAAAGCACCTTAAGCGTCGATTTACAAAGGAACAGACAGCTAGCCGCTCACGCCAAATAGGAAAGCAGCATAATGAAAAAGAGGCTTTACTGACGAAAGCGACGTACATAGGCATAGGCTCTGCCGTTTGGAAAGCAAGAAGCATTTAGGTATAAAGTTTAATAAGAGAAGGTTATAGAAAGCGCAAAAGTTATATTTTACTTTGATTATCTGACGCAACTATTCATTTGTTTACGCAATGTTATTAATAGAAAACGCTAGACTCATATCATTACGTAAAACTGCAGAAAAAACATAGTAAGAGGTTTAGTGCTTTTAGTATGATTTATCTAAGTATTGGGGTGAGCATTCATAATATCCAATCATAAAATGATTTCTTAGAGGTAGGGTGTGTTCGAGAAAAACACAGCGAAAATAAATAATAGCGTTGATTTAATGAAGGCTATTTTGGGTGTCCAGGATCAAAGCACAATGGAAGAAGAGCTTTTGACCAATTCGTTTAATAATGATTTGGAGCATCTAGTACAAACTATTCGACAACACCTAGGAATGGACGTTGCTTTTTTGTCTCGTTTTCATAATGGTGATCGTGAAATATTACATATTGATAAAAAAGATGTTTGTAATAACCCGCTCGATAAAGGCCATAAGGATAAAAACGAAGAAACCTATTGCCAGCTTATTGCTGATGAAAAACTGCCGAAGATTATTCCTGATACGTCGGAGAACGAAATCACCAAGGCGTTAGCGGTAACAAAAAAATTAAATATAGGCAGTTATGTTGGCGTGCCTATCTATTTTTCCGATGATTCTCTTTATGGCACCTTGTGTTGTTTCAGCGAGAAACCAGATGAGTCATTGACGAATAAAGACCTCTCTATATTGACGCTTTTTGCAAAGTTTGCCGCTCGTAACATAGAAAAAGAATTTAACGTATCAAAATCGCAGCAGGACGCTCGTGATGATATTTTTGAAATCATTCGTAACAAGCAACTCTCCATCGTATTTCAGCCAATTTATGACCTTAAAACAAAGTCGATTACAGGTTTTGAATGCTTGTCTCGTTTTCAAACCAAGCCCTATTATTCCCCTGATTATTGGTTCAATAAAGCCAATGCCTCAGGTGTTGGCGAAGTACTAGAGTTGTTTGCCATTGAAGAGGCGATCAATTTATTGCCAGCTATCCCTGAGCAATATTACATAACGTTGAATGTTTCTCCTAAACACCTTACATCGTCTTATCTGCAAGCTATGTTAGATAAAGCGCCTTTGCATCGCATTGTAATGGAGGTGACTGAGCGAGAGTCTATTCCAGACTACAAAGCATTTCGGAATTCCATTCAGTCTTTTCGGGAGCGAGGTATGCGTCTTGCTGTCGATGATGCCGGAGCCGGCTTTGCCAGTTTTCAACACATATTGGAGCTGCAAGCGGACATTATTAAATTAGATAGAAGCTTAATTGCTAATCTTAATTCAGATCACAGAAAAAGAGCCTTGGTTGCTGCTTTGATTGGCTTTGCAAAAGAAACCAAAAGCAAGGTGCTTGGTGAAGGTGTGGAGACTTTGGCGGAGCTGGAAGTGCTTCAAGAGTTAGGTGCTCAAAAAATACAGGGATATTTTTTCTGTTACCCATTACCACTTAAAGATGCGTTGGCCTTTTGTGAGGCTTGACGCTTTGTTTTAAGCCTTTTCTGAGGTGTCTATAAGGTGTCATTGCTGTACATTTATTGCACACACCTTCTTTTAAAGTAATACTGTCTTTTCTTCCACGCCAAAAAATAGTTTTTATGCTCGGTAATGGCATGTACTATGCCTAACTTTTATTTTAGAGCCATAGCCATTTTGCTATCCAAATCAATGGAAAAATGGAATTAGAGAGAGTGTTATGAATACAACCTATAAAGTGTTACTTGGAATGGTGCTTGGCATCATAGTTGGGTTGGTCCTCAACTTAACAGGACTAAACGCAGACGGAACATGGGCGAACAGTTACTTGACTGACGGTATGTTTAAAGTCGTCGGCACCATGTTTGTTAATGCGTTAAAAATGCTTGTCGTGCCGTTGGTTTTCTTTTCATTAGTTTGCGGTGTTTGCGGTATCGGTGACATTAGGTTGCTGGGCCGAATCGGTTCAAAGTCTTTCTTTTTATACTTAGTGACCACAGCAATCGCGATTGCTGCTGCGTTAATTATCGCCACAGGATTTGGTATCGGTGAAGGCATGAATGCTGAGTCTTCCTCGAGCTTTACAGGTAAAGCGTCACCACCACTTTCCACTGTTCTGATCAATATTATTCCTTCTAATCCAATTAGCGCGATGGCGGAAGGCGACATGTTGCCAGTGATCTTCTTCTCGATCATGTTTGGGGTCAGTATCTTAATGGTTGGGAAAAAAGCCACTGTTGTTAGCGACTTTATCGAAGCACTAAATGAAATCATGATGAAGATGGTTAACATCATCATGGCGGTTGCGCCTTACGCTGTGTTCTGTTTGATCGCTAGAGCTATTGCAGATTTAGGTATGGATTTGCTTGCTCAGCTACTCGGTTATGTATTGGTCTTGATTGGAGTATTGTTATTCCACCTCTTTGTGACCTTACAGCTTATTCTGAAAGTCTTGTCTGGTTTAAATCCTATAACTTTCATGAAAAAAATGCGTAACACACAAGTGTTTGCTTTTAGTACTTCAAGCTCTAATGCGACGATCCCAGTAACCTTGCGTACCGTAACGCAGCGTATGGGCGTGAAAAACTCGGTAGCGTCTTTTACTGTGCCATTTGGGGCGACCATCAACATGGATGGCACCGCGATCATGCAAGGTGTAGCGACTGTCTTTATCGCTAATATCTACAACGTAGAGCTTGGTATGATGGGGTATTTAACCGTTATTTTGATGTCTGTATTGGCATCTATCGGTACCGCAGGCGTACCAGGTGTTGGTTTGATAATGCTGTCTATGGTGTTCGCACAAGTCGGCTTACCGATTGAAGGTATTGGCTTGATTTTGGGTGTTGACCGTTTGCTAGACATGATTCGTACAGCGGTTAACGTTTCTGGTGATGCTGTGGTTTCCATTGTCGTTGCCAAAAGCGAAGGTCAGCTAGATGAGAACGTCTATAACGATCCTGATGCGGGTAATTTGTCTGATCTGCATTTAGAGAAAAAACAAGCTTAATCAGCACGGAATATTGTTCTGAATAAAATGCGATTGGAACTAAAAAAAGAGCGCTTACTTCGGTATGCGCTCTTTTTTTCGCGTGCGAAACAGGTGTTAAAAACGTGTAACAACCGTTACGCCTGGTGGGTTGGTTTTATCCATATTGGTTAGCGCGGCAATGGATTCCTCTAAACTGATGGTTCGACCAAGCAGCTTTTCTGGGCTGAGTTTGCCCGTCTTGATCATGGCTAACATTGCATCGTAACGGAACGCCTGCATGCCGTGACTGCCAATAATTTCGAGTTCATGGGCAATGACCAAATTCATTGGAATTGGTGGCGTGGCTTGATCGGCTAATAACAAACCAACTTGAACGTGTTTACCCAGCTTTTTCAAACTCTTAATGGAGTTTATGCAGGTTGTTGAGTGACCGAGTGCATCGATCGATACATGGGCGCCACCGCGGGTGATTTCTTTAATCGCTTCAGCCACATCTGCCACCCTAGTGGCATTAATGGTCGCATAAGCGCCTAGGGCTTTTGCTAGCTCAAGTTTATCGTCCGTCACATCCACTGCAATGACATTGGCACCAATGCTGTTGGCAATCATGATGGCCGACAAGCCAACACCACCACAGCCATGTACGGCGACCCATTGACCAGCGCTGACCTTACCTTGATCGACGACGGCTCTAAATGAGGTCACAAAGCGACACCCAAGGCTCGCTGCTGTGGTGAAGTCTATGTTTTCTGGCAAGGTGACCAGATTTACATCTGCGTGATGAATGGAGACATATTCCGCAAAAGATCCCCAATGAGTGAAACCAGGTTGAGTTTGATTACCACAGACTTGATGATTGCCACCGTGGCATTCTGGGCAAGAACCGCATCCGCTAACAAAAGGTACCGTGACTCGATCGCCTACTTTAAAGCGCTGAACATCCTTGCCTACGGCTTCAATAACACCTGCAAACTCATGGCCGGGAACGTGTGGTAAGACAATGTCTGGATCGTGTCCCATCCAGCCGTGCCAATCGCTACGACATACACCAGTCGCTTCAACTTTAATCACCACACCATGTTTTTCTGGTGTCGGGTCTTCTACATTCATAATTTTGGGGGTGGACGAAAAGCTTTCGTAGACAACGGCTTTCATAGTTTGCTCCTTTGCTGATCCGTACGACAGCCTAATAGACTACTGAATATACGAGAAATTACCTTGCTCTTTTTCTTGTATATTGGAGAGCTTAAGAAATACTATTTCAGATATGAGGTTAATAAGAGGGGAATCTTTCAATGGCGGCTTTGGATAAGGTAGACACTGATATCGTTCGGCGTATGCAGCAAGATGGCAAGCTAACTAACGCAAAATTAGCTAACGAACTTTCGTTAAGTGAAACGCCCTGTTGGCGTCGTCTCAAACGTCTAGAGGAAGAGGGCATCATCACCGATTATCAGGCGAACCTTGATCGTCGTAAACTGGGCTTCGGCGTGATGGCGTTTGTGCAGCTGACCTGTAATCAGCATGATGCAGAAACGACTCAAACTTTCGAAGAAATGATCCAACTATGCGACAATGTTTTGTCCTGTCACAACACCACAGGTGCAGCTGATTTCTTGTTGCAAGTGGTTGCCAAAGACCTAGATGACTACAGTCGTTTTGTGGATCAGGTGTTGAGAAAACTACCCGGTGTGTCGGCGATTGCCTCGAATATCTCACTGCGAGAACTGAAAGCCTCAACACGACTGCCAGTATAATGACTGTATTTTAGAGAAGATGCAGATAATACAAAGCCAACCGGTAAGGGTTGGCTTTGTGCTTCACACGATAGAAAAACAAACAATCACAAGGTCATTACAATACGGCCGGTGATGTCGCCTTTTTCCATATCGGCAAAAATCTCGTTAATATCATCCAGTGTTTTTTCGGCGATAATCGCTTTAACTTTACCGCGCGCAGCAAACTCCAAACACTCTTCTAAGTCTTTGCGGGTGCCAACGATGGAGCCAACCACGCTGACACCATTAAGAACAGTGTTGAAAATGGGTAATGGCATGTCTTCTGGGGGCAAACCAACCAAGACACACTTGCCGCCGCGACGAATCACGTCATAGCTTTGTCTAAAGCCCGCTTTGCTCACAGCAGTGCAAACAGAGGCATGCACACCGGAAGTAGCGTCTAAAATGTTTTTAACGACATCGTCGGTTTTGAAGTCAAAGAAATATTCCGCACCGAGCGACATGGCTAATTCACGTTTGGCTTCGCCTGTATCAACCGCTACGACTCGAAACCCCATGGCAACAGCGTATTGCACGGCTAAATGCCCTAGTCCACCAATGCCAAACAGAGCGACCCAATCACCAGGTTTTGCACCAGATACTTTGAGAGCTTTGTATGTCGTTACACCAGCACAAAATAACGGTGCTGCTTCTACATAACCTAAGCCTTCAGGAATTTTAACCACATATTCTGCATGGGCGGCACAAAATTCAGCGTAACCGCCATCGACCGAATACCCCGCATTTTGTTGTTCAAGGCACAAGTTTTCATTACCTGTTAGACAGTACTCGCAATGTCCGCAGGCGCTGTATAACCAAGGAATACCCACTCGATCACCCAAGGCCAAATGTTTTACTGCGCTGCCAACCTCGACGATTTCACCGACGCCTTCGTGACCTGGAATAAAGGGCAGAGTAGGTTTGACAGGCCAATCTCCGTGGCAAGCGTGTAAATCCGTATGGCACACCCCACAAGCATGAATCTTGACGAGTACTTGATTGGGTTCGATCTTAGGCTTAGCGACATCTTCAATTTTTAGAATGGCGCCAAACTTACTGGCTACAGCTGCTTTCATGACAAACTCCATCTTTTGATTTAATTAGACGCAATGCTATGAGGTCATAGTGACACAGATGAAGAAGGCAAGAACTGCGTTAGATCAGTGTTAGCTCTTAATTTTTTATAAGAAAAAAAGACTTTGTAAGGGCGTCTCTACTTAGTGCAGTAAACATGCAGCCTAAGTGCATCTCTTGAAATGCGGTTGTTTTTCATCCTGCCATCGCCAACTATGTATGTAGGAAGACGAAATAAAGCAAACGCTAACTAGGAGGAAAATATGCAAAATCAAACTGCACATGCCCACCACATTACAGACATCATCAAAGTAATGAACGGCGGTATTGAATTCTACCAAGAAGCGAAGAACAAGCTTGATGACAGTACGTATAACGCATTTTTCAATCGCATGATTGATGCTAAAGAGGAAGCGGTTGAAGAGCTACAACCTTTTGCAGTTGTTCAGCAAGGTGAAGTAGAAACCGATACGGATAATTTAGTCAAAGCGCGTCAGACTTACACTAAGTTGATGGCGAAAGTTTCTACTGAAGGAACCGTTTTTACCTATGTTGACCAGTTAGAAGAAGTGGAAGACAAGGTACTTGAAGAGCTCGATTTAGCACTTGAGAGAAACCAAATGCAAGATTGTGACGCCACGTTGCGCCGAGTTAAAGTCAGAATGAAAGAGTGCCATGATGAAATGAAGGCGCTACAAGTCGCAGCGCAACAGTAATTAATGTGAACTCATAGTCCGTACGCTGGCCTTTAACTTGCCTTTGCTTTTTGGGTTAGCATCAAGGCAGGAACTTAGGCAAAGCGTTACGGATCATTGTTAATGTTATAAAGCCAGCATGGATAGATTAGGGATCCATGCTGGCTTTTTTATTTGTCGCTAATGACGGATTCAGGGACGATGACACTCAACGATTGAGGTCTGACGATGACTTCTAGCTTCTCAGCTTCGCGTTCTTCGCCATCTAACACATAGTGTCCTACTTGGCTGATGTCTACTGTTACCCTTGAGGCAGCGCGGTGGAATACACCATTGTTCCCTTCTGGGGCCTCACTGTCTTCATTTTGATCACCCAAACCGAGCATAGCCAATTCGGCCAAGTTTAATATTTGCATACGCTCTGGGTCTAACCAGGTTAAATCCAGCTCGCCATCCATAATATTTGGAACACCTTTGCCTTGTGCCAAAAGCGTTGTGATCGGTGCGGCATTGGCAATGGTTAGGCTTGGCGTTTTGATGGTGAAGGGTTCGTCGTCGTTCAGTTGAATAGTGAATTCATGCACTTCGTTTTGACCAATCGCTTCCCAAAGACCTTTTAAATAAGCGAGTTGACCACTGGTGTTCTTTTTACTGCGGTCCGCTTTTTCGATCATCTGTTGTTCAAAACCAACGCCCGCTAGTAACAGCATTAACTCGCCGTTACAGGTGGCTGTATCGATGCGTTGTTCGCAGCCATCAATGAGGTTTAAGCAAATGGTTTCCAAAGGCGCGACTTTTGACATCGTGCCACACAAAACGTGGCTTAGCGCATTGGCGGTGCCAAATGGAATAATGCCCAGCTTAATGTTGGTGCCGACCATAGCTGCGGCAACCTCTGTAACTGTTCCATCGCCACCGCAGGCAATAATCATATCGGGTGAGGCTTTAACTGCTTCTTTGGCCAATGCGGTACCATTTTTCTCTGGCGTGGTGGTTTTCACTGTGACATCAAAATATGCCGATAAATAACGCAGGATGACGTCTTGTTGTTCTTCCCACTGGCGTGTTCCGGACACCGGATTGGCAATCAGCCAAGCGGAGTTATGCACCACCAAAAGCTTATTTTCCAACGCGCTTTTTAGATGTTTAAACTGACGTTTGTTTAAGCGAACGGTTTGGCGAATTTCACGTATTTTTTCCATCACCTGTCTGGGAGTGGACTTTGGGTTCTGGCTTAATAAATACGCAGCCATCATAAAGGCTGAGCGACCGCGCCCTAAGGCACAATGAATGACCACAGAGCGCCCTGTTTTACGGTGTGTATGTATCCAGTTCAGTGCCTTCTGTATTTGCGTATCGGAAGGCACTGAATGATCAAGGATGGGAATGTTTAAGTAGTCCACACTGTCTTGGTAAGACATCCAATTCAAAGAGCTAAACTCAGCGGTTACGTCTAAAACAGCGCTAATGTTTTCGCTTTTTATTTCATGAATATCTGAAGGGAACAAGCGTCGTGCTAAGAACAAACCGTCATCTATTTTCTGCAGCGCTGGCACAGAATCTGTGCTTCTCGCCCAACTGTTATAAAGCTGGGTACTCCACAAAAACGGCAGAAATATCCAACGTACATAAATGGGCACAGTGCCATCGGAACGTTTGCGAAATATTGTTGGTTTATTAAGAAGGTAGGCCAGACTGACAGTGAAAAAAGACAGGGCAAACCATGCCCAAGCGAGCTGAAAATAGATATTGCTGGTCATGATAACCAACAAAACAAATACTGCAGACACTAATAAGTAATAATTTGGTTTAAACAATACAACTCTCCCTAGAGTCCAGCCATAGTGTAAACAGAGTAACATACTGTTTTTTAAAAGTAAGACAGTAGCCTGTAAAGGTACAGGTAGAAAAAAAGAAATACACTATAAAAGACAGACATTTGGCAACATCGTCTTAGTATTTGACACCGACCATTAGTGGATTAAAAATCGCATTTTCGACCATGATTTTTTCTAAACGTCGCGTTGCCTCATTGGCTTTTGGCGATGTGAACAAGGTTACTTCCATATCAGGAAGAGTAGGCAAGTCCTGATAAATAGCCAAATCCTCTTCTAAAGTATGGTAAGGAACAATCCCAATCCCAACGCCAGCACGCACCGCAGCTAGGACGCCAGAACGGCTTTGGCTGGTGAACGCGATGCGATAAGGAATATTCGCCCTGTCGAGTGCTTCACAGGCGAATTGACGATGTTTACACCCCTCTGCAAATACCACCAAAGGCAGTACGCTCTGGGTATGCACAAAATGATTTTTTGGGCCAATCCACACCAATTCATCACGGCGTAAGCGAACACCGCCTTCGGTGTCAGCCAGCATTTCAACCAAAGCAATATCCAGCTTGCCTTTGTCCAAAAGATCGAGCAAATAATCTGGTCGATAATCGCAGACGGCTTCTAGCTCTGCTTCTGGGTAGCTCAAAATAAAGTCCTGTAAAAGTGGAGCAAGCGTGCGGCTGGCGTATTGGTCATGCGTTCCTAGCCGAACCACACCACTGATGTCCATATTCTGAAACGAGCCCACAATTTGATCGTGAAGATTCAAAAGCTGCTGAGCATGCGCTTTTAGTTGTTCTCCAACAGCGGTTAATCGCACGCCATGTTGGCCACGTTCCATTAGTGGATTGGCGATTAAATCTTCCAAGCGGTTAAGCTGCATACTGATTGTAGATGGCGCCTTGTGCAGTTGTTTGGCAGCCTCAGTCAGGTTTAGCGTTTCAGCCACGACCATGAAAGTGCGAAGTAAATTTATCGGTAAATCACGCATTTTTTAGTTTTCAATTTAGTTGAACGTAGATATGAATATTTATCGATTTACCGAATAAAAGCAAGCTCCTAATATAGCGACATTGATCGTTTTTCGTACATGCCTTTCAAAGGTATTGAAGCAAGGGGTTTGTGATGCGTATTCCAATAACATTCGGCTTTAATCAGGTTATCAGTCACGGTTTTGGTATTTTCTTGTTTGCGGCATTAGTCCCCACCATGCAAAACTCACTTGATATCACCAGCTGGCATCTCGCTTTAGCGGGGGCGCTAACACAGGTGTCCTATCTTGTTGGTGCCATGTTATTGGGTGTGATTGGCCCACGTTTGGATTCGGGGCGCTTGTTACTGATCACAGGTAGTCTGACCACCTCTTTGCTGTTTACCATGGCGTGGCTGGATAATACGACTGTCATGATTGTTGTTCTCACCGTGATGGCGGCGAGTGCCGCAATTAGTTGGGGATCGATTGTAGAACTGGTTACTCGCTATGGTCGCCCAGACAGAACAGCAACCAACCTGTCTATTGCATCAAGTGGCACCGCTTGGGGTTATAGCGTCAACGGTTTGATCATTTTACTGATTGTCCCACTCTTGGGTTGGCGCAGTGGTTGGATGGCTGCATCCGTACTTGGATTGGTGACGTTATTCGCGACGCTTAGTTTGCTTAAAAGTGTCCGCGCTGAAGTGCAAGATCAAGACATTGATGTTACTTTTGCCATGGGCACACGACAGTTGTTTAAAACCGTATTGCGTGAACGCACCGCTTTTCTTGCTTGCTTCATATTGTTACTGGTTGGCGCGTCAACCATGACATTTACCACCTGGCTGAATACCTATCTGGCCGAGTTATCACTACCGCCAGCATTAGGAGGTTACACTTGGGGTATCATCGGGTTAACGGGCATGATTGCGGGTTTCTTTGTTGGCAAGCTGGCGGATAAGAAAGGCCATAGTGTCACGCTTTTGGTTATATTCGGTGTGTTTGCTTTAGGATTATTGGCTTTCACTTATCGTCCTGAGCAGTTCGTTATGCTTGCAGGCTTTGGCTACGGCATGATGTATTTTCCTATTTGGGGGATTATTGCTGGCTGGATAAGCAAACAATATTCTTCCAAAGCGACCATGCAGATCAATGGTATTGGCATGGTGACGTTTGGGCTTGGTGGCGCCTTGGGGAACGTGTTAGCAGGGATGATTTATGACACAACGGGCAGTTTAGCTAATGTGTATTTGCTGATCTGCGGACTGAGTGTCGTGCTGTTTGTATTGGCAATGTATATCTTCTTGCATGAACGTCAATCCAATAAGCCTCGCTCTGATAGCTTCTTACAGCCTGGTGTTTGAGGCTCGCAACTAGAGCGGAATTATCTGTAAATGATCGCCAGCTTTAATGGCTGGCGATCAAGTTGTTCAAGGCGTTGGAGATCAAATTCGGCTTTACCAATGTCGGCTTTACTGGTTTATCAAACCAGAACGACATTGGTTGATCAAAACCGATGCCGTGCATGTAGTTGTAGAGCGCTTTACGCAGTCCGTCGCCTAGCATGTCATGATCGGTTCCCGTTGGGTCGGTAAAATCCACATCGTTTTCGGCGAATAAAATATCGGGACGTTCCGCGAGGGTAATGCCGTATTCGTCTGGATTAATACCAATTGGGCTGTGGGCGGTAGCCGCGAAGCGGTGCCAAAAAGCCGACTGAAAACAGCCGTGCTCCATCATCTGACGCACCATTTCCAGCGCATCAATGGTTTCTTGCTCGGTTTGGGTTGGGAAGCCATACATCAAGTAAGAGTGAACCAGAATGTCTGCATCGCTGAAGGCTTTAGTGACGCGCGCTACTTGCTCGACGCTGACCCCTTTTTTCATCAGTTTGAGTAATCGATCGGATGCGACCTCAAGACCACCACTGACGGCGATACAGCCAGAATCCGCTAAAAGCTGGCAACGCTCTGGCGTGAAGGTTTTTTCAAAACGAATATTGCCCCACCAACTGATCACGACACCGCGTTCGATTAAGCGTTTTGCTAAAGCAAACAGCGCTTTTGGCGGTGCAGCTTCATCGACAAAATGGAAGCCTGTTTGTCCGGTTTCGGCAATCAGTTCTTCAATCCGATCCACCAAGATATCCGCCCCTGCTGCATCGTAACGATCGATGTAATCCAGTGTCACATCGCAAAAGCTGCATTTTCGCCAGTAACAGCCGTGGGCTATGGTCAGCTTGTTCCAGCGGCCATCGCTCCAAATGCGATGCATTGGGTTGAGCATTTCACATAAGGACAAGTATTCGCTTAATGGCAGACCATCGTAAATTGGCGTGCCGACATCGGTTTGAGGAATATCGTGCAGTTCCGCGTTTTCGTTATAGTGAACGAATGACTTGCCATTTTCGTCTTCTGCGAGGAAGTAAGTACGTACTAACTCGTCTATTTCACGCTTACCATCAAAGAATTCCAACAGCGTCATAAAGGGGCGTTCGCCATCGTCCAGACAAATAAAGTCCACAAACTCGAACACACGAGGGTCTTTTAGTGCCCGTAGCTCAGTGTTGATAAAGCCACCGCCAAGCACCACAGGCAAATCGGGATTAATGTCTTTACAGGTTTGCGCGATACGCAGAGCGCCTAACATATTGCCTGGGAACGGCACGGTTAAAGCGACAACGCTGGGTTGGGTTTCTTCCAGATATTGCTCGACTAATTGTTCTAGAATCTCAGAACTAAAGCTAGGCTCGCCCATCAGTGTGTTGTAGAGATCATCAAAGCTTGGGTTCGCTGCGGCGAGACGTTCGCCATAGCGACTGACTTCAAAATACGGGTCGACGCCTTGGGTAATCACCGCAGACAAATCATTGATAAACAAAGTCGCTAAATACTTCGCTTTGTCTTGCACACCAAGCTGACCAAAAGCCGTTTTCAGAATATCCCCTGATACGGCTTCCATTTGGGCAATGGCATCGAATGCTGGGCCTTCGGGTAGGAAGCGGCGTGAAGTAATGCGTAAAGCAAGGCTGGAATCTTTGCCTTGTAAAAAGCGAATCACGGGCTCAACGCAAAGACGATAACGATCAAACTCTGCTAGAAAGGTAAAAATGGCATCGGGTAGTTCGTCGTCTTCAAAGGACTCGAAGTTATCTTCTACGTGTTGGCGGATAATATCCAGCGCAGGGGCTGTCATCATCTCCAGAAATAACTCGATAGCAGGATCTCTTTGTTCCGCCTCATAACCCCGAGAGCGCAGAAAGCCTGTCAGATACGCCGTCGCTGGGTAGGGCGTATTCAGTTGCGTCATGGGTGGGGTCATTAGAAGAACAGTCATAGCTTGCCTTTAAAGTAAAACCTAATCGGAATAGGCGGATTCTAGCAAATGACCTAAAGAAAAGCCCCGTAAATTCGGGGCTGGTGGCGGTTTATATTAGAGAAAGCTAGCGAATAATGGCAATTAATACGTCCATGACATTGGTATTGGTGGGGCCCGTAATAAAGATAGCTCCCTGTTCGCGCAAGTAGGTTCCTGCGTCTGCGCGTTTCAAGGCATCGCGAACAGCGTGCATATCTTTTGCCGTTGAACCGTCTACGATACCGCCAGCGGCATCGGTTGGACCATCGCTGCCATCCGTGCCAGCAACCAGAACCAAGATATCATCGCGACCAGCGATATGTTCTGCAATGCCGAGCGCCAGTGCTTGGTTACGGCCACCATTGCCTGGGTTTTCTGGCAGTTTAACCGTTGGCTCGCCACCAAAGATGTATACACCCGGCTTGGCATTCAGCAGTTGCTGACCAATATAAGAAGACAGTATTTCAACATCGTCATACAGGTTTTCTGTATTTTCGATAACGCGATAACCAAGCTCGATTGCTTTGTTGGCCGCTGCTTCTCGGGCAACTTGGTTGGTTCCGATTAAGGCAACACTGGCGGGTGATGGGCAACGCTTAGTTGATCCTGTACCTGAGCCGATAACGCTAATGTCATCGCCTTCCACGTCAGAGATAGCCAAGACTCGAACGTCTGCGCCTTTAAACCCTGCTAACAATTTGCCATCTTTCAGAAGAGAGGTTTCTTTGCGGCGGGTATTGATTTGGCCGATATTGTAACCAGCCGCCAGCATTTGATCCGTAAGCTGTTGCCAATCAGCGAGTGAAACGTCATCGGGTAAGGCTTCAGATAGCGCTGATGCACCTCCAGAAACGAGCAGCAATAGCCGACTACCGGATGGCATTTGCGAGACAGTGGAAAGCATTGTTTGACCCGCATCCAATGAGTTCTGATCCGGCACTGGGTGTGCGGATTCGATCACGGTGACGTTGTGGGCGTCCCACATGGTTTGGTCTGTGTGATCGTATTTTGTCACCAACAAGGCTGGGCAGTCGTTATCAAGAGCCGCTAACGCGCCGGCGCACATGCCGCTGGCCGCTTTACCGACAGCGATGATTTGATCTGGCTGAAAGTCTTCAAAAGCAGCGACTGCACGGTAAGTCGCATTGTATCCAGCAACAGCATCAATCGCGGCGTTATAAATAGTGACGGCAGAGTTTTTATCGTCTGAGTGCAAACCAGTTCTCCCTTACTTGCCTTGTAGGCGTAAAACAAAAAAACCGCATCAACAGGACAGAATCACGACCTTGATGCGGTTTATGGAATGTCTAACGACAGTATGACTTAATTGCCAAGTGGTCCTTGAAGGCCATTTTGAGCAAGTAAGGTCGTGTAGATATTCGAGTTCAATACCATCATCTGCGAGTATTCAGCAATAAGTGCTGCGCGTTTGTCTGTATCTTCGGTTGCGTTGATTGCTCCCCAGTATGCCGCAATCTGCGTTGCGCTGTCAGCTAGTTGCTTGATTTGCTCGGCAGATAGCGCCTTAACAGAACTCGTATTTACCTTACCCACGCCGTTAACTGTCTTCGCGCCACCGTTAGTGAAACCTTCAGGTAAATCGCCTTTTAGGTTAATCACTTTACCGTATTGGATCACACTTAGGATTTGATCCACGGCTTGTTTGGCACCTTCGACCCGAGAAACGTGCTCAGTGTCTGCCGCCGCATGTGGTAGAAGCTCCATTTTGCCAACGTGTTTTTCGTAGATGTTACGGTATGGAACCATTGGACCAGATAATTCACCAGTTTCTGGATCTTTGAATAGATCCGCATCGATTGCTGCGTAACGGATTTGACCGCTTGCTAGCGCGGCGTCTAACGCTTCGATATCAACCACTTCACCGCGGTCGTAGTTAACCAGTACCGCACCTTGTTTCATTGCAGAGAATACGTCTGCATTGATGATGTCTGAGTTAGCAAACTTGCCTGTATCGGCATTGAATGCACCTAGACCAGTGTGTGGGCTAAGAACGTCAGCGTCTTGTGCTGCTTCAACGATGCTAGAAGCGTAAGTGAAGCCTTCAGACTCGATCCATTTTTGGTGAGCTGGGCGCGCGTAGACAGATACCTTCATGCCGAATGCAGCACCGAGTTTCGCGACTTCACGACCTATGTTGCCATAACCCACAACGGCAAGTTTCTTGCCTTCAAGCTTAGTCGTTGGGAACTCAGCAAGGTTCTTACCTGTGTCGAAGTCACCAGCCACAACGCGATCGTGCATAGCAGAAACTTGTAGATCTGGTAGTACTTTAAGCAGCGCTTTCATTGCCGCTTGTGCCGTAGCGCGAGAGTTGAAGCTTGGCGTGTTCATCAGTGGTGCGACACCACCTTCACCGTTACCGCCGCCCCAGCTTGCAGAGCCCATGTTGCCTGTACCGGCACCAATACGGACACCGCCAAGTGAGAATTTAGATTCAGCTGGGAAGAATGTGGCTGCCGCGATAACCGCATCGTATTGACCTTCGCCCGTTTCTGCAAGTAACTCGTCTTCACGGCTTAGGCTTGGTTGATAGAAGAAATGTACTTTACCTTTCGCTAGGTCGCCAGCGTCAGCAACAGAGCCGAAATGGAACTCACCGCCTTGAGACTTGATGTAAGCTGCAACTTCAGAGCAATCTGCGTTGCCGTCAGCATCGAAGACCATGCCAACAAGGTCGGCGATCAGAACTTTGTAAGCACGATTTGCGTCGTCTACTCGTACATCGCCTTCGGCTTTTGTCGCCACAGCGCTTTCGAAAGATTCGCCTTGCTCAGCGAGTAATTCTTCAAGAACCGCGTTTTTCGCACGCAGGTAACAGTACTGAATATTTTCTAGTAACGCTGTGATGTCTTGTGCCGGACGGATACCACCGATCCATGCACGGTAGTCGCCTGGCGTGCCAGGGAAGGCGTTCACGTAACGCGCAACGTCTAAACCTTTCTCGTGTGCGCCGTCAGTGTGAGTGATGCCCTCGTAGCCGAGCATTTGCTTAGATTTAGCAATGATGCGAGCGTGAACGTCGGCATCAGTGATGTCATTATCCGTGACTTTTAATAGCGTTACGGCTGCACCACGAGAGTCTGCATTAGATACCCCCAGCTCGAACAAGTCGCTGCTTGCTATCCAGCTGTCTACAGCCTGGCGGTTTGCTGCAGAGCGAGCGTTAAGCTGGTAAACATCACCTATCATGCGTTCGTTACGAAGGATGGCAAAGGTGGTCTCTGCAAATGCTAAGGTACTGAATGTATTGATAATACCGCCCAGCATCTGGTCTTTTTCTGCATCGTAGATTGGGCCAAGATCAGTGGTTTTCTCGCTGGTTAGTGGCTCTTTTGCATCACGTGGCACGGCAATTTTAAGTTGACGAGGAATCGCCCAAGAAGGGGCTTTTTGGTTGGCATTGATCAGTGCCAAAGCCGGTTTTGTCAAAGAAACAATGAAGTAACCAGAAATACCGCCGATGGCTTTTTGGAACGGCATGAATAGGTTGCATTTTGTTAGTACGCCATCCACCAATTCTTTCGCCCAAGGCATAGCACCAAGTAGGGACGTTGCATCGATTACGGCGTGGTGTTCTTCTGGGTTAGCGTCAATCCAAGCCAATAGATTGGTAATTTCTTGTTCTGTGTAAGTGGTCGCGCCAGTGGTTTCATGGCCCACCCCGAAAAATAATTTAACGCCTTTTTCGATTAGGAAATCTGCGCTTGGAATTGTGCCTTCTCCCTCCGCAAAGATAATGCGGTTTTCGTCACCGTTCGTTGCATAACGCTGTAATTCTGTTAGCTGAGTTCCCCAAGATTGACGGAAGAAACCGCCCGCCTTGCCTTCAGCCGATTCGGGCTTAGGCGTATCAACGTACACAATTTGAGAGGCATCGTTTGCAGTCATTAAATGCAGTGCGGCTGCGGTAAAGCCACTGTGACCACCACCAAGACCAACCGCCATACAGTTGGCTTTAGGAAAACCAAAGTAGCGGTGAATTTCACGCATCATGTCGTTTAGGACTTTGTCTGCAGGGTAGCCACGGTGCATACCACGACCGATTTCAGCTGTCGTGAAGCTACCAATGCGATTGCCTTTGTCGTCTAGTTTTGGGTAGTTTTCTTCTATCCAAGCATCAAATTCAAAACGAAGTTGACGAGCATCTACTTCGTTTAATGTCATGTCTGTAATCGGACCAACGCCGAAGAACTGGTTGCTAGTAGCCTTAGGAGCGCCATTTTGTGTCAGAGAAAGCGCACTCGCGCGAGCGGCTTTAAGTTGCTCAATTGAAGTCATCGTTTTCATTACCTGCAAGATAGTTTATACGTTCGCTCTGGCTTTAATGGCTGTTCTAAGACCAGGCAGAGAAGAGTCCCTGTCCTTTCTCTATAGGTCAGAATCTTTACCTATAGGCAGTACCCAAACAGAGCATGGTTTTATTTTTTTAAACACAAAACGATTAATGAGAATCTTTATTACGTTGTGCTAGTGCAGCAGTGTAATCTTGTTCAACGACATGAAAGTGTTCTGAAAACGCCAAAATAATGCGTGTCTCCTACATATGGGCGTGATAAATCGACTAAAAAGTGAAAAAGCGCACGTGATGGCGCTAAGGGAAGGGAGAAATTGACGCAAAGCTCGTAGCAGACCGATAACGAACGAGCTTTACAGACTACTTCAGAATGGTCGTCAAATAGTCGGGTCCGAGTTGCTGCATTTGCTGTTCAACCCAATCTACTCGTTGACGAAGATAATAGGTTAACTCGTTAGGGTTTCGAGTGCGTGGACTGGGCAGCATAACAGCCAAACGCGCGGCTTGGATCATCGTAAGCTTGCTCGCAGAGCGACCAAAATAATGTTGGCTCGCGGCTTCGACGCCATAAATGCCTTGCCCAAATTCGGCGATATTTAAATACACCTCAAGAATGCGTTTTTTGCCCCACAGTGCTTCAAGGCTAACGGCAATTCCTGCTTCCAATCCTTTACGAATAAAACTTCGACCAGACCAAAGGAAAAGGTTTTTTGCGGTCTGCTGGGTAATCGTGCTGGCACCACGAAGCCCTTGTCCATCATCGTATTGGTCAAGCGCTTTACTTATCGCGGTAAAATCAACCCCAAAGTGATTGGGAAAGCGTTGGTCTTCCGAAGCAACCACGGCGAGCGGCATGTAAGGCGGTAGCTTATCAATGCTGATCCAATCTTGAGTGACTGGATAAGGGCTTTGCAGCATAAACGCCGTTGTCGGTAGTGGCACAAAGCGAAACAGCAATAAAACGAAAACCAGCAACAGTAAAAAACGCCATGCAACAAACCAAACCCTGCTTAAAATACCTTGTTTACGCTTTGCCATTCATTGTCTCTTAATCGGTTTAACGAGGCTTGCTAGCTCGTGATTTATGTAAGTATAAACAAAAACGGCCACTGTCTCCTGTAAATCTGATCAAGGGTTCCGCTATTAAAAGCACGAATAAGCAATTGGCCGTCTTGGAAGTTTATTATTCCTTTACGTGAGATTGCCTTTAATCCTGTTGTGCGATTCCTGTAATATCCGCTTACCATTTTTAATTATATATAAAACAACAGCTTGCTTAATAACATAGCGATAAGGGCAAGATTACATGGCCGATTTTAAAACCCACGTGACGGTGGCCGCCATACTAAGTACACCATTGGCAGCAAGTACCTTTATTGCTGGGGTGGCTAATATGAACGAAGCCATTTTTTATGCCTTGGCTGGAACGCTGGGTGGGTTATTACCTGATATTGATGCCGATGACTCTGCCGCTATTCGTCTGATTTTTCGGCTTTTTGGTGCCTTGGCTGGTGGACTGGCGATTGCATTTGGAATAGATAAATTGCTGCATTGGCAAGTGCTCGCCTTAGCGATCGTTAGCTATTTAGTAGTGCGTTTTCCGGTTCGCTGGGTGTTTGAACAATTCACCGTGCACCGAGGTACGCTCCACAGCCTTTTAGCCAATGTGATGTTTGCCATTCTTGCCGTACCCATAATGCATCACCTGTTCGCTCTTGAGGCAAAAACCGCTTGGGGCATTGGTGGTTTTATCTTCCTTGGGGCGACCATCCATCTCATATTGGATGAGCTATACAGCATTGAATTGTCTGGCATGCGCATCAAACGCTCATTTGGTACTGCGATGAAGCTCACCGACTGGGGCGAGCCGTTGGCGTCGCTGGTGTTGGTGCTTGGCTGTGTTGTGGGTTATTGGCTAAGCCCAAGTGCAGAGGCTTGGTTAACCGCCTTTACTTGGTGGCCGGAGAACATACAGTTATCAGACTGGTTTATACAAGAGCTAAGCGAATTACGTCAGCTTTTGGGTTAGGGGATAAATGGGTTCATCGGATCAAGACTGGCTTATGAAGACATAACCCAGTCGGTGGCTTCTTTCTTACGCTTGAACACCTTAATGTCTGCAGAGATAAACCAGCTAATCACACGAATGAGTCGATTCTGCCAACGGCTTTTCCCGTAGATGGCAATGCGATTGAATTCACCGCCCAGTCGCTGGCTTAGTAAAAATTCCGACCAAGCGCTTTTCATGCTCCAGCCTTTGAACTCACTAATATCGACTAACAAACCCGCATAAGGTGAATGGATAGTGTACAGCGCCGCCTCTAGCTTAGGCGTGATGTTTTCAAAATCCATGTCACTTGGGTGACCTGAGGTTTTCACATTGAGTAACAGCTTGTCGTTATAACGCTTTGCATTCAGCGAAACACCATTTGTGTAAGTAGACATAATTAGCTCCTAAAAAGCGCTTATCGATGGTGTTACTTTAGAACAAAATTGCCAGTAGGAAAGTTGATTAACTCAGCATAGATTGTCAGCAAGCAGCCTGTTGTTTGCGCTTTTTGCTAAAAGTGTCAGCAAAGACAATAGAAAAAGGGCCAATCAGTAAAACTAAATAGCGAGTGTGACAAGGCTTGTATGTCCCAAGTGGCTATCTCAAAATTGAAATTGGTTAGCGAATAAACAATTATTAAGCTCATCAGTTTTGTGATCTGATTAAATCCTTTAAAAGCATTAATCACAAAAATAAAAATAGGAACTCATCATGAATGCTAGACAGAATGTGCGCTTTATTGGGTTACTGATTGCCGAAATAGTCATTGCCATTGCTTTTACAATACAGCTCGCTTTGACAGATATTATGCCAACAGGTATTAGCTTAATACTGATCTGGTTACTCACCGTAGCGGCAATATTTACCCTATTCATTTATCGAAAATGTACAGGACAACAACATCAAATGCTCCAATCTGTTAGTGATGCATTGGCTAAGCATTCCTCTGATCATACTCCGTTGGCATTACCTAACAATTTGGATGATTTTCCACTATGGATAGATCATGCCATTCACCAATTAACACAGCATAAACATGAAAAACTGCAGACGGCTGAATTAAACACCGTTCCGGCGCTTCATAGTCAAATTGATGAGCTGAGTCAGATTGCCAATAAACAGGAGCAAGATCTGTCAGATATTCTCGAACGTCGTCAGCACAGTGCACCACTCATTCAAGGTGTCGCGGCCAATACCAAAATCATCACTCAAAAGGTAGGAGCCTTGGTGGATGATGCCAATCAAGGTCAACAAAACTTGCAATTGGCTGAGGGTGTTCTTCAAGAACTTATTAACCAAGTCACCTCGACTTCGGACGTGATTAATCTGCTCTCAAATAACTCGGCGCAAATATCTTCTGTTTTAGATGTGATTCGTAGTATTGCCGACCAAACGAACCTGTTGGCACTTAATGCGGCCATTGAAGCGGCTCGTGCGGGTGAACAAGGGCGAGGTTTCGCCGTCGTCGCGGACGAAGTTCGCAACCTAGCGAGCAAAACCCAGCAGTCCACCCAAGACATTCAGGCTATGATTGAAAGCCTCCAAAAAGGCGTAGCGGAGGCAGTTAATAACATCGATGGCAGTGTTCAGTCGGTGCAAAATACCGTTGAATTTACCAAGAAAGCAGGCGTGTCTTTGATTGAAATATGTACTGAAGTGAATGAAATCAACCAACTCGTTAACGAAAACTCCGTCAAGCAAATCAACATTGGCAAACTGGCCGTGGAAGTGAATGAGCGACTGCAGCATCTTAATGAACGAACGCTTGAAGCAAAAGCCCTATCAACACAGCTTCAGGAGACAACCTCTTAGAGTCATTTCGTTCAGTGAATTGTGAGTAGATCTAAATATAAAGGTGGATTATTCCACCTCTTTTTTTACTTGGCGTTTGCAGCGTTCAGAGCAGTATTTTACCTGCGGCCAATCCCTTTCCCATTTTTTGCGCCAGGCAAATGGACGCTGGCAGACGGGACAACTTTTTTCGGGTAAATGCGTTTTTTTATGAGTCATGCCTTAGTTACGCAAAGAGTAGTAGGTTGGGATCAGTCAAAATGCCCAATCCCACTAAACCACTTGCTGAGAAAGAACACTGCGACGGAATTGCAGGATAACCAATATAATCAAAAAACCTACCGCCAAGCAGAATGGAAACAGCACTGTCGTCACAGAGTAGGCTTCTAGTGCAACCACAGAACACGCATTACGTAAGATCATAATAATGAAGAAAATACGACTGTCTTCAAAAGGGCGGTGATAGACTTTTCGAAAGGTGGGACCAAAACCTATCATATCGATCGTGGTTAGAATCAGCACCGTCCACAAAGGATCATTGGTGAGATACCACAACGGCAAAGAGGCCAACGCAACGATCAAAAAGCCCCAATCCAGCTTTGTAATAGTGGCATCACCGCGTTTTATATACGCTAAGAAGGCAATGAAAATCGTAATAAACCCAGATAACCCAATGGGCCATGCTCCTACGCCGCCCTCGGCCTCTAGTTGAGCAAAGAATACGATGGTCGTGGTGATGCCCCAAATCACCCACGAAAACACATGAGGCTTCACCTTGCCACGCAAAATCAACGCAATGTAAGGCACAAAGCCAGCCACAGCCAATGCAATCGCAATGCTGCTAAAAATAAGCTTTATATTAAAATCCATCTGCCGCTCCTGCTTCATCCATCATGGTAGAACTTGATTCTACCGACTTCATCATGAAACAGGCGAACAAAATGCGTCAGATTTGCACCAAAATAGGTCGGTTTACGTGGATGGTCAATCTAGTGGGTTAGGTAAGTAAGGCTAGGTTGAGCATGTGGACTAACCTAGTCTGGCATGACATTGGGTAATGACAGATTTAAAAAAGAGACTGAAAAGCGAACAGGCAGCCGTGATGTGTTAGGGTTGAGAAGTGGCTTCTCTATGAAGAGACGTCTATACAAAACGAAGGAAGTGATTCATGGGATCTGAATACAGTCATTACATGCGCCGATTATTGGCCACGATAGGCATCATCGCCATCGCGTTAAGTGTTTTCTTATTACTATGGCACTTAGCGTATGTACTGGTATTACTTTTCGGCGGTGCGTTATTTGCTGTGTTTTTGGTGGGACTTGCTAGTCCTTTGCAAGCATTTATACCGCTTCCCAAGTGGAGTTTAGTATTACTGGTTGCTGCTGTGATTACTGGATTATTAACGCTTGCGGGGTATTTGGCAGGCCCTGCTGTTGCCGATCAAATGGTTCAACTAAGCGAGCAGTTGAGCGGAGGCTTAGATCAGTTAGAGAGCTATCTAAAGCAGCAAACATGGGGAGAAGCCCTACTGAATTGGGCTCAAGAGCAATGGCAGCAAGCACCTTTGTCGCCAGGAAAGTTAATGGGGCAAGTAACAGGGGCGTTTTCCACTATTTTTGGCGCCTTTGCTGATCTGTTTGTTATGCTGTTTATTGGCTTTTATTTGGCTATCCATCCCAAGCCTTATATTCAAGGCTTTCTATTTCTTTTTCCGCGAGAAAAGCGGGACCGTTTGAATGAAGTCATGTCTTCCGTTTACCACGCACTAAAATGGTGGTTAATTGGACGTGCAACATCTATGGCCGCCGTCGGTGTATTAACAGCGCTCGGTCTTTGGCTGCTTGATATGCCATTGATCATGGCGCTGGCATTATTGGCAGGCCTTCTGTCTTTTGTTCCTTTTATTGGTCCAATAGCCGCGGCTATTCCTGCTATTTTGGTGGGCTTAATAGACAGCCCAAGCCAAGCGCTCTATGTGGTGTTGGTGTATTTCATCGTGCAGCTTTTGGAAAGTAATATTCTAACCCCTTATGTTCAGAAGCAAGCCGTATCGCTTCCTCCTGCCGTCATGTTAAGTGGTCAAATGTTGATGGGCGCGGTGTTCGGCTTACAGGGTTTAGCATTATCTACCCCCATGCTGGTATCCATGATCGTTGTCGTGCAAATGCTGTATGTGTGCGACGTGTTGGGCGAAAAAATTCGCCCCTTAGGGCAATGATATTGGTAAATTTTTTTCAGAGAGTTTAATTTTCATCAGGCTCTAATTGCTCTTGTTTGGCACGAAATGTTCAGACAACTAGAGATAATGGTTTTTTATATCTGCTGGTCTAAAGCCCAAGCTAATACCTCAAAAATTTTCTCATCCGTACATTGCGCCACATTGAAACGAAGATAGTCATGGGCATTCTGAGATTGGCTAAAAACATTGCCAGGGGCGAGCACGACTCCTTTACTCAGACAGTCACGGGCTAGTTGAGTGGCGTTTTTACCTGTGGGTAATTGGCACCATAAAAACATACCGTCTTTCGGTTGAATCCAAGGCTGAATACCTAAGTTGATCAGCTTCTTCGTTGTGCTTTGTCGTTGTTTAGCAAGCCAGTGATGAAGTTTTTCCATGTGCTTACGATAGCCACTGTCTGTCAGTGTTTGTAAAACGATTTCACTGTCGAGGCGATTGCCACTGAATGATGTGGCGATTTTTAAGTCCACCAGTTGCTCTATCCAATCTTGCTTTGCGGCAATGTAACCACAGCGTACTGAAGCCGATACCGTTTTGGAAAAACTCCCAATTTCAATGACTTGATCTAAACCATCCAAGGCCGCTAAACGGGGTGAACGAGTGGTTTCTAAGTCGGCAAAAATATCATCTTCAACAATAACCAGTTCGGATGCTTGAGCGAGTGTGAGTAATTTATGGGCAACATGTGGCGCTAAATGAGCCCCAGTGGGGTTATGGACACCTGAATTGGTGAGATAAAGCCTAGGGTTATAGTCTTTTATTGCTTGCGCGAAACGCTCTAAGTCAGGCCCTGTGGGTGTATAGGGAATCCCAATAATCTTGACTCTATGGGCTTTTAATAAAGCGTGAAAATTAAAGTAGCAGGGATCGTCGACCAGCACGGTATCGCCTGGTGACAGCAGAAAGCGACCAATTAAATCAATGGCATGAGTCCCAGACTCAGTGAGCATAATCTGTTCAGCAGTAACCTCAATATTATGGCTCAACATCCGACGTTGTAAGAAATGACGAAACGCTTGGGAGCCTTTCGGAGGCGCGTATTCGGTTAAATCTAAGGAATGAGTTCTGGCAAGGTTTCGCAACGCGCGCTTTATACCTGATTGATAGAACCATTCAGAGGGAAGCCAGCCACAGCCTGGCATAAGTGAACCTGCTGTTGATTCCAACGATTCTCGTGAGACCCATAACGGGTCGATCTCCCTCGCTACTTTAGGGCCAATATGAGTGAGGTTTAAGGGTGCAATAGGGCCGGAAGTATAGAAGCCTGCTCCGGGGCGAGACACAATACAACCTTCTGCTACGAGGCGATCGTAAGCTTCGACCACAGTAGAGATCGAAACCTGCATGGCTTTCGCCTGTGCACGGACTGAAGGTAAACGCGTATTAGGCAAATAGGCCCGCGACGCGATTTTTGACTCAATATCCTTCATGACCGATTCAATTAATGTGCCTGCACGAGCCATACTCTTCCTCTATTTTCAAACTGTATTGCCAATATAACCATAACAGTTTTTTTAAATTGTGTCGGTTTGTATCTCTTCTTATCACCCTTTTTTCGGTTTTATAGGGCCATTGTTTTTAGGGAGTAATGATATGAAGCAGGCAACACAAGGTTGGCTTAGTGGCTTCGTGGGTGTGGTGACTTTTGCAGGCTCGCTACCGGCAACACGCATCGCGCTGCAAGGCTTTGATCCTACTTTCTTGACGGTGGCTCGAGCTTCGATTGCTGGAGTATTAGGTTTGTTATTTTTACTGCTACTCAAACAACCACGCCCTAATGCCTCGCAAATTGTCACCCTCTTATTGAGTTCAATGGGCGTCGTGGTCGGCTTTCCTTTGCTGACGGCGTTTGCACTGCAATATGTCACCTCAGCGCATTGTGTGGTGTTTGTGGGCGTGCTTCCTATCTGTACTGCGCTGTTTGCCGTGCTAAGAGGTGGTGAGCGACCCAGTTGGCCGTTTTGGCTCTTTTCATTGGTGGGCGCAGCCTTAGTGATGGGCTATGCGGCCCTGGGTGTGAGTGAAGTTTCATTAATCGGGGATAGTTTGATGCTGGCGGCGATTGTTGCCTGCGGCATGGGGTATGCGGAAGGCGCACGCTTGTCTCGGGTATTGGGCGGATGGCAGGTGATCTGCTGGTCTTTAGTCGTGTCTTTGCCCGTGATGTTGCCCTTGATGTATGTTTTATGGCCCAGCTCATTCGCTTCGGTGACGACATCGGCATGGCTGGGGCTTGGCTACGTCTCTCTTTTTAGCATGCTGTTTGGCTTTATCTTCTGGTATAGAGGGCTGGCGCTAGGCGGCATTGCAGCAGTGAGCCAGTTGCAATTAATTCAACCATTTATAGGGTTTTTACTGGCGGCTTGGCTACTACAAGAAAGCATCAGTTTAACCATGCTGTGGGTGACACTGGCGGCTGTTTTGTGCGTGGTGGGAGCGAAGAAATTTTGTTGATTATCAAATAATAAATGAGCGCAGATTCCTTAGGTGTTTAAGGGATCTGGCCCAATTATGTTGGCCGTTGCCCAGAATAAAAAATATGTAAATATTGATATATTGCCCTTATTTAGTTAAATTCTGAAAACAACTTATCCTTCTTCCACGCGTGGCGACATACAGACCCCTGGAGTTGGACGAATAAGCCGGCCTAGAGTCGGTTTTTTCTCATCTAGGCCTCGGAAGGTCATTAACCAATATGGATATGGAAATTCATGTCTCACTTGTTCTCTGAGCTTTAATATCAAGCTGAGCCGTCAGCAAGAAGCGCGAGCGAAGCGTTACCAAGCTCTATTCAAATACCAATACCACATCCCAGAAAAAGAACTCGAACGGATTCGATCCGCTACGCATTCAGATATGGCACTGGGAAACGAACGTTTTAAAGAGGAGATCGAGAAGCTAACGGGTAGGCGAGTGACGCCTATGCAGCGAGGTCGAAAGCCAAAGATCGTCTAATTTTTATCTGACCCAATTACTCCAGTTCTGTCTAAAACTGGCTAGCTTGCTAGAACTGAGTACTGAATCACTTTTATAGGTGGGTGGCCTGTTAATTCCCTGTATACATTCCCAACTGTACGAATTTAATTGCACTGAGCAGCCCAAAGAGCTTATATTTTAGACAAAGTGTAGTTAGGAGTAAATGATTTCAGTTTTTAAAAAAAATAATTAAAAGTGATTGCGAAATATTATTGAATTCAATTCAACTGAAAATAATTTGTTTATGAATTCTTGATATTAATTGTATTAAGTTATTAAAAAAGTATATTTTAATCTATAGGGGAGTTTTAGTTACTTCTACTATGAAAAACTAAAGGAAGAGTTATGAATATTAGTGATCTTGAAAAAGAGTTATCGCATAAAAAAAGAAGTGTTTCGGACTTAATCTCATATATTAAAACAAGGAACTCAAATACACCAAATTATAGTGTTCTTTTAGGAGCAGGAGCTTCTATTAGCTCGGGGATAAAGTCAGGGTATGAGCTTTGTGAAGAGTGGAGAAAAGATATATATGAGTTGCTTTCAAAAGACAAATATGAAAGTAGATCAAAGGCCGTTGACTATCTAATTCGTTCTGAAGGTGGCTGGTATAACGAGGGGAATGAGTATTCTTCTTTATTCGAGAAAAAATTTGATCTCCCAGCCCAACGCCGGCGTTTTGTTGAGAATGAAGTAGATAAAGCTATTCCGTCTATTGGCTATGCATACTTGACATCCTTAGCAGATGAGAGTGATCGTTACATTGATACAATTTTTACAACGAACTTTGATGACCTTTGTAACGAAGCTTTTTACCAATTTTCTAATATTAGACCAATCGTGTGTGCGCATGACTCAAGCATCCATTCTCTATCAATTACGTCATCACGACCGAAAATCATTAAGTTACATGGTGATTATTTATTTGATGATATTAAGAGTACACTGAGAGAGACAGAGTCTTTAGAAAATAATATCAAAGATAAGCTTATTGAGTTCTCTAGAGAATATGGAATGATCGTTGTTGGATATGCTGGTAATGATCGGTCAATTATGGATGTTCTTAATTATTTGTTGAGCTCGGAAACCTACTTAAAGAATGGACTTTACTGGTGTATTAGAACTGGTGATGAAGTAAGACCTGAAGTCAGAAAACTATTATGGAAAGATAAAGTATACTTTGTGGAAATTGACGGTTTTGATGAGCTTATGGCCGAAATTCATCATAATGTAAAAAATGATCTTCCTGTGTTAGGGAATTTCTCTGAGTCTAAACAAGATAAAATTATAAATAATTTTATAAAGGATGATTATAATTTAAAGGAGAAATCTATATATATAAGTTCTGATGTTAGTAAAATAAGAAAAAATAAAGACGATTTTGATATAAGCAACCTTATTATGGATCTTAATAATAGTAACGAAGACTATCTAAGAGGTGTTTCTGAAAGTCAATTCAAATCTCTTTTAAAAGTGGACAGTCTAATAAAGAAAAAGAATTATTTGGAAGCTAGAAAAGAAGCTGATGGTACATTAAATCTATTGGATGATGAAGATGTGTCGGTAAGTTTTTTAAGGAGGCTTGTCTATATATGCAGAGAGCTTTCTTTAAAAGATAAAGCATTAGAATACTGTAATAGATTGATTGCTTTTGATGAATATAATTTCAAGTATGTCTTGCTTAAATCTGAAAATATATATCCACTAACTGATTCTTGTAAATTTTTGTATGATAATCTAGAAAGGTTTGATACTAACTATTTGTATATAAACCAAATGGTCAGTAAAGCTATCATGGATATAAAAAATAATTCAAAAAGAGCTTTTTTAAATAATGAGGAAGTGCAAAGGCTTATTGAAAAAAGTTTAAAGTTAGAGCCTAGTCCTTCAAACTCTGCTTGGTCTCTTTACATAGATTATATAGAATATGTTTATGAAAACAGTCTAAATTCTAAAGAGTTGAATGAGAAAAATAAGAAAATAAAAGATCATCTTGACAGAATGTCAGATATGAATTCAAAAAACATTAACTATTTAAGGCTAAATGTTGAAAATTATTCCTTATCATCACCTTCTTCTATTGAGAGTGGTGATACTTTGGAATCTTTACTTGATGTTGTTAAGAGTGAGTTTCATAAAGCTTCTAAATCTAAAAAAGAATTACTCTTTAAAATAATTTGTGACGGTTATTTGAAATATTTTTCAATGGAAAGTAAGGATGTTGTGGGGTTTTTTCATGATAGATATGAAATCGTATATAGTTTTTTAAATGATAAAGACTTTAATTCTTTTGGGGAGAAGAAAAATACAGCCTCATATTTTATTCTTAAGTCATTTAAATCTATACAGTTAGATGATAGAGAGTCATATAAAGAAAGTATTCAGGAAGCTATGAAAATTGAAGATAGCTATATGTACTGCAATAGAATAATCAGTTCTTTGTTGAATTTTCTTAATGATATAGAAATGGCTAGGGAATACTTGGAAAAAGTCAAAGAAGATATCGCAGATTATAAGTATTGCCAATACTTATCAAATATACTTCTTCATGAGGGTGATTTAAAAGAGTCTTTAAATAAACTTGATAAGTCTTTTGAAATTGGGTTGGAATATGATGACTATCTCACAGCTAAATCTTATGTATATCTTAGGTCTGAAAAATATAAAGATGTTATATCTTTATATAAGTCTGAGGGCGGTGAAGTTAGGTCGGAAACGACAAAAGCTGTTTTATTGTTGAACTCGGAATTAGCCAAAAAAATGATTGGTGAGAAATTGGATGATTTAAAGATTAGAAATATAATTTCTAAGAAATTAGGTGTTAATTATATAATATCTGCTCATTGTATTTTAGGTGAAAAAAACCAAGCTGTTAACTTGCTGAGAAAGGAAATTGATGCTTTTAAGTTAAATTACTATAGCTTTTTAGAGTGGCCTATTATTCCAAATGAATATTTAGAAGAGGCTTTAACAAGAAAACAAAATGTAAAGAAAGTTAGCTAAATATTATTTTAAAAAGTCAGATCCCTTAAAAATAATGTCAATATTAGCTATAATCTGATTTGGAGTTTAAGGGATCTGAGCCCAGTTAGGGTATTTTTTGCAGGGCGTACTAATGCGCCTCGTACCAGTTGTTCCCAACTTCCGCTCCCATAAGCAAAGGCACGTCAATCTGGCTACTATTCTGCATAATATCGACGATTTTTGCTTGAGCTTTTTCTAGGTCTTTTTCAGCACTTCGAAGCTCAATTCATCGTGTACTTGTATGATCATTTTCATGTCTATGTCGTTTCCGCTAGCAGTCGTGCATTGTTGTTATGATCTATTTGATAATAATTTGGCACTTATATCTAGCCTAATTATTTCGGCGTTGCGAAGAATGAACGACTGATACATAATTACTCTCAACATGGCTCCTTTCAATGAGGCTACTTGATGTAGCGGATTTGCTTAGGAGTTTTTTTATGCTTAAAAAAAGCTCTCGACTAGACCATTTTGGTTGTTTTACAGTCTACCTGAAGGGTCTTTATCACAGACTATTTGTTGTCGGTTGCGATGGGTTTGTGTCAGTACTAAAATTGACCATGTAGAAGGGCTTAACATGTGACTGGTTACTGGATTGTCCATATGTTCTCATGCTACCAATGATTCGCCAGTGACATCATTGTTGATGGTTAGACTAAACATTGTTTAGTCACCCTGACCCCAAAGAGCTAAAGGGCTGCCACGAACTATCATTTTTCCTTTTAAAAAAGAGCATTTGTCTTGCTCTTTTTTTATGTTTGTTAAAAAGTCGCAATGATTGTTCAGAGGGGGGCTGTCATAGGCGCTTACAATGCCGTAAAAGGTTCTGAGAACATGTTTCAATGTGTTTATAACATTGCGTAAAGCTAGTGAGTGTTTTAGTATTGCATTTAACACGGCCCCTGCCTCTTGGCTCTTCGGAGTTTACGCGGGGGTTTTTTGTGTCCACCATTCTTGCCAGTTTTCTGGTGCACCCATGTCTTTAATCGAGCAGGTTTTATCTGATTTTAGTTCAGGAAAGCTCTCTAGCATCTGCTCTATCCTGATATGCCAATGAGTATTTGGACAAATCCCTAAAATAAGGTGTCTTACAATCGCGATAAGTAGAAATGGCTTAGCGATCAAGTTTTGCTTTCCGATAAAGTTATCGCACCACTCGATCTGACCAAGGTTTGGTAGTTTAGGCTGATCAATGATGTTGCGGTTCCAAAGTCTGCTGTGATGAGCAACAATATTCCTTAAGTAGTTTAGTGACCTTAGCCAACTGGCGAATACAGAGAAATCTTGTACTCCATATTTCTGAGCAATTTGTGCCTGATCTTTGGTTTGCATCATCGAAAAAAGCTGAGACATGGAGCCAAAATCCCAAATTTCGATCGCTATCCATATTGGTAGGTCTTCGCCTGGGTATCGCGTATGGAAGTGTTTTACGAAGTCTTCTTTAGAGCGCTTTAGTAATCCCGAGTACTTTTCTTGCCATGCCTCGAAGGCAGGTTTACCACGAAACTTTTTATTGGCAAATGTGGGGTGGAAGAGAGTTTTGTCTCGGTATGCAAAAGCATCTTTAGTACCAAGTAAGTAGGCCATATCGACTCTAAGCGCGATTTCGATTCTTTCTAGTGCATCGGTGAGACTCAGGCGCAAAGATTTATCAAATAGATATAGGTTAACGGCATCTAAAAAGTGGGTGTTTTTATAAAAATCATCTTGCGCTTTCAGAACGAGTTTATTGTTCTGTTTATTCATCTCTAATTGGAAGGTACGAAATGGGTACCAATATGCGCTTAACCGATAATAGCCAATTCGCTCTAGGTATGAGCGAGCCTGATTAGGTTCACCAATGTTCATTCCACGAACTTTGAGCAATCTCAGTTGCTCTTCAAAGGATTTCCAAGGTTTTTGGTATTTCATAAAGCATCCTTGCTTTTAAATGTTATTTTTAATGCGCCTCGTCCCAGTTGCTCCCAACTCCCGCTTCCACAAGCAAAGGCACGTCGATTTTGCTGCTATTCTGCATAATGTCGACGATTTTCTCTTTTGCGGCGTCTAGGTCTTTTTCAGCGACTTCAAAGATCAATTCATCGTGTACTTGCATGATCATTTTCACGTCTAGGTCGGTGTCTGCTAGCCAGTCGTGCATTTTGATCATGGCGCGTTTGATGATGTCGGCGGCGGAGCCTTGCATCGGTGCGTTGATCGCGGTGCGTTCGGCGGCTTGGCGCATCATGGCGTTTTTCGCTTTGATGTCTGGCAGGTACAAACGACGACCGTAGATGGTTTCTACGTAGCCTTTTTCTTTCGCGCCTTCGCGGGTGTTTTCCATGTATTGCTGTACGCCTGGGTAACGTTCGAAGTAGCGTTTGATGTATTTACCGGCTTCTGGGCGGCCAATGCCAAGCTGTTTCGCGAGACCAAAGGCAGACATGCCGTAGATCAAGCCGAAGTTGATGGCTTTGGCGCGGCGGCGTTGTTCTGTGGTGACTTCTTCTAAGCTTACTTCGAAGACTTCCGCGGCGGTGGCTTTGTGCACGTCGGCGTCTTTGGTGAAGGCGTCTAGTAAGCCTGGATCTTGCGACAGGTGAGCCATGATGCGTAATTCGACTTGCGAGTAGTCGGCTGCAACCAGTTTGTAGCCTTTAGGCGCAACAAAAGCTTGGCGAATACGACGACCTTCAGTAGAACGAATCGGAATGTTCTGCAAGTTTGGATCGGTTGAAGACAAACGTCCCGTCGCGGTAATGGCTTGGTGGTAAGAGGTATGAATGCGGCCGGTTTTCTGGATCATCTCCGGCAGTTTGTCTGTGTAAGTGGATTTCAACTTAGACAGGCTGCGGTGTTCCATTATCAAGCGAGGCAGTTCATAGTCTTGCGCCAGTTCTTGCAAGATAGGTTCAGCGGTGGATGGCTGGCCTTTTGGCGTTTTCTTGATAACTGGCAAGCCTTGTTTTTCGAACAAAATAACTTGAAGTTGTTTTGGCGAACTTAGGTTAAAGCTTTCGCCCGCTTCTTCGTGGGCTTTGATTTCCAGCTCTTGTAGCTTGCCTGCGATTTCAGCGCTTTGGGCGTGAAGCAGTTCAGGATCAATCAAGGCGCCGGTTTGTTCCATTTTCGCCAAGACCGGAATCAGTGGGCATTCGATGTCTTTAAAGATGCTGACCAATTCTGGTGTGGTTTCGATTTTTGGCCAAATCGCTTGATGTAAACGCAAGGTAATGTCGGCGTCTTCGGCGGCGTAAAAGGCGGCCACTTCTAAGTCGATTTGGTTGAAAGTTTTTTGCTTGGCGCCTTTGCCGGCGATCTCTTCAAAGCTCACATTGGTGTGGCCGAGGAACTTGCTCGCCAATGTGTCCATGTCGTGGCGGGAGCTTACGGAGTTGTACACGTAAGATTCCAACATGGTGTCGTAAGCGATGCCGCGCAAGGTGATGCCGTAGTTGTTTAATACGTTGGCGTCGTATTTAAGATGTTGGCCGACTTTCGCTTGGCTGTCGTCTTCGAGCCAAGGTTTAAGTTGCTCTAGCACCCAAGCGCGGTCCAGTTGTTCTGGTGCGCCTTCGTAATCGTGCGCCACTGGAACGTAAGCGGCTTCGCCTGCTTTGATGGAGAAGGACAGGCCAACCAGCTCTGCTGCCATGTAGTTGAGGGACGTGGTTTCTGTGTCGAAGGCAACAAGATCAGCGGCTTGGATTTTTTCCAGCCACTTGGCGAAGCTGGCTTTGTCTAAGACAGTTTCGTAGTTGGCTTCAATATCTGATTTAACGGGTGTTTCTACTTGTCCGTCTTTTTGTTCAGAGGCGATGTTGCCGACTGTGTCGCTGGCGTTTTCGACGCTTGGCGCTTTGTCTAGGTCAGTTAGCCAAGTTTTGAATTCTAGTTTGGTGAACCATTCTCGCAGTTTTTCTTTGTCTGCTTCGCCGTTTTTCAATTCTTGAGGGTCGAAGGGCAGTTCCACGTCGCATTTGATGGTCGCTAGGGTGTAAGACAGCTCGGCCATCTCTTTGTTGTCGGCCATTTTTTGTTTCATGGTCTTAGAACCACGGAAGCCCAAATCGGCGATCTCGTCTAAGCGATTGTAAATGTCTTTGATGCTGCCAAGACCTTGCAATAAGGCTAGGGCCGTTTTCTCACCCACGCCCGGTACGCCGGGGATGTTGTCGACCTTGTCGCCCATTAGAGCTAGGTAATCGATAATGAGTTCTGGCGGAATGCCGAATTTGTCTTTTACGCCTTGGATGTCCATGACGGTGTTGTTCATGGTATTCACAAGGGTAACTTTTTCAGTAACCAGCTGCGCCATGTCTTTGTCGCCAGTAGAGACAATCACTTCACGACCCGCTTCGCCCACTTGTTTGGCGATGGTGCCGATCACGTCGTCGGCTTCTACATTATCGATGATGACCAGCGGCAAGCCCATGGCTTCCACCATGCGGTGAATCGGTTCGATTTGTGGGCGCAGGTCGTCTGGCATGGGTGGACGGTGCGCTTTGTATTCGCTGTAGATCTCGTCGCGGAAGGTTTTGCCCTTGGCGTCAAAAATGATCACCATTGGAGAGTTCGGGTACGTTTTGATTAGGCTGCGGATCATGCTGATCACTCCACGCGTGGCGTTGGTCGGGTGACCGTCGCTGGTGTGCATGGGTGGAATCGCGTGGAATGCTCGGTAAAGATAAGACGAGCCGTCTACTAGAACCATAGGTGGAGTTTGTGTTGTAGAATCCGTAGCCAAAATAGAACCTCTTTGTGAATCGGCAAATATGAGGTCTATTCTATGTGTTTGAGCGTGTTTTTACAGCCAAAATGGCGGATAAGTTTTGAAAGCTTTTTCTGTGGAGGTTCTAGCTTACTGGCGAACGTTGCTGCGATAGACTGTCGTTGTAAATAACGGATTGATCTCGGCCATTGTTTTTTGCGCTATAGAGTGCCTTGTCTGCTTGTTCGACCAATGCAAAAAAGTGCTCATGAGCCGCGATGTTTGAAACACCCACACTAACGGTTACTTTTCCTACGGTTTTGTAAGGCAAGGCTCCTAGGGAGTTTTGAAACATAGTGCCAATGTAGGGCAAGGTGCTGGTTTTAGGGTTGACCAATACAATAGCAAATTCTTCGCCTCCCCAGCGCGTTATGATGTGTTTTTCAAAGTAAATAGAGCGAAGGCGAGAGGCCACTTCTACTAAAACATGGTCGCCAGTACCATGACCGTAACGGTCATTGATATTTTTAAAATAATCTATGTCGATCAGTAAGACACAGATTTTATCATCTTGATTGAGTTGCCCCATCCAATTCTGTAAACCTCGACGATTGTACAGATCCGTTAAGAAGTCTCGTCCTGCTTCTTCTTCCGTTCTTCTCAATAAAGACGCGACGCTGTCTAAATGACGCAGGATTCGTCTTTGATAAGGCAAAATAGAGCAGAGCAAAAGGCTGGCGGGTCCCAGTAGTGACAAAATTTCATAACCGCGCTGCGAATGGAGTTCATTAGGGTGAAGTACCAAGTAATGCAAAATCGGTAGACTGATAATTAGCCAAACAAGCGCGACGGTATTTTTGTAGGCCTTGGGCAGCATGATCATGCCAATTGCCACAGCTGAGATCATTACACCGGTTATTGGAGGGAATTCATCAATGAAGCGCCACTTCCCAAGCCACGCCATGATAAGAAAATAGTAAGTGGCGGGAACCAAGGAAAACAATCCAACGAAGGCACAAAGTTTAATAACAAGGTTGGCGTGTTTTAGCGGGTTCTGATGCAAATACGCCAGTAATATCAGCATGCTGGCGACATTAAATCCAGGGACAAGCACATCAATTATGTGACCACGTGGAAACACAGCGAAGAACACCAAAAATAAAAAGCTGCTCAAACAAAAGGCGATCAGCATTCTGTAGATGGTGGATATCTTGATGTCATTTTGTACGTTTTGGTTTTTCATTTCTATGATTGTAAGGTGTTCCCACCATTATAAAATTCTATAATAGATAGTTTGCTTCTTTTCGTCTGTTGTCTCTTCGTGAACATATGTTTTTTAAGTTGTCTCAGATGTAAAGGGAAAAGAGGGAGGTGAGATAAATTGTGTACAGAAAAAGGCCTATTTATGTGAGTTAGAATTGACCTTTCGAAGCGAATTGTAGAGCATAGGCAATAATTTTTTCATTCCACCCCTTTTAGACAACAATAGGTAAAAACTTGGCTGTTTACACTACCCTTTCGGACTCCGACATGCGCGCCTTAGTGGCCGATTATTATTTAGGTGAACTGGTTTCGTTCCAAGGCATTTCCGGCGGGGTAGAAAATACCAACTATTTTTTGAACACCACCACAGGAAAGTATGTGGTGACCTTGTTTGAAGAGTTTGATTTAGACGAAGTTCCTTACTTTTTAGATGTAGTCGCACACTTGAAACACAAAGGCTTTAATGTTCCAGCGGCCTTGATTGATATCCATGGTGAGCGCTTACGTGAAGTAAATGGTCGCCCGACTATTATTGTTGATTGCTTCCCCGGTGGAGAGCTAAAAGGCACAGATGAAAACTCTTGCCGACTAATGGGCGAAGCCTTGGCGAAGCTGCACATTGCGGGCGAAGATTTCCCTGTTCATCGCGATAGCCACCGTGGTGTGGCGTGGTGGCACAAAACCAGCCAAGCTATTGCCAGTGAGCTAGAGCCTGAACAAGCCGAGTTATTGTTATCACAAATCGCTGAATTTGATGCGTTTATCGCGGAACACCCAAACCTTCCTAAGACCACGATTCACGGTGATTTGTTCTACAACAACACCTTGTTTGAAGGCAACAAGCTGTCTGCCATTATCGATTTCTACAATGCCTGCCACTCTTGGGTAATGTACGACTTAGCTATTGTGGTAAACGATTGGTGTTCGGATATGGCGACAGGTGAGTTGGATAAAGCCAAGTATAAGGCGTTAATAAAAGCCTATTTGCATGAGCGTGAAGCGAGCCCAGAAGAAGTGCTTGCTTGGCCGCATATGTTAAAAATCGCCGCGTTGCGTTTTTGGTTGTCGCGTTTGGAGGCTTGGCATGGCGCGAAGCATGATCCAGAGCGTTTGGCGCAGCAACATGATCCGCTCGAATTCCAACGTATTTTAGAGTCTCGAGTGAAATACTCTCCGAGCTTAGTCGAGTTCCTATAAGGCACTGTTTATAAAGGGTCACAGTATGATGCGTTTTTGGTTGTGTTTATGCGTTACGGCATTATTTGCAGGGTCTGCGATGGCGCATCCTCATGTTTGGGTGGATTCGCAGTATCGTGTCAAAGTGGATCAAGCGAAGATCGACAAACTGGAAGCCACATGGGAACTGGATCTTTTTACATCGACAAGCTTGATAGCCGAATACGACGTAGACGGTGATGGCGAGCTAACAGGCCAAGAAAAGCTCGACATGATCGACGTGCTTAAGAGCTTTGAAAATTACGGTTTTTTTATCAAAATGAAGCAAGATGGCGCAGATTTGCTGCCAGAACAAGTGCATGTTGCGGATGTTCGCATTCGTGACCAAATGTTGTGGATTCGCCTAGCCATCGATTTGCCTAGCCCTGTGAATCTGGAAACATCGACATTAAGCTTGGCCTTTGGTGACGACGAATTGTATTTCGCCATGGAGCC
The DNA here is from genome assembly GCF_003208215.1 of Marinomonas alcarazii. GTDB lineage: Bacteria > Pseudomonadota > Gammaproteobacteria > Pseudomonadales > Marinomonadaceae > Marinomonas > Marinomonas alcarazii. The sequence goes on from NZ_QKLW01000003.1 coordinate 51,159, forward strand.
ATTAGAAGAAGGGCTAGTGCGTTTGTCTGGTGCTTTATCCGAAGTGTGTACGCCAGTAGAACGTGAAGCGACCGAAACATCGGTGGCGGTTTGGGTTGATTTAACGTGTCAGCCTTAATCTAATGATCATCTCGTGATTCTTTTCAACGCCTCATACAAAGGTTTAAGCACATGTTAGAACATTTCCAATGGTTGCCTTTCTTAGCCGCTATCACGGTACTGACGATGAGTCCGGGTGTGGATACTATTTTGGTGATGCGTAACGCGGCGTCTGGCGGCTGGCGATTGGGCTTTTTGACTAGCTTGGGGATTTGCATGGGGCTGTTTGCTCATGCAACCGTATCGGCGCTGGGGTTGTCGGTCATTCTGCTAGGTTCTGCGGGATTATTTACGGCGTTTAAATTAGCGGGCGCTGCGTATCTGGTGTATTTGGGTGTACAAGCGATTCGCAGTGCGATGAAACCTGTCGGCATGACGTTTAATGATGCTAAAAATCCAAAAGCAATAACGGCATGGGGCAGCTTTCGCCAAGGCATTTTGTCTAATGTGTTGAACCCAAAACCGATTATTTTTTACATGGCATTTTTGCCGCAGTTTATTGACCCTAGCCATTCTGCCTTGGCGCAATCTCTTTTCATGGCCTCACTGCACTTTATCATCGCAATGGTGTGGCAAACGTTTCTTGCACTTATGGTTCATAAGGCGCGAGTTTGGCTGGCGCGACCAAAAGTGGCGTTGGTTTTAGATGGCCTAACTGGCGTATTGCTATTGGGCTTTGGTGTAAAACTCGCATTGAGTCAACGCTGATCGCGGGGCTTTGTGCTTTACTGGTGATTCCCTTAAATGAGTTTATTGATCTCGACTTCGATTAAGTTCTTCTTTCTTTTCGCGCCGTTTTTTGTGCTGTCTATGTTTCTTGCGTTAACCCGCGGAGAATCTTCGGCATCCCGTCGACAAGTGGCAAATAAAGCCATTATTGCGTCGGTCGCGATTTCTATTGTGTTGCTGTTTTTTGGCGGCAGTTTGTTTGCCGTATTGGGTATCACGCTGGATTCTTTTCGTATTGGCTCTGGTATTTTGTTGTTTATGTCGGCGTTGAGTTTGGTGCGAGACGGAACGCGTAACCATGCCGTTGGCATGCCCAGTGAAGAACGTGATGACGTGTCGGTTGTGCCATTAGCGGTGCCGACCATTATTGGGCCTGCGACCATAGGTACGATTCTTGTCTATGGTGCTGAGTTGCAAGGCTGGGATTTGTTCATCGGTTTGTGCGGTTTGTTGTTGGCCTTGGGAACCTTGGCGATCATTCTGTATTCTGGTTCCTTGATCGAGAAAATGTTGGGCCGAACAGGGTTGAATGTGTTGTCTAAAATTACCGGTTTGATCTTGGCTGCCATGGCTGCGCAAATCTTTATGAGCGGTGTGATGGGCTTTATAGAACCTGTCACAACGGCCGTTAGCTAAAGGGTTATGCGTTAATCTTGTACAAAATGCGGCGTTTCTAGGCTTTGGCTTCTCCTTGGGTTTTACTTGTTATATCATAACAAAATTCTATCCAATCTCGGTGAGAGCCAATTATGGCAAAGAACGTCGCTTTTTTATTGTTATCTTTTTTATGTCTCAACTCGCCTCTTTATGCCGCGATGGATTTTGCGGTGTATCAAGATTTTATCCAGTGGGTGATTTCTCAGCAGGCCACGTTTCATCGTGAGCTAGTGTCTTTAGTTCGCTCTATTAGTAAGGGCGGCAGTCCGGTTTTGTTGTGGGGATTAATCTCTACGAGCTTCTTTTACGGTGTGTTTCACGCCGCAGGCCCAGGTCATGGTAAGGCGGTTATTTCCGCTTATATGCTGGCAAGCAAAGCCCCGCTTCGTCGTGGTATTAGCCTTGCGTTCTTGTGCGCTGGCGTTCAGGCGGTGATGGCTATATTGGTTATTGTGGTGCTGAGCCAAGTGTTTTCTTTGGCGGGAAAAGCGATGCAAATCAGCCGCTTTTTTGAAGTAGCGAGTTTTGCTGCCGTTGGTTTGATTGGCGTGTGGATCTTTGTGCGTTTGTTGCGCGGTAAATCTGGTTGTGGTCACGATCACTCGCAAGATCACCTAGAAGAGCATCACAGCCACGATCACGCACATCATGGGCATAGCCATGACGGTCATGGGCACTCACACGGTCATTCTGATGATCACGCTTGTTGTTCGCATCACGAGAATGAAGCGAAGACCGCTCGTCGAAGTATTTGGGCGATGGTGGCCGCGGTTGGTATTCGTCCTTGTACAGGGGCGATTTTGGTTTTGTTATTTTCCGTGAGTACGGGCATTTTTGTTTGGGGCTTGGTGGCAACTTTTGCCATGGCGCTAGGCACCGCTATTACAGTGGCGGCTTTGGCGGGCGTCAGTGTCTTTGTTCGTGATACCGGTTTTGCGTTAAGCAGTGAGCATCGTGTTTGGCGACAACGAGTATCGCGCACCTTTGGTTTTATTGCCGCTTTCGCTTTGATTATCATCAGTACTTCAATGATTTGGAGCTACTTAAGTAATGCAGGAAGGGCTTTCTAATGAAACATGAAGACGCACATCAGCACGTACACCACAATCATAATGACTGTATCGAGAGCGCGCTAAGCACGGCGGAAGCATTATGTATTCAGCAAGGGCAGCGCCTGACAAAAGTACGCCGTCGTGCCTTGGAGTTAATTTGGGAAAGCCACCGTCCGCTAGGCGCTTATCAGTTATTGGCGAAACTGGCGGAAGAAGGGTTCAACTCGGCACCGCCAACTGTGTATCGCGCCTTGGATTTTTTGCTGGGGGCGGGTCTTATCCACAAAGTGGAATCGATGAACGCCTACCTTGGTTGTGCCCATGCAGACAAAGCGCACAAAGGGTATTTTTTGATTTGCGATGAATGTCACAATGTTATGGAATTTGATTACCAAGATATTCACGCGGCGTTGGTTGAAAAAGCCGCGCGCCAAGGCTTTGAATTACGAGCAGAAACCATCGAATTAACGGGTTTATGTGAGAAGTGTAAGGGAAAATCAGTAGGAGCAAGCGCGTGAGTAAGCGATTGGTTGCCTTTGACAATATTGGCATTGCGTTTGACGGTCGGGTGTTGCTCGAAAACATCGATATGACAATCAGTGAAGGTGAGATTGTCACCTTGATTGGCCCTAACGGCAGCGGCAAAAGTACGCTGATTCGTACCTTGCTCGGTTTGCAAGAAGCCACTTCTGGCGAAGTGGTAAGACATAAGACATTGCGCATTGGTTATATGCCGCAAAAACTGCATATTGATCCAACCTTGCCATTAACGGTGAAGCATTTCTTAGCCTTGGTTCGTGGCGTTGATAAACAGCAAATTCTTCCGACCTTAGAAAAACTGGGTATTGCTCATTTGCTGCAATCCCAGGTGCATGTGTTGTCCGGCGGTGAAACGCAGCGTGTTTTATTAGCGCGGGCTTTGCTGAATCGACCGAATTTATTGGTACTCGATGAGCCAGTGCAAGGCGTGGATGTGAATGGTCAGGTGGAACTTTACAACCTGATTGAAGGCATACGAAATGAGCTAAATTGCGGCGTTTTGATGGTTTCCCATGATTTGCATTTGGTGATGGCAAAAACCGATACAGTGGTGTGTATTAACCAGCACGTGTGCTGTTCTGGCAGCCCACAACACGTCACGGGTCACCCTGCTTATCAAGCCTTATTTGGCGTGCCGGGAGCAGACGAGTCCATCGCTATTTATGCCCATCAGCACGATCACGTTCATGATGAACACGGCAGTATTTTGTCGGACGACGGCGATGCTCACGCCCATTGTAAACATCATTAATCACACCTAAGTTAGCCGATATTGGAGTTAGTAAAACCATGTTAGATCTTTTGCTCAGAGCCTTGTTTGGTGGGTTAGGTGTGGCGGCGGTCGCAGGTCCGTTAGGGGCGTTTGTTGTTTGGCGTCGCATGGCGTATTTCGGTGACACCTTGGCGCACTCTGCCTTGTTAGGGGTGGCGTTAGGTTTCTTATTAGACATCAACTTGAATCTAGCGATTATTGTGTTGTGTGTGGGTTTGGCTTTAGTGCTGGTTACCTTGCAGAAGAAGCACATTATCGCCACAGATACTTTGTTGGGGATTTTGGCTCATTCCGCGTTATCGTTAGGTTTGGTGGCGGTGAGTTTTCTCGACAATATCCGCATCGATTTGATGGCCTATTTGTTTGGCGATTTGTTGGCGATTAACCAAGCGGATGTGTATTGGATTTATGGCGGCGGATTGGCGGTGATCGCCTTATTGGTGGCTTTCTGGAAGCCTCTACTTGCGGTTACTGTGAACGAGGAGCTGGCAAAAGTAGAAGGTTATCCGGTAGAAGCCATTCGTTTATTGTTAATGTTGTTGGTGGCCTTGGTGATTGCGGTCGCGATGAAAATCGTCGGTGTGTTGTTGATTACCTCTTTGATGATCATTCCTGCTGCCACGGCGCGTAAGTTGTCGAAGACGCCTGTGCAGATGGCCTCTTTCGCCAGCATGATTGGTTGCTTGTCTGTCTGTGGTGGTTTGTGGGCGTCTTATCGTTGGGACACACCAACTGGTCCAAGTGTTGTTGTCTGCGCGGCTTTGCTGTTTCTAGTGGCTTATACCTTGCCGTTTAAGCGTCTTCGCTAATTGAGTCGGTCGTTTGCTCGGCGAACTTATTGATCGTCCGATTCTTTTGTTTTGGAATAGGACTTTGATAAGTCGCGGATCATCTCCATTTGTTTGCCAAATTGGCGGCAGGGGCCACACATTGATATGTGCATGGCTAGATGGATTTTTTCCTTAGCGGATAAAGGGCGATCCAGTTTCTCCGAGAGCAATTGGGTCGCTTGTTTGCATTTCATCATATTACGACGTCTCCTTTTGAAACCAGTGATCTTCTAAACATTCTCTTAATCGTAGACGAGCGCGGTATAAAGTGACGTTTAGGCTGCTTACCGATACCTCTTCGTTATGGCAAATTTCGGGTGTGTCCATTTCAAGAAATTCGCGCATCATAAATAATCGAGCGTATTTGGTGGGTAGCGCATCTAAGCAAGCATCGAAAATTCGCCAAAAGTGTTGGTTCTCTACGCTGTGTTCGGGCTGATCCCATTTCTTCGGACGTTCGTCTTTTTGCCAATGACCATTTGCTTCGAACAGATGCTCTATTAAGGCATCGCCATTGAGGTTCGGCCCGTTTTCGAGCTGACTGGCTGCCGTGAGGCGTTTTTCCTTGCGCAACTGGTCGATTAGCTTGTTCTTTAAGATAGAGAATACCCAAGTTTTAAAAGCCGCTTGGCGTGCAAAGCGATCAATGTTTTGAAAGGCAGAGATCATCGCTTCTTGCACTGCGTCCTCGGCTAACTGATTGTCTCGTACTTGAAGCCTTGCGAATTTCAGCATTTGCGAGCGTAACGCTTCAATAAAAGCCGTATCTTCAAAGAGGCTTGCTGCAGAATTGTCTAATTCTGCAGCGAGGTTCGCATTTGTCATTCGTTTTCTGCTTGCGCAAGGTACTCGTCTTTCAATTTGACGTAGTTAAGGCCCGCATATTGAAAGTATTCGATTTCTTTATCGTTAAGTGGACGAACTTGTTTGACTGGCGACCCCATGTACATAAAACCAGACTCTAAACGTTTGCCTGGTGGTACTAAAGAGCCTGCGCCGATAATCACTTCGTCTTCAATCACAGCACCATCAAGAATGGTGGTGCTCATCCCCACCAGTACTCTGCTACCAATGGTGCAGCCATGCAACATCGCCATATGGCCTACGGTCACATCGTCGCCGATGGTAAGCGGATGGCCTTCAGGCTTGTAAGTGCTGGCATGCGTAATGTGCAAGCAGGAGTTGTCTTGAATACTGGTGCGAGCGCCAATGCGAATACGGTGCATATCGCCACGAATTGCCACCAAAGGCCATACTGAACTGTCTTCGCCGATGGTAACGTCGCCAATAATCACGGCACTGTCGTCGACCCAAACACGGTCACCAAGTTGTGGTGTTTTGCCACGGAAAGATTTCATCACCATATAATGCTCACTTACAAAGAGGTTGGTTTATAGAATGTGCCAATAAATGAAGGAACTATTAACACAATAGCGTTTTATGCATTGAAAAAGTGTTAAGACAACCTATCTTAGTAGGAATAGTATTGATTAATGCAATGCAGCGTTCAATTTATAAAAGGATATCATGATATGTCACAGTCTGTATGGGACGCGACCAGCTTACCGAATTTTACTGGAATTGATGTTGCGAACATCGAAGCAGATCTAGAGAAACTGCTGAAGCACAGTCAAGCTGCTATTGAGGCTTGTGTGAGCGAGAACAGCAATCCAACATGGGAAAGCCTTGTTTTGCCCTTGGATCAACTGCACGACGACTTAAACAATTTTTGGTCTCCAATCAGCCATTTGAACTCAGTAAAAAACACCCCAGATTTGCGAGCAGCGTACAACGCTTGTTTGCCAAAATTGACACAGTTCTATACCGATCTTGGGCAAAATAAAGCTTTGTACCAAGCTTACAAAAATCTTGCTGAAAGTGAGGCAGCGAAAACGCTAAGCCAAGCTCAAAGCGAAGCCTTGGCGCAAACGATTCGTGATTTCGAATTGTCTGGTGTCGGCTTAGAAGGCGATGCCAAGAAACGTTATGGTGAGATCAGCCAGCGTTTGTCTGAACTTAGCAGCCAATTTGGCGAAAACGTTTTGGATGCGACACAAGCGTGGAGCAAATTAATCACCGACGAAAGTGAGTTGTCAGGCTTGCCTGAGTCTGCTCTGGCGCAAGCGAAGCAAATGGCACAAGCCAAAGACAAAGACGGTTGGTTATTCACCCTAGACTTTCCATCTTACATGCCAGTAATGAGTTACGCTGACAATGCGGGATTACGCGAAGAAATGTATCGTGCCTTTGCGACTCGCGCGTCTGATCAAGGTGGCGACATCAAATTTAATAACGCGCCTTTGATCGACGAAATTTTAGAATTACGCCATGAAATGGCTCATATTCTCGGCTTTGATAACTACGCTGAATTATCTGTTGCCACGAAAATGGCCGACAATGGTCAGCAGGTGATCGATTTCTTGGAAGACCTTGCTAAGAAGTCAAAAAGCTCGGCAGAACAAGATCTTGCACAATTGACGGCCTTCGCAAAAGACGAAAATGGCGTGGAAGAATTGAACGCTTGGGACATGACTTACTACGCAGAGAAATTGCGTCAGCATAAGTTCAGTATTTCCCAAGAAGAGCTGCGTCCTTACTTCCCGATGAACAAAGTGTTATCCGGATTGTTTCACGTGGCACAAACCTTATTTGGCGTGGATATTCGCGAAGAAAAAGAATTTGATAGCTATAACAAGGACTTGCAGTTATTCACCATCAGCAAGGATGGCGAAGACGTATCTCGCTTCTATCTCGATCCGTATGCGCGTGAAGCAAAACGCGGTGGGGCATGGATGGATTCTTGTCGTACTCGTCGACGTTTGAGTGATGACCGTTTGCAGCTGCCAATTGCCTATCTTGTGTGTAATTTTACGCCACCTATAGGTGACAATCCTGCTTTGCTTACTCATAACGAAGTGACCACCTTATTCCATGAATTTGGTCACGGTTTGCATCACATGTTGACGCAGGTGGACGTTTCTTCTGTGTCGGGTATCAATGGCGTGGCGTGGGATGCGGTCGAGTTACCAAGTCAATTTATGGAAAACTGGTGCTACGAGCCTGAAGCGCTGGCTCATATTGCAGGTCATTACGAAACCGGTGAACCGCTGCCACAGGACTTATTAGACAAGATGCTAGCGGCGAAGAACTTCCAATCTGGTATGCAGATGATGCGTCAATTGGAATTTTCTTTGTTCGATTTCCGTTTGCACATGGAATATCAAAAGGGCATTTCCGTTCAATCGGTACTTGATGATGTTCGTAGCAAAGTGGCGGTGACCACACCACCTGAATTTAACCGCTTCCAAAACAGCTTCTCGCATATTTTTGCTGGTGGCTACGCGGCGGGTTATTACAGCTACAAATGGGCGGAAGTTTTGTCGGCGGATGCTTTTTCGAAATTCGAAGAAGAGGGTATCTTCAATAAAGATACGGGCGCACGCTTCCGTGATACCATATTGGCCAATGGCGGCTCTCGTCCAGCAGCGGAATTATTCGCTGAATTCCGTGGCCGTGAGCCAAGCACCGATGCCTTATTGAGACACAGCGGCATCGCGGCATAAACTTTTGTACTGCAAGGAAGCAGCGTCTCGCCTGATGCAAATCAGCTAAGACGCTGCTTTTTTTATGACGTCGCTTTAAGGCGTTATTTTTTTTAAGGTAGTTGGGTTATGACAGTAAAACGCTTTATCGCAGGGGCTGTGTGCCCTCGTTGTAGTGAGATGGATAAAATTCGTGCTTGGCGCGACGATGACGCTGAAAAGCAATATCGTGAGTGCGTTGGTTGTGGTTACACGGATGAGCAATCTACGGTAATACAGGCGCAGCCAACCGAGATTCCTACTCGAGTGAATCAGCCCCATAGCAGTTCTCCAGAAGCGGAAGAAGTGGTGATTAACTTCATCCCAAATCCCGGTTCGACTAAGCACTAAGCTGGGATAGGTTAGATGATAAAAAGCGAATGGTGCTCCCACCATTCGCTTTTTTGTTGCTCAGTTTTCTTGCGATTAAGCGTTTTTAATCTGCATAACCACTGCCAATGGCGCGAAATGGCATATCAAGATCCAGTTCTGGCACTTGCAAGCCAATCCACGCTGGGAAAGTGTTGCTGTTTGGCCCTGGGAACACTGTGTATTCGTTTTTCCAGGGGTAACGTTTTACCGCTTCGTCTATTTTCGGAATCAATGCTTCGGCTTTAGGGCCAATAATCGAAAGCACTTTCTCTGGTTTCGCACCAAACCAATAACGGTCCGGTGTGGTGGTTGTGTATTCAGATAATGCAGGAAGTCCTCTTTTTACTCGCCAACCGACGACTTCGTGGACAGTGTATTCAGACGCGTTCTTTTCTTTGGTTGCCACCCAAGTATGAACCGCAAACCAGCCTCGCCAACTAAAAGCATCGGCGGCATAAAACTCGATAACGGCTTGTTTTTCTGTTTCTGGTGAGGGTGCGATACCCGCTGGTTCTCGGCTTGCGGTGCGCCAGTTGTCGTTTGAAGAGCAAGCACTTAAGAATAGTGTGATGAATAGAAGTCCTAGATACTTTGGCATGCTGAGTCCTTGGCAATTGGATAGTTTTAGTTCTACTAACATACGCAGGTTTCAGTCAGTTTGGGTCATTCTTTTTGAGCTTGGTAGCACTGTTCCCTATTTTTTGCCAAGTTCAAGAAAGAAGCATAAAAAAACGCCAGCAGGCTGGCGTTTTAGATCTGTTGTTTCAATGAAACAGAAAATTAGTTCATTTCAGTGATGAAATCTTCTTTCGAACGACGGACTTTTTTCAGATCTTTCAACCAGTCGCCTTCGTCTGCGCGGTAGCCCAAAGGAAGCAGAATCACAGAGCGCAGACCGCGTTCTGTTAGACCTAGAATCTCGTCAACTTTTGCAGGATCAAAGCCTTCCATTGGCGTGCTGTCTACGCCTTCTTCAGCAGCGGCAATTAGGGCCGTGCCTAGACCAATGTATGCCTGACGAGCAGCATGTTGGTAATTCACTTCAGCATCACGAGGAGGGTAAGCACCTAAAATCATTTGACGGTAGTTTTCCCAACCTTCATTTTTAAAGCCACGCTCATCGTTTACTAGGTCGAACATTTTGTTAATTCGTTCTTCTGTGTAGTTATCCCATGCAGCGAAAACCAAAAGATGCGAACCGTCAGTGATTTGCGCTTGGTTCCAAGCATGAGGGACGATGGCTTCACGCAGGGCTTTGTTTTTTACAACAATAACTTCGTAAGGCTGGAGGCCGCTTGATGTCGCTGTTAGGCGGATCGCTTCTAGAATGCGGTCTACTTTTTCTTGCTCAACGACTTTGCTTGAGTCCATTTTCTTTGTGGCATAGCGCCAGTTTAATTTTTCTAACAAATTCGACATGGTTATTCCTAAATAAGGTTTTTGTATTCCCTTAATATTGGTCTTGTAATGATTAAGTTCAAGTCGAACTTTAAGCATAAAGTAAGGAAGTTGAATAATCGGTTAATTCTCCGATTTGGTTGGTATGTTGCAATAATATCGGCAATAACGCCCTAAAATGGTTCATTTTTAAGCGAGGATGAAGTAAGGTGCGGCTTTGAAAATTTCAATGGACCCCCTTCTAATGACATTTGATCAAAAACCTTCGTTGTTTCAGCGTTATCTTCGCGGTAGTTTAGTGTTGCAAATTGCCATCGGTATTGTGTGTGGTATTGTTCTCGCCTATGTCGCACCGAGCATAGCTTTATCGACCAGTTTGCTTGGTGACTTCTTCGTCAAGGCCCTCAAAGCCATTGCGCCAATCTTGGTGTTCATACTGGTGATGGCGTCGATTGCCAATCACAAGCAAAGTCAGCAAAGCCATATTCGCCCAGTGATTCTGCTTTATATTATTGGTACCTTTATCGCTTCATTAACGGCGGTTGTTTTCAGTTTTGCTTTTCCGACCGAGCTAAATTTGGTCTCTCCTGATTTAAGTAAAAGTGCACCTCAAGGCATAGGTGAAGTCTTACATACCTTGGTATTTAAGATGGTCGATAACCCTGTAAACGCTTTGGTGCAGGGCAATTATGTAGGTCTTCTGACTTGGGCGATTGGCTTGGGCTTAGGACTACGTCATGCCTCCGATACAACAAAATCCGTTCTTCAGAATTTATCAACCAGCGTGACCGGCATTGTTTCTTTTATTATTCGCTTGGCGCCGTTTGGTATCTTTGGTTTGGTGGCCAGTACGATTGCGGCGACAGGCTTTGATGCCTTGCTTGGCTATTCCCATTTGTTGGCTGTATTGATTGGTGCCATGCTGTTTATTGCGTTTGTTACCAATCCATTATTGGTATTCTGGAAACTTCGTCGTAACCCTTATCCTTTAGTATTTAAGTGTCTAAAAGAAAGTGGCGTAACCGCATTTTTTACCCGCAGCTCTGCTGCGAACATTCCGGTTAACTTGGACCTTTGTAAGCGCTTAGACTTGGACGAAGATACTTATTCCGTGTCTATTCCTTTGGGTGCGACCATTAATATGGCTGGCGCTGCCATCACGATTACGGTGTTAACTTTGGCAGCCGTAAATACCTTAGGTATTACCTTGGACTTTGGTACCGCGTTATTGCTTAGTGTGATTGCGGCTGTCTCTGCGTGTGGTGCTTCTGGTGTGGCGGGTGGTTCGCTGTTGCTGATTCCGTTGGCCTGTAGCTTATTTAATATTTCCAACGAAGTTTCCATGCAGGTTGTGGCGGTTGGTTTTATTATTGGCGTTTTACAGGATTCTGCTGAAACGGCATTAAATAGCTCGACGGATGCGTTATTTACAGCGGCGGCTTGTCTTTCTAATGATAAGAACTAGATTGCCATAATGTGATTATCGCTCTGCGATGACAAAAAAGGGAAGCAAAGTGCTTCCCTTTTTGGTTTCTATAATGTGCTGGTTTAGGCTGTTTTAAAGCTTAAATTGGGTAACCAGTTTATCAAGTTGTACAGACAGTTTTTGCAAGTTGGTACTTGATGCTGTCAGTTCATCGGCGATTTCCGACGTTTCTGTTGTTAGCTGATTAATCTCTTCAACGTTTTTGCTCATGTCGTTTACCACGAGAGATTGCTCTTCTGTCGCAGTGGCAACTTGAATGTTCATGTCACTGATCTGGCCAATGTGCGCTGTAATTTGCTCCAGCGATGTATTGGCTTCATTCGCCTGACCAACTACTTCGGTGCTTTGATCTTGTCCAGATTGGATGGTCGCAACGGTTTTGGCCGACTGTTCTTGGAGCTTGTCGATCATTTTTTGGATTTCGTCAGTCGATGCAGCAGAGCGGCTGGCAAGGTTACGTACTTCATCGGCAACGACGGCGAAGCCTCGACCTTGTTCACCAGCCCGAGCCGCTTCTATCGCTGCGTTCAAGGCCAATAAGTTCGTTTGTTCAGAGATACTGCGAATGGTGTCTAGAATGCTACCAATCGAATCAGTCTGCGTTGCTAAAGAATCAATGTCGGCACTGATGTGTTGTATTTCAGTAGATAGCTCAGTTACTCCTTGGCGAGCGCGTGCGACTAAGCCAGCGCCTTGATGAGCTTGTTTATCCGCTTCTTGGGCTGCTTTAGCTGCTTGAGACGCGTTTTCAGCGATGTTCTCTACTGTGGCTCCCATTTCGTGAATGGCGGTGGCGATTTGAGTGGTACGGTCGCGCTCATTTAAACAGTTGGTGTGCGTTGCTTTGGCTTTCGATGCGACGTCGTTTGCGGTATGGGCAAGCTGACGGGAGTTTTCAGCAACGTTTTCAATAGCCGTGCGAACTTTAGTGATAAACTGATTAAAATGTTGGGCGATATCGCTAAGTTCGTCTTTGCCATCTAGAGACATCACAGAGCCAAGGTCCAGTTTGTCACTCGCGCTTGAAATATGTTGCTGTAGATAAGACACGCGGCTGTTAAGACGACGTAAGATCAACCAAGCCAAGAGAATAGAAGCCAATAAGGCAACCACGATTAAGCCGATCATGTTGTTGCGGCTTTTTTCATAATTTATCTGGCTTTGGGCATAGCTTTGCTGGCCTTGCTCAAGCAGTTCGTCTAGGAGCATATTGACAGCTTTACGCATAACGCCATAGCTGTTTGCGTATTTTGTTTTGTATATTTCTTGCGCGGTCGGCAAGTCATTATTTTCAATGGCGGCCAGCATAGGCGTTAGTTCGTCACGTTTAACTTTAGCAAACACGTCTATGAGTTTTTGTACTTCAGCACGCATTTTAGGATTAACTTGGGAATTTAATGCTTCCTTGAGCGCCATATCCATTTCTGGGATATCTTCGGTACGGGTTTCTTTAACGCGAGTGAGAGCGCCTTTTTGATCTTGCATGGCTGGAATTTCTTGCAGCAAGATAATATCGATACCCACACGCATACGAGGTATACGTGATGCCACTTCTGCCAGAGATCGCAGTGGTGCGCTTGTATTTTCGGCTAATTGTTTAGTTTGCTCTTGTCCACTAGAAAGGCCGCGTAAGCCAGCCCAACTAACAAGTAAGAGCACAAGGCAAGGCAGTGCTATTACGGAAATAAATTGAGCTTTTAGAGACATTTTGTTGAATATCACGATGTATTACCCACAGTAAGTTATATTTATTACGCCATTGCTGTGAAACTCAAAGTCCATTTATGTTTTACAGAGCAAGATATGCTTGGTCGATTAGTTGAGAAAATGCACGAGAGTATAAGAAAACCGTCTTTAATCAGTAATTTTTGAGCTCCTCGTGTAAGGGGATTCTTATATTACCCCTAAAAAATGACACATTTAAGTAATATTTGATGTTTTATTAATCAGTTTAAGAGGTGTGTATTGAGTAATGCATTTCGATCGCTATCAAACCTGAATTATAGGCTTTGGTTTGGTGGCGCAGTTATTTCGAATATCGGTACTTGGCTGCAGCGAACGGCGCAAGATTGGATCGTCATTGCCGAACTATCAGATAAGAATGCCTCAGCCGTAGGGCTGGTGGTATTTTTACAATTTGCACCGCAGATTTTACTCTTGCCCGTGACGGGGTGGACTGCAGATAGGATGGATCGTAGAAAGCTGCTGTTTATTACTCAGTGTTTGATGGCAGCACTGGCATTAATTCTTGGCATATTGGTATTGAGTGGTCATGTTGAGCTATGGCAAGTGTGTGCTTGTGCGTTTGCATTAGGTTGCGTTGCCGCCTTTGACGCGCCTGCTCGTCATGCTTTTGTGTCGGACCTTGTGAGTGAAGACGAGCTATCAAACGCCGTTGGCCTGAATTCCGTGTCCTTCAACTCTGCACGTCTTGTAGGTCCAGCTATTGCAGGCATACTGATCGCCCTAATCGGGACGGGTTGGGTGTTTATGATCAACGTGTTGTCTTTTATTCCTTTGTTAATGGCTTTGCATCTTTTCAAGAGTCGCTTGCCAAAAGTGGAGGTGGATAACAGTAAAAAGACGCCAGATGTGGCCAAGTTTCTGGATGGTTTTCGGTACATTTGGCTGCATCGTGAGATGGCCGTCATACTGGTCATGTCATTTTTAATTTGCAGTTTAGGTATGAATTTTTCGGTTTATCTTTCGGCGATGACAGTGCATGTGTTTCAAGGCCATGCAGATCAATATGGCTTCTTAATTTCTATGATGGCGATCGGTTCGATTAGCGGCGCTTTAGTCACTGCTAGCCGCCGCTCCTCACCGACATTTCGTTTTATGATCTATGTCGCTGCTATGTTTGCGGTGAGTTGCTTCTTGGTCGCGATTAGCACGTCATTCTGGGCGTTCGCTGTGTTGCTTATTTTGCTCGGTCTTAGTTTGCAGCTGTTTACCACATCGACGGCTTCTTATATGCAGGTGGCAACGGAGAAGCGCTATCGAGGCCGAGTGATGGCTGTGGTTCTGGCAACCGCAATGGGCAGCACCGCGTTGGGTGCACCTTTGGTTGGCTGGGTTGCAGACTTCTTTGGCGCGAGATGGGCCATTGGCGTGGGCAGCTTTTCGGGTCTGCTCGCTGCCAGCTTGGGCTTCTGGTTTTTGCGCCAACAGGTAAACACAAAGCGATAGGATTCACTATAATTTAGGGTGAGTAACTCAATTGGCGTGTGCTTGGCACTTGTGTCTAACTACAGTAGTCTTGAATTGATGTAATTTGTACCAGTCTAACAATATCGATGGAGAAGTGTATGTCGCAGCATCTTGTATTGAGTTTTATTGGCGAAGACCGCCCAGGCCTTGTTGAGCGTCTGTCCGACACCATCGCGCGTTATAATGGCAATTGGCTAGAAAGCCGCATGGCGCATTTGGCAGATAAATTTGCCGGTATTTTGACTGTCTCTGTGCCTTTGGATCAGCAAGAAGCTCTAGTGAGTGCTTTGCGTGATTTTGAAAAATTGGGTCTGCATGTCACCGTTGAAATAGCGAAACAAAGTTCAGGATCTGGCTCGACCTTGTCTTTATCCGTGGTAGGGAATGATCGTCCGGGGATTGTTAAAGAAGTGTCTCAAGTGCTGCATTCCTTGATGGTTAACGTTAAAGAGCTCACCACTACGTGCGAACCCGCGCCGATGAGCTCTGATATGTTATTTAAAACCGATATGGTGTTGGCTGTGCCGAAAGATCTACCTTTGTCAGAATTGGAAGCGGCACTGGAGAAAATCAGTAGTGATTTAATGGTGGAATTGTCTGTTAATCAGTTTGCCTAGTCCGGTAAATTAGGTTTTTGTCCGCTCATAGTTGGGTTTAGAGCGATTCTAGGTTGTCTAAACACCACTGTGCTCTTTCTAAGACGGCGTGCTTTTGTGCGTCGTCTTGCTTGTCCCAGTTGCCGTAAATCATACCGATGCGATGATTCTTAGCAAGGCGGTCTCGATGCTTGACCATAAAGCGCCAATATAAGCTGTTAAGAGGACATGACTCTGCGCTGGTTTTCTCTTTTACCTTGTAGTGGCAATTCCCGCAGTAGTCACTCATTTTCTGCATATAACTGCCGCTTGCCGCATAGGGCTTAGAAGCAATCCAACCGCCATCAGCGAATTGACTCATACCACGCGTGTTGGGCAATTCCACCCATTCTAGGGCGTCCACGTAAATCCCCAGATACCATTCGTCGACTTGCTGCGGCCGAATTTCGGTTAATAGGCAAAAGTTGCCTGTCACCATCAAGCGTTGAATATGATGGGCGTAAGCATAATCGAGAGATTGCCCTATGGCGTTAGCAAGACACTTCATTTTTGTCTGCCCGTTCCAGAAAAAACTGGGCAGAGCTCGCTCGGCGTTTAAGGCATTTTGTTGTTGATAATCAGGCATATTGATCCAATACATGCCGCGCACATATTCGCGCCAGCCGAGAATTTGTCGCACGAATCCTTCGATTTGGGCGATGTCGATATTGTCGTTTTCTCGATAAGCCGAAATGGCGGCTTTTATGACGTGCTTTGGGCTGATCAATTTCGCGTTAAGCGCAAAAGACAAACGTGAATGGTACAAGCTCCAACTATGGGGTGTTTGGCTTGTCATGGCGTCTTGAAAGCGGCCAAAATTCGGCAGCAAGTGCTCGCAGAAAAAGGTAAGCAAACTCAGCGCGTCTTGGCTGGAAACAGGCCAAAGTAAATTGGATTCTGCTTTGCCAAGAAAAGGAATCTCGTGACGCTGAATGCGCTCAAGCAAATGCGCCACATCATGCTGAAAACATAAGGGCGCTGGAATGTCGTCCAGATCTTTTGCTTTGAGTTTATTGCGATTGGCCACGTCGTAGTTCCATTGGCCGCCTTCAGGCTCTCTTTCGTCCGCCATTAAGATATTAAAACGTTGGCGCATCTTGCGATAAAAATGCTCCATACGAACGGTACTTTTTGCCTGAAAAAAGTTAGGAATTTCGTTGAATGGTAATAAGAAATGCTCGCTATCAACCATGTTAAATGTTGGCTTTGAATCGCTTGTGATTAACTGGTGATATTGTTGAAGCACGCGATATTCGTCGGGGCGCTGCAGCTCTATACGATCAATATTATGTTGTTTAGTGAGGCTTAAAATGACTTCTTCTAGGCTCTGATTTTGCGTGTCATCCAAAGTGAGATAACACACGTCATGGCCGTTTTCTTTTAAGGCACTAGCAAAGCGTTCCATGGCGAGGAAAAACGCGCAAAGCTTTTGAATATGATGTGTGACATAGGTAGCTTCTGGGTGCAGTTCAGCGATCAAATACAGCACACCTTGATCTTGTTGTTTGAACCAAGAATGTGTCGAATTAAGTTGATCACCAAGAATAACGCGCAGTGTGTGGAATGGTTTCATGAGGATGTCCTTACTTTCGGTTGTCTGGATTTTGCCCGACTATTCGAACGCACATGGGTGGCTAAAATGCGTTGTTTTTCTTGCTGAACGTTTGGTTGCTCACGATATCCCCAAAGGCGATCACGGGCCTCTTTTGCGGCCTCTTTGAGACTAACAATGGGCGCTGGATAGTTTTCTCCAAGGCTGAATTGATACAAGGCTTCCTCCATCGGTGACATTTCCCAAGGAGAGTGTATCAATGGTACAGGGACTTCAGCCAATTCCGGCACCCAACGGCGAATAAACTCGCCATCTGGATCTTGGTCTTGAGCCTGCTTTACGGGGTTATAAATCCGAATGGCATTTGAGCCTGTGACACCAGCTTGCATTTGAAATTGTGGGTAGTGAATCCCCGGCTCAAAATCGAGGAATAGCCTGGCTAGGTGATGTACGCCTAGGCGCCAATCAATGTTTAAGTGATGACATAGAAAGCTTACCAGCATGGCGCGCATACGAAAGTTAATGTAACCGGTGTGATGCAAAGCTCTCATGCACGCATCAACCATCGGATAACCCGTTTGTCCTTGTTGCCAAGCAATTAAGTCTGCCTCGACTTGGTCATCTTG
The DNA here is from genome assembly GCF_003208215.1 of Marinomonas alcarazii. Lineage (GTDB taxonomy): Bacteria > Pseudomonadota > Gammaproteobacteria > Pseudomonadales > Marinomonadaceae > Marinomonas > Marinomonas alcarazii. Next base: position 68,698 of record NZ_QKLW01000003.1, read on the forward strand.
CCGATAAGGGAAGTGGGCGTAAGCTCGGTTAACAGGTTCAAACTCCATGCGGCATTCACTTTCAAATTTTTGCATAAAGTGGCAGTGCCAATGCAATCGAGAGCTGAGTGCAATAAGGGTTCGTTTCCAGCCAGCGGTTTTCCAACGCGATAGCAGGTCTTGATAGACTTCTCGGAGACTGATATTCCCCCAAGCGAGATAAGGAGACAGTCTTGTACAGGCTGATCGGCTGCTAAGAGGACTGGAAATAGATCGATAATAGTCTTTGCCGCGCCCTTCATAGAAGCTGTCTAAGGTTTTCCAAGCCAGCGTAGGGCCGCCCGTTTGCATGCCTTTTTGTGGTGTTTGCCATGAGGCTGGAACCGACAGAGGTGGCGAGTCTATCTGATACCAAGTGGTTGCTTTAAGGTCGATGTTTGCCAAGGGGGCGCGCATGACATGTTGCCAATCCTCATCCCAATTTTTTCTGTTATCAAGTGGTCGTATTACCGCGCCTGTTGGTGACTCATGCCACGATATGTCTTGTCGCTGACACCAAGATTTGATCTCAATATCACGCTGGAACGTGAGGCCGATGCCAATTTCTTCACTACTGAATAATTCATCGAATTGCGTGGCGTCATGAAGCGCTTCAAGTGCAGGCAGGGCTTCTTGCCAAACTATGTGTATATGCCCACCATGTTCGGTTAGTTGGCGATTCATATCCTCTAAAGACTGCCAAACAAAGCGCCAGTGGCGCTCGCTGTAATGTGGATCAGCGATCAGGCTGGGTTCAAAGATATACAACAGGATAATCGGTCTGTTGTTCGCCATGGCCGATGCAAGAGGTAGATGATCGCTAAGGCGTAAATCTCGCTTAAGCCAAACTACCGCTGGTTTTATGGCAATATTGCCTGTCATCTGGTGGTCGCTCATTTGGTCGGATAAATGGGCCAGTCGGCCGCATCGACCGAGTCCAGTTGCGTATCAAAAATTTGGCCTTGCCATTTATGAATAAAGAGCTGATTTGGGTCGTATTGTTCGGTTTGCTTTTGCAAATTAAAGTGGCGGCCACCTCTTGGGTCTGCTCCGACGCCCGCGATGTATTGCCAATTGCCCCAGTTTGAGCCAACACTGTAATCGATCAATTGTTCTTCAAAATACGCCGCGCCATAACGCCAGTCGATGCCTAATTCATAGATCAAACAACTGGCGGTAATTTGGCGACCTCTATTGCTCATAAAGCCTGTCTCACTGAGCTGTTTCATACAGGCGTTAACCAAAGGGTAAGGCGTGTTGCCTTGGCTCCATTTGCGAAAACGTTCCGCATAATAACTGCCTTGAGTGTGTTTTCCCGTGATGCCGCTGGGTAAGAAAAGGCGTTTGCCGTAACGAGTCGCGTACCAATGAAAATACTCGCGCCAGAGGAGCTCGAAATAGATCCAGTAGGTTGATTCATTTGCGCCATGATCTCGTTCGTAGACCTCGATGCTGGCTTTGACTTGTCTGGCTGACAGACTGCCCTGTGCAAGCCAAGGGGAAAATTTAGTGGAGTTCTCCCAACCGTCTAATTCATTACGTGTTTCTTTATAGCTGTCTGGTAGATCAGTGGAAAAATAATCGCTTAGCTGATCTATTGCGGCTTGTTCACCACCCGTAAATGCTTTGTTGTCATCAATGACTTTGATTTGCCAAGGTCGAATGCGTTGCAGATCGAACTTCGGAACGGGTGGCAGTTTTTGCAAGGCTGGCAGGGGCGTGAACGTATCTAAGTTCTCTACTAAACGCCGGAATTTGGAAAAAGAATCGGGCAATTCTGCCGTATCAAATGGCAGCTGAGAGGGCGTGAATAAGCTCAAACCATGATCCAGATGAATGCGAACATCAGGAAAGTTATTGGCGATACGCTTGAGTGTTTGCCGTTCATCCCAACCAGAGTGATGATTACGATAAATGTGTGAGATTGGCACTTCGTTGAGCAGCAAGCTTAAGCTGGTGGCCGCATCCATAGAACTAACGAATAGCGTCTGCCCTAAGGCTTGTAGCTGCATGGCTAAGTCTTGCAGACCTTGGTCTAAAAATCGGCGGCGGTTGGCAGACATGCCTTGTGTTGCATAGCGACTAGGGCGGTTATTATGAGGTTCATCGCAATACAGACAGACAAGATAATCGACCTCCTGAGTTGCTCGCCAAAGCATGTTCTGATCTGCGCAGCGCAAATCATCTCCGAACCAAACCACACCCAATTTCATCACATAACCCTATTTATTTGTTTTAACTAACTTTAGTACGTATTGAAGAGAGTATTGGTTTAATTAAGATGCAAATCGATTCTGTGTCGATTGCATAGGAGGATTTTGTTGTACAACTGAAAGTTTTTACTGAATTTTTTGCGGCTAGACAAAAACCATAATGAAAATAGGGTTATAATGCGCGAAATTTTCCTGTTTACGTTAGAAGGTAGTGATAATTATGAGTCTTCCAAATTGCCCAAAATGCGATTCCGCCTACGTGTATGAAGATCAAGCTATGTTGATTTGCCCAGAGTGCGCGCACGAGTGGAATCCGAACGAAGTTGTCGTTGACGAAGATGCACTCATTATCAAAGACATGGGCGGTAACTTATTGCAAGAAGGCGATAAAGTGACCCTAGCGAAAGATCTTAAAGTCAAAGGCTCTTCTCAAGTGCTAAAAATCGGCACTAAAGCGACTATTAAGCGCCTTGTAGATGGCGACCACGACATTGATTGCAAATTGGATGGCGGCGGGGAAATGATGCTGAAATCTCAGTTTGTGAAGAAGTCTTCTGTTTAAGGCTGATTGATCTGTTATAAATGATCAGAAACATAATACGAAAAGCAGAGAAGAGGGTCGTCTTTTTCTCTGCTTTTTTATTGGATCAATGTTATTGGAAGGGGCTAATTAGTATTTATTTAAGATCTTCGCTTTAAAGACATAACTACCAAATGGCACTAATGACGCAACAAATCCCATCAAGGCGTGTTTTGATGACACCCCATATCGAGACACACTTAACATCAAAAGAATGTTAAACAAGATAAACAACCCACCATGAATTGGGCCAATGATGCTCACATACTCTGGCATGTCCATCAGGCGCTTCAATGGCACGGCAATAAAGAGCAGCAGTAAAAGCGATGTGCCTTCTAAAATGGAGATTAAACGTAAAAATTTCATACTATGTCTCTTTGGTTGAAGTGTGTTGAAAGAATGTCTTCAGCGCTAATCAGACCCCAGAATAGCATTTTAATTTCATCATAAGGTCGGTTATTTATGGTGAGAAATTTTAATCACAAATCAATATTTTGTTGCTTACATTGCAAAGACAGAGACGAAATCCCAACACTCTTGGCATGATGAAAAGTGTGAGGTAGAAGCTAGCTCGACATAATTTCTTACTGTTTAAAACCATTCTTTTTATGGTGCCGAAATAAGGAAAAAAAGAAAAATAGCTTTGAGTTATAATTAAATGCATGTTTAATAAAAATGTCACATTAATTCGTTATACACACATGGAGAGTCATTTTATGGGAAAAATTACCTCATCTATTCTTGTTGCTTTACCACTATTGAGCAGTGTTACGTTTGCAGCTGAAGATACCAGTTGCGCACCAAAAGAATACACTATGGCGCTGCGTTATCAGCAACAGTCTGCCGAAGTGATGGCGTTACAATTGCAGGCGTACCAGTTTGCCACGCAGCGTTTTATTCAACTTTTAGCGAATCATCATTCAGATAAAAAGCCTGCTGTGGTGTTGGATTTGGATGAAACAGTGATCGATAACACGCCATTATTAGTTCGTGATGTAAATAATTGCCACGATTATACATCTTGGGATACTTGGAGTGATTGGGAGCAAAAAGGCGAGCCAACCTTGATCCCAGGGGCTAAAGATTTTATCGACTTTGTCACAAAACAAGGTGTGAAAATTTACTATATCTCAGATCGTTTTCAGGAGAACAAAGCTGACACGATTAAGACACTGAAAAAGCTGAATGTTGCTCAAGTAAGCAGTGATAATGTGTTGTTGTATACCGAGTCGAAAGAAGCACGTCGTGATGTCGTTCGTAAAGAGCACGATATTATTATGTTGATAGGCGACAGCTTACATGACTTTGCTGCCGAATTTAAAAATAAGGAATCGACTGAGTATCAGCGTGGTCTAGTTGCCAAAGAAGCGGCGCACTTTGGTAACAACTGGATTGTTATGCCAAATGCTTCGTACGGCTCTTGGTCGAAGTCAGAGCTAAAAACGTGGAATGAACAAAACGCAAAATAACGTTTACCAGAGGGTCAAAAAGCCGATGCTCGTTCTAGCATCGGCTTTTTTGTGGGTATTGGGGGGAATATCGCTTTTAAAATAAGCTCTTTAATGAGTCATCATTAAGCCATTATTTTGCTAGACCCCTCGAGTCAGAACAGGTTTTTGAGTATTTGGAAGCGTTGTAATTTTTATCTAACAAACTTCGAATACTTGCAGTTCTACCAACGTTGGTTTGCGGATACCGACGCCGATGAAGACACGTTCTGTAATCCACTGAAAGCGCTCAGAACTGGTTTCAAATTTGGGGACACAGCGAAAATAAACGTGCTTTGGGTCCACTAGTTCACCGTCTTTGATCTTTTGAGTGATTTCAGCAGATGCAACACGTATGGCTTCGTTATGGATGTAAATACGTTCACCTTGGTCTGTTTCAAAGACGTAGCGAGCGTCTAAGTGAGACATTCTTGGTGAGACGATAAGCTGATAATCGGCACCACCCGCAAGCACTTCGCCTTGCCAGCCGTCACCGGTGACTTTGCCACCTAGGATAGGAATGATTCGACGCTCTCCGTGAAGGGTTTTACCCACCTCTTGCGGTGCAGCGACTTCTATTTCTAATGTTGCAAAATGTTTAAGTTCGGGTGCTGTGATCATGGATTACCTCGTATTTTTATTCTATTGAGTACCAACGAAATAAGGTACCACTTTGAATGAGAGTCTCGCGACGATTTTTCCCTAATACCTTAGAAGCTGAATATTGCACAAGTGAGCAGTGACAATGTGCTGCTGTATACCGAGTCGAAAGAAGCACGTCGTGATGTCGTTCGCAAAGAGCACGATATTATTATGTTGATAGGCGACAGCTTACATGATTTTGCTGCCGAATTTAAAAATAAGGAATCGACTGAGTATCAGCGTGGCCTCGTGGCGAAAGAAGCAGCCCATTTTGGTAACGACTGGATTGTTATGCCAAATGCTTCGTACGGCTCTTGGTCGAAGTCAGAGCTAAAAATGTGGAATGAAAAAGCCGAAAAATAACGCAGAATAGAACATAAACAGCCAATACGAATGAAGGTTTGCATTGGCTTTTTATTCAATTTCTGTTCAAGGCAGCATCATTTCTTAATCCTATCCCTTGTCTGTGTTTTGCCTGCTTCCACTTCGGCAATAGCTTCGTTCAAACGAGAAGCGTTTTTTGGGCTTGCCATCAAATAGGCAGTCTCCTCATACGCTTGAAAGCCCTCTAAGCTAATCAATACGGCTGGTTTGCCACCCTGACGAGTAATGAGAACAGGCTTATGATCGTCATTCACTTTATCAAGCGTGCTAGCAAGATTTGCTCTAAAAGCTGAGTAACTTAACGTATCCATATTTTACTCCTGCAAGTCAGTGTTTAATTTTTTCCATACGCAAAGATTTTAGCTTGTCTTAGTGACTGGGAAGCATGAGTAACACTTAGCCATACTTAAAATGAAGAGAGTAACGTCACTTTTTAAACAAGCTCTAATTTGAGTTTTTTACCTAACGCTTTCGCGGCATTGTCCAAGGTATGCAGCGTGACAGATGTGTTTTTTGGATCAAGCAGTCTATCCAATCCAGAGCGGCTTGTTTTCATCAGCTGCGCCATTTTCGTCTTAGACAAATGTTCCTGTTCAATCTTTTGTTGAATCTGCCATGCAACGACTCGTTTTATAGCAATAGCGTTGGTTTCAGCTAAGATGCCTTCCTCTTCAAGGAACTCGTCAAAGGAAGATCCGATGTGTTTGTTAGCCATTTTCAACCTCACGTTTTCGTTTTTTAGCCAGATCTAATTCAGACTTAGGTGTCTTTTGGGATTTCTTCATAAAGCCATTCAGTAAAATTAATTCGTTATTTCTAAAGAAAAATAACACCCTAGCAATACGACCACCCTCTAAGTTAGTGCGCACTTCCCACAGCCCATCTCCCATATAACGACATATGGGCATACCGATAGGCCAACCGTATTCTGCTGTTTTGATATCCTGTCCTATGGCGCTTCTATCCTCTTTTGTAAGAGACAAGAACCATTCCCTGACAGGTTCACTTCCCGACGCAGTTCGGAAAAAGCGAACAGACACTTTCTTGTGTTTTATGTTATTCATGAATTAATTTGTACCATAAATGGTACGTTTTTGTATAGTTGTTTATTTACGTATGGGGAAGTGGAAGAAACTTAGCTTGGAGCCTTAACACGTTAGCGTTATTGTTAAACCTAGTAACTGTATGAAACCCCTTTGTTTTTTGATGAAGCGAACTTATCGTCTATGACTAAAGAAAAGTACATTCCATTAGATCGTCAATTTTCAATTATTTCAGAAGACCAAGAAGATCTAGAAAATAATGAATCGCTTTTTTCTTTAGGTCATTCAGCGCTAAAAACTTGGGCTGATTTAGAGGGTGAATATCGCTGTGTCATTTTAGCTGAAGCTGGTGCCGGTAAGACGGAGGAATTACGCAGTAGAGCTAAAGCGTTATCGAAACAAGGCAGACTATCTTTTTTTATTCGTATTGAAGATATCGAGCAAGATTTTTATGACGCCTTTGAGGTTGGAACAGAAGATGAATTTAACGCTTGGCTAGCATCGACAGAAGAAGCTTGGTTCTTTTTGGATTCGGTCGATGAAGCAAGGTTAGAAACCCCGAGGGCTCTTGAATTAGCGTTAAAGCAATTCTCTAAAGGTATCAAAAACGGTGCTCATAGAATGCATCTTTATATTTCCAGTCGTCCCTACTCTTGGCGACCAGTAGCGGATCGAGAGTTGCTAAATAGATATTTATTTTTAGCTGCAAAAAAACACGAAGACGACAATACTGAAGATAATCTCACTCAACCTCAAAGTGCTTTGACTGTATACGGAATGAGGCCTTTAGATGAGGAAAGAATTCGCTGTTTCTGTGAAAAAAGGTCAGTGAATGACATTGATGAACTCTTAAGGGAAATTGATAGAGCGAGTATTTGGAGCTTGGCTCAACGGCCTCTTGATTTAGATAGTATTTTATCCAAATGGAGAAAGGATAAAAAACTTGGTAGCCGTCTAGATCTACTAGAACACAGTATAAATGAGCAGTTAAGCGATGAACATAATATAGATAGAGCACAACGTCAGCCGTTAAATTTAGAGCAAGCTCATAAGGGTGCGCAGCGTTTGGCTGCCGCTGTCGTCATGAGCGGCCAATCAAGTATCAATATTCCTGATGCCTCGCCCGACAGATTTGGAATAGACGCACAAGCTGTACTGTCTGATTGGCATCCGCATGATGTGAATGCACTTTTGGAGCGAGGTGTTTTTAGCGATGTTATTTACGGAGCGGTTCGTTTTCGGCATCGTGATATCAGAGCATTGCTCGCAGCAAAATGGTTTGCTCATCTGATGGCTAATGGCGACAGTCGTTTATCTATAGAGCGTTTATTTATTGGTGAACAATATGGCGAGACAATCATTAGGCCAAGACTTCGATCCATTTTGCCTTGGTTAATATTGTGGGATACCAACATCAGAAACACTGTACTAAGTATTGATCCTGAGGTTGCTATTGAAGGTGGAGATCCATCTAAACTGCCTTTACCAGAAAGAAAAACCATTCTTAAAAATATAGTCCACCGTATTGCGCAGGATGAAAACAATAGTACTGGAGGGGATAACAGCGCAATTGCAAAAATTGCTGATGCAGCCCTAACAAAAGATGCTTTACAACTTATCGATCAATACAAAGAAAATGATGATGCCATTTTCTTCCTGGCTCGATTGGTTTGGCAAGGGAAAATGACGGACTGTGTTGCTCCTTTGCTGGAAATAGCTCTTAACCCTATCCGTGGGGGTTATGCTCGATTAACCTCTGCTCGGGCTGTTATAACCTGTGGCACCAATGAACAAATACAATCCTTATGGCAAAGGCTCAATCAAAGCGAGGAAAAAATTCCACGTCGATTGCTAGCAGAGCTAATCGAAGATGCAGCGCCAACCAGTGAGAATATTCAAAATATACTTTTATCAGTTAGCAAATTAAAACTATCTGCCAATGAGAGCTTCGAGGCGAATGGTTTGCGACGAGCACTTCATCAGTTTGTTACGCGAATGCCTATTGCTGCAAACACACAGATTTATCAAACGTTAATACATGGCTTAATCGGTTATCTAAATGATCCGCCGTATATCGAGAAGAGTGAGTGTAAAATTTCGGAAGCTCATTCATGGCTTCTTGGTGTCGCCGTTCATCTTGTGGAACGCCTAATTGAGATAAGGCATTCATTTTCATTTTCCGAAGAAAGTTTATCCATTCTTATGATGCTACCGCTATACAATTCTTATGGTGGAGAACACTTTGATGATTATGAAAGTAACTTAGCCGAACTGATACCGCATTGGAGTGAATTGAATGATCGGCTTTATTGGGCTTGTATTGAACAGGAAAAAATAAAGCTACTTTCAGATCCTAAAAGCGAACCTTTGACTTCAGATTGGCCTATTTCTTGGCAAGGGCATTTTTGGGCATTTAGTACAGTTGAGAGTTTTCAACGATTGCTTTTATTTATCCGTTCTCGTGAATTAGAGAATGATCGATCTATTGCGCTAAGTACCGCCTTTCGTCTTTACACCAAGCTCGATAAACCATCGGATATGCTGACAAAGTTAAAAGCAAGCGTAGAACATAGTGTCACTTTAACTAATAAATTAGATATGTTGATAGACCCTCCAGTTTATGAGTGGGAAAAAAAGCACAAAGAAGAGAATGAAAGGCGCAGGAAAAAAAATGATGTTATACAAGAACAGAAAAAAACGTCCCGTGATGCTTGGATAGCAGATCTAAAAAGTAACCCAGAGCGTTTATGTAACTCTATACACCTATATTTTGGTGAAGTGACGAATGACTTTTGCTGGATACTGGATGAGATTAATAATGAGCGTTTATTAGCAAAACGAAGTAGTGGCTCTAGTTGGACGAAATTAATTCCTGAGTTTGGTTACGAAGTTTCTAGTTCTTATCGCGATGCACTGATGAAACTGTGGAGAGTTTACACCCCGTCATTACAATCAGAAAGTGGAATCAGAAGTAACTCACACCCTTACTCGCTTCTTCTTGCTTTATCTGGTTTAGAAATTGAAACATCTGAACATTCGGAATTTCCATATCACTTAGATGAATCAGAAGTTCTGCATGCATTGCGCTATATCACGTGGGAGATAAATGGTTTTCCTAGTTGGTTTGAGAGTATGTACCGAGCATTTCCTTCATTGGTTTCCAAAGCCGTCACTCAAGAGCTCATTTGGGAGCTAGAAAACGCAGAACTGGATTTGTATAACCGTATATTGAGTTCACTTGTCTTCAATGCTTCTTGGTTACATGAAGATATCGCGGTTAGTCTTTTAGAATGGGTTGAAGCCCATTCAAATACACTTCAAGGAAATAATAGAAGAGATTGTATTCAACTTTTAATTTCTGGGAAAAGTGACCCTAATCGCTTGGCAAGTATTGCAAAGCAAGAAATAGATAAAAGTAACGATTTAGATAGTGTTGCTTGCTGGTTTGCTCTATTGGTTGATTGTGATCCAGTGAATGGCATTCCTAAGCTTGAACAATGGTTAGCAGGATTTAAAAGTGAGTTTGTCGGTAGAGCAGCTCAGGTTTTTGTTACCGCTCTTGTTGGTGAAAGCCATAGATCATTTAGTGTGCCTAACGTAGGTTACTTCAAGACACCAGAGCATCTGAAAAAGCTCTATGTCCTCATGCATAAATATATTCCGTCCAAAGAGGATATAAACCGTGCCGACGGCGGAGTGTATTCTCCAGAGTTGAGAGATGATGCACAAAGCGCTCGGAGCGCATTGTTTTCCCTTCTATGTAATATGACGGGTTTTGCCAGTTATGCAGCTATCAAACAACTGATTGAAGAACACCCCGAGCCTGAGTATCGAAAATGGATGGCTCAACAAGCATATAAAAGAGCAATGGTCGATGGTGATTTAGAGCTCTGGACGGTAGATCAGTTTGGTCAGTTTGATAAAAATCAGACAGTAAAACCTGCAACACATCGCCAACTTTTTGATCATACGGTTAACCGACTAAACGATTTAAAAAATTGGTTAGAGCGAGGTAATGATAGCCCATGGAGAACTTGGAAAAGAGCAGAAGGTGAAACTGAAATGCGAACTTTGATTGCTGGCTGGCTGAACCAAAACAGCCATGGTCAATACACAACGGCCCAAGAATCTGAACTTGCCAATGGTCAACGCATGGATATTTGGCTTCATAATACAAGTGTACAATCTCCGGTTCCAGTTGAGCTAAAGCTATTAGATAAAGCGTGGTCTGGCCCAGATTTATGCGAACGATTAAGGAACCAGCTCGTGGGCGATTATCTTCGAGAGGAAAGTGCTGTGTGTGGTGTCTTTCTATTAGTTTCTCAAGATATAGAACCTACAAAGCGATGGAGTATTGACGGTAAATTAGTCAATTTGAAAGAGCTTTCAGGAGCACTTAAAACCTACTGGCTGAGTATTGCTGAAAACTATCCCGGAGTTCAGGAGATAGAAATAATCATTATTGATTTGTTAGAAAGAGAGCGATTTAGTAATTCATAAGTTGGCTTAACTGTAAAATCAAGTAGAAACAAACTCACGCCGAGCGGTTTTACGCGCTTGCGCGTGGAGCGAGGCGGGAAGTTTGTTTCTAACTTAATTGCAGGAGCGCAAAAAACCGCCACCTAGTTAAGCCAGAGGGCGGTTTATAGGATTTTCGTTGGTCGGTTCGGGCGTTGCTGAAGGCGGGTGTTTAGTTACGAATCAAGTAATCAAACGCACCAAGAGCCGCTGTCGCGCCAGATCCCATGGAGATGATGATCTGTTTGTATGGCGTTGTGGTGACGTCACCAGCCGCAAACACACCTGGAATCGATGTCTCACCGTGAGCGTTGATGACGATTTCGCCTCTATTCGTCAGTTCCAATGTGTCTTTTAGGAACTCGCTGTTTGGCACCAAGCCGATTTGTACAAAGATCCCAGCAACGTCCACAAGGTGAGACTCGTCGGTTAAGCGATCAGTGTATTTCAGGCCGATAACTCGTTGACCATCGCCAAGGACTTCTGTTGTCATGGCATTTTTAATGATGGTAACGTTTGGCAAAGAGTTGGCTTTTTTCACCAATACATCGTCTGCACGTAACGTATCGCCAAATTCAAGAACGGTAACGTGTTCTACAATTCCCGCCAAATCAATAGCGGCTTCGATGCCCGAGTTACCACCGCCAATGACGGCTGTTTTCTTGCCTTTGAACAATGGGCCGTCACAGTGTGGGCAGTACGCCACGCCTTTATTACGGTATTCTTGTTCGCCAGGTACGTTCATCTCTCTCCAGCGTGCGCCAGTGGCTAAGATGACAGATTTACTTTTCAGTACAGCACCATTTTCTAGTTCAATTTCGACGAATTCTTTCTTCTCAAGGCGAACCGCTTTTTGCGTTTTCATCAGTTCAACATCGTAATCTAGTACGTGTTGCTCAAGGCCAGCGACCAATTTCGGGCCTTCGGTGGCTTTTACAGAGATGAAGTTTTCAATCGCCATGGTGTCAGATACTTGTCCGCCAAAGCGCTCAGCCACGACGCCAGTTCGAATGCCTTTACGAGCTGAGTAAATCGCCGCTGCGGCACCCGCTGGGCCACCACCAACGACAAGGACATCGTATGGGGCTTTCTCGGATAACTCCGCCGCTTGTTTGTCTGCTGCGCCAGTATCGACTTTGTTTAAAATCTCATCCAGGGTCATTCGGCCTTGGCCAAAATGATCACCATTTAGGAAGACAGATGGCACGGCCATGATGTTGCGTTCATTCACTTCGTCTTGGAACAAAGAGCCATCGATCATGGTCGCTGTAATGTTAGGGTTTAATACCGCCATTAAGTTAACGGCTTGCACAACGTCTGGACAGTTGTGGCAAGAGAGGGAAATGTACACCTCAAAGTTGAGTTTTTGATCCAAGCCTTTGATTTGCTCAAGAGTCGCTTGTGCGGCTTTGGATGGGTGGCCGCCAGCTTGTAATAGAGCCAATACGAGAGACGTAAACTCGTGGCCCATTGGAATGCCAGCAAAACGTACACGTGCTGCTTCGCCTTTTGGCGCGATGGCCATTTGCGGTGCACGGCCTTGTGAATTCGCATCCACCGTTAGGGTGATTTTGTCGCTTTTTAGCTCGGTAATTTCGCGAGCCAATTCAAGTAATTCTTCGGATTTCGCTGAACCGTTTGTGGACACAGTAATTTCAATCGGATTAACGATATTTTGCAGGTATGTGCCCAACTGCTGTTTTAAGTTTGCTTCTAACATGATGATAAAACCTGTTTGATTGAGTAATGTACTGTGCGTTAAGAGTAAAAGGGGTCAGGCCCCTTTAGACGAAAGTCATCTAAAGGGATTCCTCAATGTGTTATTAAGGGATCTGACCCCTTTATGGGTCTAGACAGTTGTCAGCTTAGATTTTGCCAACTAGGTCTAGTGAAGGAGTCAGTGTTTCTTCGCCTTCTTTCCATTTTGCTGGGCAAACTTCACCTGGGTGAGCGGCTACGTATTGTGCAGCTTTTACTTTGCGAAGTAGGTCTTGAGCGTCACGGCCAATACCTTCAGCAGTGATTTCCATTGCTTGGATAGTGCCTTCTGGATCGATCAAGAAAGTCGCGCGGTCTGCAAGACCTTGGCCTTCACGCATTACGCCGAAGTTGTTTGTGATGTTGCCTGTTTGATCGCCAACCATGTAGTACTGGATTTTGCCGATTGTGTCAGAACTTGCGTGCCATGCTTTGTGAGTGAAGTGAGTGTCTGTAGAAACAGAGAATACTTCCACGCCGCGAGATTGAAGTTCAGCGTAGTTGTCTGCAACATCGCCAAGTTCAGTTGGGCAAACAAAAGTGAAGTCAGCTGGGTAGAAGAAGAATACAGCCCATTTACCTAGTACGTCTTTTTCAGAAATTTCAACGAATTCGCCATTTTTGAAAGCCGTTGCATTGAATGGTTTGATTTGCGTGTTGATCATTGTGTTTCTCCTAATGTGTGTTTGAGTGCGTTACCAACAGGACTCATATTAGGGAAACGAAGATGATTAATAAAATTGTTAATAACTAAAATCCTAATTGATAAAAGCTATTTGTTCTGTGGAAGTTTGGGAGGAACAAAAAAGATAGGTAACGAAGGTGGGCAAGCTCTTAGAGCGGGAGGGGGAAGTGCTGACTATTCTTCGTCAGGATAGGCAGCACGGATTTCTTCAATTTTAGGTATGACGGTATGAAGTAATTTAATTAAAGAAGCATCAAAATGCAGGCCTGCGTTTTCGTCCATATAGTTTAACGCTTCTTCAAGTGTCCAGGCTGCTTTATATGGGCGTTTAGAAAGCAGTGCATCTAACACATCGGCAATGGCAACGATGCGACCTTCGATAGGAATCTCTTCGCCCTTTAGTCCATATGGGTAACCTGAGCCATCCCATTTTTCATGATGGGTGAGCGCAATGACTTTCGCCATATTTAACATTGGATCATCATCACAATCGCCTAAGATCTTGGCTCCGAAAATAGTGTGCTGCTGCATGGTGTCCCATTCATCATGATCCAATTTTCCTGGTTTTAGGAGGATGGAGTCTGCAATGCCAATTTTTCCAACATCATGCATGGGAGCAGCATTAAATACCATTTCTACCCAATCTGGGTTGCCACCATAGGCTTCTGCGAGGAATTTAGAGTAATGGCTCATACGAATAACGTGTGCGCCAGTTTCATTGTCTTTGTACTCTACAGCTCGCCCAAGGTGCTGAATAATGCGTAGGCGGTTCTGTTCCAGTGACAGTGTGCGTTCTTTGACTTTCTTTTGCAGTTGGCGGTTTTGATTGTAGAGCGCGATATGTGTGCGAACACGCGCTTTTACTCTCGGAGGGCTGATCGGTTTGGTGATGTAATCAACGGCGCCAAGTGCAAAGCCTTGCTCTTCATCGCAAGGATTGGCTTTGGCGGTAACAAATAAAACAGGAATGTCAGAGGTGATTGGGTTGGCTTTTAGTTGACGACAAACTTCGTAGCCATCCATTTCTGGCATCATCACATCCAATAAAATCATTTCTGGCTTAGGTGAGCTTTGTTGAGCAATTTTTAGTGCTTTTTTGCCATTTGTGGCGATTTTAAGGTCGTATTCGTTGCGCAAAGTCGCCGCCAGTACGTCAATATTTTCTGGCGTATCGTCCACAATCAGAATGAGTGGCTTATGTTGTTCCTGTGTAAGCATGAAAGTAACCGCCGCTATGATATTGATTTATATAGTTCACTCATTTTTTGGCATTAAGTCTTTTAGCTTAGTCAAGGCCGACTCAAAGTCATAACGAGTGATGGACTGGCGAATGCTATGGAGAACATCAATGTTTTCATTACCTTCAGTGATGCTTTCAAGTTCTGCTGCAACAATATCCGCATCCAGTCTATCGTTCAATAAATGATCGTACAGCTTATTGAGCAATGCTTGATAGTAGTCTGATGAAACTTTTTGTCGTTTTTTTGTTGCCAAGGGTGCTTCGCTTGTCAGGTGTTCTTGTCGATCTTTATGGTTTTGAATAGGTAGCAGAATACGTTCCAACTCTTCTGCCAGTTGGTTGAGCGCCGATGTGAATTGTGCTTCGGATTGCTGGCAGGCGTTTTCTAATTCGGCAGCCTTGTGCATTAAGTCGGTCATTCCAATATTGCCAGCATTGCCCTTCAATGTGTGTAACATACGTAGGGCGTCTTCTTTGTCTTCTTTTTGATACAGCTCGCTAAATTGTTTAACAAATGAAGATTGCGACTCATAAAAACGCAACAGTAAGCGCCAGAAAAAGTGGATGTCATATTGTGTGATCGCAAGCCCAATGGCTAGATCAATGCCCACTAGTTTTTCTAAATCACGTTGCTCCTCAAGGGTGAGGGACTGCTGATAGAGCGTTGGTTTGGATGAAGAGTGTTGGGTGAGGGGTTGTTTCGGTTTTATCCATTTCGTTAATGTTTCAAACATCGCGTTGACTTGAATAGGCTTGGATATATGGTCATTCATGCCACTTTCAATCACTTTTTCTTTGTCTCCTGCGAGCGCATTAGCGGTCATGGAGATGATAGGCAAATCGCGATACTTGGCATCTTGGCGAATGATTCTAGTCGCGGTGTAACCGTCCATAACAGGCATTTGGCAATCCATCAAAATACCGTCGTAGGTATTTTCTTTGAGTTTGTCGATTGCCTCCTGACCATTTTGAGCCGTGTCGACGATAAGACCATTAGTAGAAAGCAGTTCTTGAGCCAGTTCCAAATTTAGCAGGTTATCTTCGACCAATAATATGTGAGCACCGACGAGGGATCGCGTATTCGTCTGCGGAAGCAGAGTGTGTTTTATTGGGGTTGCGTATTCCAAGTGCGAGGCTTGAATGATGGCATCAAATAACGAAGAGGGTGTGACAGGCTTGGTTAAAAAACCAGAAATGTCGATGTCCATACTGGCTCGTCGTGCTTCGTCTAATCCATAAGCGGTGACCATTAAAATGGTTGGGAAATCTTTTTTGCCTTGATGTTGGTTAAGGAGCGCTCGGCAGGTTTCAACACCGTCCATGTCGGGCATCTTCCAATCAACCAATACTAATGAGAACGGGTCGCTGGTTTGATTTTCTGCAATCAAGCTCAAGGCTTCTTTGCCACTGCTGGCGGTGGAGGCTCTTAAGCCAAAGTTTTCAATGATATGATGTAAAATATCCCGTGATGTGCTGTTGTCATCAACAATCAGTACTCGGTGTGAAAGCGGTAAATTAGGTAACTTTTGGGATACATCCTTGCTCTGTTTAAAGGCCAAGGTGAAGTGAAAGGTACTGCCTTCATTTACTTTGCTTTCTACCCAAATATTACCATTCATTAAGTCGATGATTTTTTTCGAAATAGCGAGCCCTAGGCCTGTTCCACCAAATTTGCGGGTGGTCGATGAATCCGCTTGAGAAAAAGATTGGAATAGTCTGGTCTGCTCTTCTACTGAGATGCCTATGCCTGTGTCTTTGACACTAAAGTGCAACTCAATCTGATCACCTTTTTGTTTGAAACGATGAACAGAAATGATGATTTCACCTTGCTCCGTGAATTTAATGGCATTGTTACCTAGATTGAGTAGGACTTGCCTGAGTCGCAAAGGGTCGCCTATTAAATTGTGTGGCACATTGGGGGAAATATCGAACAATAGCTCGATGGATTTTTCCTCGGCTTTTAATGCCAGTATGTTTGCAGCATCGCCAAATACAGTATTGATATTGAAGTCTATTTGTTCGATGGTGAGCATGCCGGCCTCGACTTTAGAAAAGTCGAGAATGTCATTGATGATGCCAAGTAACGACTCAGCAGAATAGCTGACCT
Organism: Marinomonas alcarazii; assembly: GCF_003208215.1. Lineage (GTDB taxonomy): Bacteria > Pseudomonadota > Gammaproteobacteria > Pseudomonadales > Marinomonadaceae > Marinomonas > Marinomonas alcarazii. The sequence continues at coordinate 85,373 of NZ_QKLW01000003.1, forward strand.
TTTCAATATAACTGCGTTGTTTCTTATTCAAGTCGGTTAATAAGGCAAGATGAGACATGCCAATGATGGCGTTCATTGGAGTGCGAATTTCATGGCTCATATTGGCGAGAAAGTCGCTTTTTGCTCGGTTTGCTTGCTCGGCAGCGTCTTTTGCAATCTCTAGTTCATTGGTACGATTTTTAACTTCGATTTCCAGTTGTTCTTGGTGGGCTTTGAGCTCATTTTCTGCCTGTTTACGCTGACGAATATTATGCCAAGTACAGAGCGTGGCTGGCTGATTGGCAATCACAATGCTGGCCATGGTAATTTCGGCGATTAGTGGTTGTCCGGTAGCATCAGATAACAGCCACTCAAAGCGATGATAACCTTCTTGTTCTACTCGTCTTAGAACGTTTTCAAGAGCGCTGGAGGATTGATAACCATTGGCTTGGGTGGCTGGGCTGAGTTCCTCCATGGTTTTTTGTTTGATGTCTCGCTCATGGGTGAAGCCCATTTGTTCAACGGCCGCTTTGTTACATTCTACAACCTCATGCCCCGACAGGATCCACACTGGATCAGGAGACAATTCGAACATAGAGCGGAAGCGGTTCTCGCTGTCGACCAAATCTGCCAGTTGTTTTTTCACTTTACGAGACACAATCCAAGATAAAATCAGCAACGCGAAAACACCCATCAGTGCTTTTGAGGACATGCGTTTTGTGAAATCATCAAGACGTGTTTCTACTTCGTAGTTGGTTTTTTTCGACTGAACTTGAACGCGTTCACCAATGGAGTCCAACATCCTTGGTAAGTCTTGAAATGCACTATAAAAGCGTTTGTCTAAGCGGGCTCGGTCATTTTCAATTTGCAGTTGGTCGATACGCATCTGATATAAACTCAAGCCGGAAGGAACAATGATGTCCCTTTGTTGGTTTACATAATAGCGATCACCAAATATCTCTTTAGCCAGATCTTGCGTGAGCGTTTTTAATTTCTCTGAGGTAAGACTGAAATCTTTTTCTAATAAAATGGGGAGGCGGTTTAGGCTTTCTAATATCGGTTTTACGCCATTGTCTTTGATGTCTCTTAGGTTGTCTATGTCGGCCTCAGTGAGCATAAAGTTAATGAGTACTCTCAAGTCAGAAAGGCTTATGAGAATTTGATGTATTTGCGAGTTGAGACGCATATTACTGAAATCGCTGTACTCTTGTGCGAGCTTGGCTTTTTGTTCGTCGACGCTGTTGTTGTAACGGTATAGAATAGCTGCGCCACTAAGATGAATTTTCCCTTCCACATCGTTAAGTAAATCGCGCATTTCTTGTAATGTTGCTAGGGTGTCTTCTTTATAGTTATCGTTAGGGTAACTCTTTTCAAACGTGCTGCGTTGTTGGCTCCAGATTTGAATATCGATTGTGAGCTGTAATATTTGGTTGAGACTTCTATTTAGTGCCGAAGACAGAAAGCTAAATTCAGTATCTTTTTTACCTGCTTTTTCTAATGATTTTATGGCGGCATCTATTCGGTCTATTTGTTCTGCTGGTGGATAAACTGCAGCATAGTCTTCTTGCAGTACTTGGCGTAGTCGATATTGATGAGCGGGTAAAAGCTCTCGTAGTTCGGATGATGCAAACAGTAGTTCGTCTTGGGATGTTCTTGCGTCGTTGTAAGTGACTTTTAATTCGGCTAGCGCCGTTGAAAGCATGATAGAAAAAGCGATTGTCATGGTTAGTGCCACAAGAGTAAGCAGCCAGACTAAGGACCGGATACTGGATTTAGGCATTTTAATCGACACTTTCATTCCGTATGACACCTTCGCTAATTGATATAGTCTAGATAGAGTTTTGGTGCAGTGCTAAAAGGGATGGAAACCAGCTGTCCTACTTTTAACTGCGTTAACCATACGGAGTGGCTTGCTTGATGCTCTTGGGGCGAGAGGGTAAGCGGTACGCCAAGACCGATATCGAATCTCCCTAATGACTCAAGGGCATCAATGATTTGCTCACGGCTGGTTGGTAATTCATTGGTAAATGGTTTGGTGAAAACCCGAGCCGCGATATAACCTTCAAAGCTTAGTGCATTTAGTTTAGTCTGCGGAGAATATTTAGCCATATCTTGACGAAAATCGGCCGCCACAGGCAGTGTTTGGTCTCTGAATGACGGTACTACTTGGGTAATCAGAATTCGGGCTGGTATATCCTGTAATTGTTCTACAAATAATCGATTCCCCATAAAGGAGAGGCCGACGAATAATGGATCTAGGCCGTACTCTCTGGTTAGTCGAATGAATTTTGCGCTGGGACCAGCACTGCTAAACATAAAAATAACCTTGGGGGTTGGAGTGCGGGTAAGCAAGTCTGCAACGGCGTGTTCTACTGCCAGGGTGTTGTGTGAATATTCCATTTGCAACAGGTTGTTTTTTGAACCTATATTGTGCTTTTTAATCAGCTTGTTAAGGTACTTTCGTCCCGTACTACCAAACATGTCTTGTTGATTAAAGAAGGCAATGTCATTTTGCGTTAACTTAAGCTCGTTCGCTAAGGCATCAAAAATGGCAGTTAACTCTTCCTCATAGCTCGCTCTATAGTTAATGATGTAACGGTCGGGCGTGGAGGGACGAATAACCGAAGAGCCGGTGACAGGGGCAAATAAAAGCGTTTTATTTTCTAGTGCAATGGGCGCACTGACTGCGATGGTTGGCGTCCCGATATTGCCAAATAATACATCAACGAAACTATCTTTTAGTAAGGTTCTTACATTGGATCCCACTTGGCTAGGCTCGTAGGCATCATCCATGGACATGAGCTGAATCGTATGGCCCGTTTCGCTGTGGAATCGAGAAAAAGCAGCGCGTGCGCCCGCACTAAAGTCTTCTCCCATTGAGGCATTATCACCCGAGAAAGCACCGCTCATTCCCACTTTGATAATCTGTGCAGCTTGACTTGTGCTTGCAAAGCTCAGGTTGGCGAGAATGAACATAAAAGAAAAAACGACGAGGCGCGACAAAACCATGGGTTTTAAGTACTCCGTAGAATGACATTTTACGACCGAAAATAAGCCTAGAATAAGAGCTTGCGACCTTAAATAGATTGTAGAGTGTTTTCTAGCAAAGATGGGAAGAATTTAGAGTGGAATTGTCTTAATTTGTTACCAGAGTGCAGCGTAACGTAATATAACGCTCATCAATAGAAGGTAGGGTTTTCTAATTGATGAACGTCATATTGTTGGAGGTTAGCGCCACTGAGCAAGGCGAGCCATTTGTAAAAGACGTTCTTTTTCTGCTTGATCGACCGTGATTGGGGTGAACTGAATAATATCCCCTGGCTTTTGCTGAGCTAGAATGCTACCGCCAATACGTGTTACGCAGCCTATTTTTGGGTAGCCACCTATGGTTTGCCTGTCTTGCAGTAAGACAATAGGTTGGCCATCTTTTGGCACTTGAATCGCACCATAAGCAATCCCTTCAGAAATAATACCTTTCAACTCGCTGTGGATTTTCTGTCCTTCTAAGCGATACCCCATGCGGTCTGAGTTTGACGACACGGTGTAATCGCTAGAGAAAAAATTTGCCCGATCTAAAGAAGAAAAGGACTGATACTGATAACCCAGAATGACCGGAATTTCTTTGTTGCTATAATTCGGAATAGCCAAGCGTGGTACGGATCTTTTCTCATAATCAGAGCTGGCTTGATAGGCCAACAGATCGCCTTTTTGGAGTTTGTCTCCCTTGCCTGTTAAGCCGCCAATCTTTTCGCGTACGACAGTAGCAACACTGCCCAATGTTGGCTCACACTGAAAGCCCCCTTTCACCGCAAGATAGGCTCGTAATCCCCAGACGGGTTGCTGAAAGGCCAATACATCGCCTTTTTTAATGGCGTAGGTTTGCCAAGGCGAGATGCTTTTATTGTTCAGCGTCGCCCCAAGATCCGCCCCTGTGATGGCAATCGAGGTGTCTGCTTGCGCTTCTAACGCGAACATCCCAAAGGTGATCTCAATTTGAGGGCTATTGTCGTGGTTATCGAGTAAGGCATTGCCCCAACGGAAAGCGACTTCGTCCATGGGACCGCCTGTCGTCAGGCCAATCGACTGATGACCATGGCGACCTAGGTCTTGGATTAATGCCAATAAGCCAGGTTTGATTACTTTAAAAGCCATCGAGCTGACCTCCTTGCACTAAAAATTCATCGCGAGAAATAGGCTCGAATCGTACTGAGTCTCCCATGGCGATAAGAGCAAGGTTTTTACTGCCCCAATCGATCAAATTGACAGGCGTACGACCAATAATTTGCCAACCGCCTGGCGTGACGCTGGGGTAAACCGCCGTTTGATTTTCTGCCAGTGCCACACTGCCAATAGGTACTTTTAAGCGAGGAGTGGTTTTTCTGGGAACGTGCAATTCATCTGGAGTATTGCCTAAAAAAGCAAACCCAGGTGTAAAGCCAATAGCATAAGCGCGATATGTTGTTTCACTGTGGCGCTTAATAACGTCGTCGATACTTAATTGACAGTGTTTGGCCACATCGTCGATATCTGGTCCCACTTCCTTGCCGTAATAAACGGGAATCACCACTTCGCGCTGATCTGTGACAGAAAAATCATTAGGGTCAATCACTTCTATGGTCTGACGAATGGTCTTGAAAATAGCAAAGCGATCATAATGATCGTCATCGAACACCACTAAAATCGTGGTATAAGATGGTACTAAATCGACAATACCTTCCAGCTTTGCCAAATGTTGGGTGACTTGGGTAATGTAATTAGATGTCGCTTCGCTGATTACCTGGCTAAATGTTAATAAGCAGGCCTGATTACTGACCATGTCTATACTTGGAAAATCTTCACGGCTCATGATTTATTTCACAGTTGTTTAGTTGCTTTAGAAAGCTTTAATCGGTCAACCAGACTTCGAATACGCGTCACAGCATCCAGCGCATGAGCGCCATCGCCATGCACACAGATGGTATCTGCATGGATGGCCAGTTGTTTGCCTGAGGCAGTCGTTAATGTGCCTGTTTCACATAATTGCTCGACTTGCTTTTCGATTAAATCAAAGCTTGTGTGAACCGCATTGGGTTCTTTGCGTGGCATGAGTCGACCTTCGTCTGTGTACAAACGATCGGAGAACGCTTCAAACCAAACACTCAAGCCGTATTTCTTCGCCATCTTCTTGATTTCTGGGGCTTCTGGTACCGCCATAACCATCAGCGGCAATGTAGCGTCTAGTTCGCTCACGGCCTGCATCACCGTATCCAAAACAGAGAAGTCTGCCATCATGGTGTTGTACAAAGCACCATGGGGTTTGACGTAATCCACTTGGGCGTTTTGGCTTTCACAGATACCTTTAAGAGCGCCAATTTGGTATTGAATCAAGGCTTTTAATTCAGCAGGGGCGATGTCCATATTGCGACGTCCAAAACCGACTAAGTCTGGGTAGGCTGGATGGGCACCTATGGTCACATTGTGCTGTTTCGCTAAGGCAACCGTCTTTGCCATGGTCAATGGATCGGAAGCATGGAAGCCGCAAGCGATGTTTGCCTGATCAACAAACGGCATGATTTGATCGTCTAAACCCATTTTCCAAGCACCGAATGCTTCGCCCATATCACAATTTAATTTCATTTTTTATTCCTTAAGCTTGTTTACTGCTAAGCGCTTAGTTTTGAGACATGGTTGTTGGTAAGTAAGTCACAATTTCAGGAAACATACTGATCAACAAAATGGCTACGCCAATAAGTAAAAAGAACGGCAAAGCGGCTTTTGCGACATACAAAATGTTCTTCCCTGTTAGGGCTTGAATAACAAAGAGATTGAAGCCAACAGGCGGGGTGATCTGCGACATCTCCACCACCAACACGATGAAAACGCCAAACCACAATAGGTCAATATTCGCGGCTTGCACCATAGGTAAAATGACCGCAACGGTCAGTACCACCACTGAAATGCCATCTAAGAAGCAACCTAATACCACGAATAAAACCGTTAGATATAAGATCAACTCCATTGGCGACAAGGACATGCCTGAGATCCATAACGCCAAGGCTTTAGGAATACCCAAGAAGCCCATCGCTAGCGTCAAAAAATGCGCGCCAACGAGGATGAAACCGATCATACAAGAGCTTTTTACAGCGCCCAATAAACTGTCCATAAAACTATGGCGGCTTAAGGACCCCGTCAGCGCGGCCAGCACTAAAGCACCGGCTACACCGATGGCAGCCGCTTCGGTTGGGGTGGTAATACCACCGTAAATGGAACCCAATACGAAACCGATTAAACCGACCACGGGTAAAAGCTTGCGCAAGCCTTTGATACGAGCAGACCAGCTGGTTTCATGGCCGGTTGTTTTTGGCAATTCGTCTTTGTGTAGGTGTCCCCAAATCATGGTGAACCCCATAAACAAGGACACGAGCAATAAACCGGGTAAAGCGCCAGCAATAAACAAGCGTGCGATAGACACTTCGGCCGCCACGCCGTACACAATCAAAATAATCGAAGGTGGAATTAATAGGCCTAAAGTGCCCGAGCCCGCCAATGTGCCAATGGCCATGCGGTCGCTGTAGCCTTGCTTGCGAAGCTCTGGCAATGTCATACGTCCGATGGTCGCAGCGGTGGCTGCTGAAGACCCTGATACCGCGGCAAAAATGCCACAGCTGAGAATATTCACATGCAGCAATTTGCCTGGAACGCCCCCTAACCAAGGAGAGAGGCCTTTGAATAAATCTTCTGATAAGCGAGTGCGAAACAGGACTTCACCCATCCAAATAAACAGCGGCAATGCGGTGAGTGACCACGCCGTACTGGCACCCCAGCTAGACGTCGCGAAAAGCAAATCTACCTGGTAGTTTTCAGACAGAATTAACCCCAGACCACCCACCGCGATCAGAGTAAAAGATACCCAAACCCCTAAAGATAATAGGGCGATTAAGGCAAACGCGAGTAGGATAGAAATCCACATCATATCCATTAGATTTCCTCCAAAGACAACGCGTCTTCTTGTTCACTGTAAGTGGTTTTTTGACCACGTAATAAGCTAACTAAAGCGTCTAAAATGGCCAGATTCAGTGCGATCACACCAATGGCAACGGGCAATTGAGGGATCCACAGTGGAACTGGAATATAGCCGTAGGAGACTTCTTCATAAATATAGGATTCATAGACCATATAACCGCAGGCGTAAGACAAATAACACAATAGCGCGAAGGATAAGATCAGGATGATCCCTTCTTGTATCTTACGAGGTACTGGCGAAAATCGTTGTATTAGCAGGGTGACACGAATATGACCGCCTTCGCGAAAGGTATAGGCCAGGCCAAGAAAGGTTGATGCCGCCAGAGCGTAGCCTGCAAAATCTTCTGCAGAAGGGACAATAAAACCGAATAAACGACCGACGATTTGTGCTAATAAAAGCGAGGTAATAATAACAATACACAAACCGGACAACAGGCCAGAGCAGAGGTAAAGTTTTTCTTTTAATTGGCTCATAGTGTTCACTTTTCTGAAGAGCAATTAGAGACCCCCTCCCAGCCTCCCCCTTAGCAGGGGGAGGGTTAGGGAGGAGCACTTATTATCTCTCCTCTTATTTTCAAGGGGAGAGATAATGTGGGGGTCGTTATAGAGACTTAGTTTTGGTAACGAGTTAGGATTTCTCCAATCTCTTGTGGCGCTTCCGCTTTCCACTCTTCTGTCATCGTTTTACCAATGGCTTTTAGCTCTTCAACTAACTGAGGAGATGGGTCAGAAACCGTCATACCATTTTCAAGTAGGGTTGCCTTGTCTTTCGCTGCACGTGCTGCTATTTGAGTCCAACCCGCTGCTTCCGCGTTTTTCGCTGCGTCTAGTACCACTTGTTGAGTCGCTTTATCTAAACGACGGAATGCGCGCTTGTTGACCACAACAATGTTTTTTGGGATCCATGCTTTGACATCTGTGTAGTTATTCACGTAATCCCAAGCTTGGCTGTCCACACCGGTAGATGGAGAGGTGATCATGGCTTGAATAATACCAGTACTAAATGCTTGTGGAATGTCTGGGGTTTGAATCGTCATTGGCGTGGTGTCCATCAAATCAGCAAGACGAGATTGCGTTGGGCTGTAGGCTCGCATTTTCTGACCTTGCAAATCAGCCAAGCTGTTTACAGGCTCTTTGCTATAAAGGCTTTGCGCTGGCCATGCCACAGTGTAAAGCAACATCATGCCGTCTTTATCAAGTTCTTTAGCAATGGATGGTTTAGCGGCTTCCCACAATTTTTTAGCATCTTCAAAAGACGTTGCTAAGAACGGAATATTATCGTGTTTGTAAATGGGGTTTTCATTACCCAAAATGCCCAAGAACATTTCGCCCATTTGAACCTGACCTGACTTCACAGAACGAGGAATCTCTGTATGTTTTACTAAAGAGCCACCAGAGTGAACAGTAATTTCAAGGTCGCTATTGTCTTTGATTTCTTTCGCGAATGTATAAGCGATTTGTGTTTGCAAATTACCATCACCGTAAGGCGTTGGCATATGCCATTTTTCAGCAAAACTGGCTGTAGAGGTCAGACCGCCAAGAGCGATGCCGCTAACAATTAATGCATTGGATAACTTTGACATAGTAATCGTTCCTATTTTAAATGTTGTTGTGTGGTTCTTATTATTCAGGGTGAGGTAGGTTCTACCTTCGTTGTGCAGATCTAGAGCTTTTGAAATGAGCTAAAGAACAGCAAAGTCTGTATCTAGAATGTCCGTAACCAGCATTTTTCCTGGTGAATGGGTAATGCAAATGGGTGGTTTAGCGTTACGAATGGCCACCTGAGGTGTGACGCCACAAGCCCAAAACACTGGCACCTCTCCGTCTTTCACACTGACTGCATCGCCGTAATCTGGTTTATTTAAGTCTGTAATGCCAATCTCTTGTGGCGAGCCAAAATGTATTGGCGCACCGTGAGCCTTTGGAAAACGTGTGGTTATTTGAATCGCTCGGATCGCATCTTTTGGTACATAAGGGCGCATGGTGACGACCGTGTTGCCAAAGAAACGGCCCGCAGGTACGGTGGCAATATTGGTTTCAAACATAGAGACATTCACGTCTTCTTCAATGTTTCTTGGTGTGAGTCCTGCTTGAGATAGCGCGTGCTCAAAAGAAAAAGAACAACCCAAGACAAACGCCACCATGTCGCTTTGCCACAAATCTTCGATATCGGAACGGTTCTCGACTTTTTCACCATCTCGATACACATAGTATTCTGGAATATCGTGGCGCATATCTATGTCATGACCAAGTTGTGGCATTGTAAAATCACCCACTTCGGACACGCCAATTAAAGGGCAGGACACTGGGTTCTTTTGACAGTAAAGCAAAAAATCACTTGCCCAATCCGCAGGTAAAATAACCACATTACCTTGCATTGCCCCCTGTACTAAACCGCTTGTAGGGCCAGTGTGCGCTTTACTACGAATTGCTTGACGCAATTCATAAGTGCTTTGCAGTAGTGGTGACTGAGCTGGTTTCATGGAGGCTTCCTTATTCTTGCCACAATCTATAGACCAAGAGTAGATCTTGCCTACCTTAAAAGTCTAATCATGTTTTTTGGGTGATTTGATAAAAAAGTTTTATCAAAGGGTTGGTGATGTTCATTATACCTTTGACGGAGTGAGCCAAGGAGGGTAGTTTTTCAAAGCAATGAATAGCCAATAGTGAGCGAAGGTATGATGCAATCAAATTCATCGACTTTGGCTTGGCAGGACCGAAATTTGACTGCCAAGTGGAAGAGCGCTGTAGATATTATTAATGCAAGAGGGCAAGCGGTTTTCACTGAGTTATTTGATTATGTTGAGCCTCAGTCAGGGCCATTGAATGGGGCGATTATCTCGATCAAGGACCTATTTCAAGTACAGGGCTATAAAACTCAAGCAGGCTCGGTGTTTATTCATCCACAGATTGCAGAGCAAGATGCAGCAGCGGTTAACAATTTAAGACTGGCTGGTGCAAGTTTTTTGGGTCACACCAATATGACTGAATTGGCGTATTCGGGATTAGGCTTAAACCCTCATTACGGCACGCCAGATAATCCGATGAACGCTGGCCGCATTACGGGCGGATCAACCAGTGGTGGTGCAGCGTCGGTTGCTCTGGGGGTGGCGGATGCGGCGCTTGGTACGGATACTGGCGGCTCTTTGCGTATTCCTGCTGCGTTTTGCGGTTTGACTGGGTTCAAACCGTCGCAACAGAGTGTATCAAGAGAAGGTTGTTTACCTTTGTCAGAGTCACTTGATTCTATTGGTCCAATAGCTAAAACAGTAGAGGAATGTGAACTGTTATGGCATGTACTGTCTGGAACAAAGCCTGCATCTGGTGGCGATAAGAATACTGACAATCAGCAAATACGTCTTGTCGTACCCAGCAATTTTGGTATGAACGATTTAGATGAGCAGGTTGAGCATGGGTTTGACGAAATACTGGCTCGCCTTGAGGCGGAAGGTGTGGCGATTGAGCGGCGCTTTGTCGAGGCATTGGAAGAGTATAAAAACCTACCGGTTTGGCAGTTTTCGGCTTTTGAAAGTCAGGCGTTTTATAGTCAACACTATGAACTAGACCACGTGGACATTGATCCGCGAGTGGCTTCTCGTATTGCCCGTGCAAACACGATTAGTGTTGCCGATTTTGAGCAGACGAAAGCGGCTAGAAAGGCTTTTATTACGCGGATGTCAGAAGAAGAGCCAAATACGGTTTTCTTGCTGCCGACCGTTGCGGTTGTCGCGCCTAAGTTGTCCGATTTAGAGCAAGACGCCGAGTACGACCGTTTAAACTTACTGTGTTTGCGTAATACCTCGCTCGCCAATGTACTGAATGGTTGCAGTATTTCTCTGCCTTTTTGCTTTCAACAAGAACCTATGGGGCTGATGTTGACGGCGGCTGAAGGCAGGGATCAGTTGATTTTAGATCTGGCAAAAAAGGTAGAGCTTATTGTTAAAAGCTAAGCGCTTTTTCAGTTATGAGTCCTTTGGAAAATGCTGCTGCTTGTTGTAGTCCTCTGCTGCCATCACGGCAATATTGGTAGCGACTTCTGCGAGCGGATTAAAAGGCTCATCAGAATAAGAGGCAGTGAAGGTCAGTGGGTTCGGAGTCCAAACGGCTCTGATTTTTCGCAGACTTCCTGCTTCTAATTCTTTTTTAATCATGATGTTTGGCAAGGTGGAGATGCCAACAGCATCAATGGCTAAACTGCGACATGCCGCCAATGAGGTGGAAGCAAAAAAATGTGCTGGTGGTCCATCAAGCTCGCGGAATTTTTGATTGATTTCGATATAAGGCTTGGTGGCTCGTGCGTAGGTAATGATTGGCCATTTGGCGAGCTCTTCTAAATACAATAATCGATTTGGTAGATTTAAATTTGGACTGGCGACCCAAGAAAGATCAAACGTACAAAGCTCTCGGTTGACAATATTTGGCTCTGAAATCGGCCCCATCAATAACCCTAAATCCAATGATCTGTCTTGTATGCCATTGGCCAAATTACTGGTGATGTCGACGGTCATTTCTACATCAAGGTTGGGCATGTCTTTGTTGAGTCGTGAAAGGAAATCCGGTAGCCAAGTATTTACTATGGTTTCTGATACGCCCAAGCGTAGCACTCCAGAATAAGCGGTAGACAGCCCAGCGCGTTTTTTTAGCTGCTCAGTCTGATAAAGAATTTTTTCCACATAAGGGAGTAATTCTTTGCCTTTTGAGGTCAGCATAATGGGGCTGGAACCGCCGTCTCGTTCGAACAATTTGACGCCTAGCTCTTCTTCCAATCCTGATATGCGGGCTGAAATCGCCGGTTGCGTGGTATGGAGGCGTTCGGCGGCTTTACGGAAGCTTCCTAAAGAGGCAACCCAAACAAAAGTTTCAAGACGTTTGTAGTTCACGTTAGTGCGACCTCTAGTGTAATAAACAGATAAAAAAGTAAGGATTGTCCAAAAGGGTATAAGGCTAACCAGATTTCAGCAATCTTTTCGTTAAGTCTTACTCGGAGTAATAGGAGCGGCACAAAGCTTGCGGTATGCTGTGAACAATTTTAAAGGATCATTTCAGACATGAACAAATTGATTAAGTTATTGCTTAAAGGGCTGGCGGCGGTTTTACCCATTGGTATAACCGTATCTTTAATTTATTGGTTGTTGGCGACGGGGGAAGCAATTGCTCAGCCGCTGTTACTGCTATTGATTCCTGAATCGCTTTATTTTCCTGGGCTAGGTCTGATCGCGAGCTTGTCCATGCTGGTGGTGACTGGCTTCTTGGTGAATTTATACGGCTTCCGCTATTTGGTTAAAATTAGCCAGAATATTTTCGAGCGTATTCCGTTAGTGAAGTCCATTTATGGTGCGATTAAAGACATGATGATGGTCTTCAATTTGGCTGAGAAAAAGGAGATGAAAAGCGTTGTGTCCATTGAATGGAATGGCGCGCAAGTGATTGGTTTTATTACTGGTGAACAAACCGGACAGCAACTTTTTGGTGAGCAAGATCTTGTCGGTGTGTACGTACCGTTAAGTTATCAAATTGGCGGTATGACGCTGTATATTTCCCGTGACCGCTTAACGGTATTGGATATTGGGGTAGAAGAAGCCATGCGTCTTGCCTTAACCGCTGGGGTACAGAGCAAACAACCTGAAGTATAATGCGAGTTTTTCTATAGAAAGCATTGGGCCTTGAGTCAATATTCTTTATCATGCGCCTCTTTTTTGTAACTCTTTGAAGTGATGTTGGTAAATATGCAAGACGCGTTGCAAACGCAGAAAACAGTCGTTGTTGTTGGCGCTGGCCCTGCGGGTCTGATGGCAGCAGAAGGTATTTGTGCAGCAGGTCATCAAGTGCATGTTTACGATGCTAAACCCAGTGCGTGCCGCAAGTTTTTGTTGGCCGGTGTTGGTGGCATGAACATTACCCATTCCGAAGCGTATCCAGAATTTATTCAGCGTTATTACGATAAAGCCGAATGGCTTGATACCTCGATCCGCCAGTTTAATGCGGATGCGTTGTGTGAATGGATTCATGATCTAGGCATAGAAACATTTGTTGGTACATCAGGTCGTGTCTTTCCTAAAGACATGAAAGCCGCTCCGTTATTACGCAACTGGTTAAAGCGCTTACGGGATGCCGGTGTGCAGTTTCATATGCGTCATAAAATGACGAACTTGTCGGCCAATGAAGTCGTGTTTGATCATGTTGGTGAACAAGTTACGGCAAAGGCCGATGCGATTGTGTTGGCGATGGGCGGTGCAAGTTGGCCAAAGCTAGGTTCTGATGGTGCTTGGTTCTCTGTATTGACGGATAAAGGGGTCGATGTTGCTCCTCTTCAAAGCGCCAACTGTGGCTTTTACAGTGAATGGAGTGAACACTTAAAAACTAAGTTCGCTGGCAGCCCTTTAAAAGACGTGGCGTTTTCTTTTACCTTAGAAAATGGACAAGTTGTCACAAAAAAGGGCGAATGCATTGTCACTCAAGATGGTATGGAGGGCAGTCTAATTTATGCTTTTTCTAAATACCTACGTGATGGCATTAACGAGTCAGGCCAGTCGTCTTTGTTGATGGACTTCCTACCGTTACAAAGTGAAGAACAAGTCATTAAAAAGCTGCGAAACATCAAACCAAAAGAATCTTTTAGTAAATATCTGAAACGCACTCTAGGTATATCTGGCGTGAAAGCTGTGCTGCTGCATGAGGCATTTTCTAAAGAAGACTTTCAAACCCCAGAAAGCTTAGCTCGATGCTTAAAAGCTGTGCCTGTTAGTTTTTATAAAACTAAGCCAATAGAAGAAGTGATTTCGAGTGCGGGTGGTGTGTGTGAAAGCAGTGTCAATGAAGCGCTCATGCTTAACGCTATGCCCGGTGTTTTCTGTGCTGGCGAGATGTTGGATTGGGAAGCGCCAACGGGTGGCTATTTGTTAACAGCGTGTTTTGCAACAGGTCATTTGGTTGCGAAAGGCGTGGATGATTTTCTTAGTAGAGCTTGAAATATAAAAGCCTTAGATTGAATAAACAAAAATCGCCCAATGTTGCCATTGGGCGATTTTTTTCTTTCTATCTTGGTCGTACTGCACATCCGTGTGCGAGAATGATTTGGTTAGCTTAACGAGTTATTCGTTAGACCCTTGAGACGCTGGTTGATTCGGCATTCCGAAGTTGTACTGTACGCCAACAGACGTCACGTTATCCAAATGGTTATCTTCCACATCTTTCACAAGACGGAAGTCGGCACGTAGATCGACATCGCTGTTAATCGCGTATTTCACACCACCACCTGCGTTAACCAGTAGGTTGGTTGAATCGCCATCAACATCTGTCATACCAACACCTGCGGCAACATAAGGTGTCAGGTTGACTGTCGTAAACTCAGGAAGGCTGTAAAGGCCATCGACACGGTATTGATCTAGGTCGTTATTGCGTCCGCGTTTATTGGCATCTGAATGAAGATAAACCGCTTCTAGAGCCAGTGGACTGTTGGTTTGATAACCAACACCAATAGAGTAAGACGTATCATCGCCAGCTTGTCTGTCGCCGTCTGCGTTGTAGTGACCTATGCTTGGTGTAACGGTAAAGCCGGGTTTTGGTGTTTCTGCATATGCCATGGTAGCGAGTGATGAAGCTATTAGGACACCGCTAAAAAGAGTACGTTTTTTAAATGAAGTAGACATATTATTTCTCCTAATGAACATAATGTTTTGTTGTTCGCTATCTAGATTACGCTGATTTTCCCCCCTGAAAACCCCACCTAAAATGCGCAAAAAATAGGACGTGAACAGCGACTGCCTAATCATGACGTAAGCTTTACTTAAGTGGTTATATTCCAGCAGTTGGGTGGTTAAAATGTGTTCGAAAGGGTGTAGGAAATGCGCCGCTTATTACATTAAGTTTTCACTTAAAAAGTGCCAAAAAGTAATTGTGACCTGACTATGAAGAAGCGCGTCACAAAGTATCAAATAAGCAAAAAAAAGCGCCCAATACTCAGTATTGGGCGCAATGTGACCATTAGCTGATAATCGTTGCTAGGCGATTAGGCTTCGCTGGTGGAGATAATCGCAACAATGCGGCGGTTGGCTTCACGGTGCTCTTCACTGTCATTTTCGACAAAAGGTCTTTCCTCACCATAACCGATGGCCTCGACACGAGACTCGTCAACCTGAAAGGTGTTGATTAGCACATCAGCAACGGACTGAGCGCGCTTTTCTGAAACGGTTTGGTTGTAACTTGCTGCACCTGTGTCGTCCGTATGTCCTTCGATAATCACTGTGCTACCAGGATTGTCTTTAAGGAATACTGCGATTTTTTCTATATCTGGATAAAACTTCTGCTCAACAGTGGTTTCATTAAGACCAAATTGAATGTTTATTTTTTCCGGCGGTAGCGTTTCTACAACGGGTTGTTGAGTTGACTCACCGGCCATTGGTGCCTCAGTTGCTGGTTCTGCTTGAACCATTTCTTCTGGCTGCTCTGCCATTTCGTCTGTTACGGGTTCTTCCTCGGTTGGCTCAACTTGAGCTTGCTGTACGGGCTCCGTTTGAGTGTAAGTTTGCTGGACGGGCGTGTTGTAACTGTCGTCGCTAGAGGAAGATTGCTTGGATGGACCGCCAAATGTCATCTGCACACCCAAAGAGGTCACATTATCTAGGTGATGGTCTTCAACATCGTTTACTAAACGAAAGTCTGCTCGTACTGATACCGTATCGTTGACGGCGTACTTTAAACCACCACCGGCGTTAACTTGGACATTGTCGTGGCCTGAATCGTTACTAAAGTCTGTGGTGCCCACACCGGCAGCTAGATAAGGGGTGAGATCTACATTGTTTAGGGTTGGCAAATGATAGAGACCGTCTAAACGGTATTGATCTACATCGACATCATTGCCTGCCTGTTTACTGTCGGCGTTTAGGTAAACAAATTCTACAGCCCATGGGTTGTTAAATTGATACCCCAAACCTAATGAATAAGCTTTGTCATCCTTAATATCTCGGTCGCTATCCATGTTGTAGTAGCCAATGCTTGGCGTAATTGTGAACCCTTCTTGTTGTTGCGCAAGCGCCAATGTGGACAGTGAGGACGCTGCAATAATACTGCTGAGAAGCGTGCGTTTTGCGATGTTAAAAGACATGTTTTTATCTCCTGATAAATAGCTATGTTGGTTGTTCTTTTTCCAGAATAACGCGTTTATCAGTACTTAAAAATTGACAGAAAAATGACCTGAACCCCTTGTGTAATCTGCTATTGCGCAATCATGACTCGGTGTTTACTTAACAGGCATTTTCAACACGCATGGCGTATCGAAATGGCGTTTAAAAGCGCAGAAAAGGAGATATTCATTACACGAGATTTTCACTTCAGCGAGTGAAATTTTTAGCGAGATGAGTTGTTCATTACAGAATGGAGAGGTATTGTCGAACGTCTTTTTATTGATAGGTGCACTTGTGGTTCGTTCTCAACGTTTGCTTGCTCTCATTGCTTTACTGCGGAGTCATCGATATCCGGTATCGGGGAAAGCCTTAGCTGAAAAGCTCAATGTGAGCTTGCGCACCTTGTATCGAGACATTGCGACGTTGCAAGAGCAGGGCGCGAATATCGAAGGCGAAGCTGGCGTGGGTTACGTACTTAAACCGGGTTTTCTTCTGCCGCCATTAATGTTCACTGAGGAAGAAATAGAAGCCTTGGTACTGGGTGCCCGTTGGGTGGCGCAACGTACCGATAGCCAATTAAGTGATGGTGCACAAAACGCCTTGAATAAAATTGCAGCGGTATTGCCTATCGAGTTAAAAGACATGCTCGACGATACGACTTTGCTGATCGGCCCGAGTAAAGAGTCGACCAGAGATACGGTGAATATAGCTGAAGTTCGTCAAGCGATTCGAGATGAAAAGATTCTTTCCATTGATTATCGAGATTTAAAAGGCAAACACTCTCAGCGACGGATTTGGCCATTTGCTTTGGGCTATTTTGATGAAGTGCGTGTGTTGGTTGCTTGGTGTGAATTGCGCCAAGACATTCGTAATTTTCGTACTGACCGAATTCTGTCGAGTGAGCTAATAGAAACGCGCTATGCCACGCCTCGTCCTGTCTTGCTAAAACAATGGCGAGCCACTCTGCATGAATCTAAGTCTTCCCAATAAAACCTCCGTTGTTTTCCATCACTACTGACAAGATCTGACACTCTGCTTGTTTATTCTCTCATTATCGGGCTCAAGCTTGATGAGAAGTACTAAACTTTTAATGTGAAATCTAAACAGCGAATAGGAATGTCAGTATGGATCTTTCAAATTTCACCATCTTGTATGTGAATAATGTTCAGCGCAGCGTGGATTTTTATCGCCCTTTGTTTGACCGCGAACCTGTGGAGTTAACTGAAGGATTTGCCTTGTTTGTCTCGGAAACGGGAGCCAAGTTTGGCTTATGGGCGCGAGAAGACGTATTGCCAAAAGCCAATGATGTCCCTGCGGGCAGTATGGAAGTGGCATTAACTCTTGATAACCTGATTACTTTGCAGATTAACTACATCAAATGGCGAGAGCTGGGAGTCGACATTATTCAAGAACCAACCGAAATGGATTTTGGTACGACTTTTACTGCGCTCGATCCTGACGGTCATCGTTTGCGTGTTTATACGCCTGAAAAAGCCAATAACGCCTAAGAGTCGGTGAGCAATCTGAAAAACACGGTCACTTCATAATGGCGGTGTTTTTTTTGATTGAAAGGAAACGCCAGTAGGGCTTTTTTGAAGATTATTGATCAAAATGAAATGATGGGTTAACTGGATGCATATTGATCCAGTCGATGAGCACGCCTAGACTGATTGCATCAATAAAGCCAATTCAGCGTTTTGTACGTTGGCTACTTACTCCAGTTTTACAGGTGAATGATGATGTTACCTACTTATTTTATTTCCCATGGTGGCGGCCCTTGGCCTTATATCGCTGACATGCGCGCGATGTTTTCCAATCTTGAAGCGTCTTTGGTTCGCATGACGCAAGAATTGCCTGAAAAGCCAAAAGCGATTTTGATGATCTCTGGCCATTGGGAGCGCAAAACCTTTGCTGTTCAGTCTAATCCAGCGCCAGGAATGGAATACGATTATTACGGCTTTCCTGCGCATACTTATGAAGTGACATACCAAGCTCCGGGTTCGCCAGAGGTGGCCGATCGTGTCTCTGAACTCATTAAAAGTGCAGGCTTTGCGGTGGATCTTGATGATAAAAAAGGTTTCGACCACGGTGCATTTGCGCCCATGGCTGTAATGTATCCAGAAGCGGACATGCCACTGGTTCAATTGTCACTTAAATCGAATCTAAACCCAGAAGAACACATGGCGTTAGGTCGTGCCTTGGCGCCATTGCGTGAAGAAGGCGTTTTAATTGTTGGCAGTGGTTTGAGCTTTCATAACCTAGGGTTAAGAGGCCCGCAAGCCATCAAGCCTTCGAATGGCTTTGATGCTTGGTTACAAGAAACCTTATTAGACTCTGAGCCCGCCGAGCGCAGTGCGAGTATTGTCGAATGGGACAAGGCGCCATACGCTCGTCTTTGTCATCCAAGAGAAGATCATTTGATTCCTCTTATGGTTGCCCTTGGCGCCGCTGAAAATGGCAAAGCAACTTGCGTTTATCATGATGAAGGATTGTTTGGTGGTTGGACAGCGTCTAGCTTCCGTTTCGATTAAGCGCTTTTAGGCTTTTTTGTCGTATATTTTTTGGTGGCGCGAGATCGAAAACCCGATCTTGCGCCAACTTGTTTGATACGACCTTTCATTTCAAGCATGGCGATTTTGATCTTCTTATTCGATGTCGCCAGTTTCTTTAATTGCTCGATTTCTTTTAATGCCTCAGCAAATTGCTTCTGCTTAAGTAAAATCTCAACAATTTCTTGCATGTGGTTGATGACTTCCGTGTGATCCGTGGTGAAGTTAGACAAACTGATTTCAAATGCATTTCGTGCATTGTTTAATGTCTCATCTGAATGATCTGTCTGTGCGTTGTTGCGAGTTATTCTAGTCATGAAGGCCTTGGAAGCTAGATTATAATTGGCGTCTAAAATCGAGTCGTAATACTTGTCTCGGAAGGTTGGACACATTCGCGGAAAAGGTGTGAAGGCAGCGTGGATCAAATACGATGATATCGCCAGCAGCGCCGGTCAATGTGACAGCTTTCTGTTCAATGCCATGCAGCGAACTGCCTTCTTTTATGAATCGTTGGATTCGTTGATCAGGGGAACCTTCTTGAAGCAGCTCTTGGAACCAAGGGTCTTCTTGAACAAGGGGATCTAACACCTGATCCATAGGCAATAGTGTGACGTCGTTAGGGTTTTTAAACAGACCGCTGTTCACTGATTCAAAGGCGTTTATTAATGCCTCGTTATTAGATGTCCCGAGTGTTTTGGCAAGACGCTCCGCGCGTCGATGAGACCCAGAAATGACGGTTGTTGCTCCCATGTCTGCACTTACATCATCGAGAAATACAAAAACAAATAAACTCCAAGGCTTCGCGTCTCCTACCACACTGGGTTCATCGCTGTGCCAAGATTTATGAGGGACATTCCAAACCGACTCTGAGCCTGGAAAGCTTAATAAAGAATACCAAAGATCTAATGGGCGCCAGGTGTGAGTGCCGAATACCTGATCTAAAGATGATTGGATTTCACTCTCTATCTCATCTAATTGCCCCGAGTCTTTGAGCTCTCGCATAATCGATCCCATTCCGTTTAGGCGTTTTGCCCGAGCGTCTCCGACAGGGTTGCTGGCATTGGAAAACCATGTGCTAGGATCGTCGATATTAATGCCAAACTTGCGGTTAACTTCTTGCCAAAAATGGGTTTGAACATCGGCAACCTTTTCAACATCGATGACATTGGAAAGTTTAAGGACACCCTTGTTTTGGAAATCTTCATGTTTAGGTACTGTCATCAAATTGGTGTCCTTGTCAGGGTTAGCATCGCTGTGATTTGTGTCTTAGACCCATCATACCATTAGGTGCTCTGGTAGGTATTCCTATCGCTATTTTAGCGACTGATATTGGGCAGTGTTTTTTGTAATCCACTCATTCACTTTTAGTTTGATCGATGATGGCTCCGAAAGGATTCAGTCAGCGACCTTTGGGTAATGCAAATTACAGTCATGACTTTGTAAGGCTAAGGGTGGTCAGAAAAGTACTTTGGTATGCTCGCCCATTCGAAGAATGAGGAGATAAAAATGAAAGCCACTTTACTTATTATTGTAGCCAGTCTGGTCTCGTTAACCGGTTGCGAGATAAACCGAGTGGGCGGGAAGCTTGCTGGTATTGATATAGAAGCGAAAAGCGATGAAGGTCACAAGGATAACGGATCTTCGGGTAAATTTTGTCCTCCAGGACAAGCTAAAAAAGGTGGTTGTTAGCCTTACCTCTAAACATAATCCCTATTTTTTAACGTAAACTGGCATGAATTGAAGTTGTTTCATGTCAGCTTTATAGTGAGTTTTTCCGTTTTTAACATAAATTTTCGAATATTAGACAGAGTAATTTTCTAAAGTTGTCTATGGTTAAGTCATTACCATGCAATCTACGGAGAGAACTCGCATGAACAGAAAAGATGACCGCATACAACATTTGGTTAGCTTGCTTGAAAATTTAGAAAAAGTATCGCTTCAGGATATTGCTCAAATACCGCCATCACAACAGCATATATTGGCGGAAAAAATTGAGAGCTTACAGGATGAGCTAAGAGCTTTGATGTCAGATGATGAGCAAATGACCCATTGATGTTTTTGTTAAGCCACACCATAGAAACTATTTTCTCACACAACGTCATCCTCCCATGACTCCACCCAAAAAAAGACCGGCCTAAGCCGGTCAAACGTTCAGAGAGGGTCGAGTGATATTATTCCCAAGAACGAAGTAGATCGTCATAAGAAACGGTAACGCCTTGTGGTTTCTCATTGGATAACTTCGCTTTTGGTGCGCCAGGTTGAGCTAACCAATAGGCTTCATCACGTGGTTCATTCATTTTCGGTCCACAGATCGGTTGCACGTTGGCGCGTTCTAGACGCTCCATGACTTTATCTTGTGCTGCCGCTAGGCCGTTAAGCGCTTCTTGTGGAGTGGCTTCTCCGCTTGCCGCTTGAGAAATGTACTGCCACCAAAGTTGCGCAAGTTTAGGGTAGTCTGGCACGTTGATCCCAGTTGGCGACCACTCTTTACGTGCAGGCCCTTTGTAGAATTCAACCAAACCGCCCAATTTAGGCGCGGCTTCAGCCATTTCTGGCGAGTTGATATCGGATTCACGAATAGGTGTTAAACCAACCAATGTTTTCTTCAAAGAAACGGTTTTGGCTGTGGTGAACTGAGCGTACAACCAAGCCGCTAAACGACGATCTTCTGGGGTAGAGTTCATGAAAGTCCAAGCACCTACGTCTTGATAGCCTTTCTTCATACCTTCTTCCCAGTATGGCCCAACAGGCGAAGGAGCCATGCGCCATTTTGGCGTACCGTCTTCGTTTACAACAGGTAGACCTTTGGCTGTCATGTCCGCTGTGAAGGCTGTGTACCAGAAGATTTGCTGGGCCACGGCACCTTGTGCTGGCACTGGGCCAGATTCAGAGAAGGTCATACCTTGTGCTTCTGGTGGCGCGTACTTACGTAACCAATCTACGTATTTAGTGGTCGCATAAACGGCAGCTGGGCCGTTTGTTGCGCCGCCACGAGAGACACTTGAACCAACAGGTGAACACGCATCTTTGATACGAATGCCCCATTCATCGACAGGTAGACCATTTGGAATCCCTTTGTCGCCAGCACCAGCCATGGAGAACCATGCATCAGTAAAACGCCACCCTAAAGAAGGGTCTTTTTTACCGTAATCCATATGACCGTAAACACGTTCGCCGTCGATATTTTTCACTTTGTCAGTAAAGAATTCTGCGATGTCTTCATAAGCGGACCAGTTAACGGGTACACCGAGTTCATAACCGTAGATAGATTTGAATTTTGCTTTTAGGTCTGGACGAGCAAACCAGTCAGCACGGAACCAATAAAGGTTAGCAAATTGCTGCGTTGGCAATTGATAAAGTTTGCCATCTGGCCCTGTGGTGAAATCCAAACCGATGAAGTCGGCAAGATCTAGGGTTGGTGACGTGAAATCTTTACCGTCGCCCTGCATCATGTCAGAGATAGGCACGACTTTACCGTAGCGGAAATGCGTACCGATCAAATCAGAATCGTTGACGTAGGCATCGTAAATGTTACGGCCAGACTGCATTTGTGTTTGCAGTTTTTCGACCACATCACCTTCTTGGATCAAGTCATGGTTGACCTTGATGCCGGTGATTTCTGTAAAGGCTTTAGCCAATACCTGAGATTCGTATTTGTGAGTCGTTAATGTCTCTGACGCGACATTAATTTCCATGCCGCGGAATTTTTTTGCGGCGTCGGTGAACCATTGCATTTCATCAAGCTGTTGTTGCTTGCTTAGTGTAGAAACGGTGAATTCGGTATCTACCCACTTTTTTGCTGCATCTGAGTATGCGTCAGCCCATAAGGTTGCCGAATGCATCATGACTGCAAAGGGTAAGGCGGCGAGTGCAATTTTTTTCTTATTGTAGTGCATATTTTACCTCAACAAAGTTTGGTTTTTCTTTTGGTTTTTAGGTTTGGCTTCCGTGCCAAAAATTCCATCCTTTATTACTGATAAGGACGCTGACTAGCCCCAGCGCATTAGGATAATCATCCAGAGTGCACATAGGGCGGTTGCCACCGCGATGTTCACATCCGTTAACGCAACGAATGCAAGGTGGATAAAAGCACTGCTAAGCAGGCCAATGAATAAGCGATCACCGCGCGTGGTTGCCAGTGGCAAAAAGCCACGACGCTCTACGCAAGGCGAGATCAATTGCCATGTGGTCATACCGACCAAGATCACAGCAATGCCGATAAAAAACAGGGCAGTGGGTAATGTCCAAGACATCCAAGCCATAATAATTCTCCTTACACTCGACCAAGGGCAAAGCCCTTCGCCACATGGTTACGAACGAAGTAAATGACCAGCATTCCCGGAATAATTGTCAGTACACCTGCGGCCGCGAGCAGCCCCCAATCCATCCCAGAAGCAGACACCGTTCTCGTCATAATGGCGGCAATAGGTTTTGCTTCGACTGACGTTAATGTGCGTGCGAGCAAGAGTTCTACCCAAGAGAACATAAAGCAGAAGAAGGCCGTTACACCGATACCGGAACGAATTAAAGGAATGAAAATTCGTACGAAAAATTTCGGAAACGAGTAGCCATCTATGTACGCTGTTTCGTCGATTTCACGCGGTACGCCACTCATAAAACCTTCCAGTATCCACACCGCTAATGGCACAGTGAAAATACAGTGTGCTAGCGCCACAGCGATATGGGTGTCGAACAACCCCACTGACGAATACAGTTGGAAGAAAGGCAGTAAGAAAACCGCAGGTGGTGCCATACGATTAGATAGCAGCCAGAAAAACATGTGCTTATCACCAATAAACTTATAGCGACTAAACGCATAAGCAGCAGGTAAGGCAACCAGTAGACTGATAACCATGTTCATGGATACGTAAAAGATTGAGTTTACGTAACCCATGTACCAGGTTGGATCGCCAAATATCTTGGCGTAGTTCGCCAAGGTGAAATCCGCTGGGACGAAAGATAAGCCGCTAAGAATTTCCGTATTGGTTTTAAATGACATATTAATCAGCCAATAGATTGGCAGTAATAACAGAACCAAATACAGCACCAAACCAAAGCGACCGCGAAGGTGGGCATTACGCGTCTTACGTTCAGCTTTGCTGTAAACCGGAGCTTGTTCTTTGGTGCCTGTATTGTGGCGTGTCATTGATGTTTTTAATTGCGTCATGATCCGCTCCTACTTGTCTTTTTGCATGTTCATGATGGTGGTGTAGAACACCCAACACACGAGCAAGATGATTAAGAAGTACACCAGCGAGAAGGCTGCCGCAGGGCCAAGATCAAACTGGCCGATGGCTTGCTGTACCAAGGACTGACTCAAGAAAGTTGTAGAACTGCCTGGGCCACCGCCTGTTAGTACAAAAGGCTCGGTGTAAATCATGAAGGAATCCATAAAGCGCAATAACACACCAATAATCAGTACGTTAGTAAGCTTAGGCAGCTGGATGTAGCGGAATACCGCCCAGCGAGACGCTTGGTCGATACGTGCCGCTTGATAATAGACTTCAGGAATCGCTCGTAGACCGGAATAGCACAACAAGGCAACCAATGGCGTCCAGTGCCACACGTCCATCAAGACGACAGTTAACCAAGCATCGGTCGGATCAGACGCGTAGTTGTAATCGACACCGATACTACTCATAAAGGCCCCGAACAAACCGATGTCAGCACGGCCGAAGATTTGCCAGATTGTGCCCACAACGTTCCATGGAATCAGCAGGGGAATGGCAACAAGAATCAAAGCCAAAGAGGCACCACGACCTTTTGTTGGCATCATCAAGGCAACACAAATACCCAGTGGTACTTCAATGATCAGAATGGTGAATGAGTAGATAAACTGACGTAGCAGAGCTTCATGTAAGCGGCTGTCTAGCATCACTTGTTTGAACCACTCAGTACCAACAAAGTAGCGAGTATAAGGGTCAAAAATATCCTGCACCGAATAGTTCACCACCGTCATCAATGGGATGATGGCAGAGAAAGCAACGATCAGGAAAACGGGCATAACAAGGAACCATGCCTTGTTGTTCTCGACTTTAGTTTGCATGGTCGGTCTCCTTATTCTGATCTGCTGTGTCTGGTTGACCGTCTACATCAACCAAATATTCGTCCACATAGACCTTGGTCCACTGTTCCGGAAAGCTCACATAGATTTGCCCTGAAGGGACTTTTTGGTCTTCGCTCAAACGCGCTTTCATTACTTGCCCATGGAACATGAAAGACAGAATCTTGTAGGTGCCAAGGTCTTCCACGTAATCCACATTGACAGAAAAAGCGTCGTCATTTTTGCCTTCCCAAACATGAACAAACTCAGGGCGAATGCCCAAGGTGACTTTATTAGCTCCCATGGCTTTTAAACGCGCTAACATGGCATCGCTGACGGAGATTTCATGCTCTCCAAACATCAGCGCTGCTTTTTCTTCACCGTTGCTTTTTAGTTCGGCTTCAAAAAAGTTCATGCCAGGACTGCCGATAAAGTAACCAACAAAGGTATGAGCTGGTTTTTCGAATAATTCTCGTGGCGTGCCGAATTGGACGATTTGCCCGTTGTACATGACGGCGATTTTATCGGCGAACGTCGAGGCTTCTAATTGGTCGTGGGTCACATACACCATGGTGATGTTGAACTGCTCATGGATCTGCTTTAGCTTGCGGCGCAGCTTCCATTTCAGCTGAGGATCGATAACGGTAAGTGGTTCATCAAACAGAATCGCCGACACATCGTCACGTACTAAGCCGCGTCCCATGGAGACTTTTTGTTTCTGATCCGCTGACAAACCTTTGGCTTTGCGCTTTAGCTGGTCAGACAGCTCAAGAATCTCGGCGACTTCGTAAACTTTCGACTTCACCTTGTATTCCGGCACGCCGATATTGCGCAGGGGAAAAGCCAAGTTATCAAACACTGTCATGGTGTCGTACACCACAGGAAACTGGAAAACCTGCGCGATATTACGTTCTTCGGGTTTTAATTCGTTAACGCGTTTGCCGTCAAATAAAACCTCCCCATTAGACGGTTTTAGCAGCCCAGAAATAATATTCAGTAGGGTGGATTTACCGCAGCCAGATGGACCAAGTAGAGCGAAAGCACCGCCTTGCTCCCAAACGTGAGACATTTCGCGGATGGCGTAGTCTTCTGGTTTGGTTGGATTGTCGGTATAGGTATGCGCTAAGGCATTTAAGGTTATAGAAGCCATGATTATTGATCCCTCATTCGTGCTGGGGAATGCACCATCTTGCCTTGGGCATCGAAGGCGTACAGCTTGTGCGTTGGGAAGTAGACCTTAATTTCTTGATCCACTTGGTAGGCATGAACACCAGACAGATGAAGCACTAAATCAAAGTGTGGATTGTGCACATGTAAGAAGGTTTCAGATCCACTGATCTCTGCTAAATCCACTCGGACTGGCAGTTCTAAATCATCGTCGGAATGAGGTACTAAACCGATATGAGAAGCACGCACACCAAACTGATATTCACCCGGTGTAAGACGACGCAAATCGCTGTTCAAACGGAAATGCACTGTGTCGTCGAAAGTGACTTCTTCTTCGCTGACGCGACCAGGAACCACATTGATGGGTGGTTCAGAGAACATCTCTGCAGTGATAATGTCTTTTGGCTGGTGATAAACCTCGGCGGTTGGCCCCATTTGCAGCAAACGACCTTCGTTTAAAACGGCGGTGTTGCCACCCAAAGCCAAGGCTTCGTTAGGTTCGGTTGTGGCGTAAATGGCGATGCAGTTACGGGCTTTGAACAAGGCGCGTAATTCTTGGCGTAGCTCTTCACGTAATTTGTAATCTAAGTTAACCAGAGGCTCATCGAATAAGATGATTTGCGAGTCTTTTACCAAGGCTCTTGCCATGGCAGTACGTTGTTGCTGGCCACCAGATAGTTGCAGTGGCAGACGATCAAGGTAAGGATCAATGCGGAGCATTTCAGCGGTTTCACGTACGCGACGGTCGACTTCTTTTTCATCCATTTTTGCTAAACGCAGTGGCGATGCGATGTTTTCGTAAACCGTGAGATTGGGATAATTGATGAACTGTTGGTACACCATGGAAATGTTGCGTTCACGAACAGGAACCCCTGTTACGTCCACACCATTCATGAGGATTTTTCCTTTGGTGGGTCGATCAAGACCCGCCATGAGGCGCATTAGTGTGGTTTTACCGGACAGGGTGCGTCCAAGTAAAACGTTGAAAGAGCCGGGTTCGAGAGACAGGTTTACGTCATCGATCCACGTCTCGCCTTCAACAACGCGCGATACATTCTGCAGCGTCAGAGACATTGTAAATACCTTTTTTGTTGTTATTGTTTTCTTGTGTGCACGCTTTTGGTCTTGTGCAAGGCTCAAAAATGAACACACAGCAATTTTGTCTGTATGTAATAAGTACTTACAAAAGCCGTGCCAAAAATATTTTCATGCTAATTAGGACGCTTAACATCATGAAAAATATAGGAATTATTGTCTTTTTCTATTCGTTATTCTGTTTTTCACATTCGAAAAAGTACTGTTCACGACTGTTCAAAGTGTTTAGAGTCATTCAATTAAAGTGAACATTTCATGCACACTTTGACTGTCTAGGTCGGTGTGTTGGAGTTGTAAATGCAAGACGAAGAAGAACAAAAACAACAAAAAAATGCCGCAGAATCTAAGGTTATAGACCCGAGCTCAGAAACGAATTTGACGCAAACTCACAAAGAGCGCATTCAAGCGTCTTGGTATCGTTGCGAGCAATTTGGCCTGGATCACAGCAGTCGTCCTGATTTTGCGACGCTACCAAAAGGCACCTTAAACGATTTAGTTGATCAGCATCGTAGCTTGTTGGAAACCACTGAAAACGAAGTATTGCCGTATTATGAGAACATCCTTAGCAATTCGGCTTGTATGATCGTTTTGGCGGATCGCCAAGGCCATGTTCTGAACACTTGGGGGCAACCGCGTTTTGGCAGTGCTGCACAACATGGTTTGGTGGGTGGTAACCAATGGACTGAAATGGGTGTCGGAACCAATGCCATTGGGACAGCCCTGATTACAGGTGAAGCGATCCAAGTGGGTCGGGATGAACACTTCTTACGTGCTAATCGCTTCATGGTTGGCTCTGCATCGCCTATTTACAACACCAAAAACGATTTGGTTGGCGTGTTGGATATCTCATCAGACGCGTATTTGCCACAAGATCATACCTTTGGCATGGTCAAGCTCATGTCCCTGAGTGTGGAAAATCGCCTGATATTTTCCGCTTTCCAACAGGAACATTTCATTCTCAGTTTTAATACCAATGTGGTCAGTTTGGACAGTCATTGGTCGGGCATTTTAGTGCTTGATGAAAATGGCACGATTGTCTCTGCAAATCGTCGTGCGGAAGTGGTGTTGGCGAGAGATTTAGCTCTGCTAAATATCAATCAGGTGTTTGATATCGAAATGCGTGAAATTAAGCATCATCCTTTTAGCTTACCGATGAAACTGATTGCCATGGGGCGTTATCAGTTTTACGTCAAAGTCATTCCGCCCGTACAGCAAATTATGCGCATACCAGACTTTCGTCAGCGTGCCGATTATATTGCTCCTAGCCAACCAGAAGTCATTGTTATGAATGAAAAAAATCCGCCAAAAGAAAAAATTAAAAAAGCGGAATCTCCTTCTTCTGCAGCGATTCCAGATAACGTGATTCCACTGTCCGAATTACAGCATGGTGATGATCGGGTGGAGCGTTTAGTTCGTCAGGCTCATAAGATTATGGAGAAAGACATTCCTATTCTGATTCATGGTGAAACGGGGGCTGGGAAAGAAATTTTTGTGCGCAGTTTGCACTATCATAGCTCTCGTTCTAAAGAGATGCTGGTAGCGGTAAACTGTGCCGCCATCCCCGCGGAATTGGTTGAGTCTGAACTTTTTGGTTATGAAAAAGGCGCTTTTACTGGTGCACAAAATAGAGGCTCAATTGGTCTGATTCGTCGCGCGCATCACGGTACGTTATTTCTCGATGAAATTGGTGAAATGCCCATGGCTGTGCAGTCGCGTTTATTGCGTGTTTTGCAAGAAAGAGTGGTTACGCCATTGGGTTCAACAGAAGCCTTTCCTGTGGACATTAAACTGATTTCCGCCACCAATCGCATCTTAAAAGAAGAAGTGAAAGAAGGACGTTTTCGCCAAGATTTATATTATCGAATCTCAGGGTTAAACATCGAATTACCAGCATTACGTGAACGTACCGACAAGGCTGAATTGATTCGTTATTTGCATGAACGTCTGCGAAAAGAAGAGCCCGGCCCTGCTTTATCGTCAGATATGCTTGAATTATTGGTTAGACATCCTTGGCCGGGGAACATGCGTCAACTCGCTCATGTACTGAAAGTCGGCATGGCAATGGCCGATGAGGAA
The DNA here is from genome assembly GCF_003208215.1 of Marinomonas alcarazii. Lineage (GTDB taxonomy): Bacteria > Pseudomonadota > Gammaproteobacteria > Pseudomonadales > Marinomonadaceae > Marinomonas > Marinomonas alcarazii. The sequence goes on from NZ_QKLW01000003.1 coordinate 114,406, forward strand.
GAGCTAGAAGAATGGCATTTGCCTGATGATTTTTTTGACGACCTCGATGCCATGGGGCAAGTTGATGATTCAGCATCATCAAAGGCTGCCAGCGAACAAGATGAACCGTTAGAAGACTTGATACCTAGGCTCTTAAGCGAGTTCAAAGGCAATGTCTCGCAAACCGCCAAAACCGCTGGAGTGAGCCGGAACACGGTTTATAAATACGCGAAGTTAAAAGACGAAAATGAAGAATGATTACGAGGTTAGAATGGATGAGAAAATTAACCTTATTAAGGACGTTCACATACATGATAGTTAAAAGTGTGTTTGCCATCGTTTTTGCGTGTGCATTGTCTGCTTGCAGCGTTATGAAAGATACGCCTCAGGTTAGCTTGCCTTTGTTGCACGGCTGGCATGAAGGCAAAGAAGTTCGCTACATTACTACCGATGTCTCTGATCAGGGGGTAGCAAAAGCCAAAAATGCCAATTATGCGCCTCGTTTGCGTGATGCCGTGCCAAATTATCCCAAACCGCCCCAAGTCAAAACGGTATTGGAGCGTGTGTATGCTTTTCCAAATCAAGAGCAAGCGTGGAGTGTATTTGCGTCAGTTCCTGAGCCATTAGGCTATGAAAGCCAAGATACTCATTACTCACCACTTTGGTTGATGTACGTCGTTGTATGGAAAGACCCAAGTAAGGCAACAGAGCTGAGGTCTGAAGAAGCCATTCTTACGGCTGAAGATCAGGGCTTGGTCACCATCGAACGGACCAATATTGTGCTCAATTGTCCGGTTATTCCGTTTTCCCTTGTTGATTAGAGTCCGATAAAACAACGCTCTAGCTAGGGCGTTTTCGTCTTTCCCAGTCTATTTATTCTCGAGAAAAAGTAACTGCTTTGTGCAGTGTCTATTTTTTAATCATGAATATAATTCATCATATTTAAATTAAATTCATTTTTGTTCATGTTTTTAGTTGCGTATAACAGTACTCAGAGAATAGTTAGGCCAATCGCCAACAATCAACAAACTGGCAAGTGAGAACAAGGAATAGATCCCTATTTCACTTCAGAAAATAGGATATCAGATCACCATGAATAACGATTTTACCTTTACCATTAAGAGCATTTGTTTCGATGAAAGCTACCGTCCTTCTAGCAATACTCGCATCACAACCAACTTTGCGAATTTGGCTAGGGGAGAGCGAAGACAAGAGAATTTACGTGACGCATTAAGGATGATTAACAATCGTTTTAATACCTTGGCGCATTGGGATAACGCAAAGGGAGATCGTTACACTGTTGAGCTTGAAATCATTTCAGTTGATGTCGATATTGAAGGGAAGGGTCAGTCCTTTCCAACCATTGAAATCTTGAAGACGAATATTTTTGATCATCACACTGAGCAGCGTATCGAAGGCATTGTAGGAAACAATTTCTCTTCTTATGTGCGTGATTATGACTTCAGCGTTTTGCTGCCAAACCATAACAAAGGCCAAAACGAATTTAGCATCCCTGAAAATTTTGGCGATCTGCATGGAAAACTCTTTAAAAGCTTTGTGGCATCAGACAGCTTTAAAGAAAGCTTTAGCAAACCACCTGTTATTTGTCTGAGTGTTTCAGACAACAAAACGTATCAGCGTACGGGAAATCAACACCCGGTTCTGGGGGTTGAATATCAACCAAATAGCACGTCTTTGACTGAACTCTATTTTCAGAAGATGGGTTTGCAGGTTCGATACTTTATGCCTGCCAACAGCGCTGCCCCGCTGGCGTTTTATTTTGTGGGTGACTTGCTGAACGATTACAGCAATCTTGAGCTGATTAGCACCATCAGCACGATGGAAACTTTCCAGAAAATCTACCGACCAGAAATCTACAATGCTAACGCGGTCGCTGGAAAGTGCTATCAACCCAACTTAAACAACCTCGATCACTCTCTAACGCAAATTGTTTATGACCGTGAAGAACGCAGTCAATTGGCGAGTGAGCAAGGCAAATTTGCTGAACAGCACTTTATAAAACCTCACCAAAGGCTACTTGAGCAGTGGGCTGCGAATTACGCATAAACGCTAGAATCTATGGCGACTTGGTCAATATTACATTTAATAGACGGTATTTTTATTATGACAACAGCGACGAATAACACACTTCTACCCACGTCAACAGCCGGCAGTTTGCCTAAACCCACATGGCTGGCAGAGCCAGAAACCCTTTGGTCTCCTTGGAAATTAGAAGGTGACCAATTGCTGGACGGCAAACAGGATGCGTTGCGTATTTCGCTACAAGAACAACAGCAAGCGGGTATTGATATTGTCAGTGACGGTGAACAAACGCGCCAACACTTCGTGACCACCTTTATTGAGCACCTCAGCGGTGTGGATTTTGAGAATCGCCAGACGGTGAGAATTCGTGATCGTTATGATGCGAGCGTGCCGACGGTTGTTGGCCCTGTCAGTCGCATCAAGCCTGTGTTTGTTGAAGATGCTAAGTTTCTACGTCAGCAAACCAAGCAACCGATTAAATGGGCGCTGCCAGGCCCAATGACCATGATTGATACGCTTTATGATGATCATTATAAAAGCCGCGAAAAGCTCGCGTGGGAATTTGCCAAGATTCTCAATCAAGAAGCCAAAGAGTTAGAAGCCGCTGGTGTGGATATCATCCAGTTTGATGAGCCCGCGTTTAATGTGTTTTTTGATGAGGTGAATGATTGGGGCATCGCGTGTTTAGAACGCGCCATCGAAGGCCTTAAATGCGAAACCGCAGTGCATATTTGTTATGGCTACGGCATCAAAGCCAATACGGATTGGAAAAAGACGTTGGGGTCTGAATGGCGACAATATGAAGAAGCCTTTCCTAAGCTGCAACAATCCAGCATCGATATTATTTCGCTTGAATGCCATAACTCACATGTGCCAATGGAATTGCTCGAGCTGATTCGCGGTAAAAAAGTCATGGTCGGCGCCATCGACGTGGCGAACCATGCCATTGAGACGCCAGAGGAAGTCGCTAATACTCTGCGCAAAGCCCTGCAGTTTGTCGACGCCGACAAGCTTTATCCTTGTACTAACTGTGGCATGGCGCCGTTGCCGCGTGAGGTTGCAAGAGGCAAGCTACATGCCTTAACAGCGGGTGCAGACATCATTCGAAAAGAGCTGGCTTTATTGTCGAATTAATTTCTTCGGGTGTCATTGCTCGCTGCTCGTGGCGCGAATAACTATAGTCACGATTGTCATTCCCGCGAAGGCGGGAAACCAGTGGTGTTGTCTAAATAGGGTTGTTTTTGGTGAGCATAATTGATTGATTCCTGCCTTCGCGGGAATGACGTATGTACATAGCTAGCGTTAATCCAATAAAACACCGATACCTCGCCCCTTGGGGTGGGGGCATTTTGCCTCAATCGTAAAAAAATCCCGTTTCGAATTTATATATCGAAACGGGATTTTTGATGTGTTGCTTCTAATTGTAATAATAGAATCTGGTGAATCTAAATATTCGACACAACTTTTAACATATTCAAAAACGCATCCACAGATTCTACTGCCGCTGACTCATGCATGGTGTGGTAACCAATGGTTGGGATTTGAATGGTTGTACCATCTACCAAGCCATTTGATGCGGCGATAATGCGGCCAAGCTCAGTACTACCGAGGGAGCTTGGCGGCAAACCTTGCTCAGCCCGTTTGGCGTTTTCATTTTCTACATAACGGTTCTTGTATAAATAACTGACGTTGTTTTTGACGCACAGTTCTTCAAGAAGCTTGGTGCTGTCTTTATTAAATGTGGCGTTGGCGTCTTTTTCCCTAAGTACCAGAAGCTGTTCATTGGCGGCTTCTACGTTGGGAAATGGGCTGGTATCCACCACAAACAAGCGGTTGGTTGAGCCACCAAAGCGGCGGAACCACTCAAGCAAATAGCGCCAGCTTTTTCCTGCTTCTTCCTGTGCGGTAAAAAAGGCGGTGCCTTTGAAACCATGGTCAAAAAGATGCACCAAAGCCGCGGCTGAAATCACGTTATCTAACTGGCCTTCTAAGCGATTATCAACCACATGTAATTGGTCTTTAAACGCAATGGGAGTGCCAGCGACAACGCTCTCTAAGCCTTCTGTTTCGAAAATTAAGTTGTTACGAAATTCACAAACGTATGAGCTTTTAATGGTGCCTTTGCCACGGTATACGCCAGACCAAGGTTCGTAGGCGTAGATTTCTTCATGGTTGAAACGCTCTGTAACCTTGGTCATCAACTCCTCAGAAACCGAGTTATTCAACAAATCGGTGCGATTAGCTGAAACAAACGCGGCGTATTGGAATTCGTTCGGGCCCGTACAAACCAAGCCATGACGATCAATGTGCGCAGAGAACATAGTGCTAAACGGATCGCTGCCTTGGGCAACCAACAAACCTTCGTACCAAGTGACCTTTGCCCCTCGCTCTTCCAGTTCGCGTTGTAAGACACGGAAAAATGAATGCTCTGCGCCAACCACACTGGGTGCGCGAATAAGCAGTTTGAGCAAATCGATAAAGTCATCACTAGGCATGCAAATAGATTCCAAAAAAGGGGTAAGTCGAAGCTTGTTTATAAACTGAATTGGCTTATTTACATAATATTTTTGTGTAAATAGTGCTAAGTTGTTTTCTTAAAATAAAAATATTGTCGTGTTCGTGTAAAACATCCGCTACTCTTTAATAAAGTCGAATTGAGATACCTAAGGAAGAAGCAAATGCTATTTGGTAATAATAAATTATTGACCCGAATTACTGAATTAGAGAAAGAACTTGTTTCCTTCCAAGAGACACAGGCCGACCTTAGACAAGAAATGTTGTATTTCTCTATAACACCAGACGGAAAGGTAGTCGATGCAAACTCGCTTTTCATAAAGTCCTGTGGTTTTGAAAAAGCTGAATTAATAGGTGAAAACATTAAAGGCTTTATTCTTGGCAAGTCTTTAGAAAAAGAACATTGCCAAAAAATGTTGTCTGCTATTAGCGAGAAGAAACATTGGCATGGCGCTCTACAGCTTGAAACGAAGCAGGGTAAAGAAGCCTGGTATCGGTCGATTATTCAACCGAAAAAACAGGTTGAAGATGGGCGCGTGATATTGGAAGTTTACTCAGCGGAACTGACGCGAACCATCTCTCAATCTAAAGAAGATGAAGATATGTTGGCGGCGTTGAATCGCTCTACGGCTGTAATTGAATTTAGTTTAGATGGCATCATCTTAAATGCTAACGATAATTTCTTAAAAGGCATGGGCTATTCTAATAGCCAAATTGTAGGTCAGCATCACAGAATGTTTTGTGAGCCGAAAGAAGCGGAATCTCAGGAATATAAACAGTTTTGGCAGCGCTTACGTTCAGGTGAGTTTGTTTCCGATCGATTTAAACGCATTGATAGTCACGGACATGATGTGTGGTTAGAAGCGTCTTATAACCCAATACGTGATGAAAGTGGCCAGTTATACAAAGTCGCGAAGTTTGCGACGGTTATTACCGAGCAAATGAATCGTGAGTTCGCGATTTCTGAAACTTCTGAGATCGCCTATGACATTTCTAAGAAAAGTGATGCAGACGCTGTTAAAGGTAAAAAAGTTGTTGAGTCGACGATTCAGACAATGGACGAGCTTTCAGTGCAGATGGGCAATGCGAGCCAAGGAATAATCGAGCTCAATACTCAGTCATTGAAAGTAGCCGCTTTGGTTGAAAGTATCCGTGGTATTGCCGATCAAACAAACTTGCTTGCGCTTAATGCCGCGATAGAAGCGGCACGAGCTGGTGAGCAGGGACGAGGTTTCGCGGTGGTTGCTGATGAAGTCAGGCAGCTTGCTTCTAGAACCAGCTCGGCGACAGAAGAAATCATCAGTGTGGTTGGGGACAACAAAAAGCTGACGGAGCAGGCCGTATCACTTATCAAAGAAAGTATGGAGAAGGCTCAAAAAGCCCTCGACCTTTCAACGGAAGCGGGTCATGTGATGAATGATATTCAGACAGGCTCAAGACAAGTGGTTGATGCCGTAAGCCAATTTAACAATAAGTTATAAGCGTTTTTGAAATATAGAAATAACATCAATATCCCCTAAGCTTTTACTCTTAGGGGATTTTTTTATGCTAAAAAAGCATTTGATACTGAGCCTTTAAAACAAGGCCATCTGATCACCTTCCTTTGGCGGAACCGCAAAATGACGACAATCGAGATAGCTTAATCGGTTGTCATCCAATCTATACTTGCGTCGTGCTCTGTGAAAACGTTGGTTAATTAAATCCGCAAAAATACCTTCCCCCGTCATGCGCTTGCCAAATTGGCTGTTGTAGAGCTTGCCACCGCGCATGTCCATAATGCGCTGCAAAACGTGTTCAGCTCTGTCTGGGTAATGCTGGTGGAGCCAGTCGGAAAATAAAGGCGCCACTTCGTGAGGCAAACGCAACATGATGTAATTGATGGATTGCGCGCCAACCTCCGCGCAAGCGGCGACGATTTCTTCTAGCTCGTTATCGTTGATAAAAGGAATCACCGGTGCGACAAGAACCGAAACCGGAATACCAGCTTCACGTAAGGTTTTAATCACTTGTAAACGTGTTTTTCCTGATGCCGTTCTAGGTTCCAAAATACGCTTTAAATCGTTATTGAGCGTCGTCACGCTGATCGCCACATGGATAAGCTTTTTTTCTGCCATTTGCGCGAGCAAATCTATGTCTCTGAGTATCAAGGTGCTTTTGGTTATTAGCGAGATGGGCTGATTGTGGGCCAAGGCAATTTCTAATAATTGCCGAGTGATTTTGAGTTGTTTCTCAATCGGCTGATAGGCATCAGTATTGATGCCTAATGCAATGGGTTCGCAGCGATACTTTGGGTGTGCCAGTTCTTCTTCAAACAAAAACGCTGCATTGGTTTTGGCAACCAGTTTGGTTTCAAAATCCAACCCTGGCGACAAATCTAAATACGCATGAGTTGGTCGAGCAAAGCAATACACACAACCATGTTCGCAGCCTTTATAAGGATTCACAGACATGCGAAAAGGAATGTCAGGAGAGGAATTGCGGCTGATGATGCTTTTGGCGCGTTCATGACGAACTTCTGTTTTGGGCGATGATGTTTCCAGCAAAGCAATCGCTTCGTCGTTTTCATCTACTTCAACCAGCGTAATAGCAAAGCGCCCAGCTATATTATTGGCTGTGCCGCGCCCCTTGATAGGATGATTGAAAGGCGATTTCTCGCCTTTTTGATCGCTGTTATTGGTAAAAGAAGCAGACATAAAACACTCAAAATGCTGTATATATAAACAGTATTTTGGGTGTTGAATTTTAATAAAGCAAGTTTTCTTTTGTTGGCTTATTTAGAGCGAGACGTTACGTTTTTGTCGCATCAGGAAGACAAAGGCGATGCCGCCGACTAGGCCAGTAAGAATGCCGATTGGCATGTCTTCCGGTGGCATGATGATTCTGGAAGCAATGTCAGCCGCGACGAGGAACAGAGCGCCGAATAACGCGGATAAAGGTAAGACTTTGCGGTAATCGCCACCCACCAACAAACGCACGATATGCGGCACCATCAGGCCGACAAAGCCGATGACACCGGAAAAGGCGACGGCTGCGCCAGTCAGCAGCGCGCAGACAACAATCACAATCAGGCGGAATCGCTCAACCGGAACGCCTAAGGTGCTGGCGCTTTCATCGCCAAGCGTCATGGCATTTAGATAACGGGCGTTGTAAATCAGATAGCCGGAACCTAATAAAAGCGTGACCAGTGGAAACCAAAGCTGTCCCCATTGAGCAAGCCCCAAGCCGCCGAGCATCCAGAAAATCACCGTATGAGACGAGCGGTGATCGCCCATAAAAATGAATAAATTCCCTAAGGCTGTCAGCACAAAGGCTACCGCCACGCCCGCCAGAATCAAACGTCCCGCACTGTGTGCCGAGGAAAAGTTTGCTACCGCCAAGACTAAAAACATCGCCAACAAAGCACCAAGAAAAGCAAACACGGGAACCGTCACCACGCCTAAAATCATGCCTGTATGGAGCAAGGCGATAATCGCCCCTAACGCCGCACCAGAAGACACACCCAATAAATGCGGATCCGCCAAAGGGTTACGAGTTACGGATTGCAACGCGGCGCCCACAATCGCCAAAGCCGCGCCGACCATGGCAGCGAGCAACGTTCTTGGTAACCGCACCGCCCAGATGATGTTTTCGCGTCCCATTGACCAATTAGGCAGTGTATTGGTGATCGACAGTTTATGACCGATCACGCTCCACACGGTGGATTGGCTAATGGATACGGAACCCACGCCAATTGCCACGCCCATTAATAACAGCAGTAAGATGCTGAGCATGATTAACAAAGCAGGCAAGGGAACACGTCCCATAATGGTGAGCTTTTTGTTGGCAGGCTTCATAACGCGGTTCTAAAAGCCTCGGCTAAGCGTTTGATCGCATTAATATTACGCGGGCCGGGTGTGGCTTCCACGTATTCTAAAACGACAAAATGGTTGTTTTTCACCGCCGGAATGTTTTCAAAAGCAGGGTTGCTGCGCAAGAAATTGATCTTTTGTTCTGCGGTCACATCGCCATAGTTAACGATAATAATAAAGTCTGGTGCACGATCAATGACGGCTTCCCAACCCATTTGTGTCCAGCTTTTTTGTACGTCATCGACGATGTTTTTGCCGCCTGCGGCTTCGATTAGCGCGGTTGGCATGCCATAGCGACCCGAGGTAAAGGGTTGTTCTTCACCGGAATCGTAAACGAAGACTTTTGGTGCTGTTTTTAATGGCGCTAGATTAGCTTGGAAATTCTCAAGGTCTTGTTGGTAACCTTGTATCAAGGCCTGTGCTTGTTCTTCTTTGCCAAAAATACGACCTAGGTTTAGTAAATCCACATAAAGGTCATCCATGGAAACTTTCGGTTTGTCCATGATGTGAATACAGCTTTCTGTTAACTCATACACCTTGATCCCAAGCGGTGCCAAGGTGTCAGGCGTAACGCCACCTCCAACACGCATACCATAGTTCCAGCCAGCAAAATAAAAGTCCGCGTCAGCACCCAAAAGCACTTCTTTGCTGGGGTATTTTGGCGAAAGTTCAGGTAATTCACCGATGCCATTACGCAATTTTGGGTCTAAGGTTTTCCAGCCAGACACGCCAGTAAAACCGACCATATGATCTTGCAGGCCGAGTGCTAACATCATCTCGGTCAAGTTGACGTCGTTTGATACAGCCGCTTTTGGTGCTTGATTGAAGGTAACTTGGCGGTCACAGCTTTGTACGGTGACAGGGTAATCAGAGGCACTCGCTAAGCCTGTGTGTAAAAGGCTTAACAATGCGCCACTAACGAGTAATGATGTGTGTTTGATGTTTGTAGTAACACTCGTTGTCATGAATTTATCCTGTTAATCATTGATATAAAAAGAGAATCTTGGGCGTTGTGTAATGGGATGCTCATCAATGATGGTGTCCACATCAAATACTTGTTTTATGCGTTGTTTGGTAAAGACATCGTTTGGTGGCGAGCAAGCTTGCATTTCGCCATTCTGCATAACCAGTACCCGATCAGCATAAGCAGAGGCTAAGGCGAGATCGTGCAATGACACGATGAGCGTGCAAGGCAGTTTTGCTAATAACGCGAGCACATCGAGTTGGTGGCGAATGTCTAGATGATTGGTTGGCTCATCTAGAATCAGTATGTCAGGGCGCTGCGCTAAGGCTCTGGCGATAATTACCCGCTGGCGTTCACCACCAGACAAAGAGTCGAAGGAGCGCTCGGCCAAATGGGCCACATCAAGTAAGGCGAGTGCGTTTTCGACGATTTGAGAATCTTCCTCGGAGCGCCCCCAGACAAGAGACTTTGGTGTCAGTCCGATTTCGACCATTTCAAAAACGCTGAGGCCAAATTCTCCTCCTGTGTCTTGTAAAACGGTGGCGATGCGTTGAGCGCATTGGCGTGGCGATAGCGACCAGATGTCTTTACCATCAAGCAAAACTGTGCCATTGCTGGGTTTATTGGTGCGATAAAGGCAGCGTAATAAACTGGTTTTCCCTGATCCATTTGGGCCAACGATGGCAAGAAATTCACCTGGGTGAACCGTCACAGTGACAGGCTTAAGTAATGCTTTGTCTCGATATGGAGACCAAGCCACGTCGTTCAACTGCATACATGCAGGTCGGCAACTAGAAAAAAACGAGTAGGAAGAATCCTCTTGTTGGGTGTCGCTTGGTAGAGTTGAAGGCGCTTCATTAATCAAGGTAAATCAGGTTCCGTAGAGGTGTTTGTTACATGATAACATCGAATGTCGTAAATACAGTCAATCCTTCTCCCTGCTGATGAAAAATAGCGGAGAGAAGGATATATAGACGAGCAGAGACTATACGGAAGGGTGTTTCACGCAACAAGGTTTGCTGGCTGGTGAATTTTCATCTTCTCATGTGGGAATTAAATAATGTGTGCTTGATTAATGGGAATAAACCAATCCAAGGCTTCGATGTCTTTAATCCAGCGCTGAATATTAGGATAGTCGGATAATTGATAGGCGCCGCCTTCTTCCGCCACATGGGTATAAGGAAACAAACAAATATCCGCCAGTGTGATGGAATCACCGACTAAGTAAGTTTGCGTGGCTAACGTGTCTTCCATTTGTTTTAACGCGGCGCGGCCTTGCTCAATACGATCTGGCAGCATGTGTTTTTTTAGCTCCGTCATGGCGTTGTGAGTCAGCCAGAAACGTGGCGAGGCAATGTTTGGCTCGTGGCTGTATTGCTCCCAAAATAACCATTTATAGACCTTGGCTCTAAGCATGGCATTGTTTGGTAACAAGGCCGATTGGTGTTGTTCTGCAAGATAGAGAAGCACCGCGTTGCTTTCACTCAAGCACTCTCCATCGTCCAACTCCAGCACTGGAATTTTCCCGTTTGGATTCATCGCCAAAAAAGATTCTGTGTGCGTTTCCCCTTTGGTAATGTCATATTGTTTCAGTGTTACTTTCAGGCCTAAGCAGGCGCATAGCAAACGGATTTTATAACCGTTCCCTGAGGGTAAAAAATCGTGCAGAATCATAAGTCTTTCCTTCTTTGTTGATGGTCTGATCATGTGACAAGACTGAAACAGAAAAAAGCCAATTAAATTGAAGGCTGGCATAACGCATTTTGATGAATGATCAAATGAGAGAACGGCATTGGATACGGAACTATTAAAAACCCTAGTGGCGATTGTCGATCACGGTAGTTTTCAGCGTGCCGCTATGCAAACCTTTCGCACGCCATCGGCCATCAGCATGCAGATGAAACGACTGGAAGAACAAGTTGGCACCGAGCTGTTTTGCAAACAAGGTCGAGAGCAAGTGCTCACCGAAGACGGCCAACAGTTGGTTCATTACGCACGGCGAATTTTGCAGCTGCAAGAAAGCGCATTACAATCCATCAAAGGCCCGCAGCAGGGTGTCTTGCTTAATCTTGGTTGTCCGAATGATTATGTGGCGAATTTACTCGTTGTCGTCATGACGGTCATGGAAGCCATGTTGCCGAATATTCGCTTTCGAATTCGCACGGGGACATCGGCTGAACTAAGAGAATGGATGGACAAAGGCGAAGTGGATTTAGCTATAGTCACGCGAACGCCTGATAGCGACGAAGGCTTAACCTTGTTTCAAGACAAAGGCGTCTGGGTGGCGAAAAAAGGCTTTGACTGGACGACTCTGAACCCTTTGTCATTGGCGTTATACGAACCGAGCTGTAAATTCCATTCCAGCGCCGTTGATGGTTTGCAGAAGAAAGGCACGGATTATCAGCTGTATTGCGTCACGGCTAATCTCACCCTGATTGAAAGCCTTTTAATGGCCGAAAAAGCCATCTCCGCCATTGCTAGCATCAGCGTGAATGACGAACTGGAAGTAATCGAAAGCGATCTATTACCAGCATTGCCAGCGGTACAAATAGCCTTCTCACGCTCTGCCTCCGCACCAGATTGGCTAACGGTTGCGTGGATAGAAGAAGTGATTGAGCGGGTGAGAAAATAAATCTAGAGGCTGTTTAAGTCTCTGTCACCGTATAAAACCGCTCCACATTTTTCGTCACTTCACCCCAATGAGACGCTTTCACTCTGGTTTGATGTTTTTCAAATGCGACTTTGTCGGTGAATTCTTCATACACATCAAAGCGTTGAGGGTTGTCTGAATCTTGGGTCACCGTGAAGGCGATGCAACCCGCTTCTTGATGAGTCAGCGCGATGTGGTTTGGTAGTTCTGCCAATACCGCGTCTAGATCTTCTGTTGGTACTTCAATATGGCCGCTTAGGGTGACTTTTGACATGGTCGTTCGTCCTATGTGATATTCGATAATAGCAGAGTCTTAAAACAAGATTGTCATTTTGATGTTTTGGAAGGTGTTAATGTGTAAAATGTTTAATCATTATCGCTATAACTATTCGCGCAACCATCCATGAGAACTTATGACTTCTGACAATTCGCTATTTCCTAAAAATCCATTATTACTCGACAACCAGTTGTGTTTTGCCCTTTACTCGACGTCTCTTGCGATGACGCAGTTTTATAAAGAGCCGCTTTCAGCGATCGGTCTGACCTATCCGCAATATACGGTGATGTTGATTTTGTGGGAGCAAGATGGCGTGAGCTTGAAGCACATCAGCGATGCGCTTGGGCAAAAATCTGGTGCGCTTACGCCCGTAATCAAGCGTATGGAAGCTGATGGATTAGTGCAGCGTTTACGTGGTGTGGACGATGATCGTAGCTTGAGTATTGCCTTGACTGAAAAAGGCAAAAAGCTGCGTGAACAAGGTTTAGAAGTAAACCGCTGTGTTGCTGAAGCCTGCGGAATCGATATGAATGAAGTGGTCGCTTTACGTGAGCAGCTCGTTGCCCTTAGGAAAAAACTTACAAAATAGGGGTTGCGCAATAATAGTTATTGCAATAACATAAATTCATCGGCTCATTTCAGTGAGCCTTTATTTTTAACTTTATAGTTATCGCGATAATGATTAAGTAAGCAATATTCATCAATAGTGTTATTAAGGAGCAATATTATGAAACCTATTTACAGCGCAACAGCAACATCCACTGGTGGCCGTGACGGTCGTTCTGTTTCATCTGATAATAAATTGGATCTTGCCCTAAGCACGCCAAAAGAACTCGGCGGCGCGGGTGGTGAAGGGACTAACCCAGAGCAGCTATTTGCCGCTGGTTACTCTGCTTGCTTTATCGGCGCATTTAAGCTGGTAGCATCCAAACAAAAAGTGAAACTTCCAAATGATGTCAGCATAACGGCGACTATTGGTATCGGTGAAAACACCAAAGGCGAAGGTTTTACTATCTGCGCAGATCTAGAAGTGGATGTACCTGGCGTAGAAAAAGACGTTGTTGAGCAATTGGTTGAAGCCGCTCACAAAGTTTGCCCATATTCCAATGCAACACGCGGCAACATTGATGTGAACTTCACCATCAAATAAACGCTTTCAATTTGAAGCGTTAGTCTGAGAGTCCCTTTTGCATGAATTTGCAGAAGGGATTTTTTGTTGCGTTTTAATCGTGGGCTTAAGCGACTACACTGGTGCTTGGTACGATAAATTTTCTGATTTAAATAGAGGTGAAACAGCATGACACATCGAAAGCTCGAACAGCATGAGATTGAACAAGCACTTAACCAATTAAATACAGAAACGTCAGAAAATTGGGCGATAGAAGACGAAAAGCTCAGTAAAACCTTCAAATTTAAAAGCTTTCAGCATGCTTTTGGTTTTATGACGATGTGCGCTATGTACGCGGAAAAGAAGGATCATCACCCAGAATGGTTCAATGTGTACAATAAAGTCAGCATTCAACTGACGTCCCACGATGTGTCAGGTGTGTCTAATAAAGATTTTGATTTAGCGAAGAAAATGGAAGCCTTTGCATCAAAATGTAACGCATAGTACGAATATCGAGGCCATCTAGTTTGGCTTCCAATATCTTTTATTGAGCGATTAATTGGCCATTATGGCCGCTAATAACTGACTAGAAGTAGGCACCAGTCCGACCTTGATCTCGAAAGGTTTGAACACCTTATTGATAATTTCAGTGGTGTAATTCCCTTTGTCGTTTTCGATTTCGGACAGTGTTTTACGCGATACACCAGTCAGCTTCGTGTACGCATCTTGTCTTAAACCTAGGACACTTACACGTAGCTCCCGCAAGGCCATACCTTGTGTGATTTCATTCATTAATAAGCGTTTAATGATTTGATTGATCGCAATCAACTGTTCTTCATTTGTCATCGGCTCTAGGCTTTTCGACGCACGCTGACGAATTGGATTACTCGTCGTCGAGCTATCTTCTGGCAAAACCTTGGCTGGTTTTTTAGTCACTTCTGCCGGCTTCTTTGCCTTTACCTCCTTTTTGGTTTTCGCCTGCTTTTTAGCTTCTAACTTTTCTTGTTTCTTCTTTTTTAACTCATTCTTCTTCGATTTAGATTTATGTTTCTTCATCGGTTGGGCGCTGTCTAATAGATCTTTCATCTTCATTTTTTTATTTCCGTAGGCTTTCAATAAAGCATAGTTGAATACTATTAATGAAGTGAGGGTACAGAGCTAATATGACAGATAAGTAACAATAACGGCTAAAATAACTTTATTTTGAGGGAGGGCATTTGAATGCCTTGATATAACGTCCTTAATCCTGTTTTAGGACGCTTTACTCGCCTTTTCCTTTCATTGTGACTTCTTTTAAAAGCACTTTGAAAGGAAATATCTCCATGAAACGATTTACGTGTTTTGTTTTATTGGTCATCAGTTGGGCGGCGAATGCTTCTGCGTATTCGGTGGGTTTTGATCAGGTTCAGTTATACACGGACAGCGATAGGCCGTTAAAAGCCAGTGTTTGGTATCCATCCCAGACGACCTTTCCCACTGATAAAATTGCGGAAAACGTAGCGTTTTTTGGAAGCAGTGTGGTACGTGTAGGAATGCCAATGCTGGGGCAATTTCCTCTGGTAGTGATTTCTCACGGTTATCGTGGCAATTGGCGTAATCAGAGTTGGCTCGCGACAAAATTGGCACAAGACGGTTATGTTGTGGCGTCGCTTGATCACCCTGGAACCACGTCGTTTAATCATTCTGCGCAAGCGGCAGCTCAGTGGTGGCGGCGTGCAGGTGACTTATCCCGTTTGTTGGATTGGTTGTTAAACGAGTCTTACCTATTGCCAAATATCGATGCGAACGACGTCACGGCTATTGGGCATTCATTAGGTGGCTGGACGGTGATGTTGCTTGCTGGTGCGCAATTTGATCGTGAGCAGCTAAAACAAGAATGTGCTTTTCAAGATAGTCCTCGAGTGTGCGGCTTGACGCCTGAATTGGGCTTGGATAAACCACAAGTTGGTGAGCCTTCTGGCAGCTTAAAGGATGATCGAATCAAGCGTGTGGTGTCGTTGGATTTAGGTTTGGCGAGAAGCTTGTCACGTCAGAGTTTGCAGGATTTAACCTCTCCGACCTTAATTCTTGCCGCCGATGTCGATATTGGTGATTTACCTCAAGCGGAAGAGTCTGGTTTTCTCGCGCAATATATTCCTCAAAATAACCGTGAATACATAGTCTACCAAGATGCGGCGCACTTTAGCTTTATGCAGCTTTGTAAACCCGGCGCCATTGAGTTGATCGAAGAGGAAAATCCAGGTGATGGCATTGTTTGCAAAGACGGTAACGACAGGTCACGAGATGAACTTCATCAGGCAATGTATCAAGACATCATTCGATTTATCCAGGCTTCTTAACTCTTCATATTAGCGCGCCGAAAGGCGCTCGGCGTTTGTTGCGTCACCCTAGAAAACTCTCGATGGAAGTTAGACTTCGTTTGAAAGCCAGAATCCATATAAATCTGGGTGATGGCCTTGTTGGTTGTGAGCAGCAGTGTTTTGGCTCGTTCAATACGATATTCGTTTACTACTTGTGAAATGTTGCGACCGTAAACTTGGTTGATGGCGGCAGAGATTTGACGGGCTGGAATACAGGCTTTTCTGGCGAGTCTATCGAGCGTGAGGTCTGGATCGAGAAACACTTCCTTGGTGCTAAGCAGCACGTCAATTTTGTGCACTATGTCCTTTACTTCATCGTCGGTTAACGGATGCTGAGGTTTGTCTTTTGATTGTTCTGCAGATGTTGTTTTCTCACTCTGATCGGATGCCTCGCTAACGTGGGGGGCAATGCTAAGGCTCATCATAATGACGCTGATAGCCAAAACAGGCAGTAAGACTGCGTGACCAATAGACAAGATGATCAGTGCATGTTCGCCAGCAAAAAAAGAAAAATCGACCGCCAAAGCACCATCAATCATGGCAGACATTAACAGCATGGCACCTGCGCTACGTTCGGCTTTTAGAGCGCTGTCGATATCGGATAAACGTACTTGTTCAGGAAGGTTTGATGTCTTAAAAGATGATCGAATGAGTGCGATACCGTAACCCACATACAGCAGCGTTAACATTGGGTCCAAGGGTGGCCGCCAGAACGGATAAGTAAAAGACGCCAAGGTGACAAAAATTGGCGGTAAGAAATGCCAGATTTTTAGTTTATAGCGTTGGTGAGCACTCGAAAAACAGTACCAAGCAGTAACAGGAATACAAGACGCTAAGATAGGTTGAATCAAACGAAATAGCGCATAATCAAATGTCCAACGCAGGCCAACGACCGTTATCGTTAGTGCGCATAACGCGATAAAAACAAACGCGGATGGTGTGGTTTCTTCTCGACGAATAAACAATAAAACTGCCAACATGGATAACAACAGGGCAATCACAAAAGGTAAGGGAATAGCGATCATTTTGGCTCCATTTTTTACCGCTCAGATCTGTATTATGTCCTAGATCCTTATCAAGAACGTCCTCAAACCTGATCTAGGACGTAAATCTTTCCTTATCAACGTACTTTTAAACCTTTGATGTTCCTCGGGACGAATAAAAAAAAGGAGAAAAGTATGAACTGGTATTTTGAGGCGTGGCAGCGTTATGCGCAATTTTCTGGGCGGGCATCAGTAGAAGCATTTTGGCTGTTCTTTTTAGTTAACTGTTTTATCTCGTTAATCTTTGTTGTGATGGAAATGGTTTTTCAAGCAACGTGGAAAATAGAGGCGTTTTACAGCTTGTTGGTTTTCTTACCTATGTTGTCTTTGACTGTGCGTAGATTGCATGACACCAACCGTTCGGCTTGGTGGTTGTTAGTACTCTTGATTCCTGCGATAGGCATGTTTGTTTTGCTGGTGTTATTGGCTTTACCGAGTGAGCCAGACAGTGATTTTGGACATTATCCACAAAATAATGCGAGATGATAAACAGGAGCCAAACATGAAAGATGTTAATAACTTACCCCACTTATCCACCACTTTATGCTCAATTTTGTTGCTTTTGTCTGTCTCTGCTTGTAGCCGTGAGGCGAAAAATTCGGATCAGAGTGACTTTGCTTTATCAGATAACATAAAAGCCGTGGTCTACATTGAGTCGCCAAAAGTCGGCACTTTATTGCAGCTGCGAGGTATCGCAGGAAAAGGCGTGTTGATTGCCAAAAAAGACAATCGGCAAGAAGAGCTAGCGGCCTGTGTTTCTTCACCGATTCGGTTCGCAGCAGGAGATTTTGGAGGTGACAGCATTGGTATTGACTCTGTTGAGCCCATTCGGCTGCTTATTTACTCTAATAAAGTCGCAGAAAGGCTAATCGCTGGCGATGAAGTTGTCAGCGAGCATTATGTGATAACCAATCAAAGTGATGACCAACTTGGCGACATCAAAATTGAATCTGGTTTAACACTCAGTTATGGCTTTGTGCTAAACCCCGGTGAATGGTCTTGGTCGTCAGTATTTGGGCTGGATCACCAAGACGTGAATTGTAGTCTTAATAGCAATGCGTTAAATCTCCCAACTTGAGATGTTTTTCATACTGTCTAGAAGTATATTCTTGGCCTGTTCGAAGTTGTCAGGCAGCGCATTATTTTTGTGGGAGACAAGGTAAATGGGATAAGTAAACTCTGCCGCGCCTGTTACCTTGTGCAACAGACCTTGTTCCAAATATCGGTCGACTACTTTGGTGCGGAAATAACCATTTCCACCTTTAGCTAATAAGTATTTTAAAGCCATTGGACCAAGAGAAAATTGCATCGCAGCCTGACGATTAAAAGGCACACATCGATCAAACTGAAGGGTAAACTCTTCCCCCCATTCGATAAACAAATCAGGCATGTTTTGTAAGTTTGAGGCGACGTGGATGAGCTTTTCTTCTGCTATTTGTTCCACAACTAAGCCAGGCAAATAGCGTGGGCTATGAACAATAATGGCGTCGATTTCTTGCCTTTGTAGCGATTGATATAACATGTCCGTTGTCGTGACTTGGCTGTTGATGAGCATGTGAGGCATTTCGTCATTCATTGCCAATAGCCAGTCGATGAGTATTGGATTCCAAAGGCTGATCTCGCCTCCGATTTTCAAGGTTTGTTGAGCCTGATAATCTGATAGGCCGCAAAGTCGCTTGGCCTGCTCCCACGCTTCCACCATATTTTTTGCTGGCTTTACGAAGGCTTCACCACTTTTGGTTAGCTTTGCGCCGGCTCTATTACGCACAAATAAACGACAATTTAACGATGCTTCTAACGCTTGAACCCGAGCGGTCACCGTGGTTTGAGTGACGTATAAGCGTTCTGCTGCACGGGCAAAGGTGCCCGCATGAATGATCTCGAGAAAAGTCTTTGCTTGCTCTATATCCATAAGCTCTATTTTAAATGCAACTATTTTGCACTTAAACCTCATTTAAATTCGTTATACATGAGGCTATTTTAATCATTAAAATGGCGCCGTTACTAGGTAAACACGATCGTTCGCCTTTGCTGTTTGAATTCGCTATTTATTATCATAAGGCGTTATTGCTCACATGTTCCTCTCGTTATGTCGAAATGCAGCTCTATTTATAGGGATTGAAACAAATAGAACCTCACATGTTGAACGTTTTGTATCGGGTATCACGGCATGCTTCGCTTTGATCAGTGTGTTCTATTTTTCGAGTCTATTTTTGTCTCTTCCTGATTCGTTACTGGTGGTTTCATCTATTGGTGCCAGCGCGGTTTTGTTGTTCGCCATTCCCCATGGCGCTTTGTCTCAGCCGTGGCCTTTTGCTGTCGGACATTTAATATCTGCACTGATTGGCATTTTCTTTTATCAGCAGTTTGGGGCGTCTTTCTTAACTGGAGCCGCTGCCGTTGGTGTGTCTATTGTCGTTATGCATTATCTGCGTTGCTTGCATCCACCAGGAGGATCGACGGCATTATTCTGCGTGATTGGTGGCAGCAGCATACATGCAATGGGCTATGAATTTTTACTCTATCCTTTATTGATCAATCTCATCGCGATGTTGGTGCTCGCTGTTATACTCAATAATTGGTTTTCTTGGCGGCGCTACCCTGCTTCTTTAAACAAGTCGTTTCATCAAGACTCCAATGAGCAACACTTGCTTGAAATGGAGGATCTTTATCATGTGCTAGAGCAGGAAGACATTTTTGTCGACGTTAGTGCTGAAGAGCTGATGCACATCTACAACGCTGCAAGAGACCACGCGAAAGAGCGACATAAAAAACGTGTCGCGAAATTGTCGAGATAGGACGCTATGGCTCTTGTTGATTCATCTCGAGATTGATATCTAATGCAAAAGAGCTAGCATGTTTTCGCATATTTTTTTCAATTATCCTTTTTTAAATCTATGGATTTTTGAGATTACCTCGTTACAGCAAACTATATCGATAAGACCTTGATTTTTCTTCCTCGGCACATGCTAGCCAAGTAAGTGCTCTTTGACCGATTGATACATTCTATTTGGGCTGACACACTTCGATATCCCATAGTTTCATTAATTCTGTAATGGAAGCGTCGAGATCCGCGGCATCCATTCCATCTCTAGCTAGAATCGATATGCCCTGCAGGAAACTATTAAAGGCAATTCCCATAGACCTAGCGTTCGCTTTTTTGGCCAACTCTCCCATAGCGATTGCGCGTTCTACGCATCGCACAAAGCCTTGAAGTGTTCGTGAGCGCGAGGCCGTAAGTGGTTCAACAACGTGAGCAAGCTCTGGCGTGGGTGCGCTCATTGTCCCTAAAGACACCATACATCCCTTGGGATGCCCTGATTCACATTGCATTTTTGTCGACCGACGGAGCGCAAGCTCAACAGCGTCTCTGGGAGGAATTTCGTCGTCCCATAGGGAGTCTGTTACGCATGCATAAGTCTCTAAATAACACTGTACAGCTTCATTGAACAATTCCTCTTTAGAGCCGAATGCTGCGTAAAAGCTTGGCGTAGAAATCCCTCCACCAATATTAGCCTTTAGTTGGCTTAGAGAAGTCATTTCATAGCCATGTTCCCAGAAAAGATGCATAGCTTGTACAACTGCTTTCTGGCGATCAAATGTTCTAGGTCTGCCCATTTTTGCCATTTCTTTCTCCATTTCTTTTATGACTTATATACTACTCGATACATAAGTCGTTGACAATATTAAGTGGTTTGTCATACATTTGTACCAATCGATCTAAAAGTCGTCGCGGAGACACATAAGTGCCAACGTGGAACCCACCAAATTTTTAAAGGATATTTTTTGTGAATAATTCTCTCAATAAAGCAAATGCCGAAGATCCGGATCGCTTACCTATGTCGGCACTGCTTGCATTGGCCATGACCGGATTCATTTGTATTGTCACAGAGACATTGCCGGCGGGGTTGTTATCTCAGATCAGTGTAGGTCTGGATATCAGCCAGGCTATAGCAGGTCAAATGGTGACTGCATATGCTTTGGGATCTTTACTTGCGGCCATACCGTTGACGATTGCGACACGTGGCTGGAAGCGGCGTAACGTCCTGCTGCTGACCATCTTCGGTTTCTTCATTTTCAACTCGGTTACCGCTTTATCAAGCAACTATGTTCTAACATTGGTCGCTCGTTTCTTCGCGGGCGTTGCAGCCGGACTTGCTTGGAGTCTATTAGCAGGTTATGCGCGCCGTATGGTTCAGCCCCATCAGCAAGGCCGCGCAATGGCTGTCGCTATGGTCGGTATCCCTCTTGCTTTGTCTTTGGGTGTACCTCTTGGCACATTTATGGGCGCTGCTATCGGTTGGCAAACTGCATTTGGCGTTATGTCAGGTTTGGCACTTATCTTGATCGTCTGGGTGATAGCGAAGGTTCCTGACTATCCTGGGCAGTCCGCTCACGAGCGCTTACCGTTGAGGAAAGTCTTCATGAGTCCCGGAGTTCGACCAGTACTCTGCGTGGTTATGACATGGATGTTAGCTCACAATATTCTCTATACCTATATTGCACCGTTTGTGGAGCAAGCAGGGCTTGGGAAACGAATTGACTTAGTCCTACTTACCTTTGGTCTTGCAGCCCTTGTCGGTATTTGGTTTGCAGGCATGCTGGTGGACCGATATTTGCGCACTACCGTTCTAACAAGTCTTTTAGCATTCGCTTTAATTGCTTTGCTATTTGGATTTGGTGCTCAATCTCCAGAAATTATCTATATCGGTGTCGTAGTGTGGGGTATCACTTTTGGAGGCGCATCTACCTTATTGCAAACCGCATTGGCCGATGCGGCAGGTGATGGTGCTGATGTGGCGCTTTCTATGAATGTTGTTGCATGGAATTCTGCTATTGCTGGCGGAGGAATCGTTGGTGGGATACTGCTTGATTCAGTAGGTGTTAGCTCTTTCCCTTGGTCTGTGTTGGCTTTACTTTCGGTCGGACTTCTCACCGCTTGGTTATATCACTCGCATGCCTTTAAGGCTGGGGCGCGTACCGGTGGAAGATCGGTCGTTGAACATTGATTGAAAGAATCGTTAGTTAAGTTCGGGCTTCAATTTAAGAAAGTTTTACGGAATATTATTATTTCCGCTAGCTCCTTGAAGCGTTCGAAGGTTTGAATTAATTCGTTTTGTAAAACCACACTCCAACTCTGGCGTGTGGTTTTATTTAGCTTCTGCGATAGTTAAAGCACTGCCCCCATAAATTGTTTCAATTCATCTGTCTGCGGGTTGGATAGGATAGTTTTTGGATCGCCTTGTTCCCAGACTTTGCCTTGATGCATGAAGACAACTCGGCTGCCGACGTCGCGGGCGAAGTTCATTTCATGAGTTACTAGAACCAAGGTGATGCCTTCTTTTGCCAGTTGTTCGAGTACTTTTAATACTTCGCCGACCAATTCAGGGTCGAGTGCTGAGGTGATTTCGTCACACAGCAACACCTTAGGCGACATGGCTAAGGCGCGGGCGATAGCAACACGTTGTTGCTGACCGCCAGAAAGTTTTTCTGGGAAGCTGTCGAATTTATCTGCGAGCCCTACCTTTTCCAGCATAGCGCGAGCCGTTGCTTCGGCCTCGGCTTTGCTTTTCTTCAACACAATTGTCGGCGCAAGCATGACGTTTTCGCCCACCGTCATGTGCGGGAATAGGTTGAAGTTTTGGAAGATCATTCCAACGCTAAGCGCAAGACGACGCACCTGAATGTCGTCTGTGGTGACTTCTTTACCGTCAACAGTAATGCCGCCTTCTTGGTATTGTTCTAAGCCATTAATACAGCGTAGAAGAGTACTTTTGCCAGAGCCACTTTTGCCGATGATAGACACCACTTCGCCTGCTTTGATGTCTAGATCAATGCCTTTTAGCACATGATGATCGCCATAGTATTTATGGACTTGATGTAAGTTAACGAGAGACATTGAATTTTTTCTCCAGATGCTTGCTGTACAAAGACAGTGGATAACAGAGCA